>CAWBBM010000001.1:0-10776 GCA_963787015.1 uncultured Bacillaceae bacterium
CTTCACTTTTTCATTGACAACTTGTATATACATGAATACAATAAAAGTACATCTTGTATATACAACACCTCAGGACGAAAATGTAAGCGGGGTAGAGAGCTTGACAAAAGCATAATTTAATTGGTTTTCTTATCCTAGTACTAATTAGGGGAATTCCATTAATAGAAAATGAAAGCGGGTACATTGAACGTTTTTGTGAAAGGTGCCCGGCAGCTTTCACCATTCCCAAGGGAGGGAATTTCATGAGCGTGAAACGTGAAGACGTTCTCGAAATCATTGAAGCGATTGGCGGCAAGGATAATATCCATACAGCCACGCACTGTGTCACTCGTCTGCGTCTGGTTCTGAATGACGAGAAAAAGGTTGATAAAGAACGATTAGAGGCAATTGATCTGGTGAAGGGGTCCTTCTCTTCCAACGGTCAGTTCCAGGTTGTCATTGGACAAGGTCTTGTGAATAAAGCGTATCGGATTTTAGCAGAGGAAACCGGTATTGAACAGGCATCAAAGCAAGATGTAAAGGATGCTGCCTCTCAGAACTTGAATCCCCTGCAGCGTGCGATCAAGGTACTGGCGGATATCTTCATCCCGATCTGCCGGCAATCGTAACGGCTGGTTTGTTGATGGGTCTGAATAATATTCTGACCGGTCCTGGGATTTTCTTCGACAAAGATATCTCGGTTATCGATGTATACCCTCAGTGGGCAGATTTAACGAACATCATTAACTTAATTGCCAATACCGCTTTCGTGTTCTTACCGGGACTCATTGGTTGGTCGGCGGTTAAGCGCTTTGGCGGAAGTCCGCTGCTTGGTATAGTACTGGGTCTAATGCTTGTGCATCCAGACTTATTGAACGCCTGGACTTATGGGTCAGCTGAGAAAATTCCAACATGGAATCTATTCGGGCTCGAAGTGGACAAAATTGGGTATCAAGGACAAGTATTACCGATCTTATTTGCTTCATTATTATTAGCGAAAATTGAAAAGTTCCTGGATAAACGGGTTCATGACTCAATCAAATTGTTAGTTGTCGCTCCTGTTGCGTTATTGATTACCGGTTTCGCAGCATTCATCCTGATCGGACCTGTTACATTCTTCGTTGGAAACATGTTAACGGACGGGGTCATTTGGGTGTTCGATCACTTCTCCTGGTTAGGTGGTCTATTATATGGCGGGTTGTATGCGGTGATGGTCATCACGGGGATGCACCATACCTTCCTTGCAGTGGATTTACAACTTGTTTCAAACTCAGGCGGAACCTTCCTATGGCCGATCCTGGCACTATCTAATATCGCTCAGGGTTCTGCAGCACTGGCTATGATGTTCGTAGCGAAGAAGGAAACGAAAAACTGCGTGGACTGGCCGGAACCTCTGCCCTTTCCGCTTATCTGGGAATTACGGAGCCAGCGATGTTCGGGGTCAACTTGCGCTATAAATACCCGTTCATCTCAGAATTGAAAACGCCTTCACTTTTCCATTGACAACTTGTATATACATGAATACAATATACTTATATCTTGTATATACAACACCCCTACGTAATGAAAGCGCTTCGTATATCGGAAGTTTTTCACCAAAGCAAGATTGAAGCGTTTTTCACATACTATTTAGGGGAATTCCATTAATAGAAAATGAAAGCGGGTACATGGGAGCTTTCGACTTTTCACGGGAGGTGCCTGTCACCTTTCCCGATTCCAAAGGAGGGAATGTCATGAGCGTGAAACGAGAAGACGTTCTGGAAATCATTGAAGCGATTGGCGGCAAGGATAATATCCGTACGGCCACTCATTGCGTCACTCGTCTACGGCTAGTGCTGAATGATGAGAAAAAGGTTGATAAAGAAAGATTAGAGGCAATTGATCTGGTAAAGGGTTCATTCTCTTCCAACGGTCAGTTCCAGGTTGTCATTGGACAAGGTCTTGTGAATAAAGCGTATCAGATTTTAGCAGAGGAAACCGGTATTGAACAGGCATCAAAGCAAGATGTAAAGGATGCTGCCACTCAGAACTTGAATCCCCTGCAGCGTGCGATCAAGGTACTGGCGGATATCTTCATTCCGATCCTGCCGGCGATCGTAACGGCTGGTTTGTTGATGGGTCTGAATAATATTCTGACCGGGCCTGGGATTTTCTTCGACAAAGATACCTCGGTTATCGATGTATACCCTCAGTGGGCAGATTTAACGAACATCATTAACTTAATTGCCAATACCGCTTTCGTGTTCTTACCGGGACTCATTGGTTGGTCGGCGGTTAAGCGCTTTGGCGGAAGTCCGCTGCTTGGTATAGTACTGGGTCTAATGCTTGTGCATCCAGACTTATTGAACGCCTGGACTTATGGGTCAGCTGAGAAAATTCCAACATGGAATCTATTCGGGCTCGAAGTGGACAAAATCGGGTATCAAGGACAAGTATTACCGATCTTATTTGCTTCATTATTATTAGCGAAAATTGAAAAGTTCCTGGATAAACGGGTTCATGACTCAATCAAATTGTTAGTTGTCGCTCCAGTTGCGTTATTGATTACCGGTTTCGCAGCATTCATCCTGATCGGACCTGTTACATTCTTCGTTGGAAACATGTTAACGGACGGGGTTATTTGGGTGTTCGATCACTTCTCCTGGTTAGGTGGTCTATTATATGGTGGGTTGTACGCGGTGATGGTCATCACAGGGATGCACCATACCTTCCTTGCAGTGGATTTACAACTTGTTTCAAACTCAGGCGGAACCTTCCTATGGCCGATCCTGGCACTATCTAATATTGCCCAGGGTTCTGCAGCACTGGCTATGATGTTCGTAGCGAAGAAGGAAAACGAAAAACTGCGTGGACTGGCCGGAACCTCTGCCCTTTCCGCTTATCTCGGAATTACGGAGCCAGCGATGTTCGGGGTCAACTTGCGCTATAAATACCCGTTCATCTCAGCATTGATCGGATCTGCCATGGGTGGTGTGTTACTCGCGATGACGGGTACGAAAGCATTCTCCATCGGTGTTGGTGGACTTCCGGGAATCCTATCCATCAAATCGGAATACTGGCTGCCTTTCGCGATTGGCATGCTCATCTCCATCGTCGTACCATTCGTCCTGACAATGATCTGGTCGAAATTCAGCAAAAACGAAGTAGTATAAAAACTCTAGAAAAGCTCTAGAAAGAGAAAATCATTGCAACAACTTGTATATACAAGTTAAAATCAGGGAGACAAATTCATTCTTACCACTCACCTGTACAGGTTAAGTGGATCGGATATTTGTCTCCCTTTTTTGAGGGACGGACCTTCAAATCTGCTGTATTTGAAGCCTCCTTTCCTATGAAATAAGGGTTTATGACGTAACATGGAAGGTCCGTCCCTCAACAAAGACCGGCCTCCAGTTACCAAATCGCATAAGAACAATGATGATACGTAATGAATAGTGGCGGATGAGTAGTAAAAGTGAGGTCCGTCCCTCACGAATTTCGTAAAGGATGGTGCATGTTGTATGAAGCAGCCTTGGTGGAAGAAGTCGGTTGTGTATCAGATTTATCCGAAGAGTTTTTATGATACGTCTGGGAATGGCGTTGGGGATATTAAGGGAATTACGGCGAAATTGGATTATTTGAAGGAGCTTGGGGTTGATGTGGTGTGGATTACGCCGATCTACAAGTCTCCGCAGAATGATAATGGCTATGATATTAGTGATTATTTCAATATTCATGATGAGTACGGGACGATGGAGGATTTTGATGAATTGTTAGATCAGGCTCATGAGCGAGGGATCAAGATCATCATGGATATCGTCATCAACCATACGTCGACAGAGAATCAGTGGTTCATTGAGTCCCGCAAATCGAAGGACAATGAATTCCGTGACTTCTATATATGGAAGGATGGCAAACCGGATGGTTCTGAGCCGACAAATTGGCAGTCTAAGTTCGGAGGCAATGCGTGGCAGTATGATGAAGCTACCGGCCAATACTACCTCCACCTCTTTGACGTCACCCAGGCTGACTTGAACTGGGAGAACGATGAGGTCCGGCAGAAGCTGTATGACATGATGCACTTCTGGCTGAAAAAGGGTGTCGACGGTTTCCGTTTGGATGTCATCAACCTGATCTCGAAGGATCAGGATTTCCCTGATGACGATGGTTCGGTCGCTCCCGGGGATGGACGCAAGTTTTACACAGACGGTCCTAAAGTACATGACTACATGCAGGAAATGAACAGGGAAGTCTTCTCTCATTACGACATCATGACCGTCGGGGAAATGTCTTCTACCACGATCGATCACTGCATTAACTATTCAAAGCCTGATCGTCACGAGCTCAGCATGACATTCAACTTCCATCATTTGAAAGTGGATTATCCGAACGGAGAAAAATGGTCGGTTGCTGATTTTGATTTTCTGAAACTGAAGGAAATCCTCTCCACATGGCAGCGTGAAATGCACGCGGGTGGCGGCTGGAATGCCCTATTCTGGTGCAACCATGATCAGCCCCGTATCGTCTCCCGTTATGGAAATGACGGCAAGTATCGTACCGAATCAGCGAAGATGCTCGCAACGACGATCCATATGATGCAGGGAACGCCTTATATCTATCAGGGAGAAGAATTCGGGATGACGAATCCGAAATTTACCAGCATCGATGAGTACCGTGACGTTGAATCCATTAACATCTTCAATAGTCTAAAAGAGCAGGGGAAATCAGAAGATGAGATATTAGAGATTCTCCGTCATAAATCCCGTGATAATTCGCGGACACCCGTCCAGTGGAATGGCGAAGAGAATGCCGGATTCACGAGTGGCACTCCCTGGATCCCTGTGGCGAAAAACTATCAGGAAATCAATGCGGATCTAGCGCTGAAAGACGAAAACTCTGTCTTCTATCACTACCAGAAGCTGAACCGCCTCCGGAAGGAATACGACATCATTGTGGATGGGGACTATCAGCTGATTTCAGCAGATCACCGTGATATTTTCGCCTATGTGCGGAATGGTGACGGGGAAAAATTACTTGTACTGAATAATTTCTATGGTCACGAAGCTGAATTCACCCTTCCTTCAGAAGTCAACGTAGAAGGATGGTCCAGTGAGGTTCTGTTATCGAACTATGATGACAGTGCGAATGAATATGAGAAAATTACACTGCGTCCGTATGAGTCGATTGTGTTCCGGTTTACAGAATAAGCATCCTTTAAAAAGAACGTTTTAGGCTCAGTGTCTAAACGTTCTTTTTTAATTGTAATGGCTCTTATGTTGATATTAGTCATAAAAAAGGAACTTCCATAAAGCAGAAAGTTCCCTTTGTAATATCTAACTGAGGATTTGGTTACTCCAACGAGAAAAATTCCCCTTGTTATGGTCTTTCAATATGTATCATATCATCAGATGGAGTAAGGTATCCCTTTTCTCCTATTGAAAAGTCACCACCTTGACGTTCTATCTCAGCATATTGAACGACTTTATTATTGTTAAGGAAAACCAAAAGATATATATCGTCTCTAGCACCTATATTTGATGAGGATTTAAAATCAGTCCCTAACTGCTCTTCTATACCTTCCTGTGTACTATAAGGGGTGAAAAGGAAAGCTTTATCCCAATCGAAAGTCGTCAATAATTTAAGATCTATCTCACTTTTATCTTTATCCCCAACAACAGAATAAATGGCTTTCTCCAAGCTTGTATTATGCTGGACACCACTTTGGCTACATCCAACTAATAATAGTAGAATAAGGCCGAAAACAGAAAGTTTCTTCACATTAAATCTCCTTTCATGAAATAATTACCCTAAAATGTTTTAAGGGATATCTAAACGGTACTGCCTGTGAATTTAAATTATTCCCCGTAAATCAATTTATCGCCAACTATCTTTACCAGAGCCAATGTAACAGTAAAATCTATGGATTTAACGGTTGTCACCATGCCAATTCTAACTTACAGAGTTCCACCCGCCCCTCCACTCATACGGATTAAGTACTCCAACAAAGAAGTTATGAATCGACGCAATTAAAAACATTGTCAACCTATTAAATTATTAGTTAACATTATAAAAGAATAATGTCATACTTAAATGAAAAAGGGGGAACTGGCCATGAATACTTCCACCCAAATCAAATCCACCCTCGAGGCGATCGAACAAAAGAGAATGGAGCTCCAAAAAATTGCCCACCTATTTGGTTTTACTCATCCGGCAACCCTTCGTCTAAGCGAGGAACTTGATGCCTTATTTAATTTTTACGAATCAACTAAAAAAAGACAGGGTTGATTGATTCAACTCTGTCCTTGCCTTTATTACTCTGCCTTCTCCTCTTCGCCTTCACTGGCCAAAAAGAAAATCGCCGCAACCTTCCATCCATCCTCTTTCTTATGGAACACGGTTACCTGTTTCCCTGAACGGGTCACTTCTTTTTCACTATTCGGATCCTTTGTTGTCGCTTTAATCTCTGCATAAACGTCCGCTTTCTTACCAGATGCATAGTTGATGATCTTCACGTTATCGACTGTACGCTTCGAGTCGACTGAATCAAAGATTTGTTTCACATAGCGTTCTTCATCCTCGTACTTGAAGTTCACCGGTGTCTTCGAGATGACACTCATGTATGAGTCGAAATCTTCATCGTTAAATGCATTGATATATTGATCAAAGGCTGCGTTGATTGCCGTTTTGTCTTCTTCCGGGATACCCTCAGCTTCTTTCAGCTCGCTCGCATCCTCCACGATTTGCGTCATTTGAGTAAGTGACGCCGCTTCATCTGTCGCAGGGTCTTCATTCGGGCTTACCTCTTCTGTCTTCTTCTCCGCCTCTTCTTTCTTCTCTTCGTCTGCTCCACAAGCACCTAACAATAACGTGCTCATGCCAATTCCCAATATGATCTTCTTCCAATGCTGTTTCGACAATACTCTTCACCCTTTTCTAAAATTTGCGCTATCTCCATTCTATTGAAAATATTCACAACACTCAAGTTCAATCTCATTTCTTCCTATTAAATATGGTAAAATAATAAATGGTGATAGTATGACGAAAAGCAATAAATACAATCAAATCTTTGAAGACCTCTCAAAAAAAATTCAAAACGGTACCTATACAGCAAATTCGATCCTGCCATCGGAGAACGAGCTCACGGTCATTTACTCCACTTCTCGTGAGACGATTCGTAAAGCGCTTACATTGTTAGCTCAAAAAGGGCTCATTCAGAAACTGCGGGGAAAAGGGTCTCTCGTATTGGATGTGTCACGGATGAGCTTTCCGATTTCCGGGCTCGTGAGCTTTAAAGAGCTGCAGACTTCCATGGGGCGGGATCAGATCGAAACGTTCGTTCACGACTTCGGATTGGTCCTGGCTGATGATCAGATCGCTACCCAGCTCGAAACTGTTCTCGACGCTGAAGTATGGAAAGTAGTCCGATCCCGCAGAATCGGTGGTGAGAGGATTATCCTGGACAAGTCTTTCTTTTTAAAAGAACAGATTCCTTTGCTGACCAAAGAAATCTGCGAGAACTCGATTTATGAGTATCTCGAAGGCGAACTGAAGCTCCCCATCGATTTTGCCAAAAAAGAGATTGTGGTGGAAGAGTGTACGGAGGAAGACCGGGAGTATCTTGACTTACATGACTATGATCATGTAGTGGTCGTGAAGAATTATGTCCATTTGAAAGATGCGACGTTGTTTGAGTATACAGAATCACGCCACCGGTTGGATATGTTCCGATTTGTTGATTTTGCGAGGAGAAAGCATTAATGGTGGGTCCACTTCCTGGTTGGGGAGTGGATTTTTTTGATTACTTGTTTCTTGTAGCATTCTACTTTGTGAATTATCCAACGCAATCAACTGCTATTCTCTTGTTCACCTGCTGAAATCTAAGTGTATATTCAGCTGTTTAACTAGCACATCGACCACACTACATATCAAAAACGGCCCTTCACGAAGAAGGGCCGCTCTCTCAACAACAAATTCACAATACACAAATCTCTATTATCGTACTTCCACCCAACCGTTCTTAATCGCAGTCACAACTGCCTGGGTACGGTCGTTCACGTTCATTTTTTGAAGGATATTACTTACATGGTTTTTAACCGTCTTCTCACTGATGTACAGGCCTTCACCTATACCCCGGTTACTCTTACCGTCAGCTAGCATTTGCAGTACTTCACACTCACGACGAGTTAATAGGTGAAGCGGGCGGCGAACTTCGGATTGCTGGAATCCACCTGAGTTCTGGGCGTTTGCCAGGCGCTTGTATTCTGCTACCAGGTTGTGTGTTACCTTCGGATGAACATATGATCCGCCATCTGCGACGATTTTCACGGCGTCAACAAGGGCATCTGAGTCCATTTCTTTTAACAGGTAACCAAGTGCACCTGTTTTCAGCGCATGGTTTACATAGTTTTCGTCATCGTGAATGGATAAGATAATGACTTTCGTATCCGGGTACTTGGCCATTAATTCACGAGTCGCTTCCACGCCGTTTGTTTCAGGCATATTAATATCCATAAGGACAACGTCTGGTTCATGTGTTTCTACCAGATTCATCGCTTCTGAACCATCATCACCTTCTGCTACTACGTTGAAAGAAGATTCAAATTCGAGGATTCGTTTAACCCCTTCTCTAAAAAGCTGATGATCGTCAATGATAACAATATTTGTTGCCATGTCTTTCGCCTCCCTAAACCTTGGAAAAATTTACGTATTAAGCGGTACCTGGATCAGAATGACCGTTCCAGTCCCTACTTTTGAGTCAATCGTGATGTCTCCTTCGAGAAGGTCGACACGTTCTTTCATCCCCATGATGCCAAAGGATCCTGTTTTTTCTTTGTTTTGATCGAATCCTTTGCCGTTGTCTTTAATGACAACTGTTATTTGGTCTTTCTTTACTTCTACTTTAACTTGAATATGTGTAGATTCTGCGTGCTTAAGGGCATTCTGGACACTTTCTTGTACTAACCGGAACAGAGCGACTTCGAATTTTGAAGGAAGTCTGATATCGAGCCCCATATTCACAAATTGAATCGAGGTCTCCTGGTTATACTCTTCGATTGTACTCAAGTATTTTTTGAGGGTCGGTATCAACCCCAAGTCATCCAGCGCCATTGGTCTGAGGTCGTAAATGATGCGACGGACCTCATAAAGTGCTGAGCGGACCATCCGTTTGAGATCGCGGATTTCCTTGATGGCATCTTCTGAACTCTTTTCTCGATACACACGCTCGATTAAATCGGAACGAATCAAGACATTCGCCATCATTTGTGCAGGTCCGTCATGAATTTCCCGGGATAAGCGTTTTCGTTCATCCTCTTGTGCCTCAATAATCTTGAGACCGAAATCCTGACGCTGCTTCGCGTCCTCTAAAGCCTCGTTCACTTGCCTTAAGTCACTATTTAAATAATTGAGAACGACCGATATTTGTGAGCAAAGATTTTCTGCCCGTTCAATCGTATCCCCTAGTGATCGTAAGCGTCTTTCCAGTTCATCCCTGCGCTCTCTCAGCTGCTTTTCCTGCTGTCTATTCATGGATAGCTTCATCTGCAGGTCATGAGCTTTCTCATACGCTTCTCTTACCTGGTCTTCTGAATAGGTCTGAAAATGCTTGCTTACCTCAGAGAGCCTGAGCCTCGCAAACTTCGATTGCTGATGGAGAGCATCCCCCTCATCAATCACCTTCACAACCATTTCTTTTACTTCGAGTAGTTCTCTTAGCAAATCTTCATAATCATTTCGACATTGCTCGCCAATCTGGAAGATTTCATCCTTACTTTCGTCAACCGTATCGACCATCTTTTTCAGGATGGTATCTAACATCTTGGTGTCTATTTTTTTTAGTGACACGGTACACCCCTCTTTTGTTCCACAATAGTAGTCAACCTAGCATAAAGCTTCATGATCACTATACTCAGATAACGACAACGGTCTTTTTTGTGTCGATAGACCTACCAAACAATCTATAAACAAGTACCTATTATCATTTCAATGTAAAATCATTAAACTCCTTTATTCATCTAGGCATATTCCTACGTAATACCTCTACCAAGGGATCATTCGCTCCAGAAACAAGAAGAGAATGAATGGCAATTATCTAGACCATTCGACGTCTTCTTGGAGCATCGGAACAACTGAAGTATTACTATCAGCGTCCATTATACCATGTCACATATTGTCGGAGATTAAAGTTTGATTACATTGTATTACCATTATTTCATGTAAAGCCCGTTTTCACCTGATGTGACAACCTTTGTAGTACT
Organism: uncultured Bacillaceae bacterium; assembly: GCA_963787015.1. Classification (GTDB taxonomy): domain Bacteria; phylum Bacillota; class Bacilli; order Bacillales; family Bacillaceae_B; genus Rossellomorea. Next base: position 10,215 of record CAWBBM010000001.1, read on the forward strand.
CAAGTTGTGCATTATATCCCTGTTTTCTATATAGTAGAAGTAGGAGAAAAAGCGCGTAATTTGTCGTAAACAACGACATGATAGAAAGGAGAAATACGATTGCTACATCACTATAATACCGTCAAAGGTTACGGAGAACATGAGATCATTATTGAACGGTCCCGATTTATTACCTATGTGAATCGTGTGGAAACCGAGGAAGAAGCCCAGGAATTCATTGCTTCGATCAAGAAAAAGCATCATGACGCCAATCATAACTGTTCTGCTTATATGATCGGTGAAAATAATCTGATTCAAAAAGCGAATGATGATGGGGAACCAAGTGGGACAGCAGGAGTTCCGATGCTTGAGGTGATAAAGAAACGGGACCTTAAAGATACCGTTGTGGTTGTCACACGTTATTTCGGGGGTATCAAGCTTGGTGCAGGTGGACTTGATTCGTGCATATGGGCGTGCTACGTCTGAAGGGCTTAATGCAACAGGGATTGTGGAAAGACGTCTTATGCGGGTGATGAAGACGAAGATTGATTATACATGGTTAGGTAAGGTGGAAAATGAAGTG
>CAWBBM010000002.1:0-167370 GCA_963787015.1 uncultured Bacillaceae bacterium
AATATCGGCAACACCGTAGAATCCTTAATCTCCCTCAAAGCCAGGCTCGTCTGAATCTTTGTGATCCCCATTTTATTCAGCCTTCTAATAAAGTGCTCCAGCCCCTTGCGATCCTTACAGGCGACTTTCAGAAGATAGTCATATTCCCCTGTCAAACAATGACATTCCAGAACCTCTTCCAGTGATTCCAGCGTCTCCTCCAATGCTTCCAACTTTCCTATTCGATGTTCATTCGTACTCATAAACACGAAGCATAGTAAGTCAAATCCCAGTTTTTCATGGTTTAGAATAGCTACCTGCTTCTTGATATATCCTTCCATCTCCAACCGCTTGATTCTTGCATGTACGGCCGGGGCCGATAAGTTGACCCGCTTTGATAGTTCAAGATTGCTAAGTTGTCCATCCTTTTGAAGCAAATCCAATAGCTGAAGATCCATTTGATCCAGCACCCTGCTTACAACTGATTCCATGTTTTAACCACCCTTTTCAATTGTTCCAAAAACCACTGATAAAACTTTGTATAGATGAATTTTTATAATCTAATATTCTATGATACTTTCAATTATTTCGAATTATCCCCATTATACAATATGTTCTTTTGTAATTCTTAGAAAATGTTAAAATTATTCTTATAGCAAATGTCATTGTGCACAGTGGCTCTTCGAAAAGGGGATAAATGACTTGAAATATTATTATCTATTGTTACTGACAAGTCTCCTGTGGGGAGGCAATTTCATCGTCGGGAAAACGCTTGTGGAACATGCATCCCCGGGAACGTTGACGATATTAAGATGGGGCATCGCCGTCGCGTGCCTGTTTCCGATTGTCTGGTGGAAGGAGAAAAAGCTGGTTCCACCAATTCGATCGATCCTGCCGCTCATACTAATGGGACTGACAGGGGTTGCCCTCTTTCAGTCACTCCAATTCATGGCGTTGGAAAAAACCTCCGCCACCAACGTGGGCTTGATTTCCACGCTCATTATGTTTTCGATTGCCGGAATCTCTTTTATCTTTCTGAAGGAAAAGATGAACGCATTTCAACTTCTATCCATGTTCATCTCGCTCTTTGGCGTGTTGCTTGTACTGTCCAAAGGAAATCCGGAGATGATCTATTCCCTGCAATTTAATGAAGGGGATCTCTATATGCTGGCTGCGGTTGTCATGTGGGGGTTTTATTCTGTTTGCAGCAAATGGGCAATGAAAACGGTCACACCGATGATGTCCATATTATACTCAGGGATATTCGGTCTTCTCATCCTTCTCCCTTTTAATCTTCATGATTTCAAGGTCACCAATGTGGATGCTTCATTCGTTCAGTCCATACTCTATACCGGCGTAATTTCCACTGTAGTATGCATGGTGCTCTGGAATGTCGGGGTGAATAAGCTAGGACCAAGTACATCAGGATTGTTCTTAAACTTCAATCCCGTATTCACAGCCTTATTGGCGTTCGTCTTTTTAGGAGAAAAGTTGAACGGGCTTCAGGCTCTGGGGAGTATGATTGTCTTGGCGGGGTGCGTGTTGTTTTCCCTCTTCAAGTCCAAGCCTAAGATCAAAGTCCCTTCCAACCTATTATCAAGTGAACCTGTTAAGGCTTCATGAAAAGAAGCAGTGCCGATTAATTCGCACTGCTTCTTTTTATACCAACTATTTAATCACCCTTCTATTCATTTTCTCCTGATTCGACCGCTGTTTCCAGGGCATCAAATGGTTCTTTCTCTTTTGACGTGATGGTATAAACGGTTTTATCCTTCTGCCACTTCACGACTGTTTCCGGATGTTCTTTAAACCCGTTGATCGTGATCACTCCTTTATCCTGCGGCGCAGGTAAGTAATGATCTTCCAAGTAATCAACGACTTTCTTCGCCAGTTCATCTCCACCCTCGTATCCCTCTATTCGATAGTGGGGATCGTTTGGGAAATTGACCCGGATCAGCCAGCTTCCTTCGTTCCAGGAAATATACTCATGCCCCGCTGCTCCTTCTTGCATTCCTTTGATTCCTTGACCAAGATCGATGTTTGTCTGCTCGACTTTCATGTATCCGTTGATGGCAGCGGCCGCATCTTCCCGTGAATCATATTCCTGTTTTTCTACACCGTCTGCCTTATCATTTACATTCTCACTGTTTTTTCCTTCTTCACTAGTATTTGTTGCATCACTCGTATCCTCTTCAGTACTTGCATTGTTATCTTCGTTCATATCTGTTGATGTCTCCGTTTGACTTTCTTCCATCGTATTATTGGCGTCCTCTTTTTCTTGTGCAGGTTCTTCCTGGCTGCAGGCTGATAAAAGGAAGGCACTGCCCAGAAGGATCGCTGCACTGTTTGATTTAAACGACATCTCTGCACCACCTTTTTGTAGAATATAGTTTTCATTACCCTTCTTCGTTATCTTTTAAAATGCCTGATGATCATGCACTTCATACTGTTTACGCAAGTCCGCCAGTTCTTTTTCCAATTCGTCTAATATCTTCAGGTGTTTATCTGTGTTTCTGCCAACGGATTCTAACTTCTCCAGATCTCTTTGGATTCGTATATAGTCATCTTTCACTTCGTTCATTTTGTATTCTAATTCGCTTTTCGTCATGTTCGTTCAACCCTTTCAGGAATATTCGTAAATTTGAGGAAATCGGGGTTAGACCCTAATATCCTGGTGCGGAATTAATCATAAAACCCTAAAACCTTTCAAGCTTTTCTCCAAGAATATAGTGTGAAAACCACATCAAATTCTGCTTCATAATCGCCACATTCATTCCCGGCTGGTCGGGACTATATGCCATGCCTTTAAAGAGAATTAATTCTGTATCCACTTCCATACCCTTTAACCCTTGATAGAGCTCATATGCATTTGCAGTTGGAACTCTTGCATCTATTTCTCCATGTTGGATCAAGGTGGGAGTAGCCGCTGATTTAATATAGTTCATGGGGGAGGTTCGAGCATAGATTTCTGGATCATTCCATGGAGTATCCCCTAAATACATGGTAATAAAGTATGGTATATCTGTAATCACATAATGATTTCTCCAATTTGTGATTGCTCCTCCAACGGAAGTCGCCTTAAATCGATCACTGTATATCGAACAGAAGGCTGATATAAATCCTCCTTGGCTCCATCCCATAATCCCAACTCGATCCTTGTCTGCAATCCCCTTGTCAATGAGTGCATCCACTCCGGATATCACATCCTGGTAGTCACCGATTCCCAGGTTTCGATAGTTTGCTTTCAAGAATTCATTGCCATATCCTGAACTTCCCCTGTAGTTTGGTTCTAGAACGATAAAGCCCTTTTCAATAAACTGCTCAACAGGATACTTTTCATTGAAACAGCCTGAATGAATCGGGAAAGATGCCCACGTTGGTCCACCATGGATGAGCACCAATAAAGGATATTTTTTATGTAGATCAAAGTCTGCCGGGGTTGATAAAACCCCTTCTATTTCAAGATTATCAGTACTTTTCCACGAGATGACTTCCCTGTTGCTTTTACGCTTGCCTTTGAAGAAGTTATTTTCATTCGTTATTTTTTGATCGTCTAAATAGATTTCAAAGGTTTCATTTGGTTTTGCCTTACAATAGGATAGATGATTTCCATCCCTTGTTATCGATGCATCCATTATAAAGCCATCTTCTATTTCGCTCATTTCTACGGTGCCATATTCAGATAACAACCCGATGCGATAATTCGTTTTATCCTGCCAGGTAATGAGTATCCCTTTAGAAGTCCATCGGATTGGAATAACGGTACTATCGAAATCTGTTAGAGGTCGAGTGAACTCCCCTGTATTCAAATCATAGATTTCTAGTGTATTTTCCTGTATATGGTTTTTATAGTAATCCTTTTCCTTTATGCCTGCTGTGTAACAGATTTTGCTGCCGTTGGAAGAAATGCAGACACTCCCTCCCAACAACTTATCGATATTCAGCTTTTGCAGCTCGCCGGTTTCAACTACGAGTATGTATAGATTTCTATTAAAAATATCCCCCATATCTGAGCTTGGTGCAGTCAGTAATACAATCTTCTTTCCATCGTTTGAGAGATCAAATTCAAGTATATGAAATTCCTGACCGTTCGTTAGTGGCTGCGCTTTTTTGTTGGAATCGTTTTTTTCAATATAATACAAACAGTGATTCCGGTATTCCTTGCCTACATGATGGAAATCTCCATAGGTCTCCCTGCGTTTCTTGATTTCCTCAGACTCCTTTGACTGGGCAATATAGTAAAAGCCCTTGCCAGCAGGCTCCCATTTGAAGTGACTGACTCCTTCTTTTTCATCCGTCATTTGAACACTGCAAGAGCCATCCAATGACTGAACAAAAATCTGATTTTTTTTATCAACTGAACGAAGGTAAGCGATTTGTCTGGAGTCTGGAGACCATAGTGGGGATGCCCCTTCGTCGATAATGGAACATTGCTCCTTATTTTTTTCATAGATCCATATGTGATTTCGGTATGTATTGTCTTTCCAGTCTGCTGTGTTTTTGACGAAGGCTACGTTTTGACCATCCTCACTGATCGTTGTGTCTGATAAGGTTGGGATTGAAAGAAGCTCTTCTATACTTAGATATGTATTTTCATTAAATTTTTAGTAATTCCATGTTTTCAAACGAGACAAAAGAAGGGGACAAATTCTCCCCTCCCTCTTTATTCAAATCGAACCCTTCTCAACCCCACCATCAAAAACACTACCGCAAACCCAAGCAGGATCCCAACCGGTGCAACGATATCCGCAATTCCTCCGCCTCTTACCGTCAACTCAGCAAAGCCTTCCATCCCCCAATACTGCGGAAGGAATTTCGAGATGTTCTGAATCGCGTCAGGCATGATTTCAACCGGCCAGTAGACGCCGGCGAGCATGCAGGTGGAGATGATGATCAGGTTGCCGAAGACCGATTGCTGTTCTGACGTTTTGACGAATCCGGCGATGAAGAGGCCGAGTCCGATGGTACAGAGAAGCAGGCTTGAAACGAGAATCATGTTGGCGAACATGTTGCCCCATTCAATGTGAAAGATCTTCTCTGACAGCGTCATCAAGATTCCGAACTGGATCCAGCCGATGAGGAAGAATGCCAGCATGTATCCACCTAATAGTTCCACTTTTGTTGCAGGCGTGGACATCATCCGGTACCAGACCCCATTTTGTCTTGCTTCTAGGAGGATTCCGGTACTGGATAACATGGCTATCATGACGAACATGATCGTGAAACCGGCAGAGCGTGCCGTCAGATTGTTCATCGTTTGGAGGTTTTCATTTTTGGTGACCGAGGTGGTTTCAACTGCTGGCGGTACAGATTTCAGTTCATCTGAGATTTTCTCCTGAATGACTGCTGGATCCTCTCCGGTAGTATCTTGATAAAATCCTGCGGCCGCCATGCTTACCTTCAGGTTCACCATGCTGTCATTGATCAGTTGTTCCAAAAGGGCAGCCCCTTCGAAGGATGGAGCAGAAATAAAGACGACTTCTGGTGTTGCCTGTTTCTTAAGTGTTTCTTCAAACCCTTTTTCCACAGAGATGTATCCCATTATTTCCTGGTTATCGAACTGTTCGGCAACAGACTTGGCATCAGTGGTTTTGAATGTAAAGGCGCCGGTTTCTTTTAATTCGTTGATCAATTCCTGTGATAATCCCGTCTGGTCCTCGTCGACCACGGATATCTCCGGTTTATACTTCCCATTTCCTGTTACGGCCCCGCCGAAGATGAAGGTAAATAATATGGGCATTCCGAACAGAAGCAGGAGTGTCCGGCGTTTTTGAAAGAGTCGTTTGATTTCAAAGCGGGCTATGCTAATGATTTTCCTCATTCTATTTCTCTCCTTATCTAAGCTTTAATTTCAGTGAACCGATCCACAATGAGGCAAGGCCGATCAGCACGAGTATAGTGACAGGCAGTGTGAGTGTGTCCCACGATGTTCCGTTCATAATGTCGAGTAAGCCGCCGAGTGCCCATTTATTAGGAGCAATGCCCGAAAATTGCTGTAAGGCGTCTGGGAACGATGCCAGTGGGATCATCGAACCGCCAAGGAGTGCGAGAACCTGAACTCCGATTCCACCGATGGAATCCACCGTCTTTTCTTCGGTCATGAAACCGGCAATCATCATCGCAAGGCCCGAAACCGAAATGGAGTAAGCGATGCCCATCAGAACGAGTTGCGCCACATTACTGCCCCAGTCCACTCCAAATAAAAAGTGGGTGGCGATCACAAATACCGTGAACTGAAGGATGGTGAAGGAAAGGGTACCGAGGAACTTCCCTCCTATGATGGATGAGTGGCGGATGGGACTGATCATAAGTCTTGCCAATGTGTCCGTATTCCGCTCCTGAATGATCGTTTTTGCCCCCATGGTCGTGTTGAACAGGATGAACATGGCTCCCATGGCGGCTGCGTAGTACTGCATGCCTGAAAGAGGTTCCTTGCCGTCTTTTTCAGAGACGATCCCGCTTTTATTTGAATCTGAAATCGCTGTAAGTTTTTCTGAAAGATCCTTCATGGTACCGGAAAGATCGAGATTCTGATTGGAAACCGGTACACTAGCGGTCAGTTCTTTCCCTACAGTCCTTGTTGCCGCCGATACGGTTGTCACACGATTGGTGAAGGAATCGGTGATGGTGGAAAGGATGGAGAACTGAATGTCTTTACCAGGATCTTTGAACATCTTGACCGGTTGATTATCTCCTTTTACCAATCCATCCCCCCATGCCTCTGGGAATACCAATCCGGCATCCACCTTCCCATCCTCGATCGCGTTCCGCAAATCTGCTTCCGTATTAAAATTCTTTATGGTGATACTTTCCTTCAATTCTTTTCCCTGCAGGGTGTCATGAAGAAATTGGTCTGTCAGTTCATCTTGTGACGTTGCGACGACTCCTGCAGTTAGTTCAGGTAGCGATCCTTTTTCACTGAACACACCGCTTAAAGCAGATCCAAGAATGGCTGTCAGGATGATTGGCATAAGTAACAGTGTGATAAACGACTTCCGATCTTTGAGACGGACCTTTATATCTTTCCATGCAATGGTGAACATGCTCATTTCTTTCTCCTCCTAATCCCGTAACGTTCGTCCTGTCAGCTGCAGGAAAAGTGTCTCAAGATTCGATTCTTTGATTTCAACGGATTCGATCTTCAACCCGGCGTGAACGGCCGATGTGATGATGGATGCGACGGCTTCCTGCGGGTTCGGGGCGAACACTTCGATGATTCCTGCTTCTTGATGAAAAGCCACTTTGATTTTTTCAGTTGCATTTGTTAACGCAAGCATCGCTTCATCCGACAGGCTTTCGACTTTCATCTGTATGAAGCTGCTTCCCGCAAGGCGGCTGCACAGTTCCGACTTCGTCCCGAGGGCAATCACTTCACCGTGGTCGATGATGCCGACGCGGTTACAAAGGAACTCGACTTCCTCCATGTAATGACTTGTGTAGATGATGGTCATGCCTTTTTCATTCAGGCCTTTGACCGTCTCTAAGATATGATTCCGAGACTGTGGATCGATCCCCACCGTCGGTTCATCCATAATCAACAGCTCCGGTTCGTGCATCAAGGCCGCTCCGATGTTGATTCTCCGCTTCATCCCGCCTGAGAAAGTTTCAATGCGATCCTTGCCCCGGTCCTTCAACCCGACGATTCCGAGTACTTCATCCACTCTCTTTTTTGCCTGGGCACCAGTAAGACCGTACATCTTCCCCCAGAACAGCAGGTTATCCCTTGCTGACATTGTTGGGTACAGAGCGATTTCCTGAGGGACCACTCCGATTCTCTTTTTAATCAGCACCGGAAATTGTTTCACCGATTGACTGGCGACCATCACTTCTCCCTGGTCATATGGCACAAGTCCGCAAATCATGGAAATCGTCGTTGATTTTCCCGCTCCATTCGGTCCAAGCAATCCGAACGACTCCCCCTTTTCGATCGTAAAGGACACATTCTTCACGACCTCTTTTTTTCCATAGCTTTTCTTCAGCTCTTTCACCTCTAACATATCTCCACACCCTTTTTTCTTTGACTATACTTAAAGTATAGCGGGGATCTCCTCTTTCCAAATCCCTCCAGCGATAGAAATTGAACATAAAAAAATACAGCATTGATAGCTGTATTTCATGGGAGTACTATGCTAAAAGTCATGTATCAATAATGCGTGATGTGATATCGGACAGCAAAGATCGCCGCCTGGGTCCGGTCCCTCAACTGAAGCTTGCTGATGAGGTTAGAGACATGATTCTTCACCGTGCCTTCGGATATATACAGTTCCTCAGCAATCTCTTTGTTGTTCAAACCGAGACCGAGTTTATTCAGAACCTCAAGCTCCCTATCCGTCAGGTCCTTCACGATTTTTGGCACTATGTTGATTTGTTCTGTGGACTGGTTCCTTCTCATCTCCTTGACGATATCCGCCGTCAGTTCTTTCGGAAGCACCATGCCGCCTGATTGAACCGTCATGATCGCCTGAACGATGGCATCCGTCGGCATATCCTTCAGTAAGTATCCGCTCGCACCTTCTTCCAGTGCTTCAAAGATCAGCTCACTATCATTGAAGGTTGTGAGCATGAGCACTTTGATATCGGGATAGTTGGTGGTGATAAGCTTCGTTCCTTCCACTCCGCTTGCAACTGGCATTCGGATATCCATCAGGACGATGTCGGGACGGAGCTCCCCGGCTTTCTCGAACGCTTCCTTTCCATCCGACGCAACCCCTGCCACATCGATTTCCTGTCTTAATCCCAATATCGTGGCAAGTCCGTCCCTCATTAATTCCTGATCATCGACGATTAAAATTCTGACCATTATGATCCCCCCATTTGCCATTTCATTTCGATAAGCGGTACCGTTGCTTTCACACGGAAACCTTCTTTCGTGCTTTCGAATACGGTGGTTCCTCCATGTTCATGGATTCTGTCCCTCATATGCTTTAAGCCGAATCCGGGATTGATTTCCGCCTCTCCTTGTCCGTCATCCTTAATACTGATTTCTACAATCGTTTCCGAGATTTCGAGCGTGACGCTGCATTCCTTTGCCTCCCCGTGCCGGACGGCATTGGTGATCGATTCCTGTATGACCCGGGTCAGGTCAAGTTGGATCGAAATTGGGATTGTCGACACATCCCCTTTGACCGTAAAGCTGGACGCGAGGCCCGTCATCACCTGATAATCTTCCAGCAACTTTCGTATTGTTGTGACGAATGATTGCGGCTGATCGTGATCCTTCAAGGTTCTGACCGACAAGCGGATTTCCTGGAGGGTTTCCCTCGCCAGGCCCTCACAGAGTTCGAGCTTCTCTTTGCTCGTTTCCGGCCGGGAATCCATCAGCTCTTTCGCTACTTGAAGCTGAACAAGGAGAGCCGTCATCTTATGGCCGACCGTATCATGGATTTCTCCTGAGATCCGGTTTCGTTCCCGGATCAACGTTAACTCCTCCACCTGCTTTGAGTAATGATGCAGTTGCTCGTGAGCGGCCGTTAACGCCGTATGGGTCTCTTGCAGTTCCCCGTACTGTGTTTCAATTTTCTCCCGTGCATGAAAAAGTTTATGAATAAGGCGTCCGACGACAGCTTCAAATACGATTAAGCTGAAGTTGATGAGATTTTCAATTAGTGAAAACGTACCAGTAACTTGATAAATATAGTACATGGAGCCGGCCCAAATAATGAAAAAGGCTAAACTGAAGCCCCACAGGACCCGCTTGTCTTCAGCCAATAAGAACAATGTCACTGCATTTATCCCGAACAGGATCAAGTACAGGGACGATACCGGGTAAAAGAAGACAAACCCCGTGATCAAGATGAAATCGAGGGCAAGAGGATAATATGTACGATTTCGAGTGGATGCCAGTAGAAAATGATTCAGTACGAACCCAATTCCCGCAATGATTACATAAATGATTTGAGCGCTTGTGGGTGTACCAACAGAAGAATAGTAGATGTAACTGATCATGGTGAACATGACCAGGCGGAGATTGTTTAAGAATGTAAGCTTCAAGGGATCACCTCTATCTTGAGAATTCTCTTCCTGATTGAAAATAAGTGTAGAATATATTTCCATTATAAGCTTAGTTTGGTGGTTTGGTAAGGAGGGAAGATCATCATTCATGGTTGTATACCACTTTTTCAGACTTTAAGGCATGAAAATGCAATAAAAATAAACAACACCTATCATGAATATATGACAGGTATTGTTTACCGTATATGAGAGGAGCTGATACGGCCTCTTCAGAGTTATTTTTTTGTGTAGACCTTGAATAATATGCATTTCGGCGATTTCTGCTTCAAAATGTTTGGCAACCATTTAGTTCACCTTACTTTACTACAATATATACCTTCATTCACATTTTTAAGACCGGGTTTAGATGTTTTTTGGCATGGTCATTAAATACATACTGTGCTCGAGTCTGCCTAAACCCATCTCGATTTTTTACTGAACATTCGATTGAACGTTTTTAACTAAATCCTCCCAAGAACCGTTAAAACCTTTCCACTGACCGTCCTCAAATAGTTCTAACACTTCCCCTTTACCTGATATAAACTCAATGGTCTTATTGTCGTCTTGGTACGTGGTGACCGGCAGCTTCACTTTTAAAGATGTGATGTGATCGTTGTGTGCTAAAAATCTTTCGTAATCAGCAGCATCATCAGCGCCTTTTCTTACTTCATCGCCTATCAATGAATAAGTGAGTGAGTCCTCTAATTCGGCTGCCACTTCTCTTTGTTGATACAATATCTCAAATATTTCACGGAACGTTATTGTTTTTGTTTCGGTTGAAACTTCCTTATGATGTTCGAATGAATACCATTTGGCTGAAGCGATTATAGTATGTAGGTTTGCTAGTATGGTGACTAGAAGGATCACACCCAGTATAATACTTAGTTTTTTCATAGATTTATCCCCCTGTGTTTATGATCATTTCAGCTCTCCATTTAGAATATTGTCTACCGGTAATGATTGATTGTGATCGTATTCAATCTCGCCTCATCAAGATAAGACTTCAGGAGTAAGGTAACGTAATAGTTCATCCAGCGAATGAATCTCGTCATACGGCTTTATATCAGAATCATTTTCCATTCCATTGGGGTTAAACCATATGCCCTTGAGACCTGCTCTCTGACTTCCACCCACATCCTTCTCTAAGTCATCCCCAACGAATAATGCATCTTCCGGCTGTACTTGAAGCTTATTTAATGCCAATTGGAATATGCGTTTATCAGGCTTACTCAATACCGGCTTCCTCAGAAATCAAAATCGCATCAAAACACCCATCCAATCGGGTATTCATGATTTTCGCTTTTTGTCTATGTATGGTGCCGTTTGTAATGATTGCTATTTTCATATGTTCTTTAATTGCCTTCAGAAGATTGACCGTATGCTCGCTAATCGAGAAACACTGGGGAAAATGTTGATTCCAGAAATCTTGAATCTCATGCCTCGGCAACCGAGATACCGGTGGAAATTCATCAAAAAACGATTCAAATACACTGTTTTATCACGAATGCCATAAGCCTTTCTTATCATACATCCTTGAACTTCCTCAGCATTTCTTGCTTTCAACGCATCCTCAACATTCCCATAACACTTTTCCAGCATGATAAGAATATGTTATCCACTGCCTGGTTTCGATCGAGTAAAGTATCATCTAAATCAAATAGCATTGCTTTGTATTCGCTCAAATGCATTCACACCCCTTTACTACCAATTATTTCAAATCACATCCACATACTCAAGACAAAACTCTATACTAGAAAAGGGCTTACCCAGTATTGGATAAGCCCTTCCCAAACCCCGTTTGGGTAAGCCTTCGTTGCATTATACTCCTACAAATATCCCTAATACGATCTCCATCAATGTCGACTGCCTTCATGCCTTCTCTCTTCTCAAAGGTCATGCTCTTGATCAAGAGGCTACCTTGCAGTAGATCTTCAAATTGCTCCACTACCTCTTTCATCGTATCATCCACATCCAACACAAGATGCACTCGCTGTTCCACCGGCAGATTCAATTCTTTACGATATTGTTGAACGGCGCGAACAAGCTCCCGGGCTTTCCCTTCTTTACGCAGATCCTCTGTGATGGTTGTATCCAGGAAAACGCTGAATGTGAGTTAGAAGCCATCTCCAATCCTTGATGGGTTTTTTGATGAACGATCAGGTCGTCTTTCTCCACTGAAACCACTTCTCCCTGTTAGGAGACTCAAATTCAAGATACCCTTGTTCTGCAGCCTTTTTTGCCTCTTCAGGGATAGGGATTGTAAGATGCTTCTGCACAACACCTACCAGCTTACCGAGTTTCGGACCGGCAGTCGGGAAATTCAGCTTCAGTTCGTACTGTACGGAATCTCCTGCCTGGTCCTGCAATTGGACGTTCTTCACATTGATTTCATCTTTAATGATGTATTCATATTTCTGAAGTCGCTCTGTATCCTGTTTCGAACCAACTACCGTAAGTGCTGATAGGGGCTGCTTCGTTTTGATGCTTGTCATATTCCGGGCAGACCGGGCAAGCTCGACGACTTGTAACACATGATCCATTTCCAGTTCTAGGACTGGGTTGATCTCATCTTGTTCAGCTTTAGGGAAATCAGCCAGATGCACGCTTTCACCTGTTAAGTTCATATGAATATCTTCTGCGATGAACGGCGTGAACGGTGCAAGCAACCTGCTCACACTGACCAATACCCGGTGTAACGTGTGGTACGCTGCCAGTTTATCTTCATTCAATCCTTCACTCCAGAAGCGTTCACGTGAACGGCGGATATACCAGTTACTCACTTGATCAACCAGGACAGTTAACTCCCTCGCTCCTGCAGTAAAGTCATACCCATCTAAATGCTCCGTTACATTTGTGAGGACCGTATTCAATCGTGATAACATCCACTGATCAAGCAGAGAAGGCGTTCCGGCTTCGTGCTTTTCAGAATCGAACCCATCAATCACCGCATACAGGGTATAAAAGGAATGAACGTTATTCAGCGTGTCGACCAGTTTCGATTTTGCCTGGCTGACGACGTTTTCTGAGAAACGCTTATTATTCCAAGGGGCGCTATCTGCGAGCAATGCCCACCTGAGAGCATCGGCACCAAACTTCTCAACGAGATCCATTGGATTGATGACATTCCCTTTGCTTTTAGACATTTTACGTCCGTCTTCATCGAGGATGTGCCCGAGTGATAAGACACGCTTATAAGGCGCTTTACCGGTGAAGAGCGATGAAACTGTCAACAGGCTGTAGAACCATCCCCTCGTCTGATCCACTCCTTCTGCAATCACATCTGCCGGGAATTGTTGTTGAAATAACTCTTTGTTTTCAAACGGATAATGATACTGAGCAAACGGCATCGAACCGCTGTCAAACCATACATCGATCACTTCTTTCGTCCTCTTCATCTCATGTGAGCAGGACGGACATTCAACGGTCACCTCGTCGACATACGGTTTATGAAGCTCAAGATTGTCTCTCCAACCACTTTTCGCATGTTCTTTCAGTTCCTGAACGCTTCCAGGGACGAACTGGTGGTCACATTCCCCGCACACCCAGACGTTAAGCGGTGTTCCCCAGTAACGGTTCCTGCCCAGGTTCCAATCGACCATATTTTCGAGGAATTTCCCAAATCGGCCCTCTTTCATATGATCCGGATACCACTCGACGGATTGGTTGTTCTTGATGATGGTGTCTTTTATAGCGGTTGTCTTGATGAACCAGCCTTCCATTGCGTAGTAGATGAGCGGTGAGTCACATCGCCAGCAGTGTGGATAGCTGTGTTCATATTTCTCTTTGGAAAAGAGAAGATTGCTGTCCGCCAGCATCTTGATGATCTTCACATCGCTATCCTTTGTGAATTCTCCTTCAAGAGGCTTGAAATCACTGGTGTAACAGCCTTTTTCATCCACGATGTTGACGAAATCCAATCCGCTTTCTTTGATGGCATTGTAATCATCTTCCCCGTGAGCGGGTGCCAGATGAACAATCCCGGTTCCGCTGTCGTCGGTTACAAACCCTGCCGAAATCACTTCATGGCCGCGCTCAAGCGTAAGATTGTCGAATGGAGGTTGATACGTTACCCCTACAAATTCGTGCCCTGTATGCTCACTTACCACTTCGAAGTCGTCTCCCAACACATCATTCACAAGGTTTTTCGCCAGGATATATGTCTCTTCCCCACGTTTGGCTTTCACGTAATCCATGTCTTCATGGACGGCGAGTGCCACATTTGATGGAAGCGTCCACGGTGTCGTCGTCCAACCAAGAAAGTATTCATGCTCTTTACCTTCTACCTTGAATTTAGCTGTCGCGGAAAGATCTTTTACATCCTTATATCCTTGAGCTACCTCATGAGAACTGAGGGAGGTTTGACAGCTCGGGCAATAAGGAGTGACCCGGTGACCCTGATAGAGTAAACCTTTCTCATGGATCTTCGAAAGGATGTGCCAGACACTTTCGATATACTCATTTTGAAGGGTTACATATGGATCATCCATATCGACCCAGTATCCAATCGCCTCGGTAAACGTACGCCACTGTCTCTCATAATCGAACACACTTTTTTTACATTCATCAATGAATCTTTCAACACCGTATTCCTCGATTTCCTGTTTACCGGAGACACCGATTTTCTTTTCGACGCCGAGTTCCACCGGTAGGCCGTGGGTATCCCAACCCGCCTTACGTTTCACTTGATATCCACGCATCGTCTGATACCTGGCGACGAAATCTTTTATGACACGACCGAGGACATGCCCGGCATGTGGAAGGCCGTTTGCTGTCGGCGGTCCTTCGTAGAAGACGAATGATTGCTGTCCTTCACGGTTTGCCACTGACTTTTCAAAAATATGATTCGAATTCCAGAAATCCTGGATTCGCTGCTCTCTTTCGACCGATTTCTCATTAACATTTACCTTTTCCATGTCATCACACCTTCTTTTATATAAATAAAAAAAACCCGCCCCTAACCAATGTTAGGGACGAGTTATTACCCGCGATACCACCCTGATTCTGTCTATAAACTCGATTTCGAGTTAGTCTGACAGCGCTCATGCAACGTACAATCATACGCGTTCCTTTTAACGGCGGAAACCCGTCAAAGCTTAAAGTACCTTCAGCTTTGCTTCTCGGAGAGGATATTCAATATGATCTGAACGTTGACTTTCACCAACTGTCAACTCTCTGTAGAACAGACTCCATACCTACTCGTTCTCGTCATGGAATGTAAGTGATCCAATATATGTTAGAACAAATGTAAATGATACAGGTTGAATTTGTCAATATTTTTATTTTATTATAGACGGTCCTTTATCCATTTATTCACTATTCTTTACTAACCAATCAAATTATGTATATAATAAAGGTAGTTAAGTACACTAAAAAAGGAGCCCTGACGGCAATCAGAGCTCCTCCACAACATAAACTGCATCGAAAGTGCAGCGGCTCACTTGAGAGTCAATCGAAACGAAGTAATCATCAATGATCCTCATGAGCGGTGGGGACGATGGTTACTTCTTTTTTTGTGTAACCGCGACAATTGCTACAATCAATGTTCCAAAGGCGATCATGATTAACATTCTTAGAAGAATAATTTTTGGTGAATTTCAGCGCACACTTGCGGTTTCATGATAAAATTCAACCTGAATAGCCCCTCAGTGAGTACAAGGGAACGTTATTAGTCCTAAAGTAATGGTAAAATATACACCGTTCACTGAGAATGGATCAATCTTCTTCAAGGAGAGAAAATGAAATATAATCTCGGCGATATTGTAGAATATGAAGATGAGTTGTTCACCATATTCTGGATCTATGATTCTGAATATGTGGAATTGAGTTCGGATGAGAAGAAATGTGTATTGGCGAAAGCGGAAGAAATTAGGTTGGTTAAAGCGAAGTAAATATGAGGATGTATAAGATTTAACCTGAAAGAAAGCGATACTTACGGAGATGATCCATCTCAGTGCACCTTGTTCAAATAGGGCTGATCATCTTTAAAGATGTGCCTCTCATTTGATGTTCCTACTGATTCAAAACTCGTGCTATGCCTGGACGGGATCTCAGTATGTTGAATGCTCGTTTTGTCTTATTATAGCTATCCTTTTTGGTTGGAAATTGATGGAGTGGCTGCATATTCTTTTTCATTTTGATAAGTGGGCTTGTAAAAGCTTCTCTATACATAGTTAAAATACCCTGCCCCCTTGCTTATGATCCGGTTTGAAGAATATATGAGCGGGTTAGGAAACAATTTGAGCTGGAATTTTCATTTATGAGCCGGATTTAATATTTATGAGCGGCTTTTTAATTATATGATCCGTTTGTCGAATAATCTTTCTTGTTTGAAGCATCTTCACTTTGACAGGGTCGGTATAAACTAACACTAAATCAGGCTGGCCCAAGAGTATATGGCCAGACCTGATTTATTTGCAAGATACACTCCAATTAAAAGCTAAAAAAGTCTTCTCAACCATTGGGGTCTTCTCACTTTCGATACAAGATTGCTTGGCATGTTGAAGAGAGGAATAATTTACTAGAAAACAAATAAGAACTAAACTTAAAATCATTACAGACACGTATATTTTTTTCACCAATAGAGCCAAAATCATCAACCCTTTCACTACCTGCGTCTCCTTAAAATCAGCCTTCCTTCAGGATCTTTAATCCAAAGCAACTGACCAAATTCACTCACCTTTTATTCCTTTGCCAAAGGTACACCAATTTGATTCAGATTAGCTTACTCAGGCGTCTCAAAAACCTGACGCAATTCCACCTGACCTTGCCCATGTCCCTGAGGGTCCGGCACACGCATGGCCCACTCAATGGCTTCTCCCTTCGATTTCACATCGATCAGAAAGAACCCTGCCACTAATTCGTTGGTATCAAATGGCCCTTCTGTCACCACCATCTCACCGCCTGCTTCAGGAAACGAAACCCGAATACCGTTTGAACTGGGGTGAAGTCCCTTCGCCATCACCCGCACCCCTGCTGAAATTAATTCCTCATTGTACTTGGACATGGCCTCCATAAGCTCAGGGCTTGGAAGGATTCCGGCTTCCGAGTTTGTTGACGCTTTGACGATCATCATAAATAACATACCTATTCCTCCATCTTCGTTATCTTCAATTTATTTATCTACATCAGAAGATATGGCTTCATGCTCAAAGTAATAATTGTATCTCTTAAAGGCTTCCTCCCAAGAGACATCCTTCACCTTTTCTATCCACCAGACTACATATGAAAAATGATTCCCATGATCAGGCTACATCCATTTGCCTCTATTTCGCAATGCCTGGCTGTGTTTACCCGAATAAGTAAAACGACATAATACATCCAGGTTTTTCCATACCGTTAGTGTCAGGACTAGGTAACCTTTTCCTTCCGACTCTTCAGGTAAAGTGACTCCATCTGATGAAAACTCTTCTATTTACAGTCTTTGTTCAGGTATATTCTTATGGATCAGGATCTAAGCTAACTACCCTACTAAAGGTATTCCATTTCAATTATGATTCTTCCTCCATTTAGCGTAAAATACTATGAAAATACCCATTCATCCCCCAGCAAAAAAAAGACACAAAAGTCCGATTGGCTACTTTCTAGTAATACCAAACTCTCTTGCGTCAACCTGCATCCTGGTAGTTATATAGGTCCTCCATCAACAAGTCTCATTTTCCTTATTCGTTTCTGGTTTATTCTTTTCTGATTCACCTTATGTTCTCACCCTAACTGGCGTTTAAATACCTTACTGGCAATAAAGTATGCAATGACCATGATGCCGATGCACCAGACAAGCGACGTCCAGATATCGGTTCCGACCGTTCCCCCATTCAAAAGGGCACGAATCGCATTCACGATGGACGTCACGGGCTGATTCTCAGCAAACAACCGTACAACGGTTGGCATCGTTTCCGTAGGAACAAAGGCTGAACTGATAAACGGCAGGAAGATCAATGGATATGAGTATGCCGTCGCTCCTTCCATCGAGTTTGCCGTCAATCCTGGAATAACCGCAAGCCATGTCAGAGCAAGCGTAAACAGTACCAATACTCCTGCTACTGCTAGCCACGCCAAGATATCAGCACTAGAATGAAAGCCCATCAACAGTGCAACGAGAATGACGACCATAACGGCAAGCAGATTTGATACGAGGGAAGTCAGTACGTGTGCCCATAATATCGAGGAGCGTTTGATCGGCATCGTAATAAAACGCGCCATCAGTCCGCTCTTCACATCCGTAAAGAGCCGGTGTGATGTATAAGCGACACCTGAAGCAATCGTAATCAGCAGAATTCCAGGTAACAAGTAATTCACATAGCTGTCCGTCCCTGTTTCGATGGCACCGCCAAATACATAGACAAATAACAGCAGCATCATAATCGGCGTAACGGCAACCGTGATAATCGTATCTGGACTCCGTATAATACCGCGCATCAATCGGCCAAATAATACCCCTGTGTTACTGTTCATTTTCATTTCCTCCTTTTCTGCCAATGATCGAGAGGAAGATTTCCTCGAGCGTCGGCTGCGTCTCGATGTACTCCACTTTCGCAGGCGGAAACATTTCCTTCAGTTCAGTAAGGGTACCCGTCGTAATGATTTTCCCTCCATCGAGGATGGCAATGCGGTCCGCAAGTTGTTCCGCTTCCTCTAGGTACTGGGTCGTCAGCAATATGGTCGTGCCTCCACCTGCAAGCTCCTTAACGGTTTCCCAAACTTCTATCCGGGCTTCGGGATCAAGCCCTGTCGTCGGTTCATCGAGAAAGATGACCGGAGGCGCCCCGATCAGGCCCATGGCGATGTCAAGCCGGCGCTTCATCCCGCCTGAATACGTATCCGCACGTCTGTCCGCCGCGTCCGTCAGACTGAATCTTGTTAAAAGACTCTCGGCAATTTGGGACGGATTTGATACTCCCCGTAGCTTGGCAATCATGATCAGGTTTTCCCTTCCTGTCTGGATACCGTCTAATGCAGCAAACTGTCCTGTCAAACTGATGTTCCGGCGAACCTGTTCCGGTTGATGCTGCACATCAAAGCTGCACACACTCCCATTACCGCTATCCGCCTTCAACAACGTCGAAAGGATATTGACGATCGTTGTCTTCCCCGCCCCATTGGAACCAAGAAGCGCGAATATCTCCCCGCGCTTCACCTCAAAACCCACACCCTTTAAGACTTCCTTGTCTTTGAACGATTTTTTCAATCCTTTTACTGAAATCGCTGCATGACTCATGTGCTTTCCTCCTTTTTTATCCCTCACTACTTAGTGTCACTGGTAATCAGTATCACTTACTACCATGGTAAAAAAACAACTGAATAGTGTCGGTCTAGCATTTATAACCCACCATTCAGTCGGTATCACCGATTGGATTCACTTTTTTCCACGACCGATCGTATCGTTCAACTTCGCCCGATGCTTGTCACTCCACTTTTCGGAGTCTTTTACCAGTTCATCACAGAATCCGGCAACGTCTTCCCCAGTGAGATCAGTGACTTCCTTCCCTTCTGCTGCCCCTTCTTCGAACAGATCCAGAATGCCATTAAAGATCCGGCTCGTGTCTTTCCAGTCGGTAAGGCCTCCGGCTGTCCACATATATTTCTGAATCGCCTTGTAGGCATTGAGGTATTCACTTGGCAGTGTCTTCGCACGGGCTTCCATCGCTCTCCATTCACGCTTGTCAGCCATACTTCCAGTAATCTTTTCAATAAACTTCATCTTATCCTCTCCTTATGATTTCTTTTGTTTTAAGTTCGTTCATCTTGCTTGAAAGGAATTCCCATTTCCCCCAAAAAATCTCGAGCTTCTCCTGCCCCGCTTCATTCAGGGTGTAGAATTTCCTCGGTGGCCCTACAGAGGATTTCTTCTTTTCAATACTCACCAGATTATTTTTCTCAAGGCGCATGGTAATGGTATACACGGTTCCTTCCACCACATCCGTGAAACCAAGTTCTCTCAGCTGCTGTGTGATTTCATAACCATACGTTTCACCACGGCTGATGATCTCAAGGACACACCCTTCAAGGACCCCTTTCAGCATTTCTGTGAAGTTTTCCAAACATTCACCCCCCTGTATTGATATTTACACCTACTAAGTAATACTAACTACCAGTATATAGTATGACAAAGTAGTTGATTTTGTCAACACAATATATAAAAGCTGAAGAAAGACTATTCGATCTTCAGCTTTTGCCATATTATTTAAACAGTCAATTCTCCAATAACCTCGCCTTCAGTAAACTCCTTTAAGAGTGCTGCCACTACACTTCGACTGCCCTTTTCGTGATTCCATATGTAAATATCCTCAGACAGTATTCTGCCGTTCTAAAGTGGATGAGATCTTGCCCTGCATCCAAGTGCCGGCGTTGCCTCTTTATCAGTTGGAAAAACGCCGCTTAGAAACCTCACTTACATCCTTCATCAGGAACTGACTCCAAAAGGGATCTATGTACGTACCTTGACCATTAACGGTTTCATTCAAGAAGACTCTTATTTTTCAGGAGAGAAGATTGCTGGAGCTTTGTTCAACATACATGAGAACAAAAAAGAAGTAGAGGTTTTGTACGAAGAGGCGAAACTTATACAGAGCCATCACCTCGGGAGGTGATGGCTCTTTTTTTCAATTATGCAGATTACCCAGCAACTTTAAAACCGCATGTTCAGCCGACAGGAGCGCACCTTCAAGATGACCGCCATTATCGGCAGCTGTTTCGGTTCCGGCAAATAGGATTTTCTGTTCCCACAAACCTGCATGTCCCGGTGGACCATATGCAGGAAAGCTTGTCAACGGGTCGGCATCTTCCTCCACCGCAGTATGAGTCTCAACAGACCAATCCTTATAGAATAGCGACATTGGCTTACTAGCCTGTGCACCGAACAGGCGGGTCAGCTGTTCCACGACAAGATCCAATACTTTGTCCTCCCCGAGCTCCCTGCGCACAGCAGCAGGCATTCCGAAGAATCCAAAAAGAGCACCAATCCCTGTATTCGGTGAAGCGTCATGGATTTCCTGTAGCGGCCCGGCCCAGCTCGTTACCTGTCCGGAAAGACCCATCTCCCGCCAGAACGGCCGTTCATAGACGACCACTGCCTTTGCCTGTCCTGCCATCCACGTTGGCTTGTCGAGCAGACTTTGCATGAGTTCTTCAGGAAGAGAAGGGAAGAATTCGAGACGACGTGCCACGAGGCGTGGTGGCATTGCGAGGATTACAG
The DNA here is from genome assembly GCA_963787015.1 of uncultured Bacillaceae bacterium. GTDB lineage: Bacteria > Bacillota > Bacilli > Bacillales > Bacillaceae_B > Rossellomorea. Next base: position 21,161 of record CAWBBM010000002.1, read on the forward strand.
CTCCCGCCTTCCATTCCTTCTTTCCACCGTGCTGATCTGCTTCGACCGTGATTTCCCCTTCTTTATCCCTCCGGATTGCCTTTACGGTTGTATTCAACTGAACCGTCCCGGAAGGAAGAGTATCATAAACAGCATCAATGAGTGACTTCACCCCGCCATGTAGCCTGAAGGATCTTTGCACAGCCCCGTCCGGCAACACATGACGTTGCGGGGCAGTATTTTCTGACTGCTCATATAGAAGGGCTCCTTCCGTATGTTGCAGAAACGTCTGTAAACCGAGTTCCTTTACAAGACTCGTGATGGCTGGTTCATAATCCGGCCAGAACCACGTTGGACCGAGGTCGATCCTCCCAAGGTCCGTCCCTCCGATGGTCTCGCTTACTACTCTTCCACCGATCCTTTCCCGGGCTTCAAGCACCAGGCACTTCACACCTTTTGTGTGAAGAAGGGAAGCTGCCCGGAGACCGCTCAGGCCTGCCCCAACAATGATCACAGGTTTCTTCATGCCGCGACCTCCTATTCTCTTTATATAATAGAGTATTGTAGCAGAAGGGACGGACCATTTCATGCAAAGGAGCTTCTATCCAAAATAAAAGAGCTTGTGGGAACATGACAGTCCCTACAAGCTCCTTCCTTTGCCTACTTGTCGTACTCTTCGTTTTCAACCGTACCGTACTGACCATTCTCCGTATCGATGACCCCGCTCGTATACGAATCCATGATCTGCTGACTCACCTGCTGATTCGCATTTTCATCATACGTGAACTGCTCTTTCGGATCCCTTTTCTTCATGGTGATTCCCCCTAAAAAAAATAGTCTATTCTCCTTTATTGTTCGAAAATTGGCTACAGATATAAGTGGGAAAATATAGTATGATGAATGTAAGGAGGGGATCACAATGAGTTTAAAATATCACAATATATTAGTAGCTGTTGATGGATCAAGAGAAGCAGAATGGGCCTTCAAAAAAGCGATTGCCATCGCAAAACGGAACGATGCTATCCTTTCATTGATTCATGTCATCGATACTCGTTCCTTTGCGGCGATCGAATCTTATGACCGCACAGTAGGAGAAAGAGCGATCAAGTATGCGGAAGAATTGTTAAACGAGTACAAAACAGAAGCTGCAGAAGCTGGGTTAACCAAAGTCAAAACCTATGTCGAGTACGGTTCCCCGAAAGTCATCATCCCAAGAGAAGCAACCAAGAACGTCAAAGCAGACCTCGTCATATGCGGAGCAACCGGACTCAACGCCGTCGAACGATTCCTAATCGGAAGTGTCTCCGAGCATATCACCAGAGCTGCTCACTGTGACGTGCTTGTTGTAAGGACAGAAGAAGTGGAAGAGTAATATTCAAATAAAAAAAAGAACGGTTGAAAGTAGAATGATTCTACATTCAACCGTTCTTTGATTTTTGCTCTTTTATTTTGAGGAAAGTAAAACCCCTAAGTTGATTGAAGAAGAAGGTGCTCGACTCACACCCCGCGGAAAGCGAGCACTTGCAAAGGAAATCAACCAGCACTCGCTAATCTCAACAGATTTTAAAGCCTTACTCTTTTCTAAACAGATTGAACAGCACAGGACCCTAAACGCGCCTTACCCTTCTCAATCTGCACCTTCACCTGCGCGAAACCAGTGCCGCCATAAGACTTCCTTCTCTCAACTGCCGAATAAGGAGTCAAAATCGAATAAATATCCTCCTCAATCAACGAAGAAAACTCACCATACTCCTCCAAAGAAACATCCTTCAGGTAGCAGCCTTTCTCAATACAATAAAGCACAAGCTTCCCGACGATTTCATGGGCTTGTCTAAACGGAATTCCCTTCATCGCCAAGTAATCCGCAAGCTCCGTCGCATTGGAAAAATCATTTCCTACTGCTTCCTTCATCTTCCCCTTATTCACCTTCATCGTAGAAATCATCCCGGTAAAGATCTTCAACGATCCCACAACGGTTTTCACTGTATCGAACATGCCTTCCTTGTCTTCCTGCATATCTTTGTTATACGCAAGCGGCAATCCTTTTAAAACGGTAAGAAGGGAAATGAGATTTCCATTCACTCTTCCCGTCTTTCCTCTGACAAGCTCAGCCATATCAGGGTTCTTCTTCTGCGGCATGATGCTGCTTCCAGTCGTAAAGCTGTCATCGAGCTCGATGAAGCGAAACTCTTCTGTTGACCATAGAATCATCTCTTCTGCCAAGCGGGAAAGGTGCGTCATCATGATCGAGCTGTTGCTGAGGAATTCCAGGATGAAATCACGGTCACTCACAGCGTCAAGACTGTTTTCATAGCAAGAATCAAAGCCAAGGAGCTCAGCTGAATATTCCCGGTCGATTGGAAATGTTGTACCTGCCAGAGCTCCGGCACCCAATGGGGAAATATCAATCCTCTTTATGGAGTCAACAAGTCGCTCCTTATCCCGATTGACCATCCAGAAATAACACATCAGATGATGGGCAAAGGAAATTGGTTGAGCACGCTGAAGATGAGTATATCCTGGAATGATCGTCTCAACATTTTCTTCCGCCTGTGTGATGATGGCCTGCTGAAGATCTTCGACCAGTGTAACGATTTCCCCGACTCGTCTCTTTAGAAACAGATGCATGTCGGTGGCGATCTGGTCGTTACGGCTTCTTCCCGTATGAAGTTTGCCGCCAACCTCACCGATTAAATCAATCAGCTGCTTCTCCAAATTCAAATGGATGTCTTCGTACTCAACGGAAAACTGAAGTTCATTCTTTTCAGCCTTCCCGTACAGTACTTGAAGTCCTTCAAGTATCTGATTCGCTTCGCTTACAGTCAGGATCCCACATTTTCTTAACATTTTCACATGAGCGATGCTGCCTTCAATGTCTTCTAGAACGAGCTCTTGGTCGAATGAGATGGATGCGTTGAATTCATCCACCCATTCCTCCGGCTTCTTGGTGAAACGTCCTCCCCAGAGTTTGCTCATAGTGTTACTTTGTCTTTCTTTTCAGCGTTGACCATGGCTGAAACCTTTGTCGGCAGACCCCATAATTGAATGAATCCAACGGCAGCATCGTGATCGAATTCATCGGCTTTTGTGTAGGTTGCCAGTTTCTCATCATATAAGGAGTTAGGCGATTTTCTTCCTTCCACAATCGCATGCCCCTTGAATAATTTCACACGTGCAACACCATTCACATACACCTGCGTTTGATCGAGGAATGCTTTCAGGGCTTTATTTAATGGAGAGAACCATAAGCCTTCATAAATCAATTCGGTCATTTTCTTCTCAATTACTGGCTTATAATGGGCGAGTTCTTTTACCAGTGTCAGGTCTTCCAATTCTTTATGTGCTTTTAATAGCGTGATGGCAGCTGGACATTCGTACACCTCACGTGACTTGATCCCGACCAGGCGATTCTCCACGTGGTCGATACGTCCAACTCCATGCTTGCCTGCAATGACATTCAGTTTAGAAATGATTTCATCGAGCGGATATGCAACGTGATTCAATTCTACGGGTACACCTTTTGAGAACGTAATTTCAACCACTTCTGCTTCGTCAGGTGATGCCTCAATACTTGAGGTTAAATCGTATGCATCCTCTGGTGGAGCTGCCCATGGATCTTCAAGAACTCCACATTCATTACTTCTGCCCCAAAGATTCTGATCGATGCTGTAAGGCGAATCAAGCTTGATGGGAATCGGGATACCCTTGTCCTTGGCATATGCGATTTCTTCTTCACGGGACCATTTCCATTCACGAACCGGCGCAATCACTTCTAACGAAGGATTCAGTGCCGCGATCGATACTTCAAATCTCACCTGGTCATTTCCTTTTCCTGTACAACCATGTGCCACGGCCGTTGCATTTTCCTGCTCAGCGACCTCTACAAGTTTCTTCGCAATCAACGGTCTCGAGAGCGCGGATACAAGTGGATATTTCCCTTCATACAAGGCGTGACTTTGTAAGGCAAGAAGAGCATATTCATTCGCGAATTCTTCTTTTGCATCAATGACGTAGCTCTTTGTAGCCCCCACAGTTAGTGCCTTTTCTTGAACGAAATCCAGGTCCTTCCCCTCGCCTACATCCAGGCAACATGCAATGACTTCATATCCTTTTTCCTTTAACCATTGAACCGCAACCGACGTATCTAAACCACCTGAGTAGGCTAATACCACTTTTTTATTCATCCGTATCTCCTCCTGTTGATTTTTTATATAAAATGAATATTTATTCTTTAAGATGAATTTATATTAGCAGTTAATAAGGGATACATCAATACTTATTCATAAATTTGTATAAATATTTTATTGGACGTTTTGAAGATTGGCTTTGCACTGGGCTTGTCACACAATTTAATGTAGGATTAAAGGAGAACAAACAGAAGGAGCATTCATCGTGAAAACCACCGAATTTTTCTCATATAATTCAAGACTCGGCATCCATCTTCCCCGGTTCTCGAAAGATTGGCCGTCTTATTCTCCCCGAGAACAAGAGATGGTTCTGCTGGAATGGGAGCGGGTGAGAGGAACGATACCTGACCGCATCCAGGAAATCGAAGTGGAGATCGAGCGTCTCCAAGGGAAGTTGGCTCAGGAAGAGAACTTCGAGAAGTCCTGCATGATCAATGGAGAGGTATCTGAAAGAGCCTCAGAGATCAATGATTTATGGATTTGGTATCGAACCAATCCGGAGAAAACACAAAGGGGAATGATGTGAACACATCATTCCCCTTACTATTTTAGTCGTTTTTCTTTTCACGCAAATAGCGATATTGATAGTATTTTTCCGCAAAATCAGTGATCTTTCTAGAAAGCTGATAATTCGATCCCGCCCCGATCGCGATGCTGACAAGAGGAAGACCGGACCACTTTTTCCCCTTGAACATGGTGATGGCCATTGCTTTGAGTGCTTGCTTCATGGAGCCTTCCAGCCACGTGTAGTCTGTCAGCTGCTCTGACCCATCATAGAAGTAATTGGAATCCTTCTTGTTTAAATCCTCCATCAGGTCTTCCCAGGCAAGGGCACGAAGCCTTGCCGGTAATGTTGCTGCATGGAACACCTTCAGTGACGTCATCATTTCGAATGGTGTCTGTACATCAAATCCATACGTGATGGCAATGAGCTGCACCGAACGAAGATTGATAACGAGCATGGCAGGGAGATCCGAACCTAATGCCACCATGCCTCCGGTACCCGTCACCCCACCTTGAAACAGGGAGTAAATCCGGTGGCGCCCTGCATGTTGTTCCGCTATGTAATGGAGCTGATCAACCGTTAAATAATGAAGATCTTCGACCGTTTGAATGTCTTGATTAAAGGCTCGTGCCGTGACGAGAATCCGCTCTCTGGCATCATTTTGCATCTGTGAACCTTGAATCAGAGAGTGCATGTGAAACAACCAGCCATCCAGCCGCTGAAAAAATTGGTCCTGCACATCTTCAGGGATTGCTCCAAATGCATAATCCAGCCATTTTACATATGTATGTTCCAAATCATTCGCTTCATAATCATACAACTCCAGTTTCCACGCCTTGATCGACTGCCATACCTGATTATCTCGTTCTGACCAGTTCACTTCTCTCCAACTCCTAACATTCCTTCAATTAGGTATAGTATATCATATGTGGTGACCGTAATTCTTTTGTTAAGGGGAAGACTTTGGAATAGTCAGTGAATTTGAGTGGTGGTTGAGGGGCATACCAGTTGAAAGTTGGGATGAGGGATTTGATAGCACTATGAAAAAACGAATGCTCCCCATTGTTGGTGAACTTTTACACGGTGATTCTCCCCGATTCTAGCTGCCCTTCTACCAAAATAGTCGATTTTCAACAGTCAAAAGGTGCTGCATGATACTCGATCACCTTCATTTGATGCCCCCATACCGATAGTAGGCATGATCAAAGGAATTATATGAGCCGGTTTTCAAGATTTATGATCCACTTTTTACATTTATGAGCCGGGATTTTCATATATGATCCGGAATTCTGATATATGAGCCGGTTATTCAATTTTATGAGCTCTTTGTCGAAAAATCTCTGCTGAAGAGAATCCAACAAACAAAAAAATCAGGGTCACCCAAAGGCAACCCTGCTATCATCTATTAAATATTTCCCTGCTCCACTACATCACGAGCAATCATCACTTCTTCATTCGTCGGAATGACCATGACTTTTACCGGTGAATGGGGATAGTTAACGAATGCTTCTTTCCCGCGTACTTTATTACGTGCCGGATCCCAATATACGCCCATGAATTCCAATCCTTGAAGGACTCTTTCACGAATAAGCGTACTGTTTTCACCGATACCTGCTGTAAACACAATCGCATCTACACCGTACATACGGGATGCATAAGAACCGATATATTTATGGATACGGTTAGCGAATACTTCAAGAGCCAGTTCCGCACGCTCGTTTCCTTCTGAAGCCTGTTGCTCGATATCACGAAGGTCACTTGAGAACCCTGATACACCAAGCATACCGGATTTCTTGTTCAGGATATTTAATACTTCATCCGCCGTTGATCCTGTTTTCTCCATGATGAACGGGATAAGGGCCGGGTCAATATTACCTGAACGTGTTCCCATGGCAACACCAGCAAGTGGCGTGAAGCCCATAGATGTATCGATTGATTTACCGCCTTCGATTGCTGCGATACTTGCACCATTTCCTAAGTGACAAGAAATCAAACGGACTTGCTCTTTTGGACGGCCAAGCATTTCAGCTGCACGCTCAGATACATACTTATGAGAAGTACCGTGGAAACCATATTTACGGATTCCGTAGTCTTTATAATAATCATAAGGAAGGCTGTATAAGAATGAGCTTTCCGGCATGGATTGGTGGAAAGCTGTATCAAAGACAGCTACAGCAGGTACATTAGGCAATACATTATGGAATGCTTTGATTCCTGTTAAGTTTGCCGGGTTATGAAGTGGAGCTAAATCAGAAAGTTCTTCGATTTTTGATACTACTTCATCTGTGATTAGAACAGATTCATTGAACACTTCTCCACCGTGTACGACACGATGTCCGATTCCATCAATTTCATCGAGTGACTTGATGATGCCATAGCCTGTCAGCTTTTCAAGCAGCATCTTAACGGCTACTTCATGGTTCGGGATATCCGTTACTTCTTCACGTTTTTCATCGTTCACTGTTATATTAAATACCGCATCGTTCAATCCGATACGTTCAATAAGACCTTTTGTAATAACTGTTTCTTCCGGCATATCAAATAGCTGAAACTTTAACGAAGAGCTTCCAGCATTAATTGCAATCACTTTTTTTGCCAAGGTGTATCGCTCCTTTTATTTTCGATCTATAGACTCTTATTTATTCTGTTCATTGAATCATTTTTTATCTCTCAATTCCCCATTAAATCACTGACTCCCCTCCATTTCAAGAAAAAGCTTGAAATGACATCGTTTTCATGTTAAATTAAATGTTTTCACAAAAATTTGAATTCGAAAAGCGGAGGCGGCTTGCCCAGGCCCGACAAGCATAAGGCGAGAACACCGGAAAGGCGTCCTTTGCCTTTTTGGTGTTCTTGACTTATGACCTCGAGGGACTAGCCGCCGGAGCTGGACACATCGAAAAGCGGAAGGGCTTTGCCCAGAGGCGACAAGCATAAGGTAATAACACCGGAAAGGCGCTCTTTGCCTTTTTGGTGTTATTACCTTATGACCTCGAGCCTCTAAGCCCTGTAGCTGGACACATCGAAAAGCGGAAGGCGGCTTTGCCCAGAGCGCGACAAGCACAAGATCAGAATGTTTGAGATAACGAGTGCGAAATTCGTCGATTCTTGCAGAACGGTCGATATATTGAAAATAAGGTTTTAAAAAAAGAAAAGCGGTTGATATCTTTTTTTAACGGTCGATATTTCTGGATAACGGTTGATAAATCCTACTAACGGTCGATATCCTACATACTTTCTGCATACCCTGAACGTATGAACAGTAAAACACCCATAAAAAAAACAAGACCGCATGTAAGCAGTCTTGTTTCATCTCAATTATTTATTCTGAGCGAGCCATTGATCGATTTTTGACAAGATGTCATGAAGCGCTCTTTGGTTAGATAAGCTTGGCAGCTCTGCAAGGAGTACTTCCTTCGGTGGCTTGATTCCTTCTTTTTTCTTCTGAAGGATCAGGATGCTCTTCGCTGAGTTCTTATTTTTGAATAGTGAAAGAGGCAGCTGCAGGAATCCCTGGATGTCCGCTTTGTCTTTCAGATATCCCTGTAATTGTGAGCTGAATGGAGATTCGAAAAGTCCATTCGGCACGATGAAGAATAGATATCCTCCGTCTTTCGTGTGCTTCATGCTTTGCTCAATGAACAAGTGATGAGCATACGAATGACCTTCTTCTGCTTTCAATTCATAATCCCCTGCACGTACATCGTTCGGATAATAGCCGATTGGCAAATCACAAAGGACGAGGTCGACAGGATCGATGAACAGTGGCTCGAGTGAATCCTGGTTGAAAAGCTGTAACGGATGCTTCTGAAGATCTGCTCCCACGTATGCGAGCTTGATCAACACTTCATCAATTTCAACCCCGATGGATTGTGTCTCTTTGCCTGGCATTTGATTCAACACGGTCGTCAGCAGATTCCCTGTTCCGATCGCAGGATCAAGGATCGTGAGCTTATTCATGTCCCCAGTGAATTTGTTTACCAGGTAGCTGATAAATAAACCAAGTGAGTCCGGTGTCATTTGATGGTTTGGCTGTACGTTTTCCTTCATTCCTTTTAATATAGCGAATTGAAAGGCTTTTCGGATCTGCTCATTCTCGAGTTGAGACGTACTTACTTCATCGTACAGTTTGTTCAGGCGTTTCTTGGTCAGTTCACTTACTTCCTCTTGCAGGACGTCTCCCTGAAAAAGGTTTTCCCCCGTTTCAGCAACGGCTTCTAAATAACTGCAGGCTAATTCCTCTTGAAGCAGGGTAGCCGTTTCGTCAATTATTCCAAATAATGATTCGACTGGCGAATTAATCATCGGCACTCATTCCTTTATCACAATTTCATTCATCTATTTTACCTCTGTCCCTGGCATTTGTAAAAAAAACAATGCTGACCTACCGAAAAGCAGGTCAGCATTCTAAACGTTTTATTTATTTGAGACAGATTTATTTAGCGTTTTTCACTGCTTCAACGGCAGCGTCATAATCTGGGTGATCGGTTGCTTCGCTTACATATTCCACATATGTCACTTCATCGTTGCTGTCGATTACGAATACAGCACGTGCAAGCAGACGAAGTTCTTGGATGTGTACGCCGTATGCTTCACCAAATGATACATCGCGGTGGTCGGATAATGTTTGAACATTTTCAATTCCGTTAGCTCCACACCAGCGCTTTTGAGCGAATGGAAGATCCATTGAAATCGTCAATACTTCTACGTTATCAAACTTCGTTGCTTCTTCATTGAATTTTCTTGTTTGCGCATCACAAACTCCTGTATCGATGGAAGGAACGACACTCACCAAACGGACCTTGCCCTTGGAATCATTCAGTGTGACTTCCGATAAATCATTAGCTAACACAGTAAAGTCAGGAGCTTTGTCCCCTACTTTCACTTCATTACCTAATAGAGTGACAGGGTTGTTCTTAAACGTAATATTTGCCATTATTTGTTCCTCCTCTATATTGATATGTACATGTTCATAGTACAAAAAAATGATGGGGTAAAGCAAATCATAGGGGTTCGTTTCAAAAAAAAGATGGGCTTACCCATATGAGTGAGCCCATCTTTCTTACAGATTAAGTTTTTGACCTTGGTCACCGTGATTATGATTGTCCTGTTTATGATCATCTTTTTTCATCATGCCCTGAATCTTCTCGATGGCACCTGGTGCTAAATCCAATAGACGATCGATCAGGTGAGTGCTTTCATCTAAATGAAGCATCTTGATTCCTCTGGAACTGACGATCAAAAACGCGATCGGGGTAATGGAAACACCGCCCCCGCTACCTCCACCAAATGGCTGCTGCTTTGGTGATGACTTGTCGCTGCCACCATCTCCGCCTTTTCCGCTATCATCCTTACTCTTCCCATCGATGATAAATTCACTTCCACCTGCAGCAAACCCAAATCCTACCTTGGATACTGTCAGGATCACACTTCCATCGGGTGTTTCAACGGGATCACCGATAATCGTATTCACATCGATCATTTCTTTTAAATTTTCCATCGCCGTGGTCATTAGACCTTCAATCGGATGTTCCGACATGTAAAGACCTCCTAGTTATACTGAATGTTTTTCTCCAGAAAGTGTGGAAAGGGGCTTCGTCTTGAACTTAGCCATGCCGCCTCTCCAGTACCGAAGTATCTTGAAACCTACTAGGATAGCATTCCCTATCCGAAACTGGATAATACATGAAAATTGTGTTTGAATCACAGCATGCTGAAATGTCGGAGTCACCTCAATGACGGGCATGGATTGGAGTCGCACATAACCGCTCAAGATACCGATGATGCTCCCTTTCATGCCCCAGATCATTCCTGTTAATGTCCCTGTAGAGGCTGCATCCCCAGTTCCAAACAGGGTCTTCCACTGAACTTGATCCAGTTTGACTTTTTTGAGAAAGCCTCTGATGATCCGGTGCATGGATTGTACGTGAATGACGACTTCTTTCGTATCATTTAAACTCGCAATGAAATCGTGAGGAGTGAATTTCTTTTTAGAAGCCTTTTTCTTGGAAGGATTGCTTTCATTCCCCTTCTTCGTTTCCTGTTCCACGACGACATTCGGTCCATCGTCATCGAGCTTCACAAGGGGAATGTCGATCGTATATTTAATCAAACCGAACCACGCCCGCAGCTTCACCTTGAAATGATCATTGTCATTTCCATGGTACAAGGATAGAGTGACGTTCAGCTTCGTGATAATGACTATGAATAATAGAAAAATAATAAGTGCAGCGATAATGATTAACACCCAAATCCACCAGCTCATATTTTCACACCCTTCAACCTCTTATTATGGCCTTTGCGGGGGAAAATAAACTCGGGAAGATAGATTTTGTGAGTTTCGGAATATCTTTCACCTATGGAAAAGGGGTTTTATCTGCAGAAAGGAACTTGGTTCGAGTCAATTTGGCCTTAAGAGGAGCTGATTTCAGCGCAATAGAAGGCAATTAGAAAGTCACGAATAAGAGGATTGCGTCTTTTTTTCATTTATTGCGTCATTTCCTCTCGCAATTGCGTCTTTTTTCGATTAATTGCGTCGAATTACCAGGGATATGCGTCATTTAACAATTAATGGGATTCAGTTTTCCATATAAAAAAAACAAACCCGCCTCAGCAGGTTTGCCTCTTCTTACAATGCCGGATTAAACTCCAACTTCTTCTTTTCTTGCACAACGGTCGTGTCCGCGAACAAATCGTGAATCCCTTGCTTTTTATTCGTAAAGGCTACGACCACGTACAAAATAAAAACCGTAGTCGAGATGAAGCGGCCAACCAATTCTCTGAACAGGATGGTCCCCCATGATGGCTTCATTCCCTTTAAATCGATAACTCGAATGCCAAATACCATTTTCCCGATCGTTTGGCTGAAGTATTTCGTCATGAGGATAAAATACCCGTAGAACACAATGCTTGTCAGGATCGAAATCGGGGCAAACATCGAGCCATCCGACAATGAAATATCCAATAGTTTAAAGACAGGATTGACGATTAATCGTGTGATACTGCCGATGACGACTAAATCCAGTAAATACGCCCAAAATCTGATCCAAAACCCTGCTAGAAAATAGCCATCGTGATGGACGGACCTTGTTCGATCCGGAGAAGGCGAATGGACTTCGATATGCTCCCTGGTTTCTTCATTTTGTACAGATCGATCTTGTGTGTCAGTCACTTCATTCACCTTCCTTATTCAGAGTATAGATACATTAATCGCGGAGAATTCGTGTGTGATAATAGCTTCATTAATGCAGCTGCCTCCATATCTTGACCCATCATTTTCTTTGCACCCATACTGAAGAATTCAGAGAATGGATCGCCTGCTGTGTATTCAAATACTTGCGCATCTTTTAATTTATAATCTTTTTTCATAGCTGCAATCGTATCTTCTACATAGCCGAACTCATCAATCAGATTGACTTCCTTTGCCTGAATGCCATCGTACACTCTGCCATCAGCAATTTTCTTCACATCCGCTTCAGACATATTCCGTCCCTTGGCAATAACGTCAACGAAGCCTTCATAGGAATTGTCGATCATCGATTGAATGATGTTTCTTTCTTCTTCCGTCATCTTACGGGTCGGACTCATGATGTCTTTATACGGTCCACTTTTAATCGTGACGAAATCGACTCCGTATTTCTTTGCCAATTCCGAATAGTTGATGCCATGCATGATGACACCGAGTGATCCTGTCAGCGTTTCTTTACTGGCAAAGATCTTCGTCGCAGGTGCCGATATGTAATAACCTCCGGAAGCGGCAGTACCACCCATTGAAACGTAAATCGGCTTTTTCGTTTTTTCCATGATTTCCACTAGCTTCGAATGGATTTGTGCACTTTCCACTACGCCGCCGCCTGGAGAATTCACTTTCAAAATGATTCCTTTGACGGACTTGTCCTTTTCAACCGCATCAAGCTTATCCATAAAGAGCTCATGGTTGTAACCAGGACTTTCAAATAAGGAGCTCGCGCCGCCTGTATCCTGAATGACACCTTCCACCTCTAAGACTGCAATCCGTTTCTGTGCATTTCCTTCATCGATCACTTCTTCTGAAAAAGGATTATCTGACCCACCAAACATGTCTTCAATCGTTTGATTAAAATCACCTGTCACAGCACTTGTCGCAAAGTTCACCACGACCGAAACAAAGAATAATCCTACTGCAATCGCTAATGCAGTCCATCTTTTTGCATTCATTTGTATATTCCTCCCTTGTTTACCCTATCTTATGTAAGGATATGAATATCATTCTCACGGACAAACATGATAGAATATTCACTAAGTTAGATTCTAGCAAAATTTCATGTAAATGGGAAAAATTATCTTATTTTTTTATTCCAGGGAGGTACATACGATGAACAACCGCCGAAATATTTATTTCTATGCTCTACATCAGGAAGGAATCCAGGCAAAGCTCGATCATGTATACGAACTTGCCAAGCGTTATCAATTCAACATTGTTGAGTCCCCTGAGACCGCTAATATCATTGTCAGCATCGGAGGAGACGGTACGTTTCTTCAAGCCGTCCGGCAAACCGGTTTCAGACAGGACTGCTTATATGCAGGTGTTTCAACAGGTGGTACGTTAAGTATGTATTGTGACTTCCACATCGACGACACGTCCAAGATGATCGAAGCCATGACAACCGAGCAAATCGAGGTGCGTAAATATCCGACCATTGAAATCACGGTCGATAACCAGACGTCCTTCCATTGCCTGAATGAATTCAGCATCCGCTCAGGCATCATCAAAACCTTCGTCATGGATGTCTTCATCGATGATAAGCATTTCGAAACGTTCAGAGGGGATGGCATGATCTTCGCTACCCCAACGGGAAGTACCGCTTATAATAAATCGGTCAATGGGGCCGTTGTCGATCCCATGCTTCCTTGTATCCAGGTGAGTGAGATGGCTTCCTTGAATAATAACCGCTACCGTACCCTCGGGTCCTCCTTCATTCTGAGTGACAAACGCCGATTGGTGCTTAAGATCGTTCAGGACGGAAATGATTACCCGGCGATGGGAATGGACAATGAAGCCCTGAGCATCCAACACGTCGAGAAGATCGAAGCGAAACTGAGTGATAAGGTGATCAAGACGGTTAAATTAAAAGATAATTCGTTCTGGGAAAAAGTGAAGCGTTCGTTCTTGTAAGCGTTGATTCCAGACGTGAATGGGGATGTTCATTGAATCCTCCCCCCTCTATTGGGCCGAAATCAGGCTGGATTGGGCCACTTTCAGGAAAAATCGGGCCACTTTTGACTATAATAGGGCCACTTTCGCCGTTTAATGGGCCAAGTTGTGAACAAGCGCAAGATCCATAATACCGATCGTCGGTAATAACAAAACGCTCAAGGATTTCCTGGAGCGTTTTGTTATTCATCAAGCCGACAATCTGGCTTCTCTTCTTCGCTTTCTTGCGTATTGCACCCGTGATGCAGTAAAGATCGTCAATGCCAGCCATATGAACATGAATGAGATGAGGTGGGTGAATGAGAAGGCTTCGTGATACACCCATATCCCGAGTATCAAGGTGATGGTCGGGGCAATGTATTGCAGGAATCCGACCATGTATAACGGGATCATCTGCGCACCTTTTGAGAAAAACAATAACGGAATCGCTGTCACTGCTCCCGCTCCCATAAGTAAGAGGTCCGTCCCTAATGAAACATGGAAGAGAGAAAGGCTGCCTTCATTGAACATGTAGCCAAGATAAATCAGGGAGATTGGCGCGATCGTCATCGTTTCAAGTGTGAGCCCGATGGATGATTCCACCTTGATCATTTTTTTCGCTAGTCCGTATAAGCCGAAGGAGAAAGCAAGGCCGATGGCGATCCAGGGAAATTCCCCATAGGAAATCGTTAATATCAGAACTCCGACCGCCGCTAATCCAAAGGATACGATTTGAGCTTTCGATAGGCTTTCTTTCAGAATGAATACGCCTAATAGCACGCTGACGAGTGGATTAATATAGTAGCCGAGGCTTGCTTCCACCATTTGATTCGTATTCACGGCCCAAATATAAATAAACCAGTTTGTACTTATCAACAAAGACGCAAGTAATAATGCAAATAACTGCTTCTTTTTGGTGAGAGATGTTTTTAAATAAATGTAAAAGTCCTTCCACCGTTTGCTGACGAACAAGAATAGTAGCATAAACCAAAAGGACCAAAAAATGCGGTTGGCAAGAATTTCGTCTGCCGACACATGATTTAACCATTTCCAATAGATCGGGAGAATCCCCCAAAGAAAATAAGAAAAAGCTGTGTACAGGATTCCAGCTTGATCGGTTTGTTTCATCAAAACACCCCCAAAACTATTTCTATTCCCGAAATAACTTCATTATATCGGTGAACCGTTTTGGGGGCAATGATTATTTATTTTTCTTGTTAATCGGGTTGTTGATGTCCGCCCCAATCAACTTGTGGTTTTTCAAAAAAGATCATTCTATGCAGATTCATTTTTTTTATAAACAATGGTCTCGTCAACAACAGTCATATTTACCACTTTGTTTAACAATTGATCGGCTTCTTCTTTGAAGGGATCTATCTCCAAAACGGTGAAGTCTGCACTGTAGCCTTCACGTATTTGCCCCCTGTTATTCTCATGATGGCAGGCAAAGGCGCTTCCTTTGGTAAACAGAGAGATCGCTTCATACATGGTCAGCTTCTCTTCCGGTCGATACGCTGTTTTATTTGGATCCAGTGGGTTGGTCCGTGTAACGGCCGCATGGATGCCCCATAATGGGTTGATCGGCTCGATCGGGGCATCCGATCCGCCTGCACATGGAATCCCTTCTTCGAGAAGTGTTTTCCATGCATAGTTGTACTTCATGTTTTCACTTCCTAATCGTTCCAGCACCCACGGGAAATCAGACGCCACAAAGCGAGGTTGAATATCAAGAATGAGAGGCAGTCCTTTTATTCTCTCAATCAACTCTTTTCGGAGGATTTGAGCATGGATGAGACGGTCACGCCTTCCATGGGGAGATGGCTCTTCCGTGACGGCATCGATGACATTCTCGAAAGCCTGATCCCCGATCGTATGAACAGCAATCGGTAATTCATACTTCCTTGCCTTCTTCACAAGTTCCAGAAGCCGTTCACTTGTGTGAATGCTGACCCCCTTCGTACTTGGGTCATCGGCATATGGATAGCTTAACAGGGCTGTCCTGCCACCTAAAGCACCGTCAGCAAAGATTTTCATGGCACCAAATTCAATGAATTCATTTCCGCTCAAGAAGTGATGACCATCTTCCTTCCAATCTTCAATCACCTCATGATGGATAAGAAGGTGAGCCCTGAATTTCTTCTTGCCTTCGTTAATCGTTTTTCGAAAAGCATCATACGTTTTCTTGAAGTTCCCATAATAGCTCAAATCCTCCGTATGACCACCGACCAGACCATGCTCCCAGCAGCTTTCAATCCCTTTTGTCAGGGCTTCCACCAGATACTCGGATGAAATCCCTGGTAGCGCATCAATCATGAGATCCTGAGCCTTATCCTTCAGCAAACCGTTCAGCTCCCCCTGATCCCCCCTCTCGATTAATCCACCTGCAGGGTTCGGAGTGCTTTCATTGATGCCTGCATGTGTTAAAGCGAGTGAATTGACGACCATGGCATGACGGCAAATACGTTTCAGAAGAACGGGATGGTTCGGGACGACTTTGTCGATTTCCTGCTTCGTTATAACCTCGGCATCACTCCACAGGTTTTCATTCCAGCCTTCCCCAATGACCCATTGACCTTCCTCAAGTCCTCCCGCTTTTTCACTGATCGCCTCTAACACTTCCTGCTTTGTATTCATAGAGGAAAGATCCAGCCTCATTAACGTTTCCCCGTGGCCGATCAAATGCATGTGACTATCAACAAAACCAGGAAACATCACTTTTTGCTGAAGATCCACCACCGATTCAATCGTCCATTGATCCTTCTTCTCCAATTCCTCGGATGAGCCTAATCCCTTGATGACGCCATTTTCCGTGAAGACTGCTTCAACATGATGACCTTCGTGTTGCATTGTGTAGATGATTCCGTTTTTCCATAAAGTACCCATGATGTCTACCCTTTCTTCATAAAAAGTCTGTTTTTCAAATGTACCATATTATAGAAAGATTCTGAAAGAGAAAGGTGCGGGATCAACATAAAAAAAATAGAGAGCCCTTAAGGCTCCCTATCCTGGATCAGTTTTTAATTGAGCTCATTTCTTTTTGTCTCAATTCAATTCTTCTGATCTTGCCGGAAGTGGTTTTCGGCAATTCATGAACGAATTCAATCTTACGCGGATATTTGTACGGTGCTGTCAGGTCTTTCACATGCTGCTGAAGGGCAGGTATCAAGTCTGGATCCTGTTGATCCACGTCTTCCCGTAACACGACGAAGGCCTTCACGATCAGTCCCCTCACTTCATCAGGACTGCCGACAACAGCACACTCCTGAACAGAAGGATGTTTCACAAGGGCATCTTCGACTTCGAATGGCCCGATCGTATAGCCGGAGCTGATGATAATATCATCACCGCGTCCTTCAAACCAGAAGTAGCCGTCTTCATCCTTCTTCGCTTTATCTCCAGTAATGTAATAATCTCCTCTGAATTGCATGGCAGTCCGTTCAGGATCTTTATAATAACTCTTGAATAAGGCAGGCGTTTCAACATGAACGGCGATGTCTCCCACTTCCCCGACCTCACATGGATATCCTTCCTCATTGATGATTTCGACTCTGTTTCCTGGTGTCGGTTTCCCCATCGAACCGGGCTTCAGTTCCATGCCTTTCATAATTCCTACAAGGAGGGTATTTTCCGTTTGCCCGTAACCATCACGGACTTCGATTCCGAAGTGTCTCTTGAAAGCATCAATGACTTCCCTGTTCAAAGGCTCACCTGCTGAAACGGCACTATGTAGCTGATCCAGTTTATAAGATCCCAGGTTATCCACCTTTGCCATCAGTCTGTATTCTGTCGGTGTACAGCAAAGGACATTCACACCATGATCTTCAAGCATTTGAAGATATGTATTCGGTTCGAATTTCCCTTGATACACAAGACCTGTAGCTCCAGACCCCAATACCGATAAGAAAGGGCTCCAAATCCATTTTTGCCAGCCTGGACCTGCCGTTGCCCATACTGTGTCACCTTCTTCAATGCATAACCACTCACGGGCAGCTGTTTTCAAATGTGCGTATGCCCATCCGTGGGTATGAACGACCCCTTTGGGATTCCCTGTCGTACCTGACGTATACGATAGGAACGCCATATCGTCTCTCTTTGTTTCAGCGAAAGCCAGTTCTTCAGAGGCTGATTTCATCTCTTCTTGGAGAGCAATCCATCCTTCCTGCTTTTCTCCGACTACGAATTTTTCGAGGTTCTCCATTCCCCTTACCTCTTCAAATTGTTCAACGAATGGAGAGTAGGCGATGATTCCTTTTACATCCCCATGATCAATTCTGTATTCAAGGTCCTTAGGACGCAGCATTTCAGAACTTGGAATAACAACGAGCCCGGACTTCAGAGCCGCAAGATACACAGCATAGGCTTCAATTAAACGGGGAACCATGACAAGAATGACATCCCCTTTTTCAAGACCTTTCCTTGAGAAAACGTTTCCAATTTTATTTACATCTTTCAATAATTGTGTATATGTAATTTCTTCCTTCAATCCCTCTTCATTTTCCCACTTGATCGCAAGTTTCTGTTCATCACTCGCAAACCTCTCTACCTCTTCCACCAAATTGTATATCTCCGGCGCGATTAGTTCTTCCCTCTTCATTCTGACTCCCCCTTGTTTGTCGATTCTTCTCTATTATACAAAATAATTCAAATTTTTTAAATTATTCGATAGTAAAAAAGGGGATTTTATTTTAGAAAAGGTGTTTTCGTAAACTTTGTTGCTATTGAAGGTAGCGAGTGCTAGTTGATTTCCGCTGCAGGTGCTCGCTTTCCGCGGGGCGTGAGTTGAGCCTCCTCGGGCTTTGCCCTGTGGGGTCTCAACTTTCCCGCAATTCCCGCAGGAGTCGAGCACCTTCCGCTACAATCAACTTTCGAAGTATGGAGGACTAATCTACTATCATACATGCCGAGAAAACATCATTTTTCAACGTGTGCATTGGTCGAATTTAGCTTGAATAGTAAGATCCTATTTCATTCGTTTTTTTCACTAGTAAGCTCTGTCACGATATCTCATTTAGATGGTGAGGGGAACGGCGGAGACTCCTGCGGAAAAACGGGCGTGCCGAGACCCCGCAGCGAATGCGAGGAGGCTTGGCCGTTCGTCCGCCGGAAAGCGAAGCCGTTCCCCTCACCATCTATCGCACACACTCATAGACAGAGCCTCGACAGCTTCTATGTTAGAAAACAACAATCTCTAGTAACGAGGTAAAATAGACATAATAAAAAGGAGCGAGGAAACTCGCTCCTTTGTAGCCATTGTATTTAATTATTTTGAATATCCGCCACCGATTTGTTGTTCAGCCATTTGAACTAAACGTTTAGTGATTTCACCACCTACAGAACCGTTAGCGCGAGCTGTTGCATCTGGACCAAGTTGAACTCCGAATTCTGAAGCGATTTCGTATTTCATTTGGTCGATTGCTTGTTGAGCTCCTGGAGCTACTAATTGATTTGAACTTGTGTTTGCCATGTGTTTTCACCTCCTTGTGAGTATAGATTGTGTAAAAACACATGGCTTCATACAAGAAAAATCGTTGGTAAATAATCCTATTTTTTAAAGAAGTTCATCGAAGTTATGATCTATATCAGAGCCTGTTGATCCATCAATTGTAATGGTTTCCGTTTCATTCACTGCCTCTTTCAACAGGACATCGAAATCAACAAAGCTTTCATAGTATTCCACTTTCTCTTTTTTAGGTCTCGTTTTAGGTGCTGGTGGTGTGAAGATCGTACAGCAATCCTCATATGGGAGGATGGAAATATCATGAGTGTCGATCTTCTGGGCAATATCAATAATCTCAAGCTTATCCATGGCGATAAGTGGTCTTAATACAGGTGTATTCGTGACAGCGTTGATAGCCTGCATGCTTTCAAGTGTCTGACTTGCCACTTGTCCAAGACTTTCTCCTGTCACTAGCGCCAATCCCTCATTTTTTTCACGGATCTCATCTGCAATACGGAGCATCATTCGTCTCGTTGAAGTCATCGTGTAGTTTTCAGGGACCTGATCATGGATCGTTTGCTGGACCTTTGTAAACGGCACGATATGCACCTTCACTTTACCGCTGAAGGCAGAAAGCTTCTTCGAGAGGTCAATCACCTTTTGCTTTGCACGTTCACTCGTAAATGGCGGGCTATGGAAATGGACCGCTTCGATTTCCACCCCTCTCTTCATCGTGAGATAACCGGCAACCGGACTATCGATTCCACCAGATAGCATCAACATAGCTTTTCCACTCGCACCAACAGGCATACCCGTGGAACCTTGATAAATTTCAGAAGAAAGATACACTCCTTCTTTTCTAACTTCTACATTCAGGTTAATGTCGGGCTTTTTCACATCCACTTTTAACCCGTCCATGTTTTGAAGGATGTAGGATCCTACCTCGTAATTCAATTCATTTGTATCCATTGAAAACTTTTTATCCGCTCTTCGTGCAGAAACCTTAAAGGTTTTACCCGGTGTAAAACTCTTTTCGACGAGGGACAATCCCGCCTTGCAGATTTCTTCAATATTCTGAGCCACTTTCACGACAGGACTGAACGATTGAATACCGAAGATTTTCTCCAATCTTGGAATGATCTCATCCCCGTTTTCTTCGCCTAATTGGATGTGGAGGCGGTCACGGCTTGCTGAGACGGTAATCGTTGGAAAATCTTTTAACGCTTCTAATATGTTTTCTCTTAACTTGGCTGTGAACATCTTGCGGTTTCTACCTTTAGTCGATATTTCACCGTATCTTACTAGTATGCGATTATATTTCATCGTGATCTCCTCATTGTATGTTGTAATAAATCTATTTCACTTTTCAATACCTGTATAAATTGCCTGCATTCTTCCATTGTATTATGGAAAGACAAGCTCATTCGAATCGAACTATTTGCCTGGTCCTCTGAAACACCCATGGAAAGAAGAGTCCGGCTCGGCTTACTTTGCTTAGAAGAACAAGCGCTGGTTGTCGAGACAAACACATCTCGGCGGTCTAATGCGTGGACTAGCACTTCTCCTTTAAAGTTCTGTATGGAGAAGTTTAGAATGTGCGGAGCCTGGTGAACAGGTGGTGTATGAACAGTGACACCTTCAATCCTTTCCAACTCTCTCCTTAGAAATTGCTGGTTTTCTTCCATTATAGCCAACTTCTGCCCACTTTCTGCCAGGTGCATTCTCATTGCTTTCGCAAATGATACGATTCCACCTGTGTTTTCCGTGCCGCTTCTAAGATTTCCTTCTTGCTCCCCGCCTGATAGAATAGGCGCAAGCTCAAGTCCGTCCCTCACACATAACATGCCTGTTCCTTTTATCCCATGAATTTTGTGAGCGGATATGCTGCATAAATCGATAAGCTTTTCGTCGAGAATAAGAGGGACTTTCCCAATGGCCTGAACGGCATCCACATGGAAAAGAATTCTCGGATAGTCTTTCAGGATCAGCCCCATCTCCCTGATGGGCTGGATCGTCCCAATTTCGTTATTGACCTGCATGACAGACACAAGGATGGTATCTTCCTGAATGGCAGCTTTCAGGTCTTGTGGTCGTACCCTGCCTTGATCATCCGCATCCAGATACGTCACGGAGTATCCGAGTGTCTCTAATTGTTTAACGGAGTTAATGACAGAAGGATGCTCAATATTTGTCGTAATAATATGTTTCCCTCTGTGACCGTATTGCAGGGCAGTCCCTTTGATCGCCAGATTATTTGATTCTGTACCACCAGAGGTGAAGAATACCTCTTTCTTCTTTATACCTAATAAGGAGGCTACTTGCTCCCTGGATTGTTGAATCAACTTCTCGACCTGCCCACCAAATGAATGGATGGAAGATGGATTGGCATAGTAGCTTTCATTTACTTTAAGAAATGTATCCAGTACTTCCTTGTATGGCTTAGTGGTTGCACTATTATCTAAATAGATCAAGATCTACACCTTCTTTTCATGACCTTTAGGAATCCTATTACCTATTTATTCAATCATTAATCTTACCATAAATCTTTCCTTTCCCAAATGATATTGACGTAAGTGGAAGAATTAATTATTGTAGAAACACAATTTTTTAACGGGTTTTTTATAAAAAACGTTCAATTTCCATAATTAATCATTGAAAAATGACAGAATTTTTGCGAGAATCTATAAGGAAATAATTCCTTAAGTTATTTAAAGATACTAAATTGTTAGACTATTTAGTATTTCGACATTTTTCTACAAACTTGTGATAAGATAATTTTTGCTTATGAAAACGATTACAGAAGGAGGGGTATCTATGAATGAGAGAGCGCTATCATTCAGCCAAATCTTAACGATAGGATTAATGCTTTTTGCTCTATTTCTTGGAGCAGGAAATATGATTTTCCCGCCATTTTTGGGACAACAGGCTGGGGAACATGTATGGACGGGGATCATCGGCTTCCTTATTACCGGGGTTGGTCTTCCCTTGTTAGGTGTCATCGCCATTGCTAAATCCGGCGGGGACCTTCAAACACTTGCGAGCCGTGTTCATCCATTGTTTGGACTCATTTTTACTATTGTCATGTACTTGGCGATCGGTCCTTTCTTCGGAATTCCGAGAACGGGAACAGTCGCTTATGAAATCGGGGTCATCCCATTTTTGCCGGAAGGGTCGGCGAAATATGGAACTCCCCTACTCATTTATACCATCATCTTCTTCGGGATAACCGCATGGCTTGCGATGAACCCTTCAAAGCTCGTGGATAGAATCGGAAAGGTCTTAACACCTTCCCTGATTCTGATCCTGACGATCTTAGTGGTTAAAAGTATTGTAAGTCCTATGGGAGATTTCGGAGCCCCGAACCCTGCTTATCAGGATGGACCCTTATTTAAGGGATTCATTGATGGCTACCTGACTATGGATACCATCGCTGCATTAGTGTTCGGAATCGTCGTCATCAACTCCATTAAGGACCGCGGCATCACAAGTAAATCAAGCCTGACCCGCACCACGATCATTGCAGGATTTATTGCGGCAATCGGCCT
The DNA here is from genome assembly GCA_963787015.1 of uncultured Bacillaceae bacterium. Lineage (GTDB taxonomy): Bacteria > Bacillota > Bacilli > Bacillales > Bacillaceae_B > Rossellomorea. The sequence goes on from CAWBBM010000002.1 coordinate 43,986, forward strand.
TGCACTTGTGTATCTATCTCTTAGCTACATCGGTGCGAGCAGTACGGATTCCATCGGTGAACAAGCAAACGGCGGTGCGATACTGTCCGCTGCAGCGAGTCATTTATTCGGTTCATTAGGCACAATTATCTTGGGACTTGCGATAACATTTGCATGTATTACGACTTCAGTCGGACTCGTTTCTGCATGCTCGCAATATTTCGCGAAAATCCTTCCTGTGTCTTATCCTAAGCTCGTCATCATCATGTCTGTATTCAGTATGGTCATTGCGAATATTGGATTGACTCAACTGATCGCTGTCTCTTTACCAGTGCTGATCTTCATCTATCCACTGGCAATCGTTTTGATCCTTCTATCCTTCATGCACAACGGATTTAATGGTTACTCTCTCGTTTATGTGGGAGCCCTCATTCCGACTGGTGTGATTAGTTTAATCGATGGGATTAAAACTGCCGGAGTCGATGTAACAGCCATTACTCAATCACTTGAATTCCTTCCATTCTATACACAAGGAATTGGCTGGTTAATCCCGGCTATGATTGGAGCCATCATCGGATTCGTCATTGCGGCATTCTCAGGACAAACCAAGAAAATAATCGAAGCGAACTAGAACGTGAAAAAGGACTGATTTAGAATGAATCTTCTAAATCAGTCCTTTTTTTGATTGTAAGTCAGTCGATCAAAACCATGATCTTTATCGTTCATCAAGATTCATCATTTTCTCGATTTTCTTCAGTGCGCCTGGTTCTACCTTCTCGATGGTAGTCGCGGCTTCTTCTAACGCTCTACGATAATCATATTGTCTGAAGGCTTCTTCAGCCGACTGGAGACCATCACGAACCGTGTTATATTTACTTCGATAGCGATTACCATATTGAATGATTTTCTCTGATAATAGGACGTTCTCGATCAGATCTCCCGTTTTCGTATAGAAATGGTCGACCGTATCTTCTGCACCAAGTAGCGTCTCTTGGATGAACTTCATGTTTAAAGGCTTTTCAGTCAAGCTTGCGTTCACTTGCTCAATCTTTCGATGAACTTCATCGAGAAGATCTTTGTAATCAGCAGGCAGTCCCGGGACATTGCTCTTTGAAAGCATGCGGCTCGCTTCAGCAACCTTTTTCTTGAGTTCATGAATTTTTTCACGGGTAGCTATTTCATCTTTACGCAGATTCTGTAAGTAAATCGAGAACTCACTCTGCTCCCGGTTCAGTTCTTCCAGCCCGTTTCGGATTTCCTTGAGCTCGTCACTCAGATTGGAATAAGCTGTTGCGTTCGTTTCTTCTTTGCTCATGACCATTTCATGACGCTTTGAAAGCTGAATGATTTTCTTTTCGATTTCGCTTGGTGTACCAAGGTCTTCATCAACAAGATGGTACCCCTGTTTCACGATGCTTATCTCCGATTGAATGTCTTCATTCTCTTCCTTAGCCTTGATCAACCCTTCAGTCGTTTGGTCTCTATACTGTTGAACGAAATGCTTAGCGTGCACTTCTTTTTCCAGTAAGTCGTAAAGACTCTCTACCTTCACTTTGATTTCCTGTATTCCTTCTTCTACTTCTACCACATGAAGCTCTTCAATATTCTTATTGAATTGAAGGAGGGTTTCCTTTAAGGATTCAACTTCTTTATCCACTTCAATATGGTCAAGTTTATATCCCTGTTCCTTCATCTCACCGTAGCCAGACTCGAGCTCTGACAACTGGGAAGGCAAAAGATTTTCACAATCGGTTAAAAGCTTCGGTACCGTCTCCATTTTGTAAGAAACATCCTTCATTTCCTGTGCCAGACTAAGTACGATCTCTCTTGCATCCAGATAGTTCCCCTGCTCGGTTAATTCGTTGAATTGAGTAATTTGTTCAGCGAGCTTGTCCAAAATATTTTCGATTTGCTTAGCGGTTTGACCATATGTATGACGATAAGCGAGCAGCTGTTTTTTATTGTTTCGATACTCTTCCTGAAGAGCCAGAATTTCTTCACGGTTCTTCTCTTCACTACCAACTAATTCATTCAGCTCTGTTAGGATTCCGTCGATCTTTTCTTCTATTCCGGAAAGGATCTGATCGATTTTGGAGAGGATTTCTTTCGTTTTATTGAAACGAAACTTATCTGTGTATTCTTCTGCATCGAATAGTAGTTCTTCAACATCAGGAAGCTGCACAGCAACAATCTCATCCCATCCCTGTCTCCAGCCGTCAAACAATTCCTCTGTCTGACCTGTCATATTCAATTGCTTGACTCGGGAGAGCTCATCAGAAACCGGTTTGTTCATAATATCTATTTTCCAAGCTTCATAACGATCAATTTCAGTGTAATATTTTTTTCTAGAGATAAATCCGATTAGGAATATGATTAAGATAAGTATTATTCCAGCGATGACGTATTGCATCTTAAGCCCCCTGTTCAACTATTCAGTAGACATCTATATGAATGTAAATGTTTCATTGATAAATTCTCATTGCTATAATGATACCATGTTAACGACAATTTTTGACTATTAATTTCTAATTTTTCATTGATAAAAAGGCAATTTTAGCAAATTCAAGGGAAAATAGACAATTTTATTGGGTTTAGTGCCGAACGTGTTTGTTTATCAGTACCGTTTCAATGAGTGAGTAGTGGTTGATTTCATCAATGTTGCACCTCAGTTATAAGAACATAGGCAACGTCTATCTATTTATTTTATCTCTGTTCATTTTACTTTTATAAGAGTAAATTATTATCTAAATACAAGGAAGTGAAAATTCATGGTGAAGGTTGATGGACATATTCATACCCCTTTTTGTCCACATGGAAGTACCGATTCCTTTGAACTGTATATAGAAAGAGCGATTTCCTTAGGCTATAGTGCGATCACTTTTACAGAACACGCACCGCTTCCCCGAGGCTTTAAGGATACGACACCTGATCAAGATAGCGGCATGGACCCGAATCATCTTCGGGACTACTTGGAGATGATTGAAGCCCTTAAGGAAACCTATAAGGGTAAAATTGTCATTCGCACTGGATTAGAGATCGATTATATTGAAGGATTTGAAAAAGAAACGATTGAATTCCTCTCCACATACGGACATCGACTTGATGATAGTATTCTTTCGGTACATTTTTTACAATTCCAAGGTAAATGGGATTGCCTTGATTTCAGCCCTGATGTGTTTCGATCGATGATTGACTATTATGGTTCCGTTGATGGAATCTATCAGCGGTACTACGACACGGTACTTCAATCGATTCGAGCAGACTTAGGAGCTTATAAGCCGAAGAGAATCGGTCACATGACACTCGTGAAGAAATTTCAGCAGTTGTTCCCTGCTTCCCGTACGTTCAGAGAGGAAATCTCGACCATCTTACATGAAGTTGCTGCGAGGAACCTCGAGCTTGATTATAACGGGGCAGGCATTGTTAAACCCTATTGTGGAGAATCATATCCACCAAGGGAAGTCATTAAACAAGCCCACTCTTTAGGCATTGATACCGTTTATGGTTCAGATGCCCATACCGCTAACGGTTTGGATCAGGGACGGGCAAATATGGACGTTTAAAAGATAAAGAACTCTGCTCATATCGAGCTAGAGTTCTTTATCTTTTTTAGTAGTGGCATGGCACTCGGCTCCGTCTTCAAATAATAAGTTCTGTCTTCATGACGTCCTTTGTTTCAGAAACAAGAAGCAGATCAATCCATTGATCGATATTTTTATAGTATTGATCAATAAAATAATATTCCTGCGGAAACATTTGCCACACTTCCCTTAACTGCTGACTATTCAGAAACGGCATGGTCAGCATGGACTTCAGCTGGATGACCAAAAAGCTGACAGGCTGCTTCTTAAAGGCATGATCCTTCATCCCTTGTTCAAATAGCCGCTTCATATAATGCCTTTCTTTCATTAAATAAGAGGAAATGATTTCACGGACAACCTGTGAATCGATGGAAACCTCTCTCCAGATAAAACGTGACAGCTGATGATTGTCACTTTGGAATTTCAATATTTTGTAAACAGCCCGCTTCAAACATAAATCAGCACTAACATAATTCAGTGCTTCGTTCTCTTCCTGAAGAAAGAGTAAGTACTGCTCAAAGAAATGAGTGAAGCAAGCTTCCAATACCCCTTGCTTGCCCTTAAAGTAATAGGAAATCGTGGCCGGATTCACTTTCGCTCTTTTCGCTATATCCCTGACGGACGTCCCATCAAAACCATGGTCATAAAACAGATACACCGCCGCTTGAAAAATGGCTTCTTTCGTCGAAATGGAAGTATTTGATTTTTTCATATTTCCCCTTCTTTCAAGTATAATAGGCGTATGAAAAAAAACAGTAACGAGGATCAATGGATTTATTCGGTTAAAACCTAAATCTTGAAGGTAATGAAGAAGTATGCTAAAAATGGTTCAATAGACATTTCTATTATAGTTTGTTTACAAGATTAATTCGTGTTCCCCAGTTGATTTCCTTTAAGTAATTCTCGACAGAATCTGTTGTATAAGCAGGATAGGAGAACAGGCGGACATGAAATAACGCATATTATGTAGAATCGGGGGAGATATTGATGTTTCAAGTAGAAAAATATCAAGGCACAAAGGAACAGGGCTATGGCCTTGTCACTAAGCAATTAAACGCTTTATTAGAAGGTGAACCAAATCAAATTGCGAATCTGAGCAACGCTTCCTCCCTATTAGGTCAATTTATGGATCGCATCAATTGGGTAGGCTTTTATTTATATGAAGAAGCAAGTAATCAGCTCGTCTTGGGACCGTTCCAGGGACTGCCTGCATGTGTAAGGATCCCTCTGGGCAGAGGGGTTTGTGGCACTGCTGCCAGTGAACAAAAAACGGTTATGATCGATGATGTCCATCAATTCCCTGGACACATCGCATGCGATGCAGCCTCTCAATCCGAAATTGTAATCCCTCTAGTGAAAGAAGGAAAGCTGATTGGAGTACTCGATATCGACAGCCCGGAAAAAGCGAGATTTGACCAAGACGATCAGAAGTATTTGGAACTCTTTGTGGATGAGCTTTTAAGACATCTTTAATCTTGGAACCAATGGCTGGACCTGCCGGGTAGATGATGATTCATATCCGGCATGGTCTTTTTTATGGTTGCTGTTTCGACCAACCTCCAAGTGTTGTTATTGTAAGGATAGGAACCACACAAACTTAAAAAATCTTCATATATTCCTTCTTAATCGCCACCCATTAACATTCACCCGAACAGCCTATGAACATAGGATACTATGAAATACCTCCGTTTCATTTTCCAATGCACAAATATGTTCGATGTAAAAGGAAGAAACCAATATAGATAAGGAATTTAAAGCGAATCGACTTGAGTTGGAGGTTATCAGAAACTGCGACTGATGAAAGTTAACGTTTTTCTATCGAGTATAAGGGGAAGAGAGTTAGAAAGGTTATTGGGCATTTTCCGTCACAATGATCATTGATACATCAAGGGGAAAAGAAGCCAATGGATTTCGATTTCAAGGAAAAATAGGGAGCCATGTTGAAGGTCAGCAAATTGATGATGATCGATCCCATACATTTTTTTTAGTTGAAGGGGATGTAAGATGAGTAACAAAAAGAAAGACCTACCATATTTATTGTGTTTTCTCATAATGCCCATATTAGGAATGTTATATAAACTATTAAATACAGATTCTCGTGAAGCGGTCGTCCTCTCTACGGAGATTGACAAGATGATTCCCTTCCTGCCGGTTTTCATTGTGCCATATATTTTCTGGTATGCATTTATTTTAGGATACCTTTTTTACTTTTGGTACAAAGACATCCCAACCTTTATTAAAACCCTGAGCGTGATTGCCATCGGCGAACTGGTTTGTTTCCTCATTTATTTTTATTTCCAGACAACCGTACCACGTCCTGCCGTTGAGGGAGATGGCATTCTGGTGAATCTTGTCCGAATGATCTATAGTCATGACCAGCCGTATAATGCTTTTCCAAGCATCCATGTTTTAACGACATTTGCAGTCATGCTTGGAAATATTAACATTAAGAATAAACATTTGTTCCATTCTGCCTTTGTGCCGATCATGGGTTCGTTGATTATTATCTCGACCCTTTTTGTTAAACAGCATTTTATACTCGACATGGTTAGCTCGATTTTCTTAACTGTGTTTATTTATGGCATTACTTTTGAACTTGTTGGAGTGAGCACAAAGAAATCTAACCAACCCTATTTGAAAGAGTAGGGAAAGAGAGTCGATGGTCAGCATAAAATCTACTATTCTAGAAAAAATGACATTTTAAAATCCAAAAAACAGATGCAACCTTGGTGATTTTTATGGATGAGGTAATTTGGGATAGTTTTTCATGAGGGATAGAGGGTTTATTGGTGGCATTTTGGGTTTATTGGGCCGGTTTGGCGGGTTATTGGGCCACTTTGGAAGTTTATTGGGCCACTTTTACGCTTTATTGGGCCATTTTGGGTTTTATCGGGCCACTTTTACGCTTTATCGGGCCACTTTGGAAATTTATCGGGCCACTTTTACTCTTTATCGGGCCACTTTGGGAATTTATCGGGCCACTTTTACTCTTTATTGGGCCACTTTGGAAATTTATCGCGCCACTTTTACTCTTTATCGCGCCACTTTCAATCACTTTATTGCGTAACTTTCTCACCTTATTGCAGAAATCCCACCCTTTATTCCACCGAATTCGTAAACAAGATACAAACCAAAAAAGGAACCGACCAAACGGCGGTTCCTTTCCTTTTTCTTTATGCTTTATCCAGCGCTTGAGATAAATCATGCCAAATATCTTCCGGCGCTTCTAATCCAACAGACAGTCTTAATAGAGTATCACTAATCCCCATGCTCTTTCTCGAATCCTCAGGCACGACGGCGTGAGTCATGGTGGCAGGATGCTGAATCAACGTTTCAGCATCACCTAAACTGACGGCAATCTTGATCATCGATAGATCATCCATCAGCTTTTGGGCTTCTTCTTTTGACCCTTTGATCGTAAATGAAATCATACCACCCGGTTTTTTCATCTGTTTCTTCATCACTTCATGTTGAGGGTGATTCGAATGTCCCGGGTAAATGACGGTTTCGACGGCAGGATGTTCGGCTAGAAGATCGGCAATCTTCTCTGCACTTTCGCAATGACGATCCATCCTCACCGCAAGCGTCTTTAATCCTCTTAATAATAACCAGGCATCAAATGGGGAAATGATTCCCCCAATATCTTTTTGAGTCGTCATCCGGATTTCTGCCATCTTTTCCTGTGAACCGACGACAAGACCCGCGACTACATCTCCATGCCCTCCGATATATTTCGTTGCGCTATGGATGACAATATCGCACCCAAGCTCTAACGGACGTTGTAAATACGGGGAACAGAATGTATTATCCACCACAACCGGAATCCCTTTTTCCTTGGCAACCTTCACAACCAGCTGTAAATCAATTAATTGCATGGTCGGATTTATAGGTGTTTCCACGTAAATACAAGTGGTGTTCTCAGTGATTTTCCCTCGGATTTCTTCTTCCGTACTCATGGAAGAAAAGTCATGCCCAATCGCAAACTTCTCTTCAAGGAGCTGCAGCAAACCGAATGTGCATCCATATACCCCTTGTGAGCAGAGAATGTGATCCCCTGATTTCGTTAACGAGAATAATACTGCAGAAACCGCTGCCATACCGGAACCGAATGCAAGGGCAGCCTCGCCACTCTCTAAGGATGCCATCCTGTCTTCAAGAATCGATACGGTCGGATTCCCGAGCCTTGAATATATATATCCTTCCTCTTCACCAGCAAACCGATTTTCCCCTTGTTTCGCATTGGCGAAAGTATAAGTAGAAGTTTGGTATAACGGGGGCGCTAAACTATCAAAATGCTGAGACGATTGATACCCCTCATGAATGACCCTTGTTTCAAAGCGTTTCTCTTCTTTCATCTAGTATTCCTCCCAGTATGCCCTTAAGTCTAATTAACTACTATTCTAGAATATGATAATCAAGAAGAAAAAGAAAGCGGTTACATTAAAGTGATAAAGGGAAATTCGCTTTCCAACCCACCATTATCTCTATAAAAAAACAGGAAGGACTTAGTTGGCCCCTCCCTGTTTCCCCTCACAAACTTAATCTATATTTTCTCCGTCACAATCTTTCGCAACCTGATTTTTCCCATTATTTTTCGCATGATAGAGTGCTTCATCTGCTTTTTTAACTAGTTCCTTCACAGATTTCGGACATTTGTCATCATTCACTCTCCACGTCGATAAACCACATGACAATGTGACCGTTGGATTTGTTTTCACAGGAGTCTCTTCAATGATGCGTTCAGCGATCCTCATGCCGTCATCAAGAACATGTGAAGGTAAGTAGACGGCCAATTCTTCCCCTCCCCACCTAGCCACAAACCCATGGTGACTGACGATCCCTTTAATCAGATTTGAAACAGCGATAATAACCTCATCACCAATCTGATGCCCGTAGTTATCATTAATCAATTTAAAGTCATCTATATCAATCAACAGCAGCGTGCCTGAATCATCCTTATTCATGGAAGCTTCCATTTCGTCATCCAGATAATTTCGTGCGAATAGCTTGGTCATATGATCGGTAATGACCATATGCTCGAGTTTTTCACGGAGGGTTGCATTGGTGATCGCTAAGGTTGAATGATGAATGAACGACTGAAGGAGCTTATACATATCAAATGAAAACATGTATGGTTCCTTATGGAGCACAATACAAAATCCGATCAGGGCTTCATTTTGAACCATCGGTACAGCCATGATTGAAGGAAACACCGCTCCCTCATCAAACCTGTCGCTCACATCGCCCAGAAAGATGGCATCTTTCTCCTTCTCGATCCGTCGCTTCACATAGGAGATATATCCTTTCCCAACTTTGTCAAAGAAGACGGGCGAGCTTTCTTCCAAGATGCTGTATTCCCCCTTTTGAAGGAGTACAAACCCAATGGCGGATGCTTGAAATGAGCGCTTAATTTGCTTCTTTAAAAACATCACCGTTTCCGATAATCTTAAATTCAAATTTAATTGATGGGAAGTTTCATTGATTAGCTGGAGGTCGGTAATAAGTCTCTTGGACTGTTCATACAACTTAGCATTTTCCAGGGCACTTCCCCCCGTATAGGCAAGCAGACGAATGAACTCAATCTTCTGATCCGTAAAGGTCGAATGGGACATGGATTTCACTTCAAGCACACCGTAGATCCCTTGCTTTCCTTTCAAGGGTGCATACAGGACATTCTGTTCCCCCACTTCGATACTGCCGTTGACAAATGCCTGCATGGCAGACTCGTTGGCATGATCAAAGTCAAAGCTTTTAATAGGAAGTGTTCCAAAATCGTATCGGTCATTCGACAATAACAAATGAAACTCATCAACGGGAAATACCCGCTTCAAGGTCTCGATGATTTGGACGAGAAGTGTGTGGACGTCTCTTGTAGAATGGAAGATTTCCGTCACTTTAAATAATTCCCGGTATCGTCTCTCATCTTCAAGTATCGTTTGGATTCCGCCTATATGCTGTAAAAATTGATTGCTCGCTTCCCTGAAAGAATGGAACCAGCTCTCATCGGCTACCCCTTGTCCGTCCTCCCATTCCACTATAAGAATCGCTAAAGGACTTCCATCTTGATTCGTAAAATGGAACTTAATCGATCCTTCGTCATCCTTTTCCATCGTAATGGGGTCAAGGAGGTATTCCTGGCTCGATTCGGCAAGAGTGAGGGGTGCATCCATATTCTGTCGGGGATGATATAAGAAATATGCAGAATCGCTATATAGATATAAAAACACCTGCTCGATTTCAAGACAATCTTTAATAACCGTCAGCCACTTCTGCAATTGGACCGGATGATCCGTCTCAGCTGACATTTCTTCATATATTAAATCGAATAGCTTGGATTTGTATTCGTGCAATGAATGTTGAATAACGTACATTTTTCTCACCCACACCTAAAAGGTTTGTATAACTATTTACCTCACTGACTCTTGGTCAATACTACATCATCCTGTAAAACAACCAGCCATAATGAGTGATCCTCGTATAGAATGACATTCAACTGGTTTTTCTTTTTGATTGGACCAGTTCAGTTGAATCAGTTCATCTTGTTTCCAGTTGGATAGGAGGATCAATCGTGGATCCTTCTGAAAGTGAAAGGAATAAAAGAGAATATACGAACTCTCCTAAAGTCAAAAGAACGCATAATCTGATCAAAAAGAAGCGAAGGGACTTCCCTCTCCTTGTTTCTTCCAAATCTTTCACCTAATTAACATATTTTCCAAGTTAATTATATCATAATAAATGACTTTTGGACTATTTAGTTTACTTCATGAGACAAGAAATTGACCTAAAACTTCTCTACATTTTAAATACTCTGTTCAGAAAGGAAATCCTTCTATCCAGTATACGAAAATATGCTCATCAAATCACTTCGAACGAATCTATGATATGTGTGAAACTCAAAATATGCCCTTGACTTCTATACTCTCCCGTCATATAATATTCTTTGTGTAAAATAATGCAGCTTCAGTGAAGTCCTTTATGATCGTATTTTGTTCCTCTACACATTGAGGTGTATCTTGTAACCCTCTGCTGCTAGGGCGAAGGTACATGAAAACAAAATGCACATAATTGTTTATTCACAGGTGTTTTTATTTTACAACAAAATAAAAACAATAAAGGAGGAGTCATTCATGGCTCGATATACTGGCCCAAGCTGGAAATTATCTCGTCGTCTTGGAATCTCTCTAAGCGGAACGGGTAAAGAATTAGAAAAGCGTCCTTACGCTCCTGGACAACATGGTCCTAACCAACGTAAAAAAATCTCTGAATATGGTTTACAACTTCAAGAGAAGCAAAAACTTCGTCACATGTACGGAGTAACTGAGCGTCAATTCCGTAACCTATTTGACCAAGCTGGCAAATTACAAGGTAAACACGGTGAAAACTTCATGGCGCTACTTGAGTGCCGCCTGGATAACGTTGTTTATCGTTTAGGTTTAGCTCGTACTCGTCGTCAAGCACGTCAACTTGTTAACCACGGTCACGTAACAGTGAACGGATCTCGCGTAGATATCCCTTCATTCCGCGTACTACCTGGTCAAACAATCTCAGTTCGTGAAAAATCAAGTAACCTTGACATCATCAAAGAAGCGATGGAAGTGAACAGCTTTGTTCCTGAATTCCTAACTTTCGATGCTGACAAATTAGAAGGTACATTCACACGCGTTCCTGAACGTTCTGAATTACCAGCTGAAATTAACGAAGCTCTTATCGTTGAGTTCTACTCTCGTTAATCTTTGTAAGAGGAACACTGTCCATTTTATGGGCAGTGTTTTTTTATGTATTTTTGACCGTTCAAAAGCGATTTTGCCTAAAATATAGTTACTTTGAAAGGATTCTCTGTCCATTGATAGATTGGGTCTTGGGTTGGGAGCGGTCCCTCTATTGGTTTCGCTAATATATGAGCCAGTTTTCTACATTTATGTGCCGGTTCCAGAAAATACGAGCCGGAATATCAATTTATGAGCCGGTTTCCAGAAATATGAGCCAAGATGAAAATATATAAGCTTTTTGTCGAAAAATCTTTACTTTCCCTACCTATTCACCCTACCCTTACAACCCTAAAAAAAAGCACGGTACCCGCTCCACAAAAGAGAAACGGATACCGCACTGAAAGATTCTATTTTCTATTATACGTACTGAATTCTAAAGTATTTCTTCTTACCGCGACGAATGATCGTGAATTGACCATCGATCATGTCCTTCTCGTCAATTACATGCTGAAGATCCGTTACACGTTCCCCATTAATGTAAATGGCACCATTTCCGACATCCTCCCGGGCCTGGCGTTTAGAAGGCGAGATTTTCGCATTGACAATCAGGTCGATTAATCCGATTGCATCGCCTTTAGGCTGTTCAAAGGATGGGACATCTTTAAACCCTTCTAAAATTTCAGAAGCGGATAACGTTTTGATTTCACCACTGAATAAGGCTTGTGAAATGCGGATCGCTTGATCAAGTGCTTCTTCACCGTGGATGAGTTTCGTCATTTCTTCTGCTAATGTCTTTTGCGCTCTACGAAGATGAGGTTCTGTTTCAACCGATCGGGAAAGTCCCTCGACCTCTTCATGAGAAAGGAATGTAAAGTATTTTAAGTATTTAACAACATCGGCATCAGCGGCGTTGATCCAGAACTGGTAGAACTCGTAAGGTGACGTTTTCTTCGGGTCCAGCCAAACTGCTCCACTTTCTGTTTTACCAAATTTACTTCCATCTGCTTTCGTTACTAGTGGAATCGTAAACCCGAACGCCTTCGTTTCTTCTTCATGTGTACGTCTGATCAGTTCAAGTCCTGTCGTGATATTCCCCCACTGATCACTTCCACCGATTTGAAGTTTACAGTTGTAGTTGTCATACAAGTGATTGAAGTCCAGTGCCTGAAGGATCGTATACGTAAATTCAGTAAATGAAATACCTGATTCAAGTCGTGTTGCGATCGTATCTTTCGCAAGCATATAGTTCACCCCTACGTGCTTACCGAAGTCACGAAGGAAGGTGACGACATCCATTGCGCCGATCCAGTCATAGTTATTCACCATCACTGCACCATTGTCACCTTCGAAATCAAAGATGCTTTCCAGCTGAGTTTTGATACATGCTACATTTTCCTGAATCGCTTCAATCGTTTGCAATTTACGCTCTTCATTTTTACCACTTGGGTCACCGATCAAACCGGTTGCCCCTCCAACTAACACAAGGGGACGGTGCCCTTCATTCTGGAAACGTCTTAGTGTTAAAAATGGCAACAGATGTCCGATATGCATACTATCGGCTGTTGGGTCGATCCCACAGTAAATTGAAATGCTCTCTTTATTCAATACGTCTTTCAAACCTTCTGCATCCGTTTGCTGATACGTGATCCCACGCCATTCCAAGTCTTTTAGTAAATCCATCTTTTTTCCTCCTCTTTGGTAAAACGTGCAGTGGCAGAACCTAAAAAGACAACAAAAAAATCCCTGCAAATATGCAGGGACGCTCTTCGCGCGGTACCACCCAAATTAAGGAATAACATCCTTCACTCTTTGAAGATAACGGCTTCCACCGTTTGCTGCTACTAAAGGTTCACAGCAAAAGCTCCAGGATGTAATTCATCTGCCATTTGTGTCAGTTTTCAGCAACCACTGACTCTCTTTTTAACAGGGAAGGCAGACTACTCGTTCCTCTCATTGCGATCACACATTTATTTATTAAAGTAATAAATCCGACAGAAATAGCGGATCATCATTCATTTCACTATATAAGGTTTTTACCATATTCCAAAATAATAGTCAACTAATCACCTGATAAATCCCTCTTAAATTTGACTTTTTACGACAGCCATCTTGGAATTATGCTATAATGGGAATGTTCTGGGGGGAATGATGATATGAAGGAAAAATGGGATAAATTACTTGAAAAATTAGATCCTGCAATCAGGTTCTTTTCAAATACTAGATTACAAAAACGAGCAAGAATTACATATGGTGTATTCTGGAACCTGTCTTTGATCCTGGTAGTGATATTCGTATTGGGATTTGCATTTGCAGGAGGAGTCGGAGCGGGGTATTTCGCTTCTCTCGTGAAGGAAGAACCAATTCGTCCTTATGACCAAATGAAAAAGGACATTTACAACTACGAAGAAACCTCACGTCTTTACTTCTCCGATGATGTTTATCTAGGAAAACTTCGAACAGACCTTGAACGTGAAGAAGTGAAGCTTGAAGATATCTCGAAAGATCTGCGGAATGCAGTTATTGCCACGGAAGATGAATACTTCAACGAACATAACGGTGTCGTACCGAAAGCCATCATGCGTGCCGTACTTCAGGAATTTACGAATTCATCAACACAATCAGGTGGAAGTACACTTACTCAACAGCTGATTAAAAATCAAATCCTTACGAATGAAGTTTCATTTGAAAGAAAAGCAAAGGAAATTCTTCTGGCCCTTCGCTTAGAACGTTTTTTTGATAAAGATGAAATATTGGAAGCCTATCTCAATGTCGCGACCTTAGGACGAAATTCATCGGGACAGAACATTGCTGGTGTTCAATCTGCTGCACGGGGCATATTCGGGGTAGACGCTAAAGACCTGTCCTTACCTCAGTCCGCTTTCATTGCAGGACTTCCGCAAGCTCCCTTCTCATACACACCTTTCAAGAACAATGGTGAAGTGAAGGAGAACCTGGAAGCCGGGATGAGTCGTAAAAATACGGTCCTCTACCGGATGCATCGGGAAGGATATATTACGAAGAAGCAATATGACGATGCCGTCGCTTATGACATTTCAAAGGATTTTGTCAAGCCTAAGCCATCACCTCAGGAACAATATCCATGGCTGACTGCTGAACTTGAAAGTAGAGCAGTGGATATCCTTAAGAATGTACTGGCTAAGAAAGATGGGTACTCAGAACAGGATCTAAAAAATAATGATGAGCTTGAAGACAAGTATCGTACTCTGGCTGATCGCAATGTTCGCCAAAGCGGCTACGAAATTCACTCTACCATTAATAAAAAGATCTATGATCAAATGCAAAAAACCAAAGATGCCTATGAAATGTACGGTCCTACGAAAACAAATACGGTAACGGACCCGGAGACAGGTGAAGAAGTTGAAGTTCCGCAACCTGTTCAGGTAGGTGCCATGATGATTGAAAATAAAACGGGACGCATCATCAGTTTCATCGGCGGGCGTGATTTCAAAACTGAACAGATTAACCATGCCACTCAGTCACTAAGGTCAAACGGTTCAACCATGAAGCCATTGCTTGCGTATGCGCCTGCACTGGAATACGGCTACATTTCACCGGGATCACCTATTCCTGATGTCGCTGTGAACATCAATGGTTGGACGCCGGAAAACTATTCGTTACGTGAACGCGGGCTATTCCCTGCAAGGTTTGCCCTTGCAGAGTCGTTGAACATTCCTGCTGTTCGAACATATGCGAATATCTATAACAAAAATCCATTTAAAGAGTTTCTGTTGAAAATGGGCTTCACCTCCCTTTCCAGTAGATATGACAATAACTTGTCCCTTACACTTGGAGCAACAACGACGGGTGTGACAGTTGAAGAAAATGTCAATGCTTACACAACATTTGCAAATGGAGGTAAGTTCATCGATGCTTTCATGATCGATAAGATCGTTGAAAAGGATGGAACCGTCGTCTATGAGCATAAAGTAGATCCAGTTGATGTATTCAGTCCGCAAACGGCTTACTTAACGATCGATATGATGAGGGATACCCTCGATCAT
Organism: uncultured Bacillaceae bacterium; assembly: GCA_963787015.1. GTDB lineage: Bacteria > Bacillota > Bacilli > Bacillales > Bacillaceae_B > Rossellomorea. Next base: position 59,277 of record CAWBBM010000002.1, read on the forward strand.
TCGTTAGGGACTGGTCGCTACGCGAAGACCTTCTTGAATTTCGGTTCGGACTGGGCCGGAAAATCAGGAACGAGTCAGGACTACAAAGATCACTGGTTTGTGGCAACTAATCCGAGTATAACATTCGGAACTTGGTTCGGTTACGACACACCTTCTTCATTGAATACAGCTGCATCCCGTGCTCAGTATGGACATTATGGATTACGTAACATCCGTTTATGGTCTTACCTACTGAATGACACGAGAGATCTGGCCCCGGAACTGATCGACCCTGATGCACAATTCCAGCAGCCGGAAGGGATTGTAAGAAGATCCTTCTGTTCCATATCCGGATTGCTTCCATCAGAAGCCTGCAGTCAGGCCGGGTTAGTGAAAAGTGATTTATTTAACGCAAAGTTCGTTCCAACCAAAACGGATGATAGCTTACTCATGAGCCGTTACGTGATGGTAAACGGCAAAAAATATCTGGCTTTACCTAATACACCTGCAGAATTTTCACAACCTGGTGTCATCTTAAATCCAGATTTCGTGAAAAACATCTTCGGTGCTGTACCTGGAAATCCAGACAAACTCATTCCAGAAGATGACGAACGCTTTAAAAATGTTCTCATCGCAGAAAACAAGATTTCCGATGACGGAGCAGCTCCTGGAACCGTTAATGCCAGTGGAAGTGGCAACAAGATCACTTGGACACCTTCTGCGAGCAGAGATGTAGTCGGCTACCGTGTGTACAAGACGTCAGGTGGCAAAGTCGGAAGCGTGAAGTCAGGCGCAAATTATACAGTATCGGTCGGAAATGGAGACTTCTACGTGGTTGCAGTTGATGTAGCCGGTAAAGAATCCGCACGTTCCAATACTGTGCAAATTGGAAAGCCTGAACCGAAACCGGAACCAAAGCCAAAACCTGAAAAGCCGGAACCAAAACCACCAGGGGATAAACCGGCTGATCCTCCACCAAAGCCGGACAAACCGGAACCGCCCCCACCTGCTGACAATGGTGGTGGTGACGGCGGCGGTAACGGAGGAACAGAACCACCAACTGAACCGGATCCACCTGCTGAGCAGAACTAAATAATGATTTTAAACGAGGGAAAGTGTTTACTTTCCTTCGTTTTTTATTTGTGGATGTGGTTTTGTAATAGTGACATGGGGCGAACGGGTGCGGATTTAGTGGCGGGGGTGTTTACATGCCATTCAGGGGATTTATCTTCCATATTTTTGATTTATCTGCCATAAATTCAGTTTATCTGCCATATTTTATTTTTATATGCCAAAATCCAATTTTATCTGCCATTCTATCTTTATCGACAATTTTCGCCATCAACCAACCAATCAACACATCAACACCACCCCCTCCCCTCACACGAAAAAACCCCCGCTAAGCGGAGGTTCATCCATCTATTAATCTTCCATTGTACTTAAGTCACCTGTCGGCAAGTCTAACTCCCATGCCTTCAGTACGCGACGCATGATTTTTCCGCTGCGGGTTTTAGGCAGCTTGTCGCGGAATTCGATTTCCCTAGGAGCCGCATGGGCAGCCAGGCCTTTTTTCACGAATTGGCGAATCTCTTCCTTTAGTTCATCTGTCACTTCGTATCCATCACGAAGGGAGATGAACGCTTTAATGATTTCACCACGAACTGGATCAGGCTTCCCGATCACTCCTGCCTCTGCAACGGCAGGATGCTCAACCAGCTTACTCTCCACTTCGAAAGGACCTACTCTTTCACCTGACGTCATAATTACATCATCGATACGTCCCTGGAACCAGAAGTACCCATCTTCATCCATGTAGGCTGAGTCTCCGGATACATACCAATCACCTGGCATAAAGTATGAATCATACTTTTCAGGGTTATTCCAGATTTGGTGCATCATAGAAGGCCAGCCTTTCTTAATGGCTAAGTTCCCCATCCGGTAAGGTGGTACTTCCTCCCCTTGGTCATCCACAATCGCTGCCTTCACTCCGGGGAATGGTTTCCCCATGGAGCCCGGTTTAATTTCCAAGCTTGGATAGTTACAGATTAATTGTCCACCCGTTTCGGTCATCCACCACGTATCATGGATGCGGAGGTTAAATACCTTCATCCCCCATCGTACGACTTCCGGATTCAACGGTTCACCTACACTTAGTATATGGCGCAGTGAGCTTAGGTCAAACTGTTTCACTACCTCGTCGCCTGCACCCATTAACATCCTGAAGGCCGTTGGTGCACTATACCAGACGGTTACACCGTAGTCTTCAATCGTTTTGTACCAGTTTTCCGGTTTAAAGCGCCCGCCGACAATGACATTGGAGGCACCTGTCAGCCACGGGCCGAAGATTCCATAGGAAGTCCCCGTCACCCAGCCTGGATCCGCTGTACACCAATATACATCCTCTTCCTGGAGGTCGAGTACCCACTTAGACGTTTGATAATGTTGAATCATCGCATTGTGGACGTGAAGGACCCCTTTAGGTTTTCCAGTGGAGCCTGACGTATAATGAAGAATCAACCCATCATTTCGGTCCACCCATTCGACAGCCAACTTATCACTTGCTTCCGCAAATTTAGACATAAAGTCCACATGTACATCGTCCTCTTGAATCTCTTCTCCTATTAAGAACACATGCTTTAAATTTGGAAGTTCACTGACTGGAACTCTCTTCAACAATTCTGGAGTCGTGATCAATACCTTCGCTTCACTATCTTCTAAACGATCACGAACCGCTCCCTCCATGAATGCTTCAAATAAAGGACCCACAATGGCTCCAAGCTTAATCGCACCTAATACGGAGAAATATAATTCCGGTGATCTTGGCATGAAGATGAACACACGGTCACCTTTTTCAACATCTCCAAAACGCTTTAATACATTTCCTGCTTTGTTCGACATCTTCTTCATATCAGAGTACGTATATTTTTCATCACGTTCTGCATCTCGGTAATAAAGAGCGACTTTATTTTTCCTGAAAGATACTGCGTGTCGATCAATCGCTTCATGTGCCAGATTGACGCGACCTGTTTCCGCCCATGAAAATTCTTTTTCAGCATCCTTCCAATCGAATGACGCATATGTCTTTTCATAGCTTTCAAGATTATAGTTTCCCTTGGTTACTGGTAACGCTTCCACTTTCATATACCGCATCCCCCTTATGTAAGAAATTACAATCTTATTATAGTATAAATTGAATGTTTTCTCAATTTTTTAAAAAATCTGCCATAATGTTCGCGCTGATGATTTGCCCTTAACCTCCCTCAAGAATGCTACTCCCGATAGGTATTTCAAAATAATATTCACCTCATAAACGTCTGAAAATTTCGTGAAAGCGCTCTACATTTTTTGATTTCATGTATAATGGACTAGAGGAATATCTTTAGGTGGTGTCCAGATGAAATTGAAAAAAACCTATAATGCAACAGAATTAAAGACAGCAAAAGGCAACATCATTATTGAAGGTCCCATTTCGGCAGATGAACTAGCGCGCCTTGATTTTCACGAGGATTTGGTTGCTTTCAGACCTCCTGCCCAGCAGCATAAAGCGCTTGTTGAAATTGCTCGTTTACCAGAAGGACGTATCCTGATTGCTAGAGACAATCATACAATTGTTGGATATGTTACATACTTATATCCCGATCCTCTCGAACGGTGGTCTCAAGGGAAAATGGAGAATCTCATCGAGCTTGGGGCAATCGAGGTCATTCCTAAATTCCGCGGGGCGGCAGTCGGGAAAAATCTATTAAACGTATCCATGATGGATGATCATATGGAAGACTTCATTGTCATTACGACCGAATATTATTGGCACTGGGATCTAAAGGGAACCGGGCTGAACGTATGGGAATATCGGAAAGTGATGGAAAAAATGATGAACGCCGGCGGGTTGGAATATTATGCAACGGATGACCCTGAAATCAGTTCCCATCCAGCCAATTGTTTAATGGCAAGGATAGGGAAACGAGTGGATGCAGACTCCATTCAACGATTCGATCAACTTCGATTTATGAATCGTTTCATGTACTAACGGATTTCTGACAGTTTTCTAAAGGGGTTGAGAACATGATTGTAGAAGAGATAATGAAAACGAAGATCGAAACACTGAAAGCAGACGATTCAATTGAATCAGCGATAAAGCTAATGAGGGAAAAAAAGATCAAGCATATACCGATTACCAATGATGAGATGGAAGTCGTCGGCATCGTGAGTGACCGTGATGTGAAGGATGGTACACCTTCGATTTTTCATGAGGGGGCAAATCCAGCCGAGTTACAAAATCCTCTGAAATTCATTATGAAGACGGAAGTGATTACCGGTCATCCACTTGATTTCGTTGAAGAAGTCGCCGCTCTGTTCTACGAGCATCATATCAGCTGCCTTCCGATTCTGAAGGAAAAGAAGCTGGTTGGCATCATCACGGAAACAGACCTTTTGTATACACTTATTCAATTAACCGGAGCACATCAGCCAGGTTCACAAATTGAAGTGAAAGTCCCCCATAAGGCAGGAATCCTCTATGAGGTAGCAGGGATTATTAGACGGAATAACTCGAATATCCAAAGTGTCCTCGTCTATCCCGATAAAAAAGATGAAATGTATAAAATCCTCGTTTTCCGTGTCAGGACGATGAACCCGATGAATGTGATCAATGATCTTAAGAAAGAAGGATATGACGTGTTATGGCCCAACATGCCAGGAATTTCATCATGACCAAAGATGCAGTCTTTATTTATTCAGATGAACTGCTGGGGTACCGGTTCTCTGATGAGCATCCCTTCAATCAAACACGGATCACCCTGACGATGGACTTACTGAAAGAAGTGAATGCTCTGCAACCGGATGTAATCGTCCCACCCCGGATGGCTACAGACGAAGAGCTGTTTCTAAATCACGACCCTAACTATGTAAACGCTGTCAAACAAGCGAGTGTCGGCCAACTCGCTCCAGATCGGGCGGAAGGATTTGGAATCGGGACCGAGGATACCCCTATGTTTCAAGGGATGCATGAAGCAAGCGCCTATTTAGTAGGCGGTACGTTAACGGCAGTTGACTACGTCATGACAGGAAAGGCGAAGCATGCCCTCCATTTGGGAGGTGGATTGCATCACGGGTTCAAAGGAAAGGCATCGGGCTTCTGTATATACAATGATAGCTCAGTCGCCATTCGCTATTTACAGGAAAAGTATGATGCGAGGGTCCTTTACGTCGACACCGATGCCCACCACGGAGATGGGGTCCAGTGGTCCTTTTACGATGATCCCACTGTTTGCACTCTGTCCATTCATGAAACGGGAAGATATCTATTCCCTGGAACGGGTAATATCAATGAGCGCGGCCACGGGAAAGGCTATGGCTACTCATTCAATATCCCCCTTGATGCCTTTACAGAAGATGAATCCTGGCTCGAGGCTTATGAGACATCCTTCAGGGAGGTCATAGAATTCTTCAAGCCCGATGTCATCCTGACTCAAAATGGGGCGGATGCTCACTATTACGATCCACTTACCCATCTTTCCGCCACCATGAATATCTATCAGGAAATCCCCCGCATCGCTCACGAACTGGCTCATGAGTACTGCGATGGAAGATGGATTGCCGTGGGAGGCGGCGGATATGACATATGGAGAGTTGTCCCAAGGGCTTGGAGCATGATTTGGATGCAGATGACCGGACAGGGCGACCTCGCCTCCACTTTCCCAATGAATTGGACGAACCGTTGGCAGAGCAAAGCAGGTATCACCCTACCAACAGAATGGATGGATGCCCCGGACATCTACAAGCCGATTCCGAGAAAAGGGGAAATCACGGAAAAGAACAAGCAAACCGTTGAAAAAGCCCTCTACTCTATACGCCAGCAGCTCAGACAGAAGCCGTCTAGTTAATGGGCTTGACCTGTCAAGTACCGGAAAGTCGTTCGTTGCCGCTCATCCTTTATCAATGGTGGAAACGATTCGTCACTATGATGTCGGACTGGTTGAAATAAAATAACAGACTCATAGATTCCTGTGATGAAGGGTTCTAAATATACTGTAGCAAAGAAAAATGATAGAATAAGTGCCAAGTCTCCTGAAAAAGCATGAACGTGCTGGAGGCTTGGCACTAAATTTTGGATTAAGAGTTTCTATCAATTTGTTTACATAGGTTTCATGTATAGGAAAATGTGATAAACTCCTCCATAATCTTCTATGTAAAAAGGATGTGTGAGCTAGTGAAAAAATTATTATTACCGATTCTCTCAGCTGGATTACTTATTCTGGGAGCCTGTGCAGATCCTTCGATGACAAAAGAGGATGAAAAGGAAGCGACGTCTTCAGAACAGGATCAATCAAAAGCTGAGAAGAAACAGGACAAGGATGCTGCCACGGAAACCGACGGAACCGTTCAGCAGGAACAGTCTTTCAAACCGATGGAACCGTCGAAAGATGCTGTATCATTGAAGGAAAAATTGTCTAAAGAGGAAGAGCAGCAAACGATAGATGGAGAGCCGAAGAAAGAGGTTCCTCAACGTACGGTACCTCTGGGTGAGACGCTGGCAAGCGGGATGGACGACCTTTCCGATGGACCATTAAAGGATTATCGTCTAGTGACCTACTATGGTACGCCAGTGTCTAAAAATATGGGCATTCTTGGAAAACTCGAACCTGAGGAATACATAAAGAAGTTGAAAGAACAAACACAAGCCTATTCCGACCTTGACCCTGAAAGGCCAGCGGTACCGACAATCGAATTGATTACGACCATGGCCCAGAATGCGCCTGGCAAGGATGGAGATTATGTACAGATGACGTCTGAGGAGAATATTGAAACATATGTGGAGCTTGCGGAGAAGCATGACGCCCTGGTGTTGCTCGATATTCAACTCGGAACGGATACGGTCATGAACCAGGTGAAAATGATTGAAAAATGGCTGAAACACCCGAATGTTAACTTGGCGATCGACACGGAATTCCACGTAGCAGAAGGGGAAAAGCCCGGAGAGGATCTCGGGCAAGTGGATGGCAGGAAAATTCAGGAGGCAGTCGAGTATCTATCAGAGCTTACGGAAAAGAATAACCTCCCGGATAAATTGGTTCTAGTCCACCAATTCACTGGACCCGTACTGACGCATAAAGATGCGATCGAACCCACTGACAACGTTGAAGTCGCCATAAACTTTGACGGCTGGGGAGCAGCTGCGGACAAGCAGGCACTGTACCGGAAGTATATACGGGATGAACCGCAACAGTATGGTGCATTCAAGATCTTCTATGATAAAGATGTGCCGGTCATGAAACCGGAAGATGTGTTAAAAATGGACCCGAGCCCAGCAGTCGTCAACTATCAATGATTTGAAAGACCCTCAGGCGGATGTCTGGAGGGTCTTTCTTAAGTAAAAAGATAAAATCACTGAAATCGACATGTAATCATTGACCAGGGTAAACATCCATACCAGGAAACTGCGCACAAAAAAAAGCAGGGACACTTTCAATCAAGTAGTCCTTGCTTTTTATTGTTCTTCATACGCAGGATCCGTTATGATCACTTCAACCCGCCTGTTTCGTTGAAGATTTTCCTCCGAGTCGTTCGAGGCAATGGGGCGTGTGTCCCCATATCCGACGGCAATGAACCGCTTTGGATCTAAGTTCTCGGTCTTGATCAAGTACCGAATGACACTGCTTGCACGCGCAGAGGAGAGCTCCCAGTTGGACGGGAACTGATATGTATTGATCGGGCGATTATCTGTATGTCCTTCCACCTTCACAAAGTTCGGGATCCTAGATAGTAGGTCCCCTACTTTATTCAAAAACGGATACGCATCCTTTAGGACAGTTGCTTCTCCAGATGCAAAAAGCGCCTGTTCCTGAAGTACGAGGACGACACCCCGTTCGGTTCTCGTTGCCACGACCACGTCATTTAATTCATTTTCATTCAAATAACTCTGAATATCCGCTAATAGCTGGCTTAAATCCCGTTCTTTCCCTTGAGACCCGGCATCTTTCGTTTCCATTTCAGGTTCGCTTGAAGGATTTTCCAATGGAATCACAGATGGATAAAACTCAAGAATTTGCCTTTGTTGAAAAGAATCTGCAATGGTTCTGAATTTCACGATATCGATTTGAGACATAGAGAATAATAATATAAAGAATACGAGAATCAGTGTGATAAGATCAGAAAATGTAACCATCCATTTAGGAGCACCTGAAGGCTGAGATTCTTTTCTTGGTCTACGCTTCATCTGGGGATGCCCCCTCTTGCTCCTTGACCGAATACATCTGCAGTTCCTCATTGGATAAGAAAACCCTTAGCTTCTCTTCTAATATCCTCGGATTTTGACCCGATTGCACCCCCACAACACCCTCGATCACGATTTGTTTCATAAACACTTCTTTCTCTGTTTTCATCGCAAGTTTGGATGCCATCGGCAAGAATACAAGATTTGCAAGCAAGACCCCATAAAGGGTCGTTAATAACGCAATGGCCATATTAGGGCCTAATGATGCGGGATCATTTAAATTTTTCAACATCAGGACAAGACCGATCAAGGTCCCGATCATCCCCCAAGCAGGTGCATATTCCCCTGCCTTGTCCAATAAGCTCTTATTTTTACGGTGCCGCTCTTCTAAAGCGATGATTTCAGCATTCATAATATCGACAATCACGTCTTGCTCAATTCCGTCCACAGCAAGGAAGACGCCTTTTCGGATAAAAGGATCCTCGACTGCTTCCACTTCTGCCTCGAGTGAGAGAAGGCCTTCACGCCTTGCTTTTTCTGATAAGGTGACAAATGTCCGGATCAGACCGTGAAGATCATATTCTTCATCACGAAAGGATTCTTTCATCACTTTACCCAACTGCTTCAATTCCTTGATAGAGAAGCTGACCAACATGGCCCCAAACAATCCCCCGATTACGACGAAGATCGACGGCAGATCGATGAAGGAACTGAAGCCTGTGATGCCAGCATTCGTAATGATGGCGAAGGATACGAATAGAAACCCTACTAAAACCCCGATTGGTGTAAGAACATCAAGCTTTTTCATTTTGACTCTCCCTACAAAAATAAGTTCTGTTTGTCTTTATCTATACTATCGACAAATTCCTTACTTTGTTGAGTGGCGGTGCTCCAATCTATGAGGAAGAACAACAGTGGATTCTTCAACGGTTTCTTTGTTCATATATTTCGTCAATAATCTCATAGCCACTGCTCCGATATCATATAAAGGCTGAACAACAGAAGTCAGCTGAGGTCTAACCATCAGTGCCAGTCTTGTGTTGTCGAAGCTGATGACTTCAACATCATCAGGGATGGATACATGTTGATCCTGAGCACCATGTACGACACCAAGGGCCGTTTCATCATTTCCGACAAATATAGCTGTCGGCTTGTCGTCAAGCTCAGTAAACTTCTGCCACGCTTCCAGTCCTGAATCATATGTGTAGTCGCCTTCGATGACTAAATCGTCGCTATATTCCACACCTGCTTTCGCAAGCGCTTCTCGATATCCTTCAAGTTTAAACTTCATATTAATCGTATCGTGGAAAGGACCACTTACAAAACCGATGCGCTTATGCCCTTTTTCCAGTAGCTCGGAAACCGCATCAAAGGAAGCTGCCTTGTAATCGATATTAACAGAAGGGATTTTATTCGTTTCTTCCACAGCACCCGCAAGTACGATCGGGACAGGAGAACGTTCAAACTCATGAACATGCTCTTCGGAAATATGGCCACCAAGGAACAGGATTCCATCCACTTGTTTCCCAAGCATTGTATTCAGGAGGTGAAGCTCTTTCTCAGTATTTTGATCCGAGTTGCTAAGAATGATATTGTATTTATACATCGTGGCAATATCTTCAATTCCTCGTGCCAGCTCTGCATAAAAAATATTTGAGATATCAGGGATGATAACCCCTACCGTCGTTGTTTTCTTACTAGCCAATCCTCTGGCTACAGCATTGGGACGATACCCAAGACGTTCAATAACCTCAAGTACCTTCTTTCTTGTTGCTGGCTTAACATTCGGGTTACCGTTAACGACACGGGAGACCGTTGCCATGGAAACATTGGCTTCACGGGCTACATCATATATTGTAATGTTCATTGCTTACACTCCTTTACTGTTCTACTCATTTATCTTATTTTACACCAAATTAACCTAAAGAAAAAAGCGATTACAATAGTTTGTTAAAAAATGCACATATTTATGTTCTACTCAGTGTTTTTTCAATGTATATAGGTTATTTATCTGCAATTACGTAGATAATCATACGATAGTCTTTATATTCGTGCAATGACCTTGTAGTCATATCAACAAAAAGATTATTATAGCACACAATGACGTGGTTTGATGGGAAAGAATACGGGATGGGTGTTGAATATTTATGGAGAGCAGATTGGCGGAGGAGGTGTTTCGCCGTTATTTTTGAAATTTCGCCGTTATATCCAGGATTTTCGCCGTTAAAAATAGGATTTCACCGTTATATTCGATTTTCCGTCGTTAAATCAGGATTTGACCTTTATATTCGGTTTTCGCCGTTATATCCAGGATTTCGCCGTTATAATGGCATTTTCGCCGTTAAAAATAGGATTTCACCGTTATATTCGTATTTTCGCCGTTAAATAGGATTTCGCCGTTATATTCGATTTTCCGTCGTTAAATCAGGATTTGACCTTTATATTCGGTTTTCGCCGTTATATCCAGGATTTCGCCGTTATAATGGCATTTTCGCCGTTAAAAATAGGATTTCACCGTTATATTCGTATTTTCGCCGTTATATCAAGAATTTCGCCGTTAAAATAATTTCACCGCTGATATCCCCGATAATTGCACCCGGCTCCCCTGCCAGACGATTGCATCTCTTCATATTAATATTCTTTCATTTGACCCCAAAAAAGGACTGAATCCTCATTATAAGGATTCAGCCCTTCTCTTCTTTCACACTATTACACTTCAATCGTTCTTCCTTTTAATACTTCCTTGTAGAAATGATCAAACTGATCTAAATCCATTTGCTGAGCGGAATCGGATAAGGCAACGGCTGGATCAGGATGAACCTCGGCCATTACTCCATCTGCCCCGATGGCTAATGCTGCCTTTGCAGCTGGAAGCAGTAGATCTCTACGTCCTGTAGAGTGTGTAACATCCACGAATACCGGTAGATGTGTCTCTTGCTTAAGGATAGGGACAGCTGAAATGTCCAATGTGTTTCTTGTCGCTTTTTCGTAGGTACGAATTCCTCGTTCACAAAGGATGATGTCTCCATTCCCTTGTGAAATGATGTATTCGGCAGCATTGATGAACTCATCAATCGTTGCAGCTAAGCCACGTTTAAGTAATACGGGTTTCTTCACTGCTCCTGCTGCTTTTAATAGTTCAAAGTTTTGCATATTTCTTGCACCGATCTGGATGACATCAATGTATTCCAATGCATGTTCGATATCGGCAGGATTCACGATTTCACTCACGACAGCTAAATCATATTCATCCGCCACTTTTTTAAGAATCTTCAATCCTTCAATCCCTAAGCCTTGGAAGTCATAAGGTGACGTTCTTGGTTTGAATGCTCCGCCGCGAAGTAGTTTAAGTCCCTTCGCTTTAACAGCTTTCGCTACTTCCGCTACTTGCTCATATGATTCAACGGCACATGGACCGAAGATGAAATGAGGATTACCGTCTCCAATTGAATCTCCGTTGATATTTACAATCGTATCATCCGGTTTCTTTTTACGGGAAACGAGCAATGCTTTACGGTGATCGTCTTTTTGTAACTCCAAACCTGCTTTGAAGATCTCTTTAAAAATATGTTCAATGGTTGAGTGTTCAAATGGACCATTGTTATTTTCTTTAATCAGATCGAGCATTCCTCTTTCACGAACAGGATCATAGCGGTATACTCCTTGAGTTTCCTTGACACGCCCGATTTCTTGAACTAGTTTAGCACGTTCATTAATGGTGTCTAATAGTTTTAAGTTCATTTCGTCTACTTGTTTTCGTAATTGATCGAGCTCTTGATTACTCACGATACAGCACCCTTTCTTTTTTTCCTGTTCATACGTAAAAACTGTTATAGTTTTAAGAAAGTATGATACATTTTTGATATTGAAACTCATTATAATAGAACATATCTAAAATGTCACGAAAAATTTCTTTATTAGTTAAACGCTTTTAAGCGCTAAAGTATTTTGTATAGTATGAGAATAGTCTAAAGTGGGTGTACAGTAATTGAAAAATAATCATAAAATCTTTGCATTAGACATCGGAACACGGTCGGTCGTTGGAATTATTTTAGAAGAAATAGACGGAAAATTTCAAGTTTCAGACATTTTAATAGAAGAGCATAAGAAGAGAGCCATGTTAGATGGACAAATCCATGATGTACCTGCTGTATCCGAGGTGATTGCCTCCATTAAAGGACAATTGGAAAAGAGACATGGTCCCCTTCACAAGGTATGTGTCGCCGCTGCAGGGAGAGCCCTTAAGACCGAAACATCCCTTTCTGCTGTGAATATCAAAGGGAAACCCCTTCTTCAGAAAAACGATATCCTCCATTTAGAACTAAGTGCTGTCCAGCATGCTCAAGCGCTTGCCGCAGAACAGGAAAATGACACAAAGAGTTATCATTATTACTGCGTCGGGTATTCTGTTCTCTATTATCGATTAGACGGGGAAGAGATTGGGAGTCTGATCGACCAACAGGGGGACGAAGCAAGTGTCGAGATTATCGCCACCTTTCTTCCACGGGTCGTGGTTGACTCCTTGATTGCGGCTCTGACTCGAGCTGACCTTGAGATGGAGGCCCTGACCCTGGAACCTATCGCTGCCATCAACGTGCTGATTCCTGAGTCCATGAGACGCCTCAATGTAGCTCTCGTCGACATCGGGGCAGGGACGTCAGATATTGCCATCACCAATACAGGGACCGTCATTGCCTACGGGATGGTACCGACAGCAGGAGATGAAATAACAGAAGCAATAAGCAATGAATTATTGCTGGACTTTCCACTTGCAGAACAAGCCAAAAGGGAACTACAGTCACAAGGAGAAATTACGGTTACCGATATCCTTGGATTTGAAACGAATATCCCATCACATGAAGTGATTGAAAAAATCACGCCAGCTGTCTCTCGGCTATCTGGCGAAATATCAAAAGAAATTCTGCGTTTAAACAACGGAAAGCCTCCCCAAGCTGTCATGCTCGTCGGGGGAGGCAGTTTGACCCCAGAACTGCCTGGACAATTAGCCTCATCCCTCCAGCTTCCTCCTAATCGGGTGGCTGTAAGAGGCGTAGAGGCGATCCAGAATATCACCATATCCGACGAGGTAACAAAGGGACCGGAGCTTGTTACGCCGATCGGCATTGCAATCGCAGCGAAACAGACACCTGTCCAATACGTCACGGCCCATGTAAACGGGCAGCCGGTCCGCTTATTCGAAGTAAAGGATTTAACCGTTGGGGATTGTATCCTGGCTGCAGGATTAAAGGTAAGTAAATGGCATGGCATACCAGGGGGCGGATTGTTTGTATCCGTCAATGGCCAGGACATCTCCTTACCAGGAGGCCATGGTCAGCCGCCAATCATAGAAAAGAATGGTCAGCTGACAGAACTCGACGAAGTGATTAAGAATAACGATCACATATCGGTACTGAAAGGAAAGGACGGCTATCCACCACAAGTAACAATTGGGGACTTAGTAGACAGCTCCTCTTCTAAGGAGATTGTGGTAGACGGAAAAACCTATACACTAACTCCAAACGTCTATCGAAACAATGTGCGAGTATCGTTGGATGAGGTCATTCACGATCGTGATTCCATTCGGATCGAATTCATCGACACTCTCCTGGACGGGTTAACCTATCTAGAATACGATAAATGGATTGAGAATACGAAGCCCTACCGAATCTCCATGAATGGCAAGGATACCTTCTTTCCAAGCTTTAGTGGAAAGTTATATCTAAACGGAGTAGAGGCGAAACTTTCTTCTAAGGTTCAACAGGGAGATACCGTTTCATTCAAACCGGCTCATACTCCAACCATACATGAAATACTTATCAAGAAACAGCTCGCTCCTGGCTCTAGGATCCATATCACGTTTAACGGCCAGGAAGTCGAGCTGAAAAAAGACAGCAGCCGGATCCTTCGAAATGGGATAAGGCTCGAAATGGATGATCCCGTATTCCCGGGTGATTCGATTGAAATGGAAGAACAGCCGACGAGCGCGTTTATCTTTCAAGACTTATTTAATGCGGTGGAAATCAGCATGCCATCCCATTCGAATGGTCATTTCGTTCTTTTGAAAAATGGCATTGAAACGACCTTTTATGAAGAAATCCAACAGGGAGACGCACTTGAAATCGTCTGGCCTCAATCGTCCCACTAATTGATCGATTAGTTAAAGGGGAAGCAAGAAGAAGCTACCGAACCATTCGAAAGTTCGGTAGCTTCTTCTGATTATTTGGTGTGGATGGATAGATTAATACATGATACAAAAAAAGATGCCCGTGATTCCAAATGAGTCACAGGCATCTTTTTGCTACTTATGATTCGCAACCAGCTATTTTCCGGTTGGCATGGTTACATTATGATCCCACTTGTCCTGGTATAGTACTCGAACGGTCCGTAGGATGAATGTTTTGCTCGTCTGAAGAAGTAGAGCTTGTTGAAGGCTGTGATGTGGTTGAGCCATTCGTCACTTCTTCTCCGGCTTCCCGCACTTTCCCACCAATATCCTTCAGTTCTTCTGCTGCTTCTTTCGTGGTCGCAATCACATCAGAAGAATCTTCCTTCACCTGATTCACTTGACCCATTACATCATCATTTACTTTTTCATAAAGGCTCTGTGCATCGTTTATGGCATCCTTTAATACGGTAGATGCCGTTTTAAGACGATCCTGCCAGTCGTTCACAACACCTGATGGGTTGTCTTTCACTTTTGCAACCATTCCCATCGTAGAATCCTTCATGTCTGATGTTCTTGATGTTACATTTGTTCTCGTTGTTTTATCGAGCATTGCGAGGGCACCACCTACGACCGCTCCCACCACCATGCCTTTAAGTAACTTTCCATTCTTCCCATCGTTAGTGGTATTTCTTGTTTGAGTTTCATAAGGTACAGGCTGTGTCATAAATCGTTCCTCCTACTATACGTTAAATGAATTTTTATTCTTATAGATTAACTTCCCTGTTAGAGAGAAAATAAACGCATGGGAGGAAATTACCAATTTTTATAGAAAATCTTTTAAAACAGAAGCCATAAAAAAGAACTCTGCCGGAACAGAGTTCGATTATCCTACAACTTATTTAATGCATTCTCCGTGATGTTCCAATGTGAAGCATTCCAGCCTGGTTTTCCTTCAATAAATAAGAAGGCTTGCGGAGATTGATGTTTGATGCCATATTTCTCGGCAATATGTTTGGAGAGCTCCCTTGATTCTTGAACGGCTAAATAGTAGCCATCCTCCTCACTCTTGTTTAAGAACGCCTGATACTCATTAAAGGCGTTTGAGCTTACAGGACATGTAAGGCTGTGCTTCATGAAGAAGAAGCGGGAATTTGTTTCGGAAAGCTGTTCAAATTCTTGAACGGTATCGATCTTTTGCATGTGTCCAATACATCCTTTCATTCCATGTTCTTTATAAGCCTATGAGAGACAATGTCTCGTAAAAGGGTCATTCCACTAAAAAAACGGTGAAGTCATCATATCACTTCACCGCCTTTGGAATCAATTATTATTGTTTGTATGTTTTTTCAGTTTCATCAAATGCCTTTTTTGTATCTTCGAGCTTTTGATTTACATCTTCAGTTTCTTCGATGGAGGTTGTGTCCCCTACAGAAACAGCTTGCAGCTCATCATTCGTATCTTCAAGCTCGTTCGTGTTAGAACGGTATGTTTTCAGCTTGCCAACTACATTGTTGGATTGCTCTTGGACAGATTTTGAAATGGCAGAAGATTTTTCTTTCGCCACAGCTGCCAATTCATTGCTCTTTTCAACCGCTGAATCTTTCCACTGACCCGTCTTTTCCTTAATAACGACAGCCTGTTCGTTAATATCATGACGAAGGTCCTTACCTGATTTAGGAGCCAGTAGAAGTGCTGATGCTGCTCCTACGATTCCCCCGATCAATGTTCCGATCATGAAATCCTTTGAGTTGATGTTGTTGCTGTCGTTTGTCTGGTTCTGGTTCTGATTCTGGTTTTGATTGTACTGTTGAGTCATGTTTAAAATTCCCCTCTCTAATTGTTATAAGATCTTGCTCTTTTAACTAATTTTTCTCGAGATCGAACTTCTTTGGGTGTATGGTTTTGAACAGCTACATCAGCAACATCAGGTTGAGTTGGCTGTTTTTCCTGTTTTTGTTTCCATTTGTCCTTTAATTCAATAAAGGCATTTCCCCACTGAACCACCTGTGAGATCTTCCCTTGGTTGCGTTCCAGTTCAGTTGAAATGGATGTACTTACCTTTTTCACTGAGTTATTAATGTTTTGAATGGAATTCCCCACATCTCTTACTGCATAAACAACAGTGTTCAGATCCTCAGACTTCTTCTGGATATCCTCAGCTAATAGATTTGTTTTATGTAGTAATTCTGTAGACTCTTTTGTTACTCCTTGCAGTTGACTCTCAAGGCCTGTTAATGTAGTTGAAACACTGTCTAGCGTAGAGCCAAGAGATTTCAAGGTCTTCATCACACTTATGACTAAAATAAAAAATGCAACTGCTATGACAGCTACGCTTAGATAAAGAATGATTTCCATATGCTACACCTCCATGTCATGTATAGAAATTCTTTACCCTTATGATTAACAAATAAACATTATACTAGTATTTCTTCCTTTCTAAACTATTCTCCTGCATGAAAAATAAATATTTTTCATGTTTTATCATTTCTCATTTTGCATCTCTCATCCATTTATGTTTTAGGGTACAATAATATAGAACAACTAAAAGGGGGAAAATCAAATGAAAGATCCACGTATTGAAAAACTGGCGAAGAATCTAATTCAGTATTCTGTGCAATTACAGCCGGGGGAAAAAGTTCTAATTGAAAACTTCGGGTTACAAAGGGAACTTGTGACAGCACTCGTTAAGGAAGCCTATGCAGCTGGCGGATATCCTTTCGTATCCATTAAAGACCACGCCGTCGACCGTGCATTATTGATGGGGGCGCAAGATGAACAGTACAATATGATCGCAGACTTCGAGGCGAATGTCATGGAGCAGATGGATGCGTATATCGGTTTACGCTCAGGTGATAATATCAGTGAACAATCGGATGTCCCGGATGACAAGATGAAGATCCACGGAAATACGATTGGTAAAAAAGTACATAGAGAAATTCGTGTTCCTAAGAAAAAGTGGGTCGTGCTACGCTATCCTACTTCATCGATGGCACAGCTTGCCAATATGAGTACAGAAGGCTTCGAAGACTTCTACTTCGATGTTTGCAACCTGGACTACAGTAAAATGGACAAAGCGATGGACAACCTGGTTGACCTCATGAACAACACAGATAAAGTCCGCTTGGTCGGTGAAGGGACGGACCTTACCTTCTCCATCAAAGACATCCCTGCAGTGAAATGTGCCGGGCGCTTAAACATTCCAGATGGCGAAGTGTATAGTGCACCCGTGAAGGATTCGGTCAATGGCATCATTTCTTACAATACACCGTCCCCTTATAATGGATTTACATTTGAAAACGTGAAATTGACGTTCAAAGAAGGAAAAATCGTTGAAGCAACGGCAAATGATACCGACCGGATCAACAAGATCTTCGATACGGATGAAGGAGCAAGATACGTAGGGGAATTCGCAATTGGTGTGAACCCATACATCCAGCATCCGATGCAGGACATCCTCTTTGATGAGAAGATCGACGGCAGCTTCCACTTTACACCAGGTGAATGCTATGAAGAGGCGTATAACGGAAACCACTCGAACATTCACTGGGACATGGTGATGATCCAGCGCCCAGAGTATGGCGGCGGAGAAATCTATTTCGATGATGTATTAATTCGAAAAGATGGAAGATTTGTAGTCGAAGAGCTTGACGTGTTGAATCCAGAGAATTTGAAATAAGAACAAGAGTCACTGTCACGGGAAGGAAATCCTTTTCGTGATGGTGATTTTTTTTTGGAGTCCGAATGCTTGGTGTTTCTGCTTGGTGTTTCAACTGTTAAATGTTGGGCAGTTATTGACAGGTGAATTTCTTCGATTACTTGCCTGTTGAATGTTGGGGTATTTTTAACAGGCAAAAGTTTACGATTATTTGTCAGTTGAATTTTCTTCTTTTTTTGCCTGTCAAACTATCTTCTTTTTTCGCCTGTCAAAATCCCATCATTATTTACCTGTCAAATCCCCATGCCCCCTCCCACACACAACCGAATTCACCTGTCCCCTGCACAGAACTCAATCCCTTCACGAAACGACTACGCACAATGAAAATAAGAAAAAACCGGCTCATATAAGAACCGGTTTTTCATGTTAATTTTCTGATAGTTGTTGATCAAGTGTATGTTCATACGCTTGTTGGAACTTTTGGACATCCCCTGCTCCCATGAAAATCAGCACTGCGTTTTCATGTTTGAGTAAGGCGGATGTATCTTGTTCATCTATGATTTCGCATCCTTCGATCTTGCTTTCAAGATCGTGGATCGAAAGTTTTCCATGATTTTCTCTTGCGGAACCGAAGATTTCACATAGGTACACTTTGTCTGAGAGACTTAAGGTTTCTGCAAATTCCGATAGGAACGTTTGCGTTCGTGTAAATGTGTGTGGTTGGAAGACAGCGATGATCTCTTTTTCAGGATATTTCTGTCTTGCCGAGTCAACGGTTGCCCTGATTTCAGTCGGATGATGAGCGTAGTCATCGATCAGGATTTGAGTACCCACTTCTTTTTCAGAGAAACGGCGCTTGACACCTTTAAATGTGCTTAATCGTTCTTGAACGATGGCGGTATCGAGCTCTTCATAATGACAAATGGCAATGACGGACAGGGCATTCATGATGTTATGGTCACCGAATGTTGGAATGTTGAATGCAGCATAAAATTCATTACGCACAAACACATCGAATGATGTACCCGTTCTGTCCCGTGATACGTTTCTCGCCTGGAAATCATTCTCCTCAGCGAAGCCATAAAACACTACCGGTACTTGGGCTTGGATTTTTTGTAACTGCTCGTCATCCCCGCACGCAATGATTCCCTTTTTCACCTGCATGGCCATTTCCTGGAACGCAGAAAAGACGTCATCCACATTGGCAAAATAATCTGGATGATCGAAATCAATGTTCGTCATAATCGCATAGTCTGGGAAATATGACAGGAAGTGACGGCGGTATTCACACGCTTCGAACACAAAGTATTGTGCATCCACTTCGCCTTTACCGGTTCCATCCCCGATCAAGAAAGAAGTTGGCTTTGCGCCACTGATGACATGTGCCAATAAACCGGTTGTGGACGTTTTACCGTGTGCTCCGGTTACGCCTACACTTGTGAATTCCTGCATGAAGTCGCCAAGAAATGTATGGTATCTGGTTACAGGTAATCCCAATTCGACTGCGGCTTGGATTTCTTCATGTGTATCAGGAAATGCATTGCCCGCGATTACATGCATATCCCCTTCAATGTTTTCTTTCTGAAAAGGCAGTATGGTTATATTTGATTCGTCCAGTGCTTTCTGAGTAAAGAAATATTTGTCTACGTCAGATCCTTGGACCTCGTAGCCCATATCGTGGAGTATTTGGGCTAATGCACTCATGCCCGACCCCTTAATTCCTACGAAATGATATATAGTCATAATAGAACCTCCAACAATCGTCTATCTAAAAGCATTATATGAAATGTATATTAATTTGCTATCGGTCTAAAGCTTTCGATATCTGAGAATAGAAAAAAGCGAACTTTCTTCAACTTGAAACATTATATCATTTTTTAAAATTCCTGACCATGCACAAGCTACGAAAGACTTTGGAGAATGAAGTGTGGTGCCTCTTCTTTTAAAAAGGTTCTCCATAATACTCCAGTTTTTTGATTCATTTGACCATATTGATTTTTTACGTTTGATAAAACATCCTTTGATTTGACGGGGAAAACGGGACCTAAGATCCACTGATGAGTCACTAACGGGACTTTTCTAACAAAAAAGGTCTGTCCCACCTCTATTTCCATTTCTAAACAATCGAGGTTTGTTTTAACAGAAATCTCATCACCTTGAATGACATTCTTACAGGTAAGGATCAACTCATCCTGTGTTACTTTCCGTGTTCTCACAATGACTGGTTCCCAAGCTGCTGTCAGCATGATGGCCCCAAGAAGTTTGGTGGATTCATGCAAGGAGCGGGTCTGAAGAAATTGAAAAAACAATGTTTGTCCTTTGATCGTCTTATAGTCAAAGAGAAACCATTCTTGAAACAATTTATCGACCTCTGTATCCACTCGAAACTCTTCATTGAGAAGAAAACGTTTAGAGAACATCATCTTGGCCCGTACTTTTTCTCTAATATTGGTTTCTTTCAAAGCGTACTCACACGCCTTTTGGTAAAGGTCCTGTATATGGGCCTCCGCGATTCGTTGTTTTTTCCGCCTGAATTGCTCCAGGTCTAAAAGGCTGTCTGAATGTTGCATTGTCTCACCTATTCGAATTCTACTTTTTCCAGTCGGGGGTTGGGACGAAGCTTTCGTCCAGCCTTTGCTTCAGGGGAACCGTCGATCACGACATTATCACCTGTAAACCCGACATGGATTTTGAGAAGACTGCTCCCCACTCCATACATATCAACTGGGACCAGATTCTCCTCAAACTGACGTATGCGGTCTTCATTGAAACCACCGGACACCACAATCTTGACGTGATCATACCCTTCTTCATCCAGGGCATGTCTTAATGCCTTGATGAGTTGCATATTGACACCACGAGGATCAAAGGTTCCAAGAACATGTTGATTACGAAGGAAATATTTATCGATCATCATTCTTGATGTATCTACCCTTACCCCTTTTAATTCGGAACCAAACTCCCTGGCTACCTTCAATGAGTCTGTAATGACGTCATTATTGTAATCGACAAGGGCGATGAGCTCGTCTTCAGGGAATGTTTCCTGATACGCTTTCGCCGCTTCGACGATATCTCCGTTAAATAATTGGATGAGGGCATGAGGCATGGTTCCCATCCCTTTCTTCCCCCACCATTCATTCATGGCATGTGTGGCTTGGGCAGTGGATCCTCCAATGAAAGCTGCATAGCCATCACCGGCTTGCTGGGTAAAGTGGTCATCCCGATCACCCATGAATATGACTGGTTTCTGCTTACCCGATATGGACGCCGCTTTCATGACATTATAGACGCTCGTCGCGACCGACGTTCTTCTTGCCAGTATACCGTCTATGATGCCTTCTAGATAACCAAAGTCCTGGTATCGGCCCTTGATTGTCAGAACGGTTTCAAATGGTGCGATCTGGTCTCCATCCTTTAAGGAATGGATTTCAAGATTTTGCGGGTCATCGGCGAAACTATGCAGAAGCGCAATGACTTCATCAGTTCCGCAGATAACAGCATGGGTCTTTTGAAAGAATTGCATGGTCACCACCGCTTCGGGCTTGTGCTTCTTCGCAATTTCTTTCGTTTTCAAAAAATAAACAGCTGAAAACCAGCCATCCTTGATTCTTTCATCAAACTTAAATGTATGATTGGTCAACCTTTTGAGTTTCCCTTGAAGTTTCAATTCTATTTCTTTCATCACTAAAGCTCCTTATGGCTCTTTCTACACAAAATAATAGGTATTCTGTTTATTCGTCACTCAGGACAGATATAAACAGAATACCATGTATTAAATGTTTGTACTAGTCTATGCCAATGTCTCCAATTCACTTTCTGATATCAGGACATCTCTGGGTTTACTGCCTCTTGACTCGGATATGATTCCATTACTCTCCATCATTTCCATCAATCTTGCCGCCCGGTTATAACCAATTCTGAATCTGCGTTGTAAGCTCGATGCAGATGCCCCGCCCTGATCGACGACAAACTCACAAGCTTCTAAAAACAACTCATCCTCTTCCTCGGTCACCTGTGCTTTCTTAATTAATTCATCCTGTTGGAAGAGATAATCCGGTTCTCGTTGTTCTCTTACATGATTGATGATGTCATCGATTTCATCATCGGAAACAAATGTTCCCTGCAGGCGAACCGGCTTGGAAGATCCATTTTCCAAGAAGAGCATGTCTCCTTTACCAAGCAGGCGCTCGGCTCCGCTTCCATCGATGATCGTTCTTGAATCGACGCTTGAGGAAACAGAAAATGCGACTCTTGTCGGCACGTTCGCCTTGATCAGCCCTGTAATGACATCCACTGAAGGACGCTGAGTGGCAATGATTAAGTGGATTCCGCAGGCACGCGCCTTCTGGGCGATGCGGCATATTGCTTCTTCCACGTCAGCAGGAGACATCATCATTAAATCTGCAAGCTCGTCGATGACAATCACAAGATATGGAAGCATGTCGCTATACTGCTTATTCCGCTTAGCCAGTTCATTGAACCGTTTAATATCCCTTACGCCGGTATGGGCGAATAGTTCGTAACGTCTTTCCATTTCTTCCACAGCCCATTTTAGAGCTGCAGTTGCTGCTTTCACATCAGTGATAACCGGACTGACAAGGTGCGGGATCCGGTTATAAGGTGCGAGCTCGACCATTTTCGGATCAATAAGCAGCATCTTTAGTTCGTCTGGTGACGCCTTGTACAAAAGGCTGACCAGAATCGAATTGATACAGACACTTTTCCCTGAGCCGGTAGCTCCAGCAATGAGTCCATGGGGCATCTTGCTTAAGTCCGTCACGATGGGCTGACCGGAAATATCAAGGCCAAGAGCTGCCGTTAAAGGTGAGCTTGGCTCCTGAAATGCTGGACTTGCAATGACTTCACTAATGCATACCGGACGGCTTTCCCTGTTCGGCACCTCGATACCGATTGTGTGTTTACCGGGAATCGGTGCTTCCATCCGGATGTCCTTAGCAGCCAGGCTCAGCTTAATATCATCCGATAGATTCGTAATCTTATTTACCTTCACACCCGGTTCAGGCTGGACCTCGAACCGGGTAACCGATGGCCCCTGTGTAACATTCACCACTTTGGCCCTTACGTTAAAATTATGAAGCGTTTCGTCCAGTAATATTCTTTGAGAATCGAGCCATTCTTCACTCATTTCCTTCGATACTGGCGGCATCAAGTAATCTACTTCAGGAAATATATAATCCCTCGTCCTTTTCGTTGATGAGCTTAATTCGTCATAGCTCTTCGCTGCTTCTTCCCCTTGGACCGAACTTTGATGATCCTGATTCTCGTCAGCGGGTTGATGGGAGACTGCTTCTTCCACTGTTTCCTGTTTTTCTTCCTGTACAGGAAGAGCGGCAGACTTTGACTCAGATTTCATCTCCCTCTCTTCTTGCTCCACCCTTTCCTTTGCAACCGGTACCGCTTCAGCACGTACAGGTGGTTTAGAAGTATTCATTTGTCGCTTATCCTGCTTTAGCATCAACACATTAAAAGGGAGGTGAGATCTCTTTCTTCTCGGTGGTTCTTCCTCAATGATGTCTTTTTGAGAAACGGTTGTTTCCGGTTCTTCCTCTTTGACATCCTGTTGAGGTATGGTCATTTCCCGGTCTTCCTCAGCCGGACTCTCCTCAAGCAGTGGTGCTTCTTCAATTGGCTCTTCCTGATGAGTAGATTGGGTATCTTGGACTTGAGACTCCTGTACAGATTGGACAACCTCTTGAGTGGATTCATTTTCGACAGGACCCTTCGCCTCATGAATCTCTAAGTCTTGACCGGAATCATCCATCTCTTGTACTGCATGTTCTATTTCCGTAATAAGTGAAATACGTTCACTTGATTTACGGGGTGATCCTTCAACCTCCATCTGCTCCGCGACGGTTGTCTCTTCCGTTGATTTTGCTTCCACATCTGGAGTCAAAGGTTGTTGGTCTTTTGGTGGCTCGATTGAAGCTTCCGTCTCGTCCTCTGTTTTTGAAGGTGCATCTTTAATTTCTTCCACTTCAGACTCGTTAGAACGTTCAACAGCGGTTACATCCATTGAGAGCACTTCTTCTTCAGAAGGAATGAGTTGCTCCTCGTCAGACAGCCCTTGATGAACCACTCCTGTATGAGCGTTGTCTTCATCATTATGTAAAAATTTCTTCAGCTCGTATTCAACGCTTTCTTCCTTTTTAACAGGTCTTCCCTTAAAACCATAAATAGGCGAAGGAATTTCCGTTGGTGTAAACGGTCTGCTATTCCCTTTTTCAACTTTAGGCGTTTTCTTTGGTTTGACAGAAGCAGAATGGTTCTCTTCTTTCGATTTTCGATTGTTGGAGTTGTAGTTACGGTTTGGCATTTCTTGCTTCTTGACCGGTTCTTCCTTTTCTTCCGTTCTGCGTTTTCTGCTTGCCCGTTGGCGTTCTCTATTTTCCCCATCCGATATAATGGGAAATCGGAAATTACCTTTGGGATATTGGTACGTCATCCTCGCTTCTACATCACGGGAATTGCCGGGACCTGGTATATTTTTACGTTCAACCTTTTTCGTGTTGGTAGACTGAACATCATCTTGTTTTTCATCATAATACTCTTCAAATTGTTCATCATTATCTGATAATTTACCAAATATTTTTTTAATCCAGCTCACAAACATCACTCTTTCTTTCATACTTACTTTATATTTTATCAGTTAAAGAGAAAAATTCGAGTCATTTCGATAGAATAAGAGAATTGTTAACGACTTGTGTCGAAACAAAAATAGGTGTAAAGAGATTGTAACACGAAAAGCGCAGGCGGCTTGCACAGAGGCGACAAGCATAAGATCAATGGAACGGGAAGGCGCACTTTGCCTTCCTGGGCCATTTAGCTTATGACCTCGAGCCTTTAGCCGCCGGAGCTAGACAATACGAAAAGCGCAGGCGGCTTGCACAGAGGCGACAAGCATAAGATCAATGGAACGGGAAGGCGCACTTTGCCTTCCTGGGCCATTTAGCTTATGACCTCGAGCCTTTAGCCGCCGGAGCTAGACATCTCCGAAAAGCGCAGGCGGCTCGCACAGAGGAGAAAAGCATAAGATGAATGGATTTTCATACTGAATCTGATTCTCCCCTGTATGAATGATGCCTTTTTAAGGATCATTGCTTCGCCTTCCATCCTTCTCACCAGATTATATGAGCCGGATTCCACTCTATATGAGCCGCTTTTTAAATTTATGTGCCACTTTGGATCCTTTATGAGCCGGAATTTTGATATATGAGCCCATTTTCCGTTATATGATCCTTTTGTCGAAGTATGGAGGTTAGAGAATGGGGCAATCCATAAAAAAAGCATCCCATCTTTACTCTCTTTCTAATCAACAACAAAGGTTTGTGAAACCACCCTACTTTTTAGGGCCTTTTTGAACAGGTGTCAATGGCAAATCGATCGTCCGATTTTTAACCTTGATAAACAAAAATACCTGAGCCCACATACTTGGACCCAGGTATACGTCTATTAAGCTGTAAACGGTTGACCCACTTTGTAATCATCTTCTAGAACGAGAATGCCTTTTTCCTGAGGAGCATCTGGTAGGGCCAATTCTTTCGCAGAACAAATCATGCCAGACGACGCCACACCGCGAAGTTCTGCATCTTTGATCACCATACCACTAGGCATGACAGCTCCAACTTTTGCGACAACAACTTTTTGTCCTTTATCTACGTTAGGTGCGCCACAAACGATCTGTAAAGTTTCATCGCCTACATCAACTGTACAAATATTCAACTTGTCTGCATTGGGATGCTTTTCTTTATCAGAAACGTAACCGACAACGAACTTCGGTGAAAAGTCTGCTTCCAATACTTCATCGAACCCGTTCTTCTGGATGGCTTCATTAATCGATTTGAGCTTCTCATCGTTCATCTCGACAGGTCCCACTTCAGTTAAATTCATATATTTTGACGCATGAAATAAATTATATCCAAGTGTCTTCCCTGACTTTTCATCATACAGGCGGGCTGCATCTTCTTTTCTTTCGTGTTGCACATCGCCTTCATAACCTGGATCCAATGTCACGATCAGGGTATCACCAATGCCTTCTAAATTATAAAATACGTTCATTATTTCTTCTCCCTTTCCTTTTTGCGATTTTTTGCCAGAATGAAGATAGGCTCAAATTCTCCTTCTTCATACACAAAGGATAGTGCCGTAATCGGTACATTCCCTGTCGTAAAGAAGCTCATGGTTAATTGAGCAAGGACATCATAGCCTGTTTCATTGCGAATATCCCCGATGACCAATACATCCTGATGGGGTACTGATACAGTCATCTCGCCTTCAACGTCTTTGCTTACCTGTTTCAAGAAAGCATCATTCAAAATACGACTTGCATCATATCCATCATTGTTGTTCAGGAAATAAAAGATGTTTCCGGCCACTTCATCCTTCTTCATTTCAGTCGGTAAGCTTCTGACATTGAATAAGGCCGTCTCCTTCATTTGCTCATGAGACCATCCTTCAGCCTTTAACATATCCACGTCCAATAAACGGTACGTTTTCCCTAAATCAATAGCGTAATAAATTCGTGTCTCCGCTGTATGATCATCGGTCACGAGTGCAACGCCTTCATTGGATTCGGTTGTGAAAGAAGTCGATCGAATCACGGGAAATACTTTTTTCTCTTTGTTTCCCATATCTGTTCCAGTGCCCATTACATTTAGTGCCTCTTCGACGTAGTAGACCACTTCATCAATAATGGATGTATTGTTTTCTTTCCATTTTGATACAATCGGTGGAAGAGCAACGTTGATTCCTTTTTTGGTATCTGTGTTCTCAATTCTCAGTGAATCCTTGTCTCGATCATATGTAAACGTACGATTCGGTTTCTCTAATCGTTCCTGGAGTATGCCTTTTAGCTTTTTAATATCCAAATCTGATCCTCCTTTGGTGGTACTAATATAATAGAAAGTACTGATACGTCACTTTCGATGTTGATTTATTCATTCGAGCTGTTTTCGTAAACTTTGTCGTTTTTTCAATGAGGGAATGGTGGTTGATTTCCACTCCAGGTGCTCGCTTCAATCAGCTACTTAAGCATGAGTTCTTTACTGTTTTAAAACAACAATCTTGGCGAAAAGAGCCTTTACTTTTAACATTTTACATCAAAATTCCTAGAATACAAAAGGAACCTCTAAAAAAGAGAAAAGGGATCCCACATTCAGGTGATCCCTTTTGCTTGGATTATGAAGATAATGTGTTCATAAAGTTCTCGATTTCTTCTTTGGTTTTCCGGTCTTTGCTGACAAAACGACCAAGTTCTCGGCCATCTTCGAATGCTAAGAAGCTTGGAATCCCGAAAATATCATGCTCAATACACACATCAATGAATTGATCCCGGTCTACATATAGGAATGTGTACGCTGAAAATTGGCTCTCGATCTCTGGAAGGATCGGCTCGATGATTCGGCAATCCGGACACCAGTCAGCTGAGAACATAAATACATGCTTGCCATCTTCTTTCAGCTGGTGAAACTCTTCTATCGACTCAAGTTTACGCATATTATTTGCCTCCTGTTTCAATCGTCATTTGGTCAGGTTTAATCCAACCTAGTTTTCGCATATATTCAGATAGTAACAGGCTTATGAATGCAGGTCCAACAAAATGCAACAGGAGGATTTTCATGGTTACTTCCCAACTGAAGCCCATCGTTTTAAATGTCATGATTTGACCAACGAAACCGCTTGTTCCCATCCCGGCTCCAGCTGCATTGTTTTCCATCAGCCATACGGTTGTTCCAATCGGTGCTAATATCATGCCCGCCAAGGTAGGAGGGATGATGATACGTGGATTCCGAACGATATTCGGTACTTGAAGCATGGACGTTCCGATACCCTGGGCAAATAATCCGCCAACCTTATTCTCCCTATAACTGATGACTGCAAATCCTACCATCTGCGCAGCACAGCCAATGGTAGCAGCACCTGCTGCGACTCCACTCAGATCAAGCATGAGCGCAATCGCCGCACTTGAAATCGGGGCGGTCAGTGCAAGTCCCATAAGGGCGGCAACCAAAATCCCCATGATAATCGGTCGTTGTTCAGTAGCCCAGCTGATCCAGCCGCCAAACATACTCATGAAATCTGCGATTCCCGGTCCGATGAAGTATGCTGTCGTAAACCCGGCCAAGATCGTGATAAACGGTGTGACAATGATATCTACTTTCGTCGTCTTACTCACAAGCTTTCCAATCTCAGTGGATAGGACTGCCGCTACATAAGCTCCTGCCGGTCCACCTAAGCTTGCCCCGGCTGCTCCGGTTACAACCGCAGCGAATAAGACTAGGGGCGGGGCTCCAAGTCCAAAGGCAATGGCCACTCCGATCGCTGGTCCCATCAAGCTGATGGAAAGCCCGCCCATCTCGATAAAAAATTCACTTACTCCGTGTGGCAATGGAAGCTGTTCTCCCACCGTTTTAATAATCAATCCGATGATTAAAGAACTGAACAATCCTAACGCCATATAACTTAGTGCATCTATAAAATACGTTTTCGCCGATAACGTAATGCCTTTCCGCTGTAAATAGTCTCTCATTCGTTTCTCTCCCCTACAGTAAACATTCCACTTTTACTAGTGTAAAGACACATGTTTAATTTGTCCATGATTTTCACTCTTTTAAGGAAGCTTATCTTCTAGTCCTCTTTTCCTTCCATCTCTTTCTAATTCTTATTACAAAAAAAAGACCGATCCCCCCACTCATGGAGAAAATCGGTCTATATATTCAATCTACTTGTGTTTAACGGACGCTGCCATCTTCATCATCATTTCTGCATGATCTGCTAAATCGGCTACTTCTGATTGTGTAGTGACCTTCGTTCCGCCCACTCCTACCATAAGTTCGTATTCTTCCGTTTCAGGCAACTTCTTAATGACATAGTATCCTAAGCGATCGTCTTCTTTAAAAGTCCCATGTTTCACTAGACTCTCCTTGTCATTAACGGCCATTTTATATAGAAGTTCACTATCCTTATCTTCTTGGGGGTTTGTGAAAAGTATAAATGTATCAGAGCTTTTTGAAATAATGATATTATATGGCGATTCTTTTTTTATCTCCGCTCCAAAAGGGAGATAAAAACGGATGTTCCCGGCCTCTTCATCGGATTTTTCATTCGAGTTTAAGGCTTCCTTCACCACATTCGCTGTCTGGTCTTTCTCTTTATCTATGGTTGTATTGCACCCAGTTAAAATTAGAACAAGAATTAAGAAAAAGAATGATACGATGGTTTTCATCTTCTGCTTTTCCTCCCTTTCCTGCCTAGGACCTACGCTTATGATACCCTCACAAAGACCCATTGACAACCCTTCCAATAAGAAAATTAGCCTTTTCAGTGGGAAATATGGTTATATTTAACTTCAATAGGGTATTTATGATACGATGACTAAAAACAGGAAGGTGAATACAATGAATTTTACGGTGTATTTAGCTGGGGAAATACATAGTTCCTGGAGAAATGAACTAAAGGAAAAAGCGAAAGCGTTACGCCTCCCTCTTACGTTCGTCGGTCCAATGGAGAATCATGATCGCTCCGACTCAATCGGGGAAGAAATAATCGGCGAACAACCAAATAAGATCTTCCGGGATGAAGCTGCCTCAAGTATCAATAACTTCCGAACTGAACTACTGATGACAAAGTCGGATGTGGTGATCGCTTTATTTGGGGAAGAATACAAGCAATGGAACACAGCAATGGATGCAAGCACGGCCCTTGCCCTTCAAAAACCCCTTATACTCATTCGACCTGAAAAGCTTCATCATCCTTTAAAAGAGCTTTCCAATAAGGCAAATGTCACGGTAACATCAATTGATCAGGCGTTAAAAACATTATCCTATTGTTTTGAAACCGAATAACCACCATCCAGAAAGGCCTGCAGGATTCTTCCTGCAGGCTTTTCTTCATATGTAAGCGTTTCCTCCAAAATACCCAAACTTTTTTACTATTTCAAAATAACATAATATTAGCAATCTAATAATATTTTATGTTATTATTAACCATTTACAAACTTTTTTTGACTTTATGAAAATATTAAAATATTATAGTAAAGGAATAAAGGAGGTAGTAACATGTCATCAATGAATAAACAGAAAATTGTGGATAGTGTTCCTCAAAAAGGTTTCTTTGGACATCCTAAGGGATTATTCACTTTGTTCTTCACAGAATTTTGGGAGCGCTTTTCCTATTACGGAATGCGTGCCATCCTCGTCTTCTACATGTACTATGAGGTA
The DNA here is from genome assembly GCA_963787015.1 of uncultured Bacillaceae bacterium. Taxonomy (GTDB): domain Bacteria; phylum Bacillota; class Bacilli; order Bacillales; family Bacillaceae_B; genus Rossellomorea. The sequence continues at coordinate 89,525 of CAWBBM010000002.1, forward strand.
TCTGAAGGTGGACTAGGTCTTGAGCAAAATACAGCTTTAGCTATTATGTCTATTTATGGTTCACTAGTGTATATGTCAGGGGTAATTGGGGGCTGGCTGGCCGATAGGATATTCGGAACTTCGAAAGCCGTTTTTTATGGTGGTATATTCATCATGTTTGGTCATATCGCTTTATCATTTCCAGGGAGCCTATCTCTGTTCTTCGTTTCCATGGTATTGATTGTAGTCGGAACAGGTTTGTTAAAACCCAATGTTTCCACTGTTGTGGGTGAAATGTACAGTGAAAAAGATACTCGCCGCGATGCAGCATTCAGTATTTTCTACATGGGCATCAACTTAGGTGCTTTCATTGCTCCACTTATCGTAGGTAGCCTTATGGAATCGAAAGGTTTCCACTGGGGATTCGCAGTAGCAGCAATCGGGATGTTCGTAGGTCTTATTGTATTCATGCTTACGAAGAAAAAGAATCTTGGTCTTGCAGGTACATATGTACCGAATCCGCTTGCACCAACTGAAAAGAAAAAATATGGATTAATCGTAGGTGCAGTCGTAGTAGGATTAGCCATTTTATTGGGTGTTACCATTCCTGCTGGTCTATTTACATTGGACGTATTCATTAATATCGTAGGGATCTTCGGTATCGTCGTTCCAACCATCTACTTTATTGTGATGTACTATAGTCCGAAAACAACGGCAACAGAACGTTCGAGAGTCATTGCATACATTCCATTATTTATTTCAGCAGTTATGTTCTGGTCGATCCAGGAACAAGGGTCTACTATTCTAGCCGCTTATGCGGACAAGCGTACGCAGCTTGATTTTATGGGAATTTCAATCTCTCCAGCGTGGTTCCAATCATTGAACCCGTTATTCATTATTCTATTAGCCCCTATTTTTGCTTGGATGTGGGTTAAGCTTGGTGACCGTCAGCCATCTATTCCAAAGAAGTTTTCATTTGGTCTATTGTTTGCCGGATTATCATTCTTAGTCATTTTATTACCTGCACAATTAGGTGGAGAAGATTCACTAGTAAGTCCATTATGGCTTGTGCTTAGCTATTTCATCGTTGTACTTGGTGAACTATGCTTATCCCCAGTTGGACTTTCTGCAACAACGAAGCTTGCTCCAGATGCATTCTCCGCTCAAACCATGAGCCTTTGGTTCTTGGCTTCTGCAGGTGCACAGGCTTTAAACGCCCAACTTGTACGTTTCTATTCACCAGAATCAGAAACTCTTTACTTCGGTTCAATCGGTGGTATGGCAATCGTCTTAGCGATTATCCTATTCCTGATCTCACCTATGATCCAAAGGGCTATGAAAGGTGTTAAATAATTGAGTTATTCTCCCCCTGATTTTTCAGGGGGATTTTTATTTGGGGCAATATGTACGATATCCCATTTAATTCATCGAGTATACCCTCTAGAGATCCGGTTGCAAATAGTGAATTCTTCCTTAAAAAAAGAACCCCGCTATAACGGAGTTCTGATTGCAACCTACCAGAAAAGATTACAGAAACAATTTCTATGTCTTCTTTTGCAACCACATTTTCTGTGATTGTTTTCTGCACCTAATACGTTGTCGCCTTTTCTTCCTCGGCATCCTCTACGATTGTCTTCGGCACCTAGAACATTGTCCCGGTTACAACGACATCTATTGTGATTATCTTCTCCGCATCTTCTTCTGTCACCAAAGAGCAACTTATCCCAATCACAACATTTTCTGTGATCACGTCTGCCGCCACGGTCATTACAATAATGGCATCCCATAAATTCCAACCTCCTTAGAAAGAATTTATCAGATAGAATAAAGTCTGATATACTCCATCGTATGAAGGACTAGTAGGTTTGGTATGGGCCAAGTACCCTCAAAGGGTAAAAGTACTATGGATAATTAGTCTTGAACGTTCGTTTTACTCTGCCATTGTCCGATTAAGAGCTCAACGACGTGCAAGAACATCTCCTCTCGGGTAATAAGACCGTTTGTAAACACTCCGATTGCCCCTTCTTTTTGTCTGATACCCGTTCTTTGAGTATACTCATCCATCAAGGGACCGAGTTCTTTCCCTGCCTTTAATTCACAGCTGATCTCTATTGGAAGAGGGAGTCTTGCCCCTCCACCGATGATTTCATTTCCTTTGGAATCAACTAGCGCCCCCCAGTTACAGAGGAACATGCCATACAGGGACTCTGATACTCCTCCCTCCAGTCCGACTCCCACGTCACTATCCGTTGCCCTCAGCACACCCTTCGCACGGTTTAGGGCGCCTTCAATCGTCTCCTGGTCCGAAAGTGGCTGTTCACTCACATATGATTCTGTCTTGATTTGCTGGAATTGCACGTCTTCGTAGTGTGCAAGAAACGCTTTTTGAATGGCTTGTACTTTTGCCGGGTTCGTTGTTCCGATTGCTATTTTCATCAAAGAAATGACCTCATTTCCTAAAGGAAGCCTGTAAGCGGGCTCCCTTTTTATCATTTTAAAAAAGCTGTCTCAAAAGTGAATGAGACAGCTCTTCTGTATTAAATTTAAATGTGATCATCCATTGGCTTTAATGGTTTCGATCGTAGAGCGATCACATTGTTTCACTAATTTGACGATCAGCTCTTTGGCAGCCGCATAATCGTCTACATGAATCATGGAAGCATGGGTATGGATATATCTCGAACAGATGCCCACTACTGCACTTGGGACTCCTTCATTGGACATATGCACTCTTCCTGCGTCTGTCCCACCTTGAGATACAAAGTATTGATACGGAATATCATTTGATTCGGCTGTATCTAATATGAATTCTCTTATTCCTCTATGTGTCACCATAGAACGGTCAAGAATCCTTAGGAGAGCCCCTTTACCTAATTGACCAAATTCATTTTTGTCACCTGACATATCGTTTGCTGGACTCGCATCAAGGGCAAAGAAAATGTCCGGATCAATCATATTGGCTGCTGTTTGAGCCCCTCGCAACCCTACTTCTTCTTGAACCGTTGCCCCAGAATAAAGTGTGCTCGGGATGGTTTCCCCTTGAAGTTCCTTTAATAATTCAATGGATAATCCACAGCCATAACGGTTATCCCATGCTTTCGCCAGGATCTTTTTCTCATTGGCCATAGGCGTGAATGGGCAAATCGGTACAATTTGCTGACCAGGTTTAATCCCGATTTCAAGTGCATTATCCTTGTCATCCGCACCGATATCAATGAGCATGTTCTTCATATCCATCGGCTTTCTTCGCTGCTCTTCTCCAAGCAAGTGAGGAGGAATGCTGCCTATCACACCGGTGATCGGGCCATTGTCCGTTATAATTTGAACACGCTGAGCGAGTAGGACCTGACTCCACCAACCTCCAAGGGTTTGGAAACGAATCATTCCATTATCCGTAATCGATGTGACCATGAAGCCTACTTCATCCATGTGTCCTGCAACCATGACAACAGGATCTTGAGCATTGCCTTTTCTCACACCAAACACTCCGCCTAACTTATCCTGTACAATCTCATCTGAGTACTTAGAAAGTTGTTCCTTCATGAATGCACGAACCGCGTGCTCATTACCAGGTGCTCCCGGCAATTCTGTCAAAGTTTTAAATAAATCCAACGTATCTCGTTTCATGTCAACTGCCCCTTTTATATGAAATCTACTTTATGTATAGTCTTATTTTACAGAACTTTCTCACGTCTTACCACCAATTGAGATGAAAAGCAGTTCTCTTTTTAGTGAATTCTTTGTTAGAATGTACCTATAGATAAAAAATTATCGCTCTCAGCCGTTAGGTTCTCAGGAACTTCCCGGCTACTAACACTCAAAATACTCAACGCTTGTGGAGGGAATAAAAGATGAATTGGAAATCATTCGTGGTCGGAATCGGAATCGGAGCAGTTGGCGGATATTTTCTCAAAGAAAAATTCGACGATTCAAGCTTCATTTCTGCTGAAAAAGTATTAAAAGACATCAAACTTTCATTCAAAAAAGAAGGCACTATCGATGGCTCTTGGATTGGAATGAAGCCTGAAGAATACCAAAAGCACTCCGTCACAACTAAAGTCTATAAAGGCGGCGTCTCCAGACGAAAAGACGGGGATTTGGAACAATACGAATTTTTAGCTGATGCCTATACGGGTACAGTGATCGACGTATATCCAATCGCTTAGAATAGCGATACTTGTTCATTAAAAGAGGGATGGTCCGCTGACTTCTCCAAGTCTTTCGGATCATCCCCTTTTTATTTTATTTTTCTCTCATGACCTTATCTGTGATTTCTCCATCCCGATTCCACTTTATCCCTCTATAAACTGCATCATGATAGAAGAGGAACCAATATTCTTCGTCAATCGCTTGATTGATCCACTTTTCTTTGGCACCGATCGACGTCATGGGATAGTCATCATAAGCAAGTACCCAAAGAGGGTTCTTATGTGCATGTGTAGGCATGATGTCCGCCATATGAATGAACTTCTCTCCGTCAGACTCCAGAAGGATAATCGAGTGACCATCACTGTGACCACCGGTATGGACCATCGTGATTCCAGGAAGGACTTCCTTTTCTTCTTCGAACGTTTCTACTTGAGATTCAATACACTCCCAGTTTTCTTTCCAATATGTATTCTGTGAACGTACATTAGGATTTCTCATTTCATCCCATTCCACAAGTGAAGTGTGGATGGTTGCATTCGGAAACACAGAAACAAGCTCCCCGTCCTTATATTCGGTTAATCCGCATGCATGATCGAAATGCATGTGCGTCATTAAGACCACATCAATATCATGTGGCGTCAGTCCAAGGGATGAGAGGGATGCTTCAATATCAGACTCCTCATGAACGCCATAGTTTCGCTTTTGTTTCTCATTCAACTTGCCTTTACCGATACCTGACTCGATTAATACATTTTTCCCTTTCCACTGAAAAAAGAGAGGGTCTGTGCGTAATTCGATTTGATTCAGGTCGTTCACGGCATATTTTCTTGACCAAAGCGGCTTTGGAACCACACCAAACATCGCTCCGCCGTCCATGTGAGTCACGCCACCATTTAGCCAGTGAATCGTCGTATCTCCAACTTTCAACGTCTCCATCTTTACTCCTCCTTTGTTCATACTCTTTCATTTTATCAGAATGTGCTGACAACTTGTAGGCGTATGCCTGGTTTCGAGTGCTATTGGTGAGTCCCCTAAAGCGCTGTCAATCAGTGTGTGCTGATGGTGAAGGGAAACCGCTTTGCACTTCCTCCGAAAAATTTATCTTTTGGATGAGTGATAGTGTGAAAATAGGGACCGTTGCTTTCCGCTTCAGGCACTTGCTTTCCGGCGGGGAGGAAGTCGAGCCTCCTCGGGCTAACGCCCTGTGGGGTCTCGACCTTTCCTCTATTCCCGCAGGAGTCAAGTGCCTTCCGCTCCAATCCACTCTGTGCCACTATATTTTGACTGAGTAATTACGGTATATACAAACACCAAAAAACTCCTATAGTAGACAGAAAAATCGTAATTTATTGTGGGAACAAAGAACTTCTGCTGTCGTTTCGATGAACTGTTTGATTAGTAACTAATAGCAGGTTCAAGTACGATTGAAATACACATAAATTTGTCTATGAATGGACAACATCCTTCCAGGAACAGAAAGCAGCGACCACTTTCTAATCAAAAGTGTAACTAAAACGTCAATCAAAAAAACAGCCTTACGCAATCGCAAGGCTGTTTAGTCCGTTCATTTATTGATTTTGAAACTGTGCTTCAACACGGTATATTCTCTGGCCTTTGGCTGAAAATTTCTCTTCATACTCTGTCATGATATTCCCTTCGAACTCGCTTTTATGAAGATCGAGACTTAAGAATTGCAAGTGGAGACCGTACCATGAAAAGCTCTTTAACGAGTACTCGAATAAATGTTGATTGTCGGTCTTGAAGTGGATTTCCCCGCCTTTAATCAGGATTTCTTCATACATTGTCAAAAAGTCTTTATAGGTTAGTCGTCGTTTTTCATGACGGTTCTTCGGCCAAGGATCAGAGAAGTTCAGGTATACTCTGCTTACTTCTTCTGAATCGAAGTATTCCGTCAGATTCTTGGCGTCAACATTCAACAGCTTAACGTTCGGAAGCTCAGCTTCGATCAGACGATCAAGAGCGGTTACAATGACGCTTTCGTATAGCTCGATTCCAATATAATTAACGTCTGGATTGGCTCTGGCCATTTCCGTGACGAATTGACCTTTTCCTGTTCCTACTTCAATGTGAATAGGATTTTGATTGCCAAATTCTTTATTCCATTGACCTTTTATCTCCTGGGGTTCTGCCACAACATACTGTGGATGATCACTAATTCTCTCAGAAGCCCATGGTTTATTACGTAAACGCATGTAGACACCTCTTTATTTTATTATCGAAAAAAAACATACCATGACTATCCATCCAGTGCAAGAGCCAAAATGGACCCGGGCATTGATATGCATGAAATCCTTTAAGCAGGTGCAGAAATCGGAGGTCCGTCCCTCTAAAAAAGGGCGCATAATTGAAAAAGGAATTCACACACTAGTAGTGAATTCCTTTTTCAGGTCTGATCATTTTGATGGCCGGGGAAAGTATGTGTTCTTTCACTCTAATAGACGAAAATGAAAGGGTGTACTTTATGCCTTTAAATTCACAGAATCAAATGCAGTTATTATCAGATATTCTAAGCAATCACTCGACGGATTGCTGTGGTTCGGTTTCTGAATGTGAGCAGGTTGAACGGTTAGTGAAGTCATTGATGATAAATGCTGATATCCACGAAAACGTCAAACCGGTTTTACAGGAAATTTATCAGTATAGTCACAGCGGGATTTCCTCGCCTGACTTAACGAACCATATTACGACGAACAAACAAAACCTGTCACAATGGGTAACGGATATGAACAGTTACTCTTAAGTTCAGATTACCTTGTGTAAATATTGAATCCAGTGATTCATCTCGTGGAAACGGGCCTTTCCTTTATGCCACTGGATGGATAGAATCGTTTGGGCCACGACATACCATTTCATACGCAGCTTTAAATTATCAGTCAGTTGGGCGCCGTATTGAGTCAACCAGCTTTCCCACTGATCTTCAGGGATATACCAGTATAATAACAAGCCGACATCAAAGGCGGGATCCGCGATCATCGCTCCATCCCAATCGATTAAATACAACTGGTTGTAATCCGACAGCAGCCAGTTGTTATGATTGACATCCCCGTGACAGACTACATATTCTTCCTGTTGAACTTCCAAGAGCTCTTTTTGAAGAAATGCAAGGGCCTCTCTAATGACCGGTAATGAAAGAAGATCGAATTCCAAGCCTGTTTCCACTTCCGTAAGCATATGCTCCGGTTGAAACGGCTCTTTTCCCAAGCGCTCAAGCATCGTTGAAAGCGGCTTTGAGGAATGAATTTTGTTCAGGAGTCTCGCCACCTGCTCATCCTTCATTTCTTCCGGCTTTAATTCTCTCCCATTTAACCAGTGCTGTGCCGTTATGACATCCCCGTTTTCCATTCGTTTTGTCCAAACTAGCTTTGGTACGATTCCTTCTGCCGATAATACAGCCACAAAAGGGGAGGAATTACGCTTCAGAAATAACCTTTGCTCCTGATACTGAGCAAAGAACGCTTCTCCAGTAGCACCGCCTGCGGGGACTATTTCCCAATCTTGGTCAAATAAGTGTTCCAATATATTCACCTTCTATTGGTCCTTTGTCATGTTTATATCTTCATTTAAATTATTTTAGATTTATGAAAATTACAGTAAATGCTCAAAAAAGTCTTGTAAAATAAAAAAGACAGCTATTGGGCAATACAATCAATAGCCATCTCTTTAGATTTTATCGTCAACTTGCGTTTTCGTCAAGCACTGGAATGATCTGTTACCTTACAAACACATAAGAAGAGACGGGCTCAATTGTGATGATTTGCGTCTTTACATCGTAAAGACCGCTTACATCCGCCCGATTTCCATCTGATAAACAATTCCAGCCTTTTCCTTCCGGAAGGGTATACTCACACGACTTCATGTCCGAATGAAAGACCATGATGATTTCATTCCATGGCCCGTATGGATGGACATTTTGATACGAGACGACTACCAGATTTTCAATGCTGTGAGACACGTTGACGTGTTCCTTGATCAGTTCACCCTTATGAAAACGGAAGGCTCCGTGACTTTTACGGATTTGAATCAAGGCTTTCACATATTGAACGACTTCATCATATTTTTCCCTTCTAGTCCAGTCCAACTGATTGATTTCAATCGGGGAATCGTAGCTATTCTCGATTCCATTTTTTGTTCTGTAAAATTCCTGTCCTGCATGCAGAAATGGAATTCCTTGAGATAACAGGACCATCGTAGTGGCCAATTTATGACGATTCTTTAGAGTCTCTTCATCTTCGGTCATACACGCCTGCATCTTATCCCACAACGTATGATTATCATGGGACTCCACATAATTGACGGATTGGGCCGGCTCTTTGAATAACCCGCGTTCCCCGTCCTTCATTCCGATGCAACCGGTCAGGACGAGTTCAACTTTCTGTTCCAACTGCCCGTGCCCGAGAGCGAATCCTTTATCATATAAGTTAAACGTACTTCCTTTGATGGTGTCCCTGAACCAATCATTAAATTGACCGATTCCATGAAGCTGATGGGCATTTCGCAGGTTTGCTTTTTGATGAGGGGGCAGTGGTGTATTCAAGTCCCATCCTTCCCCGATTAAAATGGCTCCCGGCAAGACCTTATCCACCTCTTCGCGGATGAGTGTCATCGTCTCGATATCCAGAATACCCATTAAATCGAAACGGAAACCGTCCACCCCATATTCTTTCATCCAATAAAGAATCGAATCCACGATGAATTTTCTGGCCATCAGGCGTTCTGACGCAAAATCATTTCCAACCCCCGTCCCGTTAGAGGGTAAGCCATTTTCATCGTGACGGAAGAAATATCCAGGTACAAGCTTTTCAAAAGAAGAATCCTCCCGAATGAATACGTGGTTGTACACCACATCCTGTATGACGCGAATATTCTCTTCGTGAAGACTCTTGATCACGGCTTTTAATTCCTTGATCCGTACATAAGGATCTTCAGGCTTTAAGCTGTAACTACCTTCAGGGGCATTGAAGAATAGTGGGTTGTATCCCCAATTATAGCTTGTATCTGAAGGCGTATCGGTCACCCCGTCAAAATCATTCACGGGCAAAAGTTCGACATGGGTTACCCCGAGCTCCTTTAAATAGTCAATTCCACTACTGAATCCATTAGGTGTAGAAACTCCATGTTCGGTAAAAGCGAGGTATTTACCCCTGAATTTCATTCCGCTCTCTTTCTGAGCAGAGAAATCACGGATACTCAGTTCGTATATCACAGCGTCTGTGGGTGAAGTTAAAGGGGCTAAGGGGGTATTTCGATCCCCGGGTTTCACGATACATCCCCATTCACTATTAAGGGATACGGACTTCACGTAGGGGTCGACGACTTCATCCCAAATCAAATTAATACAAGGAAGGATCGTATAATAATACCCCTCCAAATCGGTGTTCACCCTGCATTCCCAAACGCCGTTTTCGATTCTTGTAAAGGGGTATTGAATTTCTTCTTCATCGGGTGATTTGAGCTTTAAGCGGACCTCTGTCGCCGTCGGTGACCACACTTTGAATACTGTACATCCCTCTTGGTATGTAACACCAAGATCATCTCCATCGTAATAATAGCGTTGATCGAACTCCCCGGTTCTGATAACGGCCCCGATCTGAAGATCTGTTTTTGTATTATGTTCATCTACAATTTCATACTTCTCCCCTAATAGGATCTTCTCACTCTGTATGGTCGTGACATATTTCATTGCATCATTCAGAGGAATCTTCTCTTCAATGTGAAGAGCGATCGTTTCATTTCCCTTAATAAGAGAGAAGTGATTGGAATTCCCCTCATGATATTCGTATGGAAGAATCATTGTAATCGAATTAAAGGTATCCAAGAATGCATCGTATTGCCTGCTAATGACTAACACTTCTGCCACCCACTTCTGTTTAACATTTTCCAACTTAATGGAAGAACACGAACCTTCAGTTCCTGGTCTTTCTCTAGTGCATCAACAGTGTCTCCATCCACATGAACAGGCACGGCCTGATCTGCATGAATGGAAATCTTTCTCCCTTTTCCCGTATGGACCTCTTTGAATGCTGTATGTTTCCCAATGAATACAGAGATAAAGACAAGGAGTAATTTCCAGCGGGATAACCCATGGACGACGGTCATATCCATCTGACCATCAACGGGGCAAGCACGGGGCGCGATTTTCATCCCTCCACCGAAGAATGGCTGATTCGAAATCGTCACAAACCATACTTTTGAAAACACTTGCTCTTCACCGTCCACATTGACCGAAAGAGAAAAGGGTTTAAACGTAAACGCTTCCTTGCAAAGGAGGATTGGGTAGATCAACTGCCCGAGTGACCATTTATTCAACCATTTTTTAAAAGTCGAAAGATTGGCTTTCCGGGCAATTTCAGCATCAAATCCTATTCCTATATTATTCACAAAATGCCCGTTTGCTCCGTTTACCACGCTAAAGACACCTGAATCCAGAACGTCCATTTCTTCTTTTATTAATTGTTGTTTTATTAAGGTATATGCTCTTTTCTTGTTGTTAGGCCAATTATATCCCCTTGCAAAATCATTACCGCTTCCTGATGGAATATACCCTATAACCACCTTATCAAAACCGATCACACCACTGACCACAGAGTTCATCGTACCGTCCCCACCGACACCGATCACGAGGATCCACTCATCAGGTGTTTGATCGACGAGACGTGTAAGAATGGTTTTCACATCTCCTGGATGCTCCGTGATAAATACTTCATGGGGAATATCGATGCCAAGACGAAAGTGTTCCCAGGAAGATAATGAATGCTGGTTCTTTGCCGAGGGGTTCACGATAAAGATCGTCTTCATGTAAGATTTTCATCTGATACAGAGGACGCCTCGTCCCACTGCAGCCTCTTGAATGAGGTGGTCTGACAATATTCCAAGACGGCTTGAGCTGCTTTCAGTTGCACACTTTTAATCGGAGAGGATCCTGAACGCTGCTTTTGGAACCAGTCATTATGAAGGCGCTTGTCAAGAAACTGTACCCCTACAGGAGCTTGTGGATAATCTATGTAACCGTTTCTGCATATGACCCCCTGATAGATGGGAAGCTCCACTCCGGCATATTGCATAATCTGCTGGATGATGCGCTCCATTCTCTTCAATCCAATCAAAGGATTTAATACTTTCTTCTCCATATCCCCCCATTTTTTCAACCAGAACCGCTCTCCTGAACCAAGATAAGCCGTTCCCTCTTCAAATTCCAGAAACGTCAAGCACCATATTCCCGTCGGAGTGATCAGGATGGTTTCAAGTTCAACTGGTGCGTTTTTTATTTTTAGGATCGGGTTGTACATGACGAATATATTATCGGGAAACCGTTGAAGTAAATAGCGTAATCTCTCATCATAATGATAGCTGTTATCCACGTAGGATTTCTCTGAAATCGTCGAACTTGCCCACCGCAACTGAAACTCGAATACAAGATCCAGGAAAGAAACCTTTAATTCTTCCTCTGAGTGGATCTCCTGATTTGAATCCATTTCAAACTCGATTTCTTCATCGCTTTGTTGGAGGGGGCGTTCCACTTCTCCCTCTTCCTCTGCTTCTTTCTTTTTAAATAAAGAAAAAATCTTCTCTTTCATCGTGTTTTTCTCGTCCAGAAGAGCTCCTTGCTCTACAACTGATATGGAGGAAGGGAGCTCCCCGTTTTCCCAATGTTGTTTCATTTTTTCCCATTGCTGCTTTTTTAATCGAACAAACTGGGAAGGATATCTATATAAATCCGTTTCATATCTAGAAACGTAATCTTGAAGTTTAATCAGCTGTGCCATATGAATCGATCCTTTCATGACGGTCAATTTGCTTGTAATGGTATGGTGTGAATGGCTTCATACTTAGGAATCCGGTCTACATGTGTTTGATATAGGACGATTTCTTCTGCCTTAAACGTATGGATTTCAGTTGGTTGGAATCGTTTCATCCATTCGGTAGTAAAGGGTGATACTCCGTTCCATTTCCTCCCGACCGTGATATGAGGGGAAAAAGGTCTTTTATCTAATGAATATCCCGCATCTTCACACGCATCATAGACTAGGTCCCTGACACGCAGGAGTGAACGGGAAGGCTCTACTCCTAACCAGAAGATTCGCGGAGAATCAGGATTTCCAAATGTCCCGAAATCACCCAGAGTCAAGGAAAAAGAAGAACACGTCAATTTCTCAACTTTATCGATTACTGGGTTAAGATCATCGGCACTTCCTAAGAAGGCCAAAGTAAGGTGATAATCCTGGGTGTGCACCCATCTCTTGAATGATGCTTCTTCTTGTAATGGCTGCACCCATTCTTTTATCATCCGTTTTGTATCCTGAGGGAGAGAGAGAGCAAAGAAATAGTGTGATTTCAACATATCACTCGTCCTTTCAATTGTACTACCATTTTAGCAAAATGTGTCATAAGAGAGAATGTCTACAAGGAAATGCAATAAAAATGAAATACAAAGCTAATTTATTTGATATGATTTGTCTGAATTAGTACGATAGAAGAAGAAACTTTTTCTGAAAGGAAGTTGGCTATGAAAGTAGTACAAAATATTGCTGAACTGATCGGGGACACTCCCCTTGTAAAATTGAATCGATTAAATCCTGCTGATGGTGCAGATGTGTATGTAAAATTAGAATTCTACAACCCAAGTAAAAGTGTAAAGGACCGTGCAGCCTATCAAATGATTGTGGAAGCGGAAAAAGAAGGCTATTTAAAGGAAGGCTCGACCATCATCGAACCGACGAGCGGGAACACCGGGATCGGACTTGCCATGAATGCGGCAGCCAGAGGCTATCGTTCCATTCTCGTCATGCCTGATACGATGACCCAGGAGCGGATTAATCTCCTTAAAGCATATGGAGCAGAAGTTGTGCTAACGCCTGGAGATGAAAAAATGCCAGGTGCTATTGAAAAAGCGAAAGAACTGACAAAAGAAATTCCAAACAGCTTCATGCCGATGCAATTCGAAAATGATGCGAATCCGGATGCACACCGAAAAACAACGGCATTGGAGATTGTCGAAGCCATGAAAGAAATCGGGAAGCCCCTGTCTGCCTTCGTTGCAACAGCTGGTACGGGCGGAACGATCACAGGGACAGGTGAAGTATTAAGAGAGCACTACCCTGACATGTCCGTTCACGTTGTAGAGCCAGCAGGATCTCCCGTCCTTTCTGGTGGAAAACCGGGAAAACATAAATTGGTCGGCACAAGCCCCGGATTTGTTCCCGACATCCTAAACACGGATGTCTACGATGAAATCCATAAAATCGAAGACGAACAAGCCTACGATATTGCCCGGAGAATGGCACGTGAAGAAGGTATATTGGTCGGCCCTTCATCTGGAGCTGCCTGCTATGCCGCCATTGAAGTCGCGAAAACATTATCACCTGATGATGTGGTCGTTTGCATCGCCTGCGATACGGGAGAAAGATACCTGTCGAGTGATTTGTTCCGGTTCTAACCGGTTGAATAGAATCGATCCATGAAAAGAGGCTGTGTCCATTGTCGGCACAGCCTCTTTCTATTCCCTCATTTAACTTTATGATAGTGGGAGATGAATTGTTCAGGAGAGGACTTAACCACAAATGTCCAAACTCCTTCAATCGTGTGAAGATACAAAAATGTATAGTAAGCTGACAAGGACCTGCTCGTCACGTCCATCACATCTTTAATGATGAAGCTTTTCGTGGGAGTGACGATTCGGTCCTTGTATAAATAAAGGTACTCCTCTGTCTCCACCGTGAATTGCTCGTTGTCTTCTATTCTTCGTTCTGTCTTCATAAATGGTTGTGAACAAATCAACATGTATTGCCTCCAACTAGTTTAACGATCTGCCTTCCTTTTTCTTTCACTGAATAACGCCTGAAGCCTTTTCGTGACAGCGCCGGGTTTCCCCTCACCAATCACCCGTTGATCGATTTTAATGACCGGCATCACTTCCGACGTAGTGCTTGCAATGAAGACCTCATCGGCTTCCAGAAGCTCAGAAACGACAAACGCCTCTTCCTGAAAAGAGAGGTCGTTTTCCCTGCATAAATCATCAATGACTCTTCTCGTAATTCCATTGAGTATAAGGTTGGTGACAGGGTGCGTATAAATAATCCCATCTTTTACGATAAAGGCATTAGAAGAAGATCCCTCCGTCACCGTATCACCACGGTGTAAAATTGCTTCGAAGTGTCCGTCTGAAGCCGCCTCTTCTTTGGCAAGAAGGTTTCCAAGCAGGTTGAGGCTCTTAATATCACAACGGAGCCATCTGATATCCTCCACTAGCTTCGCTGTGACTCCTTCTTCCATTTGCTTGAGGGGAACCGGGTAGTCTTTCGTATACGCAACGACACTTCCTTTCACATCACGTGCCGGGAAGTGATGTTGACGGGGAGCCACACCACGGGTCACTTGTAAATAAACGATTCCGTCTTTCACCTCATTGGTTTCGATCAGCTTAAGAATGATGGATGTGAATTCCCCTACCTCATATGGAATGGAAAGCTTCATCTTTTCCGCACTTTGATAAAGCCTTTCCATATGCTCCTTCATCGTGAACGTGTTTCCGTTGTACACTCTGATCACTTCATAGACGCCATCTCCGAATTGATAGCCCCGATCCTCGATATCGACCTTTGCTTTATCGCGATGAATCAGTTCGCCATTGACAAATAGTGTGTTCATCTTGTTCTCCCCCTTGTATCTTTCAAGATTCACATGCTAATTCGTAAATCGCCTGGGCATATATTGCCGTAGCTTTGAGGAGATCCTCTATATGCATATACTCATCTTTTTGGTGAGCAATGTCTTCACGACCAGGGAATAACGCCCCGAAGGCTACGCCTGCTTCTAGACTTCTCGCGTAAGTTCCTCCACCGATGCTTAATAGCTCTCCTCTTTCGCCGGTTTGATCTTCATATACTTTTTTCAACGTCTGGACGAGTTCATCATCCTTGGAAACGTGATGAGGCTTGCTGTCTGTGAAATTCTCGATTGAATAGCCTTCGATGTTATCGATGATGGCTTTGCCTTTTTCCATCTCAAACGTCACAGGATAACGCATGTTCAAGCCCAATCTTCCGCCTTCAGTTTCTGAATAACGCAGTTTTCCAACATTGATGGTTAAATCCCCCGTTATGTCGTCAGTATAACTAACACCGAGTTGAACCCCTCTCGAGTCTTTGAAGAAATGCTTCTTCGTAAACTCAAAGAACTGTTTACCTTGTGACGATAGCGGCAGATTCGATAAGAACGCGGCGAGATATAAACCTGCATTCTTTCCATTGTCAGGCTCCATCCCGTGTGAAGATACCCCTTCAACTTCAAGGATAAGTTCACCGTTTTCCATATAATAGTTTCCTTTTATCCCTTCTTCTTTCGTGAAGATTTCAAAGTTTTGCACCCATTTGGTATGATCTTCATCGACGAAAAGGATCGCCTTTGCATAATCTGGGACCATGTTGTATCGACGGCCAGACTCAAAGGAAAGGACTTTCATTCCTGACTCTGAACCATCTAAAGCCTTTACTTGCACTAAATCATAATCTGCAATCCCTTTTTCCGCATGGATGATCGGGAAATCGGCATCAGGAGCAAACCCCATCGTTGGCATTTCCTCTTTTTTGAAATAATGCTCCACGCATCTCCAGTCGCTTTCTTCATCTGTTCCAATGATCATCCGAATCCGTTTATTAAAAGCAGGATCAAGATCCTTCACGATTTTCATAGCGTAGTAAGCAGCCATTGTAGGACCCTTGTCATCGATCGCTCCACGTGCGTAGATTTTCCCGTCCTTTATCTCTCCTCCATAAGGATCAACACTCCATCCGTCCCCTTCTGGAACAACATCCACATGACAAAGGATGCCGAGAAGATCCTTACCATCCCCAAACTCTAAATGGCCGGCAAGATGATCGACATTTTTAGGAATGAATCCGTCTTTTTCCCCTAAGGTCAAAAGGTAATTCAGGGCTTCCTTAACACCCTTGCCAAGCGGTGCATCCTCTGTTGCATTTTCTTCGTCCAGCACGCTTTTAATTTGGAGGAACCCCTGTAAGTCATTTAGCAAATCATCTTTCCGTTTTTCCACTTCATTCGTCCAATTAATACTCATTTGCTCCCACCTGCTTTATATGTATTTCATTCTCTTATCATTTTATACTGTTTAGCGGGGAAATCCAAACAGGGAGAATTTCACTATTTAAATATAGAGCTCTTTTCGTAAACTTTGTTGTTTCCTAACATAGGAGCTGCCAAGGCTCTGTCTATGAGTGTGTGCGATAGATGGTGACAGAGCTTAATCGTGACAAAAAACGAATAAAATCTTACTATTCAAGCTAAAATCGACCACTTCACACGTTGAAAAGTGATGTTTTCTAGCTGTGTATGGTAGTAGGTAAGTCCTCCACCTAGTAAGTTGATTTCCGCTGAAGGTGCTCGACTCCGACGGGAATAGCGGGAAAGTTGAGACCCCACAGGGCAAAGCCCGAGGAGGCTCAACTCACGCCCCGCGGAAAGCGAGCACCTGCAGCGGAAATCAACCACCACTCGCTACTTTCAATAGCAACAAAGTTTACGACAAGAACCTTTAACAAAGAGCTCTTGTTCGATTCCATAAGCCTACAGCTTAACTGGATGGAAATAGGGGAAATAGATGCATAATTAAACACAAGCGAACCATACAAAAACATATTCATTACATAATTTTAGTATTTTCATCATATTATAGGAATACAACCATCAACTTACTACGTAAATTGTTTGTAAATTTGGACAATATCCTAGAAATTTTGTCGGTTTAGGGTTACAATGTAATTGTCTGACATCTTATGAGTAAACATTATATGTAGAAAAGGGGTTGTCTAAAGCGCATAGTACATATGGTAGCACGTGAGGTGCACAAATGACGCATGTAGTCTTGCCTTTCGGAAAAATGATGAGGGAGTGGTTTTTTTGAAACCTTCAACCAATCGTATGCTAACTAGAATCAAAGCTGTATACATGTACATTAATCAGAAAGGTACTGTAACAACTCAAGATCTTGTAGACGAATTTGGCATTACTCCTCGCACCATACAAAGAGACCTCAACGTGTTAGTGTACAATGACTTGGTTCAAAGTCCAAGTCGGGGTCAATGGACAACCACAGAGAAGAAAGTAAAGATGACATCATAATAGAAAAGCGGAGGCGGCTCGTTCAGAGGCGACAAGCATATGGCGAACCTGCCGGAAAGGCGCTTTTTGCCTTTTTGGCAGGTTTGACTTATGACCTCGAGCCTCTAGCCGTCGGAGCTGGACATATTGAAAAGCGGAGGCGGCTCGTTCAGAGGCGACAAGCATATGGCGAACCTGCCGGAAAGGCGCTTTTTGCCTTTTTGGCAGGTTTGACTTATGACCTCGAGCCTCTAGCCGTCGGAGCTGGACATATTGAAAAGCGGAGGCGGCTCGTTCAGAGGCGACCGATAATCAAAAAGACGGGAGAACACCTTTATTGTAAAGGTGTTCTCCCGTCTTTATTCTTCACTCAGGTTTGTATTCCTTCAATTGGGTGACTTCCTCTTCGGTAAGCTCCCGGTACTCGCCAAGTTCCAGGTCTTCATCCAGTTCAAGGGGTCCCATCGTCAAGCGCTTCAGATATACGACACGCTTCCCAACACTTTCAAACATCCTTTTCACTTGATGGAATTTCCCTTCAGTAATCGTCAATTCGATATCTGACGTTAAACCGGATTTTAAGATTGTCAATTCCCCTGGTTTTGTTTCATAGCCATCATCCAGCGTAACACCTTTTTTGAAAGCTTCCACATCTGTTTCAGTTACTTCCCCTTCTATCACGGCAAAATACGTTTTTGGCACATGGCGTTTAGGAGATAGCAACTGGTGGGATAACTGGCCATCATTCGTGATCAAGAGGAATCCTTCTGTGTCTTTATCAAGTCTTCCCACTGGAAATGGACTAAATATTTGATCATCCAATTGAAGTAAATCGATGACCGTTTCCTCTTGTCCATCTTCAGTAGCGGATATCACGCCCGGGGGCTTATTCATCAGGAGGTAGATGTACTCACGATACTCAACCTGCTCCCCGTACAACAGAACCGTATCTTTTTCCGTATTGATATGGACCTTTCCGTCCTTCACGACTTCTCCATTTACTTGGAGACCGCCGTCCTTTAATAGCTTCTTAACTTCTTTCCTGCTGCCATGACCCATATTGGCAAGCATTTTATCTATTCTCATATTAGTCACTCTCCGTTTATGGTGGATTGTTTTTAGTGCACTTCTCTTACGATAAGGCTGTTTTCTAACATAGGATCTGCATAGGCTCTGTCTATCAGTGTGTGCGATAGATGGTGAGGGGAACGGCTTCGCTTTCCAGCGGACGAACGGCCAAGCCTCCTCAGCTGCGCTTCCGGGGTCTCGGCACGCCCGTTTTTCCGCAGGAGTCTACGCCGTTCCCCTCACCATCTAAAGAGATTGCGTCACAGAGCCTAATAGTGAAAAAACGAATGAACTAGTATCTTACTATTCAAGCTGAAATCGACCACTGCTCACGTAAAAAAATGTTTTTTTCTAGCCGTGTATGTTATTAAATTTGTCCTCATACTTAGAAAGTTGATTGTAGCGGAAGGTGCTCGACTCCTGCGGGAATTGCGGGAAAGTTGAGACCCCGCAGGGCGCAAGCCCGAGGAGGCTAAGGCTCACGCCCCGCGGAAAGCGAGCACCTGCAGCGGAAATCAACCACCACTCGCTACTTATATAGCAACAAAGTTTACGAAAAAAGCCTACGATAAAAAAGGGATGACCGGTATGTATCATCCCTTTTTCACTTACCCTATCCGCAGTTTACTGCGAATCTTGGTGATTTTATCTCCAAATAATCGATCGGCCAATTTACTTCTTAAACTGAGATAGAAATAAACGAGTGCTCCCACTCCGCCACAGATGGCTACTAGCAGGATGGATTGGAATCCTGTCTCTGGATTAAGGAATTTAACGAGAACAGCATATAACACTAACACAACGACGGCCATTATCCCATTCAGGGCCCCAATGAACATGGTTCGCCTGATGATCAACCCGAATTGGTATCTGGCATACTTCTTGATGACATACAGATTGATCAGAATCGCCGCCAGATAGCCAAGTGTGGTCGCAAGGACGGCTCCCTGTGTTTCAAACAGGCGAATCAATGGAATATTCAAGACTAACTTGAGAAGCAAGCCGACCAGTAAACTGAAAATCGTGAACTTCTGTTCATCAATTCCTTGAAGGATCGCTGCTGTAACCGCAAATAAAGCAAATAGGATCGCTACAGGTGCATATGACCGCAAAATCGATGTCCCTAATGCATCGCTGTGATAGAACATCGTATACATCGGCTCCGCTAAAAGGGCAAGTCCTAATGCTGCCGGTACTGTTAAGAACAACAGGATTTGAAACGTTTGATCAATGTTTCTCCGCATGGTTTTCCGGTCGCCACTCGTATAAGAAGTCGTAATCAATGGAATCAGGGTCATCGAAAACGCCGTTGCCAAAGATACTGGAATGATCACAAGCTTATGGGTATAGAAGTTCAATACGGCAAAGGCATGGTCGGATACCTTGGCATTTCCGATATCATCCATCGCTGTATTAAAGGTAATCTGATCGACAAGTTGAAACAAGGGATTCGCAAGTCCAACAAAAATAAACGGAATCGAGTAGGCAATGATTTCTTTGTACATCGATTTCAACGAAACTTCTACGTTTCCACGATCCTCTTCCAATAGCTCATCCAAATGAGGCTTCCGTTTATACCAATACCAGATCAACGCTCCAAGACTTGCAAGCCCGCCGACAAATGCAGCAAATGTCGCGACAGAGATGGCGGTTGTCACGGTACCATCCAATATGTTTAAGACGACATAGATTCCGCCCAGTAAGAAAACAATCCGGACAATCTGTTCGATCACCTGAGAAACCGCGGTTGGTCCCATCGATTGATGGCCCTGGAAGAATCCCCGGATCAAACTCATAAATGGAATGATGATCAAGGCAAAACTTACAGCCCGAATGACAGTGGTTACCTGATCAACAGAAATGACCTGTTCATTGCTTTTGATGGTCATTCCGGCAAAGATTGGTGCAAATGCATACATAATGAGGAACGATACGATTCCCGTTAATATCATCAGAACCAAACCTGATTTAAATAACCTTCGCCCTACCGCATATTCCTCAATGGCATTATATTTTGACACAAATTTCGAAACCGCAAGCGGCACTCCAGCAGTTGCGACAGTCAAAAAGATTGTATAGGGTACATATCCATATTGATAAAGGGACGCCCCTTCTTCATGACCTTTAAGCAAATCATCAAACGGTATAACATAAAAAAGACCCAAAAACTTCGAAATAAAGGTCCCTAACGTTAAGATAAACGTTCCTCTTATTAATTTAGATGACATAGTATCCCTCTCTATATATCTTGTTGCTCGTTAGACAAACAAAATAGTATCCTGCTTAAAAATTTACACACTATCAGTAGTTTACTACTGTACGAATCGAATGACAATTTTTTTCGAATTGTTGTTTTTAATTCCCAACCCATTTAAAATAAGGAGAAACTTCTTTTGGAGAACCGAAAGAGCAAAACTAAAAGTTGGTGTAAAAATGGTAAAGAAATATGATGTCATCGTCATAGGCGGAGGGCCTTCCGGTTTAATGGCCAGCATCGCAGCCGGAGAGAACGGCGCGAAGGTCCTTCTTGTAGATAAAGGAACGAAGCTCGGAAGAAAGCTCGCCATTTCAGGAGGCGGTCGCTGTAACGTGACCAACAGGCTCCCTGTAGAGGAAATCATCAAGCATATCCCGGGGAACGGACGTTTTTTATACAGTGCGTTTTCCGAGTTTAATAACGAAGATATCATCTCTTTCTTCGAGAACCTGGGAATACAGTTGAAAGAGGAAGATCACGGCAGGATGTTCCCCGTGTCGAACAGGGCTATGGACGTTGTCGAAGCCCTATTAAACCGCATGCAGGAATTGAAAGTAGACACACGGTTGAGCACAAGTGTGGAAGAGGTTCTATACGAAAATGGACAAACGGTCGGCATCCTCTTGAAAGATGGGGGAACGATTGCCGCCGATGCTGTCGTGATCGCAGTTGGAGGAAGGTCCGTCCCCCACACTGGATCAACGGGAGATGGATACCCTTGGGCCACAAAAGCCGGGCATACAATCACGGATTTATTCCCGACTGAAGTTCCCCTTACATCGGACGAGCCTTTTATTAAGAAGAAAGAGCTTCAAGGTCTTTCTTTGCGCAGTGTTGACTTAAGTGTGATGAATCCAAAAGGGAAAAAGATCATCACCCATAAAATGGACATGATTTTCACACACTTGGGCATTTCCGGGCCGGCCGTTCTTCGCTGCAGTCAATACGTGGTAAAGGCCATGAAGAAATGGAACCTGACCCATGTGGCCATGCAAATCGACTCCATACCGGGGCAAAATGAAGAACAACTTTTCCAGACCCTTCATAAGCAGGTGAAAGAAGATGGGAAGAAAGCCGCGAAGAACCTATTCAAAGGATTGGCACCAGAGAGATACCTGTTATTTCTACTGGACCAGGCAGACATTGATCACGATGAAAAAGGAGATCATATCTCTTCAGAAAAAATCCGTCATTTCACAAAGCTATTAAAACAGTTCACCTTCAATGTGAACGGCACCTTATCGATCGATAAAGCCTTTGTGACCGGTGGCGGTGTATCTATTAAAGAAATCGAACCCAAAACCATGGCTTCGAAGAAAATGAACGGCCTCTTCTTCTGTGGAGAAGTACTCGACATCCACGGATATACAGGCGGGTACAACATCACCTCTGCCCTCGTCACAGGCAGACTTGCCGGATTTAATGCAGCGAAGGTTTAAGGTGATAAAAAAAAGAAAGGTTGATCCTCATTGATTGAGCGATCGACCTTTTTATTTTCGATAAACGACCATAGCCGAGAAGCAATAGATTTGATCCTCTATTTCTTCTGACATTGCTGCTACATGGTATTTAATATCGACGAT
Organism: uncultured Bacillaceae bacterium; assembly: GCA_963787015.1. Classification (GTDB taxonomy): domain Bacteria; phylum Bacillota; class Bacilli; order Bacillales; family Bacillaceae_B; genus Rossellomorea. The sequence continues at coordinate 111,695 of CAWBBM010000002.1, forward strand.
TTTTTTATCTTCCAATTTACTGAGAAATTGGTTCATATCCTTTTCTAAATCTTTCTCATGCTCGTAGTCGAAGACTTTTACTTGGATCATAGGTCTCCCTCCCGGATTGTTTTTGGTACTAGTATCGTCAGAATAATTAATTTTCAAACAATTCAAGGCGGGAGAGTTGTTATTTTGATTTGAAGGGCTATGGAAATGGCGGGGGTATTTTTCGAATTCGCCGTTATATTTTGATTTTCGCCGTTATTTCGTGGATTTCGCCGTTATATTTAAAATTTCGCTGATATAATGAAAATTTCGCCGATAAATGCTTTTGTTCCATATAAATCAACAGGTCATAGAGCGATCACAACCCCTATGCCCATTCAACATGCTCTTTACATAGAAAAGCACACCCCTTTCATAAAAAGGATGTGCTTTTCCATCAAAACTCATATTATTTCTTCGCAGCTGTTTCCCCGGACCAGTTCATCATGCCGCCTTCCATGTTCACCACTTTATAGCCTTGTTCCTGCATATAATTAGCAACATTTCCACTTCGATTTCCTGAACGGCAGATAAAGATGTACTCTTTATCCTTTTCAAATTGATCCAGTGACTCAGGGATTTCACCCATCTTGATATGCTTCGCGCCTGGGATCATGCCCTCTTCCACTTCTTCATCCTCACGAACATCCACTAAAAGCAAATCTTCACCATTACTCAACTTTTTCTCTAACTCATCCGTCGTAATTGTTTTAATTGTATCCATCATCATCTTCCTTTCAACATTATTCACCATGATTATACCAAACCTAGTCTCCTAAACAAAAAAATCAGATTGAGGGACGGACCTCAATGAAATGCTGTTTTAAAGCGATTCACGCTTAAATTCATGGCCATTTCGAGGTCCGTCCCTCCAACACTATATTAGTTCGCTACGATGTTGACTAGTTTGCCGGGTACGGCGATGACTTTGCGGATGGTTTTGCCTTCTATTTGGCTTTTGATTTCATCGTTTTCCATCGCTGTTTTTTCAAGGTCTTCTTTGTTCATGTCTCGAGGGACCATGACTTTGACTTTCACTTTTCCATTTACTTGAAGGACAATTTCGACTTCGTTGTCGACAAGCTTGGATTCATCGAATGTTGGCCATGGTTGGTAGGAAATCGTTCCTTCGTGACCAAGCTTGCTCCAAAGTTCTTCTGTCATATGTGGAGCGATTGGAGCAAGAAGCTTGATGAATCCTTCCACATAGTTTTTAGGAAGTGTATCAGCTTTGTAGGCATCATTGATGAATACCATTAGCTGAGAGATCCCTGTATTGAAGCGAAGGCCTTCGTAGTCTTCTGTCACTTTCTTCACCGTTTGGTTATAGCTTTTGTCCAGATCGGAGTTCGGTGCATCCTTCACTTTAGATGAAAGTGTTCCATTCTCCTCAACAAGCAGGCGCCATACACGGTCAAGGAAACGACGGGCTCCGTCAAGGCCGTTTGTGCTCCAGGCAATGGAAGCTTCCAATGGACCCATGAACATTTCATAAAGACGAAGGGTATCGGCTCCGTGAGATTCTACAACCTCATCAGGATTGACAACATTCCCTTTTGATTTACTCATTTTTTCATTGTTTTCCCCTAGGATCATACCCTGGTTGAACAGCTTTTGAAACGGCTCTTTCGTTGGAACTACGCCGATATCATATAGGAACTTATGCCAGAAACGGGCATATAGCAAGTGAAGTACCGCGTGCTCTGCTCCGCCGATGTACGTATCCACAGGTAGCCAATCTTCCATTTTCTTCGCATCGGCAAGGGCTTCCTCGTTATGTGGATCGATATAACGAAGGTAGTACCAGCAGCTGCCGGCCCATTGTGGCATCGTGTTTGTTTCACGACGGCCTTTTTTGCCTGTTTCAGGATCTTCCACATTCACCCATTCACTGATATTTGCAAGCGGCGATTCACCCGTACCTGACGGCTTGATTTCAGTCGTCTTCGGTAGAACAAGAGGCAGCTCACTTTCCGGAACCGGTGATGTTGTACCATCTTCCCAATGAATGACAGGAATCGGCTCTCCCCAATAACGTTGACGGCTGAATAGCCAGTCACGTAGGCGGTACGTCACTTTCTTCGTTCCGATTTGTTTCTCTTCCAACCAGGAAATGGCTTTCGTGATCGCTTCTTCTTTCCCAAGTCCATCAAGGAAGCCGGAGTTTACATGGTCTCCATCGCCCGTGTACGCTTCTTTCTCAACGTCTCCTCCAGAAACGACTTCTACGATTGGAAGTTCGAACTCCTTCGCAAACTCATAGTCTCTTTCGTCATGGGCAGGAACCGCCATGATTGCACCAGAACCATAGCTCATCAGAACGTAATCGGCAATCCAGATCGGCATTTTCTCGCCATTAGCCGGATTGATCGCATAAGCGCCTGTAAATACACCTGTTTTTTCTTTAGCCAGATCTGTACGCTCAAGATCACTTTTCGACTTGATTTTGTCGATATATTCGTTTACTTTCGAGCGATTTTCATCCGTTGTGATTTTCGCCACAAACGGATGCTCTGGAGCAAGTACCGCATACGTTGCACCAAAGATCGTATCAGGGCGTGTCGTGAATACATCGAACGATTCGTCATGACCTTCAATTGTAAAATTGATTTCCGCGCCTTCAGAGCGTCCGATCCAGTTCCGCTGCATATCTTTAATGCTTTCAGGCCAATCGACGTCTTCAAGATCTTCAAGTAAACGGTCAGCATAAGCGGTGATTTTCAGCATCCACTGCTTCATCGGACGGCGTTCTACAGGGTGTCCTCCCCGTTCACTCTTTCCGTCGATGACTTCTTCATTGGCAAGGACCGTTCCAAGGGCCGGGCACCAGTTCACTGCCACCTCATCCACGTAAGCCAATCCCTTATTATAAAGTTGTATGAAGATCCATTGTGTCCATTTGTAGTAGCCTGGATCTGTCGTATTCACTTCCCGATCCCAATCATAGGAGAAACCTAATGATTTAATTTGACGGCGGAACGTATTGATATTTTTCTCTGTGAATTCTGCCGGGTCATTCCCTGTATCAAGGGCATATTGCTCAGCCGGTAAACCGAACGCATCCCATCCCATCGGGTGAAGGACATTGTACCCTTGCATGCGCTTCATACGTGAAAGGATATCTGTCGCAGTGAACCCTTCCGGATGTCCTACGTGAAGACCGGCGCCTGATGGATAAGGAAACATATCCAGTGCATAGAAATTGGATTTACCCTCATCTTCCGTCGCTTTGAACGTTTTGTTTTCTTCCCAATACTGCTGCCATTTTGTCTCAACACTCTTATGATTAAAACTCATATTGAGATCCTCCTTTAATTGTCATTCGAAAGGTAGCTAATTGCCTTTCTTTTTTGAAAAAAAATAAAAAAACTCTCATCCCAAATAAATATTTGGGACGAGAGTTTGTCAATACATTCTCCCGCGGTACCACCCACATTAGTGTACGCGCACTCAGCTTCATTCATCCTTAACGCGGAAAACGGCAAGTCTTACTTATAGTTCACACTTGCAACTCAGCAGGCGAGTTCATGATGCTTCTGGTTGACTTTCACCACCCGTCAACTCTCTCCAACAGAAAACCGTCATTACTACTCCTGATCAACGTTTCAATATAGATAAACATTATATGTATTCACTATTTTAGTGAAATTCATACAGAAGCGCAAGCCTATTGTTGATTTATGGTGAATTTTTATGATTTTGTTGGTGTAACCGTGAAATAGTGCACGAGTCAATAAAAAAAAGAAACAACCTCCTAAAAGGCTGTTTCCTCCCTCCAACTATTGCACCGTATATCCACCATCCAGCACGACCGCCTGCCCTGTAATACCCTTGGCTGCGTCACTGCAAAGGAACATGGTATAGTCTGCAATTTCTTTTACATCTAATAATCTTTTTTGAGGCACGAGTGGATAGATAACTTCTTCTATCACCCTATCAAGTGGGATGCTTCGCGTTTTTGCAAGATCCCCTAGTTGATTGCGGACTAATGGGGTATCCACATACCCCGGGCATACCGCATTCACCGTTATCCCCTGTTCCGCCGTTTCCAGTGCCGCTACCTTCGTCAGTCCTATGACCCCGTGTTTGGCTGAATTGTAGGCAGCTTTCCCAGAGAAGCCGACTAAACCGTTAATCGAAGCCATATTGATGATACGGCCCGCTCCCTGTTTCTTCATGTGGGGCAAGACATGCTTGATTGCCACAAAAGGCGCAGTGAGCATCACTTTTAACAGGAGCTCAAACGTTTCAGTAGGGAATTCTTCGATTTGTGAGACATACTGCAGTCCAGCGTTATTGATTAAGATATCAAGTCTCCCATAGTGATCCACCGTTTTATCGATTGCTTCCTTCAGTTCGATTTCTGAGGTCACGTCACATTTTATTCCGTGAGCTTCGTACCCTTCTTGTTTAAGACTCTCTGAAGCTTTATGAACCGCATCTTCCTGTAAATCGGTCAGGACTACTTTCGCTCCGGCCGCCCCGAATTCCCTGCCGATTTCGTAGCCGATTCCTTGTGCCGCCCCAGTTATGAATACCACTTTATTTTCAACCATGAAATGACTCCTTTCTTAGATCCCTACACCAAAGGAGAATAATAGAATCGCCAATGCCAATCCTATAAGAGGTACGATGACCGTCAATGCTCCAACAGCACCATACGCTTCTCCATGTGTTTCATTACAGATCGAGCGAATCGTTGTGACCACATAGCCATTATGTGGCAAGGAGTCCAGAGCTCCTGAAGAAATCGCTACAACCCGGTGTAGAGCTTCAGGGTTCACGCCCATGTCCACATAATGAGGTGCAAGGATTGGAAGTGCTATCGCTTGACCTCCCGATGCTGAACCAGTCATACCGGCAATTACACTGACGGCTATCGCCCCTCCAATGAGCGGGGATCCCGGTATATTCGTCATGACTTCAACAGCCTGACTGAAAGCAGGAACAGCTTTCGCCACGCCTCCGAAACCAACAACCGCAGCTGTATTCCCGATGGCGATCAATGCACCGACTGTCCCTTCAGAAACAGCTCCCCAGAATCCTTTGAAGTATTGACGATTCAACACATACGCAGAGATCACTCCACCCAGTAAAGCAATAATAAGTGCTGATTGTTTGAACGAATCATGGAATGAAAATGCCAGAATTAACACCACTAATAATGGAATCAACCCCATGAACGGGTTAGGTAAAGGTCTACCTTCATCAATGACCGGATCTTCTTCACGGGCATGGAATTTTTCTCCTTTTTTCACGGCTTTTGTGATCATACGTTTTAACCACCAGTAGCCAAAACTAGCCATAAATACGGCGACAATCAAGCTGACTTCCCAGCCGGCATAAGGTGTTGTTTCTAAAAATTCAATCGGGATCCAGTTCTGGATTTCAGGTGAACCTGCCGATGTCATCGTGAACGTCACCGAACCGAATGCAAGTGCAGCTGGAATGAAGCGTCGAGGCAGATCGGCCTGTTTAAACAAGCTGACAGCCATCGGATACACCGAGAAAGCTACGACGAAGAGACTGACTCCACCATAGGTTAGAACGGCGCAGGCAAGCACAATGGCAAACACGGCGTATTTCATCCCTAATTTCTCTACGACAAAACGGGAAACACTATCGGCCGCCCCACTGTCTTCCATCACTTTCCCGAAAACGGCTCCCAGTAAGAACATAAGATACCAGGCAGCGATAAAGCTCGTGAATCCTGACATATAGTTCGTGACGAGATCAGCTTCCCCTTCAACCGCTAATTGCGGGAAGAGCGGCATGCCACTTAACACAGCTACGAATAATGCCGATATGGGACCGACAATCAGGATGTTCATACCCCTCATTGTTAAAAAGATTAATAAAATAAGTCCTCCAATAAGTCCAACCATACTTAACATGATAGTTCCCCCTTCATTCTCTAAAGATGATTCCTTATATGAAATCGTTTACATTTCTATTTAGAACACTCTCTCCTTTCAAAAAATACGTTCCATCATCATACATGCAATAATTGTGCCAACTTTCAGATTACTACAGATCCTTGCTCATAAGGTTTAAAATGAAATGAATTCCGAATTTCCGGACTAGAGCTCTATTTCCGACACAAAATCGTCATACTTACTGTAAAACAAAAGAGTCCGGAAATATGGACTCTTTTCCAAATTCCTGGACTCTACACTTCATCATAGAAGCTTATATTTATTTAATTTTTCATACATGCCAGACTTACTTATCCCTAAAGACTCAGCCACCTTCCGCTTATCGTGTTGATGGGATTGAAGGCTTTGGGCCAAAACGGACTTCTCCGTTTCTTCAAGGATTTCTTTCAATGTTTTAGAACCTACATCATATAAATTGCCCACCTTCATATACGACGGGAGGGATTGAAGCGAAATCTTGCTTCCATTCGAAAGGTAGGTGGACGCGTTGATGACATTTTCCAGTTCACGGAGATTTCCGGGCCAGCTGTAAGTAAAGAATATTTGCATCACATCGTTTTCAAATCCTTGAATTCGTTTACCGGATGATTTTGTGGATTTCTTCAGGAAAAATGCAGCCAGCGTTTCAATATCTTCCCTCCGTTCACGTAGAGGAGGGATTTGAAAAGGAACGACGTTGATTCGGTAGTATAAATCACTGCGAAATCGCTTTTCTTCCATCATTTTTTCCAATGGGCGATTCGTAGCAGCAACAATTCGGACATCCACATGTTGTACCCTCGTTGAACCGACTGCCTCTACTTCCCCTTCTTGTAGAACCCTGAGAAGCTTCGCCTGCATATTAAGGGGCATATCGCCGATTTCATCAAGAAACAGAGTCCCTTTATGGGCAAGCTGAAACTTCCCTTTTTTCCCACCCTTTTTGGCCCCGGTAAAAGCTCCTTCTTCATAACCGAACAGCTCTGATTCCAATAATTGCTCCGGAATCGCTGCACAATTCACTTTAATGAACGGTTGTCCGCTTCTTTCACTCAACTGATGAATACTGTGGGCAAACAGCTCCTTGCCGGTGCCACTCTCCCCTCTGATCAGGATCGAGATGTCGCTTGGGGCAATCATTTGGGCTTTATCTTTTAATTCATTCATCCCCTGCGATTCACCTATGATATCATTCAGTGAATATTTCACGCCGGTGTTAATATCCTGTATGTAACTTTGGATTTTCGACATCATGTTTTTCACATGGGAACTCATTTGCATCCATTCACTTGTGTCCCTGAAAATGACTGAGCCAAACGCACCGATGACCTTCCCATCTACCACAATCGGTATACGATTCGCAATCATATAATTTCCTTTAATATATTGCAGATCCGCCACCTCTTCTTTTCCATCGCAGGCTACCAGGTGCATTCTCGTATTTTCAATTACGTTTGTTACATGAGCGCCAATCGCTTTATCCCTCTCCACCTCAAGAAACCGGCAGTAATTGTCATTTATATAGATGATGGTGCCTTGATTATCAACGACGACCAACCATTCGAAAGCGTTCTCAAGAATGATTTCAATCATTTCTACAGATACTTTTTTTAATAAGCTGCTCATTTCACTCGCCTCCTCTGTTTATCAAGGGAACATATACTTCTATAGTAGCACATACACCCACTCACTTAATGAAAAGGAATCAGGGTTGCCAGTAATTTTAACCACTAGTCAGGATTCGGTTTAACCTATACAGGATTGGGGAATCTTCTTAACAATGAATGGAGGAATGAAAGGATGAAAATCGCAGAACTGAAAATATTTTATTTTGTAGACGATGGAATCATCCCGAATAACCCTGACCTTCCCGTACTCATTTACCGGAATGCCCTGGAACACTCACATGAGGCCGAAAATGTGTTCAATCGTAATCAATGGCTCAATAGTTGGACGAATGGCATTTATGATTACCACCATTATCATAGTAATGCCCATGAGGTATTAGGTGTGATGGAAGGTGATGCAACGGTTCAATTAGGTGGTGAAAAGGGGGAAGAAGTGAAAGTCCATAAAGGGGACGTGATCATCCTCCCTGCCGGCACAGGTCATAAGAAACTGAGAGCTAGTTCTGACTTTAAAGTAGCAGGCGCCTATCCGAACGGTGATGATTATAATGTAAAGAAAGGCTTATTACGAGAACGTCCCAGTGTGTTAATCGAAATCAAAAACGTTCCGATTCCAACATCGGACCCTGTGTTTGGTGACGCTGGCCCATTGATAAAATATTGGCTCAAACAATGATGTAGCACATGTTCTTCTATTCATGCGATTGTATTCATTCCTATTTTTCTATAGTAATGCTTCTTAGAAATGACTATAAACTGCTTATTAAACTTCGTATAATCGATAGATTACACTTAAATTCATAAAATAGTCTTGTTTTCTTTAAAGTCCTATGCTATTCTATTATAGCGATGAGCTTAATTGTGTAAGTCGAGGATCACGTCCTTGTGACAACAAACGATGTGGCGTTTGCTGATCTATCGCCTCAATTTTTTTGCAAGTGGGCTTCCGTAGGAAACGGGAGCCCTTTTAATATGAAAAAAAATCAATCCCCCAATGATTTGTCATTGGGGGATTTTATTCGTTATTGAACCGATACAGTCACAGGGTCCTTCTTTTTTAACGGTCGGTCATATTGACTAGTGATCAATAGTGAAACGACGAAGAAAGCAATCAACGTCATAAACAACACCTGCATACTGAATACATCCACCATCACTCCTCCGATAAATGGACCAATCATCCTGCCGCCTGTGGCCGTACTGTTGACGATCCCTTGATAGAATCCTTCTCTCCCTTTTGGAGCCAGTGAGTTGGCTATCGTAGGAACGGCCGGCCAGATGAGCATTTCACCGATTGTCAGAATAACCATGGCTGCTGCAAACCATTGGAATTGATCAGCGATCGACGCAACCCCGAACGATATCATGAAGATAACCGTTCCTATCATGATTTGACGTTTTAAATTGTGTTCGAAGCGTTTGATGACTTTTGATAATAGCGGCTGGGCAAGAACGATTAGTGCTCCATTGATCGTCCACAGTAAGCTATATTGTTTCAGACTGATATTGATTTCCTGTGTGTAGGTTGCAATCGTTGATTGCCATTGAACATAACCAACCCAGCATAATAAATAAGCCACACAAATGAAAAGCAATGCCTTCAGCTTCGATTTGTCCCTGATCACCTTAGACTCATTCAAGACGGAGGTCTGATGACCGTTAACCGAAATGCTTCGATAACCGAATAAGGCAATGAAGAAAAAGATAACATACATACTGAGGTTCGCTAAGAATATATAGTTAAAAGAAAATGAGGCGACTAGTCCACCCAGGGCAGCTCCTACCGCAACCCCGATATTTTGTGCCACATAGACAGAGTTGAATGCTTTCCTGCCACCTTCAGGCCAAACGGAACCTGCCATGGCATACATAGAAGGAAATACGATTCCCGAACCGAATCCGACGATCGTCAAGAAGACAACATAATAATGCCAACCGTGCCATATATTCATTCCGATTAAAGCAATCAAGGTAATGGAAATACCTGTTAGGATGGAACGATATCCCCCTATCTTATCAAAGAGGCTTCCCCCAATCAGATTACCGATTACACTAGCACCAGCGTTCAACATCAACACCATTCCCGCTACAGACAATGATTTCCCTAAATTTTCATGAAGGTAAATCGTATTAAGCGGCCACAAAAAAGAGGCTCCCGTCACATTCACCATCATTCCAATGACAAGCAACCATAATGATTTGGGCATAAGTCTGCCCCCTTTCCATTCATTTATTTCGAGTCCCAAAAGGATTTTACTCTTTTTTGGGAAAGGGAGCAAGAATTTTTTTTTTGGAAACGTTGTCCTTTTTCACAACCATAAAAATCCAGGTGTCCTCATTGAGAACACCTGGATTAGTAAACGATTATTTACCGTTATGATGATTGGATTTCACAGGCTGTCCCTGTTTCTCGTAGCGCTTTTTGGCTGTTTTCACAGGATTGCTTTCCGCACCGAATTCTGTGTCCAGATTACGGAAATTACTGCGGGTCTTTTGTTCCGGGTTGTTTTGATCAGAGCGCGTCGTCAATGTAATTTACCTCCTACTACATTTGGATCATGATCTAACAGGATCATATCATTCTGCAGTGTCTGAAGTTGCAGTCTCATGCGATGCAATTGATCGCGCTGTTGAGCGTTCGCACTGTTGGCCAAGTGTGCTATATCATTTACCGCTTCTTCAAGCTGCTGCAACGCTTGAGTGTACTCTACATCATGATAATGCTCTTGCTGTGTCCCTGATTTATATTGTTCCTGAGCGTAACGAATGGCATCTTCACTCTTTTGTAAACATTCATCAATCGAATTTCTTGTTGCCATTTCGACTACCTCCTTGACGTTGGAATAGAGAAGAGTTAGATCCCATCCTTCCTCTTCTCTACCTTAGTTTGAGCTTGATTGCCTGTTTCAGAAGTGGTAATCTTCGCCTATTTCCCTTTGCAGGATACAATTGCCCCCTTGTTCATGTTAAAATCTTTTTGAGCAATACGATTCTATACATACAGTTTGTCATCTTGAAATGTAGGAGGTGATTGTCATCGGCACAAACCCATTTCCATATGCCACCGATTTGAAACGATATCATACGTGGAATTATCATTTACGAAACCATTTTGGACATAAAGTCTTTAAGATTGCCTTAGACGGGGGCTTTGATTGTCCAAATAGAGATGGGACGGTTGCCCACGGCGGTTGTACTTTCTGTAGTGCAGCCGGTTCAGGAGACTTTGCCGGAAGCAGGGTCGATCCGTTGGAGAAGCAATTCAACGACATCAAAGGAAGGATGCACAAAAAGTGGAAAGACGGAAAATACATGGCGTATTTCCAGGCATTCACGAACACCCACGCACCTGTTGACGAGCTTAGAGAAAAATATGAATCCGTACTTAAGCAAGATGGAGTTGTCGGTATTTCAATCGCCACCCGTCCCGATTGTCTTCCAGACGATGTGATTGATTACTTGGCTGAATTAAATAAGCGAACCTATTTATGGGTAGAGCTCGGACTCCAAACCGTTCATGAAAAAACCGCTGGCTTGATCAACCGGGCACATGATTATCAGTGTTACGTAGACGGCGTCAATACATTGCGCCAACATGGAATCCGCGTGTGCTCTCATATTATAAACGGACTCCCAAAGGAAAATGATGAAATGATGATGGAAACGGCCCGTGAGGTTGCAAAGCTTGATGTTCAAGGAATCAAGATCCACCTTCTTCATTTACTAAAAGGAACCCCTATGGTCAAGCAATATGAAAAAGGACTTCTCGAATTCATGGATTTTGACCATTACGTGAAATTGGTCTGTGATCAGTTAGAAATCATCCCTCCTGAAATGATCGTTCATCGCATTACAGGGGACGGACCTATCGACCTCATGATCGGACCGATGTGGAGCGTAAACAAATGGGGTGTGTTGAACGCAATTGACGACGAACTTACACGCCGGGACAGCTGGCAGGGAAAATTTTATAAAGTGGATGTGAAAACATGAAATTAGATCGAATCTTACCTTTTGCAAGAGAGCTTCTAGAACGGGCTGTCAAACCAGGGGATATCACAATAGATGCTACACTTGGAAATGGGCACGACACCTTATTCCTGGCCCGGCTAGTGGGAGATAATGGCCGGGTTTATGGTTTTGATGTTCAAGAGGAAGCAATAGAAAACACAAAAGAGCAACTCGTGACCCATGATCTTGCTCATCGTGTGACACTCTTTCATCAAGGGCACGAAACCGTCATGAACGTCATTCCTCCCGTGCATCATGGAAAAGTGACAGGTGCCGTCTTTAACTTGGGATACTTACCCGGCGGTGACAAAGAAATCGTCACACGTCCGAAAACAACGATTCTTGCCTTGAATCAAATCCTTGACATGATGGCACCTGAAGGGATCCTCGTCCTTGTCATTTATCACGGACATCCGGAAGGGGCAGTCGAGCGGGACTACATCCTTCGCTATGTTGAAACATTGGATCAAAACTACGTTCACGTCCTTCGCTATCAGTTCATGAACCAGCTTAATAATCCACCGTTCGTCGTGGCGTTGGAGAAAAGATAATAAAATAGGGACGGACCTCAATCGAGGTCCGTCCCTATTTGTTATGCTAATTCGTTCGCAATCAGTTCAAATGATTTCAGTTTATCCTGGAAATCATATGTGATGCTTACGAGCATGATTTCATCCGTTTGGTATTGCTCACTGAGGGCAAGTAGTTTATCTTTTACCTTTTTAGGGCTACCTACCACCATGCGTTTGCGATTCTCACGCACTCTCATTTCTTCAAATGGTGTGTACTGATACGCTGCCGCTTTTTCAGGGCTTGGCGTTCCGTTCGAACGCATGCCTTGTTCAATCATCAAGATCGATAAATCAATGCTCGACGCCACTCTTTCCGCTTCTTCATCCGTTTCTGCGCAAATGGCAAACACGGCTACGATATTTTTCGGTTCTTTCAGGTATTCAGATGGAACAAAGTTATTCCGGTACGCCTGGGTATATTGGGGTCCGCCTTCTCCATTAATAAACTGTGCAAACGTATAGGGCAGTCCTTTTTGTGCTGCAAGCATCGCACTCGACGGGCTGGAACCAAGCATCCACACTTCCGGCATGCTCTCAATCATCGGTGCAGCCGTTAACCCTTGGTAGGGGTGAGTATCAGGCAGGGAATCCGACAAATAACCGAGGAGATCATCGATTTGTTCCGGATACCGATTCACATCCCGCGGTTTTCCGTCATGAAGAGCCATCGTGGCCATTGGCATTCCACCGGGGGCACGTCCCAAGCCTAAATCGATCCTGTTCGGATTCAATCCTTCAAGCAAACGAAAATTTTCTGCTACTTTATAAGAAGAATAATGAGGGAGCATCACACCACCGGAGCCAACACGGATTCTCGACGTATTCTGTGCGAGGTGGGCAATTAATACTTCCGGTGATGAACCGGCAAGGCTCGTTGAATCGTGATGCTCTGATACCCAGAAACGTTCAAACCCTAATTTCTCTGTATGCTGTGCTAATTTCACTGTATTATTTAAAGCCTCTTGGGGGCTCATTCCTTCTGCAATGGGTGACTGGTCTAATACACTTAACTTGATAGTCAAAATGGACATCTCCTTTAATTGATGTGAGTATTATTATCAAACTCAAGGGAAAAAATGTCCACTAACATGCTTAAAGGGTGACTGCCGATTACGCAGTCACCCTTATCAACGATTACTTCTTGCTAATTTCCACTCTTCCGACTGAACGATCCTTACTTTGACCAGTCACCTTGATTTTCAATCCATATTCAGGAACATTGCGTCCTGCATCAGGCATCTTTTCATTTAAGTAACTGCGCTTATCGTAGAATTCTTGATTTTTATGAGTATCTTTATCCACAAGCGTCAATCCTAATAATTCTCGATAATCCAAGAACATTTTTTCAGTCTTATCCATGCTGAATGCTGCGTCATGAATTTGGTAGCGTGTTGCTGCCATTGATTTATCGCTCCATTTAAGCTCACGCTGATCTGCATCCACAACCCCAAGGAATCCTTCTCCTGGGTGAACGCCAGTCCAGTTGTCCCCATATTTTTCATCGGCATACCAGATGACAAGACCTGGGTCATACGTCATCAGGCTGTTCCCACGACGAATGTGAGCTAATCCTTCATCCACACCTTGATGGTTTCTCCATTCAAGCAGGTAGTAATGTTCAGATGTTTTAATACCATTATCCTTCGTAAATCCTTCAAGTGACACTTTAGGTTCACCTTCTGCATCGTCTGTGAATAATTCATTTCCATCCGCCACAACTTTGAGTTCATCCATATATAACCCTGGATTAACCGCTGCACCATCCGTCAAATAGTTTACTTTCACTTGGACATTTTTTCCTGCATATTGACTTAAATCAAACGATGCGTCAACCCATCCATCGGATTTTCCTGTAATCCCATGACCAGGATTTTGATCATTTGGATTTGTATCAGTTGTCAGGTTCCCTGGAATACTCGTCCAATTTTCACCGTCTTCACTCACTTGAACGGAACCGTAATCCCAGTCCTGCTCAATGTCGTACCATGCTTTGAAAGTAAGCTCTGCATTCTCAGCATTTGTTAAATTAACATCCATGACTGCAGAATTGTTTAAATCATTGTCACTTCCGCTAAAGTACTCAAATTCTCCACTAAATGGCGTATTCACATTTGTTTCTTTTTCTGGAAGGTTGATTTTGAGTGCATCCAAATTTGTTCCTTTGGTATTTGCTTGGTCAAGAAATACTTCCATACCTTTTTTATTGATTTCGTCTAGATCTACTTCTTCATACTTCAGCCAATTTCCGTCATGTGCTGCCTGTAAATATTCTTTGGACCATGCACTAAATCCTGTTGGTTCTGTTCCAGGAACTTTTCCTGCCCAGCTTCCACTTGCCATGATGGACCAATATGCTACCGCTTCTCCAGTTCCTGAATATTGAGTATCGTATTCGTCCGGTAACCCTAAATCATGGCCGTATTCATGTGAGAACACTCCTGCTGCACCATCGGCAGGTTGGACCGTGTAATCGTATGCGGCCATTTTACCACCCCAATACGGTACATCAGTTTCAGTCCCCTCAACAGGGAATATATCACCAAGGTTCCAGCGGTGGGACCAGATAGCATCTTCTCCAAGACTTCCTCCACCAGCTTCCTCACCTACTGCTGAATGAACAACCATTAAATGATCGACAAGTCCGTCCGGCTCACGTGTTTCTCCATCTCCATCCAGATCATAACGATCTTCCTTGTCATAATCAGACAGGTCTACATCCGGATCATTTGCTGCCGCCTGTAAAGCCTCTTTCACAAGTCCTCTAGCGTCAGCATCACTATCCCCTCTTGCAGGGTCGTTTCCACCATATGCTGCTGCAGGCTTAGAAGCTTGGTACCAGCCTGCTACTTCACCTTCAACGGTATAAGCACCGTTTGTTTGTTGTTCATAATATTGTTTCATGGAAATAAGATTTTCACCATTCGGACCAGTGTACCCATTCTCACCAAATACCATGTCCTGATAATGGTCTTTTACATAATCTTCATAATACATATCCGATTCTTCAGGCGTAATCGAATTATGAGGGAAGTCCGCAAATTCCATAAGCAGCACGAGGACTTTATCTGTTCTTACATCGCCCGTGTAATCCTCTTCCACTACAGGGTCCAGATTTCTCTTTTTCCCTCTATGTTTGTTCCCTTTTTTATGTTTTTGAATATCTTTTTCAATTTTCTCTTTTTCACCTTTTAATTCACCGTCATCTTCTAGTTCTTTCAATCCTTCAGATTTCTCTTTCAGAAACTTTTTGACTGCTTTTTCAGCTTGTCCGGCCGTGGCATTTTTAGGTAATTTACCACTCTTTTGCAACATTTCAATTAACTTCTCTTCATTCGCGATCGCTAAGTCAAAAGGACCTTCAGCATGTGGATTTGCATTTTTCACCGTCGGCTTTGCTAACACATTTTCCGGCACTGCGGTTGCAGCCGCTGCAGGTACAGTAAACGCCCCGACACTTAAAGCGGCAACCATGGCCATTGATAATACTTTACGAGATTTCAAACTCGATTCCCCCTTAAATATGTACTAATTTTTTACACTAATTACAATATACTTCAATTATCTGAAAAGTAAATATTTTCAGATAACATTTAGATACAAAGTCTTACAAAATAATTGAAAATTAGATAATTAGTATGATATTCCGACGGAGAATTAGTGGGTATTTAGTCGTATAACAATATATTACGCTAGTGGAAATATGTATAAATATGGTATTTGTAGTCGGATCTGGTTACTAATTGTCCAACTATCGTTTTACACAATAGACAAAAAGAGGGACGGACCTTCGAAATGGATTTCGAAGGTCCGTCCCTCTTTTTTAGTCATTTTAGGATGTTTTTTTTCGGTTTCTCCACTTACGGTAGATTTTACCGTTCAGGTAGAAGAATCTGGTGATCCACCCTGCTTCGCCGATGAATTGTTTGGAGAATGATTGCACGTTTGCCTGTTTATTTGCTTTGTCATCGGAAAGATATACGCCTATGAGCCCTTTGTTTATCAGACGGTGAAAGTGAGCATGGGGAAGCTGATGGGTATGTTCGTCCGCTTTCTGCAGAAAATGGAGCAACCGTTCTTTTAAATGCTCATCATCTTCATAATAGAAACAGAAATTCAAATCGCCCTCTTCATGATCCTCACTCTGATCGATGAAATAATCGAGGAGAATATGCAATCCTTGAATATACGGGAAGTATCCCTTCTTAATTTTCTCTGTGTACGAATGCTGAAAATCATTGCGACAAGCATATGACACTAAACAGAAGATGCCTAGGGTCGAACCGGAACAAGCGGAAAACTCGTACCAATTCATGTCAGGTAGTTTGGATCGATGAGTTTCAAACCAATCCTGAAGTCTTCGCTCCCTCTCATCTTTCTTTACGTGCTTATGTATTTGCAGATCACAATAGTATTCACACAGCTCAATCAGGTCATCCTTGATGCTGCCGTAGTGACTCAATGTGCCGAGAACCGATTGACAGGTAAGGACTAAATCCCTGAGATACCCTCCATCATCCTGATCCCGTCTTAATGCATAATAGTTAACAGGCTCAGCCCCCACCGTCAACGAATCCTTCATAGACTGATGAAGAAGGGCAAAGTCATCAGGATCCAGGGAGACACTCCGGTCACATAGATTATCCAAATAGTCGCTTATCGTCTGATAGGCGACGATGAATCGAATCGCGTCTTCTTTTTTATCAAGAGCCAACAGGGAGAGAATCGATCCTCCCTCACAGTGGAACGTTTTATGCTCAATACTTGAGAGTGCCTGGGTTCTTAGCTCACGATTAGGGATTGCTTCAGCTCTTTCTTTCCAAGCAGCTAATTCTTTATGCACAACCGGAAATACAGTGCGGTACACCTTGGTCATTAATGAAAAGGGATCATTTGGAATCGACATCTCTATCACCTCTTTTTACAAAATATATCCTAGCGCTTTTAGTCGACTTTCTATGAATGTCTTGGAATACTCAAAGATTTCTTCTCTTTCCGGTTCATTATAAATTTCATGATAGCATTTTGGCCATTCTTTGTAATGCATTTCGGATAAAGACAGCTCATTGAACCATTTTTTCACAGCTTTTTTATCCACAATCTTATCATCGCCAGCCTGCAGGACAAGAAGTGGAACGTCAGGCATTTTTTCAAGATTCATAAACGCTAATTTAATCGCATTGGCAAGTTCTCTGTACCAGCGAACGGACACCTTGGTAATATAAAGGGAGTCATTGCTGTCAATTTCACGTACATCGGCATTTCTTGTGGCCATATCAATCGTTAACCCCGATGGGAATTTCACCATGGGAGCGATTTTGTTTAAGCCGTGGGACAGAAGCTCGATCGGCTTGGCAGGCGTTGTGACCAACCCTAAACATGGTGAGGACAATATTACACCCGCGAGGTTCACATGGGACTCCTGAAGTAAACGTACCGCAATAAGTCCGCCCATACTATGTCCGATCACAAACACGGGCAGTTCAAATTGATAGGCTGCTTGTACCCAATCCTTCACTTCCACGATGTATTCATCAAAGGAGTCAATATGTCCTCTTTGACTCCGGGATGTCATCCCTTGGCCCGGTAAGTCTCCCATGATGACATGAAAGCCTGCCGCACGCCACATTTCAATGAGCCAGCCGTACCGGCCATGATGTTCCATTGCTCCATGAATGATGACGATGACTGCCTTTGCCTCTTGATCTGATTCCCATTTCCACATGGCAAATCCTCCTTTGTAGTTCTCTATATGAATGAAATCTGCTACCATTATTATAATAAATATTATTGAAAGGGGTAGTAAAAAATGCTTTATCCGTATTTTGATAAAAAACCAGTCATCGCAGAGTCCGCTTTTGTCGCCGATCATGTGACCATCACAGGTGACGTTGAGATTGGTGAAGAGTCCAGTATTTGGTTTAACACTGTCATCAGAGGAGATGTCGCTCCGACTAAAATCGGCAATAAGGTTAATATACAGGATAATTCCGTTCTTCATCAGAGTCCAAATAACCCTCTTATCCTTGAAGATGAGGTGACTGTCGGCCACGGTGTGATTTTACATAGCTGCAAGATCAGGAAAAAGGCATTGATCGGTATGGGTTCAATTATCCTTGACAATGCTGAAATTGGCGAAGGGGCTTTTATCGGGGCAGGAAGCCTTGTTCCTCAAGGGAAGGTCATTCCTCCTAATACACTGGCCTTTGGTCGTCCCGCAAAAGTGGTAAGAGAGCTAAACGAACATGATATTAGTGAAATGAAGCGCATTTCCAGAGAATACGCAGAAAAAGGACAATATTATAAAGGCATCAAACCGCTTTAACTTCCTATACTTGGGATACCCTATCCTTCATTAGATTACTCATGGAATATTTTCATATGTGACTAGTAGAGGCACCACGGGGTCCCATTTTGGATTTATCTGCCATTTTGTTGATTTATCTGCCTTTCGACATAAATCAACAATTCACGCGTCACTTTTGCAAGCCCTCGAAAGCAATGACGCACACCACCATCCTCACCAAAAAAAGACCAACACTCCGAAAAGTGTCGGTCTCTCCTATCTTCTTTTATTCGCCTAGTGCTTCAGTTTTTAATGCTTCTGCTTTGTTTGTACGCTCCCAAGGAAGATCGATGTCATTTCGCCCAAAGTGTCCGTAAGCAGCTGTTTGCTTGTAGATCGGACGACGAAGGTCTAACATTTTGATGATTCCTGCAGGACGAAGGTCAAAGTTGTTGCTGACAACGTCGATTAGTACGTCCTCTGATACTTTACCTGTCCCAAATGTATCAACTGAGATAGAAACCGGCTTAGCAACACCTATGGCATACGCTAATTGAACTTCACATTTATCAGCAAGTCCTGCTGCTACAATGTTCTTCGCTACATAGCGTGCTGCATAAGCTGCTGAACGGTCAACTTTCGTTGCATCCTTACCAGAGAATGCTCCACCACCGTGACGAGCATAACCGCCGTATGTGTCGACGATGATCTTACGGCCTGTCAAACCTGCATCACCTTGTGGTCCACCGATCACGAAGCGGCCAGTCGGGTTGATGAAGTATTTTGTTTGTTCATCGATCAGTTCTTTCGGTACAACCGGGTCGATGACATATTCTTTCAAGTTACGTTGGATTTGCTCAAGCGTCACTTCAGGGTGATGCTGAGTAGAGATAACGATCGTGTCGATACGGACAGGCTTATCGTTTTCATCATATTCAACGGTTACTTGCGTTTTTCCGTCCGGACGCAGGTAAGGAAGAATTTCTTCTTTACGAACTTCTGTTAATCGACGGGAAATTTTGTGGGCTAGAGAAATCGGAAGAGGCATAAGCTCTTTCGTTTCATTACAAGCGAATCCAAACATCAATCCTTGGTCACCTGCACCGATTGCATCGATTTCTTCATCCGACATTTGACCTTCACGGGCTTCAAGCGCCTGGTCAACACCTTGAGCGATATCAGCAGACTGCTCATCGATGGACGTTAAGACAGCACATGTTTCAGCATCAAAGCCATATTTTGCACGCGTGTAGCCAATTTCACGAATCGTTTCGCGAACGATTTTCGGGATATCGACATACGTATTCGTTGTAATTTCACCCGCAACAAGAACAAGACCCGTTGTAACAGATGTTTCACACGCTACACGAGCATTCGGATCATTTGTAAGAATTGCATCTAGAATTGAATCAGAAATTTGGTCACAAATTTTATCTGGATGTCCTTCGGTTACGGACTCAGATGTAAACAGACGACGTTTAGTTGACATCAAGGTTCCTCCTTAAGCGTAGTTGTCAGATACTCATCTGACAAAACAATAAACAGATACGGTACTCATTTCCCTAAGTAGTATGAAGTAAACATGAATTTTTTATAAGAAACTCATGATTTATGTGCGTTTGGTCCACTATAAAACAGAAAAAACCCTTCCCCATTCGTAATGCATTAGAGGAAAGGTTTCAGATCATAGCCGCGCCTTTTCTCTCTTATCGTTCAAGGTTTTAGAGACCTTGCCTCAGTTTAGCACCTTCGCTTAATCAGATCTGTTTCAAAAGAATAAGATCCATTCACTATTTAGCAGGTTGCTGGGTTTCATAGGGTCTGCTCCCTCCACCAGCTCAGGATAAGAGTATCCGTTCAAGGAACAATGATAACGTTTAGGACAATGGGTGTCAACTTTTTTTCCACTGACAGGTTTACCCATTCCAAAGCGCCTTCTTCTAGATTCCGACCCTTATTTTTGAGTACAATATCCTATTTAGCTCATGAGGCTAAACATTGGGACGGACTTTTCATATATATAAGAAGAAACAGGCTTTATTTTGACTAAAAATGTGACAAAATGAAGACACAATATAAAATTGAATAAATAGTATAGACTAATGATTCAATTGTGTTATACTATTTTTGTGAAGCAAACGAGATCATTAAATTTATATAAAGGAAGGGTTCGAATGAATTCAGTGAGCATGTCTAATGAATTAACGGAATTACTTAACGGTCAAAACATTCAGGAACAATTATCTGTTTCTCAACTAGTTGAAAAGGTCCTTCAACGAAATGAAGGCGTTTTAACATCATCAGGGGCAGTCAGAGCAGAAACTGGTAAATACACAGGACGCTCTCCTAAGGATAAATTTATTGTAGAAGAACCATCAACGAAGGATAAAATTGAGTGGGGTTCTGTCAATCAACCAATCTCTTCAGAATCATTCGATAAACTATATACGAAAGTAATCAATTACTTAAAAGAAAAAGAAGAAGTATTCTCATTTAAAGGGTTTGCTGGAGCAGATCCAAAACATAGATTACCGATTCAAGTGATCAATGAATTCGCTTGGCACAACCTTTTCGCTCATCAACTCTTCATCCGACCTACTGAAGAAGAGCTAAAGGATCATCTATCTGAATTCACTGTCGTTTCTGCCCCTAACTTCAAGGCAGATCCAGAAGTAGACGGAACTCACTCTGAGACATTTATCATTGTATCATTTGAAAGAAGAATTGTGTTAATCGGCGGTACTGAGTACGCAGGAGAAATGAAGAAATCGATCTTCTCTGTTATGAACTATGTACTTCCTGAATCCGATATCCTTTCTATGCACTGCTCTTCAAATGTTGGCCGTGAAGGTGATGTAGCATTATTCTTCGGATTATCAGGTACTGGTAAGACGACCTTATCCGCTGATCCAAACCGCCGTTTAATCGGTGATGATGAGCACGGCTGGTCACCGAATGGTGTATTCAATATCGAAGGCGGCTGCTATGCGAAATGTATCGGTCTCACTCGTGAAAAGGAACCACAGATCTTCGATGCAATCCGTTTCGGTTCCGTCCTTGAAAATGTTGTTCTCGAGGACCAGTCCCGCATCCCGGATTACGAGGATAACTCCTTAACCGAAAATACTCGTGCTGCTTACCCCCTTCAAGCGATGGAAAACATCGTTGAACCAAGTATTGCAGGACATCCAAATACCATCGTATTTTTAACGGCAGATGCGTTCGGAGTATTACCTCCAATCAGCAGGCTCTCGAAAGAACAAGCGATGTACCACTTCTTAAGTGGATATACGTCGAAGCTTGCAGGTACGGAGCGTGGAATCACATCACCACAAGCTACATTCTCAACTTGTTTCGGCTCTCCATTCCTGCCACTTCCAGCAACTCGCTATGCTGAGATGCTCGGCAAGAAAATCGATGAGCACAATGCACAGGTCTTCCTGGTGAACACTGGTTGGACTGGTGGCGAATATGGTGTAGGAAACCGAATGAAATTACCTTATACCCGTGCCATGATTCAAGCCGCACTAGAAGGAGAATTGACGAATGTTGAAACGGTGAAGGACGACATCTTTGGATTGAACATCCCTGTTCATGTCCCTGGCGTTCCTGACGAAGTCCTTCAGCCTAAGAAAACTTGGTCCAATGAAACTGCCTATGAAGCGAAAGCGAAGGAACTCGCTCATAAATTCAATGAGAACTTCAAGAAATTTTCAAACGTACCTTCTGACATTCAACATAAAGGTGGTCCATCCGTTAAATAATCGGACTTAAAAAGGTCCGTCCCTCTACTTTCGAGGGACGGACCTTTTTGTATTACGACCTGGTCACGCCCGGCTTATAGAACTGAAGTTACAGCCCTTTTTTCCGACCAGTGATTCGATTAAATAAAAATACGACAATGGCAATAATCAGTAAGATATGGATGACGGCTCCACCGATTTTAAAAATCAAGCCAAGCAACCATAGAACTAATAATATCCCTATGATGGTCCAAAGCATGTCCTTTCCTCCTTAACACTGCACTTTCTTCTAAGTTTCCCTATTATGTCGAATTTAAAACCAAAACCACCACCCTTTTATAAAAAAGAAGTAATATTTCTATAAAAATACTTGTTTACTAAATATTAGTAGTTTTGGTATGATGTTATTTAACATTTATTGGGGGAATTAAAATGATCAGACAGCTTACAGAACAGGATCACGACCGTTGTCAACGTCTCATTCATCAGCAGCCGGCTGAGAATTTATTTATTATCGGTGACATTGAGGCGTTCGGGTACGAGAAGGAGTTCCAAAAGATTTGGGGAGACTTTGATGTGAATGGGGATTTAAGGGGAATCCTTCTTAAATATCGTGAAAACTTCATTCCGTATTCACTTGGTGAATTTGATGCTGAAGGATTCGCTTCCATCATCAATGAGACCGATGACTACAGTATCGTTTCAGGTTTAAAACCGCTTGTAGCAAAGGTTGAACCTTTTTTAACAAGGGAAATTAAATCAAAGAGGCATATGTATTATGCGAAATGTGACAATACCTCGTCAATGGATGATCAAGATCTGCCTCATGTGACAGAAGCCGGTGTTACTGAATTACCTAAACTTGTGAGCCTTCTTAATGCCATTCCAGAATTTAGCGGAGGCGATTTTACTGTAGAAAAACGAAAGCATAGTATGGAAGCCGGTGTGTCCAGAACCTATTATGTAGAAGAAGACGGAATGTTTGTTTCTTCAGCTTCCACAACGGCTGAAAACAGTATGTCTGCTATGGTCGTCGCCGTGTGCACCCATCCTGAATATAAGAAAAAAGGATATGCGACAGACTGCATGACGAAGCTTTGTAGGAATGTATTAAAAGAAGGCAAAGAACTTTGTCTTTTTTATGATAATCCAGAAGCAGGAACCATTTATAAGCGTATTGGATTTAAGGACATCGGTTATTGGTCCCTTTATAAATTCAAATAAATGAAAAAGTTGACTCCATAAAGGGGTCAACTTTTTTTACTATACGGCAATGTTGCGTTGTTGAATCAATTTAGCTTGTACCAAACGTTTTCTTACCGTGATCCCGATCCAGCTTGCGAGAAATGCTTTGATTAGACCAACTATGATGAATGGATAAACCCCTGCGACCATCGCCTGATTCCAACCCAGATCTGCTACAAATTTCAGCTGGATGGTACCGAGGATCAATATAACGATCATTCCAACTGTATTCGCAATCATGGCCATGGGGATGGTAAACGTGGTTTTCTCAAGAATCAAGCCGGTTAAAAATGCCGCTACGATAAAGCCAAAGATGTATCCTCCCGTGGGACCGACAAGTACTTGCGCTCCTCCACTGAATCCTGCAAATACCGGAACACCGACAGCACCAAGTGCAGCATAGCATACCAGGGAGAAAGCCCCATATCTACTTCCAAGAATTGTTGCTGTAATTCCGACCGCCAATGTTTGTCCGCTAATGGGAACGAGAGGAAGCGGTATTTCAATTTGAGCGAATATACCAGTCATTGCGGCAAAGATCGCGCAGTGAATAATCATTCTTAGTTTTTTTCCATTCATTTTTATATCCCCCTTATATTTGTAAACGTCATATAATAATAAGTTAACACAATTGGAAGGAGTAAGGAAAGCAAAATTTATTTGTCTTCTAACAGAGCAAATTCAGACACTTCATCCTTCTTGATATGTATGACACATGAGCTTCTTTTCCTAACAATATGACCTTTCACAAAAAAAGAAACATGTTGCCGTACAAGCTTGAATATCCTTTGAATATGTGAGAATAGACTAAGGAGGAAAAACATGAAGCAACTGGTTGTCTTACTTTTATGTATTTTCGTTTTAAGTGCATGCGGGGAGAAAAAGCCTGCATCTTATGAATTATGCGGCTACGGGGATATGATGGTTGTGAACGACAAGGAATATGTGAAAGTATCTGCCGAGAAAAAACTGACCCTCGATGAAAAGGTTGGGTCCATCAAAGAAAAGATTGAAACAAAGTATCATCCCGTCAATGATTTCACTGCAAATACATTGGCAAAAGGAACACCGATTTATAGTGTGAAAGATCACAAGAACTACCTGATTGCACAAACAAAGGATAACCGATATCTATTATATGAGGAAATTAATTAAAAAAACGAGGGCTGTATGCGGATGCTTACAGCCCTCGTCTTTTTAATTGGTGTAGTTTAAGGAAATCAATCGATATAGAATCGTCGTTTTCTCATCCTTCCATTCCATCTTTTCGACACTGCCATATCCGCTCGGATCACTATGTTTCGTCTTTCTCACATCGATCGGCATATGCATAGGATAAAGGCGATATCCGTCCTTTTGCAGAAGGAACAGATTCTCTTCTTTTCTCACTTCTCTTCCTTTTGTCACGATCATCGTGTTTAACTCTAAACCCATGCCCATTTCATTTAACCTCAATCCTTAATAATCTCACACTTATTGACTATTGTTTCTTCATCCATGCCGAGAGCATAGCGACAATCTCTTGATTCTTCCTGGGTGGAAAATAGTGTGTAAACTCTTTGAAGTACTGGGTTGAAAATGGTTTTCCCAGCTCTTTCAATCTTTTTTCTAATCTATATGCATGCTCGACTGAAACGTTCCGATCTTTTTCACCGTGAATGATCAAGACAGGCGCATCCAGGCTTTCTAATTCATTTAGTGGAGTGCGCCAAACATATCTTTCCGGGACTTTATTCGGACTCCCTCCAATCACTCTCTTCATCATTCTGCGGAGATCATTCCGTTCGTCATAGGTTAAAAACATATCCGAAACGCCTCCCCACGAAACGATCGAGGTGACTCCCCTGCATGCAATACCTGTCAAGAGAGCCATCACCCCTCCTCTGGAAAAACCGAATAGATGGATCCGTTTCCGGGCTACTCTAGGATGGTTTTTAAGCAAGTGGACTCCGGAAATGGCATCTTCACGGTCATCCCCCGCAAAATCTTCATTTCCTTCCCCTCCTAAATTCCCTCTATAGTAAGGTGCGAACACAATAAATCCCTGAGAAGCGAATTGAGCAATCCGCGCTGGCCTGACCATTCCCACACCTTTTATTCCTCCCCTTAAGTACAGGAAACCATCATGCTCTCCTCCTGCAACAGGCTCTGCTAATAACCCCTTCACCCTGAGTCCTGCCGAGAGGTATGTAATCTCATATAGTTCCACTTGGGGATTCGGTGAAGGAAACAATATTTTCTTCACAATCGTGCCGTTCTTCATATTCTCTTCCTTTCAAAACGCACCTTGGGTATTCACACATTATTTTAAGCCTACATAGAATAATTTAGCAAATCTCATAGGCGATGCACGATACTGCCTTTATGACCATCCTACCCTACTACATGAACGATAAACAAGGTAAAGAGCGTTGCACTTATCCCCAACTATTGCTTGAATAGACACCCATTGATTAAAGGAGGAAGATTAAATTGCAAAAATGGCTTAAAAGTGGCTTAGCCCTATTTCTTATTCTCATGTTAACGATCGGATTGACCGCTTGCGGAGACAAAAAGGATTCGATACAAAAAGTGAAGGTGGCAGAGGTAACACGATCGATTTTCTACGCTCCTGAATATGTGGCGATTGAAAAAGGATTCTTCAAAGAGGAAGGACTCGACATTGAACTGACGACTACCTGGGGCGGGGATAAAACGATGACAGCGCTCCTCTCTAATGGTGCAGATGTCGCATTGGTCGGTTCTGAAACCTCCATCTATGTCCATGCACAGGGCTCGGATGATCCGGTGATCAATTTTGCTCAATTAACTCAAACGGACGGAACATTTCTCGTCTCCAGGGAAAACGTAGAAAGCTTTGAATGGGATCAACTAAGGGGTTCTACCTTCCTTGGTCAACGTAAAGGCGGCATGCCGCAAATGGTTGGAGAATTTGTATTAAAGAATCACGGCATCGATCCCGAAAACGATCTAAACCTGATCCAGAACATCGATTTTGCGAATATTGCGGGCGCATTTGCATCTGGTACAGGCGATTACGTTCAACTATTTGAACCAACAGCGTCCATCCTCGAACAAGAAGGAAAGGGGCATATCGTCGCTTCCTTTGGAACCGAATCAGGTCATGTTCCTTACACTACCTTTATGGCCAAAGACAGCTATATGAAAGATAACAAAGAAACCGTTGAGAAATTCACCAAAGCACTTTATAAAGCCCAGCAGTGGGTGGAGAAAAATTCTGCTGCTGACATCGCTAAAGTGATTGAGCCTTATTTCGAGGATACGGAACTGGAATTAATTGGAACAGTCGTGGATCGATATAAATCTCAAGGATCTTTTGCAACCGATCCAATACTGGATGAAGAAGAGTGGAATAACCTTCAGAACATCATGAATGAAGCGGGAGAACTTCCACAACAGGTTGACCACAAAACGCTGGTGAACACCTCCATCGCGGAAAGAGTAGTAAAGTAGCCATATCTTACGGGCTGACCTCCCATGTCAGCCCCTCCTTGTAAACTAACGAAATGGAGGCTTAAAACAGTGAACTTTCTATCGATTGATTCCATCCACCACACCTACTTTTCACCGAAAACGGCCACCCATGCCCTCGCAGACATTTCATTAGAAGTAAACGAAGGTGAATTCGTCTCATTCATCGGTCCAAGCGGATGTGGCAAAACGACGCTACTCTCGATTATCGCCGGTCTCATCCATCCGACAGAAGGTACGATTTCATTAGACAATCAGCCCATTGGCAAAATGAAAAAGAAGCTTGGCTATATGCTTCAACAGGATTATTTGTTTCCTTGGAAAACAATTGAAGAGAATATTTTCCTGGGTTTGACCATAACAGGGAACCTGACAAAGGAAAAAAGGAAAGAAGCACGGGAATTATTAATCGAGATGGGATTAGACGGTGTAGAAGCTTCCTATCCACGGGAATTATCAGGAGGAATGCGTCAAAGGGTCGCATTGATTCGAACCCTTATCACAGAACCTCAATTACTTCTGTTGGATGAACCCTTCTCCGCCCTCGATTATCAAACCAAGTTGAAGCTTGAGGACCTTGTGTTTTCCACCTTGAAATCCTTTGGAAAAACCGCGGTTCTCGTCACACATGATATTGGCGAAGCCATCTCAATGAGTGACCGCATCATTCTATTCGGATCAAAACCCGGCCGTATCCACACCATATTCGAAGTACCGTCCCTGTTAAAAGAGTTAATGCCGTTTGAAGTCAGAAATCATGAAGCCTATCCAGCATTTTTCCAGACCATATGGAAGGAGCTTGAAAAACTTGAATCCCGAATCCATTAAACATAAACATCTTGAATACATTCAGTCACTCAAAAAAGAGCAGCGATTGGTCTGGTTTTATCAAGCTCTCATTTTCATTGTGTTCTTTTCTCTTTGGGAGATGGCGAGTCGAAACAGCTGGGTGGATCCTCTCATTTTCAGCTCACCGTCAAAAATATGGAAGCTTTTTCTCGTAAAGCTTGGAGATGGCAGTCTAATCGCAAACTTATCCGTAACGCTCGGCGAAACTGTCATCGGCTTTATCCTTGGTACCTTACTTGGAACCCTGTTAGCCGCTTTGTTATGGTGGTCGCCATTTCTTTCTAAAGTGTTAGACCCTTATCTTGTCATCCTGAACGCCATGCCAAAGGTAGCACTCGGGCCGATTTTAATTGTCGGGCTTGGACCGGGCTTCACGTCCATCATTGCCATGGGGACCGTCATCTCTGTCATCATCACGACCATCGTGGTCTACACGTCCTTCAGAGAAGTCGATCCGAATTATTTGAAGGTAATGCAGACCTTCGGGGCGAAGAGAGGCCAAATGTTTAAAGAGGTCATCCTCCCTGCCTCCTTCCCCACGATCATCTCGACGTTGAAAGTAAATGTCGGATTATCCTGGGTCGGGGTCATCGTGGGAGAATTTCTTGTTTCCGCCAAAGGGCTGGGTTATATGATTATTTATGGGTTCCAGGTATTCAATTTTACACTTGTCCTTCTCTCTCTGCTTGTGATTGCCGTATTTGCTACGATTATGTATAAGATCGTTGAACAGCTTGAGAAGAAATGGATTAAGTCATAAGATTGAGATCGGCAACCCTTCTCAGAGCCAGTTCCACGACTTGATCCTTCATAATGAAACTAAAGGAAGGATCGTCCTGAATCCTTGAGAAGTCTCCGCTCCAGAGGACGGCTCCTTCTGTTTCCATATAATCATCCTTAGCGATCAGTTCTACTACTGTAGCAAAGAAAATAGTCTTCACAAATGGAGTGTGACCGTACACCTTATACTCTCCGACAAAAAGGGGATTCTTGATCACTCCCCCTGTTTCTTCAAAGGTTTCTCGAATCGCGGCATCCTCGATGGTCTCTCCTTTTTCCCTCTTTCCTCCAGGGAATTCGAGACCTCTTTTTTTATGTCGGGTCAACACCCATTTCCCACTGAAACGACAGAGTACCAATACATGGTGGGATTCCTGATTGAAATACCCTTGATTAAAGGACAGCTCTACACTTTTTCCGTTTTCATCTGTAAATTGATGCATCCCGCTTCACCTCATCTTTCCACGCTTTCCTTAATCTAACCATAACTAAAAAGCATTGGTCCACAGATTTCTCCTGTGAACCAATGCTTTTAGTTATACTTCACGATCCTCATGAGGTGGAGAGTTCAAGATACCAATGCTTTCAATAAACGTTTTTGCCTGTTCATCACCCAGGCGATGAATCATTTCATATACTTGATGCAAGTTTTCGTCGTAAGCATCATTTCCCCGATCAAAATGATATTGAATATAAGGAACGTGAGACCGGTAGAAATTCTCCCAATCGACTGAGTGATTGGAATCGAACACTTCCCGGAGCTGAGTAATTTCTTCATCGGTTGCTGATATTTTAAAGTTCCACGGTGAATCTGTAGAACTTCTTGAAATTTCACCTGTGGCTACTTCAATATAATAGTCATATCGTTCTTCGTTCATCTTCCCACTCCTTCACTGGTCATATCCTTAAATTTCCCTCAATTGTCGATATTCTATTCACTTCGATTCTTTCTCAAGATTTCAACCGCTTTCTTCAAAAATCCCGGCACTGGGACTCCCGCTCTCCCGACATTCTCGATTATTGAAATCATTTCATTGCATAAATAAAAAATAATCGTTGCATTACGAATAAAGTGCTGATTTGTTAGTATAGTATCAATAAGATGGGCGACCGTAACAAGGGAGAAAATAAGTACTTTACGCCCAATTCCTTTGACCCCGAATTTACTTGATAGCTTTCCTTCGATCCCACTTGCAATCAAACCTGTAAAGTAATCCAGAATCACGGTAATCAGAAGAAATGTAATTAACATGTCCCATTCACCAAAAAGGTTAAGAATAATGGCACCTACACCTGCACCAACAAATAGTATACTTTTCTCCAAATAAACATCTCCTCTTCTCAAAGGTTGGTTTTACTTGAATTAACCTAATGGCATCATCCATCATGTGGTTAATAAGTACGATAAAGGGTAAAGACAAATAAGAGTTGTCCTAGCATAATATGTAGAGTAATTCAGAAACGTTCATGTTAAAATGGAATGAAAGGGAGGTGAAGAGCATGAAGTTGATCGAAGAAATTTATGAAATGTACCGTGGAAGAATCAAAGGTACCGACGAAGACTTAGACCTCATTGCCCTTACAATCTTAGAAGACACATCCAGGAAAGAGTTATTGGAACTGATTCAAGAAATGGAAACAGAAGAATTACAATACTTCTTTCGCTTATACATATTTGAAACACTGAAAGAAAAATGGTCCGACAGCGAAGAACGGGTACGGCTTGAGAAGAAGAGTCTTCATTAAAGCATAAACGGAAGTGACAATTTACTCTTGTACCCTGTCACCGGGGCTAAACATATCGAAAACATATAATCTACCTCCACACCCGTATTCATTAACTGCATAAAAAAAGCGTTGTTCCAAAAAATCGGAACAACGCTTTTTTTCAGCCCTTTACATCCACCATAAGTCCTTTACTCGGATGAGGGGCCGGTTGGCTAACCTGCATTTCCTTCATCATCACCGTGACTTGAGCTGTTTGAGTGGCCATTTGACTTTTTAACAAATTCATACTGAGCGTATGTTGAAGCTCTGCAACCTGCTTCCCCATTATAGAAGAGATATCCATGGTAACTTCCCCCTCGTTTCATCTTTCAAGGTTGGTGCAAACTAATAGAACAATTACCGTATCCAAAGCATAGCAAACATGTTTGGGTAATCATAGACAAACTTACGCCAATACGTCATAAAACTGTTGATTTCATTCCATGAATGTTCGATCCTTCTATGGTAAAATAGTAAAAAAAGGGGGTTGCATAATGTCAGTAACTCTTGTTCTGATCATTGCCGTGGTTATATGCATTTTGATCATTTTCGTTAGTGCCCTAACGACTTCAAAGGCATATACAACCGTTAAACATACAGTCGATCCGCTTGAAAATAATCCTCATCTTGAAAAGATGAAGGATGAAGAAGAAAATAATAAAACAGAGTAAAAAAAATCCACCGTTCAAAAGGAACGGTGGATTTTTTTTGGTCTTTAGGCAAATACTTGTTTCAGTTCTTCATTGCTTTGGCTGAGCCAGAATTTCATTAATTTCTTGGCTCCTTCTAAATCATGAAGCTTCGCTTGACCACATTGCTTTTCATTCGCTGCCGGTATTTCTTCAATTTCTACAGCTTCTTTCATCGTAGCATGTAAGAGCTCGATGATTTCTTCCACTTTCGGTTCTCCGCTAACGACTAAATAATAACCCGTTTGGCATCCCATCGGTGAAATATCAATAATATCAAAATGAGCATAAGGCTCAGCATATTTACGAATCGTAAAGGCTAGTAAATGTTCAAGAGTATGAATGGAATCAGGCTTCATCGCTTGTTTGTTAGGTTGACAGAAACGAATATCAAATTTGTTCACAAGTCCGTCGCTTCCTACTTTATGCACGCCGCAATGTCTGACAAATGGTGCTTTTACTGCATTATGATCTAGTTCAAAGCTTTCTACTGAAGGCATTAAAATCACTCCCATTTAGTTTCTCTTCTTAGTATAACGTAAATTCATAGTTATTTCATCAACTTAATCAGAATTAATCCAAAAGCCTATATTTTTGTCGTTCCGATTTCGTTTTACTCACCCTCACAATGCCGCTTGTCATTTACGGATCATCTGATCAAAAGGCTCAAACATTTTAATCCACTGAAAAGTTTTGTTATAGTTAAAGAAAATCAATGAGGAGACGGATCATGAAACGGTTATTATTATTGTTGTTTAAAGTATATCAACGGGTTATCTCTCCTCTCAAACCCCCCACTTGCCGGTTTTATCCCACCTGCTCCCATTACGGCGTTCAGGCAGTCAGTCGATTCGGCGCGTTACGGGGAGGCTTTCTAACGATCAAACGCATTTTAAAATGCCATCCTTTTCATCCAGGTGGAATCGACCATGTGCCTGAGGAATGGCCACGGAAGGACTAGCTCCATAACGGGAGGTAGCCTTTTTTTGTGTTCGAACATCATCTTTCATTAAATCTATTCATTTATCTTGCTTATTCCCCGTAACGATAGTAAAATAACCTTTGTGCTAAATCGTAATCATTACTGTTACCAAATTTCTGTTAAACGAAAATGTTGGTAACCGTCACCCCTTTACGCTGTGGGGAAATCAACAATACTCATTATTAATCCCAAAAGGAGGATTCCTCTTGAACTATATTCGTATGTACTTACTCTTATTAGTCATTTTCATATTATCAGCTTGCGGGGCCACTTCCCAACAAGATGAGGATACCCATCAAGATACTTTAGAAATATACACAACTGTGTATCCATTAGAAGATTTCACGAAAAAAATCGGTGGAGACTATGTTGATGTGGAAAGCATTTATCCTCCGGGTGCAGATGAACACACGTTTGAACCTTCTCAAAAAGATATGATCAAGATGGCCGATGGAGACATCTTCTTTTACGTTGGGATGGGACTTGAAGGTTTTGTGGAAGGATCTAAATCGATTTTAGAGAGCGAAGATGTTACCGTCGTCGCTACCAGTAAAGGAATCGACCTCGAGCCAGGTGGGGAAAGTTCTGGTGAGCATGACCACGATGATGGGCACAACCATGACGTCGATCCCCATATTTGGTTAGACCCGGTATACTCCAAAGAAATGGCTAAAAACATTGCCGACACTCTTTCAAACGAAATGCCTGAGCACAAAAAAGAATTCCAAGCGAACCTTGAAACCTTGGTGACAGAGTTAGATTCATTAGACGGGGAATTTAAAAACATGGCTGATCATGCACCCAAGAAAACATTCTTCGTATCCCACTCGGCATACAGCTATTGGGAAGAGCGCTACGGACTTCATCAGGAAGCCATAGCAGGCTTGAATACTGCAGATGAGCCCTCCCAGCAAGAGTTAAAGAAAATCATCGAAAAAGGGAAAAAGGACAATGTCCAATACATCCTTTTTGAACAAAACGTCTCCTCCCGTCTGACAGAAGTCGTTCAAAATGAATTGGGAGCAAAATCGCTCACGCTTCATAATCTATCCGTCCTGACAGCAGATGATCGAAAAAAAGAGGAAGATTATTTTTCATTGATGAGGAGAAACATTGAAACGTTAAAACAAGCATTGCAATAGGATAGTTGAAAAGAGCAGCCTTCGGGACTGCTCTTTTTTTCGATTAGGGGTTCCAATCCGGTGATAGTAACGTTTATTTTCAAAACGAGACAACTTCTTTTCAAAAATCAGGATTTATTTTCAATTCTGACCTGTTTATTTTCAAAACTGCACGATTTATTTTCAAAACTAAAGATGAGCCTCCTAGAAGGACAGATTCACTGATCCTTCATTCAGTTTGGACGACTCTGCACGTAGATATTATCGACTTCCCCTTACATATTATCGACTTTTCAATTATATTATCGACTTCCATCCATTTATTATCGACTTCGACTACTATATTATCGACTCCCCCATATCAGCCCTATCTGTCCTTCAATCATCAAATATCATGAATATTATTTTCCATTAAGTGGACAATAAGGAAATGTTAAAGACTAGTAAGGGAGATTTGAGAATGGATGATTTAGTAATTGCTCGTTCCATGTTTGGTACCACAATGGGGTTTCATATCATATTTGCCACACTTGGAGTCGGTATACCGTTAATGATCCTCGTTGCAGAAATCATGTTTCAACGGACCAATGATCTTGATTATTCTGTGATGGCAAAGCGCTGGACAAAGGCATTCGCGGTGCTGTTGGGGGTAGGGATTCCAACAGGAACGATTGCCGGTGTTCAGTTGTCCCTCCTATGGCCAGGATTTATGGAGGTCGTCGGGCGGGTGATGGCATTGCCATTTCAAATCGAAATCTATGCTTTCTTTGTGGAAGCATTATTCATGTCCATTTATGTCTATGCGGCGAATCGCATCGCCCCATGGATGAGAATTGTAAGTCTTGTACTGGTTGCAATTGGCGGTCTCGCTTCAGCCGTATTGATCACCAATGTACATGCATTCGAAGGGACTCCTGCCGGATTTGAAATCGTGAATGGGGAGATTACGAATGTCGATCCGTGGAAGGCCTTCTTTAATCCAAGCTTTTTCGTCACTGCCGGACACGTTGCATTATCGGCTTATGTAGTGGGATCGTTCACGATTGCGACCGTTTCCGCTTTCAAAATGCTTCGGTCATCCTTTGGTTCAAGAATCTATGCCTTCCACCGGAAATCACTCATGATTTGCTTATTAGTAGGAGGCGTCTTCGCATTCTTCACAGCAATCAATGGACATGAATCCGCTCAGAAGCTTCATGAGTATCAACCTGAGAAGTTGGCCGCAGCTGAAGGATTATTTGAAACCCAGACCCATGCCCCACTCTCCATTGGAGGATTCACCGATCCGGTTGAACAAGAAGTGAAGTGGGGAATCGAAGTCCCTTGGGCCCTCAGTTTTCTGGCCGGAAACAGCTTCGATACAGAAGTGATCGGTTTAAATGACTTCCCTGAAGAGTATTGGCCACCACTTTTCGTCCATACATTATTCAACGCGATGGTCGGGATCGGGTCACTTCTCATTTTACTGGCACTCGTCGCCTATGTATGGAACAAGTTACTGAAAAAGGACCGATTCCCAAAATGGTTGATGTGGGCTTTCGTCGCAGGAGGTCCACTATCAATCTTGGCCATTGAATTTGGTTGGATTTTCGCTTGTACCGGACGTCAGCCCTGGACGATTTACCGGATTCTCAGTACGGAAGATTCGGTAACCACTTCAGGTAACTTAGCGACTCTTTTCGTCTTATTTGTCTCTGTATATGCGATATTAGCTGTTTCCGTTGTTCTGGTTCTCTTGTACTATTTCAAGCGGAATCCCCCTGAAAAGGATATCAACAAAGCTGAGCAAAAGGATAAAGACATTCCTCTATCCACGTAACCTGAAAGAATTGGAGGTGAAGATATGACACAAGCATTGATTGCCATCACGATATTGTGGGGATTCGTCTTTATTTATGCCGTCATGGCAACGATGGATTTCGGTGCCGGCTTCTGGTCGATGATCTATATCAATCATGACAAAACGAAAGCGACCAATATTGCCAATCGCTATCTTTCCCCTACTTGGGAGGTAACGAATACATTCATCGTAGCCCTGGTAGTGGCCGTGTACAGTATGTTCCCAGGTGCCGCATACTCTTTGGGAACCGTATTACTCGTTCCCGGAAGCCTGATTTTACTGCTTTTGGCTCTTAGGAGTGCCTTTCTTGTCTTCTCTCACGTAGCAGATGACTACAGGAAACCGCTGACTTACGTAACAGGAATCACCGGCTTACTTATTCCTGGCTTGCTTATCAGCGTGCTGCCGATTTCCCATGGCCCTTATATTGATTTCGAAAATGGTCAAACCCTTCTCCTTGGGAAACTGTTTTCAAGTCCCCATGAGTTTGCATTCTTTGGATTTGCCGTTGCCAGTACCTTGTTCCTGTCATCCTTGCTTCTCGCTGATTACTCCAAGACTTCAAAGGAATTTGAAGCCTTTAAAGTGTATCGTAGGGATGCATTGATCATCGGTCCGATTTCCGTTGTGATGGCGTTTCTCATTATGTTAACTATGAAAAATGAGGCTTCATGGATATATGACCGGATGATGGAAGACCGGCCGATATTATTGGTTTCCCTCCTTGGATTCTTGGTCGCCGGGGGGGCATTATTCCTCCCGACGAATAAAGAGGGTATGAAAGGAATGCCCCGTGTGGCAGTCATCGCTGTCACGTTTCAATATGTACTGGCAAGCTATGTTTACGGGAAAGCCCACCTCCCCTATATCATCTATCCGGAGGTCACGATCCAGTCAGGATTCACGGATCCGAACTCGTTTAAGGCCGTATTTATTACCTATATTGTCGGATTCATCATCCTGTTTCCCGGGTTTGTGTACTTTTGGAGTTTGTTTATGAATGATAAACGATATTTGAGGGAGAAAAGTGAATGACTGCACCATAGCTCCGATATTCTCGGAGCTATTTTTTTACGTCCCGTATAGATCAATCATTTGCTTATCCATTCCCCCAGCCTTACACTAACGATAGAATTTAGATTTGAAAGGATGATCCAAAATGGCACAATCGATTAAAGGTAAAATCGCCTATATTACGGGGGCTGCCCGGGGAATTGGAAAGGCCACGACATTGGAGCTTGCACGAGAAGGAGTTCATGTCGGGTTGATCGCACGTACTGGGAGCACCCTGGAACAAGTGGCAGAAGAAGCGAGATCTCTCGGTGTGAAAGCAAGTGTGGCTGTTGCTGATATCTCAGATATGGAGCAGGTGGAAAAAGCCATTTCGAAACTGAAAAATGAACTTGGTTCAGCCGATATCCTGATCAATAATGCAGGTATTGGAACGTACGGCTCTTTTATGGAAATCGATCCGGCAGATTGGAAGAGAACCTTTGAAGTCAACGTATTTGGAACATATCATGTGACGCGTGCCGTTTTGCCTCAGCTTATCGAGAAAAACCGCGGAGACATCATCACTATTTCATCCAGCAGCGGATTGAAAGGGACGGCCAAAAGCACGGCTTACAGTGGATCAAAATTTGCCGTTCAAGGGATGACCGAAGCGTTGATGCAGGAAGTTCGTCCACATAATATCCGTGTCATGACTCTGAACCCGAGCTTAGTGGCAACGGATCTTACCTTTGGGGATAAGCTCGATGAAGCGGACAAAGAAAAATACATGCAACCGGAGGATTTGGCTGAACATATGGTTTCTCAGCTGAAATTACATCCTCGCATCTTTATCAAGCAGTCTCTTCAGTGGGCGACCAATCCATTTTAATAAACAGTGAAAGAGGAAAAGCTCAGATTCAGCTCTGAGCTTTTCCTTTTCACTTTTATTTTTATCTGTGTTGATCTACAAGAATCGGATTGCCATCAGGATCTTCAATCGTGAAATTTGCGGGACCTTCGCTTGATTCATCTGCTTCAGACACTATTTTTACCCCTTGTTCTTTCAACTGCTTTTGAAGGTCCCGAATGTCCGTAAATGAATCGAGATTTTCGGCATTTTGATTCCAACCTGGATTAAAGGTCAGGATGTTCTTTTCAAACATTCCTTCAAACAGACCAATTACAGTACTTTCATTCTTCATCATCAGCCATTTTTGGGAAACGTCCCCTCCCAACGTTTGAAATCCAAGTCTTTCGTAAAATGCTTTTGATTTATTAATATCTTTAACACTTAAGCTTACAGAGAATGCACCTAGTTCCATATTTCCTCCTTATAAAAATAGACTAATGAAGCTTTTATTTATAGTTTCAGTATAGGTCCGGATTTGGAAAAATACAACATTCCTCATTCTTCTTCGTTCATTCGTGGGATTTCTGATATATTAATCTTCTTTATTTTTTTTGATTGAGGGGAATTACTGGTTAAACATTTCTTTACCTATTGTCACTTCACTCATCCGTTTTCTATTCAACTCCACACCTATACCCGGATCATCCAAACGATCAGCAATACCATTTTTCACGACGATAGGAGAAGTGATGATATCTTCATCCCAGTATTTCGAAGATGAAGATATATCCCCGGGGATCGAGAATCCCTCGAGAGTGGCAAGGGCGAGATTATGAGCCTTGGAAACCCCGAATTCAATCATACCCCCACACCATACTTTGATATGATTCTCCCGGCACAACCGGTAGATTTCCAATGCACTTGTGTAACCTCCGACTCTGCCAAGCTTGATATTGACAACTCCGCAGCTATTTAAATAGATGGCACACAACATATCATGAGGGGTTACGATACTTTCATCCAAACAAATCGGAGTCGACAACTCTTTTTGCAAAAGAGAGTGTTCTACTAAATCGTCAACTCCCAAAGGCTGTTCGATCATCTCCAGACCAAACTCATCCAGTGCTTTAAGCATGCTTCTGTCTTCAAGGGTATAAGCTGAGTTCGCATCTGCCAGAAGAGAGAGATTTGGAAAATAGTTCCGCATTCCTTTTACAATCTCTACATCCGCTCCTGGGGAGATTTTAAGCTTTATTCGCTGATACCCTTCTTCCACTAGGTGTTCAGCCTGCCGAACCATCTCTTGTAACGAATTAGCCCCAACAACTGCTCCAGCAAGGATTTTTGTCCGGGTACCCCCTATTATCTCCCATAGGGGTACGTTCTGCTGTCTCGCGTATAGATCCCATAAAGCCATTTCAAGTGCCGCCTTCGCCATAGAATTTCCACGGACGGCTTCGAATCGCTTCCCAATGTCTTCAGGGTGCTTAAATGGTTCCTTGTTCATGAGAGGGATCAATACGTCCCTCAGAATATGATAGGATGTTTTCACGGTTTCTTCTGTATACCACGGTGTGGAAAAAGCAACCCCTTCTCCCAGTCCAATCAATCCGTCCGTATCTTGAACCTCAACAATGATCCCTTCCCGTTTTTCAACGGTTTGCAAATGGGTAGCAAAGGGCTTTTTCAATGGCATCGATATGATGTGAAGCGTAATGGATTTAATCTTCATCGACATACATTCCTTTTTCCCACTGATCCCTGAGCACTCTTCTCAGCAGTTTATTCGAGGCATTTCGAGGTAACTCATCTACAAAAATTATTTTTTTCGGCTGTTTATATGATGCTAGATGATCGGTGCAGTAATGTAAGATCTCTTTTTTTGTAAGACGCTCTTTCCTAACGATAAACGCACAGGGAATTTGCCCCCATGTGCTATCTGGAATTCCCACCACTCCGGCATCCTCTATCCCGTCACAGCCTAACAGTACACTTTCGATTTCCGCAGGATACACATTTTCTCCACCTGAAATGATGAGATCTGAACGACGGTCTAATACAAATAGAAATCCTTCTTCATCTACATAACCGATATCCCCTGTATGGAACCAGCCATCTTCAAAGCTCTTCCCGTTGGCTTCCTTTCTCCGGTGATAACCGGTTGTCACATTAGGACCTTTTACAAGTATTTCTCCTTCTTGATTCGGTCTTTCTACCCCGTCTTCAGTTTGAATCTTTAATTCAGAAGGAAAGAGTGGTTTCCCTGCCGAACCCAGCTTCGACATACTGTATTCAGGAGATAATGTCACAATTTGAGAAGCCGTTTCCGTCATGCCATACGTTTGAAATACCGGTACTCCGTGTTCCTTGCACGCTTGAAGTAGTGGGAGAGGGGCTGGCCCTCCTCCCAACAACATACACCTGAAGTCCGGGTGATAGGATTTGTCCCCCACGTCCTTTATCAATCGTTGAAGCATATTACTCACAACAGACATGATGGTGACTTTTCCCGCCACAAGCTCCTGATTGATTTCTTCCACGTCAAAGGTTTCAAACAGTCTGACGTTCATTCCATAAATGACGCTTCTCATCAGGATCGAATAGCCACTGATATGAAAGAGGGGAACCGAACAAAGCCATGTATCATTTTCACTTATCCCGAGATTCAAAGAAGATCCAATCGCACTCCACCAATGATTCCCGTACGATTGAAGAACTCCTTTCGGGGCACCGGTCGTACCTGATGTGTACATGACCGAGCATGCTTGGTCTAACTGAAAATGATCCTTCACCGAAAAATGTGTTGGGTTTGATTGAAACAATCGAGAGAAGGCGACTCCTTCCACATCTTCCCCTAAAAAAGATAGCTTGTCCTCAAACTCATCATCATAGAGGACTGTCGATAACTCCATATCCTGTATTTGAAAAGATAATTCTGTAGAACTGAGTTTGTTGTTTAATAATACTGTCGTGATGCCAAGTTGTTGAATGGCATGAACAACCAGCACAGACTCTATTTTATTATTAATCATGAGTCCTATGAAGGGTTGTGCCGTTGATTTCATGACCGTGTGAAGCTGCTCCGCGATATAGATCGCTTTCTCCCACAGGTCTTTGAAGGTATATTCCACATCACCCGAACTTACAGCCAACCTGTCCGGGGTTAAAAATGCTCTTTGTTTTAGCCAATTCGGCAGTTGCTGTGTTGTCATCCTGTCATTCTCCATTCCTTTCTTGTTTGTACCCTTTCTAGGGACTGTTGCGTGCTATTTCCAACGGTTAGCATGAACATTTCCTTTAATACTGTAAAAGCCTTTGTGTCATCGAAACAGGTTCCCTGCTATTACACCGGTATTGGGCCATTTTCATACTTTATTGGGCCACTTTTGCATTTTATTGGGCCACTTTCATACTTTATCGGGCCACTTTTCCACTTTATTGGGCCACTTTCATACTAATACCTGGCCACCTGGCGAATAACGATACCCTTTCGTTATTTAAAAAAGCCTGATGAATCCACAAAGATTCATCAGGCCACCTTAAATCAAGGGAAACGAGGGAATTGTCCAAAGTCCGGTTTACGCTTTTCTTTAAAGGCGTCACGGCCTTCCTTGGCTTCATCCGTTGTGTAGTAAAGAAGTGTAGCGTCACCTGCAAGCTGTTGCAGACCCGCTAAACCATCTGTATCTGCGTTGAATGATGCTTTTAAGAAACGAAGGGCAGTTGGACTGTTCTGAAGCATTTCTGAAGCCCACTGAACCGTTTCTGCCTCAAGCTGCTCATAAGGAACCACTGTATTGACAAGGCCCATTTCAAGCGCTTCTTGTGCATTGTACTGACGGCACAGGTACCAGATTTCTTTCGCTTTCTTATGGCCGATGATTCGGGCAAGATAACCTGCACCGTATCCAGCGTCAAAGCTTCCTACTTTAGGACCTGTTTGTCCGAAGATCGCGTTGTCAGCTGCGATTGTCAGGTCACATACGACGTGAAGAACATGTCCTCCACCGATGGCATATCCTGCGACCATCGCGATGACAGGTTTAGGGATTACACGGATTAAACGTTGTAAGTCCAATACATTCAGGCGAGGAATTTCATCTTCCCCTACATAGCCACCATGTCCACGAACTCTTTGGTCCCCACCGGAACAGAATGCTTTCTCTCCTGCACCTGTTAAAATGATGACACCAACCTTAGAATCATCACGTGCATAAGCAAATGCATCGATTAATTCCATTACGGTTTTCGGACGAAACGCATTGCGGACTTCTGGTCGATTGATCGTGATCTTTGCAATTCCATTGTATGTTTCATACAAAATATCTTCGTAGTTTCTTTCTGAAATCCATTCAAAAGCCATTGATATCTTCCTCCTTTATGTAGTGAACAGTAGATCCTCTATTATTGTACCAAACTTTCGCGGTTCTTCCACATGAATTGCATGACCTGTGTTAGAAAATGTCACGATTTGAAATGTTGGATTATGTTTTTTCATTTCCTCTGCTATATAAACAAACTTTTTGTCCAGTTCTCCCACGAGCAAATGGACGGGTAAGGTAAGCTCATCAAGCTTGCTCCATAAAGACTTCTGTGCACCTGTACCCATTCCCTTAAGGCTGTTGGCTAAGCCCAGTGGCGATTGACTCAAGCGTTGTTCCCGAATTTCTGCACGCTCACCTTCTGAAAGTCTTGACTGAGAAGCAAACAACGGAACACCTTCCCAAAAATCGACGAAAGCTTCGATTCCTTCTCTCTCAATTCTTTCGGCTAAAGCATGATCTTTAGAACGTCGCTCAACCCTTTCATCATGTGTTTTCAATCCTGGAGAGGCACTTTCAAGAATCAATGCCCCTACCTTTTGAGGATGCATCATGGTGAAGTGCAAAGCTGTTCGGCCACCCATGGAATATCCGATCAACGGCGCCTGCATCACTTCAAGGCGGTTTAAAATGGTGTATATATCATGAGATACCTGTTCCATCGTATACCTTGCGCAATCTGCTGGGGAGTCAGTACGACCGTGACCAATCAGATCAATGGTAATGCAACGATAAGTGGAAGACAATCGATCGGTGACCTTTGACCAAGTCGTCGTATCCCCCGTGAAGCCGTGAAGAAAAACCAAGGGCTTTCCTTCTCCTTTCACTTCTACGAAATAATCGATATCATTCACTAGAAGAATCAAGATGATCACCCTTCATTTTATTCACCATTTCCCGGGAAACAAAATTCCACAATTTACGATGATTTGCTACATTATTTTCCCGATTCGTCATCACTTCTATGATGTTAATCCCTTGTCTCTGATCCGCTTCTTGAAGAGCCGGAATAAATTCCTCCCGGGAAGTGATATGGAAATAACCAGCACCATAGAGCTTGGCTGCATGGGCAAATTCTAAATCCATAGGAGTCCCAAATAGATCTTCAAAATGATTCGGATCGTTTGCTTGCGGCAGGTAAGAAAAGATTCCTCCACCATTATTATTCATCACCACGATCGTCATATCCAGTTGATACTTCCTGGCCGTTAATAGACCATTTAAATCGTGGAAAAAGGCCAAATCCCCAATCAGAAGGTACATGGACCCGGCTTTCGTACTCATTCCAAGTGCCGTGGACACCACTCCGTCTATCCCATTTGTGCCCCGATTGGCATAAATCTGTAATGAACGATCATTGGTAAAGAAATACGTATCAACGTCACGAATCGGCATGCTGTTACTTGAAAACAGCGTCGACCCTTCAGGCAAATGATGAAGCAGCTGATGGACAGCCATTCCTTCATCCCATTCCTGATGCCCCTTTAGGAGTAAATCCTTCGTTTCATCATTCACTCTAACCCAGCGGTTTAACCAGCTTTGTTCGTTTGAATACGGATGGCTTGTAAAACTTTCGCAAAACAGGCTTTCCTTGCAATGGATATAATTGGTTCCTTTTGCCGTAGGGTCCTGCCAGTCTTCCCCTTTACTCACGATCCATGTCGGAATATCCGGTGAACTCTTCAAAAACAGCATAAGGGCTTTCGATACCGGCATGGCACCGAAACGAATAATCAGATCTGGACGCAAGGATTCTTTGAGTCCATCGATTCGTAAAAATGTATCATAGCAATCCATTATATTTTCTTTAGAATGATTTCCACTCCTGACAAATGACAATGGATCCGCTACAATCGGAAGCCCCTGGCA
Organism: uncultured Bacillaceae bacterium; assembly: GCA_963787015.1. Lineage (GTDB taxonomy): Bacteria > Bacillota > Bacilli > Bacillales > Bacillaceae_B > Rossellomorea. The sequence continues at coordinate 154,673 of CAWBBM010000002.1, forward strand.
CTCTGCAAATTCCACAATCGATTGAACAGCATCCTGACTCACTCCAGGACCACAGACAATAAGTCCACGCTTTGACTCCATTAATTCTGTCTGCAACTCATTCTTTAAAGTGGAAGATAGTTGCAAGTCTCCATGAAGGACTCGTTTACCCCGTTTCGCATCAGAATATTCAACCTGATTCAAATCGGGGATAAGGGGTTCCCTAAATGGGAAATTGAAGTGAACCGGTCCTTGTGGATGTGCTCGGGACACGCCCACGCCTCTGACAGCAGATGACCGGGCATACTCCAACATGGATGGACTGCTTTCCGGCAACGCCATATCGGTTGACCATTTTACGTGTTTTCCGTATAGATCGATTTGGTGGATGGCTTGTGGCGCACCCACTTCCCTCAGTTCATGGGGGCGATCTGCCGTCAGGACAATGAGCGGGATTCTTGCATATCGTGCTTCAATGATTGCCGGGTAATAATTAGCTCCGGCAGTTCCTGAACTGCATAGGAGGACAACCGGTTTATTCTCTGCTTTGGCAATTCCTAGCGCGAAAAATGCTGCGGAACGCTCGTCTACGTTAATATAGGTTTTCACTTTGGGATGATGGGCGAATAATAACGCCAAAGGAGTAGAGCGAGAGCCAGGGCTGATGACTACTTCGTCTACTCCATTTCCAACCAATTCTTCGATGAATGCTGCTGTATAGTGCGTTAATTTATGCTGATGTTCATCATTCATATACGTTTCCCCCTAATGCCCGTAGCATTGGCCGAAATTTCATTTGTGTTTCCTTAAACTCACTTTCAGGTTGTGAATCTGCTACGATTCCACACCCTGCGTATAAAAAGGCTTTATCGTTTTGCAGAAGGCCTGAACGGAGGGCAACGGCATATTCACCATTCCCATATGCATCGATCCAGCCTACAGGAGCAGCATATAAACCACGGTCCATTTCTTCTTCCTGTCTGATCACATGCATTGCTTTATCTCTTGGCACTCCACCCAATGCAGGGGTTGGATGTAAATGTTCGACCAGATTCAATAGGGAAGCATGCTTTGAAGCTTGTCCGATAACCGGAGTATATAAATGCTGAATATCCTTCAGCTTCATCAGTTGAGGATAGGACGGGATCGCCAACTCGTCACAAAAAGGTGCAAGGGCAGCTTGAATGCTATCCACCACAAGCTGATGCTCGTACCGGTTCTTTTCATCATGAAGGAGTTCTTCTCCCAGTGCCTCATCGCTTTCCAACGTTTCTCCCCTGGCAATCGATCCAGCTAAACAAGTGGAGAGAATTTCTTCTCCCGTTTTCTTCACGAGCCGTTCTGGTGTCGCCCCAATGAAGCAGCTGTCTCCTCTTTCGAAGCTGAAAACAAAGCTATCGGGCTGCTGCTTCCACAGATTATCTACTACAAAATCGGAAGGAACGTCCCGATCGAAAGAAACCTCACATTTGCGGGCGAGTACGACTTTATCCATCTCACCCTCCTTTAACCGATTCACCACATTCTGAACTGATTCCTTCCATTCCTGTGGCAACACATCCCGGTTGTACAACCATTGGGGACGCTCTGGAATGACAGGGACTCTTACTTTGGCAAGAAGTTCATCTTTCATTCTTAGCCGTTCATGGAAAATGCTTTCTTCCTCTTCAGGGTGACAAACAAAATTCATCGTCAAATAATTCGTTTTCACTGGCTTTGTCAGCATAAACATCGGTAATTGAAAGGTACCGTTCGAGAATTGCTTCCACTCTTCCCCGCTGTCTTTAAGAGGATCAAAACTAAATCCGCCAAATAACAAGGGACCTGTACCCGGCCATTCTTCCCCTGTGACAATGACAGACTCTTTAATAAAGCGCTTCCACTCATTCTCAACAGTTAAGAATCGTTCCTCACTCCCATTCGTGGACACGATGTGAGCCGTTCCAAGCCCAACTAATGAGATCGTGTGATCACGGTCCTTCCATAGAAAACGCTCTCCATTAAAAGCGCTTCCTCCATAATAAAAGGAAAGAGGATCCACTGCATCGACTTCCTCCACTATGCTGAGAAGAACGGGGTGATGTAATTGTTTAGCCTTCATTCTGGCTGTATCATATGCTTTTTCAATATTGGTTTTATGAATGGTAACCAATTGAATTCCCCCAAACAAAATCACGTGCAATATACAAACTTATTTTAAGATACACCTGTCTTTATGGTGTGTCAACGACGTTAAAGAACCTAATACAATATTTATCCTTATTATATATAATAAACCCTTTTTATCCTTTTGAGAAACCAAAAGCGTTGTAAAAGTCCTCAATTACTGGAAAATAGCACCTTCACTGATTTGTAAAAAATGATTGACAGTCCTCTTCCCTTTACCTACACTTTAATCTGTAAAGGAATTGTAATGTTATTTGAAAATTCCTTATTGCGTAAGGGAGAGAGATTGATGGAACAACAAGCATCCAACCTGTTGGGCTCAGATAAAGGGTGGAAGATCTGGTGGCAGCTGACCCGGCCACACACACTGACAGCAGCATTTGTACCTGTACTACTAGGGACTGTACTTGCTCTGCAATTTACGGAAGTGAACGTATTGCTATTTGCAGCCATGCTGGTTGCCTGCCTGCTTATCCAGGCTGCTACCAATATGTTCAATGAATATTATGACTATAAAAGAGGATTGGATACAGAACATTCCGTCGGTATTGGAGGAGCAATCGTCCGTAACGGTGTCAAACCCTCCACGGTGATCAATATTGCCTTTTCACTATACGGAATCGCCCTGCTATTGGGAATTTACATTTGTCTTAGCAGCACATGGTGGCTCGCACTCATAGGTATAGTGTGCATGGCGGTGGGGTATTTTTATACTGGGGGACCAATGCCAATTGCGTACACACCTTTTGGTGAAATCGTAGCCGGATTTTTTATGGGAGTAGTGATCATTCTCATATCCTTTTACATCCAGACGGGCTATATCAATAGTGATAGTGTCCTGATATCGATTCCGGTATCCATTTTAGTTGGCTCAATCCTGTTGTCTAACAACATCCGCGACCTGGATGGAGACAAGGTGAACGGCCGCAAGACCATTGCGATTCTTTTAGGAAAAAAAGGAGCGATCATCCTTTTAGCTAGTATGTTTATCGTATCGTACGGGTGGATTATCGGGTTGGTCATTTCGGGGGTATCCTCCCCATGGCTGTTCGTTACTTTCCTAAGTATACCGAAAGCAATCAAAGCGACGACAGGGTTCATTGGGAAATCCCAGCCGATCGAAATGATGCCAGCAATGAAAGCCACTGCACAAACGAATACCATTTTTGGATTCCTATTATCCATTGGATTATTACTTGCATACTTGTTCTAAAAAGCAAGAGTCGACCTTCCATTTGAGGTCGACTCTTTTTTTATGTTTTAACAAGCACACTTTCGGATAAAGTATGGTTAGTACATTATTTAAGCGAACATAATGAAGGATGTGAAGGAATTGCTAACAGAAAACCAAAAACAGACGCTAAAACAAGTATTGGTTCAAGAGGAAAAGCAGTTACAAGAACACATACATCAGGATTCAGATAATCTTCACCATACAAATGAACGTGATAACTCAGGCGAGCTCTCCCTTTATGATAATCACCCTGCCGATATGGGAACGGAATTGTATGAACGGGAGAAAGATTTAGCCATTGACGATCATGCCAAACTTGAATTAACCAAGATTCAACAAGCCTTGCAGGCAATCAGTGAAGGAACCTACGGGGAGTGTAAAGAATGCGGCGAGGAAATTCCTTACGAGCGACTGGAAGTCATACCGACGACCCTTTATTGCAAGGACCATACACCTGAACAATCAACCCCCCAGGATCGACCGGTTGAGGAGGAGGTACTGCAGCCCCCTGTTGATAATGAATTCAGACATGAGACAAACGGCAACGTCAGGGATGACCAGGACAGCTTCCAGGAAGTGGGCCGATTCGGTACTTCCGAGACTCCTTCTGACTTTGAAGGAGATTATGAAGATTATTCTGAAATGTATCAGGATGAAGACACATCGGAAGGATTCACCGAGGATTTCGAATCATTCGTAGGAACGGATATGGAAGGATCCAACCGGAAGGCATATCCATCAAAGACGCATGAAGAATACGAAGAGATGCTGGACGAAAACGATATGGAATCGCCTTTGGGTGACATTCCTTATAAAGATGGAGACAGCTATGTTTCCGATAAAAAGAAGAAATAGAAAAAGCGCAGGGGAATCATTCCCCGGCGTTTTTTTCTATTTGATTAAACTGCCTTCAGCAATGCCCCAAATCCCCTTCGCATACTGCTCAATCGTCCGGTCACTGGAAAAATAACCTGAATTGGCGATATTCTGCAGGCACATCCGGGACCAATGCTCTTTGTTCTCATAGGCTTTTCCTGCTTGTTCATGAACCCTGACATAAGAATCGAAATCCCTTAGTACAAAAAATTGATCATTTTCTGTCAACAAGGAATCATAGATGGTTTCAAAATGGTCCCCGGCATCTGGAAGCGTATCGTCAATCAATTGACTCAACACCTTTTTAATACGGGTATCATAATGGAAATACTCCATTGCATAGTAACCGCCATGGTGCTGATATTTCATCACTTCATCGGCCGTTAACCCGAATATGAAGATGTTCTCTTTTCCAACCTGTTCGAGAATTTCTATATTGGCTCCATCTAATGTTCCCAGGGTCAATGCGCCGTTCATCATGAACTTCATGTTCCCGGTACCGGATGCTTCCTTACTCGCAGTTGAAATTTGCTCTGACAAATCCGCGGCCGGGATGATTTCTTCCGCTAACGACACACGGTAATTTTCCAGGAACACGACTTTAATGCGTCCTTTCACTAAGGGATGATCATTCACAAGATCCGCTACGGAATGAATCAGTTTAATGATTTTCTTTGCGTAAAAATAACCTGGGGATGCTTTCGCTCCAAAAATGAAGGTACGCGGATGGAAATCAAAGCCTGGATCCTCCACACACCTGTTATAAAGGTGAAGAATGTGCAGCACATTCATCAGCTGACGTTTATATGCATGGAGCCGCTTCACTTGAATATCAAAAATGGAGGTTGGATCCACCATGACTCCATTACTTTCAAATATTCGATTTGCAAGCTTCCGTTTATTCTCCTGCTTCACATCATAAAGATCCTTGAGGAACGCAGTATCGTGGTGATACTCTTTCAAATTTGCCAGTTTACTAGGATCCTTGATCCACCCATCCCCGATGGAAGACGTAATCAGATTTGACAAGGACGGATTGCTATTAAGCAGCCATCTCCTATGAGTGATCCCATTCGTCTTACTATTAAATTTACGAGGATAATATTGATAAAATAAGTTCATTTCCCTTTGCTTTAGAATCTCCGTATGAATCTTTGCTACCCCATTTACACTGAAGCTTCCGACAATCGCAAGATGAGCCATTTTCACCTCATCATGAGAGATGATCGCCATATCTTCTATACGCTTCCAATCACCGGGATACGCCTTCCATAATTCCTTGCAGAATCGCTCGTTGATTTCATTTACAATCATATGGATGCGGGGCAGAAGCGGCTGAAAAATACGGACCGGCCATCTCTCAAGTGCTTCCGAGAGGGTGGTATGATTCGTATAAGCAAATGTATGCGTCGTAATTTCCCATGCATCTTCCCATTCGAAGGAATATTCATCAAGAAGGACTCGCATCAATTCAGGAATAGCAAGAACGGGGTGAGTATCATTGATATGGATGGAAATATTCTCATGCAGTTCCTTCAGATCCCCGTTTCTGTACAGATAAGAATCCAGTATCGAACGAATGCTTGCCGACACGAGGAAATACTGTTGCTTTAAACGTAAGATCTTTCCTTCCTCATGGGTATCGTCAGGATATAGGAATTCTGTGATTGCTTCTGTGTCACGCTTATATTTCATCATATCTTTACCTGCTTTATAAGCAGCAGGCTCTGCACTCCATAAACGAAGAGTGTTGACCGTAGACGTTTCATATCCCACCACGGGCATATCATAAGGTACAGCCGCTACGACTTCAGCATCAACATGGCGAAATTTCAAGACATCATTTTCTGTAAAGGACTCTATCTTCCCCCAGAAAGGAACTTCAACGGTAAGATCCGACTTACGGACTTCCCATACATGCCCATGACGAAGCCATTGTTCAGGGAGCTCCATCTGAAATCCATTCACAATCTTTTGTTCAAATAATCCATGCTTGTAACGGATTCCATAGCCATGTCCAGGAAGATTAAGGGATGCCAATGAATCGAGAAAACAGGCTGCTAATCGCCCTAAGCCTCCGTTTCCTAATCCTGCATCATGCTCAACCTCTTCCATATCGGCAAGGTCGATCCCAAGATCCTTTAATCCCTTGTCCACGATATCGTAGATCCCGAGATTCATCAGATTTTGGCGAAGGAGGCGTCCCAAGAGAAATTCAATTGATAAGTAATACACCTGCTTTTGTTTATTGAACCGGTACTGCTCATTCGTATGAATCCAGTTCATGGAGATGTATTCCCGTATTAGGTGACCTAATGTGAAAAACTGATCCTGACTGCTGGATTCAGGAAACGTCTTTCCATACATCATCTCAAGTTTTTTCAGAAACATTTCTTTAAATTCGATCGGATCAGAAAACATGACTTTCACTCCTTGATACCAGATCAGCGTATAATTGATTATATTTAAAGGCCGATTGAGCCCAACTATAATCCTTATTCATAGCTGTGCGAACAATATGATTCCATGTTTCCGGATTTTCGTTAAAATAGGAAAGCGCTCTCAGGTAAGTATAGAGCATATCGTGAGCATTGAAATTCTTAAACGAGAATCCATTCCCGGTCTTCGTCACTTCATTATAGGATTCCACCGTATCGTTCAGTCCACCGGTCTCCCTGACGAGAGGAAGGGCTCCATAACGCATGGCAATGAGTTGCCCCAAACCGCACGGCTCGAATTTAGAAGGCATCAGGAATAGATCACTTGCCGAATAAATCTCCTTCGCCAGACCTTCATTAAAGCCAATTTGAACCCTCACCTTATCAGGATACGTCCATTCCATCTCCCGGAAAAATTGTTCAAATTCCCAATCCCCTGTCCCCAGGAGAACGAACTGAACATTCTCTTGGAGCATCTCATGGAATACCCCCCTTACTAGTTCAAGTCCCTTTTGGTTTGTCAATCTTGAAATGATGGACACAATGGGGATTCCTACATTCTCCTCAAGCCTCAATTTCCTTTGGAGATGAATTTTCGCTTGTTTCTTTCCATTAAGATTGCCGCTGAAGTATGGAAACTCTCCCTCATCAGGATTGTACATCTCGTCATCTATTCCATTGAGGATGCCTAATAGTTGATTATATCGCTGACCTAGAATCGTATGAAGTTTTTCCCCATAATAAGGAGTCAGGATTTCTTCTTTGTATGTAGGACTTACAGTCGTTACGAAATCCGAGGAAATCAGCGCACCTTTCATAAAATTCATATCTCCATAAAACTCAAGATACTCGTGATGAAAATACTTATCGTGAATGCCTAATAAATCTGTCATTACCTGTTTAGGGTAGATCCCTTGAAATTGAAGGTTATGGATAGTAAACACACTTCGGATAAACGAATATCCCGGTCTCTCTTGATATTCCGTCCGTAGTAAAAAAGGGACCATCCCGGTGTGCCAATCATGACAATGAATCACGTCCGGATAAAAATCCAGGACGGCGATACTTTCCAATACAGCCCTCGAAAAGTAAGCGAATCGCTCTCCATCATCAAAATATCCGTATAAACGGTCGCGCTTGAAGTAGTATTCATTATCGACAAAATAATACGTTACACCACTTTCACTATATTCTTCAATTCCACAATACTGATTACGCCAGCCAACTGTAACGAAAAACTCTTTCTTTCGTTTCATCTTTGAGCGGAACTCCTGGGAAATCCCACCGTACTTAGGCAGAATCACCCTGACATCCGTCCCCAAACTCCTTAACTCCTTAGGCAATGCTCCGGCTACATCCGCCAAGCCCCCGGATTTAATGAAAGGGACACACTCAGATACAACAAATAATACTTTCACGAATTCATCAGCGCTCCTTGAATCATCCCTTTTCGAATGACAATTGGATTGTTTGGATCTCCGATAAGCTTCACACCATCTTCTACTCTCACATCTTTATCCAAGATCACATTCTCTAGTACACAGTTATCTCCAATTTGGCTCTTCTGCATAATGATGCTATTAGAAATCGCTGTGTTTTTTCCAACCTTGACTGCTCGGAACATGGTTGAATTCCGTACCTGTCCTTCAATATAGCATCCATTGGCAATGATACTATTTTTGACACTGGCAGCAGATGTATAGCGAGTTGGCGGCTCATCCTTCACTTTCGTGTAGATAGGGGTATCCTTCTTGAATAACTCTTTCCAATAAGAAAGATTTAAGAGCTTCATGCTGGCATCATAGTATTCTTCAATGCAATCGATCGTCTGAACGAATCCATCATGCTCATAGCCGCATACCTTGAAGCCGCTATCCATATCATCCACAACGTCCTGCATGCACGTATAACCTGATTCTCTCCTCCCTTTAATCAAATCGATGAGCGTTGATGTTTTCACCATATACATTTCCATAGAGTTTCCGTTATGACGCATCTCCGTGATATCACAGCCGATACGGATATGTCGTTCAAGTACCGGTTGGTAAGCAATATTGGATAAGGTATAGCAGTTGCTGATTAATGCGTATTCCTGAGTACTCCGACTAAAGTAGTCCAGGTGATGAGCAAAATGGTTGAATGATCCCACACCCTCTTCATTTGCTTCTAACCCTGGTGCCGGGAAGAAAAACAACCCATCACGCTTCCTGTTCAGGTCCCAGTTCTTACCGGATCCCAAATGGTCCATCAGGGAACGGTATTGGAACTTAGGGAAGATTGCCACCGAACCGATATCTGAATTCACCATATTCGAGAGTACAAAGTCGATCAAGCGGTACCTCCCGGCAATAGGCAAAGCCGCCAATGAGCGATGTAACAATAAATCCTCCAGCGACTCATAGTAACTAGTTGCATCAATAACACCAAGCATTGTATTTTTCAAAACACTTCCTCCTTATGTTGTGTTGATGAACCTGCACCTTACACTTTTTGTTGCTCAACCAGTGTTTCAATGAATGCTTCCGTCACAAGGATGATTTCATCAGACCCTTCTTCCGGCATGATGCATAATCCCCTTGGAACCTTCACCGCAGATGGAACAATGGCTTGCTCGATATACGCGTTCTCACCGATTACCGCATCAGGCATAATAACAGAGCGATTGACATGTGCTCCCTTTTTCACCGTCGTTCCCTGAAACAGGACAGATTTACGAATCGTTCCTTCGATGGTACAGCCCTCATTTACAAGAGATCCCTCAACGAGTGCTTCTTCTGAAATATATTGAGGTGGTTCATTCGGATTAACTGAATACACCCGCCAGTCATGATCAAATAAATTAAGCTCATTTTCTTCATCAATTAAATCCATATTTGCTTCCCATAAGCTCTTAACCGTCCCTACATCCTTCCAATATCCTTGGAATGGATAGGCCATCAGCTTCTTCTTCTCATCAAGCAGCAAGGGAATGACGTCCTTCCCAAAGTCATGGCTCGAATCCGGGTTACGTTCATCCATCTCCAAATAATCCTTCAGTACAGAATAATTGAAAATGTAGATGCCCATCGAAGCAAGATTACTCTTTGGGAATGCTGGTTTTTCTTCAAACTCCGTGACCCTCATTTCTTCATTCGTGTTCATAAGACCGAACCTGCTTGCTTCATCCCAGCCCACTTCAATGACAGAAATCGAGACGTCCGCCTTTTTCTCGATGTGATAATCCAACATTTTGCTATAATCCATTTTATAAATGTGGTCTCCTGATAGAATCAATACGAATTCGGGATCATATTGCTCAAGGTAATTCATATTTTGATAAATGGCACTTGCTGTCCCCGTATACCAGCGCATCTCAGATGATTCAGCGTATGGGGGGAGTACGGTCACTCCACCATTTTTCCGGTCAAGATCCCAGGCACTTCCGATTCCGATATAAGAATTCAATACCAGCGGTTGGTACTGAGTAAGGACTCCTACCGTATCGATCCCAGAATTCGTGCAGTTGCTTAGTGTGAAATCAATGATCCGGTATTTCCCTCCAAATGGTACGGCTGGTTTCGCCAGGCTCTTTGTCAACGAACTCAATCGACTCCCTTTTCCACCTGCTAATAACATGGCTACACATCTACCTTTTGCCATCTTTCCTTCTCCCCTTTCAATCGATTGGTTTTAAATAAACAGCTGCGTACGGTGGAATTGTCATTTCCACATAGCCTTCTCTACCTTGGTATCCTTCATTGTGCACAGTAAGCGGAAGGGGATTCACCTGGTGGGAACCGCCGAATCGTTCATCATCACTGTTCCAGATCTCTTTGTAAGACGTTACCTTATTCACTCCCACTTTATATTGATGATACACGTCCGGACTGAAATTGCAGATGACCATCAAATGATCCCCCTTCTCAATCCCATTTCGAATAAAAGAGAAAATCTGTTGTTCTGTATTATTCACATCCACCCATTCAAATCCCTCTGAGCGATGATCCATTTGGAATAATGGATCAGCACCATTATATAGATGCATAAGCTCTTTAAAATATGAATTGAATTTGTGATGAAAATCGTAATCCAGTAAATGCCAATCCATCTCCTCAAGATCTTTCCATTCTGAAAATGGTGCCAATTCACTACCCATAAACAATAGTTTCTTTCCAGGATGGGCGATCATATAGCTCAGCAAAAGACGATACTGGGCGAATTTCTGCCAATAATCACCCGGCATTTTATTTAATAATGATTTCTTTCCATGGACCACTTCATCATGTGAAAACGGAAGAACATAATTCTCAGAATAAGCATATAACAATGAAAAAGTGATGAGAGAATGTACGTCCCGTCGTTCAGACGTATCGGTCTCCATATATTTAAGGACATCATTCATCCATCCCATATTCCACTTATAATTAAATCCAAGTCCTCCATAATGCACAGGTGATGTCACTTGAGGCCAGTCTGTTGAATCCTCAGCTATCATCAGAATGGAAGAATCATATTCAAACACTGCTTTGTTCAAGTTTTTCAAAAACTGAATGGCCCCTTCATTAGGAGCAGTTTGTCCTTGATTGGCCCAGTAGATGATATTGGCCACTGCATCAATCCTAAACCCATCAATATGATACATATCCATCCAAAAACGGGCATTCGAAATCAGGAAACTTCTCACTTCTCCCTTGCCTAAGTCAAAATTCGCCGTTCCCCATGTATAATTCTCCCGGTCACGCTCTTCCACGTACTCATATGCAAACGATCCGTCAAATTCATATAATCCATGGGCATCCTTGCAAAAATGACCTGGAACCCAATCCAAGATCACACCTATATGATGTGTATGACATTCATTCACAAATGCCATCAAATCTTGAGGCGAACCGTAGCGGCTGGTAGGAGAATAATAACCTGTTCCTTGATACCCCCAGGAACGATCAAATGGGTGCTCCGTGACAGGCAGCAGTTCAATATGTGTAAAACCATGTTCCTTCACATGTGGGATTAAATACTGTGCTAACTCCTTGTATGAAAGAAACTCTCCTGCTTTCTTCTTCCAAGTACCTAGATGCACTTCATAAATCGACAGAGGCTGGTCATAGACAGTTGAACCGGACCGGTCCTCTAGCCAATTCTCATCCTCCCATGAAAAACCCTGCAGCTCATACACAATGCTTGCAGTATGAGGACGCATTTCAGAAGCAAAACCATAGGGGTCCGCCTTCAGCTTCTTCGAGCCAGAGGAAGTCGTAATTTCATACTTATACGTCTCACCAGTTAAATCCCCATCCATTCGGATCGACCATAGACCTTCTTCATTCCGTCTTTTAAGGTCGTATCCACTCCCATTCCAATCATTAAAGGAACCGACTAATGAAACATGTCTTGCTTTCGGTGCCCAAACGCAAAATTCTGTATAGGTACCAGTAGAATCCCTTCTCACATGTGAACCCATAAAGTCATAGGCCTGCTGCATATTTCCCTCATGAAACAAAAAAACATCATAATCTGTTATGTTCATTGTGTTCATCATCTCACCTACATTTTTTCAATCTACTTAACTACTTTCTTTCAACTTCAGTAAAATCCTCTTTATTATCATCGCTCTATTACGACAATTTCCTACACACCTGTAGTAATCTACTGTTCAATTGGGTTATTACACCAAATGATAAGGTTTACATTGTCAAATCATAGTGGAATCATGTTGAATCTATAGCGCAATTTGTCGAAAGTTTTCTATTAAATGAAGGTGAAGTTCTAAGGAATTGAAGAGGGATCCACTGTTATGCGTCTAACTGGATTGGTTGAATGGAGAAAGGGAACTGTCGAATGGTGGAAGTGGTAAATGATAGATAAGACTACATCCTGGACGGGTAGTGAGCGTGTAGGAAAAAGGGAAAGTCTAGAGAGAGAGCAGAAAGGAACGTAGTGGAGGATGTCATGGGGAACTCAAACAGTCAATTTAGTTTCGTGGGCGTATGGAAACAGAAGGTGGAAACATCCTATTGTGAAAAAAC
>CAWBBM010000003.1:0-13313 GCA_963787015.1 uncultured Bacillaceae bacterium
GGGGATTGAGTGTGGGGGGGGGAGACCCCAGCTATTAACCATAGTTCTTTCCGTATAAAATTAATTAAGAATGAACTACTTTATGATTTTATCATTTGAAGACAGAAGTCAATGGTCTTGCTGTAGGCTTGATTAAAGGTTTTTTATTTCAATTTCAAACAATCTAACGCATCTACCTGAATATGGTAAAATATAACTATTAAGAATTCCAACAACCACCCTTATGTGCAAACAGGAAACCTATTGAAATACATCATTATCATAGGGTCACTATTCGTAATCCTTTTTCTCACCGACACAGGGTAACTTCTATCTATAAGGATGTGAAAGAATGATTGTTGCTCAAGCAATGTTGATTTCATTGGGATTATTTATTATCATTTTAGGTTTATTGGTGTGGAAAAAAAAGTGCTACAAGTTCATTGCGGGATATGTGGAAGGCAACATTAAGAATGAAGATACTTTTGGGAAAGTGAATGGAATCTTCATTATATCCATGGGGGTCGTGCCTATTATATTTAGTTTCTTTATTGAGTTGCTGAGTGTTTGGGTGTTTATTGGTTTACTGATGGTTGTTGTTAGTACACAAATCGTAATAAATATTAGAATGGCTAAAAAATGATGTTAAAAGCAACTTTGAATAGAATAGCTCGAGTAGAATAAAACAAAAAAGGGCTTTTTCTTTTCAGTGGAACCGCTCCCGTATTATTAAATTGTGTTAGATATTACGGTGAAATCAAGAAAAAATTGGTGTACGATAAAAAGAATATTTTAAGGGACGAATCCTGGTAGAAGGTATAGAAGGGACACTTACGAAGTGGAATATATGATTTTTTCACATAATATGAGGAGAAATTCTGCACTCGTTTTGTATGGAGGTCTCTTTTTCGTTTAAGGAGGATGGCGGCATGACGCATTACATAAATGAACTAACGGACTTTTTCTGGCAGCATGATATTTACTTCCGGATTGTGGTGAGTGCTGTGCTGGGATTCATCATCGGATGGGACCGGTCATCAAAGAATAAGCCCGCCGGTTTAAAAACATATACATACGTTTCCGTGGCTTGTACCTTGATCACAATCGTCTCCATCGAAGGTGCCGAGATGCTCAGTCAACCGGATAGCGGAAAAATGATGGATCCATTCCGTCTCGCTGCCCAGATTGTATCAGGTCTTGGGTTCCTAGGTGCAGGTGTAATCCTAAAAGATGGACTGCGGGTGAAAGGGCTCACTTCCGCTGCGATGATCTTCTACGTGGGTGGTATCGGTATCGGCATAGGAGCAGGGTTTTATTCGCTTGTCATTTTCGCCACCCTTGTCACGTTCATCATGACGAGGATTGGAAACTACTTTGAAGAACGGGAGATCAAGGCGATGAGCCTGCCAAAGCTGCGGAAGAAAAATGAGGAGAAAGAGGAATAAGTGAAGGGTGGAAATGGATCTGTGTTGAAGATCCATTTCCACTTTTTTGTGAAAAATAAGTAAAAAACAAGAATTTGATTGCCAACTTTTAGTTAATATTGTATTATTATGAATAATCAGACATATATATTAGACAGGTTATCGTCTAAGGGTAGAGATGCGGAGAATCCCTGTGACCAATGAAATGCATGACACTTTTTTGTGATGCAGTTTATTGTTCATGGGTTTTTTTATGAAAAAAATGATTATTTTGGGGAGGAAATGGCATGAAAATCAGGCTTTTATCATTCGTTTTAGTGTTGATGGTTGTGCTTGCCGGATGTGGAAGTAAGACTGGTGTGGAAGAAAAGACTGAAATTGACTTCTGGTTTCCGGTGGCGGTTGGCGGGGATGTAGCGAAGATCGTGGATGGGTTTGTAGCGGATTTTGAAAAAGAGAACCCTGATATTAAGGTAAATGCGAAATATGGTGGCAGTTATGCTGAAACGATGACGCAGGTTATGGCGTCTGCACAGGGAGGAAATTCACCTGAGCTTGCTGTCTTATTCTCTATCGACTTGTTTACACTGCTTGAGAATGACCTGATTGAGGAATTGACGCCGTTGTTTGATCAAACGTATTTGGATGATTTCTATGACGGATTCATGGCGAACTCTTCCATAGGTGATAAGGTGTACAGCTTGCCGTTCCAACGAAGTACGATTGTCCTTTACTACAATAAGGACGCGTTTAAAGAAGCGGGACTGGACCCAGAAGCTCCACCTGAAAACTGGGACCAGCTGGTGGAATACGGGAAGAAGCTGACCAAGAATGGCGGTAAGGATCAGTGGGGACTTGAAATTCCAAGTACTGGCTACCAGTACTGGATGTTCCAGGCTTTAGCGCTACAGACCGGCGACAACATCATGTCTGAAGACGGAAAGAAAGTAAGCTTCAATGCCCCTTACTCAAAAGAAGCAATGGAATTCTGGCTATCCCTTGGGAAGGAACATAAAATCATGCCGGAGGGTGTCATTGAATGGGCGACGGTTCCTTCTGACTTCCTGAGTGGAAAAACGGCGATGATGTATCATACGACAGGAAATCTGACCAATGTGAAGAACAATGCCGACTTTGATTTCGGTGTGTCCTTCCTGCCGGCGAACAATGAGTATGGTTCCCCTACTGGAGGAGGAAACATCTACTTATTCAAAGATCTACCAAAAGAGAATAAGGAAGCGGCTATTAAGTTCATGAAGTTCCTTACAGAACCGGAGCGTGTAGCTCAGTGGTCAATCGATACAGGATATGTAGCCACAAGTGAATCGGCTTATGAGACGGACCTCTTAAAGAAGTATGTAGAGGAGTTTCCTCCTGCACTGGTTGCCCGGGAGCAGCTTGAATATGCGGAAAGTGAACTGGCGACCTATCAAGGCGGGGAGGTACAGAAGATCTTCAATGATCATATTCAATCGATCTTAACGGGTCAAAGCACTGTTGATGAAGGGCTGGACAACGCACAGAAGAAAGCAGAAAAAGTGTTGGAGCCTTTTCAGGAATAAGGTTGTGGAGAAGGATTGAATGGAGTGGGGCTCAAGAGGCAACTGTGCTGACCTTGAGCTCTTTCTACAAGAAAGGTGGGACTGATCGATGACAACGAAGCAAAGAAAATTCAGTTCCGGGGCAAGGAATAATCTGTTCGCCTACGGGCTGCTGTTACCTTCTTTCATCTTTTTAACATTGTTTACGTTTTATCCGACGCTCAAGTCGATTCAGTTAAGCTTCTACAGCGGACCGATGACGAGGCTCGAATTTTCCGGATTGGAACAGTATAAAGGAGTCTTGGGAGATGAAATATTCAGGAAGGTCATTCTGAATAACATCCTCTTCATGATTGGGACTGTGCCAACGAGTTTGTTCCTGGCGATGTATCTTGCCATCTGGTTGAATAAGAAAATGGTCGGAAGCTCTTTGCTCCGAACATCCTTTTTTTACCCGACGATCGTACCGTTGATTGCGGTAGCGAATATTTGGCTTTTCATCTACACCCCTCAGTATGGATTGCTTGATAACTTTCTCCATATGTTCGGCCGTGGTGATACGAACTGGTTGGGCGATCCAGGTACTGTCATGATTGCGATGATTGTCATGATCATATGGAAGGATGCAGGTTTCTTTATGATCTTTTATCTGGCAGGTTTGCAGAATTTACCTAGGGACGTTTACGAAGCGGCTGAGATGGAAGGGGCGAAACCGTTCCAGATGTTCCGCCATATTACGTTCCCATTGCTGATGCCGACGACGTTGTTTGTCATGATCGTGGCGATTACGAATTCATTCAAAAACGTCGACCACCTGTACATAATGACCAAAGGTGGGCCGGATAATGCCAGCAATCTATTACTCTACCATATCTATGAAGCGGCATTTACGAACTGGGACCTTGGCAAAGCCGCAGTGCTGACCGTGATCCTGATTGTTATCATGCTCAGTATCACCGCATTCAACTATCTGTACCTTGATCGGAAAATCCATTATTAAGGAGGGGAAGATTTAATGAACAAATTAAACTATGGCATTATTACTGTTTTAGGGATTATTTCATTCATCCCCCTGCTTTGGGTGATCATCACGTCTTTCTCACCGGGGAATCAAGTGATCAATGGAGGATTTCCGTTCTGGGTCGCGAATCCAACGTTTGAAAACTATATTAAAGCTTGGGAGACGGCACCTTTTCTGCAATACTACTTCAATACCTTCGTGATCGTCTTTGGTGTATTGATCGTTCAGATCGTCACCGTAACGCTTGCGGCCTATGCGTTTGCCCGGGTGAATTTCAGAGGGAAGAATGTACTGTTCATTCTGTTTTTATTACAGCTGATGATTCAGCCTGAAATCCTGTTGTTTCCGAATTATCAGGTGATCAGTCAGCTCGGACTCGTCAATACAAAGCTTGCCGTCATGATGCCGTATTGGGCTTCGGCGTTCGGGGTATTCCTGATGCGCCAGACGTTCAAACAGGTCCCGTACGATCTTGATGAGGCTTCAAGAATGGACGGATGTAAATGGTATCAAACCCTGTGGCATGTTTACATTCCATCGGCGAAACCGACCTATATAGCATTTGCCCTAGTATCGGTGAGTCACCATTGGAGCAACTTCATGTGGCCGTTGATCATTACGGATTCCGTGGAGTCACGGCCATTGACGGTGGGACTTGCGTTATTTGCACAATCATATGAAACAGGGGCACAGTGGGGGATGGTTGCTGCAGGGACGGTCATGGTCATCATGCCGTTGGTCATTGCCTTCTTCCTTTTTCAAAAACAATTCGTATCAAGCTTTATGCACTCAGGAATTAAATAGGAGGGGATCTGATGGACATTCATTTAGTAGGAACCGGGAGTGCGTACCCTGGTTCGGAAAGGGACAATACATCCATCTGCTTCTCGAATGATGATTATCATGTGCTGATCGATGTCAGCGGAAACCCTTGCAGGAAACTGAAGCAATTACAGGTGGATCTAGGGAAGCTCGATGCAGTAGTGTTCACCCATTTTCATATTGACCACATTTATGGACTGCCATCCCTCCTATGGGGGATGTGGCTTGAGGATCGGAGAAAGCCTTTAAGGATTCTGTGTGACGAGCGGAATGAGAGGAAGCTTCAAGAATGGCTCTCGACGATGGAAGCAGATCAATGGCCGATCGCCTTTGCGATTGAGATCGAGACATTTGATGGAGACCGTGAAACGGAAATTCTGTCTGGAGGCGGAATGACGTTTTCCTGCTTTAAGGCCTTACATTCGGTTCCCACAGTCGGGCTTGAAGTACGTTGTGCCGGACGGGTCCTTGTATATTCGAGCGATTCGGAAATCAACGCACGGATTAGTGAGTATGACCATATAGATGTGTTAATCCATGAAGCAACGTCTGCGAGGAAAGTGGCAGGCAACCACAGCAGTCTTGTTGAAATCGTTGAAAAGTATGACGTGGAAAGAATCGGGAAAATCGTTCTTGTCCACTTATCCGACGGGGAACCGTATGAAGAAGAGGTGGAGAAGCTCTGGACTTCAAAGGTCATCATCGGCGAAGATTTGATGACACTACACATGTAAATGAATAGGTACAAGGATAAAGATGAGGAGATTCCTTGGGTATGACGAAAAATCCAATTATTCAATTGGAGAAATCGTCATGCTCAAGGAATTTTTTATTTGTTGGAGGGGTACAGATGAAGAATCTAAAGGGGTATATTTTTGACTTGGATGGGACCGTGTATCTCGGTAAGCAATTGATAGAGGGAGCAGACACCACCATCAATGCACTTCTCAATGAAGGAAAAAAGGTGCTGTTTTTGACCAACAAGACCATTGAATCACGTCAGCGCTATGTGGAAAAGTTGAACGGGTTTAATATTCAGGCTAACCTTGAGAACATTTTGAATCCGACGGTTACGCTGATTGACTACTTACGGGAACATCATCCTCAAGCGACGTTGTATGTGATTGGTGAGCAACCCATCAAGGATGAGCTGACACTTGCAGGATTCCGGGAAGGGATGACACCGGCCGAAGTGGATATCGTCGTGCTCTCATGGGACCGGGATTTTCATTACGATCACTTGAATTTTGCCTATCAGTCGATCAAGCTTGGTGCGAAAATGATTGGGACCAATCCTGACAGAACCTGTCCAGTGGAGACTGGCGATGTACCAGACTGTGCGGCGATGATTGGAGCGGTGGAAGCGGTGGTGGGAAGAAAGATTGATGTCCAGATTGGAAAGCCATCCATCCTGACCATTAAAGCCGCCCTGAAGATATTACAACTGGAGCCGGAAGAATGCGTCATGATCGGTGATCGCCTGGAGACGGATATTCGGATGGGGATCGAAGCGGGGATGAGAACAGCCCTTGTGCTGAGCGGGATCACAACCGAGGAGGATTTAAGGGGGACGGTTTGGACGCCGGATTATGTGTTGGGGTCGGTTAAGGGGTTGTTGTCGGATAAAATGATATAAGAAAT
This sequence comes from uncultured Bacillaceae bacterium, assembly GCA_963787015.1. Lineage (GTDB taxonomy): Bacteria > Bacillota > Bacilli > Bacillales > Bacillaceae_B > Rossellomorea. The sequence continues at coordinate 6,429 of CAWBBM010000003.1, forward strand.
AGGGAACCTGTTACGCTGGGTACCCAGTAACCAACGAGTTTGAACGTCAAATTCGTTGTTTTTTTGTGCTCCACACCCCCTTTTGGTGTTCCTAACAGGGGAAGTCAGTGTCGTATTAACGGGGGACGGTTTCTTACTCTGCTTTTCGAGTGATTTCAGAAGAAAATCGAATGGAAATGGTAGAGATGGAACCTCCCACTCTCAATAATTGCGTCATTTTCATTGGGGATTGCGTCATTTTTCGGATAATTGCGTCGTTTTTTTATTTATTGCGTCATTTTCCTTCACATTTGCGTCTTTTGGAAAATAATAGAAATTTATCTTGCGCACTGAATGTTTAAGGGGCTTTGCATAGACTCGTTATGACCCAATTACTCAATTTTCAATGTTTTATTTTTTTATGATACTTACAACAATTGCAATCAATAAAACAATCAGACTATTAATCAGTAAATAGTACCCAACTTGCAGACCGTAAAATATGGCAAAAGGATCTCGAATGATGAACAGTGCCAATATTCCTCCTATGGACGCAAATAAAGCTGCTAGAAGAAGTATAGTAAAGGCAGCAGAATATAGACTCCTCTTTTTCTTATATGAAATAAATCCAAAAATATTTGTTGTTACATTAAATAGCCCCATAATTATCATGAAGAATTTTGTCATTTCATTCTCCCTCGTGACTAATATTTATTTCTCTTTAACTGATTTGGACACATTGTCTGTGAATCCGTCTTTAATACCCTCAAGAATGGAATCTCCATTAAAGATAAAGAAGGTTAATGCCAGAATGGACAGCAGAATAATAGAACCGAAGATGATGGAAGGTATCATGCCCTTTTTCTTTTCCATTTTTAAATTCCCCTTATCATAGGTTTATTAATTAGACGGAACTCCATTACAGGAAGTTTCAAATTATTCCATCTGCCTATTCCTTTTGTGTCCCCACCATAACTCAACCCATAAAGCAAAGAGGGTCCGGTTCTAACTCTACTGTTTTAGGCCTGCCTTTATTGCTTTTGGCAGTATTGCTCCCTAGTTCGAAAGGGCTTTTGAGAAAGATGTGTTTCGTTAAATCACTAATTTTCATTTAGTTCGCGGATTAATTCTTTGTCTTCCTCCCCAATTTGCTCCATCTTTGATGTCTTCTTTTCCAATGCTTCGACTGAAATGGATTTCTTGCTGTCTAATGTAATTTCATATTGCCCATTTAAATCAGTGTATAGAATTTGAAGAGATGTAATGTTGTAATTTTCCCCGAGCCTGTCTATTATTTCTTTTGTAAGTATGGAAGGCATTTTAGAACTGTCCTCGGAAGTAATTTTCTTGCGGTTGATAATCCCTAAAAGATCCATTTTTTGGTATAGGGAAATATCCTTTGAATATTCACCATTAGCTAAAACCGAGCTAAACAAGAATCCAGGGGGCAACTCAATATTTTCCGAGTAAGAATTTTTTAATTTGTTATAATCCCCTTGAAATGTATCATTCATTTCAGTTCCTAGCTTCTCATCGGTAATTAGATTACTTGAAAGGTCATAGGAAAATTGGTTTCCTAATTGAGGCAGATGCACTTCATAGGATGAATTTTTTAAGTTGAATTGAGGTTTGGGGACACTTTCATTAAAGCTATATACTTGCTTCACATAATCAGTGATTTTTGCTTTTGCTATATAACTACCAAAAGGAATACCATGAAAGAACGAGTAAGTCGATATATGAAGAAAAGTAAAAATAAATATTAATATAATGTTGAAAATCCGTTTTTTATTCATTTAAGTCACCTCATACGATAATAGCGTGTGTATCATATACAAACCATTAGACTGAAACAAGCCTTTTAACCTCATGGGGATTTCTTACACAGGACTGTGTTTATGAAAAGGGATATACAGAAGGACACCAACAAACACGAGCATAATCATGGCTAGGGATAACCCTATAAAAGCCAATAATTTCTTCTCATTCCTTTTCTTAAAGGCTAAAAAACTGAATAGTAACGTTAATGAAATACCGGTGAATTGTAAACCTATAAAATATTTCGGGAAAATGTTCGTTAATAATGGATGAAAAATCAACAAAGTTCCCAATCCCATAGATGCATAGCTTAACTGAGAATACCTTTTTCCTGACACGATACTCCCCCCTGTTTTTATACTAACTTACTCGTTTGTAAAAATATGTATAGTGTAATTATACACTTTATGGATTCATTTACAACTAAATTTAGTAGAAAAAAATACCGAATCTACATTAAATAGTCATTGTTATGTCATATTATTACCTCTCCAACACCTCCATTTGTGCTTCCACCATAACTCAACCCACAAATATTTGTGTCCCGAGCACGTTGTTTCCGAGCCACTATTCCCGTTATAATTTTCTTAAGATTTACATTTCTTCGTTTAATCACCCCGTGCTTGAGGTAACAGTCACTATAAGAAGTATAAGGAGGTGTTGTAATCATGGAAGCAATAAGTAAGCGCTTTTTCTTGTTTCTTTCCCACAATAAGGCATTGGATAAAATGGCTAAACGGTGGGGATCGAGATTTGGGGCTAACAAGCTTGTGGGGGGAGAAACCTTTTTACAAGCGATTCCATTGATTACGCAATTGAACGAGGAGGGGTTCCAGGTAACGGTCGATCATCTTGGTGAGTTCGTCGATTCCACAGATGTGGTGCGGGAGAATGTCCAAGGATGTATTCAGAGTATCAATGCCATCGCGTATCATGGGCTGAACACTGAAATTTCTGTTAAACTGACCTCCTTGGGATTGGATATCAGTCAAGATCTTGTCATGGAAAGCATGGAGTTGATTCTGTCGAAGGCAAATGAAAGCGGAATCACGGTCACTCTCGATATGGAGGATTCCTCGAGGTGCCATGCCATCCTTGACGTTTACAAGAAGCTCCGTCAAAAGTACGACAATGTGGGGACGGTGATTCAATCCTATCTTTATGTTTCAGACAAGGATGTGGATGAGCTCAATCAGTTCTCCCCTTATTTGAGGCTTGTGAAGGGTGCATATAATGAATCGGGTAAAGTGGCGTTCCAGGAGAAGAAAAAGGTGGATGAGAATCTGAAGCATCTCATCAAGAAGCAGCTCTTGAACGGCCATTATACAGCGATCGCAAGCCATGATGAAGCGATCATCGATTACACGATCGGATTAGTGAAAGAACACAATATCCCGAATGATCGCTTCGAGTTCCAAATGCTTTACGGAATGCGGAACCAACTGCAATCCGAATTATTGAAAAAAGGATATACCGTCCGCATTTACCTGCCATATGGCGAGGACTGGTTCGGGTATTTCATGCGACGTCTGGCGGAACGGCCGGCAAATATCGCATTTGCATTAAAAGGAATCTTTAGCAAGTAAACTTAATAAAACATCCAGACAGAATGTAATCAGAAAGGAATGTGAAGAGAATGAGTAACGGAATTTACAACATCCCAACACCTACAAATGAGCCTGGTAATACATATGCCCCAGGTACGAAAGAAAGAGAAACGTTAAAAGCTGAATTAGAACGCCAAGCTGGTATCGAGGTTGAGATCCCGGTCATCATCAATGGCGAGAAAATCAAGACAGATACAGTGAAGCAAGTGGTGATGCCACATGATCACAAACATGTGTTGGCTACCTATTCACAAGCTGGAGAAAAAGAACTTCAGCGATGCAGTAGAAGCGGCAATGGCTGCGAAAGAATCATGGTCCAATATGCCATGGCAACACAGAGCATCCATCTTCCTGAAAGCGGCTGATTTAATCTCCGGACCATACCGTGATGTCATCAATGCGGCTACGATGTTAGGACAATCCAAAACAGCTATTCAAACGGAAATTGATGCTGCACAGGAATTAGCTGATTTCTTACGCTTTGGCGTTGATTATGCGAACCAAATCTATCAAATGCAGCCGGACAGTATGAAAAACATCTGGAATCGTTTAGAATACCGTGCATTAGACGGTTTCGTACTAGCGATCTCTCCATTTAACTTCACGGCCATCGGTGGTAACCTGCCATCAGCTCCTGCGATCATGGGGAACGTTGTTGTGTGGAAACCGGCTACAACAGCTTTACTATCAAACTACTATTTCATGCGTATTTTAGAAGAAGCTGGACTGCCTAAGGGTGTTATCAACTTCGTTCCATCCCGTGGTTCACAAGTGTCAGAAGTTGTATTAACAGACCCACGTATGTCTGGATTCCACTTCACTGGATCAACAAGCGTGTTCCAAACGATTTGGAAGACAGTCGGGGAAAACATCACAAACTACAAATCGTACCCTCGTTTAGTTGGGGAAACAGGCGGTAAAGACTTTGTCTTCGCTCACGAAACGGCGCAAGCAGACAAAGTAGTCGCTGCCCTTGTTCGTGGCGCATTTGAATACCAGGGTCAAAAATGTTCAGCAGCCTCTCGTGCCTATATCCCTGCAAACATGTGGGAAGAAGTGAAAGCTGGTGTAATGGAAGAAACGGCTAAGCTTAAAGTAGGAGATGTCAGAGACTTTACAAACTTCATGGGTGCGGTCATTGACAAAGCAGCTTTTGATTCCATCACAAGCTACATTGACTATGCGGCCGATTCTGAAGAAGCTGAAATTATTTCCGGTGGTACGTATGATGATTCTGTTGGATACTTTGTTCAACCGACCGTCATCGTGACAACGAATCCAAACTTTAAAACGATGACAGAAGAAATTTTTGGACCGGTATTAACGATTTATGTATATGAAAATGATCAATTAGAAGAAACACTGACATCAGTGGACACAGCGTCTATGTATGCATTAACTGGCGCAATCTTTGCACAAGATCGTGAAGCCATTATGCACCTGGAGCGCCGACTTTCAGGTGCAGCCGGTAACTTCTATATTAACGATAAACCAACCGGTGCTGTGATCAATCAACAACCATTCGGCGGTTCCCGTGGTTCCGGTACAAACGATAAAGCAGGGTCTGTATTCAACATGATTCGTTGGACCAGTCCTCGTATTATCAAAGAAAACTTTGCGCCAACGACAGACATTGCCTATCCGTTTATGGATGAGGAATAAATCGAATACGAAAAGCTCTCCCGACACGGGGGAGCTTTTCATTTTTTATTTCGAGATTTAACGCTATAATAGGAATCATTAACACTCGTGGAAAGGTAAGATTCCTATGGAAGCAATTGATGTAATCCTCCAAACAGAAGACATTCATAAGGCAACGGAATTGATCAGCTCAAAACTGGGCAATCCTGTTATCATCGAAAACAAAAATTTCGAACTGATTTCATACAGTTCCTCTTCTAATAAATTTGATCAAACACAGCTAAAGACGATCCTCACGAAGAAATGTCCGGTCTTTATCATCGATCGACTGAAAAAAGAGGGCATCGTACACCAGCTCGAAAAACATTCGGATCCGATCCGGGTGCAGGCGATGGAAGAGTTAGGATTTCACCAGCGCGTCGTCATTGCCGCAAAGTACCTGGGGAACACGATGGGATATATTTGGGTTCAGGAATCCAACCGTCTCCTCGAAAATGAAGAGCTCGCATTCCTTGAAGAAATCTCCGCACACCTTGGAAACCTGATCAATGATATGTTCGCAAAGGTCAATATCAAAAAGGACAGAAAAGAAGAAGTACTGTGGCATCTCCTCCAGCACGAGTACGGAAGTGAAAGCCAGCTCCGCCATGATGCATCCCTCGTCAAGCTGACCCTGCCGGAACGGTTCACGGTAGCGGTTTATTCGATCGCATCGTCACAATACAAGTCCATGCTGGACCAACTTGAGAAGCTGGTCCAGGAATCCAGCTTCAACACAAATATTTATTCACTACGAACGGAATACCAAGTAATCCTCGTTCTCTACGGAAAGGCAGACACACCGTCATCTTCCCTGGAATTAGCGAGAGAACTTGTTGAAAAAGTAAAAGAACAAACTGGTGAGGAAGAATTCTACAACTTCCTGATTGGGATCGGGAAGGAATACACCACGTTATATCAAATGAGAAAAAGCTTCTTGGAAGCGTCAGAAGTCATTGAGACCGCTAACTTCATCAGTCCGCGTCCTGAATCGATGCCCCGGGAATTTGCTCAATTGGGCATTTACCGGTACTTGCCAACTCTCTATGAGAAGAACACATCAAAGGATTATTACAGTGATGATCTGTTGGAATTGATCAAGAATGATGTGAAGAAACAGACGGATTTGCTAAAGACACTTGAGGTGTATTTGGCGAATGACGGGAAGGGTAAGCAGACCGCCAATGAATTGTTTATTCATCCGAATACGTTGAATTATCGGATCAAGAAAATACAGGAACTGACTGCGATTGATTTTAATGATTTTAATATGAAGGTGTATTTGTATACGGAGTTGTTGTTGTTGAATAATGTGGAGGCGTATTATCAGCGGTATAAGGATGCGTTGAAGGGAATATGAAGCTGGTAGTAAGTTTCACTTTGGATTTTCAATGGCATTAGAGTGTTTATAAAAATGGGCTGTTATTAGGGTTTCCTTTGACACCGTGGTTGATCTCCGTGCAAGACTTCGCTTCCCTCGGGCGGAGGCGAGCCCCATCGTCGATCTCGCTCCTGCTTAGGTCCCACCTTTTCCGCGGAGTCTTCGTCTGCACCCCAATCAACAGCTAGAACTTGCAAAGTACATTTTATATGCTTTTGACAACCAATAAAAAATCCGAACGAATTCGATTTTTATTTATGAATTTCGAATCATCGTTCGGATTTTTCTTTGGTTAAAACCCTTTTGGGATAGAAGGGGGACAGTTCGGTCTCTTCTATTCCCCTTCGACCATCATCCCGAATTCATTCAGGAAAGTAGGATAAGAAGCATCTAGAATTGACAGGAGGCGAGCCATTTGAT
>CAWBBM010000004.1:0-46417 GCA_963787015.1 uncultured Bacillaceae bacterium
TTGTGGGGGGAGAAACCTTTGTACAAGCGATTCCATTGATTACGCAATTGAACGAGGAGGGATTCCAGGTAACGGTCGATCATCTTGGTGAGTTCGTCGATTCCACAGATGTGGTGCGGGAGAATGTCCAAGGATGTATTCAGAGTATCAATGCCATCGCGTATCATGGGCTGGACACTGAAATTTCTGTTAAACTGACCTCCTTGGGATTGGATATCAGTCAAGATCTTGTCATGGAAAGCATGGAGTTGATTCTGTCGAAGGCAAATGAAAGCGGAATCACGGTCACTCTCGATATGGAGGATTCCTCGAGGTGCCATGCCATCCTTGACGTTTACAAGAAGCTCCGTCAAAAGTACGACAATGTGGGGACGGTGATTCAATCCTATCTTTATGTTTCAGACAAGGATGTGGATGATCTCAATCAGTTCTCCCCTTATTTGAGGCTTGTGAAGGGTGCATATAATGAATCGGGTAAAGTGGCGTTCCAGGAGAAGAAAAAGGTGGATGAGAATCTGAAGCATCTCATCAAGAAGCAGCTCTTGAACGGCCATTATACAGCGATCGCAAGCCATGATGAAGCGATCATCGATTACACCATCGGATTAGTGAAAGAACACAATATCCCGAATGATCGCTTCGAGTTTCAAATGCTTTACGGAATGCGGAACCAACTGCAATCCGAATTATTGAAAAAAGGATATACCGTCCGCATTTACCTGCCATATGGCGAGGACTGGTTCGGGTATTTCATGCGACGTCTGGCGGAACGGCCGGCGAATATCGCATTTGCATTTAAAGGAATTTTTAGCAAGTAAACTTTTTATAAAAAAACATCCAGACAGAATGTAATCAGAAAGGAATGTGAAGAGAATGAGTAACGGAATTTACAACATCCCAACACCTACAAATGAGCCTGGTAATACATATGCCCCAGGTACGAAAGAAAGAGAAACGTTAAAAGCTGAATTAGAACGCCAAGCTGGTATCGAGGTTGAGATCCCGGTCATCATCAATGGCGAGGAAATCAAGACAGATACAGTGAAGCAAGTGGTAATGCCACATGATCACAAACATGTGTTGGCTACCTATTCACAAGCTGGAGAAAAAGAACTTCGCGATGCAGTAGAAGCGGCAATGGCTGCAAAGGAATCATGGTCCAATATGCCATGGCAACACAGAGCATCCATCTTCTTAAAAGCGGCTGATTTGATTTCTGGTCCATATCGTGACGTCATCAATGCGGCTACGATGTTAGGTCAATCCAAAACAGCTATCCAAACGGAAATTGATGCGGCACAAGAATTAGCTGATTTCTTACGATTTGGCGTTGATTATGCGAACCAAATCTATCAAATGCAGCCGGACAGTATGAAAAACATTTGGAATCGCCTGGAATACCGTGCATTAGACGGTTTCGTACTAGCGATCTCTCCATTTAACTTCACAGCCATCGGTGGTAACCTGCCGTCAGCTCCTGCGATCATGGGGAACGTAGTTGTGTGGAAACCAGCCACAACGGCTATACTATCAAACTACTACTTCATGCGTATCCTGGAAGAAGCTGGCCTGCCTAAGGGCGTTATCAACTTCGTCCCATCCCGCGGTTCACAAGTATCAGAAGTGGTATTAACAGATCCACGTATGTCAGGATTCCACTTCACTGGATCAACAAGCGTGTTCCAAACGATTTGGAAGACAGTCGGGGAAAACATCACAAACTACAAATCGTACCCTCGTTTAGTTGGGGAAACAGGCGGTAAAGACTTTGTCTTCGCTCACGAAACGGCTCAAGCAGACAAAGTAGTCGCTGCCCTTGTTCGTGGCGCATTTGAATACCAGGGTCAAAAATGTTCAGCAGCCTCTCGTGCCTATATCCCTGCAAACATGTGGGAAGAAGTGAAAGATGGTGTAATGGAAGAAACGGCTAAGCTTAAAGTAGGAGATGTCAGAGACTTTACAAACTTCATGGGTGCGGTCATTGACAAACCTGCCTTTGATTCCATCACAAGCTACATCGACTACGCGGCTGATTCTGAAGAAGCTGAAATCATTGCCGGCGGTACGTACGATGATTCTGTTGGATACTTCATTCAACCGACTGTCATCGTGACAACGAATCCAAACTTTAAAACGATGACCGAAGAAATCTTTGGACCGGTCTTAACGATTTATGTATATGAAAATGATCAATTAGAAGAAACACTGACATCAGTGGACACAGCGTCTATGTATGCATTAACTGGCGCAATCTTTGCACAAGATCGTGAAGCCATTATGCACCTGGAGCGCCGACTTTCAGGTGCAGCCGGTAACTTCTATATTAACGATAAACCAACCGGTGCTGTGATCAATCAACAACCATTCGGCGGTTCCCGTGGTTCCGGTACAAACGATAAAGCAGGGTCTGTATTCAACATGATTCGTTGGACCAGTCCTCGTATTATCAAAGAAAACTTTGCGCCAACGACAGACATTGCCTATCCGTTTATGGATGAGGAATAAATCGAATACGAAAAGCTCTCCCGACACGGGGGAGCTTTTCATTTTTTATTTCTAGATTTAACGCTATAATAGGAATCATTAACACTCGTGGAAAGGTAAGATTCCTATGGAAGCAATTGATGTAATCCTCCAAACAGAAGACATTCATAAGGCAACGGAATTGATCAGCTCAAAACTGGGCAATCCTGTTATCATCGAAAACAAAAATTTCGAACTGATTTCATACAGTTCCTCTTCTAATAAATTTGATCAAACACAGCTAAAGACGATCCTCACGAAGAAATGTCCGGTCTTCATCATCGATCGACTGAAAAAAGAGGGCATCGTACACCAGCTCGAAAAACATACGGATCCGATCCGGGTGCAGGCGATGGAAGAGCTGGGATTTCACCAGCGCGTCGTCATTGCCGCAAAATACCTCGGGAACACGATGGGATACATCTGGGTTCAGGAATCCAACCGTCTCCTCGAAAATGAAGAGCTCGCATTCCTTGAAGAAATCTCTGCACACCTTGGAAACCTGATCAATGATATGTTCGCAAAGGTCAATATCAAAAAGGACAGAAAAGAAGAAGTACTGTGGCATCTCCTCCAGCACGAGTACGGTAGTGAAAGCCAGCTCCGCCATGATGCATCCCTCGTCAAGCTGACCCTGCCGGAACGGTTCACGGTAGCGGTTTATTCGATCGCATCGTCACAATACAAGTCCATGCTGGACCAACTTGAGAAGCTGGTCCAGGAATCCAGCTTCAACACAAATATTTATTCACTACGAACGGAATACCAAGTAATCCTCGTTCTCTACGGAAAGGCAGACACACCGTCATCTTCCCTGGAATTAGCGAGAGACCTTGTTGAAAAAGTAAAAGAACAAACTGGTGAGGAAGAATTCTACAATTTCCTGATTGGGATCGGGAAGGAATACACCACGTTATATCAAATGAGAAAAAGCTTCTTGGAAGCGTCAGAAGTCATTGAGACCGCTAACTTCATCAGTCCGCGTCCTGAATCGATGCCCCGGGAATTTGCTCAATTGGGCATTTACCGGTATTTGCCAACCCTTTATGAGAAGAACACGTCAAAGGATTATTACAGTGATGATCTGTTGGAATTGATCAAGAATGATGTGAAGAAACAGACGGATTTGCTAAAGACACTTGAGGTGTATTTGGCGAATGACGGGAAGGGTAAGCAGACCGCCAATGAATTGTTTATTCATCCGAATACGTTGAATTATCGGATCAAGAAAATACAGGAACTGACTGCGATTGATTTTAATGATTTTAATATGAAGGTGTATTTGTATACGGAGTTGTTGTTGTTGAATAATGTGGAGGCGTATTATCAGCGGTATAAGGATGCTTTGAAGGGAATATGAAGCTGGTAGTAAGTTTCACTTTGGATTTTCAATGGCATTAGAGTGTTTAAAGAAAATGGGCTGTTATTAGGGTTTCCTTTGACACCGTGGTTGATCTCCGTGCAAGACTTCGCTTCCCTCGGGCGGAGGCGAGCCCCATCGTCGATCTCGCTCCTGCTTAGGTCCCACCTTTTCCGCGGAGTCTTCGTCTGCACCCCAATCAACAGCTAGAACTTGCAAAGTACATTTTATATGCTTTTGACAACCAATAAAAAATCCGAACGAATTCGATTTTTATTTATGAATTTCGAATCATCGTTCGGATTTTTCTTTGGTTAAAACCCTTTTATTCTTTCGAACATCATCCCGAATTCATCTCAAAAAATAGAGGGTGAACCGTCCCTAGTATACTGGTTTACATTAAAAACTGCGTTTTGCTGCCCAAACTCCCTGCAGTTTACTAAGGAATACAATTTGTCCAATATGATAGGCGTCGTGCATGGCTAAACTCTTCAGTTCAATCATTAATGGGTTGTCTTCTGGGATTTCTCTATACAAATCTTCTAGTTCTGATGTTGCTAGTATTTTTTCTAGTTCACGATGAACATTATAATATTCTTGTTTTGTTTTCTGCCAATTTTGAGATGTTTCAGTTGGTAATTGATATGTAGCGTCATTATTTTCTGCCTGTGGTTCATTTGCTGTTTCACCAAGAAATCGTAACAGAATTCGTTTTTCAAAGAAAAGCAAATGACACACTAATTCCCAAATGGAATGTGCCCCTTCAGCTGGTTTCCAAATGGCATGTTCTAAGGTGATATCCTCCAGAACCTTTTCAAGTGGTGAAAACCAGTCTTCTTGATCTAGGCAGCTTGCCCATTGCTGTAACAAAACCGTCCTTACATCCATTTTCTATTCCCTCCAATTTAATTCCTTAAATAGATAATCCCTAGGTCGAAATTCATTTGGACGTGATATATATAGCTATTAATCTGTTCTTTACTGGAACAATGAACATAATATTATTCAAAAAATTCTAATAATATTTTACCATATGCTGTATTAATGAAAAAGAATAACTGTTTTAAGATTGAGCTGCAGCGCAGAGTAGAGTAGGGACCCTTTTTGAAAATGATGGAATTAACTTATCGATAAAATCACCCTATAAGTGTAAAATTACACTAAAAGAGGAGGGGGATTATGGGGTTTTTTCCACTTTTGATATTTCAATTATTAATAATGTTGTTATTGGTCATTGCTTTTGCGTTGATTTTCTACAAATTGTATAAGCGATTAAACGTAACGTATCCTTTATTTGTTAGTGTATTAGCGGCAATAACATTTTTGCTTATATTTAATGTTGGAAATCTGTTGTCTGCAATAGCATTTTCATCTAATATTTTGTTTTCTATTATGGTGTATCTGGTTGCAATGAACCAACAGAAAAATTTCAAGTGACTTTTCAACAATAGTGGAAGTTAAGCATGTTGTATTTATTGTTAAACAATATTTACATTCGATTATTTAAATAAACAATTCAAATAGCACCTTAATGATCAAGCGTACAATAAGGATTGTACGACTAAAAAACGAGGTGCAATTAGGTTGCTAACTGACTTATCGGTTCGGAACCTTTTCTTATGGAGATGAGTCACTTATATGGAATTGTGTGATACAATTGTAAATAATGGATATTCTCATTATCAGTCAGGATAATTGAATAAATAAGATTGAAAGAAAACTAATTCACAAAGAAAGTAAGGTGAAAAAATATGGACTTATTACTCTGGGTAACTATCGGTTTTATATTAATCGGATTTATTGCGCTCACTTCTATGAAATCAAGTATGGAAAATAAGCTTGCTTATATAAAAGCAAATTCGGAAGCAGAGGAGAGTTCAACAAAAGCTAAGTCCATCATTTGGTGGATAGTGAGTGCAACGGCTTGGGGAATTGTTAGTATGTTTCTTATTGTTTGGTGTTTTCATAGATTGTAAGTATTGAAAAAATTATATTTGTAGGATGATAAATCGATGATCGGAATAAGTATCGCAACGAAGTGGGAATATGAAGCGACTTTGGAGTATTTCGGCGTAAGAGATAATGAACGTTTCGGTTATCCGTATGGCGAGTATTTCATGAGAACAATTAGTGATAGTGAACTTGTTTTTTACAGTACCGGTGTCAGGAAGGTAAATGGTGTTGGTGGGAATCAGTATATGATTTCTACATTTCATTTAACGAAAGTGATCGTCGTCGGAACGTGTGCAGGGATAGATGATCGGTTCAGTAATTTGGATGTGTTTGTACCCCATGTAGCTGTTCAATATGATTGCACAGTTAAAGAAATCGAACCTCTTATTAAACAATCTTTTATCGTTGAGATGGATCTATCAAAATACGAAAAAGATTTTTACACCGGAACAATTGCCACTGCTGATAAAGCAGTAGTGATGTGGAAGGACTATTTAGAACTGAAAGAAAACAACATAACAATTGCCGATACGGAAGCGGGTGCCATTGCTTATATCTGTAAGAAGAATGATGTTGAATGCATTATCATTAAAGGAATATCTGATTTTCCAACAGATGAAAGAAATGCTGATAAATTCGAATCGAACATCGAACAAATCAATGTGTATTTAGAAAATACACCCAAAGTGATGAACAAAATATATGGCGAGTATTTAAAAAGATTTATTTAAATAAATTTAATAATGACAGGAAAGCTGGGAAGGAATACTTTTCTTGCAAATAAAAGTGGTGCGTTTGTGCCATAAGAAAATAGAAAAAGGGCTTAGAGATGAAAATTCTCTAAGCCCTTTTTGATGTGAAATTGCTATTCTATCCCCTTATCATCCTTCATCAACTTCTTCATATCAATCTTAAGCATCCGGTCCATCGGGTAGGTGGTAGTATACCGGTATTTATTGGCGCCGGATTCAAATACGACGTACAGCTCTTTCTGAATTTCCACTATTCCCTCAGGCATCGGGATGGCTTCGATGCTTTGGCGTGGTTTGGCTGTGTGACCGTCCAGGAACCATAATGGAACTTGTTTTCCTTCGACTGTGACAAATGCATGAGGGTCTTCTTTCAACGGATATTCATAGCGATACAGTACACTGTCGTTTGCTCTGCCGTAAGAAGTACTTAGGGTGACGCCATTTCTTGCTGCCTTCTGCATGATGGCTCCCTGGACTTTTCCAGTGGTCGATAAAACGTAATCCGGTACGGCGTTGACGTCAGGTGAGCCATTCCACTGGTCTTTACTCAGCATGTCGTTGTTTCGTTCTAGATCGTATCCGATCATCCATGCGTAGTGCATGTCTCCGTCCCTGTTCTCGATGTGATGGGAGGGATCGGTTGGGTAGGAGCTTGCTTCATAGAATTCCCCGACCCAGAGGATGCCTTCATCGTAAACGGTGTAAGCCGCTTCGACGGGGATGGGGATCTGTTTGGTGAACTGGATTTCACCGTTGTTTTCTGCATTTACCAAGTCGCTTAAATCGAAGCTGAATATGTGATTTTCGGATGCGACCCAGCCGTGATCACGACTGACGGTCACTCCGCCTGCATGCCCGGTATAAGGTGTGCCGTCCGTGTTGTAGAGGACAACGGATTTCACTAGTTCTCCCGTGGTGCGGTCTGTAACGGTAATGGTACCAGGTCGGATCCCATCATCGACGTAGCCGATGGTAAGGAGCCAGTCTTTTTTCTTATAATAGGTCAATCCTTGAGGAACGAGCCCTTGTGTTAGTCCGGCGATCACAGGGCCGTCGGTACTGATATCCCACAGGTCCTGGTAGGCGGGATCTTTCTCATGTTCCGAACGTTCCACCTGGGTGATGAGCTGGTGATCCGGTGTGACGAGTACAGGTTGTGATTTCTCCGATACATTTCCTGATGTATCTTCTGCGCTTACTTGTAACGAGTACGTTTGATGACCGACTAACGTATAAAGCGTAAAGGTTGTCTGTGATGGATCTACGGAGTATTCAAGTTCGCCATCTTTATAAATGTGATAACGATATAGATCGGTTTCACGGGGAGCGTCCCAGGTTAAAACGGCTTCTCCGTTGCCTGCACTTGCCTCAAGATTCGTCGGTGGCTGAGGTGTTTCTTCATCTGACACAGGACGATCCGGGACTTGATCTTCAACAACCCATCCAGGTGTCGGACTTTGACCCGCTGCCAATTTTTCCATTGTCCGGGTATTGTCCTTAGGATAGGAATAAGTGACGGTTTGTTTGAGAGAAACGTCCTTTGCCGAATAATCGGCTCTCACGACTTCGAGTCCATCAGGATCATAAACGGTCAGTGTATTACCACCGTTGACGAGGCCGGCGATACCACCGAGAACGATTGTATCCTTCTCTTCAAGATACTTACTCTCGTACGAATAAAAATAGTTATAATTGAATGCTTCAAGGGATATAGGTTCGATGGCTGTGTTTCTCGTCCAAATCACAACAGTATCCCAAGGCTTCAAAATATGAGTGTCCCCGATTTCTTCATCCCAGTTATAGGACGCAAACCGATATCCTTTCAGATCGATCGGGTCCGGGCTGTTGTTATAAAGCTCGAAGTATTCAAATGCATCATAACCTGCATAGTTATCTGTATTCGGAATCAATTCCGTGATCAACAGGTTGGGTGTCGGTACGTTTTCGGTCGGTCCTGTGAGGAGTGGTTTTGTAGGTTCCGATTCGTTTCCGACTTGATCGATTGCCGTTACTGCGAAAGAATACTCCCTGTTCAATTCGAGAGAGGATACGATCATGCTCTTTTCGTCAGCGGGGACGGTCCCGTAAAGCGTCCCGTTGATGTATACGCCGTATCCGGCAAGATCACTTTCTGTATTGGCACTCCAAAGCAACTTGACATGATCTTTGCCTGGAGTCGCTTTCAATCCGGAAGGGGTGGCTGGGGCTTCACTGTCCACGACCTCTTGTGGCACAGCCCGGACTTCTTTTGTTGCCGGGGATTCATTTCCTTCTGCGTCTACGGATGTCACCCTGAACGTATAGGTCTTTCCATTCTGCAACCCCGTAAAGGTTGAGGTGGCAGTGTCCGTGGAAGTAATCGATCCATCAGATTGGTAGATTTTATAGGAAACGGCACTATCTGTCGCTTCCCAGACAAGGGTAACCGACTGGTTGGCTGGGGTTGCGGTCAGGTTAGCAGGTGTCGGGGGACCAGCTACCTGTCCGCTCAGAACGACGCCTGGAGTCGGCTGTTCATCGTTTTTAATCTTTGTCATCGCAGCAGAGCTGGTAGCCTGATACGTGATGCTCCGATTCGTGATGCCGTCGACTTCCCCATCATTGATGAGAGCGGTACTGAGGACCGTGCCGTCGGCGTCCGCAATCCCCACCTGTCGAAGACTGCTGTCATGCAACCCTTGACCTGCTGAGGTCAGCTTGATCTCGTATACATCCTCGGGCGTGAGGTACATGTCATAGTTGGAGTTGAAGTCCCATAAGGGTACATCAGGATAGGCTAATTTCTTCAACCAAAGGACGAGGGATTCTTTCGGCTGGATGATTTTCTCTTCGATGGGCCAGCGGTTGGCAGGGCTTGAGAAGTTACTTGTGAAGTATTGAAGCTGATAGTTTTCCAGGTTGATGGCTTCTGAGGTGGTGTTGTAGATTTCAACGTACTCATAAGGCTGTCCTGATCCTGAAGATTTGGTGACGATTTCCGTAATGATAAGGGGCGGGTTGGTTTCTTTCGCACTTGCGTTGTGAACCTGAAGCAATAACAGTCCTGTAAAGGCTAAAGTAAGAAAGGCCGCTATTCGGGTGATTGATTTGTTTTTCAACAATATTTCCTCCTTTTTTCTCATGTTTATATGTAAAATGAAAAGAACCCCATGGCAATGGAGTGCACGATGACCGCACACACGATTGACACAGGGTTCTCCTCATCTCTACCCACTATATTCACTGTTTAATTCCATCATATAATGAACCCAATCTTTAGGGAATGGGCATTTAGGTTTAATTTATTGTATATTTAGAATTTTTAGATATATCATTGAAATGAAGCGGGAATTGGTGTATGATGAAAGGAATAAGATGAAGCTTGATAGGAAGAGTAGAAGAGATCCCCTATGAAGCGAGTGGTATGATTTTTTCACAATCGTGTGGAGAAATCATCTATTCGTTTTGTGGCGCGGTCTCTTTTTCATTTAAGGAGGAAGAGGGCATGGGGCATTACATGAATGAAGTAACGAGATTCTTCTGGCAGCATGACATCTATTTCCGGATTGTCGTGAGCGCGATATTAGGGTTCATCATCGGGTGGGACCGGACATCCAAGAATAAGCCAGCTGGTTTAAAAACATATACGTATGTATCAGTGGCATGTACGTTGATTACGATTGTCTCGATCGAAGGCGCTGAGATGCTCAGTCAACCGGGGAGCGGAAAGATGATGGATCCGTTCCGTCTTGCAGCTCAGATCGTTTCCGGCTTGGGATTCCTTGGTGCAGGTGTAATTCTGAAGGACGGATTGAGGGTAAAAGGACTCACTTCTGCAGCGATGATTTTTTACGTCGGGGGAATCGGAATCGGCATTGGAGCAGGATTCTATTCCATCGTCATCTTCGCTACAATGGTAACCTTCATCATTACGAAGATAGGAAATATCTTTGAAGAGCGAGAGATTACGATCATACGAATTCGCCTCCCATGGATCGGGAAAAAAAGAAAGACAGACGACGATGCAGAAAAAAAGGTCGGGACCTAAAAGGACTCGAACTCCTGGGAGTTCGAGTCCTTACTAGTTAAAAATCCAGATTCCAAAGCTTCGGATCCCCGGAAGAAATAGCGAGGGCTCCGGCACTCAGCCCATTCAGAATATCCTGCTTATTACTGATCAAGCCACCAGCGATGATGGGCAGGGTAGTCATGGTAGTGAGTGTATCAATGACAGAAGGCATGAGACCAGGAAGGACTTCAATGGCATCGGGCTTGCAGTTATGAGAGATGTCAATTCCCTTCTCAAGGGCATTGCGGTCGATCAGAAAGAGACGCTGGATCGTCATCAAGCCTTCTTCCTTCGCATACTTAATCAGATTGCTCCTCGTCGTAATGATGCCAGCGGGTTTCCAAATTTCTGCTATGTATTTAATGGCACTCTTCGTATTGGACAGCCCATCAATGAAATCAATATGGATAAACGTGGTTTTACCGGCTTCCTTCAGTTTTTTCAGGTAGCCGTTCATCGTAATCAAGTTGCCCGTAAGGATGAACACGATGTTGGCGTTTGACTGTATGGCTTTGTCCAAGTCTTTTTCTTCCTTGATGGAAGCGATGACCTGGGACTGGACGATGTCGATAATGTTTGGTTTCATGTAATTGGCCCCTTCGAAAAGTCTGAATATTGTTTTTTCTTTTAGTATAGCATAGTTGTAAAAGATGCCTCACACATTATCGGTTGTGAGAACTGGTTAAGAACCAGAACTGATCAATAAACGGAAGCATTCCGCTTAATTCGTCATGACGCATGATAATAGTTAATATTGGAGTTTTATAGATGGTTGACTTTTATAAAAGAAACATTTTGTGGTCATTGATAATTAACAAATAGTAATGATAGAAAAGAGACCAAAAACGCTTCGATACAAAGATATCAAAGCGTTTTTGGTTTGGAAAGACGATCCTCACACTGGCATCAAAATCCGAATCGAAGTCCCTTCCCCAGGTGTACTCTTCACGTTGATGCTTCCCTGGTGAAGCTGGATCAACTGCTTCGTAATGGCCATCCCCAAGCCGGTTCCGCTTCCTGTGTCGCTTGTGTTGGTGCCGCGGTAGTAGCGCTGGAAGAGGCTGTTGACGGTTTTTTGGTCCATTCCGACTCCGTCATCCGAGATGGTGATCTGGCACAGGTGCTGTTCGATGACAGCAAGGGAGACGGTGACGGTCGTTCCTGCCGGGTTGTATTTCAGGGCGTTTTCGACGATGTTGTCGATGATCCGTTGAAACCATTTGGGGTCGACGGATGCTGTGACGGTTTCGTCTTCTGCCTGGAAATCGATGTTCATTTCCCTGTAGTCCGGGTTGTTCATATAACCGATGATGGTCCGGCGTATGAGTTCGGTGATATTCATTTTTTCACGGACGATCGGCAATGCGCCGTTTTTGATGCGGTAGGTCAGCGTCAGGTCATCGAGTAAATCCTTCATGTAAGCGGATTTGCTGCCGATAATTTCGGCGAATTCCCTTACTTCTTCCTGGGACCAGTCATACTCCTTTGACTCCAGCATCTTGGAGTAGCCTGCTATGGAGGAGAGGGGTGTTTTCAGGTCATGAGAAATGCCGCTGATCCATTCCTCGCGGGTCACCTTGATTTTTTTTCGTTGATCCTGGTTGTCCTTCAAGGTGTCCGTTAATTGTGAAAGGTTCGTGATCAGCTCTTGATACAGCTTGTATTTTCGTTTGATCTTTCCGTTCTGTTTAAAAAGGAGGGGTTGTTCGACGTGATTGACGGGCTGCTCATAGACGCCGTTCCCGAGCTTCTCAATCCACTGCATCATGGTCATCAGGGGCTTGCCGAATTTGCGGGCATACCAAAAGGTGATGAGAAGGAGCAGTAGAATGAGCAGGACAGAAACAAGGATGATGCTGTTTCCAACCTTGCTGTCGATTTTCTCTTCCAATGTAGCCGCCATGTTCTTGAGAGGCATCCCCATCAAAATGGTTTGCTGCGTACCCTCATGATAATAGGAAGAAACGGATACTTCCTTGGATTGCGTCATGGAGAGGATTTTTTGATGAGAGTATGTCTTGGGCTTGTTCCCGGCATTATAGCTGTCTATCACTTTTCCAGAACTGTCCACGAGCTGGACCCAGGCGTTAGTGGTCTGAAGTTCTGAAATGACCCCTTTCCGAAAGTCTAATTTTCCCTTCTTCCAATTGACGTGCTGTTTCACAGAATCCAGGAGAAGTGATTCTCCATTTTCTTCCCTGAAGAAGACCAGCGGGGCATCAGGTTCGGTTTCATCCAGCCGCCAGTAGGAGTAGTCGAGCGTTGGGTCATTCTCCAACAAGAGTCCGGCGAGTTCTCCCTCGTTTAAAGTGGAAGGGTTCTCGTCAAGCTCGGGATATCCGCCGAGGAGCTTTCCATCCGCAGACACGACCAGCAGGCGGCCGTGCTGTTCTCCCACCAGCTTTTTCAAACGGTTGGAAATGCCGGCTTTTCCATCTTCAACCGTAATATTTTGCGAAATAAAATAGTCTTCCGCCAAGGACAGATCATTTTCTGCTTCACTGTCGGAAAGGAAGTAACCGATGATTCCGAAAAGGAAGAACAGCAGCGCTCCGCTTAGGAAGAAGATGAGCATGAGCTGGAGAAAGAGCTGGACGACAAACCGTTTATGGATGTTCATGCTGCGCTCCGTGCGGGATGAACTTGTATCCCAGCCCTCTGACCGTCAGGATATACCGGGGATCGCTTGGGTTTTCCTCGATCTTTTCCCGGAGTTTCCGGATATGCACCATCACCGTATTGTCCTCGCCAAAGAATTCCTCGCCCCACACTTGTTCATACAGCTGATTTTTGCTGAACAGCTGGTTGGGATGTTTGCAGAAGAAGATCAACAGCTGATAAACCTGTGCCGGCAGCTCGACCTTCCTGCCTTTTACCGTTACCTCACCGGAAGAGGTATTGACGATGAGACCGCCGAATTGATACGTTTTTATCTTAGGCTTCATGGAAGGGGCGACGGTCTTTCGCCTGAGGTGTGCCTTGATCCGGGCGACGACTTCCAGCGGGTTGAACGGTTTGGTGATATAGTCATCGGCTCCTAAAGCAAAGCCTGACAGCTTATCCAAATCGGTGGTGCGGGCAGTCAGGAAGAAGATGGGGGCGTCGGTTGTTTCCCTGATCAGCGGACAGATCTCAAAGCCGCTCCGGTCCGGCAGCATGACATCCAGCAGGATCAAATCATATCTTTTATCACGGCTGCGGGCTAACGCATCTTCCGCGTTATGGGCGGAATCTATGTATGTGAACTGTTCTTTTTTTAAAATGGTCGTGAGCATCTGGACAATGGACACTTCATCATCGACAATCAGAATCTTGCTGTCATGCATCTTGTAATCTCCTATTCTTGCTGAATTTATAGCTCCATCATATCAATTATTTTTATGAAAAAGTAGGAATTAAGGTAAAATTAAGGAAGAGGTTCACGGACCTTAAGGTACCCGATGTATGATCAGGATATCACAGAAAAAAGTGTTCATATTGAAGGGAGATAGGGTATGTTTGCCATTGGAAAGAGAGAATTTCTGAAACTATTTAAAGGAATCAAATCGATTATCATCATTATGATTTTGGTTGCAACGTCCTACTATTCTGCTAAGTTTTCAAATCTGCTGCTCTCGCTGGAAGAGTTCTCACCTGAGGATTCCGATAAGATTGAATACGCGGGGTTATTGATCCTGCTGCTTTTTCTGGGGCAGCTATTTGTGATGGGGCTGTCACATGATGCGATGAACAGGGAAACCCATGACCGGACGATCCGGTTTCTGGTGACAAGGACATCGAGGCTGTCGATCTTGCTCGGGAAATTTTCCGGCATCGTGCTGTTTTGGCTGGTATGTGTCGCCGCATCTTTCCTGATCATCTTTTTCATGACAGGGACCATGGACCCTCTCAGCTTTTTTCAGACGATGAGTTTATTGATCTATCAAATTGCGCTGACCATCCTATTGTCGACTTTGATCCCAAAGCCGGCATTCACGATGTTTCTCAGCATTGTCATCGGCCTGGCGTTTCCGATTGTAAGTCTGTGGTTAGCATTCACCAGCAATTCCTATGTGAGCTGGCTGAAATTTCTAACGCCATTCTATTACTTGGAAGAGGATTATATGTTCTTGTTGATCTTGCCGCCGTCCGCCGTCATGATCATAATATCCCATCTTGTGTTTAAAAGGAGAGAGTGCTGATGGCTGCGATTGAAACCAAACAGCTTGTTAAAACGTATGGTAGAGTGAAGGTGGTAACAGGAATTGATCTGTCTGTCCAAAAAGGGGAAATCTTTGGGTTCCTCGGAAGGAACGGAGCGGGAAAATCAACCTTCATCAATATGCTGACAGGGATCATCCATCCGAGCGGGGGTTCGTTCTCTTTGCTGGGGACGGCTGGAGTCACGGATGACGTCAAAAAACGGATTGGAGTCATGCCGGACTATACAAGCTTTGACGGCGCGATGACCGGGATCAGTTATTTAAAATTTTTATCAGAGGTGTCGGGGAAAAAAGCATCGACTGAAAGGTGCCTGGATGTCCTGAAAAAAGTGGGACTGGAAACCGATGCCGCTAAAAAGGTAGCAAAATATTCATTCGGGATGAAAAAGAAGCTTGGCATTGCCCAAGCCATCATCCATGATCCCGAATTGATCTTCCTGGATGAGCCGACCTCCGGACTGGATGCAGAATCGGTCGTCCACATACATACCTTGATCCGCGAACTGCACCAGCAGGGAAAAACGCTGTTCATGACGTCACACAATTTAGATGAAGTGGAAAAGCTCTGCTCCCGGCTCGCCATCATGAAAGAGGGGCAGATCGTAAAAATAGGGTCGATGGATGAACTCAGATCCTTCTATCAATCCAGGATCGTCGTGAAAATCAAACACGGAAACATCCCGGCAGCAGAAGAAGACCGGTTAACACAATGGCTTGAAGGTGCGGGGGAAGACGTGGAGATTCAGGATAGGTATATACACATCACTGTCGAACAGGAGAAGAAGATTGCGGAAATCATCCGGGCCTGCAATGAGTGCAAAGTGGATGTCTACCGGGTGGAGGTTGAGGAACCGTCACTTGAGGAAATCTTCCTCGATGAACAACAAAATTCACATCATGGTTAGGAGAAAGAAGTATGGAAATGCCGCAGAAGAAATTAGCAAAAGAGGTTGCCCAGGTCTGGTTTGCCAGCAACATCATTTCAAGTGTTGTCGGGTTTGCCGTACTTGGAGTGCTGTTTTACCTGGATTACCGGTTTGAGTGGACAGAGTGGATAGGCTGGATCCTGATCGCACTGGCTGTCTATTCCGTCATCGATTTCATTTGGTCGTTTTTTCAGCCCAGGTTTCTGTACAGAAGCTGGCGGTTTGATTTTGATGAAGAATTTTTACAATTGAAATCGGGTTTCTGGCAGGAACAGCATCACCTCGTGCCGATGACGAAAATCCAGGCGGTGTCGACTTCACAAGGACCACTGCTCCGTAAATTCGGGCTGCGTTCCATCGGGATCGAAACGATGGGATCTACTCACGAGATACCCGCCTTGTCAGAGGAAATGGCCGTTGAAATCAGGGACACCATCGCTCATTTTGCCAAGGTCAAGGAAGTGGAGCAATGAGTACCACAAAGCGCTATCATCCAATCAGGATGGTCCTTCAGCTCTGGAGCTTGGTCCGCGGTTCTTTCTTCTTCGTGATATTTTTGTTCGTCATCAAGGCAGGATCCGACTCGCTCTTCATCTATTATGCAAGATGGGTATTACTGGCCGTCATCGGAATATCCCTTCTGGCCATTCCATTGAAGTGGCTGTTTGAGACGTACGCTTATGATAAAAAGGCATTCTATCTGAATAAAGGTATTTTATTCAAATCAGAACAAACGATAGCTTTTGCAAAGATTCAAAATGTAAACCGCCATGTATCGGTCATTCACCGGATGTTCGGCTTGACGGCCCTTCATTTCGAAACGGCGGCAGCAGGGGAAGATGCATCCGTTAAGTTTGAGGCTTTGACTCTACAGGAAGCGGAAAAGCTGGAGGATCTGGCTGCGAATAAGGAAGAAAAGGAAGCTGTCCTGGAGGAAACACAGGAAGGGCAGGGTGCTGCCCCCGTTCTGCCGAGCGAAAGGACCTTGCACTTCCGTCCGACCAAAAAGGATACCATCAAAGCGTCCTTCATTTCGCTGGGCTTTCTCTTCCTGGTTCCGCTGCTGTTCTCTTTTTACTCGAATATCAGTGACATCTGGAATGTGGACGAAGAGGCGAAGGGCATCTTTTCTTGGATTGCCCAGTCTCCGCTGACCTTCACGATTGTGCTGATCGGCTTGTTGATTGTATCCGCCATCCTGGGAATGGTCAGGACGTACCT
The DNA here is from genome assembly GCA_963787015.1 of uncultured Bacillaceae bacterium. Classification (GTDB taxonomy): domain Bacteria; phylum Bacillota; class Bacilli; order Bacillales; family Bacillaceae_B; genus Rossellomorea. The sequence continues at coordinate 16,986 of CAWBBM010000004.1, forward strand.
GAAATATGGGGCGTACGAACTTTCCTCCGACAAAGACCGGATCTACATCCAAAACGGGGTCATCGAGCTGCAGAGTTTCTCGATTTTGAAGGGAAGGGTGCAGGCAGTGGAGCTGAAGCAGTCCTTGATTAAACGGTTGTTCGGCATGACCGAGGTCGAGCTGATCAGTATCGGACAAGGCGTGGTTTCCGAAGACAGCCCGGACATCAAGTCGCTCTATCCATTCCTTCCGACAGACCGTGCGTATGAATTGGTTGCCGAACTTCTGCCGGGCTATCAGATGGAGAAGAAGGTAAACCCGCTGCCGTTAAAATCACTGGCGATCCGAATGATCCAGCCCAGCTGGATCTGGGTCATCGCTACAGGGGCACTCTTTTGGTTCAAGCCGGCGGTCTTTGGGATAGCCGGCTCCTGGATCTACGTATCGATCGTCCTGCTGATTGCGATCTTGGTGTGGAGATGGCTCAATTTCCTTCACACCGGCTATCTCCTGCGCGACAACTTTGTCCAATTCAAAAAAGGCTTCTTTGAATCGTCGATTTTCTATACGAAGCGGGAAAAAGTGATCGAAGTCGAAGTGAGCCAGTCACGGCTGCAGAAACTGATCGGAGCCGCATCCATCTCCACCATCAATCGGGCCAAACCGATCCGGGTCGAGGATATCAGGGATATTCCTTTTTCTGTGGGGGAAGAGTTTTATCGTTGGTATTTGGGACGGCGGGTGTGACAGGTGCAACAGGGGGACGGTCCTCGTGATGAAAAAGTGAGCATTCCCGCGCTTTCAAGTAATTGAAATTCCCCCCGAATCCCTCGTCGTCCACACGAACGAATTCAGGGAAACGGCGAAATCCACCGAGGGTGACCGCGCCCTTGTGATCGGCGCAAAGGCACTTGCACTGACGGGATATGAACTGTTGACGGATAAACAACTTTTAGAGGAAATATGGAAGGATTTCGGTTCAGGTAAACAAAGATGAAAAGACAGCCAAATCAGGGCTGTCTTTTTTGTATGAGAACGTTCCAATGTTTAACAAAAACACGAAAAGGATAATGAATAAATGAGAGATTGTATCGTAGAAATCAAAGAAAGGAGAATGACATGAAAAAACTACTGATAGCAGGAAACCTTATTTTCGCACTTTCGATATTGGGAGCATGCGGTTCTGAAGACGCGGAACCGGAAGAAAATACCTCAAACGATACGGCAGAAATGAATGACCAGCAGGATTCCCAGGAAAAGGACGAACCGGCAGCGGAACTCTTCGGAAGTGAGAAACTGCAGGAACGAATCCAAAAGGGAATGGATCTTGATTCCTATTCTGCTGAATTAACAGCAATGGAGGAAAAAGGAGAAACCACCCTCGTCAAAAAATACAACTTGACCGGGAATGAAGAAATAAAAGCACAAATCCTCCAATCCTCAGACGGGTTTGTCGCAGTCGAAACCGACGGACTTGAAGTCACAGACGTCTCAAACTTCAAATCCATGCAAGAAGTTGAGGATCATCTGAACGACAAGGATATGGAAGAAGATATGGGTGGATAAACGTTCCATACCAGGAGTAATCCAATAATAAACATATAAAATTCAATTGTTAATGGAAGATGCATATTAATTAAAGGAAGCGTTGATCTAAAAAGGATTAACGCTTTTTCCTTTGAAGTTAATGAATTGAAGGGCAGGTTAATGCATTCAAATCAAGAATATCTACATCGCCTCCCTAAATCCATTATAATCCCGTTTATGAAGCACCCGGTTTAAGTGTAACTTAACAGCTGTTTAGCTTCTTATAGATCTCCTTAACTGCTTTTGAGGTTTGTACATGGTTCAACCAATCCTCTTTTACCGTTTCATGCCCTTCCATCAAGATTTCGACTAGATCCATATCCTTTAACTTTGTATAAAGATGTTTTGGTTCCCCATTTACTTTTGCCCCGCACATCCTTGTTGCTATTGTAGGATCTAATAAGAATGCAAAATCTAAGGCGTTTGAACCATCGGGCAGGGAAACTACGTCCATTTTAGGAGTGTATATTGTAATATCATTTTGCAGTAATTCGAATGAAATCAATTCATAAAATTCTATAGGATCAGTCGAAACAGCCTTAACAGACTGAATGGAATCTCTTAGCAAATCGGAACTGAGCACTTCTATTTCTGTGTCAGAAAGTTCATCTAGTAAATGAAATATACTTATATTCAAAGAGCTTTTCGGTTTAATTTCAAAGTTGACCTCAACATCATGAACCATGACGGAGGTTTTAAGATGGCTATCGAATCTCTTTCGCTGACCTGAAATCTCATCTCTAAACATATTGGGAACAGGTCTGAATGAGTTATGTATGATTCCTAAAAGTGTATAACAGTTTATTGGGGTATCTGTGATGATATGAATGGTAAAAAGCTTAGAGAGAGACTCTCCTTCTTGAAGTTTTGAATAAGAAACGTAGATGGGTGCAGAATGCCATGTCATGTCTACAGTAAGAGGTATTTGGTTATTTTCTAAGATGTCTCTTTTACAATAATGAAAGATGTTGGAGAAAATTCTTTCATAATTAACTTTAAGATTCTTTACACTTACATACCTTTGAGGATGGAGATTCTTAAAAGCAAGTTCCTCGAGTTCCGATTGGAATTCAACTAACCCTAACCGTTCACAAAGCGGAGAGAAAAAGACTAAAGTTTCATTTGCATAAGGAACTTTCTTTTCGATCTTTTTAATACTAAGAGTTCTCATATTGTGAAGCCTATCTGCTATTTTAACAATCGCTACCCTAATATCCTTGGCTGCGTGTGAAAGTAGTTTTTCGGAATTCAAGGCATTATAGAGCTCTTTGTTTAAGGATCCTTTCTCAAACTTCGTTAATCCATCTACAATCAAGGCAACCTGGGGATCAAACTTGTCTTTAATATCCTCTAAGGAGCAGTCAGTATCTTCAACTACGTCATGAAGGAGAGCTGCTGTAAGAGTTGTAATATCCGCTTGATAGTCCATCAGAATTTCACACACTGTAAATGGATGACAAACATAAGGTTCTCCAGTAGCCCTTTTCTGACCCAGATGTGCTAGTTCTGTATACTCTAAAGCACTCTTAAAAACATTTAACTCCTCGGGTGTTAGATAAACAGCCTTTTCAATCAAAGAATTTCTTAACTCCATTACCATCTTATCACTCCAATTTTCTTTTGGATAATTATAACATTTAAGCTTAGTGGGGGAGATAATAATTTATAAAAAACGATTTGTTAATTCGCTTTTATACCGTTTCTACTTTTTCTTTCTACTGATGCCCTTAAAAGCAAAGAAGTGGCGTAAGAAACGTCCCCGGTTTTCATTAATTACTGTTGCTTGCTTAAAGGACATTATTCCATTTAAGGGCCATTTAACGGAATATCAGTATTGTTTAATTTATATAAATTTGAAATAATTGGTATTATGTTAAAGAGCAGAGATGTAGAAGAAGATAAATTTAGGGTGGTAGGGAAAGATACACAGGGAGGCACCAGCATAAAGTAAATGAATTTAATTATGTTATCGCTTATAGATCGGAGAAGAGCCTTATGAATTGTAAAGTTAGGATGGGGAGAATTTATTATGAAGAGAGAGGTGAAGGTACTCCACTATTAATCCTTCATTCTATGGGAACAGATCACCGTGCCATGATGGCTTGGATCGAACCTATCTTTAAAGATATGAATGGGTATCGAAGAATTTACATAGATACTCCGGCTCACGGACATAGTGATATTGATGAAAATCTTCGTTCAACGGATGATATTCTTATGAATATATTAGATTTTATAGATCGTGTAATTCCTAATGAGCCCTTTTCTATAATTGGTTATTCGTATGGTGGGTACTTAGCTCAAGGAATCGTACATTTTAGACCAAAACAAGTAAAGCGTATATGCCTGCTGGCTAGTGCCCTTCATCTAAAGGAGAGAACTCTACCTGAGAAAGTAACCCTAGAAAAGGATGAAGGTATACTTCGTACATTGGATTCGGATATAAAAAGTGCTTTTGAAACTCTTTTTGTCTACCAAACGAGAGAAAACCTAGATTGTTTTCTTAGGGAAGTCCAACCAGGACGACTGTTAGCTAACAGAGAGTTCTTAACATCAAATTGGAGAGAAAGAGGATATTTCTTTAAAGTAGAACCGTTTCTAGGTGTTTCAGAATTGCAGCAACCAGCGTTAATTATTCTTGGCAAACAAGATCATATTTGCGGGTATGAAGATTATGATTTTCTCCTCAATAAGTTTTCTCATTCTACTTTTGTCATTTTAGATAGAGCAGGGCATATGCTTTCTATTGAAAAACGAGGCATTGTACAAGAGCTAATTGGAGATTGGTTAATATAGGCGAATTCACTCTTTTCCGGAATAGGAGGGTATTAACAGAGGAGCAGGCAGCAGATCACCGGCTTTTTTCTTTATCCCGTTATCGGGAGGTTAGTTGAAGAAGGGGTTTTGTTTCAGAGTGCAGAAGATCTAAGGAGAAATATGGATTAACAAATGGATTCCAAAAGTTGGGAGAACCGAAAATGAAGGAAGGAATTTATAAAACTGCAGATCAATTGATAAAGAAAACAAAAAGAATAGATACTGCAATTGAGATAAATAACTTAGTAACAAATAAAGATGGATTTAGTAACGATATCACAATGTTCCATCTTACTTACTCTCAAGGTGGAGATATATTTTCCAATGAAGTCGTCTTAAAAGAATTTAGTGAAATTGAAAAATTTAATAAAGAATTAAAAATTCTAAAGAGTAAGGCAGTAAATTCGAACATAAATATTCCTACTGTTTATTTTGAAGATAAAGAAAAGAGCATAATGTTGATGGAACTAGTCAAGGGAGCTACTTTGGATAAATATTACTTAGCAAACCCAGAGGATATGCAGTCAATATTTAGAAAGTTTGGCCTCACGCTTGCACAAGTTCACTCAATTTGCACTGATGCGGTTCGTGACTGTTTTACAGATAACGATTTACGACAAGAAGATTATATCGATTTTTATATTGAAAGTTTAAAAACAAGAGTTGAGAAGTTTGAAGACCCTGTATACATAAAATGCCTTCATAATATTTGCGATATGTTCAAGTCTGTTTCATTTACTAAAGTTTTAAATCACGGTGATTATCATTTTTGGAATACAATAATAACTAATGAAAATACAATGTATATTTTGGATTGGGAAAAGGCTTTTATAGGAGATCCTCGTTATGATATTGCAAATACCCTTGTTTTGGGATATTCGTGGTTCGGGACTAGCTTCAAAGAACCTATGTTAGATGCTTATCAGAGCATAACAAACAAGAGAATTGAACATTTGGATTGCTTTGAAGCTTTATTAAGTTTTGACTCATTTACTAAAGTGGTTCCCATAATTCAAGGTGCCGATGACTCACATATTCGTGACAGGTCGTTTGAGTGGTTAAAGAGACGTTACGAACTTTTTGTAAGACATAACGGAACGAGAATAAATGAAGCAGAAGAATACTTATTTTCTAAAGGTGTACCATTCCAACTTTAGTATTTTTCCTTCTTCAACTAACGGGGGGCAATACCTAGAGGTCAGCTAATTGATCAGGGGCTATTGCCCTTAATCAATTAAAGGGCAGGCGCGACAAGTTCTGATACAAGTGTGATTTGCACGAAAATCAGGAGAATACTATTTAAATTCTTAACTTTTCAACAGAAGGTGGGAATGACAGAACCACGTTTCTGGAAACCATCTCGTCAAGACTTCTGCATGCGTTAAAACTGACAGGTTTTAGGGTATGGAGCCAGATAGAATCGGCAGAACAAAGGCTAAAGCCAATCTTTGATTAGATGAGGTATGCCGATGGATATGCCGCACGGCTGAAAAACTGGATATGGTGAGAATTGTTCATCGAGGGATGAACTGACGAACTTCCGAAGATGGACCGCGAAGTGCCGGGAAACTAGCATGCTTCGTGCGGAGCAGGGGAAAAGCCGGAGATAACTTCAAACGCTTACCTATTGCTAACTTTAATGGAATAATATGAAACTAAAACTCTTTTTTTGAAGTCTAATTAATAATACAGAGTTGAGTTTAGAATATAATATTTCGGGAGGGGAGTTATATGAGAAAGTACCTTGGTTGGGTTTCCCTTGGTATTATAGGGTTTACTTTTCTATTATTTGCGCTTATGAGTATGAGTGGGACAGTTAGTGTGTATGTAGGAACTAACGTCTTAATTATTGGCGCAATATTTGCTTTGATAACTGCTCTATTGAGTGAAAAAGGGAAATCCAAGACAGTTTCACTTTCAGTATTAGGAATACTTGTCGGTGGATTTACTATACTAATTGTAGGTATTATGATGAACGGAGGTCTATAAGTTCCTTTATTCAAGTAAAGGGGGACTTAATGGGAAAATTCTCTTTGATAATTTTCTAATCTTTAGACAAGAAAAAAGACTCAATCGAGTCTTTTTGGCTTCTGCAGACTACAAATAAAGAGTATGGACGATCGAGATGGTGATGGACTAGTGGGTGAGTAAACAGTTGCTATGTAATACAAGTATAATGTCATATATGTTATTCCGTCTGAAAAATGCCAAGGATCCTTGTTATAAAAGGGGGTCTTGGCATTTTTCAATATGTCATAAGTTCTCATATAATCCCCATTAACGACAAAACAGAAGATATTCTAGCGGTCAGTAAGCTAAGATTGTTTTCTTTGTTAAGGGCCATTTATGGAATTTAAGATTGCTCAAAATAATTATTTTTGGAATAATTGATATCGCAAGCTGGTTATTCATTATATATAGAGGTGAAATCACATGCCCAAAACCGACAATATGCTAGCCATTCTCTGGATGCTTCGTTCAGGTGAAAAAATAACGGCACAACAAATGGCAGAAAAGTTAGAGTTGAATATAAGGACGGTGTATCGTTATATTGATACCATTTCTACAAGTGGCGTACCGATCGTTTCAGAACCGGGACATAACGGTGGCTACTCTTTACTGAACCATTTTGTTGAGGCTCCGCTTTTTTTTGATGTTGAGGAGCAAACGTCACTACTTCACTCGGCTGTTTTTGCAGAGGAAGCCGGATATTATGGAGGGGAAGCACTCGATAGGGCCATTTCAAAACTAAGCCATCACTCCAATCAAGAGCAGGAAACAAAGATCAACCAACATGTAACGAGTCTAGAAGTCATAAGTGGATTCCGTTCCCACGCCATGGAACCATTTTTGAAAGAATTGGAGCAGGCCGTAGCGGATGGCTACTCCGTCAACATTCTTTATCATAAAAGTGGCGAAAAGCCATTAGGTGAAAGATTGGTCGATCCGTACAAAATGATTTATTGGAATAACAAGTGGTATGTGATTGGATTTTGTCATCTTAGGAATGATATCCGCAGTTTTAGAGTCGATCGGATGGAACGTCTCATGCTGACCGAAACCAAGTTTGATCAGCCGGTGAATTTTTCAGCACGTGACTACTTTATAAAAAGCCTTCTTCCAACGTTAGAAGAAAAGGAAGGGATTATTTCTTTGGTTCTTAACGGGGGAAAAAGTGCATTGGATGATATATGCCAGCATTGGTTTTTAGGACATTATGTACAAGAACGAACTTCCGATCAAGCCGTGTTTCTTCTTGAAACAGATATGATCCATACATATGTACCTTATTTACTTTTACCGTACAATACATCGATTAAAGTGATTGAGCCAATCAGTCTTAAGAAAAGAATTATTGAAGTTCTGTCGGAATTAATAGAATTTCATCAAGTATGAGAACTTCCCTGACGCTAACTGTCAGGGAAGTTTTATTATAATGGCTATATTAAATGTGATTGGAGTGTAATTGGATGCAAACACAAAAAGCTTTTCTCTATGTATTTGATACAATGTCGGACTGGGAATATGGATATGTAATGGCTGAACTGAACTCAGGAAGATATTTCAAAAAAGATGCAGCACCTGTAAAAGTCATGACAGTAGGAGCAACTAAAGAAATGATTACGACGATGGGAGGACTGAGCATAAAACCGGATATGTCCTTTGATGAATGTACTCTTGAGAGGGAAGATCTTTTAATCTTACCGGGAGGGACTACTTGGAGTGAAGACATTCATCAACCGATCTTGGAAAGGGTTGGCCAGGCTTTAGAGATTGGTATGATTGTGGCTGCTATTTGTGGTGCAGTTGAGGCTATTGCGGATATGGGTTACTTAGATACTCGAAAGCATACAAGTAATAACTTGGAATTTACGAAAATGGTTTGTCCCAACTATAAAGGAGAGACGTTCTATGAGCCGGGACCTGTGGTATCCCATGCGAATTTAGTTACGGCATCAGGAATAGCTCCTCTGGAATTTGCAATGGAGGTACTGAAAAAAATAGATGTATTTACGCCCGATACCTTACATTCATGGTATAACCTGAATAAGACTCATAACCCTGAATACTTCTTCCAGTTAATGAATTCAATTAATAATTGAAAGTACTGAAAAGATCCCAATTTCTCTATTTAAATTTGTAGAGAAGTTGGGCTTTTTATTTTGGGATTTCCTTATTTTTGTAATTCCGGATGTTCCTGACGCTACCCCTATTGGGAAGTTGCATTTGCGGAAGGTTTGGACATTGAGTCATATCAACCCGTGACAGAAAGAATATAGATAAAACACACATGTTTAAGGTGTTTTTCCCATATTAATAGATTTCCTCACTCTCAAACCATTCAAACTCTATCTGAGATGTAGCAGGGGAGCGGCTGCATAGAAAGAACATTGCGTTCGTTCCTGGTTCTATAATAAGTCGACCGTCAACTCTAAAGCCCAGCTCTGTTCTTAGGGGACTTAGCGCTCTTGTACCGACAACCTTTCCTCCTGAGAATGACCCTGAAACACTAGGATTGTAGAAAATTTGTCCCACAGGTTTATGCTTGGAGGCGAGTTTCAGAACACTCACGTCTGATGATAGAGTTGGGGTTCCGGGAGGGTCAGCATTCACAACAAAGTCTGCCGTCACTAGTTTAGTTGAAAAGTTTGTTAAAGCAAAAAAAGAGACATATAAATTCACATTAGAATGGAGAGGATTCACAAGCTGTGCCCATGCATGTTTACTAGCACTGGTATTTAATACTCCGGAAGTACCAGCAAACAGCCTTCCTTTCGTACTTTGATAGGCCGGGTTTATTATGTCCACTGTTGGTTTTATTTCCATGGGAAGTTTCCCTCCTTATAGATCTACTTTTAAAATATATATACTTTAGAATAGCCATTATGCTTTAGACCAAGTAAAAGTTTAGAATGATTGAAAATAGGATTGAAACGTGGTCCGTCCCTCTCTAACCGTCGATCAATTACGCGAAACAAAAGCAAGTACGGCCACACAAGGTGCGCTGATTTCGGTTTTCCCTGAATCCAGACAAAAGGTCGTAACCGGCATGAAGGAATGGATCCTCAGAAAGCCATTGACCAGGCAGCGAAGGAAACGGACCGTGCATTGGAAGTAGCCAACAAAAAGCAAGGGAACTAGTATAACCTGTTAGGAATACGTATACTAATAGTACAACGATGGAAGCCCTTGAAGGAATTGCTTCAAGGGCTTTTACATTCTAAGTCACGAAGAAAAGAGGAAAAGAGAATGAAACTATTTGCTCATCGCGGAGTGAGTGGAGAGGCGCCAGAGAACACGCTGGCTGCGTTTAAAGCAGCAGCCGAGTCGGGAGCACATGGCATCGAATTGGATGTACAACTAACAAAAGACGGTCAAATCGTCGTCATTCACGACGAAACCATTGATCGCACGACAAATGGAACAGGCTACGTGAAGGATATGGCGTGGGAACAGCTCAGAACCTATGACGCCGGAAGTTGGTTTCATCCCTCTTTCCAAGGAGAGTCCATCCCTTCACTAGAAGAGGTCCTGGATGTGGTGACCGCCCATCATGACTCGATGATCATCAATATTGAATTGAAAAATGATCAAATCGACTATCCGCAGTTGGAAGAAAAGGTCCTGGAGCTGCTCAACGAAAAAGGGATGATAGAACAGACGATCATTTCTTCATTCAATCCTGAAAGTTTGAAGAGGGTAAGAGAGCTTGATCCTGATATTGAGACAGGTTTTCTTTTTGAAGGTATACCAGCAAATATTCTGGACCGGATCAAGCCCTTACAGGTTAACGCCATCCACTGTGAGGCGGTGTTCGCTCAATCGCCAACGGGGAGAATCGTAATGGAGATGGGATTTCCTCTGCGTGTATTTACCATTAATACAGTGGAAGAATTTCAGTTGTTGAAGAAGGCGGATGTGGCGGTGGTTATGACTGATTATCCAGGGTTATTACTTAATCACTTATAGAAGCATGAGAGAACTGTCTAAAGGGTCCTGTTACGAGGTGTCTGCAAAAATGGTGGCACTCATATTAAAACCCAACCCAAACTGGCAGATATATAAAATAAAGAGATTCGTCGATTGACGAGTCTCTTTGTATTGTAATGTTTATCCAAACCCAATAAAATTCAGCTACAAATGCAACGATAATTATCTGCGAATAAGCGAGTATGCACGAGATAAACTTATATTTCTGAAGGAGTAGTTCTGGAAGCAGCCAATGCAGTTAAAGCCTTCTCAATATAACGATATACTTCTTCTGCAATCCCCAGAAATTCTTCAACATCTACATGACTATCCAAGTAACACGCATACAGATAGTCAACTAATGCTGAATCAATATTGCAATTATCTAATATGCCATTCTTCATCTTAGAAATGTCATCTTGCCAAACCCCTGTATCTTCTAAAACCAAAGAGTATAATGCACGAATTAATTTCTTTGAGTAACCTTTGGTATATCTGGATTTCAGCGTGTCATCAGTGGCATTAGATAGAAAACCGCGAACGCGATCCACTGCCTCTTGAGTGTCTGAATTTAAGTCTAATATGAACTCAGGTGAAATAAGAATAGGCGGTACTTCTTCACCAATATCAGTACCATGTATACAAACACAGATGATCTTGATCCAAAATCCCCATTCATTGGGCTTACTTCTTACATCATCCAGTGAACAAATAACCGTATCAACCTTCGTTACGAATCGATATTTTTGTAACATCTGGTCCTTCAGACATGATACTCTATCATAATCTATATCTTCTGGTCTTTCACATACTATTGTAAAATCTGCATCAGACTCAAATGGCTTAGCAGTACCTTTAGGAATTGAGCCACACATATAAATACTGTGAATCTTCCCATTGAACTCTGAAAGCAAGCTAGCTGTATACTCCTCTACAAAAGTCTTGTACTCACTCTGAATATTGATCTTTTTTATAACCTTCTCCAAAAATTTTCTCTCCCTTAAATTTATATTTAGTTTCTTTCTCCCTTATCTTACGAAGAGGGTACTGCCGGATGGTTTAATTGGTTTTCAGTTATTGGCCACTTTTTTTACCAAATGTTTCTTATTAGCCGAAAAATCATTTTTGGTATAAAGAATAAGATGTTGAAAACCACTTCAGACATAAACTCTATTAGGGTATCTTTAAAAAATTCTTTTCTGTTTTGTTTTTTATTTTTCATTTTCTAGCTCCCCAATAATCTATAGCTTACTTCCGCTAACTGACCTTTTATGGAATAATTGATATCATAATTATATCCTTATTTTACCACGTGGTATGTCGCTGATCCTCAGTTTATGAAATGTTTTTTGACGGTCAGGTAATGGACTCTCATTTCTTATCAAAACATCTTTCCCTAAAAAAAGTGTTCCATATTGGATTAAGCATCTCGTTAAAAGAAAGATGGAAAATGATTTTACGAGATGTATCAGCCACCATTGACAGACTGATTGCCAAGAATGAAGTATGACTATACATTAATATGAATAGAAGAACATTCCCGGAGTGCAGGCATATCATGATTTCGTATATAGGTGAAGGGAATGAAAAAAATGTACAATGTTTCCGATTTGTACCCATATCAAAATCAATATCATAATGATATCAATCCAGCCATGCATAACTATGTAAGACAGCCTGCTCACAGGGGATATACTTCTCCCAACCATCCATTTGGTCCTGTTCATGTTGCCAAGTCAGATGCAACTTTGGAAGAAATAAATATGTTCAGACCTCCTGCCCCTCAGTCAAACACCTTCAAAACAAGCTATTCTAAAGAGGAAGCAGCAGCCATAGCATTACTTTTAGGTATTGATTTTAGCAAGAGTAAATTCAATTTAACTGAGTTTTGGATGGGAGTAAATACTGAACTTGAACACGGGAAAAAATACTACCTAACAAGTGTTACAGGGGATGACCCAATCACTACTGGGAAAATTGCATTGGCTCATTTAAACGAATTTCCTGATTATTATAGAAGGTTGAAAGTTCTTGAAGATGAGGCAAAAGCGTATTGGAACAAGTGAAATTTCAAGTAGGTGGGGAAATTCCCCATGCTACTTGGGATTTTGTGTTGTAAAAGGACACTATATTAATTAATTTCTTGCGTGTATTCATCTAACAAACCGTTAGAATCTAAAGGTTGCATACGATATGAGAGAGTAAAACTACTTATACTATACGAGAATAGTAAGCCACATCGGCAACTCGGCCGTGTAAATGCGATTCAGGCAACACCGCCACCAAAGTAAATCCGAGTTTTTCAATTAACTTTTTTGACGGCATATTTTTATTATCTATAGTAGCAGATAGGCGTTTAAGGTTTAATGTACTTTTACAATGCTCAATGACCGCGGAAACCGCTTCATACGCAAAACCGCATCCCCAATGCTCCCTCATGAAGCGATAACCAATTTCGCCAAGATAACCTTCTGCTATTTCTGGAATCATTACATCACCGATGAATTCATCAGTACCTTTTAATGCGACAGTCCATTTTGTTTCAGTGCGATTCCTAACCATTTCTAACATTGACTGTTCATCACGAGGGGGATTAATTCCAAGAAATTCTCTTACTTCATCATTGTTAAACATTTTAATCATATTGGGAATGTCTTTTTCCGTTCTCGGACGTAAAACCAATCGTTCTGTATGAATATTCGGTGCTTCTTTTTTTGCCATGATGTATTCCAACCTTTCGTACATTATATATATAATCTATCATGTGAACGCTCACCGACATTGAGTCAAAGAACCTTCATTCTATCATTAGGGAGCTTCATTTAATGGCCACTATCCTTTTTCACCAAATGTTTCTTATCAAGCGAAAAATCATTTTTGGTATAAACAATAAGATGTTGAAAACCACTTCAGATATTAACTCTATTAGGGTATCTTTAAAAAATTCTTTTCTATTTTGTTTTTTATTTTTCATCACTAGCTCCCAAATAATTAAATGATCATTTCAAATATTTTTTGATAACCAAAAGGTAAAATAATAGAAATCAACATACCTGCCCCAATAAATGAAACGGATAAAATGGAAAACTTCAAAGTCGAAATTTCCTTTCTTTTATAAGCGATACTTAATACTCTAATCATAGAAAAAACAGTAATGAAAATGATGATGGCCGAAAAAATACTTGTCAGAATGACCGGCATTTTAAAATATCTCCCTTTATCACGATGTAATATCTTCCGAACAATCACTTTTATTTACGAACTAAATGAAAAAAGGTTTCTCAAATTTCCTAACCTGCACATAAATTGAAATATTGAGTTTTCAAAATCTATAAGGGTATTTTACCACATAATGTCATAAATCCTTGGAGTTTCTTGGGACAGATAAAAGTTCGCGTAGAGTAGGGGCGGTAACGTTCCTTCCTATTCCTTTCAAATAATCCTCCTAAAAACCCAAAAGTAGAGTAAGAGCCGCCTCCGGTTTGCACAGTGATTGGCACATCATAATAATGGAAAGTAATTCGACAGTTGCTGTACATTAATAGTAGCGAGAAATTTTTTTAAATGAAGGGTAAACCAAATGTATAGAATTTAAGAAAAAGAAAGGAGCCGAAAAATGAAAAATCTTTCTCACTCCGAATGGAGATTAAGCGTAATGGCCCTAGCAGCATTAATTGGTACATATATTGCCATTTTTGTTGTCCTCCGTGAACTGAGCACCACATTTGTAATTGGAAGTCTAATTGTTTTTATATTAGTAGTGGTGGTAAATGCTATCTATGTATTCAATAAACGAAAGAAAAGCAACGGGGCGGGAGACGAAAATGACAACCACGGATAGCGCAACACTAAAACCAATTAGATTGAACATAAACAATAGCTCTCCTTTTGAAAAATAAAATCCTTGTTATCTATCCATTGGCAAAATGTCAATAAATTCATTAAAAGCCTTCTCTTTGAGGACATACCAAATCACATGTATTATTTGAAAAATTCAAATCATTCAAAAAGTGTATTGACTTCCGGGGGAAATTCTATTATTCTTTAATCATAAATATGTAACCGGTTACATATATTTTTTGTAAACCAATGTGTAACCGGTTACACAAATTGAATGGTAAAGTGAAAAAATACAAATAAAAGAGGTTTTATAATGAATAAAAATATTCGAATACTGTCTCCATGCGGCATGCTGGGATATGGGTTTCCGGAAGAATCCTTTCTTAATGGATTGAAAGAGGAAGTCCACGGGATCGTAGTTGATGCGGGATCTACCGATGCCGGTCCTCATAAACTTGGCGCTGGAGTCTCTATTGTCAGCAGGAGGGCTGCCAAGAAGGATTTGGACATTATTCTACGAAACGGAATTTCTCGTAAGATACCGATCATCATTGGGTCTGCCGGAGGAGCCGGGGCTAGAGTACATATCGAATGGACAATGAGTATTATCAATGAAATTCTCGAAGAACATCAGTTGAATGCCAAGAAAGCAATCATCTGGGCAGACTTTACCCCTGAGGAAGTCATTGAGACACTTCACGCAGATAAAATAAAACCAATGGGGGCTAACATTCCCGAATTGACTGAAGAGTCCATCAGGAAGAGTACATCGATTGTAGCTCAGATGGGGCACGAACCGATCGTGGAAGCATTGGAGGATGGTGCAGAAATTATCATTTGTGGAAGGGCGTACGATCCGTCTCCATTTGCAGCGATAGGCATATATCATGGCAAGGATCCCGCCCTTGCGTATCACCTGGGTAAGATTTTAGAGTGTGGTGCGTTATGCGCAGAACCGGGAACCACGAAGGATTCGATCCTCGGAACGATAAGTGATGAATCTTTTACAGTTCATTCTTTAAACCCATTGAGACAGTGCAATCCCATAAGTGTTGCCGCCCATACATTCTATGAAAAAGAACATCCTTATCTTCTTCATGGTCCAGGTTTCAGTCTGGATTTAAGTGAATGCGAATTTAAGGAAGAGGAACCTGGCATTGTTAGAGTTTCCGGCAGTAAATATATCCGCGATGAATCTCACTTTGTCAAATTAGAGGGTGCGAGATTAGTAGCTTATAGAACGTTTGGTATAGCGGGTGTAAGAGATCCTCTCTTACTAAATAAATTAGAAGAGGTTCAGGAGAAGGTGAAGGAACAGGCGGAGTCCTATTATAACGAAATTTCCTCCGATGATTATCAGATTAACTTCTATAACTATGGCAAAAACGCTGTATTAGGAAGCAAAGAAGTAGAACCGTTTCAAAATCATGAAATTGGTGTTCTGTATGAAGTTGTAGCAGAAACTCAGGAGATTGCAAGCAGCATCTGTTCGACTGTCAGGTCAACTTTATTGCATTACGGGTATGAAGGACGGAAATCTACAGCAGGAAATCTTGCCTTTCCGTTTGCGCCAAGTGATGTCGAATTTGGACCTGTATATGAGTTTTCCATTTATCATCTTATGGAAATAGTAGAAAATCCTTTTAAGGTCGAGTTTGTATAGGAGGCACTATGAAACCTTTATTTGAATTAGCCAAGGTGTTACGTAGTAAGAATTCAGGTCCGTTCGAAATAACACTGGATGTCCTATTTGATTCAGTGGACAACTATAACAGAGTGAAAGATTCAGGTAAGATAACCAAGCAAACAATTAGCATGCTCTATCGTATAGAGGAAGATAAGATTCATCACCTTGTTTTCTTCGATCAAGCATTAGGGTTTAAAGTAACAATTGCGAGGGATATATCGTCAGGTACCATCGGTGACCGGGATGTATATGGAGCACAACAGCATGCTCCATTAATGAAGATTATGATTGAATAGGATGGTGAAATAAGTGACTAGGATTGCCGTTATTGGAAGTATCAATATAGATTACGTAGTTGAAACCGAGGTCCTCCCTCAAATGGGAGAAACAGTTTCCGGAAAAAATTACTTTCTTTCGCCAGGAGGTAAAGGAGCCAACCAGGCTGTTGCCGCTTCGCGATTAGGAGCAGAGGTAGCTCTTTATTGCTCGGTAGGCAAAGATGAAAATGGTTCGATTCTACTTAAAAAGATGGCTAAGGAGAATATCCATCTAAAACATGTAAATCACGTTGAAGATGTGGCAACAGGTGCTGCTTTCATAGAACTGTGTAAAGGTGAGAATCGGATTTTGATTGTGCCGGGGGCTAATGAGTTTACCAATTCAGCCTATATCCAGAATGTATTAACAGACCTGTTTCAATGTGATGTATTTTTGTTTCAGTTAGAAACCCCAATTGAAATGCTGGAATTTATTATTCCGCTTCTTCATGAAAAAGGCAAGACGATTATCGTAAACCCGGCGCCAGCTTATAGACTCAGTGAAACGTTGGTAGAGAAGATCAGTTATCTGATTCCGAATGAACATGAATATAAAACCGTTCTCGGTACGAAACTTCCGTATGAAGAAATCATTAAGAACCATCCGAACAAACTGATTATAACAAGAGGAAAGGATGGGGTTACCTATTTCAATGGAACGGAGCCTGTCCAAGTACAATCATTAGCGGTTACGCCGGTCGATACGACTGGAGCGGGAGACACGTTCTCAGGTGCGTTTGCTGTGGCTATTGGTGAAGGGAAGAGTCTGAAGGAAAGTATCCGGTTTGGCAATATCGCTGCAGGACTTTCCATTTTGAAAAAAGGTGCCCAGAGCGGAATGCCGACCAAGGAAGAAATTGAAGAGTTCATGAATATAGGGGTGAGCAGCCATGAGAGTCAAGGCCTCTTTAAATCGAATTAGAAAAGATTGGGTCATCTATGCCATGCTTTTCCCTGCGATTTTATATTTTAGTATCTTTCATGTCATTCCGTTGATTGGGATGAAACTTGCCTTCCAGGATTATCGGATCATTGGCGATAATGTGTGGGTAGGATTGAAGCACTTTGAAGTGTTATTCAGCTCTCCTGCCTTTATGGATGTACTGAAGAATACCATTATCATCAGTACGATGAAAATCATTTTCTTTTTCCCTGTGCCGATCATCCTGTCATTATTGATCAATGAATTAAGAAATGGGAAGTTCCGAAAGTATATACAATCGATCGTATATTTACCTCACTTTTTATCCTGGGTAGTCATCGCAGGGATTTGGATTAGCATACTGGATCCTTCTGACGGTGGGGTCAATATCATCAGGAATTTCTTCCAACTTCCATCCCTTGATTTTTTGACTAGTAAAGATCATATTCGATGGGTGCTTGTGTTCCAGGAAATCTGGAGGAGCTCTGGGTGGGATTCGATTATTTATCTTGCAGCTATTATGAAGATAAGCCCGTCCTTATATGAGGCGGCTAAGATAGACGGAGCGTCAAACCTCCAGCAGATGAGATATATTACATTGCCGGCCATGTTAAGTACAGTGGTAACAGTCTTTATTCTGAATCTAGGATTCTTTATGAATGCCGGATTTGATCAGGTGTTCAATATGATGAACGATTCTGTGATCAGTGTGGTGGATATTTTAGATACGTATGTGTATAGAATCGGTATATTAAATGGTCAATATTCCTATGCTACCGCAGCCAGCTTATTCAAAGGAGTCATCGGGTTAATCCTGATCTTAAGTACTCATTTTATAGCGAAGCGGTTTTCTGGCAAGGGTGTTTGGTAAAGGAGGTTTTCTGAGTGAAAAAGTACAATCCGACAAGGATCACCATATCTATTACATTGTTTATCCTGACACTTACTGTGTTGATCCCACTCTTGAATTTGCTGGCTATGTCTCTATCCGACCCATTAAAAGTGCATAAATTGGGAGGATTGCAGATTTTTCCGGAGGGATTCTCGCTTATTAATTACAAAGTGTTACTATCTAATCCGCTAGTGATGAAGAGTATATTTAATACTTTCTTCATTACGATTGTGGGTACATTTCTTAACCTGTTTCTAACGTCAATGGCAGCTTACGTGCTGGCCAAAACTCAGTTTGTCGGAAAAAGACTTGTTGTTCTTTTTCTTATCGTTATTATGGTGTTCGAACCGGGTTTGATACCGGAATACTTATTAGTGAAGGATTTAGGTCTATTAAACACTTATTCTTCCCTTATTTTGTATAAGACTATCAATATTTATTACCTCTTTATCCTGATGAGATTCTTTGAAGATGTACCGGATAGTATTCTGGAAGCAGCCAGGATCGATGGAGCAGGACATTTCCGGATTTACACGAAAATCATGCTTCCTTTATCCAAACCAGGATTAGCAACTATGGGATTATTCTATGGAGTATACCATTGGAATGAATATTTCAGAGCGACCATTTACCTCACAGATCCGAATAAATGGCCACTTCAAGTCGTATTAAGACAGTTTGTTGTACAAAGGGACAATACAGCGATACTTGGTTCTCAAAATATCCTTTCATATGATCAAGTAGCGGCACTTGACTTCGGTTCATTACAAGCAGGAACCATCATCATTGCCATGGTGCCACTGCTTATTCTCTATCCTATGATTCTCAAGTATTATGCGAAAGGTGCTTTGGAAGGAGGGGTCAAGGACTGATTGGACTTTCAAAGTAGTGGCAAACTGATTATCCATTAAATTATTTAGGGGGAAATGGTATGAAAAAAGGGTTATTGCTACTGGTAAGTATCATGTTAATGGTTGGATTGATTGCGTGTAGTTCAGAATCAAGTAAAGACTCCGAATCATCCGGTGATGGAAAGACCATTCGAGTGGTCTATAAAGATGAAACCAATTCAAATGAGGTGTCAGTTAAATACTTCGATGAATTAGAAAAAGCCTTGAAGAAAGATAAAGATTTAGACGTTAACTTTGAATTAGTAGATTTACCACAAGGAAATTATGCGGAAAAGCTCAACTTGCTTTTATTTAGTGGGGAAATACCGGATTTGATTTATTTCCAAGGTGGGGATCAGCAGATTTCAGATCAGGATTTGTTGGAAGATTTACGTCCATATATCAAGAAGTCACAGTATTTAAAGGACGCATTAGCTCCTTATAACAAGGAGAGGTTAGAAAATTATCCTTACCTATTATGGATCAAACCGCTTGCTCCGAAAGTGCCTGTCATTAGAAAAGACTGGTTCGATAAAATGGAAACGTCCACTGCTTTAATGGAGGACCCAACGATCGATAACTATTATGCCTTTTTCAAAGAGGTAGTAGAGTCGAAGCCTGGTGGAGATAAACCTTCCTATGCTATTACAACGGCTGGAGATATGGCTGAAATCAATTACACCTTTGACATGGCTTTCGGATTAGACAAAACATGGTTGAAGAAGAGCGACGGCACATATGAATACGCTAAAGTATCATCGAAAGAAAAAGAAAAACTGGCGTTCTATCATAAATTATATAAAGACGGACTGCTTGACTCTCAGTATATTACAAAACAATGGGATACAAAGGAAAAGGCTTTCTATGATGGGGAAGCAGCTATCATTCCCGGAACGGCTGGAAAAGTCATTGATATTTATAACGGAAAGATGATGCAGGTGAATGGGGAAGAGTCAGAACTAGTTGTTCTTCCACCTGCTAAAGGAGAAAGCCAAGGATTTGGTGCGACTGATATCACGAAAGAATCACGCGGGCTTGGAATCTCCTCTCAATCTGAAAACAAAGAACTGGTATTCGACATCCTTGATTACCTGGCAAGCCCTGAAGGTCAAAAGCTTGACCGTCTTGGATTTGAAGGGGAGCACTACAATGTGAAGGACGGAGAAATCGAACTGACTGATAAATACTATGGAGAATGGTATTCACGTTTCTGGGAACCGACGGACATGGAACTCGATATGCCGGTTAAAACCCCTCTATTAAGTGAACCTGCGGCTAACTCTCAAGATTTAGCTACCAAGTATTATGCGGAAGACAATAATTTCATCACACCTGAAGAGTATGTTTCCAGCTGGGATGCGATGGAGAATTTATACAAAGAGTTTTCTACAGACGTTATTACAGGGAAAAGACCAATCGATGATTTCGACAAGTTCGTAAAAGAATGGAACAAAGCCGGTGGAGAGAAAATCACCGATTATGCGAACAAACAATTAAAGTAAGGGGTTCCAAATATGACTTCATTTCAAGAACGAGTGAGAGGCGTCGTCCTATCTACCGCTTTAGGTGATGCATTAGGCGCAACGATTGAGAAATTAAGCTACGAACAAATTAAGGAACAATATAAACGGGTGGAATCATTAGAGACCAAATGGTATAAAGCGGATGCTCCGGTCGAAGTGAATCTGGGCAGACAACGGGGATATGGTACGGTAACGGATGATACTCTTATGACCATTGCATTGATCAATGTCTACAATAAGGAAGGGCGACATTTAGACGCATATGACCTGGGCAATCAGTTCGTGAAGGAGATTGCTTACAATAAAACCTACATTCCTGAATTTGGTCGGGAAGCAATGATCATCGATCGCCTTTTCTATCCTGAGAAATATATCTTTATGCGACATGTGCTGGCGAACTGTGAACCGCGAGAAGGCGGAATTGGTAATATGGTCAACTGCGGAGCTGCCATGTATATCGCCCCAATTGGCATTGTGAATGCAGGAGATCCTAAAGCTGCCTATGATGAAGCGATTCTGTTCGCAATGGGACATCAATGCAGCTATGGGCTAGAAGCTGCAGGTGTGTTGGCTGCCTGTGTGGCGAAAGCGTTTGAGCATGGAACAAGTGTCGATGACATCATTGAAACCGCCAACAGTCTTGCGAAAGACGGGACAAAAATGGCGATAGAAGAGCTTACAGCGGCAGCCAGGAGTCTCCGGGATGAGGAAGTAGAGATGGACCAGGTCATTGGTACTTTCCAAGCGATTATGAAGAAGTATTCTCCTATGGGCGATGATGTTCATAGAAAAGTTGAGAAAGTGGGCATCCCTTCCAATCATTATACGCCAAGCCGTTTATTTTCCATTGAGGAACTTCCAATGGCCCTTGCCTTTATCGTATTAAATGATGGAGAATTCTATCCGTCCATATATGATGGGATCAACTCGGGAAGGGACACGGATTCAATCGGTGTGATGATCGGGGTTATCCTTGGAGCAATGTATGGAGAAAAAGTAGTGAAAAAAGAAGATATAGAACTTCTACAAGAAACAAACAAAATCAATTTATTCGAGGTTTCCGATCGATTCTGTGAAACTGCGAAGCAAATAATGAAAAATGACTTAACGACTCAAGAAAAGAGAATGTCGTACTTCAATGAATACTGCTAATTGGGAGTGGATGGTTTGATTCCAGAGAACTATTTAGAAAAAGTCTACGCAGGATTTTTAGGAATGAATGTCGGGATTCGACTGGGCGCTCCAGTCGAACCCCCTGTGTGGACGGATAAGCGTATAAAAGAGGTCTTTGGTGACATAAGGGGTTACACGAAAGAATACAAGACATTTGCGGCAGACGATGATGCCAACGGCCCTGTCTTTTTCATGAGGGCATTATACGATGATGCTTCGAATAGAGAGTTAACAGCAGAGGATGTTGGGAAAGCCTGGCTGAATTACTCCCGGGAAGGAATCGGGATGTTCTGGTGGGGAGGAGAAGGGATCAGTACGGAGCATACTGCGTATATGAATCTCTCCAGAGGGATACCTGCCCCTCAATCAGGATCCATTGAAATGAATGGTCTAATTGAGGCAGAACAAATTGGTGGTCAGATCTTCATTGATACTTGGGGCCTACTGTTTCCAGGAAGAATGGAGAAGGCTGCGACCTATGCAGAAAGAGCAGCAAGTGTATCTCATGATGGGAATGGAGTATACGGAGCCAAGTTTATGGCTGCATGTATCGCAAAAGCATTCGAAGCAACATCGATTGATGACATTCTGGATGCAGGACTCAGTGTCATCCCTGACGATTCAACCTATTCAAGCGTAGTGAGCGCTGTAAGGGCGTTTCATAAGGACCATTCAGATGACTTTAGGGCATGCCGTCAATATCTTGAAGATGAATGGGGTTACGATAAGTATACAGGTGTGTGTCATATCATTCCTAATGCCGGTGTTTGCATTCTGGCATTGTTATACGGTGAAGGGGATTTTGCCAGAACGATTGAAATTGCCACGATGTGTGGATGGGATACGGATTGTAACGCTGGGAATGTAGGGACCATAGCTGGGGTTTTTCATGGAATTGAAGGAATTCCGGCTCATTATAGAATGCCGATCAATGACTTTATATGTACTTCCAGCGTATCAGGTTACCTTAACGTACTGGATATCCCGACTTTTTCAAAAGAAGTGACGTTATTAGGGTATAAACTGGCTGAACTCGAGGCACCTTCCAGGTTAGCAGAGAGCTTAAAGCCAGGGGAAGTATATCTTGATTTCATGCTTCCAGGTTCGACGCACGGATTCAGGACGGATAACGGGTTTAAATCCCTTCTTTACCCTAGCAATGAAATCGGTCTTGATGGAAGAGGCTCTTTGAAAGTCGTGATTGACCGGATGTTTGAAAGCGATCAGAGTAAAATCTTCTATAAATCGTTTTACAGAAGAAATGAATTTAATGATGAAAAGTACAAACCGACCTTTGCACCAACAGTTTATAGTGGACAAAAGGTCAGTGTGAAAATTTTCCTTGATCAGTGGGAGGGAGAGGGAATCACCCTTACTCCATATGTTAAGAATACTTATACGGGAGAAGAGCTTATCCAAGACGATATTCCTTTACAGAATCAGGGCTGGAATGACCTTCAATTTATGGTGCCTGATACACAAGGTGCATTGATCGACGAAGTAGGGTTCATCATCGGGACCACTTCCCTAATAACAAACCGGGCTTTAGGCTGTTTATATATCGGGGAGTTCCATGTAAGTGGTAAGGCTTCCTATGGAATCGACTTCTCCAAACAGTATGTTGAATTCTTAAGCATTACTCCTTTCGCCCATCATCGAGGGGAGTGGAGGCTTGAAGAGAATCAAATGAAATATATTTCACCTGATAACTGTTCTAGTTACACTGGAAATTACTATTCACGTGATTATGAAGTAGAAGTGAATGTACAACCCGAATCAGGTGAAAGTCATTGCATGATTTTCCGTGCTAACGGAATAAAGCGTCATTATCTTGTTGGATTTGATGGTGTTGGAAAAGTATCGCTCATTTGTCATGACTTTGGCTATACGCGCTTAGAAACCATTCCCTTTGATTGGAAACATGGAGAAACGTATCAGTTTAATGTCCAATGTGAAGGTGAGAATCTAACGTTCTCAATTAATGGTGAAGCGATAATGGAAGTTCAGGATGACGCGTATTCTCAAGGAATGTTCGGTTTTGGCTGCCTGGAAGAAGGGGAAGGTACCCTTACCGAGTTCAAAATAATTGAGAAGTAATGGTTTTGTATAATAAGCATCAGAATCATGTCGGTTCTGATGCTTATTTCCCCTTTTTATTCTATCAATTGATATACTAGAAGGAAACGGCTGATAAAGAAAGAGGTACAATCTTGTGGAAAGAAAGTCAGTAACAATACGAGATGTGGCAAGAGAAGCAGGTGTGTCTGTAGCTACGGTCTCGAGGTACTTGAATAATAGCGGATACATAGGTAAAGCAAGTGAGGAAAAAATTAAGAAAGTCATGGAGTTATTGGATTACAAACCCAATGAAATTGCAAGAGGGCTAGCGAAGAAGAAAACAAACACGATTGCACTTATTATTCCGGATATCAAAAACCCATTCTTCCCTGAATTGGTCGTCGCCATAGAAGATGTGGCCAAATCCAAAGGCTACAGTCTTATTCTGGTGAACGCCGAGCATGAAGAGCTTCAGAATAATACCTTTTGGAGAACATTCCAGAATCGGTATGTTGATGGCTTTATCATTGCTTCCTTTCAATTCAGCGATAAAATGAGGGATGAATTAAAAGGACTTAATATCCCATTTGTTAAGATCGACCGAGCTGCTGATGGTGACTCATATAACTCTATTGAAGTGGATAACTATATGGGGGCCAAGCTTGCCACGGAACATTTAATCGAAATCGGATGTGAAAAAATTGCTCATGTATCAGGCTTACCCATTTCCAAGCCGGTCATTGAGCGAATGAATGGGTTTGTTGATACGATACGTGCTCATTCCCCTGATAAAGAAATCCTGACATATGAAGGAGACTTTTCTTTAGAAAGCGGAATGAAAGTGACCAAACAAATCTTGGAGGAACATCAGGATGTAGATGGTATATTTCTAGGGAATGATCTGATGGCGCTCGGCTCCCTGAAACAACTCCAACTTTTAAAAAAGAAAGTACCGGAGGACATTGCCATCATTGGCTTTGACGGAATTCAATTGACCCAAATGGTTGAGCCGGAAATAAGCACCATTCAGCAGCCTATTTATGAAATTGGTGTAAAGGCCACAACTAATCTGATTGACTTAATCGAAAATAAGTCGACCGAACTTATGAAAATGGTATTGGATGTCCAATTGGTAAAGCGCGGATCGACTATCGGGTTCCAGGGGAATAGGGAATAATAGTGGATTTATGCTCATTTATTTTTATATTTGGGAAGCATTGGGATGAGGGTTCTCGTGCTTCTTTTTTTATTGCTTCTCCTCATTGATGCACGTCCATCGTTACAGTACAGTCGGTAAATATGGGGATTTTGACGAGAAAAACCAAAAAACGCAGGGTTGTACAAATCATCAAGATTTAAACAAAACTTCATTTTACCTCGCAATAAAATAGGTTGTCAACACTTAATTTGCATTTTCATCAAAAAAATGCTATAATGATTACCTGGTGATTTTTTATATTGAACGTTTAGTTATATATCTTATTTATTCCCAAGGGAAATTCAAACAGTTTTTGTGAGCTTTTTAGGCAATAGTACCCGAGTTATTATACAAGGAGGACTAATATATTGAATTTAATCAATAAGAAAGTTACGCATGAGCGGTTTGGTATGGGAAGTATCGTTAAACATAATGATACGGTAGTTGAAATACATTTCGCCTCGGAAAATAAAAAATTTGTTTACCCGGATGTATTTGGACAGCACTTGAAACTACATGATAAAAGTGCTGCCAATTCACTTGAGGAAATTTTACACGAGCAGGAAATGGAACTCAAAGAGGAAGAAATGCAGAAGAAAGAGGAAAAGGAACGGCAAAGAAAATACCAGGAGCTTCGAGTAGGTCATGAAAAACTTATGAAAAATCATAAACTTCATCCCGAATCGCAGATGGTTTACAGGTGCGATACAGAAGAACAGAGTAGCTCCTTTTCAGATTGGACGGTTTCCTCTGGTGAAATCAAAAGTGGTAATAATAAGGGTAAGCCAAACAAACCCAGTCGCTTACACAAAAACAGTGCGGTCCTGCTGACAGCGGTCGATCCCGGCATGCCTGAAAAAGACAGACGGATATTAGGTGTCTATATGGTGAAGGATAATTTCATCGGTAAACTTTGTGAAGATGGAAATATTCCTGCCCATTCTCATTACAGACTCCAACTTACAGAAGAGGAATCGAAGCAGATGCCTTTCTGGAAGTACTATGTCAATGAAAAATCCCCTCAAAAAACGACATGGAATTCAGGTAAGTACCGTTATTTTGATAATTCGTGGATGGCTCAGATTTTGCGCGACATCGTTTCATTGAAAAGTAACACGGAGGAACAAGAGCTTGCACAACAATTTCTGGACCACTTCTCTAAGATGAATCAAATAGTAGAGCAGGAGTTAAAAGAGCCAAATGGAGCATTATTGCGTGCTTAGATAAGAACTGCCGGGGAACTGGCACATATAAGGTGTTAGGTTCACTGCGAATAGTGTTGAAAAGGGACAAGGCGGCCGCCTTGTCCCTTTTAGTGGTTTTTGGATACCTTACTTGTTCCTTCGTCTCCCTGTTTTAATGGTGAATCGTTAGTACGAATGTACTGGGGGTCTGACCCCAATTATTTCAGTTCCTTTTATTGAACTACTTATATTTTATGAAGCTCTCTTTTCTGAAGCAACTCAAATAATACGCAAAAAACATGAGAATCGTCTAAGAATCCCAGGTCCCAAAACAATGATATACTATATTAAGTAAGTTAAAATATTTCCTGATAGCTAATGTCAACAGAAAAAGGCAATGTTTGATCAATTAAGAAAAATACAGAAAAATTGGCGAAGGTTTTAAAAGAAATCATTTAAAGGAACGTGGATATGTCTATGAATACAAAGCAGAAAATTATTGAAGCTACTTTTGAATGTTTGGCAAAAAAGGGCAGCTCCAATGTATCTTTGCGTGATATATCAAAAGAGGCGGGGGTAGCTCTAAGTCAAATTCATTATTACTTCTCGGGAAGAGAAGGGTTACTCTATGAAGCAGCTGCGGAATTTATGGATAGAGAGCAGATTAAGCTAAAAGAATACTTAAAAAAGATACAAGATCCATTACAAAGAATAGAAGCGTCGCTTGATTTTATGAGGGAACAACAAATCAATCATTCTACTATTATTAAAATATATTTTGAATTTTTGACCCTTTCAATAGGGAACCCTGCTTTTACTGAAAAAACAAAAGCCTTGCAAGAAAAATGGATAGAATCTATTCTCCAAGAAGACATGAATTTTGGGATCCATGATCGTTCTTTAGCCAGATTGATTATTGCATTTTTAGATGGGTTGGCCATCCAAACCTTACAGGTTGCCAAACCAGAGGAGCTTGATAGAACATATAAAATGTTTTGTGTATTAATAAAAGACTTATTAAAGAGAGAGGGGTAACTATGTTACTCCTTTTTATTGTGAGCTTTATTCAAAGGAAGGGCTATAAATATTTAAGATGGAATGATATACTATAGTTAATTCGGACAAGTGTCCGAACTGCGTTCTACTTATATTTTAGGGGGATTTCAACATGAAAGCAGTAAAATTTTATAACAAAAGAGATGTTCGAATAGAGGAAGTAGAAGTAAAAAAAGTAAAAGAAAACGAAGTGAAAATTGAAGTAGAATGGTGTGGGATCTGTGGTAGTGATTTGCATGAATACCTTGCAGGTCCTATGGCATATAAAAACATTCCATTAATATTTGGACACGAATTTTCAGGGAGAATAGTGGAAATTGGAGAAAATGTAAGTCATGTAAAAATGGGAGACCGTGTTACAGTCGAGCCAATTGTTTCTTGCGGAGCTTGCGTAAATTGCCAAAAAGGACTTTATAACTTATGCCCTAATCGTCAAGGTTATGGAATAAGTTTGGATGGTGCATTTGCTGAGTATATTGTTGTAAAGGACAATACCGTGCATAAATTACCTGAAAACCTGGATTATGATATTGCAGCACTTGCAGAACCGACTGCTGTTGCATTGCATGCAGTTCGACAAAGCCAATTAAAGATAGGAGATACTTGTGCAGTGTTTGGGACAGGTCCAATTGGACTTTTGGCTATACAAGCTGCCCGTGCTGCTGGGGCTAGCAAAATCATTGCGGTTGAAGTATCCGAAGAAAGAAGAGCGAAAGCCATGGAGCTGGGTGCCACACACACCATCAATCCTGTTGAAGAAAATGCAGTTGAGGTTATTCAAGCTTTAACTAACGGCGGTGTGGATGTTGCTTATGATGCAGCAGGAGTAGAACCAACGTTTTTAGCTGGACTCGCAAGTGTAAAAGCAGGTGGAGAGTTAATGATCATTAGTCTTTGGGAAAAACCTGTCACTTTTAATCCTAACATGATGATCGTGGCGGAGAAAAAAATCAACTCGATTATGGGATATCGCCATAATTTCGCTGAAGTGTTAGATCTTTTAGCAAATAGAACAATTGATGGAGAAGCCATTATCACTAAAAGAATCTCTTTGGATGAAATAGTAGATGAGGGATTTGAAACGTTAACCAAAGACAAAAAACAGTGCAAGATTTTGGTGAGAATTAAAAACTAACACTATTCTGAAGTCGTTTAGATGGAACAGACATGGTAAAATAAATATATCAACAGGAGCACTGGCGATTAATACCGTGAGTGCTCTTTTTTGAGGAATGATCCCTTCTGTATGAAGGCCAAATTAAGTCCATAAAATTCTTTCCTAGAATAAATTCCTTTTTTTCTTGAGGAATATCTAAAGAGTCAATCCAGCTCCTTTTATCCGAGTAATCGTACTCATTAAACCTCTTCATTCCATATGGTCCATCACAACCGTACAATATCTTTCGATACCCAAGTGCCTGAACGACATTTTTTACGATAGTGGGTGTAAGGTAATCACTTGAAGTGTCCACATAAACGTTGGGCTTTTCCTTTGCGTATTTCCACAGGCTTTTCCAAAAAGGAAGTCCTGCATGAGCATAAATAACTTTGAGATTGGGATATTTGTCAGGTAAGTATTTGTAGGAATCTCGTTCTGAAGATAGATGAATAATCATTGGGATGTCTCTTGTTTGGCACAAGGATCCAATGGAGTCAAGTTCTTTAATACTATACTTATGCATAAATGGATGGGCTTTTACACCTATAAAACCAGGTAGGCTAAGGTATCTTTCTAACGTCTCCACAGACTTTGGAACAGTTGGGTTAACGGCAGCCCAGCCTAGAAAACGATCAGGATAGCATGTTATTGCATTCGCCACAATGTCATTATTTGGCTCAGTGAAAATCTTAAAGCTTCCATTGACTTTAAAGTATCCATCTTTAACTAATCCGTCATAAATCTTAAAGCCTATTTGGGGAACATTCATAATTAAAAAACGGAATAAGCGGTGTAGGTTAGCCTGGTATGTACTTTCTTTTTCATACATGGTTTCATTTAAAGGTGGAATTAATGCGGTTTTCTTAACATTGTTTTTATCCATCTCTTCAATCATTTTTTCTAGGGTTAACATCGTTTCATCAACATGGAAATGGCAATCAATGATCATTTGTAATCTCAGTCGCCCTTTCTTATTAAGGTTAAAATCTATACTGTTTAGATATTTTGAATTATATAAACATTATTGCATTCCTACTCAGGTTACCATAAACCGGTTCAGGTCTAATTAACAATCGTCATTAGTTAAATGAGTAGTATTAAGACAGTGAAAAACTACTTAAATTAAAGGCAAGTCCAAAAGGTTTTGGACTTGCCTTTAATTTAAGGTTTTCATATTTA
>CAWBBM010000005.1:0-17552 GCA_963787015.1 uncultured Bacillaceae bacterium
GGTGACCACTCTTGACAATCCAGGTCGATTCATTGGTATTATGATCTATCTTGCAACTGACAAGCAGTGCAGGGACATACCCAATCGAATTGGTACCGGAACCGTTGCAGCACTTCACTAGCTTTTTGCCAATGACCTATACGATAGCTGCTTTCAGAGCGATTATATCCACAGGGGGATTATGCGTTCATGTGGCATAATGTCTTGTTCACTCTCCTGTTCTTATTTATCGCAACTGGAGGAACGATTCTTTATCTTACATTCAGATTCCGGATTCTGCGAAAGAAACAATATCGTGAAATAGAAGCATAAACGAAAAACTCGGAGGTGATTCCCTTCGAGTTTTTTTATTTTACTGGTGTCCTTCCTGCTCTCTATTCCCTATATAAAGGGTGAAAGGAGGTGAGGCACATGGCAACAGCGGATCTGAAATCGACGAGAATACGACTTGCGTACAATGACGGATTGGATGAGAAAGGGAAACCGAAGTTTGCGTACAAATCGTATAGCTACATCAACCCACTGGCGACAGCCGATGAAGTGAACAGCGCAGCGTTATCAATTGAAAGTCTTTCTTCAAAAGGATTATCCAACGTCGAAAAGCTGCAGAGCTTTGACATTAACGAATAATTCATGATTGACGGATCTTACAGGAAAGGAGGGAATGAAACATGGCAAAAGTGTTAGAACTGGAATTCAAAACAGAAACAGGGAAATCAGCAAAGCTATCCATCAATGACCCGATCGAACCGATTGACACAGTGGCGGTGAAGGCAGCGATGGACAATCTGATTGCCACCAATGTGTTCGGAAGTTCGAACGGAGCGTTTGTAAGTGTAGAAGGAGCCCGTGTGGTTGAGCGTAATGTGACGGATTATGATGTGATGTAATGGAAATGAAGTGTCCTCCTTTGAAAGGGAGGGCGCTTTTTTACAATTTGAGAATGGTTTTGGATATTGATAGAGGATTTTACCTACTCGAAGATGAGTATATTTTCTAAATGGACCCATTTGTTTTTAAAAATCCGATTTTATTTTCAAGTTTCACCTATTTATTTTCAAAAACCAGTGATCTATTTTCAAAACCATCTCTTCTCTAAAAATATTTGTTCCCCGCCTCACAAATAAGATAGCGCTTACATAAAAAGATCAGTAAAATCCCCTATTGACTTCCCGCCTCATACCCAGTATTATCCTCTATAAGATTAAAATTTAGAAAATTACATACTTTCAATTATCCAGAGTGACCGAGGGATCAGGCCCTATGACGTCCAGCAACCTCCAGTATGGAACGGTGCTAATTCCTGCAGAATGAGTTCATTCTGAAAGATAAGTCGAGATAAACAGGCGATGCTTCTTTCAGTTGAAAGAGGCATTTTTTTATTGGATGAAAAAAGGGGTGTGCACATTGATCGAGATTCGGAATCTAGTAAAAACCTACAGAACAAAGAGGCAAACGGTGGTTGGTGTCGACAATGTTTCCGTCACCATCGAAAAGGGAGAGATCTTCGGAATCGTTGGATACAGTGGAGCGGGGAAGAGCTCCCTTATCCGCTGCCTGAATCTACTTGAAACCCCGACATCGGGTGAGATCATCATTGATGGACAGGATTTCACGAAGCTCACATCTAAACAACTGAGGCTCGCCCGTCAGAAAACGAGCATGATCTTTCAACATTTCCACTTGATCAAATCGAAAACGGTGTTTGACAATTTGGCTTTTGCCTTGAAAGCGGCTAGTGTACCGAAAGCGGAAATTAAACCAAGAGTCGTCGAGCTCCTTGAGATGGTAGGTCTTTCAGACAAATCAGACGCGTATCCAGCCCAGCTCAGCGGTGGTCAAAAGCAGAGAGTCGGGATTGCAAGGGCACTTGCGAACGACCCCTCGGTATTATTATGCGATGAAGCCACGTCAGCGCTCGATCCAAATACAACAAAATCAATCTTGAAGCTATTGAAAAAAATTAATAAAGAGCTTGGTTTAACAATCGTGCTCATCACCCATGAGATGGAAGTGGTCAAAGAAATCTGTGACCGGATGGCCGTGATGCAGGACGGAAAGATCGTGGAGGAAGGGCCGGTTTATGACTTGTTTGCAGAACCGAAGCAGCCATTAACGAAGCAATTCATTGAAACGATCCTTCAGTTTGAGTTACCGCCGCACCTCGTGGAATCGAGAAAAGGAAAGCTCATTAAAATCCAATTCAAAGGATCAATCGCGGAAGAAAGCGTCGTTTCTGAGGTATTCCAGAGATACAAAGTTCGAGGGAATATCCTTCACGGGAAGATTGAATACATTCAAGAAATACCACTGGGGATTTTTATCATGGAACTGATCGGCTCACATGACGAAATCGAAGCAGCGATTCACTATATCACTGCGAAGACGCAAAGCCTGGAGGTGCTCGAGGATGCTGCCTGATTCATTGACTTCGATACTACCAGAATTGAATAAAGCCTTTTTCGAAACGGTGTATATGGTGGGCATTTCCCTTGCAGTAGCGATAGTAGTGGGTCTGCCGTTGGGGATTCTATTGTTTGTTACGGATAAGGGACTGTTTTTACAAAACGGTTTGATTAAAAAAATGGTGGGATTTGTGGTGAATATGGTCCGCTCAGTGCCGTTCATTATTTTACTCGTGGCACTCTTACCACTGACAAAACTTTTAACCGGGACCACGATCGGACCGACAGCAGCATCCGTTTCTCTTTCTGTCGCAGGCATTCCCTTTTTTGCAAGAATGATAGAAACGTCTTTGAGGGAAATCGACAAAGGGGTCATCGAAGCGTCGGTTTCAGTGGGGGCAAGTCCATGGATGATCATCAAGGATGTGCTGTTACCGGAAGCACGTCCGGCAGTCATCCAAGCCATCACGATTACAACGATCAGTTTAGTTGCTTATTCCGCCATGGCCGGCATCGTCGGTGGAGGCGGAGTCGGGGACTTGGCGATACGCTTCGGTTATTACCGCTATGACAATACGGTCATGATCACGACCGTCGTCATTTTAATTTGTTTGGTACAGCTCATCCAATATACAGGGGATGTGTTTGCACGAATAGTTGATAAACGATAACAATCTTAGGAGGAGTCATTAGTGAAAAAGTGGATTTTATTCATAGCACTAGCGGTAACAATAAGCGTACTCGCAGCTTGTGGAGGAGATGAGGCAAGCTCGGAAGATAAAAAAGAAGTCACGATCGGGGCAACATCCGGTCCTTACAGTGATATGGTGACGAAAGCGATTAAGCCAGGGTTAGAAGAGAAAGGATACACGGTAGAAGTGAAGGAATTCAGCGATTATATCCAACCGAATAACGCGTTGGCGCAAGGAGATCTGGATGCGAACCTGTTCCAGCACAAGATCTACATGGATACCTTCGCGAAGCAGCATAACATGGATTTATCCGAAGTGATTGTTGTTCCGACTGCGCCAATGGGGATCTATTCGCAGAAGTTTGATTCGATTGAAGATATCAAAGAAGGCAGTGCCATCGCGATTCCGAATGATCCGACCAACGCGGCACGGGCATTTCAAATGTTAGAAGACGCGAAACTGATCTCGTTAAAACCGGACACAGATCCATTGACAGTATCAGAAAAAGACATTGCGGAAAACGTGAAAAACCTGCAGTTCAAACCGATTGAAGCGGCACAGCTTCCTAGAGCCGTTGATAGTGTAGACATATCAGCCGTTCCAGGGAACTATGCACTCGCTGCCAATATGGACTTGCTTGATGCCCTGCAACTGGAGGACATGCCAGATCAATATCGTAACCGCGTCGTCGTCAACACAAAAGACGTTGACTCACAGCTCGCCAAAGACATCAAAGCAGTCGTCGAAGCAGACGGATTCGAAAAAACCATCGACCAAGAATTCAAAGGATTCGGTAAACCCGAGTGGATGAAATAGAGGGAGAAATCAGAGGGACGGACCTCCAACATCCGATTGGTTGAAGAATAAAAATGAACTTTGAGGGACGGACCTCAAAGTTCGTGGGAATGGAAGAGAAGAATATGATAGGGACGGGCTTCCGCATGAAAATGCGGAGGTCCGTCCCTCATCTATTTAAAGGCAGCATTTTTTATGTTTTTTACCGCTTCCACATGGGCACGGATCGTTGCGTCCTACTTTTTCTCCGGTTTGTGTCGGTTGTGAAACGAGAAGTGGTTGCTCATCCATAGATTGGAGTTCTATTTCTTCGATGAGACTTTTCCACTCAGGGAGTTTTGGATGATCAATGTCGTTCATGATGCAGTTCACGTATAGGGATTCTTCCAGACAAAGCATTTCTTCATCATAGCCTTCTTCTAGAAATGCTGCGATTTGTGGAATCGCATCTGTTGATAACTGCTGACATAAATAATCTGCGATCAGTGTTTTGGCGGTTATGTCATCGGTTTGATCGAATAATGTTAATAGCGCTTTTTCTGCTTCTTTCGTTTTGATTCTTCCAAGTACGTCAAGGGTGTAGAAATAGGTATTACCAAAGAGTGCTACTTTTTCAACCTCACGTACCACCTGATCCGTCCCTATTTTCACCAGTGCATTGGCCACTTCCTCCAATAACAGATCTCCTTGTTCTTCGTCTTTAAACAGACTCACTAATTGAGGGATCACACTTGCTTCACGGACTTCACCAGTCGTATAAACTGTGTATATTCCTTTGAAACTATTGATATTTGCCTCAATCTGTACTTCCGGACTTTCTCCAATAGCGCCTTTCCTTACTAACTCCTTGATGATTCTCTTCCCATGGTCATAATAAACTTGGTTATATTCATGAGTATCCAAGTAAGCGATGATGTCTGCCAACTCCATGAATAGTTCCTCAATCGTCAAAGAAGGAAGCTTCACGATTTCTTTCAGTTGCTCCTCGTCCACAAATGGTTCTACTTCGTTTCTGTATGCAATCAATAATTCTGTATCGGCACCTGCTACTAATTGAGTATAGAACAGTAGGTTGGTATCCTTTTTGCCCATGCTCTTCAACCGGCTTACTACTTCTTTCATCCCTTCCTCATTCAGTGGCATGTACATCAAGAAAGGAAGTATTGGTGAAGAGTATTCTGACACGGGCCCGCGGTCTACAGCTTTCAAACCGGTCATAAACGTATTCCCATCTACTAAATAGGTATCCTCCAACATTTCTATTGCATATCTCTGCACAAACGGATCCTCACTCAAGAAATACGGTTCGATCCTTTTAACAAAACGATTCATCCAATCATCCTTTAGCATACTATTTTCCTTCAGTGTAAAGGGTGGGAGTGGAAAAGGGAAGAGGGACGGACCTCCATTATGTCAACCCTAGAAGAGTAGAACGTGATAAAAATAGGATTTCATAGAAGAATGAAGAGGTCCGTCCCTCAAAAAAAATTCCCCATCTATAAAGAAGGTTCCAACTTTAGAGCGAATGTATATATTAACGGTATTATTAAGGAACTTTTCCTTAAATAATCAATCGACCGAAAAAGGAGATTTTTCATGGAAGTTAAGCAGCTTGTTCAATCAGTAGAGAATGAAGTAATCGAATTACGTAGACATCTTCATCAACACCCGGAGGTAGCGGGGAGGAGTTCGAAACATCTAATATGATCCAACAAACACTATCTGAGGCAGGTATCCCTTATACAATAGGCTATGCCCAAACGGAATCCCTAATAACGCAAACGACAAAAGTAACACGATCCAAACTGATAAAAATTCAATCATATAAGGTAACATCAAGGAAATCAGTGTTCCCAGTCCCGCTTTCTTATCGTATTCCCGCATTAAAGCAAGGATGACGATGATTTAAGGGTTCATCGAATAATATTCGTTGATGAATCTGCGATATGGTAGGCTACTTGTATAAACGCAGGGTTATACCCAAGAGTCGCAAAGATCGGGGTTGCTCAAGCGCCAATTGTGCCGATACACTAAAGATTAATAAATTCAGTACTGCTGTCAAGAGGACAAACTCGTACTCCATCAGTATTAAATCAGAAGAACACACGAAACAAATCGAATTTCAAAATAGTGAGCGATTTAAGGAAAGAGCAAAAGAACGGTACAAAATCGAAGCGGAAAATAGTGAACTGAAGTATAGACACGGATGTGAGGTCGCCTCATCTTCGAGTCTCGAAGGCATGCGCATACAAGGAGCCATGGCCATATTCACCGTAAATATAAAACAAATTATTAATATAATGACTCTCTTAGAGGCAATAGTTTTTCAGTGGCCACGTCTTGTCCGTGGGAGTTTTTATACGTAAGTTTGAGAGGGTAATTATACCTGGTTAAAAAGAATCAACTTTGCGAATAAAGGGAATTTACCCAATATTTACACTTGTTTTGACACTTCTTGTTGTAAAATGAAAGGTGTTGGCCATTAGGCTAGTAAACTATTCATTATCAGGAGGAAGAGTTATGAATCATAAGAAAGCAAGACGAAAGGCACTGAGTTTGTTCATTGTCACTAGCATGATTTTAAGCTTTATGGCACCTTCCGTTTCTCAGCAAGTATCTGCTGCAGGCGAGACTTTTCAGGACCTTATTATTTCTGAATATATTGAAGGTTCAAGTTACAACAAAGCAATCGAGCTATACAACGGGACGGGTGCAGATATCGATCTATCAAACTACTCCTTAGAATTACATACAAATGGTGCGGAAACAGCTGATAGATCATTGGCTTTGTCTGGGACTCTAGGCACTGGAGAAGTATTGGTGCTCGCGAATGAGGGGGCAAATCCAACCATTTTAGCACAAGCAGACATTAAGAATAATTCAGTCATCAATTTTAATGGAAATGATCCGATCACATTAAAGAAAAATGACACTGTCATCGATTCAATCGGACAAGTTGGATCGACTGCTAATTTTGCAAGTGACGTTACCCTTGTTCGTAAAGGCACAGAAGTTACTGGTGACAACGATGTAACAGACAGTTTTGATTCTGCAGTTGAATGGAACTCTTTTTCTAAAGACACATTCGATTACCTGGGATCTCATCTATCAGGAGACACCCCGACAGAACCTGAACCTGTTGAACTTTCCACCATTGCCGAAGCACGTACAGCTCCGAAAGGAACAATGGTAAAAGTACAAGGCATCGCTACGGCAACTTTTGAAGCAGGCGGACAAACGAACCTGTTCATCCAGGATGGTACTGGAGGCGTCATTATCCGTGGGAGCCTTACTGCTCAACCAGGTGATGAAGTGCTGGCAGAAGGAGCATTAACAGACTATTATGGAATGCAGCAAATTGAAGTGAGCCCTTCAAATGTAGAAATTACAACAGAAAATAAGGGTATCCCTTCACCTGCCTCTCTTGTTTCAACTGACCTCTCTGCTGAAAATGGTGAAGAGCATGAAGGAACCTTCGTTGAATTTACAGATGTGACTGTAGAATCAAAAGACAGCAATGGGAATTTCACCGCTTCTGACAGCTCAGGAAATTTCGTCATTAAACCAAGCGATAGCTCCCTTCTGGAAATAGGAAAAACCTATGAAATCCTTCGCGGGGTTGTAGATTATAATTTCAATGAATATAAATTGGTTCCACGTAACGATTCAGACGTCATTGAAACAGCTTTTTCAGTAACGGCCAACCCTTCTGGAGGAGCTGTCACTGAAGGAACCAAGGTAACCTTACAAACGGCAACGACAGATGGAACCATCCACTACACAATGGATGGAACGACTCCAACTGCCTCAAGCCCGGAGTATACTGCACCGATCGAACTTAAAACGAACACGACTATTAAAGCAGTCGTAACAAAAGATGGTGAAACAAGTGATGTTTCTTCTTTTACCTACAACGTTCTTAAATCTGCAGATGGCTTAAGTATTCATGATATACAAGGAGATTCCCATACATCTCCTTACGAAAGCATGAATGTATCCAATGTACAAGGGATTGTAACAGCAAAAGCAGGTTCTAATGCGTTTTATATGCAGGAAGAGACTCCAGATGATAACGTGGCTACCTCTGAAGGAATCTACGTTTATGCAAAAGGGAATTCTGTTAAAGTCGGAGACAAAGTGAATGCGTCCGGGCAAGTGAAGGAATGGAGAGAAGACGGATATTCAGATGCAAAGGATCTTCTGACAACTCAAATTACAGCTTCCTCTGTCAATATTGTATCTTCAGATAACACTGTGCCTGCAGCTGTTGTCATTGGAAAGGATCGTACACCGCCAACTGAAATCATC
This sequence comes from uncultured Bacillaceae bacterium, assembly GCA_963787015.1. Lineage (GTDB taxonomy): Bacteria > Bacillota > Bacilli > Bacillales > Bacillaceae_B > Rossellomorea. The sequence continues at coordinate 8,201 of CAWBBM010000005.1, forward strand.
GAAGACGACGAAATGACCTCATTCGATCCGGAAACAGATGGACTGGATTTCTATGAAAGTCTTGAAGGAATGCTGATTGAGATCCCTGATGCTACGATTACAGGACCTGTCAAATATGATGAGTTGCCTGTCATTGTGAACACAAGCGAAGATCAGTTGCGTACGAGAGCAGGTGGAGTACTGATTTCTCCAGAGGATTTCAATCCTGAACGTATGCTGATTGACGTTGATGGCACCGATATTAACGGAAAAACAGGGGATATGCTAGAGGGCTCTATTACAGGTAACGTAAGCTATGATTATAGTAACTTTAAGATTCGTCCAACTGGTGAGTTCCCAACAGTGGTAGATGGTGGAACAGATCGCCAGGTAACATCCATTAAACCGAAGAAGCATGAATTAACCGTTGCTTCTTATAACATCGAGAATTTCTTTGCCGGCACAGATGAAGGTAAAGTAGGGAAAATCGCCGATTCCATTGTTTCCAATATGAAAACACCGGATATTATCGGTCTGATAGAAGTTCAGGATAATAATGGCCCAACAGATGATGGGACAACCGATGCAAGTGAGTCGTTCCAAACAATCATTAAAGCGATTGAAGAAGAAGGTGGCCCAACGTATAAATTTACAAACATCGATCCATTAGATAAGACAGATGGAGGGCAGCCAGGTGGAAATATCCGTGTCGGTTTCCTTTACAATCCTGATCGCGTTGAACTATCAGATAAACAGGCTGGGGATGCGGTTACAGCAGTAGGGGTTACAAAAGACGGACTTACCCATAACCCAGGACGCATCGACCCGACAAACGAGGCATTCGAAGATTCACGTAAACCACTAGCGGCAGAATTCATGTTTAATGGAGAGAAAGTTGTCGTAGTGGCGAATCATTTGAACTCCAAAGGTGGAGATGGAGCATTATTTGGTGCCGATCATCCCGTAGTGCTGGGAAGTGAAGTGCAGCGTATCAAACAGGCTACAGTCATCAATGAATTTGTAAATGAATTAGAAAGCAAGATGAAGAATGCGAATGTAGTGGTTCTTGGAGATATGAACGACTTCGAATTTTCAGCTCCGATTAAAACGCTTGAAGGTGACGTTTTAACGGATATGATGAATAAACTACCTGCAGCAGAGCGTTATACGTACAATTACCAAGGGAATGCCCAAGTTCTTGATCATATTCTTGTCTCAAACCAGCTGGCTAAAAAGGCTGAAATTGATACCATCAACATCAATTCTGATTTCAGTGAAGAAGATGGACGGGCAAGCGATCACGACCCGGTTCTTGCGCAGATTAAAATCAAGAAACATCAAAATGTAAAAGATAAGGTTTGGGAATACTTGAGTCGAATATGAAGGATTTTTGCATGGCTTGAAAAGATATTGAATTGGAAGCACTTGTTACCTTAAAAAAATAAAAGAATAGTTACGTTTAAAAAGGAAGAGGCTGGGACAAAAGGGTTTTAGCCAAAGGAAAATCCGAACGATTATTCGATATACTTTCATGAAAGTCGAAAACGTTCGTTTTTTTATTCTTATGCAAAGGATATACAGTGTATTTAACTGGTTCTAGCTGATGATTGAGTGCAAGACGAAGACTCCTGCGGGAAAAGCGGAATAGGTGAGACCCCGCAGGAGCGTAGCGTTGAGGAGGCCCCCTTCCGCCCGAGGAAAGCGAAGTCTTGCATGGAAATCAACAATAGCAGTTACAAGAAGATCGTAACAGGGTCTTTTAACCTGATTGTTCGTCTTTAGATTATATTGATTTCGTTATGTCCCAGCCTCTTTGTATGTATATGAGGAAGAATCTTAAATCTTATTGTAACTATGATCCATCATCATCGTCTAATGTTATACACCTTCAAAAAAACTATTTTCAAATGAAAAGTTTGTATTCACTTTATCTGCCTGAGAAAAAAAGAGTTCCTGGAATCAAATACTCCACGAACTCTTTTATCAGTTATAAAATCGCTTAAATCCATCAAATTTAGAACTCCAATAGGAATCACTTAAACTAGTGATTTCAACACCATTATCACCAGCATGAATGAACTGATTATCCCCAATATATATCCCTAAATGAGAGATTCCTTTTTTATAGGTGTTCTCAAAGAATACTAAATCACCAGGTTTTGGAGTGTTCACGTAAAAAGATCTGACTATAATAGCCTTCACTTGAATATCTTTTAATCATGTGACCGGATTGTTTATGTACATAATAAATAAATCCACTGCAATCAAATCCTGAAGGAGTCGTTCCTCCCCATACATAAGGGGTGCCAAGAAGCATTTTTGCTTGTGTGAGTAAATCTGGAATTTCCTGAGGTGTCGTATCAGGGGAGGAAGATCCGACAGAATCCCCGATCGTTAGAATCTGACCAATCGTTATACGTTCATGAGTAAGATTATTCCATGTTTTTAACTCATGGACTGAAACATTAAATTGATTCCCGATTGCTGACAGAGAATCTCCTGACTGAACCGTGTATGTTCTATTTTCTAAGGTATTAACAGGAGAAGTGTTTTTCTCTTCAGTAGCAGGATGTGCGATTTTGGATGTATTCAATTGTTGCCCAATATAAATCGTATCTTTTGTCAGGCCATTTAGATCTTTAATTTGTTGAATGGTCATACCGACTTTTGAGCTGATATGAGATAATGTATCTCCTGCTTTTACTGTGTATATACCAGTTGGAGTGACTAACGGGTTGGGTTGGTTCAGGCTGACCGGATGTTGAAGTGCTGTTTGATACAATCAGTTTCTGTCCAGGGAAAATCGTATAATTGGAAAGATTGTTTCGTTTCATTAGCTCTGATAAAGGCATGGAATATTGCAGGGCGATCTTTCCGAGGGTATCACCAGACTTTACAGTATAAGATTTCTGTGCGGCGGATGTCAATGATTTGGGTTTTGAAATGACTTCTTGAGGGAGTGAACTTGTCTGCACGACCTTAAGAACTTGGTTAGGGAATATAGCATCTTTTGTCAAATTATTGATCCCTTTTAACTCGTTCACATTCGTATGGTACTTCTTTGAAATAGACCATAAAGATTCACCAGCCTCAACTTTGTGGGTGCTGGCAGAGGCGTGTACAATGAAACCAGTAGATAAAATAGCCGTTGTCGTCACTGTTACAATCGCTTTTTTCAATCGCTTCGTTCTCCTTTTCAACATAGAATAGTGGTAGATTCCGACATTTTTTATCATATAGTGGAAGATTTTAGTGTTAATTAGAATATATCATAAAATGATGTTTTGAAGTCTACATTTTTTGGGTGAAACCAGGAAAAAGGATGCATCTAATGAGAGCATTACCTGTAAAGAAAGAATTTAATGATATAAACAAAGAAAAGCACTGGCGAATAGTACGCCAGTGCTTTTAATCTTAGTTAAATCGTCGCTGTTTCCTTCTCACTCTCAATCACTGCCAAACGCTCTGCCACTTCTTCCTCCGTCAAACCATGTTCTTGAATGTAACGGTTCTCAGGGCTCTTGCGGCACTCATCAGAGCAGCTTCTCATATATTTATGCTCGTTTTCTTCTGAGCAAAGGATTTTTCGGTTACAAGGCGGGTGCGCACAGTTTACGTAGCGTTCACAAGGTTCGCCTGTGTAGAAGTCTTTCCCTACAACAACATGTTCTGTCTGGTTGACGGGAACACCGATGCGCTCATCGAATACATATAGTTGGCCGTCCCATAGCTGACCTTTCACTTCAGGGTCCTGGCCATAGGTAACGATTCCACCGTGAAGTTGTGCCACATCCTCAAAGCCTTCCTTCACTAACCAGCCCGAGAATTTTTCACAACGGATACCACCTGTACAATACGTGATGATTTTCTTGCCTTCTAATTTATCTTTATTGTCACGGACCCAATTCGGAAGATCGCGGAAGTTGGTGATATCCGGCTTCACGGCTCCTCTGAAGTGTCCAAGTTCATATTCATAGTCGTTACGTGCATCAAGAAGGATCGTATCTTCCTGTTGGATTTGTTCGAAGAAATCCTTTGGCTCAAGATACTTACCTGTGATTTCATTTGGGTTGACATCATCTTCAAGACGAAGTGTCACAAGCTCTTGACGATGCTTTACTTTCAATTTTTTGAAGGCATGTTCATCTGCTTCATCAATTTTGAACACAGTGTCCGCGAAATGAGGGTCTTGTCTCATCGCTTCTATATAAGCATCTGTCTGTTCAATCGTACCGGAGCATGTTCCGTTGATGCCTTCGGATGAAATAAGAATACGTCCCATAAGTCCAAGATCCGAGCACAATTCTTTATGCTGGGCCGTGACTTCCTCAGGATTCTCAATGGCTACATAGTTGTAATACAGTAATACTCGATAATTTTTCATGTTTATTTCCACCTGTCGATATATATTTGCAAGATATAATCTTAGGATTCTGTTCCTTATTACTCTTACGATGTACTATTATAACAAATTTTGATGAAATTGCATTATGTATAGTCGAGAAAAGATGGGGATTGTGAGGAAAAGGTGGTGGATATTGGGTTTGGAGGAGTTTGGGGGCTAGGCGATTGAGGTGATGCAAGAAGGATATGTCCCATATTCAGGATTTATCTGCCGTTTTTTTGAGTTACGTGCCACAATCCATTTTTATCTGCCATATTTTCTATATATCTGCCAAAATCCCAATATATCTGCCATTCGACAAAACGGAACAAATTTCGCCGACTCCCTAAAGGGACATACTCGAATCAAACAAAGAATATAGATACATTAAATTTGTAAATATGGATACGATTTGAAACAATGATAATAACAAGAAAAATAATCAAGGGGTTGTCACTACATATGATAAAAAAAATCCTTCTGCTCTGTCTCTTTGCTGCGTTCAGTTTATTGGTCGCCGGTTGCCAGGAGAAACCTAAGCCTGATGATCGCCTTCAGGAATACACGGATCTTTGGAATAAAGGAAAGTTTGATAGTATGTTCTCCGACTATGTGAATTCTTCAACCAAAGAAACATTCAAAAAAGAAGATTTCGTCACAAGATACAAAGATATTTATAAAGATTTAGAAGTGAAGAATGTAAAGGTATCCTTTGAAAAGCCTGATAAAGAAGTGGAGTGGGACAAAAAAACAAAAGCAGAATTCCCAATGACCATTTCGTTTAACACCCTGGCTGGTGAGGTCTCGTATAAAAAAGACATCACATTAACCAAAGAGAAAAAGGACGATGACGAAAATTGGTACGTCGATTGGGAGCCTTCCTTTATCCTTCCAGAGATGGAAAAGGGAGATAAGGTCGGCGTAGAGAGTATTTCTGCCAAGCGCGGGGAAATCCTGGACCGGAATCAGCAGCCCCTTGCCATCAATGGGGAAGCATTTGAGCTTGGGATTGTTCCGAAAGAGTTCAATGACGGTGATTTAGACAAGCTATCGAAATTGCTTGATCTGTCATCCGAGTCCATTCAGAGCAAGCTGGATCAGAGCTGGGTGAAGCCGGAATTCTTCGTGCCTATTAAGAAGATTGCCCTATCTGAACGACCTTTAGCTCTAGAGGTGATTGAACTGGGAGGGCTTTACTCGAAACGGGTGGCGGCGAGGGAATACCCGTACGGAGAAGCAACAGCCCATCTGACTGGCTATATCGGAAAGCTGACGGCAGAGAAGTTGGATAAGCTTAAAGATAAAGGCTATACAGCTCAGTCCTTAATGGGCTTAAGCGGAGCAGAGGAAGTCTATGAAGATCAACTGCGAGGCAAGGACGGTAAGAAAATCTATCTGAAGAAACAGGATTCAGAAGAGATTGTAACCGTAGTCGAGCAGCCAGTGGAGGATGGTAAGACCATTTCACTGACGATCGACGCGGAAATGCAAAAGAAGATATACGAACAAATGAAGAATGAAGCAGGAACGGCTGCAGCCCTTAATCCACAAACAGGGGAAGCACTTGCTCTTGTCAGTACACCTGCTTATGATCCCAATGAGTTTGTATTAGGGATCAGTTCTGAAAAGTATAAAAAACTGGCGGACGATCCGAAGAAGCCATTGCGAAATCGTTTCCCCCTTACTTATTCACCTGGCTCGACGATGAAGGGGATCACAGCTTCAGTCGGGCTGAAGTCCGGGAAGTTAGATCCAAGTAAGATTTATGATATCCAAGGGAAGACGTGGAAAAAGGATGAGTCATGGGGGAATTATAAAGTAGTCCGTGTCTTTGCGAATGAGAGCAAGGTAGATCTGGAAAGTGCCATTAAATTCTCGGATAATATTTATTTTGCCCGTGTAGGGATGGAAATGGGTGCCGACACCTTTATTGCTGGATTGAAGGACTTCGGGTTTGGAGAAGACATTCCATTCTCGTATCCGATTTACAAATCACAGGTTTCCAACGACGGTAAAATTTCCAAAGAAGTTCAGTTAGCCGATTCAGCCTTTGGTCAGGGTGAGGTTCTGATGAGTATCGTTCACCTGGCGAGTGCCTACGGTGGGATCATCAACGATGGAAACATGATGAAACCTCGACTTCTGATGGACGAAGAACAGGACGTGTGGAAGAAGGATCTGCTGACGAAAGAACAAGCGGACATGATGAAAACCAATTTACGGAAAGTTGTCACGGAAGGAATAGCCGGAAAAGCCAGTGTGGAAGGAAAAGCGATTGCAGGAAAGACCGGGACGGCAGAGATCAAGTCAGAGCAGGGAACAACCGGAACGGAAAATGGATTATTTGTTTCCTATGATCAGAACGACCCGTCCATGGTCCTCGCGATGCTCCTTGAAGATGTACAGGATGCTGGCGGAAGCACCCATACGGTCCAAGTGGCTAAGAAGTTTTACGATAGTTGGAAATAGTGGTAGAGAGGGGCAGATGCTCCTCTCTTTTTGTTAGGCTCTTTAAGTCAATTCTGTTGTTATTGAAGGTAGAGAGTGGTGACCGATATTAGCTTTAATAGTACGATACTATTTCATTTGTTTATATTCGCTAGTAAGCTCTGTCACGATATCACTTTTAGATGGTGAGGGGGAATGGTGTAGACTCCGGCGGGTACTCGGCCGTTCGTCCGCCGGAAAGCGAAGCCGTTCCCCTCACCATCTACCCCACTCACTCATAGACAGAGCATTGGCAATCTCCTATGATAGAAAACAACAATCCTTACGAAAACAACATTTTGTTATCCTGTTCCAACACGCTTTTACCAACGATTCCGCTTTCAATCTGTGGTATGATAAACGGAATGACCAACGTGGTTGAAATACAACAGGAGTGATCAAATTGAATTTATTTTTAACGGGATCGACAGGCTTTCTTGGAGGAAGGCTTATCAAGAACCTTTTACAATATAAACAGAATGAAGTCTATATTTTAGTGAGAAATGTAGAAAAGGCCGAGAGATTACGAGATTCTTTCCTAGAGGATGAACAAAAGAGAATTCATATTTTTCAAGGGGATATCACCCTTCCGAATGCCGGACTGACGGAGGATGATCAGGAGTGGCTGACGGGTAAGATTGATGCTGTGTATCATCTGGCAGCCCTTGTGAAATTCGATCAAGATTTGCGTGATGAATTATTCACAGCGAATTACGAGGGGACGAAGCATATACTGAAACTTTCAACCCGTCTTCAAGTGAAAAAGTTTTATTATGTGAGTACGGCTTATACAGTAGGCAAGCTTCCTGACGGGGTAGAAGAACTGTATCCAACAGACGGTGAATTCCATAACCCCTATGAGGAAAGTAAAGTGAAATCGGAACATCTTGTTGCTTCTTATAGAAATCAAATGGATGTGTCCATTTTCCGACCAGCGATCATTGTGGGTGATTCCAAAACCGGTGAAGCCGATTCCCAGTTTACGCTGTATGGATTCATGCGCGCTCTCGGAGTGTTCAAGCGCAAGACCGAGAGACGTGGAGGGGAAGACCGTACCTACAGACTGGTTGCTGCCAAAAACGGTACATCGAATCTCGTTCCGGTAGACTATGTAGCAGACATTCTAAGCCTGGCTCCTGACAAAGCACAACCGGACACAATCTATCACATTACCAATTCGAATCCGCCAGAAAACATCGCACTGCTGAAGATGTTAAAAGAGGCCCTGCAATTTGAAAACTTATCGGTCGTTGAAAACACGGGTGAGTATGAATTAGATGAAGAAGAGGTAAAGCTTAATAGCTTGATTGAGGTGTTCAAAGTGTACCTTGCTGGTGCGTTGACGTTTGATGATCAGAATACACAAGAGTTGATTGAAGGCACTGGGGTAGCTCATTTGGATATGTCTGAAGAGATGATTGAGATGATTATTCTGGCAGGTTGTCAGGATGAAGGGAAAGTGAGAATTTAACCACTGATCAGAGGTGTATTGCCTCTGGTTTTTTAAATGCAGTTTATGTTTTAATGTTCCAATTTATTTCCAAAACGAAAAAGTATATAATAATGGAAAGAGGGAGGTGATAGGGATGGAAGAAATGTTAAGGAAATTGTTTAAAGAAATGACGTCGGAGTTGGTGGTAGAGATAAAATCTGAATTGAACAGAGAATTTGATACGAGATTCAACGAACTAAGTTCTGACATCAAAAAAGTCGATTCAAACGTTAAACAGTTGGATTCAAGATTCAGTGGATTAGATTCAAATGTTAAACGTTTGGATTCAAGATTCAGTGGATTAGATTCAAATGTTAAACGTTTGGATTCAAGATTCAGTGGATTAGATTCAAATGTGAACGTTTGGATTCAAGATTCAGTGGATTAGATTCAAATGTTAAGCGGTTGGATTCAAGATTCAGTGGATTAGATTCAAATGTTAAGCGGTTGGATTCAAGGTTCAGTGGATTAGATTCAAATGTTAAGCAGTTGAATTCAAAATTCAATCAATTAAATTCAAATTTCAAAAAGCTGGATTCCAAATTTGACAAGCTAAATTCAAATGTGGGTCACCTTGACACAAATGTAACTAGTCTGGATAAAAGGTTTGATGTATTAGAATCCAAAGTGACGACGGGCTTTTCTAATGTAAACGAGCGACTCGATCGTATTGAAACATCACAAAACGAGGATGTAGTTGCCTTATTGAAGCAGGTTGATAAAAATACGGGAGATATCGGGAAGGATGTAGAATATTTAAGCGGTAAAGTTGGGAAGCATGAGCTAGAGATCAACAGATTGAAGCATCAATAAACTACCGGTTTTTCAGCCACTATATCCTCATAATGGTATTCCTCAACCTCTTCACGTTCTATTACTCAAAGGAGACACTATTCAATTCGATTTTGAATAGTGTTTTTTACGTTTACAGTGTTGAATAGCAACCAATACTTACTAAGGAAGTTCCCTTTTATTAAAGTGGAAATTCTAGTATTCTAAAACTATTCAAT
>CAWBBM010000006.1:0-25443 GCA_963787015.1 uncultured Bacillaceae bacterium
AGTCATATATTCTAAGGAGTAGATACGATGAAAGCACTAACTTCACTGAAAGGTGAATTCCGCAATATTTTCACGAACAAGACGTTATTGATTGCCGTCTTAGGGGTCTTGTTCATTCCGGTGCTCTATAGCGGTACATTTCTATGGGCATTCTCGGATCCCTACGGACAGGTGGATCAGCTTCCTGTAGCCGTCGTCAACAATGACAAGGGAGCCAATTTCAATGGTGAGGAACTGACAATCGGTCAGGACTTCGTGGATGATTTGAAAGAAAATGAGACTTTTGATTGGCGATTCGTTGATGACAAGAAAGCCGACCGGGGACTTGAAAATCAAGACTACTATTTAAAAATTGAGATTCCGGAAGACTTCTCTCAGAATGCCACCACCCTCAAGGATGTTCATCCTGAGAAATTAAAATTGATTTATACAGCCGACCAAGGCTCAAACTATCTATCTTCTAAAATAGGAGATTCTGCTATTGAAAAGATCAAGGAAGAGGTCTCAGGAGCTGTAACCAAAACGTACGCCGAATCCATGTATGATCAAATCAAGGACTTCGCTGATGGATTAAACGAAGCGAGTGATGGCGCCGGAAATCTGAATGAAAAGCTTGGTGATGCAACGAATGGCTCTGATGATCTCCATGACGGGATCGATTCAGCACATGAAGGAGCAGGTGAACTCACTAATGGCCTTGAGGATGCCCAAGCTGGTGCCAATAAGCTCGGCGATGGTGTCGGTTCTGTTCAGCAGGGGGCGAATCAACTGCAAGATGGAGTCAGTTCAGCACAAAATGGAGCAGGTGCGCTGAAAGAGAACATGGCAAAGGCTCAAACTGGTGCGGAAGACTTGAACAGTGGAATTAGCAGCGTGAATAGTGGCGCTCAGGAATTAAACGAAAAACTACAGGCACTAGCAGGTAAATCTGTCGCTTTCTCTACAGGTGTGGATACTGCCTACTCAGGCTCGAAGAAGATAGCCAATGGACTTCAATCCTTTGACACAGCCGTTAGTCAAATGCAGGAAGGAAATCAAGAGCTTCTAGGCGGGGCAGAGAAATCCCAAACTGGTGCGAAAGATCTTTCAAACGGTCTTCACCAGTCATTGTCAGGATTACAGGAAATGAACGATAAGCTTCCGTCATTGACTGAAGGGTCACAACAAGTAGCGGCTGGGGCTAAAGAGCTTTCTGGAAAAGCAGCCGATTTTCAAAGTGGAGCAGACGAGACAAAAAAAGGATCTGATTCTGTCAGTGGCGGTCTTAAGGATGCAACCGCCAATCTCGATGCATTGATCCAACAAGAACAGGATCCAGCTCAAAAAGAAAGGTTGAAATCATTAAAGGCTTCTCTTACTGATCTGACTGGGGGTAGTCAGGAAGTGAGTGGAGGACTGGAGCAGATATCAGAAAATGCATCAGTATTAGCGGGGAAATCCCAAGACTTATCATCAGGTGCCCAGAAAGTGAGCCAAGGTCAGACAAACCTGATGGACGGGTTTAATGAGGTTACAAAAGGACAAGCGACGCTTGCAAATGGATCGGATCAGCTGTTGACTGGCCAAGATAAACTTGTTTCCGGTCTCACCACATTTGGAAATAAACTTTCAACAGCGAAAAAGGGATTACAGGAACTTGAAAATGGAAGTTCAGCGTTAACGACAGGGCTGGGTAAGCTGGATGATGGCACAACGGCCCTGGAGGAAGGTTCAGCAAAGCTTGCCAACGGTTCCTCGGATCTTGCTGACGGAACAAGCCGCTTATCTTCAGGTTCAGACAAGCTTGTTAACGGACTGGGCGGCCTTTATGCAGGTTCGGATAAACTGTATGACGGACTCGGGGAACTTTCGAAAGGATCCAAGGATTTAACTGAAGGGCTAGGCATGTTCTCAACGAAATTCCAGGATCTGATGAGTGGATTGGGGCAATTGAAAAATGGCTCTACTGATCTATCATCTGGCCTTGGGACACTTTCGGATGGGTCGATCGATTTAACGGATGGACTGTATAAACTAACGGACGGATCTTCAGAACTTGAAACGGAGCTTACAGACGGTGCAAAAGATGCAAATGACGTAAACGCCAATGAAGATATTTACGATATGTTTGCAAAACCGGTGACGTTAACCGACGAGCCGATCCATGATGTACCAAACTATGGAACAGGGTTTACGCCTTATTTCTTATCGTTGAGTTTATTCGTCGGAGCACTTGTGATCTCCATTGTCTTTCCTCTTCGTGAGCCTGCAGTTAAACCAAGCAGCGGTTTTGGCTGGTTCTTAGGCAAATTTGGAGTCCTTGTGTTTGCAGGAGTGTTCCAAGCCCTACTAGCAGATACGATTTTACTGCTGGGACTTGGGTTGGAAGTAACGAGCATTCCGCTCTTTATCATGATGAGTATACTGGCAAGCTGGACATTCTTATCAATCATTCAATTCCTGGTGACCACTCTTGACAATCCAGGTCGATTCATTGGTATTATGATCTTGATCTTGCAACTGACAAGCAGTGCAGGGACATACCCAATCGAATTGGTACCGGAACCGTTGCAGCACTTCACTAGCTTTTTGCCAATGACCTATACGATAGCTGCTTTCAGAGCGATTATATCCACAGGGGATTATGCGTTCATGTGGCATAATGTCTTGTTCACTCTCCTGTTCTTATTTATCGCAACTGGAGGAACGATTCTTTATCTTACATTCAGATTCCGGATTCTGCGAAAGAAACAATATCGTGAAATAGAAGCATAAACGAAAAACTCGGAGGTGATTCCCTTCGAGTTTTTTTATTTTACTGGTGTCCTTCCTGCTCTCTATTCCCTATATAAAGGGTGAAAGGAGGTGAGGCACATGGCAACAGCGGATCTGAAATCGACGAGAATACGACTTGCGTACAATGACGGATTGGATGAGAAAGGGAAACCGAAGTTTGCGTACAAATCGTATAGCTACATCAACCCACTGGCGACAGCCGATGAAGTGAACAGCGCAGCGTTATCAATTGAAAGTCTTTCTTCAAAAGGATTATCCAACGTCGAAAAGCTGCAGAGTTTTGACATTAACGAATAATTCATGATTGACGGATCTTACCGGAAAGGAGGGAATGAAACATGGCAAAAGTGTTAGAACTGGAATTCAAAACAGAAACAGGGAAATCAGCAAAGCTATCCATCAATGACCCGATCGAACCGATTGATACAGTGGCGGTGAAGGCGGCAATGGACAATCTGATTGCCACCAATGTGTTCGGAAGTTCGAACGGAGCGTTTGTAAGTGTAGAAGGAGCCCGAGTGGTTGAGCGTAATGTGACGGATTATGATGTGATGTAATGGAAATGAAGTGTCCTCCTTTGAAAGGGAGGGCGCTTTTTTACAATTTGAGAATGGTTTTGGATATTGATAAAGGATTTTACCTACTCGAAGATGAGTATATTTTCAAAATGGACCCATTTGTTTTTAAAAATCCGATTTTATTTTCAAGTTTCACCTATTTATTTTCAAAAACCAGCGTTTTATTTTCAAAACCATCTCCTCTCTAAAAATATTTGTTCCCCGCCTCACAAATAAGATAGCGCTTACATAAAAAGATCAGTAAAATCCCCTATTGACTTCCCGCCTCATACCCAGTATTATCCTCTATAAGATTAAAATTTAGAAAATTACATACTTTCAATTATCCAGAGTGACCGAGGGATCAGGCCCTATGACGTCCAGCAACCTCCAGTATGGAACGGTGCTAATTCCTGCAGAATGAGTTCATTCTGAAAGATAAGTCGAGATAAACAGGCGATGCTTCTTTCAGTTGAAAGAGGCATTTTTTTATTGGATGAAAAAAGGGGTGTGCACATTGATCGAGATTCGGAATCTAGTAAAAACCTACAGAACAAAGAAGCAAACGGTGGTTGGTGTCGACAATGTTTCCGTCACCATCGAAAAGGGAGAGATCTTCGGAATCGTTGGATACAGTGGAGCGGGGAAGAGCTCCCTTATCCGCTGCCTGAATCTACTTGAAACCCCGACATCGGGTGAAATCATCATTGATGGACAGGATTTCACGAAGCTCACATCCAAACAACTGAGGCTCGCCCGTCAGAAAACGAGCATGATCTTTCAACATTTCCACTTGATCAAATCGAAAACGGTGTTTGACAATTTGGCTTTTGCCTTGAAAGCGGCTAGTGTACCGAAAGCGAATATCAAGCCAAGAGTCGTCGAGCTCCTTGAGATGGTAGGTCTTTCAGACAAATCAGACGCGTATCCAGCCCAGCTCAGCGGTGGTCAAAAGCAGAGAGTCGGGATTGCAAGGGCCCTTGCGAACGACCCATCGGTATTATTATGCGATGAAGCTACGTCAGCGCTCGATCCAAATACAACAAGATCAATCTTGAAGCTATTGAAAAAAATCAATAAAGAGCTTGGTTTGACGATCGTACTCATCACCCATGAGATGGAAGTGGTCAAAGAAATCTGTGACCGGATGGCCGTGATGCAGGACGGAAAGATCGTGGAGGAAGGGCCGGTTTATGACTTGTTTGCAGAACCGAAGCAGCCATTAACGAAGCAATTCATTGAAACGATCCTTCAGTTTGAGTTACCGCCGCACCTCGTGGAATCGAGAAAAGGAAAGCTCATTAAAATCCAATTCAAAGGATCAATCGCGGAAGAAAGCGTCGTTTCTGAGGTATTCCAGAGATACAAAGTTCGAGGGAATATCCTTCACGGGAAGATTGAATACATTCAAGAAATACCACTGGGGATTTTTATCATGGAACTGATCGGCTCACATGACGAAATCGAAGCAGCGATTCACTATATCACTGCGAAGACGCAAAGCCTGGAGGTGCTCGAGGATGCTGCCTGATTCATTGACTTCGATACTACCAGAATTGAATAAAGCCTTTTTCGAAACGGTGTATATGGTGGGCATTTCCCTTGCAGTAGCAATAGTAGTGGGTCTGCCGTTGGGGATTCTATTATTTGTTACGGATAAGGGACTGTTTTTACAAAACGGTTTGATTAAAAAAATGGTGGGATTTGTGGTGAATATGGTCCGCTCAGTGCCGTTCATTATTTTACTCGTAGCACTCTTACCACTGACAAAACTTTTAACCGGGACCACGATCGGACCGACAGCAGCATCCGTTTCTCTTTCTGTCGCAGGCATTCCCTTTTTTGCAAGAATGATAGAAACGTCTTTGAGGGAAATCGACAAAGGAGTCATCGAAGCGTCGGTTTCAGTGGGGGCAAGTCCATGGATGATCATCAAGGATGTGCTGTTACCGGAAGCACGTCCGGCAGTCATCCAAGCCATCACGATTACAACGATCAGTTTAGTTGCTTATTCCGCCATGGCCGGCATCGTCGGTGGAGGCGGAGTCGGGGACCTGGCGATACGCTTCGGTTATTACCGCTATGACAATACGGTCATGATCACGACCGTCGTCATTTTAATTTGTTTGGTACAGCTCATCCAATATACAGGGGATGTGTTTGCACGAATAGTTGATAAACGATAACAATCTTAGGAGGAGTCATTAGTGAAAAAGTGGATTTTATTCATAGCATTAGCGGTAACAATAAGCGTACTGGCAGCTTGTGGAGGAGATGAGGCAAGCTCGGAAGATAAAAAAGAAGTCACGATCGGGGCAACATCCGGTCCATACAGTGATATGGTGACGAAAGCGATTAAGCCAGGGTTAGAAGAAAAAGGATACACGGTAGAAGTGAAGGAATTCAGCGATTACATCCAACCGAATAACGCGTTGGCGCAAGGAGATCTGGATGCGAACCTGTTCCAGCACAAGATCTACATGGATACCTTCGCGAAGCAGCATAACATGGATTTATCCGAAGTGATTGTTGTTCCGACTGCGCCAATGGGGATCTATTCGCAGAAGTTTGATTCGATTGAAGACATTAAAGAAGACAGTGCCATCGCGATTCCGAATGATCCGACCAACGCGGCACGGGCATTTCAAATGTTAGAAGACGCGAAACTGATTCGTTAAAACCGGACACAGATCCATTGACAGTATCAGAAAAAGACATTGCGGAAAACGTGAAAAACCTGCAGTTCAAACCGATTGAAGCGGCACAGCTTCCTAGAGCCGTTGATAGTGTAGACATATCAGCCGTTCCAGGGAACTATGCACTCGCTGCCAATATGGACTTGCTTGATGCCCTGCAACTGGAAGACATGCCAGATCAATATCGTAACCGCGTCGTCGTCAACACAAAAGACGTTGACTCACAGCTCGCCAAAGACATCAAAGCAGTCGTCGAAGCAGACGGATTCGAAAAAACCATCGACCAAGAATTCAAAGGATTCGGTAAACCCGAGTGGATGAAATAGAGGGAGAAATCAGAGGGACGGACCTCCAACATCCGATTGGTTGAAGAATAAAAATGAACTTTGAGGGACGGACCTCAAAGTTCGTGGGAATGGAAGAGAAGAATATGATAGGGACGGGCTTCCGCATGAAAATGCGGAGGTCCGTCCCTCATCTATTAAAGGCAGCATTTTTTATGTTTTTTTCCGCTTCCACATGGGCACGGATCGTTGCGTCCTACTTTTTCTCCGGTTTGTGTCGGTTGTGAAACGAGAAGTGGTTGCTCATCCATAGATTGGAGTTCTATTTCTTCGATGAGACTTTTCCACTCAGGGAGTTTTGGATGATCAATGTCGTTCATGATGCAGTTCACGTATAGGGATTCTTCCAGACAAAGCATTCCTTCATCATAGCCTTCTTCTAGAAATGCTGCGATTTGTGGAATCGCATCTGTTGATAACTGCTGACATAAATAATCTGCGATCAGTGTTTTGGCGGTTATGTCATCGGTTTGATCGAATAATGTTAATAGCGCTTTTTCTGCTTCTTTCGTTTTGATTCTTCCAAGTACGTCAAGGGTGTAGAAATAGGTATTACCAAAGAGTGCTACTTTTTCAACCTCACGTACCACCTGATCCGTCCCTATTTTCACCAGTGCATTGGCCACTTCCTCCAATAACAGATCTCCTTGTTCTTCGTCTTTAAAAAGACTCACTAATTGAGGGATCACACTTGCTTCACGGACTTCACCAGTCGTATAAACTGTGTATATTCCTTTGAAACTATTGATATTTGCCTCAATCTGTACTTCCGGACTTTCTCCAATAGCGCCTTTCTTAACTAACTCCTTGATGATTCTCTTCCCATGGTCATAATAAACTTGGTTATATTCATGAGTATCCAAGTAAGCGATGATGTCTGCCAACTCCATGGATAGTTCCTCAATCGTCAAAGAAGGAAGCTTCACGATTTCTTTCAGTTGCTCCTCGTCCACAAATGGTTCTACTTCGTTTCTGTATGCAATCAATAATTCTGTATCGGCACCTGCTACTAATTGAGTATAGAACAGTAGATTGGTATCCTTTTTGCCCATGCTCTTCAACCGGCTTACTACTTCTTTCATCCCTTCCTCATTCAATGGCATGTACATCAAGAAAGGAAGTATTGGTGAAGAGTATTCTGACACGGGCCCGCGGTCTACAGCTTTCAAACCGGTCATAAACGTATTCCCATCTACTAAATAGGTATCCTCCAACATTTCTATTGCATATCTCTGCACAAACGGATCCTCACTCAAGAAATACGGTTCGATCCTTTTAACAAAACGATTCATCCAATCATCCTTTAGCATACTATTTTCCTTCAGTGTAAAGGGTGGGAGTGGAAAAGGGAAGAGAGCGGATCTTCAAAAATAGAAGAATATCGCAATCTAGTGCAAACAAAAATTGATCTGCTCGATAGTGAGAGTATGTTTAAAACGATCTGTCGGAAAATAAGAAGGTGATCTATAAACACACTCTGTATTGGCAAGAATGATGACCTAGGAGGGATTTCGTTGAATAAAATAGTGATTGTGTTATATATGGGGATTCTGTTTTGTCTAACCTGCACAGAAAGTCTGCATGAATTAGTCGGACATCAAGCTTTGACGTTCGAATGGACAGAGAATAGAGGGACGGACCTCAAAAATAACTATAATTTTAATAAAGAAAGTGAGAGGGACGGGCTTCCGCATGAAAATGCGGAGGTCCGTCCCTCTTTTTTATTGTGCTGGTATAACGTATGGTGATGCTATATATCCATGTGTGTCTGTTTGAGTAGCGTAGGCTGGGTACCAAGCGTATCCGTTAGAGGTGTCGTATACAGGAGAAGCGAGAATCACGAGACGCTCAGATGGTTTGAGAGTTACCAACTCTCCACTTGTACTAGGCAGTTTACGTAATCCATTCCCAGTATATTGTACTTCATCCCCCGCCTTATAATAATAATTGGACGAAGTGAATTCACCCTCCAGTGAATAATGTTTCTTTTTAAACTCAATGATATTATTCGTTTCCTCACCATAATGGAAGTCCTCACTTGCCATAAGGATTTTATCGACTTTTGGTGAGGTATCATCATTACCAGCCATATTGGTGTATACCCTATCCTGATAGGAAGCATAGTTTCTGTCACCCGTTTTCTTATAGAATGGGCTGTTTGCTGAAACGGTACCATTGTATGCCATAATCGCAAAATACCAGCTTTCGAGATTCTTAGGGTTGTGATCTCCTATTTTAGGCAGGGCACTAAGGGTGTACTTCTTCTCCAGGATTTCAATCCCAGCTCTAATGTTATATTGAATATCATTCTTTAATCGCTCAACATCATAACCTTCAGTACTTGTAACCTGCATGACCCCAATGCCTTTGCCGTCATGACCGATTAGTGGTTCACCATTATCCTTAAAGTGAACCCATGCACTCTCTTCAGTGGCAATCGCCTTTACCACTTCAGGAGGAACATTGGCATCTGATTTAAGCGCTGCCTGAGTGAGTAAACAATTCATCATCTGATAGTCAGGATTTTGTTTTGTAGATGAATCGTAACCGCATGAATTGAGTGGAAGTCGGAAATCGTCGCTAAGTGCTCGGGCAAGAAAAGCTGAGAATTCTCCCCTTGTCAGTTCCTTGTCCGGATCGAAGCGATCTTCTGAATATCCCTGGCCAATTCCATGTCCAACGATTTGACGAATCGATTGATACGAAGATTTGCTTATCGGAACATCAGTGAAATGGACCACAGCTTCATCCTCAAGCTCAAATGCACGGGAAATAAAGCTGGCCATATCACCTCTTGTTACAAATTCATATGGGGAAAATCCACCGTTATTCCCTTTAATAACATCTTTTTCATAGGCGGACTGTATAAATCCAGATCCTTCAATTCTTTTTGGAACATCAGAAAAGGTTGTATCTTTCGGTTCTCCATTGTAATTAAGTGCTCTGCCAATCATGATAGCAGCGTCTTGCCTTTTTACTGGGTCAGCTGGCTTGAATTTGCCATCAGTGTATCCTTTTATAACCCCTTTACCTAGTAGAAAGTTAATCTCCTCATAGAATCTTTGGCTTTCAGTTAAATCAGACAACCCCTCAGCCTGTCCAATTCCACCACTACAAACAAATAGTAGAATACCTAATAAAATTATACGAAACATTTTTTTCATTTTATTCCCTCCTCACTACTAGAATAATAAAGTTGGAAGTAAATTGGAATATATTTCTATGTATTTACATATAATAGAATGTAAACATTTTTCAGGAATTGTCTGAAAGTGTCGATATTTTGGTCACGGAATGTATAGATAATTCTGACTAGTTCCCTTATCATATAAATATGGAAAAAAATATAAAATATAAGGGAGTGATACAATTTGCCCGTCTATTATATGAAGGAGTTCTGGACACCCTTGAAATTCTTTGGAATTAAGTTCTTTAAAAGTGAAGAGAATGCAATCTACATAAAAATTTTTCACACTCCAAGAAAACGAATTTTCGGATAATCAAAGAATGCTAATATGTAACCGACTGATAAAGGCATAGCCATTGAAAAGTGGTGACGCAAAACTACAGGGGCTAAGGTCATGAGAGACTATGCTTGCCAGTTACCGAATTCGGTTTGAGAAGAACGACGATAGCCTAAACACATAGGTTTATTTTTTTGTCTAAAAACACCCTAATAAGAAAAAAGAGAAGCATGTGCTCCTCTCTTTGAGTTAAATATCTAAATGCTTTTGTAACGTTGTTTGTATTGAATGTAATTCTTCATCAGGGATAAGATAGTAATAGATTCCATCTATTTTTTCTCCATACCCGTCTTTAATTTGGATTTGTTGAATGTCTTTAGACGCATCTTTATAATGCTTCTGAATATCGACCATTTCATCAAATGTTAGATTCGTCTTGATGTTACTTCCCAAAGCATCAAAAATATCATCGAATTTCCACAGGCTTGAAACGCTCGCCCCTTTTTGGATGACCGCTTGGATGACTTCACGCTGTCTTAGTTGGCGGCCGAAATCTCCCCGAGGGTCTTCGTATCTCATGCGTGAGAAAGCAAGTGCCTCATCCCCGTTTAATGTAAGTTCTCCTTTAGGGAAGTCATATCCATCATAACTGAACTTCAAATCATTCTGGACTGTTACATCTCCCACTGCGTCAACGATTTCCTGAAAACCTTCCATATTGATCTTGACAAAGTAATCAATCGGGATATCCAAGAGGTTCTCAACAGTGTCCATAGACATTTCAACCCCACCGAATGCATAGGCATGGTTTATTTTATCTTCTGTTCCTTTCCCCACAATAGTAGTTAAAGTGTCACGGGGGATACTGATCATTTTTACCGATTTTTCATTTGGATTCACGGTTAAGACGATCATTGTATCAGAACGGCCAGAATCATTTTCACGCTCGTCCACACCTAATAGAAGAACGGAGAAAGGTTCTTTATTATTAAATTCTACTTCTTTCGTTCGTTTAGAACTCATGTCACGCTCAATGGGTGTATGGATTGTTTCCACTGCTTTGTTAAGGGAGTGATAAATGCTGTAAGCATAAGCACCTCCGCCTAATATGAACAAAAGAAGGATGATGCCTACAACCTTTGTCCATTTTCTCTTTTTACGTACTTTTTTATGTTTGTCACTTCTCAAAATTGATCCCCACTTTTAGCTGCTATTTTAATACAATCATATAACAATACCGGTTTTTAGAAAATAGTCTATTTAGTGAATCTATGTTTATTCTGGTTAGAAAATTAATAAGGTTATAGAGATTCAGTTCAATTATACAGATAATTTTTGAACATGGAAATTTACTTTTAAGAGGTGGATCGGAGGGAAGGGGAGCTGGGAAGTAAACTTTTTTTGGTCTACTTCCCGCAGCACTGTTTTCACAAAGACTTATACCATGCGCCTATGAAAGAATTTCATTTCTGACTATTACTCAAGGTTTGACACCAATGCCTGTGGTGTTCAAATTTCTTTGATGCTCTTTCCTTGAGATCTTTATGTAAGCAGGAATTCAATGTGGCCAGGTAATAAACGGAATGGAGAGTATGCCAATAATATAATATTGAACGAATACATTTCATTGTTTTTTTCCCCCTTGGTCTCAGTGGGTTATCTTCGGGTTCGTCTGTTCACTTAATATAGTATAAAAAGCCTAGTTTCAAAAACAGTTCATTTAACCCTCTCGTCCGCTTTTGAACGATATATGTCCCAATCATTCCCCTTGAGGAACGGAATAGTAAAAAATTATTCTTTTGGGCATATGATAGAAAAGTAGTACTGAAGATCATTCGTTATATTTCTTTGCTCTAATGGAGAAAATGCTGTTAGAGGTGGATTAAATGAAGAAGATTGTAACTTTATTTCATGCTATTCTAATTTTCCTTTTAACTTGTACGGAAAATGTCCAGGAACTTGTCTTCAAGCAGCAATTGCATTTCCGTTTTAACCCGCACCCTGATTTCCATAGATTCCTTGCTGTCACAGGCTACTCATTTGAATCTCCGATATATATCACTCAAAAAATAGGTCATGGCATGTTCTTTTTCCTATTTGCGTTGTTGCTGAGTCGTGTAATGATAAAAAACCGTAATGTCATCATTCTCTCCATCGGTTATGCCCTCATTACAGAAATTGCGCAGTTATACTTCTCACGCACAGGATGCCTACTGGATGTACTCTATGACTCTTTAGGTGTGCTATCTTATTGTTCAGTCTGGCTTATGCATCTGAAAAAGAAATATTACCAGGAAGTATCCTAAGGGGATGAATGATGTTGATTCCTTCATAGATAGATAGCACACATTCTGATTCCCTCAATATGAAAGCGCATACAAAAATAAAACAATTTACTCTAAATTTACACTATTATGACAAATCCTGTTGTATACTTGAAAATAGTGGCGAAACTCCCACTTTATTTAACTATGGACAGGAGGAAGAGTATGAAAAGCAAAAAAATAAAGAAACAGATGTTAAGTGCAACAGTTGCTTCCAGCATGGCTTTAGGCCTGTTTGCCCCTCCTTTATCTCAGCAAGTATCTGCTGCGGAGGAAGGATTTCAGGATTTAATCATTTCTGAATATATTGAAGGATCCAGTTACAATAAAGCAATTGAGCTATATAACGGAACTGGTGCAGATATTGATTTATCGGATTACTCCTTAGAATTACATACAAACGGTGTTGAAACTACTGATAAGACATTAGCGTTATCAGGCACACTTAGTGCAGGAGAAGTTTTTGTACTTGCTCATAAAGATGCAGATCCTAGGAATCCTTGCCCAAGCTGATATTTGGATAGTATACTCATTAATTTTAACGGAAACGATCCGATTACATTAAAAAAGAATGGGAATATTATTGATTCGATCGGTCAGACAGGTGTGCTAAGATGATGATTTTGCAAAAGACGTCACAATTGTTCGTAAAGACACTGTGACCAAAGGTGATACAAATGTAACCGATGCATTCGATTTCTCCGTAGAATGGACAAACCTGGGCAAAGATGTATTCACGAATCTTGGTTCCCACCTATCAGACGACCCAACTCCAGACCCATCTCCAGTTGAACTGACCAGCATCGCTGAAGCGCGTACAGCAACTAAAGGAACTACAGTAAAAGTACAAGGCACAGCAACTGCAACTTTTGAAACAGGCGGACAAACAAACTTGTTTATCCAAGATGGAACTGCCGGCGTCATCATCCGTGGCAGTGGCCTTACTGCTCAACCTGGAGACGAAGTGGTAGCGGCAGGGGAAATTAGCGATTACTATGGTATGCAGCAAATTGAAGCCACTGCTTCAAATGTTGAAATCACAACTGAAGGCAAGGGAGTTCCTTCACCAGCCTCTCTAATCTCAACAGACCTATCAGCAGCTAATGGTGAAGATCATGAAGGAATGTTTGTCGAGTTCACGGATGTGACAGTGAAATCCAAAGACGATAAAGGAAACTTCACAGCAATGGATAGCTCAGGAGAATTCGTTATTAAGCCAAATGAGGGAACCATTCTTGAAATTGGCAAAACGTACGAAATTCTTCGTGGAGTGATTGACTATAACTTCAACGAATACAAATTAGTGCCACGTAATACTTCAGATGTCATTGAAACAGCGTTCTCTGTAACGGCTAATCCTGCTTCAGGATCGGTAGTTGAAGGAACAAAGATTGCACTTCAAACGGCAACTGAAGATGCAGTTATTTATTACACCACGGATGGAACAGATCCGACATCTGAAAGCGCTGAATACTACGGTACCGATAGAACTTACTGCCGATGTAACGATTAAAGCAGTCGTTGTAAAAGATAGTGAAACAAGTGAAGTATCAACCTTCACGTATAAGATACTTAAATCTGCAGATGGTTTAAGTATTCATGATATCCAAGGAGATTCTCATACTTCTCCTTACGAAAACATGACTGTTTCAAACGTTGAAGGAATTGTGACAGCGAAAGCTGGTTCCAATGCATTCTATATGCAGGAAGAGACGCCAGACGATAATGTAGCGACTTCTGAAGGAATCTATGTTTATGCGAAAGGAAATTCTGTAAAAGTAGGGGACAAAGTAAATGTGGCTGGACAAGTAAAAGAGTGGAGAGAAGACGGCTATTCTGATGCGAAAGATCTTCTTACAACTCAAATTACGGCATCGGCCGTTACGGTAGAATCTTCAGACAACACTGTCCCTGCTGCTATTGTGATGGGTGAAGACCGCATTCCACCTACTAAAGTCGTAGAAGACGATGAAATGAAAACATTCGATCCGGAAACAGACGGCCTGGACTTTTATGAAAGTCTTGAAGGAATGCTGATTGAAATTCCAGATGCGACGATCACAGGTCCAGTGAAATATGATGAATTGCCTGTGATTGTGAGCACAAGCGAAGATCAGCTTCGCACAAGAGCCGGAGGCGTATTGATATCCCCTGAAGATTATAACCCTGAGCGTATGCTGGTTGACGTTGATGGGATCGATATTAATGTGAAAACAGGTGATATGCTCGATGGATCCGTTATTGGAAACGTAAGCTATGATTATAGCAACTTTAAGATCAGACCAACAGGAACTTTCCCTACGGTTGTTGATGGTGGGACAGTTCAGGAAATTACCACTATTAATCCAGTAAAAGAAGACTTAACGATTGCTTCTTATAACATTGAAAACTTTTACGCTGGAATTGATGCTAGTAAAGTAGAGAAGATTGCTCATTCAATCGTTAAGAATATGAAAACACCTGATATCATCGGCCTGGTCGAGGTTCAGGATAATAATGGTCCAGAAGATAATGGAGTGACCGATGCAGGTGAATCCTATGAAACAATCATCAAGGCGATTGAAGAAGCGGGTGGACCAACATATGAATACACAGACATCGCACCAGTAGATAAAACAGATGGTGGACAACCTGGAGGGAATATCCGTGTCGGTTTCATTTATAACCCGGATCGTGTTCAATTAACAGACAAAGAAGCTGGAGATGCAGTTACTGCTGTCGGTGTTGATGAGGATGGACTTACTCAAAATCCGGGACGTGTTGACCCTATGAACGAAGCATTTGACGATTCCCGTAAGCCGCTTGCTGCAGAATTCATGTTCAACGATGAAAAAGTCATCGTCGTAGCGAATCACTTTAACTCCAAGGGTGGAGACGGAGCATTGTTTGGCGCTGAACATCCGGTAGTCCTTGGAAGTGAATTACAGCGTATCAAACAGGCAGAAATCATCAACAACTTCGTGAAAGGTGTGAACGAAAAAGTTGATAATGCCAATGTGGTTGTTCTGGGTGATCTGAACGACTTCGAATTCTCCAACCCGCTTAAGAAGCTAAAAGGTGAAGTATTAACCGATATGATGGAAAAACTTCCTGTTGAGCAACGTTACTCATATATTTATCAAGGAAATTCTCAAGTCCTTGATCATATTTTAGTAACCAATAATCTGGTAAACTCTACAATGATTGATAGTATAAATATCAACTCTGATTTTAGTGAAGAGGATGGGCGTGCAAGTGATCATGACCCGGTACTTGCTAAAATTCAATTCGAAGATGGAGAAGATGATAACAGCGGTACACCTACTGACCCAGAACCAACGGAACCTGAAGATGGAGACCTGACAATCAAGTTAGATGCTTCAATGATTGATTCAGGTGTTCAAAATCTGGATAGCGAGAAGGTTGCACAATTAATCAAAAAATATAGTGGTGAAATTGAGAAGATCACCCTCGAATTAAGTAGCAATGTTCATGCGATAGAGGTCCCTAAAGAGGTACTTCAAGAAATTCAGGATAATAATAAAGACACCGTCATTGAAGTAAAGACAGCATTCGGAACATATATGCTTCCTATCAATGAACTGGATGTACAGAATATCATTAGCGCAAAGATTGTGGTCAAGAAAGTGACAGGAGCTGAAATTGGTAACCTGGATGTTGTTTCTCCAATCGTTGAATTTAATGTAGTAGTAAATGATGGAGAAAAAGAAGTAGAGCTGTCACACTTCGATCAATTTGTAAAACGCGGACTTATGACAGATCAGGAAGTGGATCCAAGTAAAGCAGTCGCAGTTATGTTGAAAGAAGATGGAACCATCAGAGCTGTTCCAACTTTATTTGATGGGAAAATGGCTATGATTATGAGTCAGACCAATAGTCGCTATGCGATCGTCCAAATGGACAAAACATTCAAAGATGTTAATGACGGAGAGAATTGGGCAGAGGAATACATTGAAACACTAGCTTCAAAACACATTATCTATGGGAAAACAGCAGAAGTTTATTCTCCAGATTCTGATATGAACCGTGGTGAATTTGCTGCTTTAATATCCAGAAGCTTAGGACTGGTAGCGGATTCTCCTTATGCAGGACAGTTTAAAGACGTTTCAGGAAACGAAGCAGTAAATAAAGATGGTGAATTAGTGTCAGCCTTTGAAGCCGGTATTATAAGAGGAAAAGAAGATGGTACTTTTAAACCATATGACAAAATTTCCCGTGCGGAAGCAGCCATCATGATTGCCAGAGCCATGGACTTTGTCGGATATGATGCAGCAGAATTAGATACTGAAAAGGGTTCTGATCATTATAAGGATTCTAAGTATATGTCTGCTGAATCTCAAATGGCTCTCAACCTTACTACTCAAGCCGGCATTATGAACGGTATGACTGGTGGAGTATTTAAGCCAAATGACTATACGAAACGTGATCAAATGGCGAAAATCATCGCGGAAACTTTACGATTTGTAGAGTTTATGAATTGAGATTGAGCAAGATAAAAGCATCTACTCTTTATGAGTGGGTGCTTTTTTCCAATTATGTAACTTTCTATCTTGCTCATCGTCTAATTTCATATCAACCTAAAAAGGATGAGTCGATGAAAAATCAATTTCAATATACTATGATTATCGCGCTGTTTTTATCATTATCGGCATGTGGAAACGGTAGTCAAGTCGGAAACGTCAATCAAAGTCAAAATAAAGACCAAAAACAAGACGCTATACCTGAAAATGACTCGGGCTGGAAAACCATCGAGACCGTGAGCGAAAGAAGTATCATTGCCAAACTTGAGCAAAGTGTTCAAGAAACACCAAAATGGAATCAAACCGTCCAAGAAGTAAAAGAAGGGCAGGACTTTAATAAAAATCAATTTGGTAAAGCTACAGATGAATTAGCGAAAGAATTAGCTATACAAAAGGTTGTAGGGAATACGGTTATGCCATTGCTGGAAAAAACATATGGTGGATATAAAGGGATGGATGAAGCAGGAGTTGTCTATTTTGAAAGCAAGAGTAGGGGAGCTGAGCAGTCAGGGTTCTGGATCGGTATTAAAAAACCGGATGACCGATTGAAAAAGTTCATAACCGAAATGCAAAAAATAGTGGATGCTGGAGAAATAAAAGCTAAGTATATCTATATTTTCTACACACCTTATACTACGGCTGAGAATAATAGTTTGATGAGTAAAGTAAATGAAAAAGTGAAAGCCATTGTAAAAAAACATGAGACGCCGGATCGTTTAGCCGGGCAAGTATCGGTGGATACCATTACAGGAAACATTGAAATAGAGCATAATTTCCTAACTGAAGAACAGAAAGCGAGCTTGGTTGATGCTTTTCCAAGCCGAAAGGTAGTCTTCCATCAACAAGGGCGCCTTGTTCCTAAAAAAGGTGAAAATGACACAACATATCCTAATGAGAAATTTACAGAGAGTCCTTCAAAGGAAGGGCAATATGTCATGAATATTGATGAGGATAGTATGTTCCTTGTTTCTGCTAAGTCAAGTGACTTTAGTGAAAATGGGGGAGAGAATGAATTTTATTCAGCCATAAGCTATAGCTTTCCGGAAGCCTCTCAAAAATTAAATGTTGGGCAAAGAGTCAATGTAGAGCCTTCTGGTCCAATCATGGAATCTTATCCTGGGAAGGGAACAGCGCTTTATGTCGATGTTCTGCCGGAATATAAACCCGATCATGCTGATTTGTCAGAATCAGAAGTTGTTCAATTAGGCATTGAAAAAATGAAAAGTGATAAGAATAATGGTGTCCTCGCTATCCGAGGTCTCGCCTACAACGATGAAGAAGACCAGTGGATGATTGAATTTAAAAGGGATGAAAAAGTAATCGAAGTTGTCATTAAAGATAAAAAAGAATAGTTTATTCAACAAAAGAGTTCATGGAATCAATACTCCACGAACTCTTTTATCAGTTATAAAATCGCTTAAACCCATCAAATTTAGAACTCCAATAGGAATCACTTAAACTAGTGACTTCAACACCATTATCACCAGCATGAATGAACTGATTATCCCCAATATATATTCCTAAATGAGAGATCCCTTTTTTGTAGGTGTTCTCAAAGAATACTAAATCACCAGGTTTTGGAGTGTTCACGTAAAAAGATCGACTATAATAGCCTTCACTTGAGTATCTTTTAATCGTTTGACCGGATTGTTTATGTACATAATAAATAAATCCACTGCAATCAAATCCCGAAGGAGTCGTTCCGCCCCAAACATAAGGGGTGCCAAGAAGCATCTTTGCTTGTGTGAGTACATCCGGATTGTCCTGAGGTTTCGCATCAGGGGAGGAAGATCCTACGGAATCCCCGATGGTTAGAATCTGACCAATGGCTATGCGATCATGAGTAAGACTGTTCCATGTTTTCAAGTCTTGTACCGAAATATTAAATCGATTGCCGATGGCTGATAATGAATCTCCTGACTGAACCGTGTATTTTCTCGTCTCTAACGTATCCACAGGCGAAGTGTTTTTCTCTTCGGTAGCAGTACCTGCCGTTTTGGATGTATTCAATTGTTGCCCAATATAAATCGTGTCTTTTGTCAGACCATTTAGATCTTTAATCTGTTGAATGGTCATACCGACTTTTGAGCTGATATGAGATAATGTATCTCCTGCTTTTACGGTGTATGTACTCTTTGGAGTACTAACGGTGTGAGTTGGTTCAGGTTTATCAGCTGATGAAGAACTGTTCGATACAATCAGTTTCTGCCCAGGGAAAATCATATGATTGGAAAGGTTGTTTCGCTTCATTAGCTCTGATAAAGATATGGAATATTGAACTGCGATCTTTCCGAGAGTATCTCCAGACTTTACGGTGTAAGACGTGGCGGATACAGGTTTAGGTTGTGAAATGACTTCCTGAGGGAGTGAACTTGTATGTACGACCTTCAGAACTTGATTAGGAAATATAGCATCTCTGGTCAAATTGTTTATCCCTTTTAACTCGTTCACGTTCGTATGGTACTTCTTTGAAATAGACCATAAAGATTCACCAGCCTCAACTTTATGGGTGCTGGCAGAGGCGTGTACAATGAAACCAGTAGATAAAATAGCCGTTGTCGTCACTGTTACAATCGCTTTTTTCAATCGCTTCGTTCTCCTTTTCAACATAGAATAGTGGTAGATTCCGACATTTTTTATCATATAGTGGAAGATTTTAGTGTTAATTAGAATATATCATAAAATGATGTTTTGAAGTCTACATTTTTTGGGTGAAACCAGGAAAAAGGATGCATCTAATGAGAGCATTACCTGTAAAGAAAGAATTTAATGATATAAACAAAGAAAAGCACTGGCGAATAGTACGCCAGTGCTTTTAATCTTAGTTAAATCGTCGCTGTTTCCTTCTCACTCTCAATCACTGCCAAACGCTCTGCCACTTCTTCCTCCGTCAAACCATGTTCTTGAATGTAACGGTTCTCAGGGCTCTTGCGGCACTCATCAGAGCAGCTTCTCATATATTTATGCTCGTTTTCTTCTGAGCAAAGGATTTTTCGGTTACATGGCGGGTGCGCACAGTTTACGTAGCGTTCACAAGGTTCGCCTGTGTAGAAGTCTTTCCCTACAACAACATGTTCTGTCTGGTTGACAGGAACACCGATGCGCTCGTCGAATACATATAGCTGACCGTCCCATAGCTGACCTTTCACTTCCGGGTCCTGGCCGTAGGTAACGATTCCACCGTGAAGTTGTGCCACATCCTCAAAGCCCTCTTTCACTAACCAGCCCGAGAATTTTTCACAACGGATACCACCTGTACAATACGTGATGATTTTCTTGCCTTCAAGTTTATCTTTATTGTCACGGACCCAATTTGGAAGATCGCGGAAGTTGGTAATATCAGGCTTCACGGCTCCTCTGAAGTGTCCAAGTTCATATTCATAGTCGTTACGTGCATCAAGAAGGATCGTATCTTCCTGTTGGATTTGTTCGAAGAAATCCTTTGGCTCAAGATACTTACCTGTGATTTCATTTGGGTTGACATCATCTTCAAGACGAAGTGTCACAAGCTCTTGACGATGCTTTACTTTCAATTTTTTGAAGGCATGTTCATCTGCTTCATCAATTTTGAACACAGTGTCCGCGAAATGAGGGTCTTGTCTCATCGCTTCTATATAAGCATCTGTCTGTTCAATCGTACCGGAGCATGTTCCGTTGATGCCTTCGGATGAAATAAGAATACGTCCCATAAGTCCAAGATCCGAGCACAATTCTTTATGCTGGGCCGTGACTTCCTCAGGATTCTCAATGGCTACATAGTTGTAATACAGTAATACTCGATAATTTTTCATGTTTATTTCCACCTGTCGATATATATTTGCAAGATATAATCTTAGGATTCTGTTCCTTATTACTCTTACGATGTACTATTATAACAAATTTTGATGAAATTGCATTATGTATAGTCGAGAAAAGATGGGGATTGTGAGGAAAAGGTGGTGGATATTGGGTTTGGAGGAGTTTGGGGGCTAGGCGATTGAGGTGATGCAAGAAGGATATGTCCCATATTCAGGATTTATCTGCCGTTTTTTTGAGTTACGTGCCACAATCCATTTTTATCTGCCATATTTTCTATATATCTGCCAAAATCCCAATATATCTGCCATTCGACAAAACGGAACAAATTTCGCCGACTCCCTAAAGGGACATACTCGAATCAAACAAAGAATATAGATACATTAAATTTGTAAATATGGATACGATTTGAAACAATGATAATAACAAGAAAAATAATCAAGGGGTTGTCACTACATATGATAAAAAAAATCCTTCTGCTCTGTCTCTTTGCTGCGTTCAGTTTATTGGTCGCCGGTTGCCAGGAGAAACCTCAGCCTGATGATCGCCTTCAGGAATACACGGATCTTTGGAATAAAGGAAAGTTTGATAGTATGTTCTCCGACTATGTGAATTCTTCAACCAAAGAAACATTCAAAAAAGAAGATTTCGTCACAAGATACAAAGATATTTATAAAGATTTAGAAGTGAAGGATGTAAAGGTATCCTTTGAAAAGCCTGATAAAGAAGTGGAGTGGGACAAAAAAACAAAAGCAGAATTCCCAATGACCATTTCGTTTAACACCCTGGCTGGTGAGGTCTCGTATAAAAAAGACATCACATTAACCAAAGAGAAAAAGGACGATGACGAAAATTGGTACGTCGATTGGGAGCCTTCCTTTATCCTTCCAGAGATGGAAAAGGGAGATAAGGTCGGCGTAGAGAGTATTTCTGCCAAGCGCGGGGAAATCCTGGACCGGAATCAGCAGCCCCTTGCCATCAATGGGGAAGCATTTGAGCTTGGGATTGTTCCGAAAGAGTTCAATGACGGTGATTTAGACAAGCTATCGAAATTGCTTGATCTGTCATCCGAGTCCATTCAGAGCAAGCTGGATCAGAGCTGGGTGAAGCCGGAATTCTTCGTGCCTATTAAGAAGATTGCCCTATCTGAACGACCTTTAGCTCTAGAGGTGATTGAACTGGGAGGGCTTTACTCGAAACGGGTGGCGGCGAGGGAATACCCGTACGGAGAAGCAACAGCCCATCTGACTGGCTATATCGGAAAGCTGACGGCAGAGAAGTTGGATAAGCTTAAAGATAAAGGCTATACAGCTCAGTCCTTAATGGGCTTAAGCGGAGCAGAGGAAGTCTATGAAGATCAACTGCGAGGCGAGGACGGTAAGAAAATCTATCTGAAGAAACAGGATTCAGAAGAGATTGTAACCGTAGTCGAGCAACCAGTGGAGGATGGTAAGACCATTTCACTGACGATCGACGCGGAAATGCAAAAGAAGATATACGAACAAATGAAGAATGAAGCAGGAACGGCTGCAGCCCTTAATCCACAAACAGGGGAAGCACTTGCTCTTGTCAGTACACCTGCTTATGATCCCAATGAGTTTGTATTAGGGATCAGTTCTGAAAAGTATAAAAAACTGGCGGACGATCCGAAGAAGCCATTGCGAAATCGTTTCCCCCTTACTTATTCACCTGGCTCGACGATGAAGGGGATCACAGCTTCAGTCGGGCTGAAGTCCGGGAAGTTAGATCCAAGTAAGATTTATGATATCCAAGGGAAGACGTGGAAAAAGGATGAGTCATGGGGGAATTATAAAGTAGTCCGTGTCTTTGCGAATGAGAGCAAGGTAGATCTGGAAAGTGCCATTAAATTCTCGGATAATATTTATTTTGCCCGTGTAGGGATGGAAATGGGTGCCGACACCTTTATTGCTGGATTGAAGGACTTCGGATTTGGAGAAGACATTCCATTCTCGTATCCGATTTACAAATCACAGGTTTCGAATGACGGTAAAATCTCCAAAGAAGTTCAGTTAGCCGATTCAGCCTTTGGTCAGGGTGAGGTTCTGATGAGTATCGTTCACCTGGCGAGTGCCTACGGTGGGATCATCAACGATGGAAACATGATGAAACCTCGCCTTCTGATGGACGAAGAACAGGACGTGTGGAAGAAGGATCTGCTGACGAAAGAACAAGCGGACATGATGAAAACCAATTTGCGCAAAGTTGTCACGGAAGGAATAGCCGGAAAAGCCAGTGTGGAAGGAAAAGCGATTGCCGGAAAGACCGGGACGGCAGAGATCAAGTCAGAGCAGGGAACAACCGGAACGGAAAATGGATTATTTGTTTCCTATGATCAGAACGACCCGTCCATGGTCCTCGCGATGCTCCTTGAAGATGTACAGGATGCTGGCGGAAGTACCCATACAGTCCAAGTGGCTAAGAAGTTTTACGATAGTTGGAAATAGTGGTAGAGAGGGGCAGATGCTCCTCTCTTTTTGTTAGGCTCTTTAAGTCAATTCTGTTGTTATTGAAGGTAGAGA
The DNA here is from genome assembly GCA_963787015.1 of uncultured Bacillaceae bacterium. GTDB lineage: Bacteria > Bacillota > Bacilli > Bacillales > Bacillaceae_B > Rossellomorea. Next base: position 23,016 of record CAWBBM010000006.1, read on the forward strand.
GTGGTGACCGATATTAGCTTTAATAGTACGATACTATTTCATCCGTTTATTTTCACTAGTAAGCTCTGTCACGATATCTCTTTTAGATGGTGAGGGGAACGGCGTAGACTCCGGCGGGTATCGGCCGTTCGTCCGCCGGAAAGCGAAGCCGTTCCCCTCACCATCCATCGTATACACTCATTGACAGAGCCACGGCAGCTCCTATGATAGAAAACAACAATCCTTACGAAAACAACATTTTGTTATCCTGTTCCAACACGCTTTTACCAACGATTCCGCTTTCAATCTGTGGTATGATAAACGGAATGACCAACGTGGTTGAAATACAACAGGAGTGATCAAATTGAATTTATTTTTAACGGGATCGACAGGCTTTCTTGGAGGAAGGCTCATCAAGAACCTTTTACAATATAAACAGAATGAAGTCTATATTTTAGTGAGAAATGTAGAAAAGGCCGAGAGATTACGAGATTCTTTCCTAGAGGATGAACAAAAGAGAATTCATATTTTTCAAGGGGATATCACCCTTCCGAATGCCGGACTGACGGAGGATGACCAGGAGTGGCTGACGGGTAAGATTGATGCTGTGTACCATCTGGCAGCCCTTGTGAAATTTGATCAAGATTTGCGTGATGAATTATTCACAGCGAATTACGAGGGGACGAAGCATATCCTGAAACTTTCAACCCGTCTTCAAGTGAAAAAGTTTTATTATGTGAGTACGGCTTATACAGTAGGCAAGCTTCCTGACGGGATAGAAGAACTGTATCCAACAGACGGTGAATTCCATAACCCCTATGAGGAAAGTAAAGTGAAATCGGAACATCTTGTTGCTTCCTATAGAAATCAAATGGATGTGTCCATTTTCCGACCAGCGATCATTGTGGGTGATTCCAAAACCGGTGAAGCCGATTCCCAGTTTACGCTGTATGGATTCATGCGCGCTCTCGGAGTGTTCAAGCGCAAGACCGAGAGACGTGGAGGGGAAGACCGTACCTACAGACTGGTTGCTGCCAAAAACGGTACATCGAATCTCGTTCCGGTAGACTATGTAGCAGACATTCTAAGCCTGGCTTCTGACAAAGCACAACCGGACACAATCTATCACATTACCAATTCGAATCCGCCAGAAAACATCGCACTGCTGAAGATGTTAAAAGAGGCCCTGCAATTTGAAAACTTATCGGTCGTTGAAAACACGGGTGAGTATGAATTAGATGAAGAAGAGGTAAAGCTTAATAGCTTGATTGAGGTGTTCAAAGTGTACCTTGCTGGTGCGTTGACGTTTGATGATCAGAATACACAAGAGTTGATTGAAGGCACTGGGGTAGCTCATTTGGATATGTCTGAAGAGATGATTGAGATGATTATTCTGGCAGGTTGTCAGGATGAAGGGAAAGTGAGAATTTAACCACTGATCAGAGGTGTATTGCCTCTGGTTTTTTAAATGCAGTTTATGTTTTAATGTTCCAATTTATTTCCAAAACGAAAAAGTATATAATAATGGAAAGAGGGAGGTGATAGGGATGGAAGAAATGTTAAGGAAATTGTTTAAAGAAATGACGTCGGAGTTGGTGGTAGAGATAAAATCTGAATTGAACAGAGAATTTGATACGAGATTCAACGAACTAAGTTCTGACATCAAAAAAGTCGATTCAAACGTTAAACAGTTGGATTCAAGATTCAGTGGATTAGATTCAAATGTGAAACGTTTGGATTCAAGATTCAGTGGTTTAGATTCAAATGTTAAGCAGTTGGATTCAAGATTCAGTGGATTAGATTCAAATGTTAAGCAGTTGGATTCAAGATTCAGTGAATTAGATTCAAATGTTAAGCGGTTGGATTCAAGATTCAGTGGATTAGATTCAAATGTTAAGCGGTTGGATTCAAGATTCAGTGGATTAGATTCAAATGTTAAGCAGTTGAATTCAACATTCAATCAATTAAATTCAACTTTCAAAAAGCTGGATTCCAAATTTGACAAGCTAAATTCAAATGTGGGTCACCTTGACACAAATGTAACTAGTCTGGATAAAAGGTTTGATGTATTAGAATCCAAAGTGACGACGGGCTTTTCTAATGTAAACGAGCGACTCGATCGTATTGAAACATCACAAAACGAGGATGTAGTTGCCTTATTGAAGCAGGTTGATAAAAATACGGGAGATATCGGGAAGGATGTAGAATATTTAAGCGGTAAAGTTGGGAAGCATGAGCTAGAGATCAACAGATTGAAGCATCAATAAACTACCGGTTTTTCAGCCACTATATCCTCATAATGGTATTCCTCAACCTCTTCACGTTCTATTACTCAAAGGAGACACTATTCAATTCGATTTTGAATAGTGTTTTTTACGTTTACAGTGTTGAATAGCAACCAATACTTACTAAGGAAGTTCCCTTTTATTAAAGTGGAAATTCTAGTATT
>CAWBBM010000007.1:0-22744 GCA_963787015.1 uncultured Bacillaceae bacterium
GCGGTGGTCAAAAGCAGAGAGTCGGGATTGCAAGGGCCCTTGCGAACGACCCATCGGTATTATTATGTGATGAAGCTACGTCAGCGCTCGATCCAAATACAACAAGATCAATCTTGAAGCTATTGAAAAAAATCAATAAAGAGCTTGGTTTAACAATCGTGCTCATCACCCATGAGATGGAAGTGGTCAAAGAAATCTGTGACCGGATGGCCGTGATGCAGGACGGAAAGATCGTGGAGGAAGGACCGGTTTATGACTTGTTTGCAGAACCGAAGCAGCCATTAACGAAGCAATTCATTGAAACGATCCTTCAGTTTGAGTTACCGCCGCACCTCGTGGAATCGAGAAAAGGAAAGCTCATTAAAATCCAATTCAAAGGATCAATCGCGGAGGAAAGCGTCGTTTCAAAGGCACTCCAGAGATACAAAGTTCGAGGGAATATCCTTCACGGGAAGATTGAATACATTCAAGAAATACCACTGGGGATTTTTATCATGGAACTGATCGGCTCACATGAAGAAATCGAAGCAGCGATTCACTATATCACTGCGAAGACGCAAAGCCTGGAGGTGCTCGAGGATGCTGCCTGATTCATTGACTTCGATACTACCAGAATTGAATAAAGCCTTTTTCGAAACGGTGTATATGGTGGGCATTTCCCTTGCAGTAGCGATAGTAGTGGGTCTGCCGTTGGGGATTCTATTATTTGTTACGGATAAGGGACTGTTTTTACAAAACGGTTTGATTAAAAAAATGGTGGGATTTGTGGTGAATATGGTCCGCTCAGTGCCGTTCATTATTTTACTCGTAGCACTCTTACCACTGACAAAACTTTTAACCGGGACCACGATCGGACCGACAGCAGCATCCGTTTCTCTTTCTGTCGCAGGCATTCCCTTTTTTGCAAGAATGATAGAAACGTCTTTGAGGGAAATCGACAAAGGAGTCATCGAAGCGTCGGTTTCAGTGGGGGCAAGTCCATGGATGATCATCAAGGATGTGCTGTTACCGGAAGCACGTCCGGCAGTCATCCAAGCCATCACGATTACAACGATCAGTTTAGTTGCTTATTCCGCCATGGCCGGCATCGTCGGTGGAGGCGGAGTCGGGGACCTGGCGATACGCTTCGGTTATTACCGCTATGACAATACGGTCATGATCACGACCGTCGTCATTTTAATTTGTTTGGTACAGCTCATCCAATATACAGGGGATGTGTTTGCACGAATAGTTGATAAACGATAACAATCTTAGGAGGAGTCATTAGTGAAAAAGTGGATTTTATTCATAGCATTAGCGGTAACAATGAGCATACTGGCAGCTTGTGGAGGAGATGAGGCAAGCTCGGAAGATAAAAAAGAAGTCACGATCGGGGCAACATCCGGTCCATACAGTGATATGGTGACGAAAGCGATTAAGCCAGGGTTAGAAGAAAAAGGATACACGGTAGAAGTGAAGGAATTCAGCGATTACATCCAACCGAATAACGCGTTGGCGCAAGGAGATCTGGATGCGAACCTGTTCCAGCACAAGATCTACATGGATACCTTCGCGAAGCAGCATAACATGGATTTATCCGAAGTGATCGTTGTTCCGACTGCGCCAATGGGGATTTACTCGCAGAAGTTTGATTCGATTAAAGACATCAAAGAAGGCAGTGCCATCGCGATTCCGAATGATCCGACCAACGCGGCACGGGCATTTCAAATGTTAGAAGATGCGAAACTGATCACGTTAAAACCGGACACAGATCCATTGACAGTATCCGAAAAAGACATTGCAGAAAACGTGAAAAACCTCCAGTTCAAACCAATTGAAGCGGCACAGCTTCCTAGAGCCGCTGATAGTGTAGACATATCAGCCGTTCCAGGGAACTATGCACTCGCTGCCAATATGGACCTGCTTGATGCCCTGCAACTGGAAGACATGCCAGACCAATATCGTAACCGCGTTGTCGTCAACACAAAAGACGTTGACTCACAACTCGCCAAAGACATCAAAGCAGTCGTCGAAGCAGACGGATTCGAAAAAACCATCGACCAAGAATTCAAAGGATTCGGTAAACCCGAGTGGATGAAATAGAGGGAGAAATCAGAGGGACGGACCTCCAACATCCGATTGGTTGAAGAATAAAAATGAACTTTGAGGGACGGACCTCAAAGTTCGTGGGAATGGAAGAGAAGAATATGATAGGGACGGGCTTCCGCATGAAAATGCGGAGGTCCGTCCCTCATCTATTAAAGGCAGCATTTTTTATGTTTTTTTCCGCTTCCACATGGGCACGGATCGTTGCGTCCTACTTTTTCTCCGGTTTGTGTCGGTTGTGAAACGAGAAGTGGTTGCTCATCCATAGATTGGAGTTCTATTTCTTCGATGAGACTTTTCCACTCAGGGAGTTTTGGATGATCAATGTCGTTCATGATGCAGTTCACGTATAGGGATTCTTCCAGACAAAGCATTTCTTCATCATAGCCTTCTTCTAGAAATGCTGCGATTTGTGGAATCGCATCTGTTGATAACTGCTGACATAAATAATCTGCGATCAGTGTTTTGGCGGTTATGTCATCGGTTTGATCGAATAATGTTAATAGCGCTTTTTCTGCTTCTTTCGTTTTGATTCTTCCAAGTACGTCAAGGGTGTAGAAATAGGTATTACCAAAGAGTGCTACTTTTTCAACCTCACGTACCACCTGATCCGTCCCTATTTTCACCAGTGCATTGGCCACTTCCTCCAATAACAGATCTCCTTGTTCTTCGTCTTTAAACAGACTCACTAATTGAGGGATCACACTTGCTTCACGGGCCTCACCAGTCGTATAAACTGTGTATATTCCTTTGAAACTATTGATGTTTTCCTCAATCTGTACTTCCGGACTTTCTCCAATAGCGCCTTTCTTAACTAACTCCTTGATAATTCTCTTCCCATGGTCATAATAAACTTGGTTATATTCATGAGTATCCAAGTAAGCGATGATGTCTGCCAACTCCATGGATAGTTCCTCAATCGACAAAGAAGGAAGCTTCACGATTTCTTTCAGTTGCTCCTCGTCCACAAATGGTTCTACTTCGTTTCTGTATGCAATCAATAATTCTGTATCGGCACCTGCTACTAATTGAGTATAGAACAGTAGATTGGTATCCTTTTTGCCCATGCTCTTCAACCGGTTTACTACTTCTTTCATCCCTTCCTCATTCAATGGCATGTACATCAAGAAAGGAAGTATAGGTGAAGAGTATTCTGACACGGGCCCGCGGTCTACAGCTTTCAAACCGGTCATAAACGCATTCCCATCTACTAAATAGGTATCCTCCAACATTTCTATTGCATATCTCTGCACAAACGGATCCTCACTCAAGAAATACGGTTCGATCCTTTTAACAAAACGATTCATCCAATCATCCTTTAGCATACTATTTTCCTTCAGTGTAAAGGGTGGGAGTGGAAAAGGGAAGAGCGCGGATCTTCAAAAATAGAAGAATATCGCAATCTAGTGCAAACAAAAATTGATTTGCTCGATAGTGAGAGTATGTTAAAAATGATCTGTCGTCATGAGAGACCATCCTTGCCAGTTACCGAATTCGGTTTGAGAAGAACGACGATAGCCTAAACAAATAGGTTTATTTTTTGTCTAAAAACACCCTAATAAGAAAAGAGAGAAGCATGTGCTCCTCTCTTTGAGTTAAATATCTAAATGCTTTTGTAATGTTTTTTGTATTGAATGTAATTCTTCATCAGGGATAAGATAGTAATAGATTCCATCTATTTTTTCTCCATACCCGTCTTTAATTTGGATTTGTTGAATGTCTTTAGACGCATCTTTATAATGCTTCTGAATATCGACCATTTCATCAAATGTTAGATTCGTCTTGATGTTACTTCCCAAAGCATCAAAAATATCATCGAATTTCCACAGACTTGAAACGCTTGCGCCTTTTTGGATGACCGCTTGGATGACTTCACGCTGTCTTAGCTGGCGGCCGAAATCTCCCCGAGGGTCTTCGTATCTCATGCGTGAGAAAGCAAGTGCCTCTTCCCCGTTTAATGAAAGTTCTCCTTTAGGGAAGTCATATCCATCATAACTGAATTTTAAATCATTCTGGACTGTTACATCTCCCACTGCGTCAACGATTTCCTGAAAACCTTCCATATTGATCTTGACAAAGTAATCAATCGGGATATCCAAGAGGTTCTCAACAGTGTCCATAGACATTTCAACTCCACCGAATGCATAGGCATGGTTTATTTTATCTTTTGTTCCTTTCCCCACAATAGTAGTTAAAGTGTCACGGGGGATACTGATCATTTTTACCGATTTTTCATTTGGATTCACGGTTAAGACGATCATTGTATCAGAACGGCCCGAATCATTTTCACGCTCGTCCACACCTAATAGAAGAACGGAGAAAGGTTCTTTATTATTAAATTCTACTTCTTTCGTTCGTTTAGAACTCATGTCACGCTCAATGGGTGTATGGATTGTTTCCACTGCTTTGTTAAGGGAGTGATATATGCTATATGAATAAGCACCTCCGCCTAATATGAACAAAAGAAGGATGATGCCTACAACCTTTGTCCATTTTCTCTTTTTTCGTACTTTTTTATGTTTATCACTTCTCAAAATTGACCCCCACTTTAGCTGCTATTTTAATACAATAATAAATCATTAACGTCCTTAGAAAATAGATTTAGTGAATCTATGTTTATCCTGGTTGAAAAACTTTTAAGTGTAAAGAAGGTTTAGTCCAATTATACATGATAATTTTTGAACATGGGAAATTTACTTTTATGAGGCAAGTCGGTTGGAGGGGATAGTGGAAGTCTGGAAGTGGAATTTTCGGTCTACTTCCAGGGCCACTATTTGAGAATGATTTGACTATGCGCTTGTGAAAGGGTTCTCTTCCTTTATTTCTCCTAGTCTTTTCTTATAGGTATGACTCCAATGCCTATGGTGTTCAAATCTCTTTGTTGCTTTCTCCTTTATGTCTATATGTAAGTAGGAATTCACTGTGGCCAGGTAATAAACGGAATTAAGAGTATGCCAGTAATATAATATAGTATGTATATACTTGATTACTATTTCCCCCTTTTGCATCAGTTGGCTATCTTAGGAATCATAGCAAGTTGAATTAAATATAGTATAGAAAGCCTAATTTTAAAAACGGTTCATATAACTCTGGTTCACGCTCTTGGACGATATATGTCTCTATCATTCCACTAATGGAACGGAAGAGTAAAAATATATTCTTTTGGGAATATGAAATAAAAATCGTGCTGGGGATACTTCGTTATATTTCTTTGATTTAATGGTGACACTGCTGTTAGAGGTGAATTAAATGAAGATGATTGCAACATTATTATTTGCTATGTTCATTTTCCTTTTGACGTGTACAGAGAATGTACATGAACTAGTCCTAAATCAGCAATTGAATTTCCAATTTAGTCTGCATCCTGATTTTAGTTCATTCCTGACTTTAACAGGCTACCCTTTTGAATCTCCTGTATATATCACCCAGAAAATAGGCCACGGCATGTTCTTTTTCCTATTTGCTTTGTTGCTAAGTCGCGTAACGAAAAAATTCCACAATGTCATCATTCTCTCCATAGGTTATGCCATCATTACAGAAATAGCGCAGTTATACTTCTCGCGAACAGGATATCTATTGGATGTTTTCTATGATTATTTAGGTGTGCTAACTTATTGTTCAGTAAGGCTTCTTCTTTTGAAGACGCTCTTTTCTCATAGAATTTTTGCTATTTTGACCACCCTATCGAGAGATGTGATAATATATTCTTTCAGGAGGGGGAATTTTCTGTGGTGAACGACATCTATGCCGAATTTTCAGACTTATCTAAAGAAGATCAAATTAAACTATTTGACCTTTTAAAAGAGGGGGTAGGTTGTGTTCATTGCGGGAGCGTGAAGGTAAAACGAAATGGCAAGTATAGAGATAGACAAAGGTATCCCTGTCGTGACTGTGAAAAGTCTTTCAATGACCTTTCCAATCCACCGATTTCGGGGACACGTTATCTCGGTAAGTGTGCTAAATACTTTCAAATGATGGTGGAAGGATACACTTTACCTAAAATCGTAAAATGGTTAAAAATACACATATCTACCGCCTTTTACTTGCGGCACAAGGTTCTTTTTTCTCTTCGTAAAATGGGATTTCAAATACTAAAAGGGATTGTCGAAAGTGATGAGACCTTCTTCAGAGAGTCGCTCAAAGGAAGGAAAACTTTAGATAGGGAGCCTAAGAAAAGAGGCGAAAGAGATAAAAAGAGAGGGATTAGCAACCTGAAAATTGCAGTTGTGGTTGCCCAAGACCGAGGCGGTCAAGTCATTGCTCAGAAAGCTGGAACTGGTCGTGTAAAAGCAGAAGAGATAGACGCGGTTATCGGAAGCTATATTGATGCGTCTTCTTTGTTGTGCACGGATACAGCCACTAACTACAAGAAATTAGCCCAAATCAAGGCACTTAAACACGAGCCAATAAACCTAAGCAAAGAGGGGTACGTCAAAAAGGGCTGCTACCATCTGCAAAACGTCAATAACTATCATAAACGTTTAAAAGGTTGGATGGATAGGTTCCAGGGAGTAGCTACCAAGTATTTGGATAATTACCTTTACTGGTTCAGCTTCCTTCATCTAAGGAAAAAAATGGCTGAAAAAGAACAGATTAATCAAATGCTCCTGAACACTTGCCAAAAACCAAATAAGATCACGGTGAAGTTTTTGCGTGAGGTATAAAAAAACACCTATTCCATTAAGGAACAACTGTATTCGTTATTCAATTAAAGCTCCGATTTAATTGAAGAGTTGATTTCAAACTATCTCTGCTTGAACCTTACATAAACTTCTTGACTTGAATATTAATGCTATTCTTTATAACACGTTTTGCAGTAAACTGTATCTGAGTATTTACTTAATACTTTATCTAAAACACCAACAGGCATTTTATTCTCATTTGGAAGTGTGATATGTACAAAGATTTCATCTCCTGGGTTTAATGAACGATTACAGCTTGAACACTTTAACTCTGCATTAAAGAAATTTTTAAATCCCATCTAAGTCCTCCTTTTACAAATTTCATATATTGAAAAGCAAAAATTCATACGAAAGAACCTCAAAAATAAGTATGACAATTAGAACATTGATTACTTTCTAAGGAAGTCCTTTTATTCTTTTGTCCACATCTGTCACAGGTTACATACTTAGAAGATTCCCTTGCAGATCCAAATAATAGGTTTTTAGCATATCTTTCCGATTTGATAAAGTATTTTGTAGATAAGAAGAACGCTGCGCCTACTATCAACAGAAAAAATAACATCCCCATATTGGTTTCCCCCTATAAGATCAGCTTCAATAGTAACATTTTTCATCACCATAATTGTACATAACCATTTTTTGTATATATCCAATAATAATGATACGATTTTAATTAAAAATAGTTTCATTTATTCCGTTTTCACTGGCAACAGGAAATATTAATAACTCATACTTTTTGACACATTAAAAGGAGCCTACCTTATTACAGATAAGCTCCGATTATCTGGAAGATTCTAAGTTATTGCGAATAACAATCGTTATTGTTGTAAGAAGCAATTTGTACCTTTAACTTTTTTACGCATTGTGTAATTGCTCACTGATCACTATCGTCATTATTACCACAACGAGTTGCTGCCTTTCTGTTATGTGCTTATGATTATTGATATGATATAGATCTCCAGAAAATAAAGATTCTTTAAGATTTGGGTTTGAGATAGAACGTTTTTTAATCCTCGAAATCTCTGTTTCACTTTCTTCTTCGATAACCGTAAAATCTAATGAACCATTTCCCCCAGTTGCTTTCAGAAAAAGAGTTTCATCAGGATACTTTGCTAATAACGTTTGAGATCTCATTTTTAATTCTTGTTCCAATATTACAACATTGCTTCCAAATTCGTCATAAATTTCTATGTCTTTGCTAAAGCCTCTATTTTTAATAGTATGAGCTACGACCTTTCCCTTTGAATTAGCAATTCTCATCTTCTTACTCGACACAGGATGAAGGTTAATTAGATTCAAAACTTGATTTTTCCAATCTCTTGATGTGTCTATTGATTCCTCAATCGTACCTATTAGTTTTCCATCAGAGCGTATTGAGTATTGACTACTTTTACTCTTTATTATTCCATCCTGATTTATTTGTAAGTGGGTGTATGTAGAAAACATTAACTGCATCACTTCTTTCACCTAAGAGGATAAATAATCTCCATATTTTTTCATACGATTTCAATCTACAGAAGTTTCATATATCTGGTCTCATGCATTTCTTTGTCTATATCTTATGATGATTCAACTTTCAGATTCATAGATTTATGAGGATCTCCTAATAACTCATTACCTGATTATCTCGAATTCAAGTCTTCCACAAAACTGCCCGATTGCTGAAGATGCTACTGTATCTATAATACCATAAAAAGTAAATTTATCCTTGTCCAATTTAAAAGCAACAATCTTTACGAAAAGAGCCTTTGAAGAAGAACAATTTCCATGTAGAATCATGATTGGGTGACCATGTTCATACCTTCAAAGGTAAATAGCAGACATTTTGAGTGCTCGATTATGAAAGCGCATACAAAAATAAAACAATTTACTATAAATTTACACTATTATGACAAATCCTGTTGTATACTTGAAAATAGTGGCGAAACTTCCACTTTATTTAACTATGGACAGGAGGATAAGTATGAAAAGCAAAAAAATTAAGAAACAGATGTTAAGTGCAACAGTTGCTTCCAGCATGGCTTTAGGACTGTTCGCCTCTCCTTTAACTCAGCAAGTATCTGCTGCGGAGGAAGGATTTCAGGATCTGATCATTTCTGAATATATTGAAGGATCCAGCTATAATAAAGCCATTGAGTTATATAACGGAACCGGTGCGGATATAGATTTATCGGATTACTCCTTGGAGGTACATACAAATGGTGCGGAAACGACTAATGTATCACTGGCTTTATCAGGTATTTTAAGCGCTGGGGATGTATTTGTAGTTACAAGTAATAATGAAAAAACATCTACATCCATTCTCGATCATGCAGACTTAAGAAATGGTACAGTCATTAATTTTAATGGAAACGACCCTATTACATTAAAGAAAAATGACACCGTAATTGATTCAATCGGACAGGTAGGATCTGATGCGAAATTTGCAGAAAATGTGACGCTGGTTCGGAAAGACACAGTGGTAAAAGGTGATACAGATATAACTGATGGTTTCGATCCTTCAATCGAATGGAATTCTTTCTCTCAAGATACCTTCGACTACCTCGGATCCCATCTATCAGGAGAAACTCCTTCAGAACCAACGCCAATCGAACTATCCACAATCTCCGAAGCACGTTCATCCGCAAAAGGTACACCTGTAAAAGTCCAAGGCACAGCCACAGCAGCCTTTGAAGCAGGCGGACAAACCAACCTATTCATCCAGGATGGTACAGCAGGCGTCATCATCCGTGGCAGCGGGCTTACCGCTCAACCAGGGGATGAAGTGGTTGCTGAAGGGACATTGACGGACTATTTTGGAATGCAACAAATTGAAGTATCAGCTTCAAAAGTTGAAATCACAATGGAAGACAAAGGAATCCCTTCACCACCATCTCTTGTCTCTACAGACCTCTCAGCTGAAAACGGCGAAGCGCATGAAGGCACCTTCGTTGAATTCTCGGATGTAACGATAGACTCAAAAGACAGCAATGGTAACTTCACTGCTACAGATGCCTCGGGACAATTCGTTATTAAGCCTAGCGACAGCTCCCTCCTGGAAATCGGAAAAACATACGAAATTCTTCGTGGAGTGATCGACTATAATTTTAACGAATATAAGCTGGTACCACGTAATTCTTCAGATGTGATTGAGACAGCTTTTTCGGTAACGGCAAGTCCTGGAGCGGGATCTGTCACTGAAGGAACAAAGGTTACCTTACAGACGGCAACGACAGATGGAGCCATCCATTACACTAAGGATGGAACGACGCCTAATGCTTCAAGCGCGGAATATACAGCTCCAATCGAACTGACATCCAATACGACCATTAAAGCAGTCGTAACAAAAGATGGAGAAACGAGTGAAGTGGCTACTTTCACCTACAAAGTTTTAAAATCCGCTGATGGGTTAAGTATCCATGATATTCAAGGAGATTCCCATACTTCTCCTTATGAGAGCATGAATGTATCCAATGTAGAAGGTATTGTCACAGCAAAAGCAGGTTCCAATGCGTTTTATATGCAGGAAGAAACACCAGATGATAACGTGGCTACTTCTGAAGGAATCTATGTCTATGCAAGAGGCAATTCAGTTAAAGTAGGCGACAAAGTGGACGTGTCCGGACAAGTGAAAGAGTGGAGAGAAGATGGTTATTCAGATGCCAAAGATCTTCTAACCACTCAAATTACATCATCGGCAGTTACTATTGTATCCTCAGATAACACTGTACCAGTAGCTGTGGTCATCGGTGAAGACCGCACACCGCCAACGGAAATCATCGAGGACGATGAAATGACGTCATTTGATCCGGGAACGGACGGTCTGGATTTCTATGAAAGCCTTGAGGGAATGCTGATAGAAATTCCTGACGCTACGATTACTGGTCCAGTCAAATATGATGAGCTGCCTGTCATCGTCAATACAAGTGAAGGTCAGCTGCGCACAAGAGCAGGGGGGATTTTAATTTCATCTGAAGACTATAATCCTGAGCGCATGTTGATTGATGTGGAAGGATTGAACATCAATGCGAAAACAGGTGATACCCTGGATGGCTCAATCGTTGGAAATGTAAGCTATGATTATAGCAATTTCAAGATCCGCCCGGCTAGTGAATTACCATCTATCGTCGATGGTGGAACAGATCGACAAGTGACAACGATTAAGCCTAAGAAAAATGAATTGACAGTTGCTTCTTATAACATTGAGAATTTCTACGCCGGTACAGATGCAGGTAAAGTAGGAAAGATTGCCGATTCGATCGTCTCAAATATGAAAAAACCGGATATCGTCGGTCTGATAGAAGTGCAGGACAATAATGGCCCTACAGATGATGGAACCACGGATGCAAGCGAATCGTTCCAAACAATCATTAAAGCCATCAAAGAAAAAGGCGGCCTGACATACAAATTTACAAACATAGATCCTCTGGATAAAACAGACGGTGGCCAACCGGGTGGCAATATCCGAGTCGGTTTCCTGTATAACCCTGACCGTGTGAAATTAACGGATAAACAAGCCGGAGATGCTGTAACGGCAGTCGGAGTGACGAAGGATGGCCTGACTCATAATCCTGGGCGTATCGACCCGACAAATGAAGCATTTGAAGATTCCCGTAAACCATTAGCGGCGGAATTTGAGTTTAATGGAGAAAAGGTTGTCGTTGTGGCCAATCACTTGAATTCCAAAGGTGGAGATGGAGCATTATTTGGTGCTGATCATCCAGTGGTACTTGGAAGTGAAGCTCAACGAATTAAGCAGGCGACCGTCATTAATGATTTTGTAAATGAGTTGGAAAATAAAATGAAAAACTCGAACGTCGTGGTTCTTGGGGACATGAACGACTTTGAATTTTCAGCGCCAATCAAAACGCTTGAAGGTGACGTTCTGACGGATATGATGAACACACTGCCTGCAGCAGAGCGTTACACATACAATTACCAGGGGAATGCACAAGTTCTTGATCATATCCTAGTATCTAACAACTTAGTGAAAAAAGCGGATATCGATACTATCAATATCAACTCTGATTTCAGTGAAGAAGATGGACGAGCAAGTGATCATGACCCAGTCCTTGCGCAAATTAAAATACAAAAGAGCCATGACATAAAAGATAAGATTTGGGATTATTTGAGTCAGTATGAGAGCTTTGTGGCTTGGTTCAAGAAATTATTGAAGTGGAGTCATTTATTACCTTAAATGTGGAGAGCAAATCAGTGAATAAAAAGGGGCTGTCCAAAAAGTCAGTAGTCACTGACTTTTTAGAAGCCCTTTTTTCATTTTCTTTCATAAAACTGCACAAAAAAAATCGTCCTTTCTAGTAAAATGTAAGTTACCACACCGACATTCAGAAAGGACGATTTTTTATGTGTAATCCAAAGACTACTAATGAAAACTATAACACGCAAGCCCCTTCATCTCTAGATGTGAAAGACAAAAAATCTCCTTCTAAACAGAATTTAGCCCCTACCTTTAAAACCTATGATAACCGTCAAATCCAAATGCTCTTCGATATTGAAGAATTGATCCCGGAACATCATCTTGCCCGTGTCGTCGATGAAATGGTGGAAGTCATCCCCGATGAGAAATTGTTTGCTTATTATTCAGGTGGCGGCCGTAGCTCGTATCACCCAAAGATGATGCTTAAAGTCCTTCTCTATAGCTATTCTCAAAAAGTATACTCTTGCCGAAGAATGGAACAGTTGGTTTGCGAAAACCTTCCGAGCATGTGGCTGGCAGCGATACAACAACCTGATTTCCGCATATTAAATGAGTTTCGGGGAAAACGATTGAAGGGCTTAATGGAAGTTTTATTTGAAACCATGATCCTAAAATTGATTGAGGATCACTATATCACCATGGAAAATTTTTTTGGATGGTACAAAGATTGAAGCTGATGCCAATAAGTATTCTTTCGTATGGAAAAAATCCACTTCTAAGTATGAAAAGATGTTAAAAATAAAAATTGAAGAAACTCTTCGGCATATAGAAGAAATAACCCAGTTAGAGTCCTCGACTGAAACGACAGATATCGTTGACGAACCAGAAAACCTCCCATCTAAACTTGTTGAAGTGACGGAAGGGCTGGAAGAGAAAGTAGCTTCTCTAACAGAGGAAATCAAATGAACATACCGATATTGAATTACGTAAAGAGTTAAGGAGAAAACGCAGTACCTTTAACAAACCACTAAAACTCATCCGTAAGGATTTCCTTCCTCGACTCGAAAAATATAAGGAACAAAACAAGCTTTTTGGCTATCGAAATAGCTATTCAAAGACCTACACGGACGCCACCTTTATGCGAATGAAAGAAGACCCTATGAAAAACGGCCAACTTTAACCGGGTTATAAAAAGGATATCAAGAACGCTAAAAACTGGGTATATAATGAAAAGGATGATTGGTTTATCTACCCGAATGAAAGGTAAGTCTTGTTTAAGAAATATCTCATGAAAAAGAACGCTTCCGGTTATGAACAGAGCTACAAAGTGTATGAATGCGAAGATTGCGGCGGTTGTCCTTTCAAATCAACATGTACTAAGGCAAAGGGAAATCGACAAGTTCATTGGAACCCCATATTTGAAGAAATGAAAGCCAAAGCGAAAACAGCCCTTGAATGTAAAGAACAAAAAGCTATTTACGCTCGACGAAAAGTTAAGGTAGAAAGCGTGTTGGGTCACATCAAGGGCAATCGGTCGTTCCGCAGGTTTTCGTTGC
This sequence comes from uncultured Bacillaceae bacterium, assembly GCA_963787015.1. Classification (GTDB taxonomy): domain Bacteria; phylum Bacillota; class Bacilli; order Bacillales; family Bacillaceae_B; genus Rossellomorea. The sequence goes on from CAWBBM010000007.1 coordinate 13,461, forward strand.
GTGGCCTCGATAAAGTCCAAATCGAGTTTGGGCTTGTGGCAATGGCCCACAATCTACTGAAAGGAGCAGGTTCCCGCCTAGCTACTTTCCTTGAGAAGAATCCATCAAAAAAGCAGGACCATAAAAACCATCCGTTTTTCTGGTCCTGCTTTTATTTTAGGGACTTATCAGACAGCCCCTTTTTGATTTTTAACTATTATCCATTTTGAACGTCAAATATAATCCAACTTTTCACAAAAAGGGTGAGTGTTTGAAATTACATTGGAGATGCATTTCTATTTTGGGGTTGATGATGAGTGCAATTTTCTGTGAAATTGTTGATCAGGTTGGAAATTTCTCTATAAACAAGGGATATATGAAACTGTATATCGGTACACTTGCAATAATTCAGATTGAACCGAGAAATATTTTCCATACTCGATCAAAAGGTCCAAAAATCACAAAAGTGGGATCAAACAGTTAAAGAAATAAAAGAAGGACAGGAGTTTAACAAAGGTCACTTTAATAAACAGCGAGATAAACTTGCTGAAGAATTAGCCATTCAAACAGTAGTAATGGACTTTGTCATCCCGCTTCTGGAGGAAATATACGGGGGCGGAGAGGATTTGAGAAAGAGGGAGTTGTTTTTATTGAGAGCAGTAATGAGGGGCTAGTGTGGCAGGAGTTTGAATAGGTATTAAAAACCGGCTGACCGATTGAAAAAGTTCCAAACAGAAATGTAAAAAAGGTGAAAGCCATTGTCAAAAAATATGAGACGTCGGTTCGTTTAGCAGGCGAAGTGTCAGTGGATATAGTTACTGGGAATATTGAAATCAGCCATAATTTTCTCACCGAGGAACAGGAATAAGGTTTGATTGATACTTTCCCAAACAGGAAGGTGGTCTTTCATCAATAATGTCGACTTGTTCCTAAAAAAGATGAAAAAGGACACCACTTATCCTAAAGAAAAATACTCAGAGAAGCCGTCAAAAGAAGGTGAATACGTCCTGAGTCTTGGAGAGGACTATATGCTCCTTGTTTCTGCTCAGTCAGTTGACTTTAGTGAAACGGGAGGATAGAAGGAGCTTTATTCGGCTACAAGGTATAAGTTTCCGGAAGTCACTCAAAAATTACAAGTCGGACAGAGGGTGAATGTAGAAGCATCCTGACCCATCATGGGATCCTATCCGGGTCAAGGAACAGCTCTTTATGTGGACGTTCTCCCGGAATATAAACCTGACAATGAAGATTTGTCAGAATCAAAAGTGGTTCAGTTGGGGGTCGAAAAAGCGCAGGGTGATCTAAACCAACATATACTTACGATCCGCGATCTCTCCTATAATGAAAAAGTAGATCAGTGGACCATTATATTTGTAAAGGATGAAGAAGTAATCGAGGTTGTTATACTAGATGAGAAAAAGTAGGTAGCTAGAAAAAGAGTTCATGGATTCAAACTCCACGAACTCTTCTGTCATCAATATAATCGCTTAAACCCATCAAATTTGGAACTCCAGTATGCGTCACTCAAACTAGTAATCTCAACTCCGTTGTCCCCTGCGTGGATAAATAGATTATCTCCCAAATAAATCCCCAAGTGAGAGATTCCTTTTTTATAGGTATTCTCAAAAAACACCAAATCGCCGGGTTTTGGACTGTCAACGTAATAAGACCGGCTGTAATACCCTTCACTTGAGTACCTTTTTAATGTCTGACCAGCCTGCTTATGGACGTAATAAATGAATCCACTGCAATCAAAGCCGGCAGGTGTCGTACCACCCCATACATAGTGGGTGCCGAGAAGTAATTTTGCCTGAGTGAGTACATCACCACTGCCTTGAGGGGAAGTCACAGGGGTGGAAGGATCAATAGAACTGCCTAAAGAAAGAACCTGTCCAGCCAAAATGCGATCATTAGTAAGGTTATTCCATGTTCTCAAGTCCTGTATTGATACTTTAAAGCGATTTCCGATGGCTGAAAGAGAATCTCCAGGCTGCACGGTATATTTTTTGCTTTCTGTCGTATGTTCGGGAACTGTGTGTGACTCTTCTGTTTGAGTATCTGATGTTTTAACTGTTTTCAGCTGCTGGGCGATATAAATCGTATCCCTTGTCAGGCCATTCAGATCTTTAATCTGCTGAATAGTCATGCCAAGCCTTACACTGATATGAGATAAAGTATCTCCGGATTTTACTGTGTATGTAGCGGTTTGCTGAGTAATGGGGCGACTTGGTTCATATGTATCGGATGATGATGAACTGTCTGATACATTCAGTTTCTGCCCTGGAAAAATCAAGTGATTTGTCAGGTTATTGTGTTTCATCAGCTCAGATATAGAAATGGAATATAAATTTGCAATCTTTCCAAGTGTATCACCGGACTTAACCTCATATGATTTGGTTTGTACAGTGGTGGATTTAGGTAGATCAGTTTTTGGTTTGGTCTGAGGAAGAGAGCTTGTATGAACAACTTTTAGAACTTGATTTGGAAATATAGCATCTCTCGACAAGTCATTCAACACTTTTAATTCGTTCACGGTAGTACTATACTTTTTTGAGATCGACCATAAAGATTCACCAGCCGCGACTTTATGGGTACTGGCAGAAGCATGTGCAATAAAACCGGAAGATAAAATTACCGTTGACGTCACTGTTACGATCGTTTTTTTCAATTTGTCTGTTCTCCTTTTCAACATGGAATATTGTTTGATTCCGACATCTTTTATCATATAGTGGAAGATTATAGTATTAATTAGAATATATCATAAAATATTGTTGGGAAGTCTAAATTTTTTGAAAGTTAGTGTAGGAAAATGAATCATAAAAATGGAGTTATGCTGAATGAGAAGATTCAAAAGATGTAGTTTTGGGGATTTGTCAGAAGTAGAGATGAAAACAAACAAAAGGGCTTCCAAAAAGTCAGTAGTCACTGACTTTTTGGAAGCCCTTTTTTCATTTTCTTTCATAAAACTGCACAAAAAAATCGTCCTTTCTAGTAAAATGTAAGTTACCACACCGACATTCAGAAAGGACGATTTTTTATGTGTAATCCAAAGACTACTAATGAAAACTATAACACGCAAGCCCCTTCATCTCTAGAGGTGAAAGACAAAAAATCTCCTTCTAAACAGAATTTAGCCCCTACCTTTAAACCCTATGATAACCGTCAAATCCAAATGCTCTTCGATATTGAAGAATTGATCCCGGAACATCATCTTGCCCGTGTCGTCGATGAAATGGTGGAAGCCATCCCCGATGAGAAATTGTTTGCTTATTATTCAGGTGGCGGCCGTAGCTCGTATCACCCAAAGATGATGCTTAAAGTCCTTCTCTATAGCTATTCTCAAAAAGTATACTCTTGCCGAAGAATGGAACAGTGGGCACAAGCTTTTTGGCTATCGAAATAGCTACATCAAGGGCAATCGGTCGTTCCGCAGGTTTTCGTTGCGTGGCCTCGATAAAGTCCAAATCGAGTTTGGGCTTATGGCAATGGCCCACAATCTACTGAAAGGAGCAGGTTCCCGCCTAGCTACTTTCCTTGAGAAGAATCCATCAAAAAAGCAGGACCATAAAAACCATCCGTTTTTCTGGTCCTGCTTTTATTTTAGGGACTTATCAGACAACCCCTTTGTTTTGTATATACACTTACATATTTGCCGTTTCCTTCTCACTCTCAATCACTGCCAAACGCTCTGCCACTTCTTCCTCCGTCAAACCATGCTCTTGAATGTAACGGTTCTCAGGGCTCTTGCGGCACTCATCAGAGCAGCTTCTCATATATTTATGCTCGTTTTCTTCTGAGCAAAGGATTTTTCGGTTACATGGCGGGTGCGCACAGTTTACGTAGCGTTCACACGGTTCGCCTGTGTAGAAGTCTTTCCCTACAACAACATGTTCTGTCTGGTTGACAGGAACACCGATGCGCTCGTCGAATACATATAGTTGGCCGTCCCATAGCTGACCTTTCACTTCAGGGTCCTGGCCGTAGGTAACGATTCCACCGTGAAGTTGTGCCACATCCTCAAAGCCCTCTTTCACTAACCAGCCCGAGAATTTTTCACAACGGATACCACCTGTACAATACGTGATGATTTTCTTGCCTTCAAGTTTATCTTTATTGTCACGGACCCAATTTGGAAGATCGCGGAAGTTGGTAATATCAGGCTTCACGGCTCCTCTGAAGTGTCCAAGTTCATATTCATAGTCGTTACGTGCATCAAGAAGGATCGTATCTTCCTGTTGGATTTGTTCGAAGAAATCCTTTGGCTCAAGATACTTACCCGTGATTTCATTTGGGTTGACATCATCTTCAAGACGAAGTGTCACAAGCTCTTGACGATGCTTTACTTTCAATTTTTTGAAGGCATGTTCATCTGCTTCATCAATTTTGAACACAGTGTCCGCGAAATGAGGGTCTTGTCTCATCGCTTCTATATAAGCATCTGTCTGTTCAATCGTACCGGAGCATGTTCCGTTGATGCCTTCGGATGAAATGAGAATACGTCCCATAAGTCCAAGATCCGAGCACAATTCTTTATGCTGGGCCGTAACTTCCTCAGGATTCTCAATGGCTACATAGTTGTAATACAGTAATACTCGATAATTTTTCATGTTTATTTCCACCTGTCGATATATATTTGCAAGATATAATCTTAGGATTCTGTTCCTTATTACTCTTACGATGTACTATTATAACAAATTTTGATGAAATTGCATTATGTATAGTCGAGAAAAGATGGGGATTGTGAGGAAAAGGTGGTGGATATTGGGTTTGGAGGAGTTTGGGGGCTAGGCGATTGAGGTGATGCAAGAAGGATATGTCCCATATTCAGGATTTATCTGCCGTTTTTTTGAGTTACGTGCCACAATCCATTTTTATCTGCCATATTTTCTATATATCTGCCAAAATCCCAATATATCTGCCATTCGACAAAACGGAACAAATTTCGCCGACTCCCTAAAGGGACATACTCGAATCAAACAAAGAATATAGATACATTAAATTTGTAAATATGGATACGATTTGAAACAATGATAATAACAAGAAAAATAATCAAGGGGTTGTCACTACATATGATAAAAAAAATCCTTCTGCTCTGTCTCTTTGCTGCGTTCAGTTTATTGGTCGCCGGTTGCCAGGAGAAACCTCAGCCTGATGATCGCCTTCAGGAATACGCGGATCTTTGGAATAAAGGAAAGTTTGATAGTATGTTCTCCGACTATGTGAATTCTTCAACCAAAGAAACATTCAAAAAAGAAGATTTCGTCACAAGATACAAAGATATTTATAAAGATTTAGAAGTGAAGGATGTAAAGGTATCCTTTGAAAAGCCTGATAAAGAAGTGGAGTGGGACAAAAAAACAAAAGCAGAATTCCCAATGACCATTTCGTTTAACACCCTGGCTGGTGAGGTCTCGTATAAAAAAGACATCACATTAACCAAAGAGAAAAAGGACGATGACGAAAATTGGTACGTCGATTGGGAGCCTTCCTTTATCCTTCCAGAGATGGAAAAGGGAGATAAGGTCGGCGTAGAGAGTATTTCTGCCAAGCGCGGGGAAATCCTGGACCGGAATCAGCAGCCCCTTGCCATCAATGGGGAAGCATTTGAGCTTGGGATTGTTCCGAAAGAGTTCAATGACGGTGATTTAGACAAGCTATCGAAATTGCTTGATCTGTCATCCGAGTCTATTCAAAGCAAGCTGGATCAGAGCTGGGTGAAGCCGGAATTCTTCGTGCCTATTAAGAAGATTGCCCTATCTGAACGACCTTTAGCTCTAGAGGTGATTGAACTGGGAGGGCTTTACTCGAAACGGGTGGCGGCGAGGGAATACCCGTACGGAGAAGCAACTGCCCATCTGACTGGCTATATCGGAAAGCTGACGGCAGAGAAGTTGGATAAGCTTAAAGATAAAGGCTATACAGCTCAGTCCTTAATGGGCTTAAGCGGAGCAGAGGAAGTCTATGAAGATCAACTGCGAGGCGAGGACGGTAAGAAAATCTATCTGAAGAAACAGGATTCAGAAGAGAATGTAACCGTAGTCGAGCAGCCAGTGGAGGATGGTAAGACCATTTCACTGACGATCGACGCGGAAATGCAAAAGAAGATATACGAACAAATGAAGAATGAAGCAGGAACGGCTGCAGCCCTTAATCCACAAACAGGGGAAGCACTTGCTCTTGTCAGTACACCTGCTTATGATCCCAATGAGTTTGTATTAGGGATCAGTTCTGAAAAGTATAAAAAACTGGCGGACGATCCGAAGAAGCCATTGCGAAATCGTTTCCCCCTTACTTATTCACCTGGCTCGACGATGAAGGGGATCACAGCTTCAGTCGGGCTGAAGTCCGGGAAGTTAGATCCAAGTAAGATTTATGATATCCAAGGGAAGACGTGGAAAAAGGATGAGTCATGGGGGAATTATAAAGTTGTCCGTGTCTTTGCGAATGAGAGCAAGGTGGATCTGGAAAGTGCCATTAAATTCTCGGATAATATTTATTTTGCCCGTGTAGGGATGGAAATGGGTGCCGACACCTTTATTGCTGGATTGAAGGACTTCGGGTTTGGAGAAGACATTCCATTCTCGTATCCGATTTACAAATCACAGGTTTCGAATGACGGTAAAATCTCCAAAGAAGTTCAGTTAGCCGATTCAGCCTTTGGTCAGGGTGAGGTTCTGATGAGTATCGTTCACCTGGCGAGTGCCTACGGTGGGATCATCAACGATGGAAACATGATGAAACCTCGCCTTCTGATGGACGAAGAACAGGACGTGTGGAAGAAGGATCTGCTGACGAAAGAACAAGCGGACATGATGAAAACCAATTTGCGCAAAGTTGTCACGGAAGGAATCGCCGGAAAAGCCAGTGTGGAAGGAAAAGCGATTGCAGGAAAGACGGGGACGGCAGAGATCAAGTCAGAGCAGGGAACAACCGGAACGGAAAATGGATTATTTGTTTCCTATGATCAGAACGACCCGTCCATGGTCCTCGCGATGCTCCTTGAAGATGTACAGGATGCTGGCGGGAGTACCCATACCGTTCAAGTGGCAAAGAAGTTTTATGATAGCTGGAAATAATGGAAGGGAGGGGCGGATGCTCCTCTCTTTTTGTTATCCTGTTCCAACACGCTTTTACCAACGATTCCGCTTTCAATCTGTGGTATGATAAACGGAATGACCAACGTGGTTGAAATACAACAGGAGTGATCAAATTGAATTTATTTTTAACGGGATCGACAGGCTTTCTTGGAGGAAGGCTTATCAAGAACCTTTTACAATATAAACAGAATGAAGTCTATATTTTAGTGAGAAATGTAGAAAAGGCCGAGAGATTACGAGATTCTTTCCTAGAGGATGAACAAAAGAGAATTCATATTTTTCAAGGGGATATCACCCTTCCTAATGCCGGACTGACGGAGGATGACCAGGAGTGGCTGACGGGTAAGATTGATGCTGTGTACCATCTGGCAGCCCTTGTGAAATTTGATCAAAATTTGCGTGATGAATTATTCACAGCGAATTACGAGGGGACGAAGCATATCCTGAAACTTTCAACCCGTCTTCAAGTGAAAAAGTTTTATTATGTGAGTACGGCTTATACAGTAGGCAAGCTTCCTGACGGGATAGAAGAACTGTATCCAAAAGACGGTGAATTCCATAACCCCTATGAGGAAAGTAAAGTGAAATCGGAACATCTTGTTGCTTCCTATAGAAATCAAATGGATGTGTCCATTTTCCGACCAGCGATCATTGTGGGTGATTCCAAAACCGGTGAAGCCGATTCCCAGTTTACGCTGTATGGATTCATGCGCGCTCTCGGAGTGTTCAAGCGCAAGACCGAGAGACGTGGAGGGGAAGACCGTACCTACAGACTGGTTGCTGCCAAAAACGGTACATCGAATCTCGTTCCGGTAGACTATGTAGCAGACATTCTAAGCCTGGCTCCTGACAAAGCACAACCGGACACAATCTATCACATTACCAATTCGAATCCGCCAGAAAACATCGCACTGCTGAAGATGTTAAAAGAGGCCCTGCAATTTGAAAACTTATCGGTCGTTGAAAACACGGGTGAGTATGAATTAGATGAAGAAGAGGTAAAGCTTAATAGCTTGATTGAGGTGTTCAAAGTGTACCTTGCTGGTGCGTTGACGTTTGATGATCAGAATACACAAGAGTTGATTGAAGGCACTGGGGTAGCTCGTTTGGATATGTCTGAAGAGATGATTGAGATGATTATTCTGGCAGGTTGTCAGGATGAAGGGAAAGTGAGAATTTAACCACTGATCAGAGGTGTATTGCCTCTGGTTTTTTAAATGCAGTTTATGTTTTAATGTTCCAATTTATTTCCAAAACGAAAAAGTATATAATAATGGAAAGAGGGAGGTGATAGGGATGGAAGAAATGTTAAGGAAATTGTTTAAAGAAATGACGTCGGAGTTGGTGGTAGAGATAAAATCTGAATTGAACAGAGAATTTGATACGAGATTCAACGAACTAGGTTCTGACATCAAAAAAGTCGATTCAAACGTTAAACAGTTGGATTCAAGATTCAGTGGATTAGATTCAAATGTGAAACGTTTGGATTCAAGATTCAGTGGTTTAGATTCAAATGTTAAGCAGTTGGATTCAAGATTCAGTGGATTAGATTCAAATGTGAAACGTTTGGATTCAAGATTCAGTGAATTAGATTCAAATGTTAAGCGGTTGGATTCAAGATTCAGTGAATTAGATTCAAATGTTAAGCAGTTGGATTCAAGATTCAGTGGATTAGATTCAAATGTTAAGCAGTTGAATTCAACATTCAATCAATTAAATTCAAATTTCAAAAAGCTGGATTCCAAATTTGACAAGCTAAATTCAAATGTGGGTCACCTTGACACAAATGTAACTAGTCTGGATAAAAGGTTTGATGTATTAGAATCCAAAGTGACGACGGGCTTTTCTAATGTAAACGAGCGACTCGATCGTATTGAAACATCACAAAACGAGGATGTAGTTGCCTTATTGAAGCAGGTTGATAAAAATACGGGAGATATCGGGAAGGATGTAGAATATTTAAGCGGTAAAGTTGGGAAGCATGAGCTAGAGATCAACAGATTGAAGCATCAATAAACTACCGGTTTTTCAGCCACTATATCCTCATAATGGTATTCCTCAACCTCTTCACGTTCTATTACTCAAAGGAAACACTATTCAATTCGATTTTGAATAGTGTTTTTTACGTTTACAGTGTTGAATAGCAACCAATACTTACTAAGGAAGTTCCCTTTTATTAAAGTGGAAATTCTAGTATTCTAAAACTAT
>CAWBBM010000008.1:0-9606 GCA_963787015.1 uncultured Bacillaceae bacterium
GTTTCCTTCTCACTCTCAATCACTGCCAAACGCTCTGCCACTTCTTCCTCCGTCAAACCATGTTCTTGAATGTAACGGTTCTCAGGGCTCTTACGGCACTCATCAGAGCAGCTTCTCATATATTTATGCTCGTTTTCTTCAGAGCAAAGGATTTTTCGGTTACAAGGTGGGTGCGCACAGTTTACGTAGCGTTCACAAGGTTCGCCTGTGTAGAAGTCTTTCCCTACAACAACATGTTCTGTCTGGTTGACAGGAACACCGATGCGCTCATCGAATACATATAGCTGACCGTCCCATAGCTGACCTTTCACTTCAGGGTCCTGGCCATAGGTAACGATTCCACCGTGAAGTTGTGCCACATCCTCAAAGCCCTCTTTCACTAACCAGCCCGAGAATTTTTCACAACGGATACCACCTGTACAATACGTGATGATTTTCTTGCCTTCTAATTTATCTTTATTGTCACGGACCCAATTCGGAAGATCGCGGAAGTTGGTAATATCAGGCTTCACGGCTCCTCTGAAGTGTCCAAGTTCATATTCATAGTCGTTACGTGCATCAAGAAGGATCGTATCTTCCTGTTGGATTTGTTCGAAGAAATCCTTTGGCTCAAGATACTTACCCGTGATTTCATTTGGGTTGACATCATCTTCAAGACGAAGTGTCACAAGCTCTGGACGATGCTTTACTTTCAATTTTTTGAAGGCATGTTCATCTGCTTCATCAATTTTGAACACAGTGTCCGCGAAATGAGGGTCTTGTCTCATCGCTTCTATATAAGCATCTGTCTGTTCAATCGTACCGGAGCATGTTCCGTTGATGCCTTCGGATGAAATAAGAATACGTCCCATAAGTCCAAGATCCGAGCACAATTCTTTATGCTGGGCCGTAACTTCCTCAGGATTCTCAATGGCTACATAGTTGTAATACAGTAATACTCGATAATTTTTCATGTTTATTTCCACCTGTCGATATATATTTGCAAGATATAATCTTAGGATTCTGTTCCTTATTACTCTTACGATGTACTATTATAACAAATTTTGATGAAATTGCATTATGTATAGTCGAGAAAAGATGGGGATTGTGAGGAAAAGGTGGTGGATATTGGGTTTGGAGGAGTTTGGGGGCTAGGCGATTGAGGTGATGCAAGAAGGATATGTCCCATATTCAGGATTTATCTGCCGTTTTTTTGAGTTACGTGCCACAATCCATTTTTATCTGCCATATTTTCTATATATCTGCCAAAATCCCAATATATCTGCCATTCGACAAAACGGAACAAATTTCGCCGACTCCCTAAAGGGACATACTCGAATCAAACAAAGAATATAGATACATTAAATTTGTAAATATGGATACGATTTGAAACAATGATAATAACAAGAAAAATAATCAAGGGGTTGTCACTACATATGATAAAAAAAATCCTTCTGCTCTGTCTCTTTGCTGCGTTCAGTTTATTGGTCGCCGGTTGCCAGGAGAAACCTCAGCCTGATGATCGCCTTCAGGAATACGCGGATCTTTGGAATAAAGGAAAGTTTGATAGTATGTTCTCCGACTATGTGAATTCTTCAACCAAAGAAACATTCAAAAAAGAAGATTTCGTCACAAGATACAAAGATATTTATAAAGATTTAGAAGTGAAGGATGTAAAGGTATCCTTTGAAAAGCCTGATAAAGAAGTGGAGTGGGACAAAAAAACAAAAGCAGAATTCCCAATGACCATTTCGTTTAACACCCTGGCTGGTGAGGTCTCGTATAAAAAAGACATCACATTAACCAAAGAGAAAAAGGACGATGACGAAAATTGGTACGTCGATTGGGAGCCTTCCTTTATCCTTCCAGAGATGGAAAAGGGAGATAAGGTCGGCGTAGAGAGTATTTCTGCCAAGCGCGGGGAAATCCTGGACCGGAATCAGCAGCCCCTTGCCATCAATGGGGAAGCATTTGAGCTTGGGATTGTTCCGAAAGAGTTCAATGACGGTGATTTAGACAAGCTATCGAAATTGCTTGATCTGTCATCCGAGTCCATTCAGAGCAAGCTGGATCAGAGCTGGGTGAAGCCGGAATTCTTCGTGCCTATTAAGAAGATTGCCCTATCTGAACGACCTTTAGCTCTAGAGGTGATTGAACTGGGAGGGCTTTACTCGAAACGGGTGGCGGCGAGGGAATACCCGTACGGAGAAGCAACAGCCCATCTGACTGGCTATATCGGAAAGCTGACGGCAGAGAAGTTGGATAAGCTTAAAGATAAAGGCTATACAGCTCAGTCCTTAATGGGCTTAAGCGGAGCAGAGGAAGTCTATGAAGATCAACTGCGAGGCAAAGACGGTAAGAAAATCTATCTGAAGAAACAGGATTCAGAAGAGATTGTAACCGTAGTCGAGCAGCCAGTGGAGGATGGTAAGACCATTTCACTGACGATCGACGCGGAAATGCAAAAGAAGATATACGAACAAATGAAGAATGAAGCAGGAACGGCTGCAGCCCTTAATCCACAAACAGGGGAAGCACTTGCTCTTGTCAGTACACCTGCTTATGATCCCAATGAGTTTGTATTAGGGATCAGTTCTGAAAAGTATAAAAAACTGGCGGACGATCCGAAGAAGCCATTGCGAAATCGTTTCCCCCTTACTTATTCACCTGGCTCGACGATGAAGGGGATCACAGCTTCAGTCGGGCTGAAGTCCGGGAAGTTAGATCCAAGTAAGATTTATGATATCCAAGGGAAGACGTGGAAAAAGGATGAGTCATGGGGGAATTATAAAGTTGTCCGTGTCTTTGCGAATGAGAGCAAGGTGGATCTGGAAAGTGCCATTAAATTCTCGGATAATATTTATTTTGCCCGTGTAGGGATGGAAATGGGTGCCGACACCTTTATTGCTGGATTGAAGGACTTCGGGTTTGGAGAAGACATTCCATTCTCGTATCCGATTTACAAATCACAGGTTTCGAATGACGGTAAAATCTCCAAAGAAGTTCAGTTAGCCGATTCAGCCTTTGGTCAGGGTGAGGTTCTGATGAGTATCGTTCACCTGGCGAGTGCCTACGGTGGGATCATCAACGATGGAAACATGATGAAACCTCGCCTTCTGATGGACGAAGAACAGGACGTGTGGAAGAAGGATCTGCTGACGAAAGAACAAGCGGACATGATGAAAACCAATTTACGCAAAGTTGTCACGGAAGGAATAGCCGGAAAAGCCAGTGTGGAAGGAAAAGCGATTGCAGGAAAGACGGGGACGGCAGAGATCAAGTCAGAGCAGGGAACAACCGGAACGGAAAATGGATTATTTGTTTCCTATGATCAGAACGACCCGTCCATGGTCCTCGCGATGCTCCTTGAAGATGTACAGGATGCTGGCGGAAGTACCCATACGGTCCAAGTGGCTAAGAAGTTTTACGATAGTTGGAAATAGTGGTAGAGAGGGGCGGATGCTCCTCTCTTTTTGTTAGGCTCTTTAAGTCAATTCTGTTGTTATTGAAGGTAGAGAGTGGTGACCGATATTAGCTTTAATAGTACGATACTATTTCATTTGTTTATATTCGCTAGTAAGCTCTGTCACGATAAGAAGTGAGACAGCAACCCCGCCCCTCACCATCTACCCCACTCACTCATAGACAGAGCATTGGCAACTCCTTGAAAACAACATTTTGTTATCCTGTTCCAACACGCTTTTACCAACGATTCCGCTTTCAATCTGTGGTATGATAAACGGAATGACCAACGTGGTTGAAATACAACAGGAGTGATCAAATTGAATTTATTTTTAACGGGATCGACAGGCTTTCTTGGAGGAAGGCTCATCAAGAACCTTTTACAATATAAACAGAATGAAGTCTATATTTTAGTGAGAAATGTAGAAAAGGCCGAGAGATTACGAGATTCTTTCCTAGAGGATGAACAAAAGAGAATTCATATTTTTCAAGGGGATATCACCCTTCCGAATGCCGGACTGACGGAGGATGATCAGGAGTGGCTGACGGGTAAGATTGATGCTGTGTACCATCTGGCAGCCCTTGTGAAATTTGATCAAGATTTGCGTGATGAATTATTCACAGCGAATTACGAGGGGACGAAGCATATACTGAAACTTTCAACCCGTCTTCAAGTGAAAAAGTTTTATTATGTGAGTACGGCTTATACAGTAGGCAAGCTTCCTGACGGGATAGAAGAACTGTATCCAACAGACGGTGAATTCCATAACCCGTATGAGGAAAGTAAAGTGAAATCGGAACATCTTGTTGCTTCTTATAGAAATCAAATGGATGTGTCCATTTTCCGACCAGCGATCATTGTGGGTGATTCCAAAACCGGTGAAGCCGATTCCCAGTTTACGCTGTATGGATTCATGCGCGCTCTCGGAGTGTTCAAGCGCAAGACCGAGAGACGTGGAGGGGAAGACCGTACCTACAGACTGGTTGCTGCCAAAAACGGTACATCGAATCTCGTTCCGGTAGACTATGTAGCAGACATTCTAAGCCTGGCTCCTGACAAAGCACAACCGGACACAATCTATCACATTACCAATTCGAATCCGCCAGAAAACATCGCACTGCTGAAGATGTTAAAAGAGGCCCTGCAATTTGAAAACTTATCGGTCGTTGAAAACACGGGTGAGTATGAATTAGATGAAGAAGAGGTAAAGCTTAATAGCTTGATTGAGGTGTTCAAAGTGTACCTTGCTGGTGCGTTGACGTTTGATGATCAGAATACACAAGAGTTGATTGAAGGCACTGGGGTAGCTCATTTGGATATGTCTGAAGAGATGATTGAGATGATTATTCTGGCAGGTTGTCAGGATGAAGGGAAAGTGAGAATTTAACCACTGATCAGAGGTGTATTGCCTCTGGTTTTTTAAATGCAGTTTATGTTTTAATGTTCCAATTTATTTCCAAAACGAAAAAGTATATAATAATGGAAAGAGGGAGGTGATAGGGATGGAAGAAATGTTAAGGAAATTGTTTAAAGAAATGACGTCGGAGTTGGTGGTAGAGATAAAATCTGAATTGAACAGAGAATTTGATACGAGATTCAACGAACTAAGTTCTGACATCAAAAAAGTCGATTCAAACGTTAAACAGTTGGATTCAAGATTCAGTGGATTAGATTCAAATGTGAAACGTTTGGATTCAAGATTCAGTGGTTTAGATTCAAATGTTAAGCAGTTGGATTCAAGATTCAGTGGATTAGATTCAAATGTTAAGCGGTTGGATTCAAGATTCAGTGAATTAGATTCAAATGTTAAGCGGTTGGATTCAAGATTCAGTGGATTAGATTCAAATGTTAAACGGTTGGATTCAAGGTTCAGTGGATTAGATTCAAATGTTAAGCAGTTGAATTCAACATTCAATCAATTAAATTCAACTTTCAAAAAGCTGGATTCCAAATTTGACAAGCTAAATTCAAATGTGGGTCACCTTGACACAAATGTAACTAGTCTGGATAAAAGGTTTGATGTATTAGAATCCAAAGTGACGACGGGCTTTTCTAATGTAAACGAGCGACTCGATCGTATTGAAACATCACAAAACGAGGATGTAGTTGCCTTATTGAAGCAGGTTGATAAAAATACGGGAGATATCGGGAAGGATGTAGAATATTTAAGCGGTAAAGTTGGGAAGCATGAGCTAGAGATCAACAGATTGAAGCATCAATAAACTACCGGTTTTTCAGCCACTATATCCTCATAATGGTATTCCTCAACCTCTTCACGTTCTATTACTCAAAGGAGACACTATTCAATTCGATTTTGAATAGTGTTTTTTACGTTTACAGTGTTGAATAGCAACCAATACTTACTAAGGAAGTTCCCTTTTATTAAAGTGGAAATTCTAGTATTCTAAAACTATTCAATATTCTAACAAAATCGAGGTTTTAATATGACCAATTCTGAATTGAAGCTTCAGCAAGTGTTGCAAGAATGCCAACAGCTGAAAAAGGAAAATAAAAAGTTAAAAGAGTTATTAAAGAGACACGATATTTGTTATGAAGACCAACCCCATAAGCATATTTCTCCAAATGAAAAACAACAAATCATTCATGATCGGATCAATCTTTTCACTTCTTTATTTAAAGGTAGAGGAGATGTTTATGCCACAAGGTGGGAATCTGCCAAAAGAGGTAAATCCGGGTATTCTCCGGCATGTAAACATGAGTGGCATCCAACGATATGTAAGAAACCTCAAATAAAGTGCAGTCAGTGTATGCATAGAGACTACTTACCGTTGACGGAGAAGATTGTATATGAGCATTTAAGTGGAACGAAAACAGTAGGAGTCTATCCGCTGCAAAACAATGGCTCGTGTTTTTTTCTATGCAGTTGAGTGCGATAGAAGGTGAGTTGGAAGCAGGCTGTACAAGCATTTATCAACGTGTGCAAAGAATATGAAATTCACGCTGCACTTGAGCGTTCCCGTTCAGGTAACGGGGCTCACGTCTGGATCTTTTTTGCGGAAGAGGTCCAAGCGTCCAAGGCAAGGAAATTAGGTTCCGTATTGTTGTCGAGGACGATGGAACAGTACTTTGAACTTGGAATCGATTCGTTCGACAGGTTATTTCCTAATCAGGACACTTTGCCAGAAGGCGGTCTCGGTAATCTTATTGCACTACCTCTTCAAGGTGAGTCCAGGAAAAGAGGAAATAGCATTTTCCTAGACAGCCAGTTTCAACCGATAGCGGATCAGTGGCAATATTTATCCGGTTTGAGGAAAATTTCTTTAGAAAAGATCAATCATGTTATCAAGAACTCGAATTCAAATCCCTTGGTAAGGCAGGGGACTGTAAAAGATTGTCCAAAAGAAATCACCATTACTCTAAAAGATGGAATTTTTCTTGATCAGAAGGACTTACTAGCGTTTGTTTTGAAAAAATGCATGGATCTGGCCGATTTTAACAATCCTGCTTTTTACAAAGCGCACGCGAAAAAGATGATCTACTCATCAAATTCCAAGAGTCATTAACTGCTCAGAACAAACGGAAGAGCAACTTATTTTGCCAAGAGGATGCGTAGAGGATGTTCTT
This sequence comes from uncultured Bacillaceae bacterium, assembly GCA_963787015.1. Taxonomy (GTDB): domain Bacteria; phylum Bacillota; class Bacilli; order Bacillales; family Bacillaceae_B; genus Rossellomorea. Next base: position 7,028 of record CAWBBM010000008.1, read on the forward strand.
GCGATCTGTAAGGAATTCGAAATCGCATACTCTATGAAAGACGAAACAGTCTTTGCAGAGAGATTAGAAGCAAAATTGAAGGGGGTGTTGTCTCCGCAGCAGAAAGAAGCGGTTGAACAGTTAAGTCAACATGATCATGGGGTCCTATCAGCTACGACCGGGTTCGGAAAAACGGTAGTTGGTGCAGCTATGATTGAGAAAAGACGGGTAAACACCCTGATTATTGTTCATCGGAAACAGTTGTTGGATCAATGGAAAACGAGCCTGTCTTCTTTCTTTCATAGTGAAGAGTCCTCTATTGGAGAAATTGGTGGAGGGAAAAATAAGCGGAATGGATCAATCGATATTGCTACCATTCAGACACTAAGATCAAAGCCAGAAAAAATAAACGTAATCAAAATCTATGGTCATATTATTGTATATGAGTGTCATCACATATCTGAATTGAAGCTTTGAAAGGGTATTAAAAGAATGCGAACAGCTGAAAATATGTCTTGGAAGATAAAAAGTTACCCCAACGAGTAAAAGACGGTCTACATCGATCATGACGATGCAGTGTGGACCGATCCGTTATAAAGTTAGCGCAAAAGATCAGTCAAAAGTGCATTCATTCAACCATTTTCTATTTCCAAGACTGACACCCAGTGGGAGAGAGAATGCTGAGATTGAAACCATTCAAGAAGTGATGAATGGACTACAAACGGATGAAGCGCGAAATCTCCTTATTTTCAATGATGTGTTGCAAGCACTGGACGAGGGTAGGAGTCCTATTATCTTAACCGAGAGACAGAAGCACATCGACATTCTTGTGGAAAAACTGAAGGGGTTTGCCAAAAATCTTATCGTGTTAAAAGGAGGATTACAGAAAAAAGAGGAGCAGGCTCGGTTGCAACAGTTGAAAGAAATTCCCGATTCGGAAGAAAGAGTCATCATTGCAACAGGAAAGTATATTGGGGAAGGTTTCGATGATCCCCGGCTCGATACGTTGTTCTTAACTATGCCAATCTCATGGAAAGGGACTCTGCAACAATATGTGGGAAGACTTCATCGTTCTCATCCTTCTAAATCAGATGTGAAGGTCTATGATTATGTTGACCATCAGATTCCTGTGCTTAAGAAGATGTATGCAAAAAGATTAGCGGGCTATCAATCACTTGGGTATAAATTGAAGGATGAAGGGAAGAACAGGGATGAGCAAATGAAGTTATTTTAATGGGTTTTCAGGAGGGATGTGAATAAAGGAGAAAGGCTATTGCTCCATCCCCACCCGTCTCTTTACTTTATGAAGTTCCTTTTTATGATCCCAATTTTCCTTCACCAGAATGGCGATATTGTCTTGTGTATCCTGTTGATTTTCTTCGAGGACGTTCATTCTGGATTCGAGCTTGTCCATGCGGTTTTCTAATCTCGTCATACGTTCATCCATGTTGTTCTCAAAGCGCGTCATTTGTCCTTGGAGCTCCTTGATTGCTTGTAATACCTGATCCATTGTCTTTTCACCTCCTTGTGCACTTAGTATAACACAGAATCTGGGAATGTTACCTTCACAATCACTGGAAAAAAACTTCCCCAATCATACGGTTTTGCCTTTAAATATGGTAATATAAGAAAATGTAAAGTGAGAAATCAATCATACCCATTACATAGAGTTAGGAGAATGATACATGAGTAAAACACTAATTTTCGGACACAAAAATCCGGACACAGACACGATCACGTCTGCACTGGTTTATGCTGATTTGAAAACAAAAATCGGGATGGACGTGGAGCCTATACGCTTAGGTGAGGTGAACGGTGAAACACAATACGCCCTTGATTACTTTAACGTTGTTGCACCACGTTTAGTAGAGAAGGTTGCAGCTGAGACCGATACAGTCATCCTCGTTGACCACAACGAACGTCAGCAAAGTGCAGAAGACATTGAGGAAGTCCGCGTTCTTGAAGTCATCGATCACCACCGTATCGCCAACTTTGAAACGTCAGATCCTTTATACTACCGCGCAGAGCCGGTTGGATGTACGGCAACGATCTTAAACAAGATCTACAAGGAAAAAGGAGTAGAGGTAACGAAGGAAATGGCTGGACTGATGCTGTCAGCGATTATCTCCGACTCCCTACTATTCAAATCTCCTACATGTACAGATGAAGACGTTGAAGCAGCAAACGAGCTCGCTGAAATCGCTGGTGTCGACGCCAAAGTATATGGCCTGGAAATGTTGAAAGCCGGTGCAAACATGAGCACAAAATCCGTGGCAGAGCTTGTAACCCTTGATGCGAAAGAATTCTCCATGGGGAATGCGAAGGTGGAAGTCGCTCAAATCAACGTCGTAGACACGAATGATGTATTCGGACGCCAGGCAGAAGTCGAAGCGGCCATGGAAACGATGATCAAGGAAAAAGGATTGGATCTTTTCTTATTGGTTGTGACGGATATCCTGGACAACGACTCAACGGCACTCGCTCTTGGAAGCAAAACGGCAGAAGTTGAAAAAGCGTTTAACGTGACACTGCAAAATAATACGGCACTGTTAAAGGGTGTTGTATCTCGTAAGAAACAAATCGTACCTGTGTTGACGGAT
>CAWBBM010000009.1:0-35686 GCA_963787015.1 uncultured Bacillaceae bacterium
CATGACGATGCAGTGTGGACCGATCCGTTATAAAATTAGCGCAAAAGATCAGTCAAAAGTGCATTCATTCAACCATTTTCTATTTCCAAGACTGACACCCAGTGGGAGGGAGAATGCTGAGATTGAAACCATTCAAGAAGTGATGAATGGACTACAAACGGATGAAGCACGAAATCTCCTTATTTTCAATGATGTGTTGCAAGCACTGGACGAGGGTAGGAGTCCTATTATCTTAACCGAGAGACAGAAGCACATCGACATTCTTGTGGAAAAACTGAAGGGGTTTGCCAAAAATCTTATCGTGTTAAAAGGTGGATTACAGAAAAAAGAGGAGCAGGCTCGGTTGCAACAGTTGAAAGAAATTCCCGATTCGGAAGAAAGAGTCATCATTGCAACAGGAAAGTATATTGGGGAAGGTTTCGATGATCCCCGGCTCGATACGTTGTTCTTAACTATGCCAATCTCATGGAAAGGGACTCTGCAACAATATGTGGGAAGACTTCATCGTTCTCATCCTTCTAAATCAGATGTGAAGGTCTATGATTATGTTGACCATCAGATTCCTGTGCTTAAGAAGATGTATGCAAAAAGATTAGCGGGCTATCAATCTCTTGGGTATAAATTGAAGGATGAAGGGAAGAACAGGGATGAGCAAATGAAGTTATTTTAATGGGTTTTCAGGAGGGATGTGAATAAAGGAGAAAGGCTATTGCTCCATCCCCACCCGTCTCTTTACTTTATGAAGTTCCTTTTTATGATCCCAATTTTCCTTCACCAGAATGGCGATATTGTCTTGTGTATCCTGTTGATTTTCTTCGAGGACGTTCATTCTGGATTCGAGCTTGTCCATGCGGTTTTCTAATCTCGTCATACGTTCATCCATGTTGTTCTCAAAGCGCGTCATTTGTCCTTGGAGCTCCTTGATTGCTTGTAATACCTGATCCATTGTCTTTTCACCTCCTTGTGCACTTAGTATAACACAGAATCTGGGAATGTTACCTTCACAATCACTGGAAAAAAACTTCCCCAATCATACGGTTTTGCCTTTAAATATGGTAATATAAGAAAATGTAAAGTGAGAAATCAATCATACCCATTACATAGAGTTAGGAGAATGATACATGAGTAAAACACTAATTTTCGGACACAAAAATCCGGACACAGACACGATCACGTCTGCACTGGTTTATGCTGATTTGAAAACAAAAATCGGGATGGACGTGGAGCCTATACGCTTAGGTGAGGTGAACGGTGAAACACAATACGCCCTTGATTACTTTAACGTTGTTGCACCACGTTTAGTAGAGAAGGTTGCAGCTGAGACCGATACAGTCATCCTCGTTGACCACAACGAACGTCAGCAAAGTGCAGAAGACATTGAGGAAGTCCGCGTTCTTGAAGTCATCGATCACCACCGTATCGCCAACTTTGAAACGTCAGATCCTTTATACTACCGCGCAGAGCCGGTTGGATGTACGGCAACGATCTTAAACAAGATCTACAAGGAAAAAGGAGTAGAGGTAACGAAGGAAATGGCTGGACTGATGCTGTCAGCGATTATCTCCGACTCCCTACTATTCAAATCTCCTACATGTACAGATGAAGACGTTGAAGCAGCAAACGAGCTCGCTGAAATCGCTGGTGTCGATGCCCAAGTATATGGCCTGGAAATGTTGAAAGCCGGTGCGAACATGAGCACAAAATCAGTCGCTGAACTTGTGACCCTTGATGCAAAAGAATTCTCCATGGGTAACGCGAAAGTGGAAGTGGCTCAAATCAACGTTGTCGATGTGAATGATGTATTCGGACGCCAGGCAGAAGTCGAAGCGGCCATGGAAACGATGATCAAGGAAAAAGGACTTGATCTATTCCTTCTTGTCGTGACAAACATCCTGGATAACGACTCGACGGCTCTTGCCCTTGGAAGCAAAGCGGCTGAAGTGGAGAAGGCGTTCAATGTGACCCTTCAAAATAACACGGCTCTATTAAAAGGCGTGGTATCCCGTAAGAAGCAGATCGTACCTGTGTTGACGGATGCAATGAAATAAATAGTAGATGGAGCAGTCTTTCGGGGCTGCTTCTTTTTTTGTGTGAAATACAGGAGAAAAGTCCCGAGATTGTGGTAATATTGAAAATGGTTAATAATTCCACAAAGAGGACGTGTTTCGAATGAGCTATCTTATTTTGTTATTAATGCTGCTGCTGGCAATCCTTGCTTCATCCCCAACAGTAAAAGGGAAAATTGGAGAAGGGAAAGTGAAATACTATTTGGGTAAACTTGATCCTGATCGCTATGTTGTTTTACATGATATTTTGATCCCTTCACAAAATGGCAAAACCACTCAAGTAGATCATATTGTATTATCCAAAGCGGGTATCTTTGTGATAGAAACGAAGAATTACCAAGGCTGGATCTATGGAAGCGAAAGGAGCAAGAAATGGACTCAGGTCATTTATAAACGAAAGCAGACATTTCATAACCCCCTTCATCAAAATTATGGCCACATTAAAGCAATTGAGACAATCATAGGCGAAAGAATGAAGCCTCCGGTTTATTCAATCATTGCCTTTGATCCTAAATCCACGATTAAAAAAATGGACGTTACCTCTCCTCACTCATTTGTCATCTATTCCAATCAGCTGGTGAAACTAATCGAGAAACATGATGGGGTTGTCCTAAACTCCCTCCAAATAAAGGGGATTTCAGAGCTGCTGCAGAGAGGGAATATAGCCGAGAAAGGAGCTGGTAAGATCCATAAAAAGCAAGTCAGGGCAGATCAGCAGGAAAGGCAGATGAAAGTGAATTCAGGTATATGTCCAAAGTGCGAGAATCCATTAGTGACCCGTAACCGGAAAGGTGGAAAGGGGTCATTCAAGGGGTGTAGCCGTTTTCCCAAATGTCGGTTTATTGCATAATGGCTTGTGTAAGAACGTAATTGAGAGGAGATTGAGATTGACAGAATGAACTTCAAAAAAACTCACCACATCGCCATTATTTGCTCGGATCACGTCAAATCTAAAGACTTTTACGTCAACAAACTGGGTTTGGATATAAAGCAGGAAATGTAAAAGGGAGAAAGAGAATCTTACAAGCCCGATCTCACATTGAACGGCGGATATATCATCGAACTCTTCTCATTCCCTGAAGCACCGGAGCTGCCGAGTTATCCGGAAGCACAAGGACTGCGTCATTTGGGCTTTGAAGTGGAGGATATCGAGGAGGTAAAGGAGTTAAATCTAAAAGGTATTCAAACCGGGGAAATAAGGATAGATCCGTATACTCATAAATGATTCACGCTTTTTGAAGATTCCGATGGACTGCCGTTGGAGATATATGAAATCTGATAGTGGTCCGTCCCTCAAAAAAAAGAGCCCTCACCAATCTAGGGGGAGGGCCGTCTATAGGTATTGTAACTTGTCGTACTTATATTAAAGCATAAGTGTGAGGGTGCTGCATTTTGATTCTCGTTTCTTGAGATGTGAATAGAGGGTATTTAGAGTCCTTATAGTTGTTTAATCTTACATTATAAAAATATATTAATATTTCCATTTTTGGAAGGATGGTTACTCCCTGGACTTATTTAATGATTGGAGTTTTTTCTTGTTTCACCCAATCTTCTATAAAAGGGGCCTGATGAGGGTTGATATTTACTGGTAAACGATCCTTTGTAAAAAAGGAGAGCTTAGTACTTTCCTGGTTCATCTTGAGAGTTCCACTATAGGATTTTGTATAGAATATCAGTTGCACACTGAATACCTTATCTCCATTCTCATATTGAGCATAGCCTTTTGGACCGGAGTACATGCCGAATAATTCGAGGTTGTTTATATGTAGATTTGTTTCTTCGGATACCTCTCTTATTACCGTTTGTTAAAATACTCTCCTAGTTCCATAAGGCCCCCTGGTATCCCCCAAACATCGCTTCCTGCTCTATGTTGCATCAAGATTCGACCGTGATGGTCTTCTATGATTGCCCCACAGCCGACAGTGAGGAGTGTTTCGTTACCAATAAAACTTCTCATGGATGAAATGTAATCATTCATGAACTTTATCCCCCCTAAAATAAAAAAAGAGCACCTCTCACAAGGAGATGTGCCATCAAAAGGTATTGTAATTTGTCGTTAACTTTATTAAAACATAGATCTATTATCTATGTATTTGTGATCTGAATCCCTGAGAGGCAGGATATTAAGATTTACCTAAAGAAATTGCTTATTTTCTGATAGAATATAAATATATTAATATTTATGAGAGGTGGGCTTGTGGACTATTCAGTTATAGGGAAAAAAATTAAAGAACTGAGAAAAGTCGTGGGTTTGACTCAGGGTGAATTGGCAGACGGAATATGTACTCAGGCCTTGATCAGTCGTATAGAAAAAGAGGATATCTATCCCGTCGCTACATCTCTATATCAAATCTCAAAGAAGCTCAGTGTCGATGTGAATTACTTTTTCGAGATTGGGATGACTCCCCGTCTGGACTATGTGAAGGAAGTTGAACGGCAACTTAAAAAGCTGAGAGTGAAATTGAAATATGATGAAATCCTTGAGATTGTGAAAACGGAAGAGAAGAATCCCCTATTTTTAAAGGATGAATCAAATCTCCAACTCCTCTATTGGCATAAAGGGATTTATGTGAATGAAGTCGACCAAAACAAAGAAGAAGTCCTCATTCTATTAGAGAAGGCTCTCTCATTGACATATAATCAAAAGAAAGCCCTGGCAGAACGTGAAATGAATTTTATGATCAGTATAGGAATATTGGAATTCAGTCGTGGAAACTATGCTCAGGCATTAGAGACTTATCAAAATGTGAATGATGCTTTGATTTATAATGATCAAATTAACGATAAGTCTATTAAAACGAGGTTTCTTTATAATATTGCAAGAGTACTGACTAGGCTTGGAAAGTACGAGGAATCCACAAGGCGGTGTGAAGAAGGCATCCGGTGGCTTATAGAAGAGGAAAATCTTTATGGATTTGCTCAATTGAATTATCATATTGGGTATAACCTGGAATTAGAAGAGAAATATCAGGAGGCTTTACCTTATCTCGTTAAAGCGGCCATGCTTTTTGCCATGCAATTTCCACTTTTATTGAAGGTAAGATAAAAGAACTTAATGAAAAGATGGGTGGAAAGGAATAGAGTACGTGGATTCTACCATCGAGGAGGCTGGTTTAGTGGATTACTCCATCATCGGTAAAAAAATAAAGGAGTTACGGCAGTTAGTGGGAATCACTCAAGGAGAATTAGCAGAGGACATATGTACTCAGGCACTTATAAGCCGGATTGAAAAAGGAGACATTTATCCCAGTGCAACCTCTCTTTACCAAATCTCTAAGAAGCTTGGGGTGGATGTAAACTACTTTTTTGAAATCGGGACGACTCCCCGTCTGGACTACGTACAGGAAGTGGAAAGGCAGCTTCGGAAATTAAGAGTGAAGCATCACTATCAAGAAATGATGGATATTGTGAAAGTGGAAGAAAAGAATCCTAACTTTATACAAAGCGATTCGAATATACAGCTATTATTATGGCATAGAGCCATTTATACTCAGGAAGTGTTGAATGATAAAACAATGGCAAGGTCCCTTCTGAATGAGGCGCTTGAATTAACCTATAATACCAAGAAAGCCTTATCAGAAAGGGAAATGGAAATTCTGTTAAGCATAGGGAATATAGATTTCTCTGAAGAAAATTATGAAGGAGCACTTACCTATTATGAAAAAGTGAAAAATGGACTTACGGGAAGTAAGCATCTACAAGACAAAGCGGTTAAAACGCGATTGCTTTATAATCTTGCCCGCCTTCATACACGCACAGGAGACTATATAGAATCGAATAAAAGTTGCATGGAAGCCATCCGTTGGAGTATCGATGAAGAGAATATGTATGGACTGGGTCATATTCATTACCATGTTGGGTATAACTTTGAATTAATGAAGCAATATGATAAAGCAATACCGTATTTTGATAAAGCTGTGTTAATTTTTGAACTGCAGGATGAACATATCTACATAAGTTATATAAAAAAGAAAAAGGAAGAATTAATTCAACGATCAGAGGAACAAACTTTATAGTGGTGAACTTATTTTAAAAAACTTCTTACATACATCAACCGGGACTCTCATATGGTTTAGTATAGACAGGCTGGTGAGAGGTGAAAGGATGAAAAGGAAAAGTCCGGTTCCTCTATTCGTTGGAGCAATCGTTACCATCCTCATCGTGGCGGCTCTTTTCATTGTTATAGGGAAAAACCAGGAACCTGAAACACCTGAAGAGGTCATTAAGCAGTTCTATGACTATGAAAAAGATGGTGACTTCGGGAACGCATGGGAATTGTTTCATCCTGAAATGAAAAGTTTGTTTCCAAAGTCAACCTATATTCAAACGAAAAATCATGTGTTTATGGGCCATATGGGAGTAGATGAGTTTGAAGTAGAAGTGGGGAAGGTCGAGAAACTAAAAAAGTTCACATTTAATGAGGACGGGCTTACCTTCAAAAATGTAAGGGAAGCAAAAGTTGATATGTATTTTCATAGTCAATTTGGTGAATTGGTTATCAGTCAAACCAGCTATGTCGCACTTGATGAGGGGGAGTGGAGGGTACTGTGGAATTATAATTTTTAGTTAGGAACTCATTCTCTTGTATAGGATCATTGGGTTTTTATGGTGAAGTGAAGGAAAGACAATGGTGGTGTGCAGGATGAAGAAACTTTTTCCGATTCTCATATTGGCTATCATTATGTTCACGGGATACATTAGTGGTGACGTCAAGTGCTCATTACCCCAGTCATATAGGAAAAAAAGGTAATGATGGTTTTGTTATTTCGGATTTATCTAGAGAAGCTATTTATGATCAAACAGACTATGTCTACAATCATGATAAATACAATCGTTTGGCCACGATCATTCGGGAAACACCAGAAGGGATTGTCTCCCCTGGGGAAAATGCGTCGATTATCATTCTTGAAAAATTCATTCCGAAAGATCATTCAGTCAACATTCAGTTAGTAGAGAGAGATAAGGGATGGAAAAAGGTAAAAGAGGTTAGTAATAAAAGGTATTCACCTGACGATTCATTTTACCCTGTTGAGGTCCCAAAGAAAGAAGGAGTTCTCTATACCTTGAATATAGAATTGATTACTCCAAAAGGTGATACGATCGGTCAGACTGTATATCCTTTGTTTGCACCTAAACGAGAAATCAATGCAAAACTAAGCACGGCTCAACATACAGTTAGATTCAACAGAATCACTGCCACTCTTGATTGAAAATTGGGGACCAACACCCCTTATATTTGGAGAAGAGTATGAATTGCAAAAGAAATCGTTTCTAGGCTGGAAAAATATAAATGATGGACAGGCATTTACCTCTGTTGGTTATGAAATAGATGAAAATAAGGAGTATAAACAAGAAATAAATCTGGAAGCTTTTCGTCTTTCAAAAGGCAAGTACAGGGTGATTAAGGAATTCTCAGCTTCCCATATAGGAATAAAAAAGAAGCTTGCGGTAGAGTTCGCAGTAGAATAACGAGAAAAAGGAGACTCGCGAAAGTTTGAGTCTCCTTTTGGTATTCATTCCAAGTCCTCACCAATAATTCGCACTTCACGTTCAAGCTCTACATCAAATTTCTCTTTAACGGTCTTTTGAACATGTTCAATCAATGAGATATAATCCCGAGCAGTTGCGCTGTCTTTATTGACTATGAATCCTGCGTGCTTGGTTGATACTTCAGCTCCCCCGAAATTAGTCCCTTGAAGCTCACTGTCCTGGATGAGTTTTCCTGCAAAGTATCCAGGTGGCCTCTTGAACACACTCCCGCAAGACGGGTATTCAAGGGGCTGCTTGGATTCTCTTTTGAATGTTAAGTCATCCATGACATCTTTGATCTCTTCATAACTTCCAGGCGTTAAGCTGAAGGTTGCTTCCAATACGATATCGCCGTTTTCAGAGATATTACTGTGACGATAATCAAGCTCTAACTCAGCAGCTGTGCGTTTCACTAAATTGCCTTCACGATCGACGACATAGCAGTAATCGAGAACGTCACTAATTTCACCGCCGTAGGCACCGGCATTCATGAATAACGCTCCGCCGACAGTACCCGGAATACCACAGGCAAATTCCAGTCCGGATAGTTTTTCTGCTAATGCCCTTCTGGATACATCAATAATGGCAGCGCCACTTTGAGCAACAATTTGTTGATCATTCGCTTTGATTTCATTAAAATTCACTAAATGAAGAACAATACCCCGGATGCCTCCGTCTTTCACAATTAGGTTGGAACCATTCCCTAGTAAGGTGAAAGGAACATCGACTTCATTTGAAAGGGTAACGATGTTCTGGACTTCTTCATAGGTTGTCGGGGTCAGGAAGAAGTCTGCTTTCCCGCCGAGTTTCGTATACAAATGCTCTCTTAAAGGCTCGTCACGCTTAATATTATCCTCATGCATGACACCCTTCAACTTTTCAAAAACCAATTCTTTATTGTACATTTCATATCAGTCCTATAATAATATTTTCAATAAAATATTTAGCTTACTTTTATTAATAAAGCCTACCCAATCATTATATGACGAAAACCCATTAAAGTTAAATGGTTTAGAGGATTTTAAGGAAATTAGGAACCATTGTCGTCGTACTTAGTAACCGGTAAATAGAAAACTCCTTCCAAAGGAGGAAGGAGTTTCAATAGATGCTTATTTAGTTAACAACATGTAAATAGTCTTTGCAGCTTGTGCTCTTGAGGCTTTCTCGAGTGGTCCAAAGCTGCCGTCATTATGACCAGTCATAAATCCTAGCTCACGTGCCGCGTTCACGCTTTCATTAAACACAGGTGCAATCTTCTTGCTGTCGCTGTAGTTTTCAGAAGTGGTAGCTTCAAAGTCTTTACCTATTTTGTAATTGTATGCACGAATCAGCATGGCGGCCATTTGTTGGCGGGTAATGGGCTGATTTGGAGCGAATTTATCTTTAGAGACACCTGTTGTGATTCCTGCTTCAAAGATCGCGTTGATCTCTGGAGAAAGGTCACCAGACACATCTGAGAAATGATTGGTACTGCTTGACTTTAACTCTAATGTTCTTGCAATAAGAGCAGCAAACTGGGCTCTGGTAACATTGCTTTCTGGTGCGAAAATGGTGTCCGTTTTCCCTTTGATGATATTTTTCTGAGCAAGGTCATAAATGTAATCTTTGGCCCAATGTTTATCATCTACGTCGTTGAATTTTTTGACGTCACTTTGTTTCAGTTTAATGGAATATTTACCGAATCCGCTGTCCTGTTTCCCAAGGAATTTGTATTTGCTAGAATCTTTAATGTAATCCTGTGCTTTCAAAGATGTTTCAAATACAATATTCGTATTTCCTTTCACAGGAGTGAATGTCCAGTTACCGTCAGCTTTAGGATCAATCGTCTTTTGATCCATAATATAATCAATGATTACATTGCGGTTTTCATCTGGAGAATCAATTATGATTTTTGAATTGATGACACCAGGGAATTTCCCGCTGGCGCGATAGTTATTGGTAGCAACGATGAATTTTTGTTCAGGGTCGATTGGTTTACCATCAAACATTAAGTTCTTGATTCTGTTTGAGCTTTCATTTACTAGCTTGCCTTCAGTATCATATTTAGAAGCCTGTGTCACATCGATTTCATATGTCACACCATCAATGACATCAAAATTGTAGGAACGATAGTCCCCGTTTACAAGGTTCTGTTCTTCAGATTTTTCAGTATCGATTTGATTAAATTGACCTGCAGACATTTCCAGCCATTCCTTCACATCAGCGCCTGTAAGAAGTATGGCTTTAAGAGTGTTTGGATAGAGATACAAGTCCGATACGTTCTTAATGGCAATTTCTCCTGCAGGAATATCGGTATAATAATCTGGATTCGAGCGTGTACCTGCTTTAAACGGGGCACCGGCAGACAGAACGGGGATACCATCATATTCTGTCCCTTGGATATACTTTTCAACATACCATTTCTGTGCATTTGTTACGATTTGTACGGAAGGATCATCACTTACAAGGGCGAAATAACTATTGATGGGAGCGGTCGTTTTCCCAACGGCACCTCGTACCCATTCAATTGTGGCATCATGGTCTTCTTTCACAGCATCAAGGATGGCTTGATCTGCTTCCACAGCAGGTGTTCCATCCGAATTCTGGATAGAACGAGTGAAAGCTTTGGTATTCACAATATTCCACTCTCCATCTATTAATTCTAATTCAAGATCGACCAGTCCTAAGTGATCTCCCCATAGCCCTGGCATAACGGCCCCAACACCATTGATTGTACCATTTTTCACGTTTACCCCTTCCATGCCTTCAAATGATTCGGAAGGGAAGATGCTATGGGCATGTCCGAATAGAATTGCATTGATTCCCTCTACTTTAGAAAGGTCATAGCTTGCGTTCTCTTCCATCTCTTCTTGTGTCACACTTCCTATACCGGAGTGAGAGATGGCGACGATTACGTCAGCTCCTTCAGCTTTCATTTGAGGAACATATTTATTGGCTGTTTCTATGATATCTTTTGCAACCACTTTTCCTTCCAGGTTCGCTTTATCCCACTGCATGATTTGAGGAGGAACAAAACCGATTACCCCTACTTTAATTTCATGTTCTTCACCGTCTTCATCCACGACGGACCGGTCGAGGATTTCATAAGGTGTAAAGTAGTTTTTGTCATTATCTGGATTGCCATCTTTATCATCTACATATACATTGGCGTTTACGTATGGAAAGTTGGAGCCTTTTAATGAAGTACCCAGGAAATCAAGGCCATAGTTGAACTCATGGTTCCCGATATTACCAGCATCATAGTTTAATAAATTCATCGCTTTGTAAACAGGGTGAATCTCCCCATCTTGAAGAGGATCTATTCTTGCTACATAATCCCCGAGTGGGTTTCCTTGGATCAAATCTCCATTGTCAAATAATAAAGAGTTCTCAGATTCTTCGCGGGCTTGCTTGATCAGGGTAGCCGTCTTGGCTAATCCGTACTTATTCGTTTTTGTATCCTGATAGTAGTCATAGTTTGCGAGGTTGACGTGAATGTCAGTCGTTTCGAGTATGCGAAGTTTTACAATATCTTTATCCATGACCTCTGCGTATGTAATGGAAGGTGCTACTTGAGGGATAATTAAACCAAATGCGAGTGCGGCTCCAGCCAATGTTCTTTTCTTAGCAGTAAAAGGTTTTTTCACTTTGATCTCTCCAATTATATTGTATTTTCTATAAACAAGATTCATATTACCAAGTGAATATAATAGCAAAATGTTAATAAAATTAAAGATTGTAAATTTGTCACAAGTGAAAACCAACCAAAAAGTTTCCTTTTTGGTTGGTCCTAACAATTGCTTACATTCCATTCATTGCTTGTAAGAATAACGCGATGACTTTTGCACTTTGAGAACGAGTGGCATTAGAATATGGTTTGTACATATCCCCATAGCCCTTCACAAGTTCCAATTCATAAGATAGTTCAACGGCTGTTTGTGCTTCTTCTTCAAGAGAACCCAAATCCTTAAATGGAGTTTCTCCATTGGATGTATAGGCCTCTTCCATTTTCCACTCGTATGCACGTTTCATCATTAACGCCATTTGAGCACGGGTGATCGGCTTATATGGTTCAAATGTAGTAGGAGACGTCCCTTTAATAAGTTTTGCTTCATATGCAGCAGCAATCTCACGTTTTGTGTCTTCATGTATAGCATCTAAATCTGTAAACGGAGCGTCTTCCGTCGCTTCTAAATCAAATGCGCGAACAAGCATAGAAGCGAATTGAGCGCGGTTTACATTTCGGTTTGGAGCGAATTCTGTTTCGGACACTCCTTTGACAATTCCACGTGCATATAGATAGGCTACATTTTCTTTAGACCAATCTAAGTCCGTAAATGGTGTGTGGATGGTAAAGCGACTTTCAACTGATGGTTCTACAGGTGTATTTTCTTTAATATAGTTGATTAGGATTTCATCTAAAGCTGAAAACTCATTCACAAGTGGACCGTCTTTGAACATTGTATAGTCGTCTCCGCCTACAGCCATGAAATCATTTGTCGCAATTAGGTATTCATTATCTAAGTTAACTGCTTCACCTTTAATTTTAAGGTTTTTCACGCGGTTCCCTGAAGGGGCGAAAACATCTAAGTCGTAGGTCATTCCGGCAACGTGTGGGAATGCACCTTTCACATTCGGATAATCGCTTGTACCGTGTTCAAGTGCAGCTTTAAGTGTTGCACCTGTGAATTTCTTCGTGACAACATAGTTCCCAAACGGTAATACATTAATCACATCGCCTTTTGTGATATCGCCTTGATCAATGGAAGCACGGATTCCGCCCCCATTTGTAATCGCGGCATCTGCATTTGTTGCAGACATCATGGCATCTGTAATCAAGTTCCCGAGGTTTGTTTCCCCAGCTCGGACTTGAGCTCGTTCTCCATCAAGTTTCACACTTGTCGTACCAACAACTTCCGAAAGAACTTCTTTGTTCTTGTCATCAATCCCTTTAATTAAGGAAGAGATTTCTGCGTCTTCCTGAATACCTGCTGTCAGTGCATCTTCCTTGGTAATAAGGTCGTATTGTTTATCAACAAGATCATGACCATCAAATTTTAATTGAACAACACCGAGGTTTTCTGTGTATTCACCGGCACTCACAATAAGAGTATCTACCCCATATTCTTTTCTGTCTATTGTATGGCTGTGTCCATCTACGATTAAATCAATTCCCGGCGCATTTTCAGCAACCTTTATGGATGTTTCTGTACTTGAAGCATCTGTGCCCAAATGAGTAAGTGCGATGATGGCATCAACGTTTTGGGATTGGAGTTCAGTAACCATTGCCTTTGCTTCCTTCACAGGATCTGCGATAGTTAGTCCCTCGACATTCTTTGGATTCGTTTTATAAGTTGTTTCAGGAGTGGATAAGCCGAAGATACCTAACTTTACCCCATCTACTTCTTTAATAATATATGGATTTAATAATAGTGAATCGTCAGCTTTATATCGCACGTTTGCCGATAGGATAGGAAAGTTCACCATATCCGCAAGCTCTAGTAATCTTTCATACCCATAGTTAAAATCGTGATTCCCTGCAGCAAGGGCATCGTACCCCAGCGCATTGAATAATTCAGCGATGCTTTCTCCTTTTGAAAGGGTGGCAAATGGGGAGCCGTGGAAGGTATCTCCAGCATCTAATAGCAGGGTATTCTCATTTTCAGCTTCATACTGCTTAATGAGTGTGGCCATTTTGGCGAACCCCATCCCCTCGTATTGACCCTCTTTCACTTTTGAGTGAGAATCATTGGTGTGAAGAATGGTAATCGTTTTAGTAGATACCCCCTCCGCGTAAGCGCTTCCATTGAATATCCCTCCAAAGCCGCTTAAGACAAGTAAGGCGGATAAGACCATGAATAAACTTTTCTTTAGCATTCGTAAATAAACCTCCTTGATATAGTAGTTTGTAACCACTATTAATTTTAGAGGGAATATTGGAAGATAGCTAGTAGTATTTTGTAAAATAATTAAATAATTTGTAAAAATCTACGAATTCAAAAAGTATATTAGAGAGTAACGCGGTTAGTGGAGTTAGGAAATTCCACCAGTCTGGAACAATACAATTTTTTCAAAATCATGTATAATGGGAGAGGGAAAAATCTACTGGAGAAGATCAGTAGATTTTTTATTGTCAATCATGTGAAGAATGTAACGTTACAGTTTCGTAACGTAATGATGTCAACTATTTATTTCGGTACCACCATGATATACAATTGGTCATTGAGTCATGATTAGAAATGACCTAATGAATACCGTTTTTATGAGAGAAACTTACATTAATGGAGGCTCAGGATATGAGAGTGAGAAAAGCAATAATTCCTGCAGCGGGTTTAGGGACAAGGTTTCTTCCTGCAACAAAAGCGCAACCGAAAGAAATGCTTCCCATTGTAGATAAACCAACCATTCAATATATTGTGGAAGAGGCCGTTCGTTCCGGGATTGAGGATATCATCATTATCAGCGGCAGAGGTAAGAGGGCTATTGAGGATCATTTTGATAAATCCTATGAGTTAGAAGAAACTCTTGCCAAGAAAGATAAGACATCATTGCTCACTCAGATACAAGAGATCTCGAATTTAGCTAACATTCATTATATTCGCCAGAAGGAGCCAAAAGGCCTGGGACACGCTATTTATTGTGCTAAAAGCTTTATTGGGAATGAGCCCTTTGCCGTTATGCTCGGTGACGATATTGTGGAGTCTGAAGTGCCGTGTCTTCAACAATTAATGGATCAGTTTGCACAGCATCCTGCTGCTTCCATTCTGGGTGTGCAGGAAGTTCCAAGGAAGAATGTTAATAAGTATGGAATCATAGATCCGAGTGATCAACTTTCAAATAATCTGTTTCGGTTGAAAAGCCTTGTAGAGAAACCGGATATCGAGGACGCCCCTTCTAATTATGCCATTATGGGGCGGTATATATTACATCCGGAAATCTTTCACATTCTTGAAACGCTTTCTCCAGGTTCCGGCGGGGAAATTCAGTTGACGGATGCTATACAGGAGCTATCAACAACTCAACCCGTTCTGGCCTATTACTTTGAAGGAAAACGATATGACGTTGGAGACAAGTTAGGGTTTATTAAAGCCACACTTGAACTTGGTCTCAACCGCAAAGATTTACAAGAAGAGTTAATGACTTATTTAGAAGAGCTTATAAACGAGAAGAAGGGATTAAATCAATGAGAATCGCAGTCGTAGGTATAGGGTATGCGGGGCTTGTTACCGGGGTGTGCCTGTCTGAAGTCGGACATCAAGTAACATGTTACGATATCTCATCAGAGAAGATCACCGAACTGAAACAAGGGAGATCCCCTATATATGAACCAGGAATTGAGGAATTAATGTCCAATAACGTTCAATCGGGTAATCTAATCTTCACCACTGTAGCTCAGGAAGCATATAAAGATGTGGATTGTATCATTATTGCTGTAGGAACACCTGAGAGTGAGGATGGTTCAGCAGATTTACAATACGTAGAAACGTCGGCGGTAACCATTGCAGAGACCATTAAGTCCGACACAATCGTTGTGATAAAAAGTACGGTTCCAGTTGGAACGAATGAATATATAGAACGTCTTATTAATGAGAGAACGTCTAAGGGCATTCGTGTTCATCTTGTATCTAACCCTGAATTTCTTCGAGAAGGCTCAGCGATTAAAGATACATTTAAAGGCGACCGAATTGTGATTGGATCGGAAAACGATGAAGCAGGAAACCTTGTCGAAGAGGTATACAAACCTTTTAACGTCCCCATCGTTCGTACCGATCTAAAGAGTGCGGAAATGATAAAGTATGCTTCCAATGCCTTTTTGGCCACCAAAATCAGTTTTATCAATGAAATATCCAATTTATGTGAGAAAACAGGTGCCAATGTAGAAAAAGTGGCACTAGGCATGGGATTTGATCAACGTATTGGAAATCAATTCCTTAAAGCTGGAATAGGCTTTGGAGGTTCATGCTTTCCTAAGGATACCAAAGCGCTCATGAATTTAGCGGAGCAGGTTGAAGCACCGAGTCATATGCTGGAAGCTGTTCTCAAAGTGAATCAACATCAAAAAGGAAAATTGTTAGAGAAAGCAAAGAATCATTTTCCATCATTAGAAGGAAAGAAAGCGGCAATCTTAGGATTAGCTTTTAAACCAAATACAGATGATATAAGAGAGGCTTCTTCACTGGATCTTATTAACGCCTTATTATTAAACGATGTTGAAGTTCACGTATATGACCCCATTGCTATGCCGAAAGTAAAGAAAATTTACGGCGAAGGCATTCATTATCATCAAGAGATAAGTGAAGCGATCCATGGTTCTGATATGGCTTTTATTGTAACTGAATGGGAACAGGTAAAGAATTATCCTTTGGGGAATTATAGGGATCTCATGGCAACACCAGTCTTATTTGATGGGAGAAATTGCATATCTCCGTTACAAGCAAAGCAGGCAGGGTTACATTACTCATCAATTGGACGCTAAAAATTGGAAATAAAATAGTCTTGAATTTTTTTAATAATCTATGTCACCGTTAGTCAAATTTCGATATAATAACAGTTAGGTTTGTTTAAAGGAACCTATGAAAGGAAGTTTTGTGAGATGTTTAACAAAATTTGTGTCGTTGGCTTAGGATATATTGGTCTACCTACAGCCGTCATGTTTGCAAATCACGGCATAAAAGTACATGGTGTGGATGTAAATGAGAGAGCAATCAAATTAATTCAAAATAAACAGCTTCATATTGAAGAGAATGGACTTCAAGAGAAGTTAGACGTGGCCATTGACAGTGGGAATCTCACTGTTGCAACGACCCCTGAAGAGGCAGATGTGTTCATTATTGCCGTCCCGTCTCCAATACGGGAAGATAAGTCAGCAGACTTGGAGTATGTTCGTAAAGCAACAGAAGCGATCACACCTTATGTGAAGGCTGGAAATCTTGTAATTCTTGAGTCAACTGTACCTCCTCGTACGGTGGAAGATGTCATGATGCCTGTTCTAGAACAAACTGGATTGGAAATGGGGACAGAACTCTATATCTCCCATTCACCAGAGAGAGTCATCCCTGGGAAAGTATTCGAAGAGCTCGTGAAAAACGATCGTATCGTTGGTGGAATAAATGAAAAATCTTCTCAACTAACGAAAGAGCTTTATGAGTTATTCGTTAAAGGGACGATTCATTTAACAGATGCTACAACGGCTGAAATGGTAAAGGTAATTGAAAATACCTATCGTGATGTGAATATTGCATTTGCCAATGAACTTGCTCAAATCAGTGATAAAATTGGTGTAAACGCATGGGAAGCCATCAAGCTTGCCAATTTCCATCCCCGGGTCAACATTCATATGCCTGGTCCGGGAGTTGGAGGGCATTGTATCGCAGTCGACCCTTGGTTCCTAGTGGAACTTCAGCCAGACCTTGCGAAAATGATTCATCTAGCAAGAACGACAAACGACAGTATGCCGAAATATACTGCTGAAAAAGTTCAATCTTTAATAGTTGAAAAAGGAATCCAGCATGGCCGCGTAGCTGTATTTGGTTTAGCGTTTAAAGGGAATATTGATGATATGAGGGAGAGTCCTTCTTTACACGTTCTTCATCATTTAGAAGAGTTGGGATTGGATTACACAGCATATGATCCACATATTAAAGAAAACCAATTAGCCAAACAAACACAGGATATTCATGAAGCTGCCAAGCATGCTGATATTATCCTCGTCTTAACCGACCATAATGAGTTTAAAGAATTTTCACCTTCTATCATTTCAGGTGAAATGCGTACCAAGATGATTTTCGATACAAAGAATTGTATTAATCGTAATGATTGGGAACATGAAGGCTTCGAAGTGAAGGTAATAGGTGATTCAAAAAACTAAGGGGATGCTTTAGTCAGACCTCGAAAAATCAATCTCACAGAATAGGTGATGAGATGAAGGAAAATTTTCTAGGGGTAGATGTGTGTAATTTATCGTACAAACAACTGACCTCTTCCATATTTGATGATATAGAACAAAAAAAGAAGTCTTTCATTGTCGCCATTAATCCGGAGAAGATTATGAAAGCGCAGGACGACTCGGCTCTTAGAGAACTTTTAAACAAAGCGGATTATCAAATTCCGGATGGAGTCGGAGTTCTCATAGCTTCGAAGCTAAAGGGAGGCTCTATTCGTGAGCGAGTCACAGGAATTGATATGATGATGACTCTTTGTGAGGAAGCTACAGAAAAGGGAAAGAGTGTTTTCCTATATGGTGCAAAGCCAGGGGTAGCTGACTCAGCACGCGATGAATTAAAGAAGTCTTTCCCGGGTCTTACCATCGCCGGTACCTTAAATGGATATGAGAAGAACGAGAAAATCATTAAGAACACCATTAATGCCGCAAATCCCGATATTATCTTCGTTGCCCTTGGCAGTCCTGCTCAAGAGAATTGGATCCTGCGTCATATGGACGAATTAGCGCCCAGTATCTATCAAGGCGTCGGTGGTTCATTTGATGTCATTTCAGGGAGCATCAAAAGAGCTCCGAAACTATTTCAACAATTGGGTATGGAATGGCTATACCGTCTCATGAAAGAGCCCTGGAGATGGAAGCGTCAAATTCTTTTACCCCAATTCTTGATGCGTGTATTAAAGAAGTAAGAAGGGATTCAACATGTCAAAGCTTAGAATAGCCAGTATCTTATTTCTCGTTTCAACGATCTTTTTGAAGTTTTCAAGTATGTTTAGGGATCTGGTGATAGCGGGATTATTTGGTACTTCCTACCAGGCGGATGCCTATATAGCTGCTATGACCATTCCGAATGCTATTGTTCTGTTTATGCTGACAGGTATGAAGGAAGCATTCTTACCCAGCTATTATAAATATAATCGGTTAGGTAAAGGTTTTTCTCACCTTACGAATATCATTAAGGGGACCTTTTGGATCTCTTTAGTGGTATCTCTTATAGGTGCACTTCTATCACCGTTGCTTGTCAGACTTCTTTACCCTGAGTTTGGAAAATACGAACACGGGATTGAAGTAGCTACCTGGACCGCTGTTCTTTACTTTATGAGTATTGCACTTGTGGGCATCAATGCTGTCTATGAAGGTTATTTCGATTCTCAGAAAAAGTTTTCTTTTTCAGCATTCTCTCAAACGGTGGTGGTCTTGTCCACTGTAAGTTCAGGGTTGTTATTTCATGAGTGGATTGGCATTTATTCTATGCCTTTGGGTTATTTACTGGGGACGATTATTTCCTTTCTTATTAAACTCGTGTACATGAAACCTTCCCGTTTCATGAACTGGAAGCAGAAGCTGGATGTGAAAGAGGTACAAAGGTTTTACAGTATTTTCTGGCCGGTGGGACTAACGATTGCTGTAGGACAAGTCAATCTTATGGTGAATATGCTATTTGCAGCCCAGCTTGGAGCGGGTGTCGTGTCTAAGTTGAATTATGCCTTTAGATTGGTAAGTATTCCACAGGCAATCTTCGGAGTGACCATTGCCACGATTATTTTCCCATTATTGGCGCAAGCTAAAGAAAGCAATAATGACGCCATGTTTAAAAGGGGAATAGAAAAAGGGCTTTCCTATATGTTCCTTTTTATTGCACCAACCGTAGTGGGGATGGTTCTGTTGATGGAGCCCCTTGTTCAAACAGTCTATCAGCGCGGAGCTTTTACAGCTGCTGCCACGACAGAAACAAGTAGCTATGGCGTTTTCTATGTGGGATCGGTCCTGTTTTATAGTATACAAGCTGTTATTGCCAAAGGCTTTTATACTTTAGAAAAAGGTCATCTTATCATGAGGATCGGAATTATCTCTATTCTCATTAATGTCATCTCCAACTATCTCTTATCACAACTTATGGGACCAGTAGGGCTGGCTCTATCGGCATCCATTGTTGGATGCATTTATTCTGTTATTACATTTTCAACTCTATACAAGATTTCCGGAGGGTTTAGTTTACCTTCAATTGGTAAAGAGTACGGAAAATCGATCATTGCGACAGTACTGATGGCAGTTGTGTTGCTCTTGACGATGAAGGTGCCTTTCTTTCAATCGCTACACCATATCGCGTATTTAATAGTAATGATTCTGTTAGGAGCTATCGTCTATTTTATTGGTCTATTCATTGTACGAAGCAAACCTCTTAAAGAAATGTTATCAAAAGGAGGGAATCAAGAATCTTCTAATTAGAGGATCAACTTTATGAAAAACTTATCATGGATTAAAAAGATGAATTCAATCGATACCTTTTCACCATACTTTTTCCTACCATTTATCTTAGTCCTATATTTTTTTACGAGTATTTTTGACTTTTACCGATTTGACTATTTTGATGTGAAGAAAAGTGTTATCTTGCCAGTTATTATAGGATTAGTATCATATTTTATTGCGGTATATATTGCAGATAAGAAGAATTGGACCTTCCCGTCTTTCGGTCTGTCCTTCCTTAAAGGGAAAACCATTTATTTTCTCTATATCTTAGGGGTTATTGGTCTAGTTGCCTATTTGATTATGCTCTTCACGGGACAAGTAGGGATTTCCGATGAATCAGTTCGCCGAAACTTGGATCCTAAATTGAACTTTTTAAGCTCGTTCTTATGGTTCACAGTCATTTTTCTCTTGTGCCATCACATTCTTAAACAAAAGGAATTAACAACGAAGAAGAAGCTCACCTATGGTGGGATTCTTGGCATCGTTTTTATTCTATTTGTGCTGATGGGTTACCGAACACCTATCATCGTGATGTTCTTTACATCGTTCATTGTATTCCACTACATCATTAAACGAATTAAGCTGACCTGGTTTTTAACTGCACTATTTGTGTTGGGTGTTGTGTTCTCCATGTTTGGATTCTTTAGAATCGTGACAGAAGATAAGACTCAGGAGTTCAATAACCGGAAGGGCCCTGAAGTTTCACTCGAAGAGAAGCAGGAAAACGAGAATAAAACGATTCAGAATAAGATTAATGAAACTCCTAAATGGGTTCGTGCACTGAACAGTGAGAGTGTAACGGGTCATATTGTGTTAAGTAAGATCATGGAGTATACAGAAGAACATGGTTATTTAAAAGGGGAGCTGCATTCAGCTATTTTCACCACGGTCCTTCCAGGAGAACAACTGTCTCCAAGGACCATGGTGACGAATATGGTTAACTCCTTAACCATCGAAGAAAATAAATATATTACAAGACCTGGAAGGACGACGACACCTACCTTCTTAGGACAACTGTATGCTGAAGCCGGATATATTGCAATCGTGATTGGTTTTGCCCTTTATGGATTCATCATTTCGATGATGTATAATCAAATGAGGAATACGGGTATTCATTCCTATCAAACGGTAGGATATGCCTTTGTCACTACGATCTTTACGATTTCTCTGCACACAGGTTTACTGGATTTAGTATTCCTGCTCATGATTGCCTATGCCATCGCTTCAACCAGCATTGAAAAAAATAAACTCGCAAATGAACGGTAAATAGTAATTGTGATATTTTAGCAATAGTGGTAAAATATAAGCAAAGAGATATTTATTTCCTTTCTTTTGAAAAAATATAATCTCGGTTGGTAGCCAGATTTGGAAAGACATCTTATGGTGTTTTTCCTCTTTTTTAAACGAAAGCCCCCTGACCATTTCGGTAGTCAGGGGGCTTTTCGTTTATTGATTGCCTTGTGCGGGATACGCTTTCCATTTAGAAAGATCAGGCTGCTCTTTAAGGACAAGGTCCTTCGGGAAGATGAAGGTCCATGGCTTACTCGTATTGGATTTAATCACTAAGTTCTCCAACTTGAATCCGCCTTTCGCGATCACATCACCTGAAGCATCCTCGACAATGAGAGGGAGCTGTTGTAGGGTAATATCCTTTTCACTGCCGTTTCGTATAAGTAAGGTTGTATGAAGCTGGAAATCATCCGTTAGCTTCACTTGAATCCCAAGGAAATTCACTTCTCCCTCCTTTGGAGGCTGCATTCCTTCAACTAACTTCTGTAAACTTTCTTTGTCCTCAATCGCCAGACTCTTCTCCCAGGAGTCTTCCAAGTCAAGTGCGTGTGGTTGTTTGGACTTCGACAATTCGAATGCCAATTTCCAATCGGTTTGTGGAAGCTCTTCAACAAATAAGTCATCTTGATGAAATGTGAATTGCCAAGGTCGGCTGCTATGAGCCGGAAGCTCTCCTAATTCTGATAAATCAAAGTTCTTGCGACCGAATTTTTCTCCTTCGGGTCCAATTAGAAGAAGGTTCATTGCTTGAAATTGAATACCTTTCGGCAGACTGTTCCGCACGAACGCAGTAATAAATACTTGTTCATTTTCTTTTTTTAAGTCGACACCAGAAATTGATACTTGATTTTCTTTTAAATCATGAAGCTCATTGTTCAGAAATTGAAAGTAATATTTTTCTTCCGCTCCGATCTTCGCTTGCGGATGAAAGGAAAGAGAAGTTTTGACAAGGGTTTCAGAGGGGCTTTCAGGTCCGCCCAGTTCGTTTGATGAAATCGTGCTGTCTCCACCTTGCTTTTTGATTTCAGTTTGTTTCTTCTTTAAAAAATTAAACATTCTTTCATTGCCTCCTTGAAAGAAGGACTGAGTGCTCGAGAAGAACATCAGTCCCTTAATACGTTCTTTTATTGTTTTACCTCTTCTAACTTCTCAATTAATTGAGCCAGCTGTCGGCTTACATCCCGTTCCAGTTCATAATACATCTGAGAAAATAGCTCAAGGCCTTCCCTGGAATATTGTCTCATAGGATCTTCTTGACTGTAGCTTCGTAAGCCGACTCCTTCTTTCAGACGATCCATGGCATCAATGTGTTGCAGCCAGTGAAAATCGGTCATGCTTAAAAGGAAACGACGGACCTTTTCGACAAAGTCATCATGATTCAGACGTTCTTGAATTTGTTCAACATAAGGCTGCAATGATTGGTCAATAAGAGTTTGAATTTCTCCAATTGTATAATCTTCGTCTGCAAATGAAAATGGTTGAGACGGAAAGACGCTATTTAAATTCTCTTCCAGTAATCGAGTGTTCCAGTCCGCGCTTTTTTGGTCCTCAGGACAGCAATGCTCTACTTCCTCTTTAACATAAGAACGAAGCATGGTAGTCATGATCGGTGTAACTTCTTCTCGCTCAAGAAGTTTATTGCGTAAATCATATACAGTATTTCGTTGTATGTTCAGAACATCATCCAGCTTCAAATTATATTCCCTTACCGAATAATTTGATCCCTCACATATGCGCTGGACACGGTCAACGAATTCGTGAATGTTCTTATGAGATACTTCACCGTTTTCCTTCGTCTTGAGGTTCTTCTGTAATTTCTCTAAGTCATCGATAGCAAACCGGCGGAACATTTCATCTTCCAATGAAATAAAGAATTCACTTGTTCCTGGGTCGCCCTGCCTTCCGGAACGTCCTTTAAGCTGATTGTCGATACGTCTAGATTCATGGCGTTCAGTACCCAACACATACAAACCGCCCAATTCCTTGGCACCGTCTCCGAGCATGATATCAGTTCCACGCCCTGCCATATTGGTTGCAATGGTGATGGTATTTTTCTGACCGGCTAGGGATATCAATTGCACTTCTTGTTCCACGGATTTCGCATTCAATACCTCATGGGGAAGCTCTTCATTCTTCAAATAATTTGAAAGTTCTTCAGATTGTAAAATGGATGTCGTTCCAATTAAGATCGGCTGTCCGGTCAAATGAATTTCTTTCGCTTTTCTGGCGACCGCTTTATATTTGGAATCGACGGTGTCGAATATACGATCAGTCAGGTCTTGCCTGACAATTTCTTTATTAGTAGGAATTTGGACGACGCTCATTCCATATAACTCTTGAAATTCTTTCTCTTCGGTTTTGGCTGTACCCGTCATTCCACCAAGAGCAGGATACATCCTGAAGAAGTTCTGAAGAGTGATGGCTGCCTGTGTTTTGTTCTCTTCCGTTACCTCCAATCCTTCTTTCGCTTCGATTGCCTGGTGAAGTCCGTTGCTTAAAGTACGGCCTTCCATAGGGCGTCCGGTAAACATATCAACTAGAAGGATCTTTCCATCTTTGACGATGTAATCCACATCACGTTTAAACATCACCCGTGCACGCAGGGCCTGGATGACATAATGGTAAAGGGTCTGGTGCTCAAGGTCATACATATTATCAATAGCAAATCCCCGTTCTACCTTGGCAATTCCTTCATCTGTCAGGTTGGTGGTTTTCGTTTCTTCATCGAAGAGATAGTCTTCCTCAAGTGTGAAGGATTTAATGATCCGGGCACAGAGGTAACTAAGCTCTGAACTTATCCCAGTTTTCCCGGCGATAATCAAAGGCGTCTTCGCTTCATCGATAAGGATACTGTCCACTTCATCTACCAGGGCGAAATGGTAGGGACGTTGAACCCTTTGCCGTGTGTCATAAACCATATTATCCCGTAGATAATCAAAGCCGAATTCACTGGCTATGCCATAGGTGATATCTGCCTGATAGGCGAGTTGTTTACGGTCAGGTTCCATCATTGGGAGGTTTATTCCCACTGTGAGACCAAGGAATTCATGAATTTGACCAATCAGATCCCTGTCGCGCTGTGCAAGGTAATCATTCACCGTGATGACATGAACCCCATTCCCCTCGAGGGCACGCAAATAGCTTGGGAGAGAGGCGACAAGTGTCTTTCCCTCTCCGGTAGGCATTTCTGCGATATTTCCTTCTGATAGTACAATTCCACCGATAAGCTGCACATCGAAATGACGCATGCCAAGAACACGCTTGGCAGCTTCCCGGACCACAGCGAAGGCTTCCGGCCGAATGTCCTCCAAACGACTTCCGTTCTCAAGCATTTCTTTAAATAAAGTGGTTTTCTCCCTCAATTCTTCATTTGAGAGATGACTAATAGCCGTCTCATACTCGTTGATCCGGTCTACTTCTTTATAATATTTCTTGATAGCTCGCTGATCCGATGTACCTACAAGCTTCTTTATATATGTAATCATTCACGTTCGCTCCTTGTGATTCTACGAAATACGCATGTTTATACTCCTGCATCATGAATAAGTATAGCATTGTTTTCTAGTACTTTCATTATCTGTTAAAAAAGTTTAGATTGTCATATAAACCCAAATAAATAACTATTTTTATGAAAAAATAGAATATATTAGTAAAAAATGAAACCTTTACTAGTTTTAAAACGTCTATTAGGTTGGGTTTATGACAAATTTGGGGGAGATATTATGAAAAAATGGGTCAAATCAGCCGCTGCCATCAGTGCTTCCTGTGTGTTACTCGTTCCTGGGGTGACCATGGCAGCTGAAACAAATGGGTTACACCTATCGAAGGAAAAGCCGGATGTTCTGAAAGAAATTCTTCAATCCGGTAAAGATCAAAAAATAGCTTCCTATGTAAAACAAAAAGAAGAGCAGAAGCAAACAAGCAATGATACGCTTGTGATCAAGTATGATAGACCACTAAGTAAGTCAGTTCATCAGAAAATAGGTACGAGAGTCATCCGTTCATTACCGAGATTAGGTTACGACGTGGTGAAGATAAGTAAAGGGCAGAAAATGAAGAGTGTGCTGAATTACTACAGCAAACAGAAGGGAATTTCATCTGCTGCTCCGAGTGCGCTTTATCAATCATTGAGTGCAGGGGTTGGAGATCCCAAAGCATCCGACATGTATCATCTTAATCTATTACATATAGATAAGGCACTTCAATTAGCGGGAAATCATAAGGTGACGGTGGCTGTCATTGATACCGGGATTGACTATAAGCATCCAGACCTGAAGTCCCAGGTACTTCCTCCGTACAACGCTGTCTCTCCTGCTGATATGTCCTTAACGGACGTGCACGGGACCCACGTGTCAGGAATCATTGCGTCTGAATCCGGTAACGGGATTGGTGGACATGGAATTAACCCTAATGCGAGGATTCTTCCAATCGATGTGTTTAACGGAGGTGGGGGAGCGAGTGACTACGTCATAGCGGAAGGCATCATGCATGCTGTGGAAGAAGGGGCAGATGTCATTAATATGAGTTTAGGAGGGTATGGGGAGTCTCAACTCCTTCAGGATGCCGTGGCGAAAGCGATTGAATCAGGAGTCACCATCGTGGCTGCAGCCGGGAATGAAGGATGGGATGAGTATTCTACTCCGGCAAGTTATGAAGGTGTCATTAGTGTCGGGTCAACCAATAGTCAAAATAAGCTATCATCTTTCTCTAATTACGGTCCATCCGTTGATATTGTCGCACCTGGTGAAGCGATTTATAATACAGTCTTCGATTTCATGAAAGGCTCATCCTTTGCAGAAATGAGCGGGACATCCATGGCGTCTCCTGTAGTAGCAGGGGTTGTTTCCCTTCTTAAGTCCAAGTACCCTGACTTAAAACCCTTTGAAGTAGAAGCCATTTTGGAAAATACCGCGAAAGATCTAGGAGATAAGGGGTATGATTTGAAGTATGCCAATGGCTTGGTCGATCCGGTCGCAGCGCTGAACTATGATTTATCGAATCTGCCGAAGAGGTATACGTATGAAGAGGGAGAAGCTTTACTTAAAGGCGCAGAATCTCTTTCGACCAAAGAGAAAAACGTGCATAAGGGTAATATTACAGTTCCTGAAGAAGTGCATTGGTATAAAGTGGATCTGAAGAAAGGCGAATCGGTTCAAACTGTATTGGAAGGAACCGACCTTTACGATTATGAAATGGACCTCAGTTTCTACCCGACAACTCGCCATAAGAATTCAGATGAAGATGAGATGAAGGTAAAGGTTAATCAAGTAAAGGCAGGCAAAACAGAGGGACACCTTTACCAGGCAGAAGAGAACGGAACCCTATTAATTGGGGTCAAGGACGCTAATGGAAGTTATAGTAAAGATTCAATGTATACCTTCACCGCTCAAGTAGAGCCTGTCCTTACTGATGATGGATTGTCTAAAGACCATATGGAGAGTATTTCTCAATTACCGTATTCATCCAAGGAAAGCATTAGTACGCCACTTACCTTCATCAATGAGGAGGGGGAAGCGGATAAAGACTATTTCACATTTTCTGTGGATGAACCGAAAACCGTTTCATTTGATTTATCCGGAGTGCCTGGAGTGAACTCATCAATGGCGGTTTACTTTAAAGAAGAATTTGAGATGGAATTCCCTGAAGAATTAGAAGATCTCCCACCAGGTGAAAGTGGGCCGTATCCATTTGCGGTTAGTGACTCAGGTGGCAGGGGAGACGGAGAGCAGTTACTATTTGAAGCTGTTCCGGGAATGGAATATGTAGTGGAAATGTCTGCAGCTCCTAATTTGGATATGATGTCCTTTGATCCATTCATGATGGGAATGTTTGAGGATCCGTTTACAGGTGGGGAATCTGTGATTCCATATATATTGAAGGCAGAGGAAGTCGAGATCCCGGAAGACGAAGATGGTCTATCTATGAATGATATGATGATGGAAGATAAATTCATGGATGAAGAAATGACGAAGAAAGAATATCAACAAGCGAAGATGGCAGAGTTCAAGAAAACGTCCGATCATGAAGACGTTGATTACTATCGTATGTTTGAGAAAGAACAAGTGACGAACATTATGGATCATGCCATTGCCCATGAAGTTGGGGGAGAAGAAGAAGCGTATTTCCAATCGGAGGAAGATCAGGACCACTTTACATTTAAAGCGGATTCGAATTCGATCCTTGAGCTGAAGGTGGCGAAGGACGATCGTCAATTCGTTTACGGTACAGTATTTGAATACGATGAAAAGCATGAAGATTTAATTCCAATAACCGATTTATACAGTTTCGGAATGTTTGGTCCCACGACAGGAGATGTGAAGACTTCTCTCGCCGTAAAGGAAGGGAAGCAATACGTGGTACAAATCCAAAGCGATGGACCATCATCCCTGCATCCTTATCAATTCTCTTCAAAAGTGTTGGCAGACGCACCTAAGGAGAACGATCAAGATCAAAATAAAGAAATCCGTGCAAAGGTGATAAAGCCAGGTCAATCATATGAAAATCATTTAGTGTACAATGACGATGTTGATTTCTACTATTATAAACATCGTAATGATAAGCAGGTGTTTAACCTGAGTGTTAATCCTGAACAACTGTCAGATGGTGAGAAGAAGGGACTGCCCACAGAACTGCAGGATCCATTAATTGTCGGTGGACTTATTATTGAGGATACGAACGGAAACATGGTCATTGATGCCAATGAAGCAGGTAAAGCGAAAGAATTCTCACCAGGATTCTATAATCAATCGACTTATGATGTCAGCACCTCCTTTAAGGCAGAGAAGAATGCAGGGTATTTCATTATCGCCTTTAACTTCAACTGGGGAACGGTTTCGACTCAGCCATATCACATCTCATTGACAAGTATGGATAAGAAAGATGAAGATGCAGATTCAATCGTGAAGAATCATATTCCATCCAAACCACTTGTCCTTAAATCAGAAAAGGATGGATGGGCTGCAAAGGGTTATTTAAACGCAGGAGTGGACTTTGGTGATAGCGATTATTATCAATTGAACCTCACGAAAGACGAAACGATCCTTGTGGAGTTTGATGCCGGAAAGACACTGGATGGTAAAGTCGAAGTATTCAATGAGTATGGTACAGCAGTCTCCGTAATGGATTTATATGGTTCCGGAGATAAGGAAACTTCTGCCCTTTCACTCAAGAAAGGAAAATACTTTATGAAAGTAAGTGAAACATTCGGACGAACAAGTGTAGAGGCGTACACCCTTCGCATTACACACTGATAAGCAATAAGGAAGGAAGGTGATGAACATTCACCTTCTTTTTTCCTTTTATTTGAATAAATATCAGTCTATTCATAGTTTGCTAGAAAGTAGTTTGTTAGAATAAATGTATAAGGAAAAGGAGGAATAACGAGTGAAGCAACTATTTAAAGGGATGGCAATAGCCGGAATCTTATCCGCCACAGGTATAATGGCTACAGAAGCTCATGCTCATGTGATTGATGAGGTCCAGCAAAAGCAGGCACAAGCATTTAATGAAGAACAGTATTCCCTTGTTACGTCATATGATTCATCGACGGGAATCACATACAAAAGTTACAGTCCTGCATGGAATAAGGTTGAACAGCTGAAAGCCTTGGAAAAAGAGTTATTAAATAATAAACACGGAGAAGAGCTTTCATATCTAGGTGAAGTGATCATCTTCCCAGACTATCCGGCGGGTGAAAGGGTGCTGGGTCAGTACTTTGCTGAATATGAAACCAATCATATGATCTACAGTAAGGATCGGAAAATTCAACTATACGGGGGAAATGAACATTATACCGTAGACTCCATGGCATACACCCTGTCTCATGAATATGGTCATCACTTCAGCTATTTTCATTTGATTCAAGATGAGAAGGTGCTGCCTGAGAATTGGGTATCAAGCGGCTATGCAGAATCTCGAACTCTATCAGACATTGAAGGAGTACATAGCAATATAAATGGGAATTATGAATATTCAATGGCTGAAATTATGGCAGAAGATTATGTTCAGCTTTTCGGTTCAGAATCAGCGATCCAGCAACGTTTGCAAATGAACAGCCATATTCCCACTCCATTTGAAACCGAAGAAGTAGAATCCTATTGGTCAGATTTACTAGGTGAATCCTATCAACCGAAAGACAATCTTGGATTATACCTGACGGATTATCGGGAGGATTCCTTCTATCCTTACTATGACTTGCAGGTAATGACAACGAAAACAGACTCGGGAAACCCAACTTATATTAAAGGAGAAGGAGATGCCTCTAAAGGGTACCCTATGCCTTTACTCACTTTACCGAATTCGTGGGATACCGGCTGGATGAAATTCGACGATTATAATTATGAGAAAAACGGGTTCTTATTAGACGGTTCCATTAATAAATCATTGAACCTGCAGGCTATTCAGCACCAAGAGAAAGGTTTCAATATAGGCTCCGATACTCTTTCTGTCGCCTATGATGATTTAGAAAACACAGTGAGAAAAGTAGAAGACTTGAAGAAGGAAGAAGCCACTCATTACAGCATGGTAGAGAAAAAAGAAATGCTGACGGAAGTGGCAAAGAATAAAGGGATTCCACCAGAAATCCTAAAAGCCATTGCAAGTGTGGAAACGAAAATGATGCAGTTCAAGGAAGATGGTACACCTAATATCACACCGGATGGCGGCATCGGCATTATGCAGGTGACGTTACAACCTGATGAAATCATCAAGAAGGGCATTGATGAGGAGAGACTGAAATGGGACACGGGATATAATATCGAAGTTGGAGCGGATCTTCTCCTGGAGAAATGGAATCTCCGCCTTCCTGAAGTGAATAAACACGAGAAATCACATATTGAAGACTGGTACTTTGCCGTTATGGCTTACAATGGGCTATCTAAACGAAATGATCCCAACCTTGATCATGAAGAGCTACCGTATCAGGAAAGAGTATTTAAGTATATCAGGGATTACAGTCTGTTGGAAATTGGAGATACACCGGAAATCGAAATCAATTATCCAAACCCCGATGAGCCGGACATTATGAGGTTTCCTGCGGATAAAGATTATAACTGGCCGACAAGTACCCTTACTTCCCAGAGCTATGATTCAGGACGAGTGGTCTACTCGGATAATCCATATCTTGATTATTCACGATTGCGAGACGGGGTAGACGGAGGAGAGAAACAGCGACTGAAGCATTATACGCCGCTTGAAGTCATTGGGGGACCTTATGAGCCCAACGGCAATGCAAGTAACCACTATGTCATGTACAAAGTAAGAGGCAACGGATTTGAAGGATACATCGCTTCCGCTAATGTGAAATATGCTCCGGGACTGGTCGTGTTCTCGGATATCAGCACACCAGAGAGATGGACTTCCGTCACATATCTTCAATCTCGTGGGATCATTAATGGATATCCGGACGGTACGTACAAGCCTGACAAATCTTTAAACAGGACACAGGCGGCGAGATTATTAATCAGCGCACTGGATTTAACGTTACCTGAGGGGTATGAAATGAAAGCGACCGATTTGAAGCCTGGGGAATATGGATATGAAGAGATGATGATTGTGGAGGCTCATGGTTTAATGGGTCAAGGTGGTAAGTTGAAAGCTGACCAACCTCTCACACGTACGCAAATGGCAGCTATTCTAGTAAGAGCATTTGACCAATATTATGAAGAGCCGACTACAGAGAATGTAATCAAAGATATACCAACGAGTGATTGGAACTATGACAATATCAATACGCTGGTTCATAATAATATTACGGTAGCAAACGAAACAAGAGCATTCAATCCAAATGAAGCGGTATCAAGAGCTCATTTTGCATTGTTCCTGGAGCGAACCATCAGATTGAAGGAATCTCAAGAATAAAAGAAAAGGACAAGCGACCGGTCGCTTGTCCTTTTTATATCATTATGGGTTTTATCTTCTGATAAATGGGTAAACGATAGGAAAACCCTTTTATTTCCTAATATAGCGATCTCTCCACAAAGGCAGCAAATTGTGCTCTTGTCACTGTGTTCTCGGGTTTAAAGGTGTTATCGTCATAACCCGTTGTAATGCCTGAAGCGGCTAATTTATCTATATAATCATGTGCCCAATGGGAAGGTGGAACATCTGAGAATGATTTCCCGGAAGAACCATTTAAATGGAATGCCCGTACCAAGATGGCGGCCATCTGTCCTCTGGTTAAATAATCATCAGGCTTGAATTGGCTGTTGCTACCCTTAAAGATCCCTTCATCGTATACTGCGTTCACGACTCCTATCGCCCAGTGGGACGACGGTACATCAGGGAAAGTTTTAGAGCGGTCGTTCATTCTCAAATCGAAAGCTTCTGCTAAGATGCCCGCCACTTCTGAACGGCGAATTCGATCATTCGGCTTAAAATAACTGTTCTCATATCCAACGACCAGGTTATCCTTTGATAATTTATTAACAGAAGGATACACCCAGCTGGAGGAAGTGACATCCTTGAATTCACCGACACTTCCTTTATAAGAGAGAACTCGTTTCGCCCCTATATAACGACTCTTCCAATAATAAGGATCATTGATATTCGAAATGGTTACGCCTCTATTCGATGAAGCATGAATAAATTCATCGTCCCCTATGTACATTCCAACATGACTTACGCCACTTCCATATGTATTAAAGAACACCAAATCCCCAACGCGTAAATTCCCTTTGCTGACAGCAGATCCAACTCCATACATACTTTTAGAGGTTCTTGGAAGGGTAATCCCCACACTCTTATAAATCGTGGTTAAATATCCGGAACAATCAAACCCACTTGCCGTTGTTCCACCCCAGGCATAAGGAACTCCGATATATTTCTTTGCGACAGGAACCAAATAATCATAATTGGAAGCAGCTTCAGCCTCCCTGTTGGCTAATACAAATAAGAACAGGAAGGACATGATGGATAGTACAAGCTTTCTCACTAACTAAAACCCCTTTCATTCTCTGTGGAAAAATTCCGACATTATCTGATTGTCATTCTAGCATAATCTGACAAATACTTATTTTACAGTTTTGTAACAAAAAAGGAGTATTAAATCCCTAGGTATGAAATATAATAAGAAAGTTAAGGTATCATTGTCATATTTTAGTTGTAAAATTGTAAAAAAAGATGAAAGTTGTAAGAATTTTATCGTTTATTATAAAAAAATGTCATAAATCTATTGAAAAAAATTACAAATATTGTAGAATGAGTAAAGTAGAGGTTTGATTTTCCATGGATAAACATGGATTTAAACTTAAATAATAGCAATTTATTAAGTTATTGACATTATTTTATCAAACTTCTATACTATTATCTGTAGTTGTTTCAAGCGGTTTGAGAGTTTTATCCTATTACATAACTCTTACAATGGCTTACAAAAATTTCATTTACACATATTAAGGGAGGAAATATTTACATGGCTAACCAACCAAAGTCTTACCGTAAGTTTCTTGCTGGATCTGCAACTGCTGCATTAGTAGCAACAGCAGTCGTACCAGCAGTAGCAGCTGAAGAAGCTGCAGCATCAAATTTCTCAGACGTACCTGCAAGTTCAAGCCACTTTGACAATATCAACAAAGCGGTAGAATACGGATTAATGAAAGGTTATCCAGATAACACTTTCAAACCCGACAAGAGCTTAACTCGTAGTGATGTTGTAAAGACATTATCTCGTTACCTTGTTGACATCCATGGCGATGGAGATATCGATAACATCGATCTTTCTGACGTTGAAGCATTCAAAGACGTACCAGAAGATTACATGGATGGAGAGCTTTATCAAGCATCTCTAGTCGTGAAGAAATATGAAGTATTCACTGGGGCTAACGGAAACCTTAACCCATCTAACTTAATCACTCGTCAAGCAATGGCGAAAGTATTAGTTAACGCTTTCGATCTTGAACTTCTTGATGATGCTGAATCTAAAGTAACGGACAACGATATGGCTGACGAAGAATTCCGCAGCTACATCAACATCCTTTCTGAAAACGAAGTAACAGCTGTTACGAACTTCCGTCCAAAAGAAGACACTTCACGTGCACAATTTGCTAGCTTCCTAGTTCGTGCTTATGAAACTACTATGGATGAAATGGAAATTCCAGGGCTTGAAGTATCATACGTAGATAGCACTCACTTAGATGTAACTATCGAAGGTGACTATCCAGAACTTACTAAAGAAGATTTCATGTTCAACGGAGATCTTGAAGTAATGGAAGTTGAACTTCTTACTGATGCTGCGGCTGACGAAGAAACAACTACAACTACTTACCGTCTAACTACTTCTGAACAAGAAGC
The DNA here is from genome assembly GCA_963787015.1 of uncultured Bacillaceae bacterium. Classification (GTDB taxonomy): domain Bacteria; phylum Bacillota; class Bacilli; order Bacillales; family Bacillaceae_B; genus Rossellomorea. The sequence goes on from CAWBBM010000009.1 coordinate 33,340, forward strand.
TGGTATGACTTATAACCTAGTAGGATTCATGGGCATGGATATCCCTGAAGCAGACCAAGCATCTGTTGAAGCTCCAGCTGCTCCTGAGGTTACTGGTGTAAGTGCGATTAACTCTCAAGGTTTAGCTGTAGACATTGCTGCTGTACCAGTAACTGGTGCAATTCAAGTTAAATTTAGCGAAAAAGTTGACGCTGAATCAATTAACGTCAACAATCTTCGTGTATATAAAGTGGATGGAAACGTTCCGGTATCCATTGCTGCATCTAATTTCTCTCTATCACAAGACGGTTTAACAGCTACTGTTGACATTAATGGAGCTGGACTTGATAAAAATACTGCTTATAAAGTAGTAGTTAAAGATTGTAAAACTGTTTCTGGTGAAGTTGTAAGTGAAAAGACAGTTAACTTCAACACTTCTTCTGTTGCTGTTCTAACTAATGCTTACTTCGAAAGTGTTACTACTGATAATGATAACAATGCTCCAACAGGTGTTGATGAATTAAACGTAGTATTCGACGAAAAGCTGTAAGATCAACTGTTACTACAGGTAATGTTTCTCTTGTGGACTTGTCTACAGGTAATAAAATACCTCTAAACCTTCAAGTAACTGGTGCTGGTACAGCTGGAAATGTTATTAATATTACAACTGATGCTGCTCTAGTAGATGGCAAACAGTACACATTGTCAATTTCTGGTGTTAAAACTGCAACTGGTGAAGATGCAGAAGCGTTCACTAAAACATTCGCTGTAAATGCAGCTACACCGTTAACAGCTTCAGCAACTGTAACTACTTTGGATGGCATTGATGCATTAACATATGATGTATGGCCAAATCTTACTGCTGGTATGACAGAAGCTGGAAATAAGTATTATGCTGGTCTACAATTGAATGTTGGTATTGCTGAGAAAGATGCAAATCCTTAGCTCAATTGATGGAAATGTTCAGCTTGTGAACAAGGACACAAAGGAAGTTGTTCCTGCTACAATCTCTTATAATGCAGATGCAAAGATCTTGACTGTAGTTCCAACTTCAAATCTAAAAGAATCTACTGACTTTGAAATTCAATTCAAAGGCGGATTGAAATCTACTGCAGGTATTTATCTTGACGCAGCGAACAAGGGCAAAGTTGTTACTTCAGAATCTCTAACTTTCACAACTCTTGATGTAACTGCACCAACAGTTCAGTCAGTAACATCTAAAAATGGCCTTTCTGGTTTGAAGTTAGCTGAAACTCAAGAATTTACTGTGAAGTTAAGTGAAGCAATCAACCTGTCAACTAGTAATGTAGTCCTTGCTGAAACAGGTGTTGATTTCACTAATCAAACGTCAATCACTAATGGTCGTATTGCAGCAAACAAACTACAAATCACGGCTGTTCCAGGTAAAGAAGCAACATACTCTGTAAAAGTTGCAGCTGGTTCATTATCTCAAAACAAAGCTTATAAGCTAGTTGTTGTTGGTAAAGATCTTGCTCAATCAGCTCTTGTTACTACAAGCGGTAACAGTGTATCAGTTGCAGTAGATGGTTCTGGAAATACACTTAAGAATTCTTTCTCTACTGCGTTCACAACTGAAGGTGCAGATGTTACAGCTCCTAAGTTCTCTGCAGTATACAGCGGTACAGTTTTAACAGCTGCTAATGAAGTGACTGCACCAACAAATGTAACTAGCTCTGACAGCTTTACATTCAAGTTCGATGAAGTTATCCTAAGTGGTTCTTCAAATATCGATACTTCTAAAGTTAAACTTCAAAAGTTTAACGGTTCAACATGGGTTGCTGAATCTGGAGCAACAGTTAACACAACTGCTATCCAAAATTCTGCTGGCTATAACGTTGGTTTAGAAGTAGATTTAAATTCAGTATCAATGGCAGATGCTAAATACCGAATCGTAGTAGAAGCAGGGGCTGTTCAAGATACAGCAACAAATAAAAACACACAAGAAAAAGTACTTGAGTTTATTGGAACAGCTGGTGATGATACAACAGCCAAAGTAGAAGTTGCAACTGGATTTGTCAACTCTAGTGGTGCTTTTGTTTCAGGAACTGCTGTAGATAGCAATATCTATGTGACATTTGATGAAGAAGAAATCTTCGAAGTTGCTGATTCTTCCATTAAAGTTACTGATGCAGACGGTAATGTAGTAGCGGGATCTTTCAAGGAAGTTCAGCAGCCTACTTCTACTTCTCTAACAAGTTTCCCAGGTGCAAATAAAGTGTATGCTTTCACTCCTGATGAAGACCTTGATAACAGCAGTGTTTACACTGTGACTGTTGAAGGCGTTAAGGATATAGCTGGTAACACAATTGGTAAGAAAGTTGTCCAATTTACTACAGAAGGATCTGTA
>CAWBBM010000010.1:0-10881 GCA_963787015.1 uncultured Bacillaceae bacterium
ACGATGCAGTGTGGACCGATCCGTTATAAAGTTAGCGCAAAAGATCAGTCAAAAGTGCATTCATTCAACCATTTTCTATTTCCAAGACTGACACCCAGTGGAGAGAGAATGCTGAGATTGAAACCATTCAAGAAGTGATGAATGGACTACAAACGGATGAAGCGCGAAATCTCCTTATTTTCAATGATGTGTTGCAAGCACTGGACGAGGGTAGGAGTCCTATTATCTTAACCGAGAGACAGAAGCACATCGACATTCTTGTGGAAAAACTGAAGGGGTTTGCCAAAAATCTTATCGTGTTAAAAGGAGGATTACAGAAAAAAGAGGAGCAGGCTCGGTTGCAACAGTTGAAAGAAATTCCCGATTCGGAAGAAAGAGTCATCATTGCAACAGGAAAGTATATTGGGGAAGGTTTCGATGATCCCCGGCTTGATACGTTATTCTTAACTATGCCAATCTCATGGAAAGGGACTCTGCAACAATATGTGGGAAGACTTCATCGTTCTCATCCTTCTAAATCAGATGTGAAGGTCTATGATTATGTTGACCATCAGATTCCTGTGCTTAAGAAGATGTATGCAAAAAGATTAGCGGGCTATCAATCACTTGGGTATAAATTGAAGGATGAAGGGAAGAACAGGGATGAGCAAATGAAGTTATTTTAATGGGTTTTCAGGAGGGATGTGAATAAAGGAGAAAGGCTATTGCTCCATCCCCACCCGTCTCTTTACTTTATGAAGTTCCTTTTTATGATCCCAATTTTCCTTCACCAGAATGGCGATATTGTCTTGTGTATCCTGTTGATTTTCTTCGAGGACGTTCATTCTGGATTCGAGCTTGTCCATGCGGTTTTCTAATCTCGTCATACGTTCATCCATGTTGTTCTCAAAGCGCGTCATTTGTCCTTGGAGCTCCTTGATTGCTTGTAATACCTGATCCATTGTCTTTTCACCTCCTTGTGCACTTAGTATAACACAGAATCTGGGAATGTTACCTTCACAATCACTGGAAAAAAACTTCCCCAATCATACGGTTTTGCCTTTAAATATGGTAATATAAGAAAATGTAAAGTGAGAAATCAATCATACCCATTACATAGAGTTAGGAGAATGATACATGAGTAAAACACTAATTTTCGGACACAAAAATCCGGACACAGACACGATCACGTCTGCACTGGTTTATGCTGATTTGAAAACAAAAATCGGGATGGACGTGGAGCCTATACGCTTAGGTGAGGTGAACGGTGAAACACAATACGCCCTTGATTACTTTAACGTTGTTGCACCACGTTTAGTAGAGAAGGTTGCAGCTGAGACCGATACAGTCATCCTCGTTGACCACAACGAACGTCAGCAAAGTGCAGAAGACATTGAGGAAGTCCGCGTTCTTGAAGTCATCGATCACCACCGTATCGCCAACTTTGAAACGTCAGATCCTTTATACTACCGCGCAGAGCCGGTTGGATGTACGGCAACGATCTTAAACAAGATCTACAAGGAAAAAGGAGTAGAGGTAACGAAGGAAATGGCTGGACTGATGCTGTCAGCGATTATCTCCGACTCCCTACTATTCAAATCTCCTACATGTACAGATGAAGACGTTGAAGCAGCAAACGAGCTCGCTGAAATAGCTGGTGTCGACGCCAAAGTATATGGCCTGGAAATGTTGAAAGCCGGTGCAAACATGAGCACAAAATCCGTGGCAGAGCTTGTAACCCTTGATGCGAAAGAATTCTCCATGGGGAATGCCAAGGTTGAAGTCGCTCAAATCAACGTCGTAGACACGAATGATGTATTCGGACGCCAGGCAGAAGTGGAAGCAGCCATGGAAACGATGATCAAGGAAAAAGGATTGGATCTTTTCTTATTGGTTGTGACGGATATCCTGGACAACGACTCAACGGCACTCGCTCTTGGAAGCAAAACGTCAGAAGTTGAAAAAGCGTTTAACGTGACACTGCAGAATAATACGGCACTGTTAAAGGGTGTTGTATCTCGTAAGAAACAAATCGTACCTGTGTTGACGGATGCAATGAAATAATAAGGCTCTCAATGAGTGTGAGCTAAATATGATAAAAAATGAAAGAAATAGTATTCTTACTATTCAACCAAAACTCGACCACTGCACACTTTGAAAACAGCTGTTTTGTTAACGTGTATGGTTTTAGAATAGAATGAAGTCAGAAACTCATGCTTAGAAAGTTGATTGGAGCGGAAGGTGCTCGACTCCTGCGGGAATTGCGGGAAAGTTGAGACCCCACAGGGCAAAGCCCGAGGAGGCTCAACTCACGCCCCGCGGAAAGCGAGCACCTGGAGCGGAAATCAACCAGCACTCACTAAATAAAAGTTGGAGCAGTCTTTCAAGGCTGCTTCTTTTTTATGGAATTTATACTGTAATAGAACGTCTTGTATTTGTGGTAGTATTAAAATTGTATAATAATTCCACATGAAGGGAGTGTTTTAATGAGCTATTTTTTTCTATCCCTAATCGTATTACTTGCCATCTTCGCCTCATCACCAATGATTAAAGGCAAGATCGGTGAAGGCAAGGTGCGATATCAATTAGGGTAAACTCAATCCGGAACACTATGTTGTTTTACATGATCTACTTATCCCTGCAAAAGATGGAAAGACCACACAAATTGATCACGTTGTCTTATCTAAAGCAGGTATTTTCGTCATTGAAACGAAGAATTATCAGGGATGGATATATGGAAGTGAAAACAGTAAAAAATGGACACAGGTCATTTATAAACGTAAGCAAGCGTTTCAAAATCCTTTGCACCAAAACTACGGACATATGAAAGCGATTGAGCAAATCATTGGCGACCATATTCAGCCCCCTTATTATTCAATCATTGCCTTTGATCCCAAATCTACTATTAAAAAAATGGAGATTACCTCACATCGAACATTCGTCATTTATTCCAATCAGCTTGTTAAACTAATTGAAAAACATGATGAAGAAAGCCTTACTCCATTTCAGATAAAAGGAATTTCTCACCGACTGCAACTAAAGAACATTGGTGAGAAGGGAGCTGCAAAAGCACATATAAAGCAAGTCAAGGCAGATCAGCTGGAAAAAAAGATGAAAGTGAATGCAGGAGTATGTCCGAAATGCGGGAATCCATTGGTGATGCGTACCCGCAAAAATGGGAAAGGAGCATTTAAAGGCTGCAGCAGTTTTCCGAAGTGTCGGTTTATTGCCTAGTGGGTTTATAGCCTGATAGAAAGAAGGAGGAGAATGGCATCATGAACTTTAAGAAAATCCATCACATCGCCATCATCTGTTCGAATTACACAAAATCAAAAGACTTTTACGTCAATAAGCTGGGGTTTGAAGTGAAGCAGGAGATTTACAGGGAAGAAAGAGATTCGTACAAGCTTGACCTCGCTTTACATGGTGAATATATCATTGAACTCTTTTCGTTCCCTGAAGCGCCGTCCCGTCCGAGCTATCCTGAAGCACAAGGGTTGCGGCATTTGGCGTTTGAAGTGGAGAATATAGCGGATTGCGTAAGGGAACTGAATCAAAAAGGGATTGAAACAGAGAAGGTTAGGATTGATCCCTACACTCATAAACTGTTCACTTTTTTCGAGGATCCGGATGGATTGCCTTTAGAGATTTATGAATCCTGATAGAGGTCCGTCCCTCAAAAAAAAGAGCACTTCCCATTAAGAGAAGTGCCGTCCAAAGGTATTGTAATTTGTCGTTAGCTTTATTAAAACATAATTCAGGATGTTGTGTAATGTCGCTCTGGGAGGAATAAGAGTGCGTACATAGGTCATTATTGTAGATATCTCGTCAATTCCCATCTAAATATAAATATATTAATATAGGTTAGCTGTCGCTTTCATAAAAAATGGCACTTCCCTCAAGGAGAAGGACCGTGATTACGGCAGTCAATCAAAAGAGGATTATCTGGAGGAATTCGTCTTTTCCATTATAAAATCTCAACTTATCGAAAGAGAAAAAAAGAGCACTTCCCACAAGGAGAAGTGCCATCAAAAGGTATTGTAATTTGTCGTTAAATCTATTAAAACATAGATTTAAAATGTATGTATTGCCGGTTTATAGCCTTAAGAGAGAATATAGAAGGATATTCCTAAAAAAAATACTGGTTTTCTGATAAAATATTAAAATATTAATATTTCAAGGTGGTGGGCTTGTGGACTATTCAGTCATTGGAAAAAAGATCAAAGAATTGAGAAAGATCGTTGGATTGACTCAGGGTGAATTGGCGAATGGAACTTGTACTCAAGCCTTGATCAGTAGAATTGAGAAGGGGGACATTTACCCGAGCGCTACAGCACTTTATCAAATTTCGAAGAAGCTTGGTGTTGATGTAAACTATTTTTTCGAGATTGGGATGACTCCCCGCCTGGATTATGTGAAAGAGGTCGAACGACAACTAAAGAAGCTGAGAGTAAAATTAAAATACGATGAAATTATTGAGATTGTCAAAACCGAAGAGAAGAATCCATTATTCATAAAGGATGATTCAAATCTTCAGCTGCTCTATTGGCATAAAGGAATATACGTGAATGAAGTCGAGCAAGACAAAGAAGAAGCCCTACTCATTTTAGAGAAAGCCCTTTCCCTGACATATAATAAGAAAAAGGCGATGTCAGAGCGAGAAATGAATATTTTGATCAGTACGGGGATTCTGGAATTCAGTCGTGGTCATTATGAACGGGCATTAGAGATTTACCAAAGCGTAAACGACTCTTTGGCATACAGTGACCAGCTAAGCGATAAATCTATCAAAACCAGGCTTTTATATAATACAGCTAGGGTACTGACGAGGCTTGGGAAGTATAGAGAATCCATCCAGTACTGTGAAGAAGGCATTCGGTGGATCATTGAAGAGGAAACCTTATATGGCTTTGCTCAATTGAATTATCATATTGGGTATAACTTGGAGCTAGAAGAGAATTATCAAGAAGCCTTACCCTTTCTAACCAAGGCGGCTATGCTTTTTGAGATTCAATTCAACACAAAATTAACTACTTTTATAGAAGAAAAGATAGAGAACCTTAAAGAAAAGATGGATGAAATGTCCTAAGAGTATTGGGGGTAGTTGAATGGATTACTCAATCATTGGTAAAAAGATCAAAGAGTTGCGAAAGACCGTTGGATTGACTCAAGGAGAGTTAGCAGATGGAATATGCACACAGGCACTCATTAGTCGAATTGAAAAAGGAGACGTCGATCCCAATGCAACTTCACTTTATCAAATTTCCAAGAAGCTCGGAGTGGACGTGAACTATTTTTTTGAAATAGGGACCACCCCTCGATTGGACTATTTGAAGGAAGTTGAACGCCAGTTACGTAAATTGAGAAAAAAACACAGGTATAAAGAAATGATCGAAATGGTGAGAGCAGAAGAAAATAATCCCCTATTTAAAGAAAAGGAAAATCTTCAACTCCTGTATTGGCACAAAGGAATATACATATTTGAGGTTGAAAATAAATGGGAAGAAGCTTTCCCTTTGTTAAACAAAGCCCTCTTCCTTACAGCAGATAGTAAAAAAGCACTTTCGGAAAGGGAGATGGAGATTCTATTAACAATGGGTGGGTTTTATGTTGGGATAGAAGACTATTCTGCAGCCCTCAATTATTATGATCAAGTGAAAAATGCCATACAGCTTACTGGACAACTGAACGATAAATCCATCAAAACCCGATTGCTTTATAATGTAGCGAGGACGTTAACCAGGTTAGGCAGATACAAAGATTCGATTGATTCCTGCAAGGAAGGGATAAGGTGGTGTATTGAGGAGGAGCATTTATACGGTTTAGCGCAACTCCACTATCATATGGGCTATAACTTAGAGCTGGAAGAGAACCTGGAAGAAGCCATGATTTATATAGAGAAATCTATATTCCTGTTTGAATTGATTGGAAATAATGAGCATATGACATTTCTAATGAATAAAAAAGAACAACTCTCCCAGAGGATATTTTCCTGATATTATTTGTTTCTGATAAAAAGCATAACCAGTTTTCTCATACATTCAACATGTCCTTCATAAGAATGATTATAGGTGAGGGGTGTTGGTCGTATGAGAAGAAAGAGCCCTGCTCCGCTATTTATTGGAGCAATTGCTGCAATAGTGATCGGAGTGGCCTTATTTATGTTTATTGGTAAAAGCGGGAAGCCTGATACACCTGAAGAAGTAATCAAGGAATTTTATGATTTTGAAAAAGACGGTGATTTCGGGAATGCATGGGAGCTATTTCATTCAGAAATGCAAAATAAGTTTCCCAAGTCCACTTATATTCAAACGAAAAATCATGTGTTCATGGGACATATGGGGGTAGATGAGTTTGATGTAGAGGTAGGCAAGATTGAAAAGGAGAAAAAGTTTACGTTTAACAGTGAAGGACTTCAGTTCAAAAATGTCAGAAAAGCTAAGGTGGACCTGTATTTCGATAGTCAATTTGGTGAATTAATGATCACGCAAACGTGTTATGTGGCAATAGAAGAGGGGGAATGGAGGATTTTATGGAATTATAATTTTTGAATGAAGAAGCTGCCAACATCATCGAAAAATATATTTGAAATTTTCATTGGATTTGGTTTTATATTGAATTTTTCGGGTAAAAAGAAACTAATCTTTTTATAAAGGAGGGCAATAGTTATGCCGCTACTCTATCTAAAGGCTCGTGAAGCCTACGAACTCGATGCAAAAATATCCCAATCCCAAGTGACAAGAATGAGAGAATTTCGCAGTACAAAGCCTGCTCCTGTTGTTAAAAAAAGATAGTTATTTGTATCGGTGAAAAACGATTGAATATTGGATCGCCTGCTCAGTCTAAAACTATTTAGGCTGTTTTTTTTGTTGGGACAGAGGAACCGTTTCAAAAATGGAGAATGTATATAGTTAATACATATATGGAGATGTGATCAAAATGGGCTTGGAAGAAAAAAGAATCGTCATCGGCGCAGGTGAATATGATAATAATCCCGGATGGGTCCAGACGCAGGAGACAGAGCTTGATTTGCTACAGATAAACGATTGGGAGTGTCGATTTACTAAAAACTCTTTAGAAGCGATTCTTGCAGAGCATGTATGGGAGCATTTAACGCTTGAAGAGGGAAAGAGAGCGGCACAAATCTGTTTTGACTATTTAAAACCGGGTGGGTACATTCGATGTGCTGTCCCGGATGGGAATTTTCCAGATGCTGAATATCAGAGGGGAGTCCAAATCGGCGGTCCTGGACCATTAGATCACCCTGCTGCGAGTCATAAAATCGTTCATACATATAAGTCCTTATCACACATGTTTGAAAATGCTGGATTCCAGGTGAGGCTTCTCGAATATTGTGATGAAAAAGGCAAGTTCCACTTCGAGTCATGGGACGAGAAAGAGGGGTATATCTATCGCTCGAAGCGGTTTGATCATCGGAATCGAGGAGGTCAGCTCGGTTTTGTTTCCTTGATTGTAGATGCGATAAAGCCGATAAAAAAGGCAGGAATCAAATGATTCCTGCCTTTTTTATTCCAAATCTTCACCGATGATACGAACTTCCCGTTCAAGCTCTACATCAAATTTTTCTTTCACTGTTTTTTGAACATGTTCAATGAGTGAAATATAATCCGATGCTGTGGCATTTTCTTTATTCACGATGAAACCGGCGTGCTTAGTCGATACTTCTGCACCGCCGAAGTTCGTTCCTTGAAGTTCACTATCCTGGATCAATTTACCGGCAAAGTATCCCGGCGGTCGTTTGAAGACACTCCCACAAGATGGATATTCAAGTGGCTGCTTGGATTCCCGTTTGTCCGTCAAATCATCCATGACGGCCTTGATCTCATCGTAGGCACCCGGCTGCATGCTGAATGTCGCTTCTAATACAATATCCCCTTTTTCAGATATATTGCTGTGACGATAATCAAGCTCTAATTCTGCAGCTGTACGTTTCACAAGATTTCCTTCCCGATCGACAACATGGCAATAATCGAGGACATCCTTGATTTCCCCACCGTACGCACCTGCGTTCATGAATAAGGCACCCCCGACAGTACCAGGAATTCCACAAGCAAACTCAAGTCCAGATAATTTCTCAGCCAGTGCACGTCTGGATACATCAATGATCGCTGCACCACTCTGGGCGACAATCAGCTGATCAGTTGTTTTAATGTCTTTGAAGTTCTTTAAATGAAGGACAATCCCGCGGATCCCACCATCTTTTACAATCAAGTTTGATCCGTTTCCTAATAACGTGAACGGAACATCGACTTTATTCGAAAGCTTCACGATGTTCTGAACTTCTTCATAAGTGGTTGGAGTCAAGAAGAAATCGGCTCTTCCACCAAGCTTCGTATACAGATGCTCTCTTAGCAATTCGTCACGTTTGATATTGTCCGAATGCATGACCTTTGATAATTCTTCAAATACTTTTTCCTTATTGTACATGCTATATCAGTCCTATAAAGTAATTTTCGGCTATTTATTAATCAATCTTACCCCTTCATTATATGACGAAAACCCATGAAAGTTAAATGGTTTCAGTTAGGAGAGGGTAATATCAGTCAAATGGAGGATGTAGCGGACAAATATTTCTCTATAAATAAGAAAAAGAACCCCCGAATTGGAGGTTCTTGGGAGTATCTATTATTTAAAAAACCCCAATGATTGAGCTATATAGGTGATGAAATTTGTAATGAAATGACGAATGTCTTTCTTTTCATGACCTTGGTTTGTGGCATGGCTTTGCTTGAATTTAATTGAGTATTTTGCAAATCCGGTATCTTCTGTTCCGATGTATTTATAGTTTCTTGAGTCATTAATGTATTCCTGAGCTTTAGGGGATGTTTCAAATACAACATTTACGTTTCTATGGATAGGGGAGAAATTCCAGTTTCCGTCTGCTTCAGGATTGATGCTGCCTTTTTCCATAATGTAATTAATGATGACGTTCCGGTTTTCGTCAGGAGCTTGAATAATGATGTTGGAACCATCAATTCCTGGGAAGTGTCCTCCTCCGCTGGCCCGGTAATTATTCGTTGCTACAATGAATTTTTGGTCGGGATCAATTGGCTTACCGTTATATTTAAGATTTTCAATACGATGAGAGTCTTGATTTACAAGTTTACCATCGGTATCGTATCTTGATGGTTTGGTTACGTCGATTTCATATGTGACGCCATCTATGACGTCATAATTATACGAACGGAATTCTCCATTCACCAGTGATTGCTCTTCAGATGTATGTGTATTGATCTGATTAAATTGCCCGGCAGACATTTCTAACCATTCTTTTACCTTGGCCCCATCAATTAAAACCGCTTGTAACGTATTGGGATATAAATACAGGTCGGCGACGTTTTTAATGGCAATTTCACCTGCAGGGATATCTGTGTAGTAAGAGGCGTCTCCACGGGTGCCAGCTTTAAACGGTGCGCCAGCAGATAATACAGGGAGCCCTTCATATTCCGTCCCTTGTATATACTTTTCCACGTACCATTTTTGGGCATTGGTCACCACTTGAACGGAAGGGTCATCTTTCACCTGAGCGAAATAACTGTTGATCGGAGAAGTGGTTTCACCAACGGCGCTTCTTACCCAGTCAATTGTGTCGTTATGTTCTTCTTCGATGGCTTGAAAGACTTCTTCGTCACGTTCAACTAGCGGATTTCCATCCTTATCCGCAATGCCACGGGTAGAGGATTGTCCGTTTAAAACCGTCCATTTTCCATCCTGATGTTCTAATTCAAGATCAACAAGACCTAAATGACTTCCCCAATATCCGGGCATGACGGATGGCACTCCGTTGATCGTTCCTTTCGTTGTATCCACTCCTTCTATCCCATCGTAAGAAGAAGAAGGAAAAGTACCGTGGGAATGACCGAAAAGAATGGCGTCAATTCCTTCTACTTTAGATAAATCATACGTTGCGTTTTCTTCCATCCCATCATTGGTAACCGTGCCGATTCCAGAGTGAGGGATAGCTACAATGATATCCGCTCCTTCTTTCTTCATTTGGGGAACAAATCGATTGGCTGTATCGACGATATCTTTTGCAATGACTTTTCCTTCAAGATTAGCCTTGTCCCACTGCATGATTTGTGGAGGAACGAATCCTATTATTCCTACTTTGATAGAGTGTGTTTCCCCGTCTTCATCAATCACTTCACGATCAAGGATTTTATAAGGTTCAAAGTAGTTCAGATCATCAGAAGAATCATTGTTTCCATCATCAACAAACACATTGGCATTTACATAAGGAAAATTGGATCCGGATAAAGAAGTCCCAAGAAAATCAAGCCCATAGTTAAACTCGTGATTTCCTATGTTTCCTGCGTCATAATCAAGTAAATTCATGGCTTTGTAGGCAGGGTGGGTTTCCCCGGGTTGTAGAGGATCAACTTTTGCCACATAATCCCCTAACGGATTTCCTTGAAGTAAATCACCATTATCAAAAAGAAGGCTATTCTTAGACTCTGATCGAGCTTGCTTAATGAGGGAAGCCGTCTTAACCAGACCATATTTATTTGTCTCGCTATCCTGGTAATAATCATAGTTTGCGAGATTTACATGAATATCGGTTGTTTCCAAAATGCGAAGCTTTACCATATCTTTGTCCATTACATCAGCGTATGTAATAGAAGGTGTCGCTTGTGGAATGAGAAGACCTAAGGCTAAAGTAGTACCAGCTATCATTTTTCTCTTATTCGATAATTTTTTCAACACAATCTCCCCTATATATGTATTTATTGTCAAACACTTACATGCTAGCATAGCTATATGAAATGAAAATGGTTTAAAAGTATGATTTATTTGAAAAATGTAAATGTTGTGTAAAGATCTAGGCAGACAGAAAACATTGTTTACTTTTAAAGGTTCGATAAGATAGGATAGAACTATCAA
>CAWBBM010000011.1:0-46406 GCA_963787015.1 uncultured Bacillaceae bacterium
CATGACGATGCAGTGTGGACCGATCCGTTATAAAGTTAGCGCAAAAGATCAGTCAAAAGTGCATTCATTCAACCATTTTCTATTTCCAAGACTGACACCCAGTGGAGAGAGAATGCTGAGATTGAAACCATTCAAGAAGTGATGAATGGACTACAAACGGATGAAGCACGAAATCTCCTTATTTTCAATGATGTGTTGCAAGCACTGGACGAGGGTAGGAGTCCTATTATCTTAACCGAGAGACAGAAGCACATCGACATTCTTGTGGAAAAACTGAAGGGGTTTGTCAAAAATCTTATCGTGTTAAAAGGAGGATTACAGAAAAAAGAGGAGCAGGCTCGGTTGCAACAGTTGAAAGAAATTCCCGATTCGGAAGAAAGAGTCATCATTGCAACAGGAAAGTATATTGGGGAAGGTTTCGATGATCCCCGGCTTGATACGTTATTCTTAACTATGCCAATCTCATGGAAAGGGACTCTGCAACAATATGTGGGAAGACTTCATCGTTCTCATCCTTCTAAATCAGATGTGAAGGTCTATGATTATGTTGACCATCAGATTCCTGTGCTTAAGAAGATGTATGCAAAAAGATTAGCGGGCTATCAATCACTTGGGTATAAATTGAAGGATGAAGGAAAGAACAGGGATGAGCAAATGAAGTTATTTTAATGGGTTTTCAGGAGGGATGTGAATAAAGGAGAAAGGCTATTGCTCCATCCCCACCCGTCTCTTTACTTTATGAAGTTCCTTTTTATGATCCCAATTTTCCTTCACCAGAATGGCGATATTGTCTTGTGTATCCTGTTGATTTTCTTCGAGGACGTTCATTCTGGATTCGAGCTTGTCCATGCGGTTTTCTAATCTCGTCATACGTTCATCCATGTTGTTCTCAAAGCGCGTCATTTGTCCTTGGAGCTCCTTGATTGCTTGTAATACCTGATCCATTGTCTTTTCACCTCCTTGTGCACTTAGTATAACACAGAATCTGGGAATGTTACCTTCACAATCACTGGAAAAAATCTTCCCCAATCATACGGTTTTGCTTTTAAATATGGTAATATAAGAAAATGTAAAGTGAGAAATCAATCATACCCATTACATAGAGTTAGGAGAATGATACATGAGTAAAACACTAATTTTCGGACACAAAAATCCGGACACAGACACGATCACGTCTGCACTGGTTTATGCTGATTTGAAAACAAAAATCGGGATGGACGTGGAGCCTATACGCTTAGGTGAGGTGAACGGTGAAACACAATACGCCCTTGATTACTTTAACGTTGTTGCACCACGTTTAGTAGAGAAGGTTGCAGCTGAGACCGATACAGTCATCCTCGTTGACCACAACGAACGTCAGCAAAGTGCAGAAGACATTGAGGAAGTCCGCGTTCTGGAAGTCATCGATCACCACCGTATCGCCAACTTTGAAACGTCAGATCCTTTATACTACCGCGCTGAGCCGGTTGGATGTACGGCAACGATCTTAAACAAGATCTACAAGGAAAAAGGAGTAGAGGTAACGAAGGAAATGGCTGGACTGATGCTGTCAGCGATTATCTCCGACTCCCTACTATTCAAATCTCCTACATGTACAGATGAAGACGTTGAAGCAGCAAACGAGCTCGCTGAAATCGCTGGTGTCGATGCCCAAGTATATGGCCTGGAAATGTTGAAAGCCGGTGCGAACATGAGCACGAAATCAGTCGCTGAACTTGTGACCCTTGATGCAAAAGAATTCTCCATGGGTAACGCGAAAGTGGAAGTGGCTCAAATCAACGTTGTCGATGTGAATGATGTATTCGGACGCCAGGCAGAAGTCGAAGCGGCCATGGAAACGATGATCAAGGAAAAAGGATTGGATCTTTTCTTATTGGTTGTGACGGATATCCTGGACAACGACTCAACGGCACTCGCTCTTGGAAGCAAAACGGCGGAAGTTGAAAAAGCGTTTAACGTGACACTGCAAAATAATACGGCACTGTTAAAGGGTGTTGTATCTCGTAAGAAACAAATCGTACCTGTGTTGACGGATGCAATGAAATAATAAGGCTCTCAATGAGTGTGAGCTAAATATGATAAAAAATGAAAGAAATAGTATTCTTACTATTCAACCAAAACTCGACCACTGCACACTTTGAAAACAGCTGTTTTGTTAACGTGTATGGTTTTAGAATAGAATGAAGTCAGAAACTCATGCTTAGAAAGTTGATTGGAGCGGAAGGTGCTCGACTCCTGCGGGAATTGCTTAGAAAGTTGAGACCCCACAGGGCAAAGCCCGAGGAGGCTCAACTCACGCCCCGCGGAAAGCGAGCACCTGGAGCGGAAATCAACCAGCACTCACTAAATAAAAGTTGGAGCAGTCTTTCAAGGCTGCTTCTTTTTTATGGAATTTATACTGTAATAGAACGTCTTGTATTTGTGGTAGTATTAAAATTGTATAATAATTCCACATGAAGGGAGTGTTTTAATGAGCTATTTTTTTCTATCCCTAATCGTATTACTTGCCATCTTCGCCTCATCACCAATGATTAAAGGCAAGATCGGTGAAGGCAAGGTGCGATATCAATTGGGTAAACTCAATCCGAAACACTATGTTGTTTTACATGATCTACTTATCCCTGCAAAAGATGGAAAGACCACACAAATTGATCACGTTGTCTTATCTAAAGCAGGTATTTTCGTCATTGAAACGAAGAATTATCAGGGATGGATATATGGAAGTGAAAACAGTAAAAAATGGACACAGGTCATTTATAAACGTAAGCAAGCGTTTCAAAATCCTTTGCACCAAAACTACGGACATATGAAAGCGATTGAGCAAATCATTGGCGACCACATTCAGCCCCCTTATTATTCAATCATTGCCTTTGATCCCAAATCTACTATTAAAAAAATGGAGATTACCTCACATCGAACATTCGTCATTTATTCCAATCAGATTGTTAAACTAATTGAAAGACATGATGAAGAAAGCCTTACTCCATTTCAGATAAAAGGAATTTCTCACCGACTGCAACTAAAGAACATTGGTGAGAAGGGAGCTGCAAAAGCACATGTAAAGCAAGTCAAGGCAGATCAGCTGGAAAAAAAGATGAAAGTGAATGCAGGAGTATGTCCGAAATGCGGGAATCCATTGGTGATGCGTACCCGCAAAAATGGGAAAGGAGCATTTAAAGGCTGCAGCAGTTTTCCGAAGTGCCGGTTTATTGCCTAGTGGGTTTATAGCCTGATAGAAAGAAGGAGGCGAATGGCATCATGAACTTTAAGAAAATCCATCACATCGCCATCATCTGTTCGAATTACACAAAATCAAAAGACTTTTATGTCAATAAGCTGGGGTTTGAAGTGAAGCAGGAGATTTACAGGGAAGAAAGAGATTCGTACAAGCTTGACCTCGCTTTACATGGTGAATATATCATCGAACTCTTTTCGTTCCCTGAAGCGCCGTCCCGTCCGAGCTATCCTGAAGCACAAGGGTTGCGGCATTTGGCGTTTGAAGTGGAGAATATAGCGGATTGCGTAAGGGAACTGAATCAAAAAGGGATTGAAACAGAGAAGGTTAGGATTGATCCCTACACTCATAAACGGTTCACTTTTTTCGAGGATCCGGATGGGTTGCCATTAGAGGTATATGAATCCTGATAGAGGTCCGTCCCTCAAAAAATCTCTCATATATCCGATTTTGACTCATAAAATTGAGAATAGACGAGTTCATTTGAGGTGGAGATATGAGGAGGAAAAGTTCCTTTCCGTTATTATTAGTGGGATTTGGTGTGTTAATGATCATGGTTTTTCTGTTTATCAGAGTAGGAGAGAAACATTCGAATAATCCTGAACAGGTCATTGAAGATTTTTATGACTACGAGAAGGAAGGGGATTTCGGGAGTTCCTGGGAACTTTTTCATTCTGAAATGAAGAAAAAGTTCAATAAGTCTTCTTATATCCAGACCAAAAACCATGTATTCATGGGACATATGGGCGTTGACACCTTTGATGTCGAAATTGAAGGGATAACAGATAAAAAGGAATTCAAATTCAGCAAAGATGGGCCGACTTTTAAAAATGTAAAAAAAGGAGAAGTATTGATGAAGTACGACAGTCAATTTGGGAAATTGATCATTAATCAAACATGCTATGCTGTTCAGGAGGAGGGGAAGTGGAAGATTCTTTGGGATTATCATTTCTGACCTCATCTCACTTGTTCAGAGAAACACAATGGTTTCCAGACATTAAAGATTCGTCCCTAAATCGATTTTAGAACAAAAAAAAGAGCACTTATCACTGGGAGAAGTGCCGTCAAAAGGTATTGTAATTTGTCGTTACATTTATTAAAACATAGTTTTAAAATACATGTATTGAGCTTCTCGCTTTGTAAAGTCCATATAAGAATGAAAAAGCGGTTATTTTAACACTTATTCTAATATAATATAAATATATTAATATTTAACGATTTATTTTATGACAGGGATTTTTACTTCATCAAACCAATCCATAATAAATGACTTTTGGTGCAAACTTATTTTATCGGGTATCTTCTCTTTAGACAGAAAACGAAGTTCTTTACTTTCAGCATTTTTCTGGATTGATCCTTCAAATTTTGTAACATGAAAAATAATTTGAATGCTGAACACTTTATCACCATTTGCGTAAGTGGCAAACCCATTATTCCCTGAATAAATTCCGAATAAATCCAGTTTTGTTATCACCAGTTTCGTCTCTTCATACACTTCCCTTTTAACTGTCTCTTCAAAGGATTCACCGATTTCCATTAATCCCCCTGGTATTCCCCATACATCATCAGAGGCTGGGACAAAACTAAAATGCCACGATATAAAGACGAACAATAGAAGTGTAGGTTCTTAATGCCGCTAATGATTTCCGTGCAAGACTACGCTTTCCGCGGGTAGCCCGTGAGCCTCCTCGGCAAGCCTGCGGGGTCTCACATAAGCTACTTTTCCCGCAGGAGTCTTCGTCTTGCACTCCAATCAACCGCTGGAAACAGCTAAAATCAAATGTACCGAAATAAATAATAAACCCGAACAAATCTATCTTCTAAGAAACAGAATTGTTCGGGTTTTACTTAGACTAAAACACTTTTGTCCCAGCCTCATCTCTATCATGAATCAATGCCCCGCACCCTACTGTTAAGAGAGTATCACTACCGATTTTTTTTCGCATACTCTTGATATAATCATTCATTGGCAAGTTCCTTCCACTGTTAATATACCTCTTGAATTCTGATAAATTTCTAAATAAAGATAATTATAGACAACTGTATATATAGATTTGGAAAATGGTTATAGTATAAATGACCAAAAAAAGAGCATCCCCAATGAAATATGGGAAATGCTATCAAAAGGTATTGTAATTTGTCGTTACATTCATTAAAACATAATCCTGCATTTTATGTATTTATGATCTCAGGGCTTTATCATTTCCTAATAAAGCTGAAGGTGGGATTACTTAAAGATTTCTAATATAATATAAATATATTAATATTATTTGAAATGAAAATGTTGATAGTATCTATCACCTTGTTTTACTCTTTATACGCCATTAAATAGCTATCATGAATCAGTAATATATAGTACTTCTCTATAAGCTTAATGAAAGTATGGTGCAAGGATGGACTACTCTGTAATAGGTAAGAAAATAAAAGAATTAAGAAAAACGGTAGGGTTAACCCAAGGGGAATTAGCTGAGGAAATTTGTACACAAGCTTTAATCAGTAGAATTGAAAAAGGTGATGTCTATCCAAGTGCAACGGCTCTTTATCAAATAGCTCAAAAACTAGGTGTAGATATCAATTATTTCTTCGAGATTGCTACGTTCCCGAGATTAGACTATGTTAAAGAGGTAGAGAGACAACTATTGAAGTTAAGAAGAGCGAGACAATTTGAGGAAATGATTGAAATTGTACATGTTGAAGAGAAAAACCAAGTGTTCATTTCACATGAATATAATTTACAGCTCCTTCTTTGGCATAAAGGGATTTACCAGTTCGAGATTGAAAATGATGTTCTAGCGGCATTAGAGACTTTACAAACATCATTTCAGATGACCCGAAATATGAAAAAAGCGTTATCGGAGAGAGAGATGGAAATTCAACTTACGATAGGTGCCATACAATTTAAAGAAAATAATCTGGAAGAAGCTTTAGAATCTTATCATGTTGTTAAACAATCCCTAGACTTAGGAGGAGATGTACATATTAAGTCAATTAAGACTAGATTGTTATACAATATTGCAAGGGTATTGACCCGACTATCAAGATTGGAAGAATCGATCAACTATTGTAAAGAAGCCATCCGTTGGTGCATTGAAATGGAAAATTTACATTTGTTAGCAGAATTACATTATCAGATTGGATACAACTTTGAGCTGCAAGGGGATTTCATTAATGCTCTCACTCATATTGAAAAAGCTCTTTTATTCTTTGAAATTAAGCAAGATAAGAAGTATTACTCATTTTTGAATGAAAAAAAACAGGAGTACTTAAACAAGATTCAAACTAATGGAGAATTTATGGGGAAATAAAAGCTTGAGGAAATCTCCTCAAGCTTTTAGGGTTACTCTTCGTCTTCACCAATGATTTTTACTTCTCTTTCTAGTTCTACATTGAATTTTTCTTTTACCGTTTTCTGAACATGTTCAATAAGAGCGATATAGTCTGTGGCTGATGCGTTATCCTTATTTACGATAAATCCAGCATGCTTAGTTGAGACTTCAGCTCCTCCGATATTGGTACCTTGAAGCTCACTATCTTGAATAAGTTTCCCGGCGAAGTATCCAGGAGGACGCTTGAAAACACTTCCACACGAAGGGTATTCTAACGGTTGCTTAGATTCACGCTTATAGGTCAGGTCATCCATAATCTCCTTGATTTCATTGTAATTCCCTGGTTTCAAGCTAAAGGTGGCTTCCAGGACAATGTCTCCATTTTCAGCGATATTACTATGCCGATAATCCAGTTCAAGGTCAGCTGCCGTCCGTTTCACTAATTCTCCATGACGGTCCACGACATAAGCATAATCCAGCACGTCACTGATTTCCCCGCCATAAGCGCCAGCATTCATAAATAATGCTCCGCCTACCGTCCCTGGTATTCCACATGCAAACTCTAATCCAGACAACTTTTCAGCTAATGCTTTTCTTGATACGTCTATGATCGCAGCTCCGCTTTGGGCAACGATTTGGGAGACATTCGTTTTAATTTCATTAAAGTTCTTTAGATGAAGAACAACTCCACGAATTCCTCCATCTTTTACGATTAGATTCGATCCATTTCCTAGAAGGGTGAAAGGGAAATCCATTTCGTTTGCCAACTTCACGACATTTTGTACTTCTTCATACGTTGTCGGCGTAAGGAAGAAATCTGCTTTTCCGCCTAGCTTCGTATAAAGATGATTTCGTAATAGTTCATCTGTCTTTATATTTTCCTCTGCTATGACGTCTGACAAACGTCGATATATTTCATTCTTGTTTACCATTCAAATCAGTCCTATTAAAAAAGTTAATTTTTATGTTCGTCATGTTAAATGAATCACTGTTATATTATATGCCTAATTGGGTAATAAGTTAAACCCTTTGAGTAAAAACGATTCTTTTCCCCCAAAAAGGAACTTGATCAGATTGAATCAGCTCAACTTTGAAATCCAGCTCACTTTTCGTACCTTTGCGTATTCATTTACCATCAGTGGTTTTATCAAATTATTACTCAGAATATATTTCAATAATTAGAGGAATTTTCCAATTTGTGACGAATCATTTATGAGTGATATAAAACTCTAGGGGGAATAAGAATGAACTCTTTTTGGAAAAAAGGACTTGCTAGCGGGGTAGCGACTACAATTTTGATGGGTCTTGCACTGCCTGGCTTTACATATGCAGACAGCTCTAAGAAGACGGATGTAGCCATACAGGAATTAAAGGATCGGTTGGGTTTGGAGAATAATTCTGCCAAAATCAACAATATCACAAAGGATGAAAAGCAAGGATTCACCAAAGATCAGCTAATTATCCGCTACACATCACCAATCTCTGCCGGTCAGCATAAAAAGGCAGGTGGAACACTAAAGAAACGTATATCTTCACTCCATTATGATGTCATCACAGTCAGTGATCCCGACAACCTGATGAAGGTGGCAGAAAACTATGCCAAACTTCCGGGGGTACAGGGTGTAACGAGAAGTGCTCTTGTACAAAAAATGGACACGAGTGATTTTAAAGCGTCCAGTATGTACCATTTGAACACGCTCTCAATAGATAAAGCCCAACGTTTAGCTGGGAAGAATAAAGTGAGGGTAGGAGTGATTGATACAGGGGTAGAAGTGAATCACCCAGAATTAAAAAATAAAGTGGTCGTGAATAAGAATGCAATGAATCCACTTAAAAAAGGACAGGCGGATGTCCATGGCACCCACGTGTCAGGGATTATCGCAGGCGAAAAAGGCAATGGCATAGGTGGATATGGCGTGGCGCCAAATTCGGATATTGTGTCCATCGATGTGTTTAATCGTTCCATGTTTGTGACAGATTATACAATTGCTGAAGGAGTACTCGAAGCAATCCGCCAGAAAGTAAAAGTCATCAATATGAGCCTGGGCACATATTTCCCATCCCCTATATTAAAGGATGCTATTAAACAGGCAACGGATGCAGGAATCGTAGTCGTTGCTTCTGCAGGGAACGACGGAGCAGATATGGTTAATTATCCCGCATCTTTTGAAAATGTTATTAGCGTAGGGGCAACCAATGATAAGGATACATTAGCTGATTTTTCTTCTTATGGAAAGTCAGTGGATGTAGTAGCTCCAGGAGAACAAATTTACTCATCGGTATTTGATTACGATAAAACGTCATCATTTGCGAAGTTAAGTGGAACGTCCATGTCTGCTCCAATGGTGACAGGAGTTGTATCATTATTATTATCTAAATATCCGACCCTTTCACCTTATCAGGTACACTACATCCTGACTCAGACATCCAGGGATTTAGGTGATAAAGGATATGATACGAAATATGGGTATGGCATGATTGACCCCGTAAAAGTATTATCCTTCAATCCCAAGAACATTCCTGCCGACCCCACTATGACAGTGAAGGAAGGAAAAGAGAAAGCAACCCTTCTAGAAGCAAGGGATAAAGAAGTGGTAAAAGGTTCTTTTAAGAAACCGAACGAGGCTCACTATTATAAAGTTAATATGAAAAAAGATGAGTATCTACAATTGAATTTAAATGGTCCAGACCTTTATGATTACAAAATGGAATTAACCTATTTTGGAGACGGTGAAATCAAGCCGGAAGCAACAACTGATATTAATGATGCAACACAAAAAAATGATGAAGGTTCATTCTATCAGGCGAAATCTGATGGCACCTTACTGATTAAAGTGGTAGATTCTAACGGGCATTATAATGCAAAAGGGGAATCAGCTTTTACATTAACAGCCGCAAGGTACAATGATCTTCCAGAAGATTCTAATACGATGGACAATCCTGTTGTCTTAGGTGCACTGCCGGCTGAAACAGACCTGGAGAATTATTTTACAGACGAATTGTCCGCCGAGTCTGAATATCCGGATATGGTAGATGGAGAAAGTGAAGGAGCCATGGGGTCTGATGAAAATGAAGATAGTGAAGATTCTTCAGAAGAGAAGGAATTTAGAGGAGTTCCCGGGGATTCAGATTATTATAAATTCTCTATCCCTGCAGATTCCAATGCATTATCTAAAGTAATCAAGGTAAATGTTTCAGAAGTCAGCGGCATTGACCCTAGTGTTTCCCTATTTATGGTAGAGAAATATGAAGGAGAAGAAATGATTGAAATGATTGATTCCTTAGGGGAGAGTGGAACAAGTGAAGGAGAAGAGGCTTCATTTGAAGTGATCCCAGGGCAAGAATATATGATGGAAGTAACAAATAAGCCATTTTTTGACGAGTTCTTCTTTATGATGGGTGGAGGGTTTGAAATTAATTATGATCGCTCGTATTCCTCTCAGGACCCATATAAAGTGTCAATTGAGTTGAAGGATTTACCGAGTGACGAAGATCAATTTCCGAGAATGGATTATGTTCCAGAAGAAGGAATGGAAGACGGGGGATTCATTGATAAGTTTCAAACGTATTCAAAGGAAGCGAAACTTAAAATGATGGATCCGTACGGCATGATGATGGAACAAGACAGCTTCTACGATATGATCAAGGAAATAGCCTTACCTTATGAAGAGGGTGTTACCCAGAAGGGATACTCTCAATATCTTGGGGATGAAGACTGGTTCAGCTTTACTCCGAAATCAGATGGTTTATTCCATCTATCGACACCGAGTCATGAGGGGTATGCTGCACCGATGATTGATTTGTTTGTTTACAACGAACAAATAAAGGATTTGGATATTGTATATAGTAATGGAGTTGGTTCCTTCTTTGCCCCTACTATTTTGGAGGAAGAATCATACGTTGGACTGAAGAAGGGAATCACATACTTCATGCGAATCAGCGATCCGATGTATCGAGCGAACTATAAGCCATATGAATTCACTCTTTCGTCCAAGATAAAGGGGACCAGTGATCGTTTCGAGAACAATGATGAATTCACGACAGCAAAGAAGATTTCGACAAAACCAATTGAAGGAAACTTCTCAAGTTCGGGAGACATCGATACATTCTATTTTAAACCTGACAAGGAAGGTGTATTTGGAGTAACCATTACACCGGGAGATCTTGATTCTAAATATAGTGACTTACCAGATAAGGTCAAGAAATCGATTGATCCAGTTCTTGTCGTTTTAGAAGATAAAAATGGAAATGGAAAGCTTGAAACAGAAGAAGAAGGGAACCTGACATTCATTGATTATGGTTTTGCGGATGATGAGGAACGGGGGGCATTCAGGGCCAAGAAAGGGAAAGGATACTTTATTCTTGCACAAAACTATTTCCGCTTTGATTCTTCTTTGGTTCCATACAAGCTTTCTGTTACAGAAGCAACAAAGAAAGATGAAGATTCAGGATCCGTATTGAAGAATAAGGTACCTTCAAAGCCATTGCCTTTACGAAATTCAAACGGTGTATCATATGAAGCGGGATATATGAACATGACCGGCAGCCAGGGGGATACAGATTATTACCGATTTAAACAGGTGAAAGATGGAAAGAGAATGTTCCGTCTGACTCTCCCATCTGACTTAGATGGAGTCATCACTGTTTATGATGCCAAAGGGAAACAGGTTGGTAAAGCCGATCATTATGGCAGGGGAGATCTGGAATACCTTCAACTGGATTTGAAAAAGGGCACATACTATATCAAAGTGGAAGAAGTAAATGGAGATGCAAGTGTAAGCCCATATAAAGTACACGTATATTAAGGAATACAAGAGAACCCCCTGAAGCAGAGGCTTCAGGGGGTTTTTATCATTGGTTATTAAGAAATTCGTACAGTTCATCATACATCTCTCTATGATGTGAGGTTTGAACGGTCGCCAGTCGATTAATCATTTCCGTTCCCTGGTACATAATGAAGCTTTTGCCGGGAAGGTTATAAAGCTTGGCAATTTCCAGGTAGAGTCTGAAATTATCCAATCCCTGGTAAATCGTATTATCTGAATGATTCTCGATTTCTAAATTCAAACTGCTATTTCTGATTTGAGCACGGAGAAAAGCCTTATGAATCAAGGTTTTCACTTCTTTTTCAGAATACTTCATCTTATGGGCGTTGCTTTGAAGATATGCACCATCAAAACCGTATGATTTCCAGTAGTCGAAATTGGTGGTTAGTGCGTGAGGGGAGTAGATGAATTTCAACTCTTTACTCTTTACGTATTCACTCACCATTTCCAAGAGTTTTTCATCCTCTTTATTTGTAATGGTTTCGTTTAGCCAATAGAATCCCTTCAAATGGACGTTTGGATAGTCATCGGTATTCATTCGTGTTAATGCTTCATCAATATACCACTTAACCAATGAAAAACGACTTTCCAAATCGTTATCTACCAGAGTCCCATCCAATTGAATGATATTTTCATATTTTTTAGGATAGGGAATGGTTAAGAATAGATTGGTCTCATCGACCGTGGGCAGTTCTTTCACTGCTGAATTCAATAGGTCGACAGCGCCATCTTTGGATAGGGTGCGATTTAGATACCACTCCCAATCACCATAATTCGCGTGGTTTTTAGGTGATTCTGTAAATTCCCCGTAAGGATAAGATCTCCCCAGGAGGATGAATGTGTCAAACATTTTCCCTTGATAAGTCCCATCTCGATAGTAAGACAGATAGGGTTTGAAAAAGTCCTTACTAAGTGTAGTATAGTTTGAAATCTCATTCCCATTATAAATAAGGACACCATTTTTGATGGTACTCGCAGTTGAAGAAGGGAGTTCTTCATAGGTATTCAAGGTATCACTGGAAGGGTGAACGGTCGCACCTTCTAAATTCAATGCCAGTTGAATGGCTTGATTGGCATCTTTCACTTTATAAAGTACTTCTGTCCCCTGTCGCACTTCATATGCTTGAGGAAACATAAATATCCTGGCAAGAAATGCTGAGAATTGAGCCCTGGTGACAGGGTTTTCAGGTCTGTATGTTCCGTCTGTATAACCCGTTGTAATATTATTTGCAGCGATGCTATCAATATATTGATAATATGGATGGTCATAGGGAACATCGCTGTAAATAGAAGCACCGGAGCCTTCTAATTGGAAAGCGACTGTTAATGCTTTGGCCATATCCTGCCTGGTGAACGGTTCATCCGGCAGAAACTTGTCATCATATGTATGGAACATTCCTTTCTTCACAACAGCAATCATGGCTCCGTATCCTGTAGTATTAGGCGTGATATCTTTAATCGGGTGTTTTGTTTTTACTTCTGAATGAAGGGAAAGAGCACGGGAAAGCATCATGGCAGCCTGCTTCCGGGTGATTTGTAAACCGGGCTTGAAGGTTTGGTCATCATACCCTTTGATGACATTTTTCCCACTTAGATATTGGATTTCTTTATAGGCCCAGTACTCATTAGATATGTCGGAAAAAACATTTTTGGCCGAAGAAATGGAAGAGTTTAATAGAAACAAAGACAACAGAACGAGTAACGATTTAATAATGCGCTTACTTTTCACTGATGAACCTCCTGAAAGATAGTATTCTTATTTTTCCATTTTTAGTATAATTTGTCTATATTTTTCTAATCTTTATCGTTCTATTACATAATTCCTTTTCGCTCTTGATAGAAGGATTTTTAATTCAAATTGTTCTTTTAACTTGTTTGATATGGAATTCGAATGCTTTAGTAAACGTAAATTGGTTTGAGAAATTTGTTTTTTCAGTCAATTTTCATTTTAGTGATACCATACCACAAATTGGTAGGTTCTTTTTTTCTGCAATTTCTAAAAGACTGTTAGATTGTGTCGATACATATGATAGAATAAACATGAAAATTAAGGAAAAGGGGAAAAATTAATGAAATTTAGGTTACTTTTGTCTTTTATTGTCCTTTTTAGCCTCGGGTTACTCGCTACTCCTACTTCAGCAGCCGGATTCACAGACATAGGAGACACTCATAGGGCGAAAGACGAAATTTATTTTCTGTCAACCGGTCAGATTGTCAATGGTTCGAACGGGTATTTCTATCCTGATCGAGAAGTAACGAGAGCAGAAGCAGCTGCCATGATTGGTCGTTCTATTGAATCTTAATGGAACGAAAACAAATACGATATTTGAAGATGTCGGCAGTGGTAACTTTGCATCCGGGTATATCCAATCTGCTGTGGATGAAAAAATCATCAGTGGATATAATGATGGTACTTTCAGACCGAATGTACCGGTTACGAGAGGAGAAATGGCATTACTGATTAGTAGAGCATTTGAATATAATGCTACAACGGTTTCATCCGCTTCCAGTGAATTGATGCAACGTGGAATTGCACAAGGGATGTCGAATGGAAGCTTTGGTGCCAGTCTTTCTATAAAGAGAGCAGACTTCTCTGTATTCCTTGCCCGTGCCATTAACTCAGGGCTAAGACTGGAAGGACAATCCCTTATATTCCCTGAAAAAAAATATGTAAATACGAATATATTAAATTTTAGAAGCGGTCCATCAGTCAGCTATCCTGTCATTGAGAAGCTAAGCTATGGGATTCCTGTGGAAATTGCATATCAAATTGGCGATTGGGGTTATGTCCGCACATTAAAGGGGCAAGAAGGCTTTCTACATATGGATTTTTTAAGTGATGATTTGTCAGGTCCTATCATCCCGGAACCAGAACCGACCCCGGGATCCTTTATCTGAAGAAGTAATCGTTCTTGATGCAGGTCATGGAAATCCGGATAACGGTGCGAGTGCTTATGGGATTAATGAGAAAGATGTTGTTCTGGCAACAGCTTTAAAGGCCGAGAAATATTTCAAGCAAACGCCGTTGAATGTAAAAATGACAAGAACAACGGATAAAAAAATTGAACTTGCGGATCGTGTTTCTTACGCCAAACAAGTTGGGGGTGACTTGTTCATCAGTATCCATGCCAATTCTTATAATGGAAGTGCTCATGGATCGGAAACCTACTATTATGGTATAGCAAGTACAAACCCTAATATTGATCAAAGTCAGGCTTTGGCCACATATATACAAGAACGATTATTAACAGCGTGGGGAACAACTGATCGTGGAGTGAAACATGGAAATTTCCACGTGATTCGTGAGAACACCATGCCAGCCGTATTAACAGAGCTTGGTTTTATCGATTACAAACCGGATAACGACAAACTGAGTTCAGCCTACTGGCAAGATCTGGCTGCAAAAGCTATTTTCTTAGGTACACTTGATTACTACTATCATTATGAGAAAAAAGATGTGCTTAAATTATACGATACAGTTGGTGCAAAGCCTTCATCTAAGCTACACTAAATAGAGAGAGATGAAAGGGAGGTGATCCTTCAAGAATGACTCTTGAAGGTCACTTCCCTTTTTACTAGGTTTAGAAATGGGGTCGTATTCTAATGAGAAAACTGTATTTCCTGCTATTATTGTTCCTTTTAATTATTCCTCTTAAAGGCCATGCTGAAACGAATGCTGATGACTATATCGTTATTTTTAATCATGATATCAATTGGGATTTACTACAATCGCATCATGTGGAAGTAATAGATTCATATGATTCGATATCATCTGTTGCCGTTAAAACTGACAAAAGCACAGCTGAAACACTAGTAACATCCCCAGACATCCTGGAAGTACAAGAAAACCGATCATACGAAATTCAAACACAAACCTTACCAAAGTCATTTTCACCTTTGAATATAACTTCAGGCATTCGATCAAGCCTCACTGGTAAAGGAATTAAGATAGGCGTTCTTGATACAGGGATAGATTCGAAACATCCGGACTTAAAGGTTAGTGGAGGGGTATGTGTCCTAAAAGCCGATTGTACAATGGGATACATGGACGATAATGGTCACGGTACCCATGTTGCAGGTGTGATTGGGGCGGTAAACAATGACATTGGCTTTTAGGAGTGGCCCCCAATCTGAACTATTTGCCATTAAGGCATTGGACAGTACAGGCGGTGGGACGACGACAACCATTTTATCAGGTATTGAGTGGGCAATGAAGAATAATCTAGATCTTGTAAATATGAGTATTACAACAAAGGATAATGATTTGGCCCTTAAAACAATGATTGATCGTGCCTATGAAAGTGGTGTCTTAATTGTGGGAGCCGCAGGCAACAATGGATCCTCCAGCGGTACAGAGGACAGCGTTTTATATCCGGCGAAATATCCCAGTGTCATAGCTGTTGGGGCTATAAATGATAAAGAGCAGAGGGTGTCTACCTCAGCCACTGGTAAAGAATTAGAATTAATGGCTCCTGGTTATAATATTTATAGTACTGTTCCATTAAATGCAGATATATTTCGATGGTATCCAGGACGGTTATGCCTATATGACCGGAACGTCTATGGCAGTGCCATATGTAACAGGGATTATCGACTTTATACAAGGAACAATTCCCATATCTATACAAATCAGCAAATTAGGGAATTACTGATAATAAATGCAAAAGATTTAGGAATGGAAGGAAAAGACTCTCAATTCGGTTATGGATTAGTGCAAATGAAGGACTTGGGATTGAATATTCCTGAGGGGAATGATGTTATCCCAACAGTGGACAATGGGACAGTCACCTTTACAATAGAAAAAGATGAAAATGTGAAAAAAGTAGAGGTAAAGAGATCAGGACGCTCAGAAATATCGACGATCCATGATGAAAAATGGATGGAGTATATACCGATTGGAAACTATGAATATAGTTTTTATTATACATTTAATGACGACTCTACTTATATCATTAAAAGACAGGTGCATGTCCCTGGACCAAGCTTCTATGATTTAGATGTCCATCAATGGTTTTCGAAGCATATGATTTACTTGAATGTTAGTGGTGTTTTAAATGGGTTTAAAGATGGGGGTCTCCATCCCTATCAAAACATTACAAGAGGAGAAGCTTTAGCGCTCGTAGGACGTATAAAGGAATTAGATCCCACGATGAGGGCAACGGTTTTTAAAGACGTAGCCCCTTCCTACTTTGCTTCAGGTTACATTCAAGGTGCCTATGAAACCAAGTTGATCAAAGGTTTTTCAGATCTCACATTTAGACCTTCACAATTTGTTTCTAGAGCAGAAATGGCCATCCTTGTGGCAAATGCCTATCAGTTAGAAAGTCAAAGTTCAATCCGTTTTTATGACGTAACAGAGAATATAGCTGGATATAAAGAAATTGGGGCATTAGTAGAATCTGGTATTACAAGAGGATTTGCTGATGGAACATTTAAACCCCATCGTTATATTACAAGAGCTGAATTTTCCGTGTTTCTTGCTAGAGCGGAAGAACCAAATTTTAAATAAAAAAGCCATGGAGGGTACATTTTAAGCCCCTTCATGGCTTTTTTTTATTTATCATAAACACCTCAGAAATAGCTTTGAATCAATGACAAATTTTTTATCCACATTCCAATTGTTTACCCGTTTCAACAAAAAGTATGCTAATGTTACAATTTTGTAATCAAACCGTAACGAAAATTGGCAGAAAAATCTGCTAAACTACAAATTAGCTAGATTATTCCTACAAAATTCCCACAAAAAAGATTTAGAGGTGTATATGTTGAATCAGCTTAGGTTAATTAGTCGCATATTAATAGTATTTGTTCTTTCCCTGACCCTCGCGCCACAATGGAATGCATCAGCAGCTTCACAAGGTGAAGAAATTGTCGCTTTTGCTAAGAAGTATACCGGAGTCCCTTACGTTTTTGGTGGAACATCACCAAGCGGTTTTGATTGCTCGGGATTCTTATATTATGTATACGGTAAGTTTGGGATTGATCTACCAAGAACCTCGGCTGAACAGTATAAGGTAGGAAATGCTGTTTCAAAGGCTGATTTGTTACCAGGAGATATCGTTCTTTTTGAAAATACATATAAACCAGGGATTTCTCATTCCGGTATATACATAGGAAATAATTCATTTATCAGTGCGGAAAACAGCGGTATTAAAGTATCCTCACTTAGCAGTTCATATTGGGGACCAAAATTCGTAAAAGGTAAACGAATTTTACAGCAACCGATTGAAGGTAGCCTGTTTAAAGATTTACCGGACAACCATCCAGCGTTCGAAGCGATTAAGTTATTAAATCAGCAAGATGTCATAAAAGGATATAACGATCAGTCTTATCATCCTGATGAGCAGGTTACTCGAGGACAAGCTGCAGCCATCATTAACAGAGTACTAAGCTATTCTTCGACAGGGACAAATTCTTTCAATGATGTAGGAAGTAGCAATGCTTTTGCCGGTGACATTTCTGCCATTGAA
Organism: uncultured Bacillaceae bacterium; assembly: GCA_963787015.1. GTDB lineage: Bacteria > Bacillota > Bacilli > Bacillales > Bacillaceae_B > Rossellomorea. The sequence continues at coordinate 17,858 of CAWBBM010000011.1, forward strand.
CACGCTGGCATTATCAAGGGCTACACAGACGGAACATTTAGACCATATGAACCTATGACTCGTGCTCAGATGGCGGTCATTCTGGATCGGGCATTTGATCTAAGCAGCAAGACGCAAGTTTCTACGGCCAGCAATGATGTATATAATGACATACCTGTTTCTTATTGGGCGAGCGAATCCATTAATTCCTTGTATCACTTAGATAAAACAACACTCTATCAAACATCTAAATTCAGAGCGATTGATGAATCAACGAGAGCTGAATTCGCTGCAGCAATTTACAATGTAAAATAATCGTTTACACAAAAGGCCTCCTATCAAACGATAGGAGGCCTTTTGGCATATAATTCTTATAAAAGAAGTATTTAGTTTTATAGTATAAGTTTGGTAGAATAAGAGGGAGGAATGTCGAATTAAGGAAGAAATGGGGGAGATAAAGATTGATGAAGAGGATTGGAGTCATTGTCGTATTGTTAATGCTAGCTTTTTCTTACTCAGTTCCAGTATTTGCAAAAGACGATATTACCGGAATTACATTGGAGAAGGAAATGCGGGCTATGGTCGATAAAGGTGTTATAAAAGGATATGGTGAGGGGATTTTTAAACCAGATGCCAATGTGTCCCGGGGAGAGTTTGCAACCTTTCTTGCAAGAGCTATGAAGCTTCCGATAATAACAGAAAAGAAATTTGAAGATGTAGCACCCTCTTCTTCACTTGCAGAAGGGATTAATAGTGCAAGTGGTGTAGGAATTGTGACCGGATATTTGGATGGGACCTTTAAGCCTGATGAAAACGTAACCCGTGAACAAATGGCGGCGATGATATACAGAGCCTTACTCTACAAAGGCTATGAAGATCTATCTATGGATCTGACCTTTGAAGATAATGGCCAGATCAACAACGGTTTTAAACAGGCTGTTTCAATGAATGTGTATTACAAGGTGATCAATGGATATGTCACGGACGGAAAAACGTTTTTCAAACCTAAGGATGATGCGAAAAGGGATCAGGCGGCAGCGTTTATTTATAGAATGCTTGATTTAAACCCGCCGGAACAGCCGGAAGAGCCAAGTGATCCAGATACAAATACATATTTCAAAGTGGCGTCAATCAGTAATGGAGAAATTTTACCTATCAATCGAAACTACGATACATTCGAGAAAGCAGAGAATTCTATTACCAATCCGAATAATCAAGTCGTTTTACTAGGGGACAAAGTGGTGAAAATGGCCAGTGGTATTGCAGTTGGGAGTTATCCTGCCTCGGGTATCACCATCATTTACAATGAGTCATTAAATAAGCAGTTAACATATGTATCAAATGCTTTCCAATCTGAAATGAAATATCTTGGTGCAGATTCAGAAAAAATCAAAGTACAGGTCGCTGATACGATTGGCTACGTGAAACATGAAAATGTAACGTTAATACCGTCTGCATTAACAACAGGGAAGAGTTATTACTATGTGGAAAATGGAAATCTACTTCATAGAATCTATTATCCTGTTACGAAAACCTATCAATATCCATATACAGTAGGGAAGGCTCCTGCATTCATGAGTACCGGGCAAAAGTATTATTCATGGAATGGCCATACGTACACCAATGAAAGCGGAAAAGTGGCAGGGGAATCTTATCCTTACTTCAACAGGATTTCAGTGAGAACCAAAACGGCTTATACGGCTGAAGAGTTAAATCGATATATTCTCAAAAAAGCACCAAATGGTGTACTAGTTGGGCTAGGGAAGGATTTCAAGGCAGCGGAGGAGCAATTTGGAGTTAATGCCCTTCTGATGCTATCTCACGCTATGCTTGAAACCGGTAATGGTGAGTCAAAGATTGCAAGGGATAAGAAGAACTTGTTTGGAATCAATGCGACTGATACAAATCCTTATGAAAATGCGTTAACTTTTAAAACGTATGCAGATTCAATCAATTATTACGCCAAAGAGGTTATGCTCAAGAAATATGTTGACCCATTTGGTCCTTACGGTAAGGGCGGGGTGTTTGGAAATAAGTCGGTTGGAATGAATATCAACTATGCTTCTGATATTAACTGGGGGCAAAAAGTTGGTGGCGGCTTTTACATCATGGACAAAGAACTTGGCGGTAAAGATATGTTAAACAAAACGTACCGTATCGGCGAGGCCATCGATCCTGAAATTGAGAGAGATGGACTAAATGTTCGATCACAACCATCCACGGCATCTGAGATACAGTTCCAAATCTTTAAGGTAGGTTACCCACTTACCATCATTGGTGAGGTACAGAAGCCTGATGGGCTATGGTACAAGGTCATCTCTGATTCGAAAGATCATAAAGAAGCGTATATTCATGGTGCCTATGTAAGGGAATTAAATGCAGCGAAGTAAATAACAATGAGCCCCTCTTCTCATTAGACGAGGGGCTCATTTTCATTCAAATGTCATTACTTTTTTCTCTTTAACATCTGCAAGAGACGATTGAAACCTTCTCTATAAAATAGACGTAAGCTGACAGCGTAAATGGCAGCCCCTAATGGGACTAAGATGAGCAGCTTCCACAAAGAATAAAGATCCTCGAACCAACCCATCTTTTGTATAAAATAAAGCGGAACGCTCATGATCAGCGTAGGTGGGATGGAGCGAACGATCAGCCTGGTTAATTTCGTTACTTCACTCTTTTCGAAGTCCTTATAAACAACCATGGAAGAAACGACTAAATAATAGACAGCTACAATTGAACTTGATAGTGCCAAGCCGGCATAGCCCATTCTGTCCACGAGCAGGTAGTTCATTACCACATTTACAAGGATTGTTGTCACACTTATTCTAAAGATGATGGCTGTTTTTCCCCGGGCATACATCGATTTAGAAACAATAAATTGTAACCCTTGAGTGACGATTAAAGGTAAATAAAATAATAGAGCAAGATACGTATTCTCTGTATCTTCATTTGTAAAGGCTCCCCGTTCGTATATAAAGGATAGTGCAGAGTCACCTACCACAAATAATCCAGCTGCAATCGGAAGGAGCGTTAACAAGGAAATCTCCAGTCCCATGAAAAATGTGTTCTGGAACTTAGTTGGGTTGTCCACCTGTTCTGATAATAATGTGAAGATGATTGCCGCAATCGTGGTGGCATAGATCGCATTTGGAATACTTACGAGTAGGGATGCGTTATTTAAGTAGGTAACGGCTCCCTCAATCGTTCCGGATGCAAAGGTTTTGTCGATGAACATATTCACTTGCCCGACAATTGAATTTAAAAAAGACGGAATGATCAAAGCTAAAAAAGCTTTTCTGAAATCTTTGTTCACGTGTAACGTAGGCTGCCAATGAAACCCTTTTTTTAATAAAAATGAAAATTGTATGATGGCCCCTAAGACGGTACCAAAGATAAAACCATAAGCCAGGCTGTGTATTCCCCACATACTTGAAAATAAGAGAGCAAACACGGCACCCATTAAAGTTGCAAGCAGTTTTGAAATTTGCGATGGAACAAACACTCTGCGTGCCTGTAAATAAGACTCTAATATTCCGTTTAAGGCTATGGCGCTCATGAACAGAAAGAAGAATTGAGTGATTTCAACGGCTATGTCTTCCGTTGTAGGGTGCATATGACCAAAGATTAAAGGCACGAAGAAAGGAACAAGGAAGTATCCAATCGCTGTAATTCCAATAAACAGTAATACGGTGCTATTTAATATTCCATTCGCATTCTTTTCCGTTTCCGAAGGGTTCTCCTTCCGTTCCTTCACATACATAGGTAAGAACACGTTATTAAACCCATTGGCAATCATTGCGACAATCAGTGTAATAAACGTAAAGGCCAATAAATAACCATCCGTGTATTCACTGGCGCCGAATTCATTTGCAATGATACTTTCTCTAAGAAATCCAGATAATTTAAGGACTAACGCCAATAGAGTAATCCATATGGCGGTTTTTTTTAATGTAGACACATTTGTCACCTGCTTTAGAATTACATACTAATCTAAAAAAGATGCTGACCAAAAAGGATCTAGTGTCTTTATGGTCAGCAATAGTCGTTCTCTTGTATGAAATGAATTAACTTAGTGCACTTTTATAAATGGCTTCATATTTTTTAGCTGCAGCGATATGAGAGTAGTGTTCTTCTATTTTCGTTCGTGCTTTAGCCGCCATTCTTTGGCCTTCTTCCGGGTGATCTAAGAAGTAGATAATGGCATCTGAAAGTTCTTCCACATTCTGCTCTTCTACAAGTAAGCCGTCCACTTCAGGATCAACAATTTCTTTTAACCCTCCGACTGCACAAGCGACTAAAGGTGATCCAGAACCCATTGCCTCCAAGGCAGAGATGGAAGTGGCTTCTTCCACACCGGCAGAATGGACGCTAGGCACCAGAACGACATCACTCAATGCATAGTACTCTTTGATTTGATCATGAGGGATGGCCCCGAGAAGAGTAACATTATTCTGCAAGGAGTGCTTCTCAACAATTTTCTTGATTTCTGAAAGTGCTTCTCCACTTCCAGCATAAATCAATTTTGTATTAGGGTGTTTCTCGAGTACTTTAGGCAATGCTAATGCAGGATAAATAACACCATTTTTCTTCGTTAATCTTCTAGGAACAAATAAAACATGATCATCCATGGAGATTCCGTATTTATCTCGGAATTGCTTCCTGAATTCTTGATCAGGCTTAAAGTTGTGGATATCAATAAAGTTACGGATGGCATGTCCGTCCACTCCTGATATTTTCTTCACGTACTCTTTTAACCGTTGATCCACCGTGATGATCTTTCTAGTTCCTTTATACGCTTTAATCTCCACTTCCTTCATATAAGCAGCTTCATCACTGCCTTCGTCCATAGATCCTTTACTGATGGATTCAAAAGTCATGTAACCATGAACGGTCGAAACAGTAGGGATTCCGGTTTCCAAAGCAGCGAGAGTTGTAAAGGGGTCTTGAGCATTGATCAGATCATACTGTTTGTCCTTATTCTTTTCGATCAACGCTTGGATCAAATTTTTTCTGGCCTTATGGGACCATACAATTCCCTTTCCCTTTTTAAGCTTATTAAGAATGAAACTCGGTCCTTTGGCATAAACGTTCTGCTTAGGTGAAGATACATTTGAGAAGGATAATACATCCACCTCATGACCCAAGCTTTCTAGTCCGGATTTTAATGTCGTGACATGCGTCGATAATCCTCCGGCATGTGGGTAATCATAGACTGTTGCGATTAATATTTTCATTAGTATGCCCTCCTATAAAATTTAGGCAAAGAATTTTTCTTTCATTAAATGTAGATTTCTCTTCGCTTCATTTCGCATTCCTTCAGCATTCTTTCTAACCGTCATAGATTCCTCTTCACGATTATGAAGGATTGTTCTTGCATTTTCTGTCACTTGGTTTACATCAATATTATCAAGGTCGGCAGAATACTTCCACATTCCACTTCTCTTTAATAAACTTTCTACCTTTTTATCATAACTGAATCCGATATGAGGAATTCCCTTTAAAGTCGAGAAGATTAAAGCGTGCAGGCGCATTCCGATCGTCATCTCACATTCACCGATGAAATTCAGGTATTGGTTAGGCGTAAAGTCTTTTCCTAACATAATGGTCTTCTCAGGTTGTTTCATATAGCTCAAGACCTTTTCACTTGCATCCACATCGTGATGACCCTCCATTGGTACGAAAACAGGTGTAACTCCTTCTTCAAGAATCAGTCTGTCGAGAACCTGGGCCATTTGATCGAATTGTTGAATACGGTCAAACCATGGTCGAACTGAGACAGCCACCATCTTCTCATCTCCCTTTAATGGAAGAGACTTGATACAAGCATCATCATTTTTTGCCTGGAAAGCAAAGACGATGTCTGATGTAACAACTGTTTCTGGCCTTTTGACTCCAAGTTTGTGTAAAAGCTCTTTGGAATATTGGTCTCTCACTGTAATAAAGTCAGCGAGGTTTGCAATCTTCATTAGAAACTTACCCCATCCAGACGTAACAGGTCCAATTCCCTGTGAGAAGAACATGACTTTTGTTTTGCAGATTTTTGCTAATAATACGATTAACAAATAATAAGGAAGGGGACCAAATAAGAATTTGGTCGGATACGCATCTTGTAAAAGGCCACCGCCGCCGCTTATTAGAAGATCAGCTTCTTTTAAAGCTTTCACTTTTTCCTTGTTTTCCCTTCTCCAAGCACGATAGACGCTTTTTACATTGTGCTCTTCTGCTGTCTTTTGAGGTGATAATGAAAAAACGGTAATATCAGGATTTTCAAATTCCTCACGTAAATTGTCAATAATTGCTTCTAAAATCGCTTCGTCTCCTGTGTTTCCTAAACCGTAAAATCCAGAAATTACAAACTTCTTCAAAGAAGTTTTCCTCCTTTATATGTCGTGTAATTCATATAAAACGCTTCAGGGAAGCCACTTACACTTCATTTTTTGTAAAAATAAAATATTTCATAGTGTATGATGATTACACTTGAAAATCAAACTTTATTCTATCACTCAGTTCTATTACTAGCAATTACTATCAATGTAAATGATGCAAGCTTCGACTTCATTTGATATACTAACTAGGAAATTGTCGAACTTAACTATTCGAAAAGAGGTTTCTTAACGATGGAAAAAATTTGTGTAATAGGATTAGGATATATAGGATTGCCTACATCAGCCATCTTCGCTAAGTCAGGAATTGAAGTTGTCGGTGTGGATGTTAGTGAAAAGGTTGTAGAGAAACTCAATAACGGAGAGGTCCACATTGAAGAGGTCGGCCTTCCTGAACTGGTCAAAGAAGTTGTAGATAGTGGAAAACTGCGCGGATCTGTTACTCCTGAAGAAGCAGATGCCTTTATTATAGCCGTTCCGACACCAATTCATGAGGATCAAACAGCGAATGTTGATTATGTTGTAAGTGCAACGAAAGCCATCCTGCCGTATTTGAAAAAGGGTAATGTCATCATAGTTGAATCGACAATCCCTCCAAGAACCATTAATGATGTGGTTGCGCCTATTATAGAAGAAAGTGGCTTCAACCCACTTGAAGATGTCTATTTGGCTCATTGCCCAGAGCGGGTTCTTCCTGGTCGGATTCTGATTGAACTAATTGAGAACACCCGTATTGTGGGTGGAATCACTCCTGAAGCTTCTAAACAAGCAGGAGACGTGTATCGTCAAGTCGTAACAGGTGATGTAATTGAAACAGAAGCCGTTACTGCTGAAATGTCGAAATTGATGGAGAATACATTCAGAGACGTCAACATTGCACTCGCTAATGAGCTGGTGAAAATCTCGGCCAAATTAAATGTGAATGCTCACGATGTCATTGAGCTTGCCAACAAGCACCCACGTGTTAACCTGCACCAGCCCGGACCAGGGGTTGGAGGACATTGCTTAGCAGTAGATCCTTACTTTATCGTTGAAAAAGCGATGGATGAATCACCGCTTATCCAGACTGCGAGAGGGATTAATAACTCCATGCCGGAATTTGTTGTGTCCCAGGTTGAGCGATTGACAGCTGAAATCGAGAATCCTGTCATCTCAGTGTTTGGTCTTACGTACAAAGGCAATATAGACGATGTCCGTGAAAGTCCGGCACTTGATATCACGAAAATGCTCGTGAACCATCCGAAATTCAACGTCAGAGCCCATGACCCCCATGTGCGGGATGAGCAGGTTTCTTTCCCATTATATTCATTTGAGGAATCAATCAAGGATGCCCACTTAGTGCTTGTCCTTGCAGATCATAACGAATTTAAAGTAATGGATGAACAAGTTCTAGTGAACGGCTTAAAAGCACCTGTCATATTCGATACTAAAAATTGTGTGCCTGAATTCGAACGGTTAGTTGTGTATCGAATCGGTGATTTGACTAATTTACGTTCAATCCAGGAATAAGGTGAATGACATGAAGAAAGAGTCTTACTTTGGAATAGATGTATCGCCATACACGTATGAAGAGATTATTGAAGATATTAAGAAACGAATCGATTTGAGTCAAACCTCTACGATTATTGCTGTAAACCCTGAGAAAGTAATGAAGGGTGAGAAGAATCCGGATTTGAGAGTGCTGATTAATTCAGCCACATATCAAATACCGGACGGCGTCGGTATCCTGTTGGCCTCCAAGTTAAAAGGGGGCCAAATCCGATCCCGGGTGACTGGGGTAGATATGATGGAGAGGCTTCTTCAGTTTGCCCAAGAAGAGGGGCATGGTGTGTTTCTATATGGAGCGAAAGAAGAGGTCGTATCCAAGGCTGCAGATAACATTGGAAATAAATATCCCGGCATCACCATTTCCGGATATCAAAACGGTTATATTAAGAATAATGAAGCTCTTATTCAGCAAATAAATGCTTCTGGGGCAAAGCTTCTGTTCGTTGCTATGGGCAGCCCCCGTCAGGAGCTATGGATCAGAGAGAATATGCCGAAATTGAATACGTTGGTCTACCAAGGCGTTGGCGGCAGCTTTGATGTATTTGCCGGTCACGTGAAGCGTGCACCGAAGTTATATCGGAAATTTGGAATTGAGTGGCTGTATCGCCTTATGAAGGAACCGAAACGGCTGAAACGGCAAATGGCGCTTCCTCAATTTTTAGTAAAAGTTCTTTTCAGTAAAAACAAATAGAGAGGGTTCTATCATGAAAGAGTTGAAGGAGAGGTATCTGTACATCCTGGCAACCGCGGTTATATATACCGCGGCAATGATTATACCGAACTCAAAAATCGGGCTTGGTATATCATTATTATTGGCTGTACTGGCATTTATCAAGCCCAAAGACGGCTTATTGTCATTATTAATTTATTTTCCTATGAGATCGTTCTTAACAGAAATCAACCCGGGGCTTAAGCTTGCAGGCGATATCATCATCATTGCAGCATTTTTAAGAGTCCTTTGGGATCATAAGAAGAATGTGAAATCACTATTTCACTTTACTCATTTTGAGTGGGGTTTTTTTGCCTTCATGATCATTGGAACGATAGCGGCATTTCTTACTGGAGTGGAAATGGCAGCCATCGTGTTCCAAATTCGAGCATTCTTTATTACCTATCTAGTGTATTACACGGTGAAACGGTTAGGTATTACAAAGGAAGATGTACTAAGATTCCTTTGGATTACGTTTACAGTGGCTATGATTCTGACTGTACAAGGTTTAGTTGAAAAGCTATCGATACGCAGCATGTTTATGCCTGAAACATGGGTAAATCGTCAATTATCACCTAATAATGCTACTCGTATTTATGGATTGATTAATAATCCCAATGTTTTAGCGGTGTATTTATCAATCGCATTTATTTGTACGTTATATTTACAGCAACTTGTCCTGAAAAAGGGGACAAAAATTTTCTTGATGATTTCCATGGTTCTCATGATGGGGGTATGGACTCTAACCTATTCCCGCGGAACGATTATCGGATTCGGTATTTCTTATGTCATTTATTTAGTCTTAACACGAAATTGGACTATTCTTAAAAAGTCCGTTCTTATACTGGCGGCAAGTTTTATTCTCATAAATCTTCCCGTTGCCAAAGCATCTCAATGGATACAAAAAACGGAATTAGGAAAAATAGTAAGAACTGGTCCGGCTGAAGATGAGCCGGAAAGTGATGGCAAGTCTACGGAAAGAAAAAGGTGGGAGCAAACCTTCGAACAGAATACCATTGAATTAAGTAAGCAAACTGGAAGATTATTCATTGTTCTCACTGGACTTGAAGTCTTTAAAGATCATCCTATTATTGGGACTGGCTTTGCTACTTACGGTGACTCTGCGACAAAGAGTTACTCTTCACCGATTTATGATGACTACGGAATCACGTATGATATTTATTCTGATAACCAGTATATCCAAGTGATTGTTCAAACAGGAGCACTTGGAGTGATTTCCTTTGCCATCTTCTTATTGGGGATGTTATATGCTCTTTGGAAGATGAGAAGAGATTCCCGGTTTGCCATTCCGGCACTTGCCCTATTAGTCGGTATTTACTGGTGCGGATTCATTTATAATATTTGGGAAGATAAGACATTCACTCTATATTTCTTTATGATGCTAGGGTTCATTTTAAATGAAAAAGAATATAAGGAGAGAAATCGCAATGAAAGTACTACATCTCATTAGCGGTGGGGAAACAGGTGGTTCAAAAAACCACCTGATTTCTTTATTGCAGCAATTTAATAAAGAAGAAATCATTTTAGGTGTCTTTCAAGAAGGGAAATTATCTGAGGAAGCAAGAGAATCAGGGTTACCAGTAGTAGTCTTTGGACAAACCTCCCGTTATGACTTCTCCGTCATAAAAAAAGTAAAAGCCCTCATTAAAGAACAGCAAATTACCATCGTTCATACCCACGGCCCTCGCGCCAACTTATTTACATATTTCCTCAAAAAACAAGGTGATTTCAAATGGATTACTACGATACATAGTGATCCATCGAAGGATTTCATTAAAGGTGGCGTGAAAGGAAAAGTATTCACCTGGCTTAATATGAAGGTTCTTAATGAAATTGACTATTTTTTTGCCGTTTCAAACCGATTCAAGGACATGTTGGTTCAATTCGGATTAGCATCAAACAAAATCTTCGTCATCTACAATAGCATTCCTTTCGATGGTAAATATGAACAAAAGGTGACAACGAGACGATATAGGAATAAGTGAAACAGACTTTATTATCATTATGGTAGCAAGGCTGCATCCTATAAAAGGTCATGAACTCGCCTTTGAATCCGTAAAAGAACTATCGTCTCAAGGATACAATCGAGTTAAGCTTTTGCTTATCGGAGACGGACCGATCGAAACCGAATTGAAGCAAAAGGTCGAACAACTTGAATTATCTGAAGAAATTAAATTTTTAGGGTACAAAAAAGACGTTCACTCATACTTGTCCCTATCAGATGTCAAACTATTAGCGTCGTATAGTGAGAGTTTTCCATTAGTCATTCTTGAATCAGCTAGAGCAGAAACTCCTGTCATCTCGACGGATGTTGGAGGGGTGAAGGATTTGATCAGTGATGACCGTTTCGGCTGGGTGGTTCCGGTAGGTGAAGCCGAGGGGATCACCATGGCGATTAAGGAAGCAATCGAAGATAAGAAAAAAGGTACTCTTAAGGATAAAGCCATTCATTTAAAGGATAGAGCTGTAAAGGACTACTCATTACAAAGACTTTACAATGATACTTATAGCACGTACGTAAAAATAAAAGGTGATATTTGAAGTAGGTTTTTAAAAATATATGGAATATAAGGTAAATTTAGGTATATAATAAATATTGTTGATTATTCTAAAGACCTACAAACGCTTAAATTCAGCCTTTTTATACATATTTATCCTCAAAAACCATTCTTAGCGAATAGGGAAAAAATATGTAAATAAAGGTTGAATTTTTCCATGTATCTGCTAGAATAAGGATATGAGTTTGCTAATCTATTAGTTTTTCGACGTTTTCTTTTCAAATAATACAATTTTATTAAAAAGTAGTGTCGAAACATACCTAGTAGTTTAGTAGTAGCTATCTGGTGTTTTAAAACTACTAGTCTAATGGACTAGTGTTTAACCTAGATTACCCAATTACCCAAAAAAACACTACATACCCAATAGGAGGAATATTTTAAATGGCTTACAAATCAAAGTCTTATCGTAAGTTTTTAGCAACTGGAACGACAGCAGCTTTAGTTGCTTCAGCAATCGCACCTGCAGCATCTGCGGCAGATCACCCATTCACGGACGTAAACAAGAACTATGATGAGGCTGTTAGCTACCTATACAGCAACAACATCACTAAAGGTTACACTGAAACTACTTTCGGTACTTACATGAGCCTGACTCGTGGAAATGCTGCAGTAATCATTGCTAACGCTTTAAACCTTGACACTACTTCTGCTGCAGACGCTGGTTTCGAAGACGTAAACAGCCGTGTTGCAGGATCAGTAAACGCTCTTGTTGAAGCAGGAATCATGGACGGTTTCTCTGATACAGAATTCCGCCCTGACGTTGAACTATCTCGTGGAGCGATGGCTAAAATCCTAGTTAACGCTTACGACTTACAAGGTCAAGCAATGGACACACCATTCACTGACTTAACTTCAACTTTCGGTTCTTACATCGAAGCTCTTTACGGCGCTGGAATCACTACTGGTAAAACTGAAACGACTTTCGGTACAAACCAAGAGATCCTTCGTGGTGAGTTCGCGGTACTTCTTTACAAATCGATCAACTTTGAAGCTCCTGAAGTAAACCCAATGGTTAAAGTTTTGAAGGAGTTAACGCTAAAGAAGTAGTAGTTACTTTCAATGTAGCAGTTGATAAAACTGAAGCTGAAAAAGTATCTAACTATAAGCTTGGTGTAACTTCACCATCTAAAGTAGTTCTTGCAGAAGATAAAAAATCTGCAACTTTGACTTTCGCTTCTACTGAAGTTACAAACGAAGTAGCAGTAGTTGAAGCTCTTCCAACCGTTGCTGATAAAGAAGTGAAAACTGCTAAATTCACTAAAGTATTCTCTTATAATGATTCAGTAAGACCATCAGCTACTGGACTTACTTATCCAACAAACACAACGGCTGAAGTATCTTTCTCTGAGCCTGTTGATTTAGATGGAAAATCTTTAACTAGTACGTAACTGTAACTGATTCAAAAGGTGTTGCAGTAGCTAATGCTGACCTTAGCCTTTCTTTAGCAGCTGATGGTAAATCATTCTCATTCAGCACAGCTAAATTCAAGAAAGATGAAACTTATTCAGTAACAATCATTGGTCTTAAAGATTTCTCTGGAAACCTTATTTCTCAAATCCAATGGTATTAACTGCTATGAAGACTGAAGTTGATGGAGTAATCCAAAAGTTACTTCTTTAACTTCTAAAGATACTAATCAATCACTGTGGAATTTGATGAAGTAATCGCTACAACTGGTACTTACTTCACTTATACAGTAGATAACGGAAGTGCTGTTGCAGTTACTAGTGCAAATGCTACTCTAAGCACTGATAAAGACAGAAGTAACAGTAAACCTTAAATCAAATTATCAGCTGGTCCACAACTGTAAACCTGGATGGATACCCAGAAATTTTTGAAAATCACGGCGAGGCTTATAGCGCGTTAATCAATTTCCAAGCTGATACAACAAAACTAGCCGTAGCTTCTACGTCTGTAGAAACTGTAAATAACAAGCGTGTTATTGCTGTTAAGTTATCTGAAGAAGTAACTTTAACTGCTCAAAACTTATCTTATAGCTATATCAAAGATGGTGTATTAGTTTCTGGCAAGACACTGGATTCTTCAAAACTTTCATTGGTTGACATGAATGAAGATGGAGTTAAACAAACAGTTCTTATCGATACAACTGGTCTTGAAACTGGAGAATATACTTTCTCACTTCCAGCTGGTTTAGTACCAGATACATCTTCAAACATGAACGATAATGCTTCAACTACAGTGAAAGCTACTCTTGGGGATTTCTCTGGGTCTGATACTGTTAAACCAGGTGTTTCTTCAATTAAAGTAGATGACGCTGCTGATACAGTAACAGTTGTATTCTCTGAAAAAGTTGCTAACGAAACGGCTCTAACCTTGCTAACTATACAGTTGAAGTAATCAAGTATTTGAAAAAGCAGTATTTATCGGAGACAAAACAACAGTTCGTTTAAGCGTCAAATCTGGATCTGTTAAGTTAACAGGTGACTACTTGTTTGAAATCAAGAATGTTACAGATTTAAGCGGTAACGTGATGAAGGTCTCTTCTACTACACAGAAATTTGTAGAGAACGTTGCACCAAGCTTAGTTTCTGCTAAATTAACTTCAAACGAAACTATCACATTGACTTTCTCTGAAGCAATGAAAACTGATTCAATTGTAGAAGGTACTCCTGTTGCTGACTTCGATGTATTCATCGATGGTACTAAAGAATCAGGTGTTGTGGAAGCAAGCAAAGATTCTAAGACATTTACTCTTAAACTTTCTGATGCTTTAAAGCTTCTGAATTTAGTTCAGCAATCACAATTAAGCCAGCTACTTCTTTCGATGTTGAGGATTCAAATGGTACCAGCCACCCAACATTCTCTTCTGTAACAGTAGCTAAATAATCTAAAGTAATATAAAGCTAGTCCCTTGAATTAGGGGCTAGCTTTTTTATTTGCTGATTAATAAATTCTTTCAGTTATTCTGTTTTTATATATGCATGATTTGAAAAAGCATCTATTTTGCCAATTTATGTCGAAAGCATCATTGTATTTTACTAGTCTAAAAGTTTATACTTTAGTAGGGAAAACTTACTATAATTGTAAAGGGAGGAAATCTGTTGTTTTCCAAGCGTAGAATATTTGCATCTTTTGTCGTTTTGTTGTTGTTGCTTCAGAGTGTTTCGACATCTTCTGCTTTAGCTGCTACGAATATTGTAGATCAGTTTAAGGCATCATCCGGGGTCATGTATAAGGATACTCGTATTACGTCATCGAGTACTCAAGCCATTAAGTCTCTAGAAATGGACTTATCGGACCCCTATACAAAAGTGGAAGTGGGGGTACCTAATCCACTGAATAAATTGGCACGTACCACATCGCAAGCGATTGCATCAACTGCTGATCAACACCAGGTGATTGGAGCGATCAATGGATCGTTCTTTAATCAGGATCAGCTTCCGATGTACTTGATATCTTATCGGAATAAGTTGGTGAACGCGGGCATTATCGCTTCTGGTGAGGATCAGTATGTGAATGAGCCGATCGCTTTTGGAATAGATGGGCAGGGAAAAGGAAAGATTGAACATTATAATCTTGATTTATCGTTTGTACATAACGGGAAATCGTATCCGATCTCTAGTACAAATAAAGAAAGATCTTATGATAATTTGATCTTGTATACACCGGATTTTCCTGGTGGTTATACAAATACCAATCCTTATGGGATGGAAGTGGTAGTGAGTGAACTGGATTCTAAGCTGGATTTAGAATTCGGGTCGAAGGTAACAGGGAAAGTTCAGGCGATTCGCCGCCATGGAGATGGGACTAATACGAAAATTCCTTCTAATGGATTCGTTTTGTCTGCTCACGGTGATAGCTTAGAAGCTTTAAAGACAATGCAAATCGGAGAATCTATTAATCTATCAGTGGATATCGATTCACAATGGAAGAATTCAGATTTTATGTTAGCCGGTGGTCCATTATTAGTTGAAAATGGCCAAGTATCCCTGAGCATGGACCCGAATAGCTCACGGGCAAGGGAACGTGCTCCTAGAACAGCTGTAGCGATTGACCGTTCAGGTGGAAAGGTATACTTTGTCACGGTTGACGGACGCCAATCAGGCTATAGCACAGGTATGAGCCTGACTGAATTCGCTCAGCACCTAAAGAGTATGGGAGTAGACACTGCTCTTAATTTAGATGGAGGCGGTTCAACGACGATGGCTGCACGCTTCCCAGGGGATTCTCAAGTGAAGCTCGCAAACAAACCATCGGACGGCTTTGAACGATCGATATCAACTACATTAATGGCTGTCTCAACCGCTCCTAAGGGAATACCAACCCATATTTATGCTGGCAAATCAGCTGAGGGAGCTCTGTTGAAGGGAGCAAGCATCAAGTTGAAAATGGATTATGTATTTGATCAATACTATAACCCAGTAACCGTTAGTAGCTCAAACACTAAACTAGTTGACTCTCAAAATCTTGGAAGTGTAAATGGCTTAACCTTTACCGCCGATAAAGCAGGTCAGGGAAATTTGACAGTCCAGTACGGGACGGCAACCAAATCCCTTCCGATTAAAGTCGTTGACGAGATCGGTAAATTAACTGTGGCTCCAAACACTGTAAAGCTAATGAGTGGGCAACAGGTTCAATTAAATGCAAGTGGGTTGGATACAAACAATTCACCTGTGATCATGAACAATGCTTCTGTCCAATGGAAGGTATCGGGTGATATCGGCACCATTTCTCCTAATGGACTATTCACTGCAAAGGATGGAGAGGGCAGTGGATCTGTTGTAGCTACTTACGGCTCCACGAAAGTAACCGTTCCAGTGACCATTGGTGGGAATGTCGTTAAGGTGGATTCTCTAGATACGATCAATAACTGGGCTACCAGTAATACAAGGGCAACTTCAAGTATTTCTTCCACTTCAATGCCTAAATATGAGGGTGCTCAGGCATTAAAATGGGACTATGAATTCTCTAAAGCTCAAACTGGTACTTCAGCAGTTTACTTGGATGCTAAAAACCCAGTTGATCTAGGTGGGGTACCTGCCAAGATAGGAATGCGGTTATTTGGAGATGCTAACCTTCAATGGGTAAGAGGGAAAGTAGTAGACGGCAATGGTACAGAACATACCGTTGATTTCACTGAGGAAAAGGGTCTCACTTGGAATGGGTGGAAATATGTCACCGCTGATATCAATTCTGCATGGAAAGCTCCGATTAAATTAAAGCAGATCTATCTGGCTCAGCCTTATGAGGAGTTAAAGAAGAGTGGAACGGTCTATATTGATGAAATACAGACGGTTTATAGCAGTAGCCATAAAGAGCCGCTGTTTAAAGATACTGGGTTGAATTACTGGGCTGAAACTGAAGTTAGCAGTCTAGTAGATAAAGGGATCATCAGCGGCTATCCTGATGGGAATTTCCAGCCAGGAACCACGCTCAATCGTGTTCAAGCAGCGATTCTACTAGCGAGAGCGCTGGAATTGAATACGAATTCACAGGTTGATCCTGGATTTACAGATGTTCCTTCTTCTTATCGATTTTATAGTGAAATTGCTGCCGTTGCGAATGCAGGCATCATGAAAGGAAAAAAGGATGGAGAAATCTTTGATCCTTATACCAAGCTGACAAGAGCTGAAATGGCTGTTGTGTTACAACGTGCCTATAAGCTTCCAGCTGGTGAAAATAATCCTTTCGATGATAATTATGCTTCAAGCTTCGCATACGAAGCAGTAAAATCTTTAGCGGCCAGTGGTGTAACACAAGGATTTACGGACGGTACATTCAGACCGGCCAATCCGATATCTAGAACGGATTTTAGTGTCTTCTTATACCGGGCGATAGAGTAACAGAAAAAGCGATGGAGCATTTGCTCCATCGCCTTTTTAATAGATTGAAAATTAGTTTGTAGTATTCACGTCTACAATGCGGTCTTCCACTTTAGGATCTACAGTTGGAAGTGTTTTTAAGTAGTCTCTGAACATTTCAAAGTCAATGAATCCAGGTTCGCTTACTCGTCCATCTTCATAAGCTTTCTTGAATACTTCGTAGCCGTCTCCACCTTTAGCAGTGAATGTATTTGTCGCTACAAAATAAGATTTTTTCTCATCTAGTGGTGTGTAAGTAGAGCCGTCTTTCACTTCTACAGAAACCACTCTTTCTCCAGCCGGCTTGCTGCTGTCATATTGGAATTTCAGTCCGGATACTTGAAGGAACCCGCCGCTCGCTGTAGGAGCTGCGCTCACACTGTGCTCTAGTGCCTCAGTGATTTCAGCACCAGTTAAGTTCATGATTCCAAGTGAATTTCCGAATGGCATTACAGTAAGGATTTCACCCATTGTGATATCACCCATATCGATGGATTCGCGGATTCCACCACCATTTTGCAGGGCTATAACCGTTTCAGGGTTGATGGATTTTGCTTTTGCAAGCATACCATCCGTAATTAAGTTCCCAAGGTTCGTTTCTTTAGTGCGGACATTTTCACGCACCCCGTCTAATACCGCTTTAGCATCAACACCGATAGATTGTGTTTTAAGGTCTTCAATCTGTTTAGCATAAGGCTTGAGCATTTCAGTAACTTCAGGATCTGCTTCAAAGTCAGCTACATTTAGAAGTTCACCTGCGTAACCGGTAATCATTCCATCCTCATCAAAAGCAACATCCAAAGTGCCTAAAGCTTTGCCGTATTCCCCAGTTTGAACGATGATTGTCGGTTCGACACCATCTTCATTTAGGAATGGCTCATCCAACTTAGAGTGGCTGTGTCCGCCAACGATCACATCAATTCCTTCAACTTCCTTCGCTAATTCCAAGTCGTTATCATATTGAAGGCTATCATCATATCCAAGGTGAGTAACGGCGATGATCTTGTTAATACCTTGCTCTTCAAATGATTCCACCATTGCTGTGGCACGCTCGATATAATCCTGGAATTCTACACTGCCTGTGCTTGAAATGTCAGGAGTTTCTTCAGTTGTAAGACCGAAAATTCCAACCTTTTCTCCGTTCACTTCCTTGACGATGCCGTTATAAATTTGTCCATCTGTAGGGTCTTCTGAAATATCGAAATTCTGTAATCCGTCAAACTTTGCATCTTTAGAGAAATCAACGTTTGCACTTACAAGAGGGAATTCTGCACCCTTGATGAAATCTGTAAGAGCTTTATGACCGTCTGCACTAGCACCTAAATCAAACTCATGGTTACCAAATGTCATGGCATCATATCCTAAATAATTCATGAACTCTAAATCCGCCTGACCTAGGAATTCATTGAAATATAGGGTACCTGAGAATACATCCCCGGCATCAAGAAGGAGAGCGTCAGGAGCTTCTTCTCGAACAGACTGGATAGCAGTAGCACGCTTCGCAATATCATCCAGATGTCCATGAGTATCGTTTGTGTGCATTAATGTCAATGTATAATCAGCTTGATCTTCCATTGCCATATAGGCTTTATGTAAGAAGATAGCGAAATCCCCGCGTTTTGCTAATGAATCTACACCAAATAAGGTTTCTGACAAACCTTGAGTGATGTCATTGGCAAGCATCATGCCTACCGCGTCCGTATATCTGGAGTTTACATCTTTAAATGGAACGTCAGCCATTCCGTCCAGTTGGAATGCTCTGTCTATCCAAAGGGCGATTTCACCACGGGTTACATGGCTGTGAGAGTCAAAGGTTGTATTATTCTTACCTGTTGTGATACCGGCTTCTTTCAACGCATTAACAGCCCCTTTGGCACGGGAAGGTACGTCCAGGAATCCTGATTCAGGAGCAGATTCTGTATCAAGCTCCAATACTTTCGCTATAAGAACGGCAGCGTCAACACGTTTGATTGACATATGAGTTCCGAATTCATCTTCTGTTAAACCATTTGCCCCTTTGGACACAAGAAAATTTACTGCATCTAAATACCTGCTTGAAACATCTTTGAAATTCTTTTCGTCAGCCGATACCATCGGTGCAACAGCACTCGCCACTAGTGTAGCAGTCGTAGCAGATGCCAATAACTTGTTATAGGATTGTTTTTTCATTATTCGTTGCTCTCCCCTTTGTAAAATGATAGGTATAAAATGACAGATTGACAGACTGAAACTGTCGAAATCTATCAGTCTATGTCCATTATAGCAAACTCTACCGGGTAATTATTTGAAAAATTCATTTTTTACAAAAAATTATCTTTTTTTACAAGATGTATTTTGACCTATAAAAAAGAAGGCTCAATTTTGAGCCTTCATTCACCTGATCATGATGATGTAATAGGACGGACAGCCCATTTTGATAGGTCGGGCTGTGTATTCGTTATCATGTCCGCTGGGAAGATGAATGTCCAGGGTTTTGTCGTATTTGCCTTTACTTCGAACTGATCTAAAATGAAAGACCCTCTTGCAACGACTTCTTGATTGGCATCGATGACTTCCAATGGAAGCTGTTGTACTTGAACGGATTTAGGATTCCCATTTCTGAAGAGAATGGTGGTGGCTAACTCGCCATTTTCCATAAATTTTGCCTGAATCCCCATAAGGTTGAATTCTCTTGGTTTCAATTCAGGCAGACCTTCAACCACTTTCTCAAGTTTATCCTTTTCCTCTTGAGGTAGTGAATCGTCCCAATTCTGATCAAGGTCAAGTCTGTGTGGTTGTAATGAACTGACGTTGAACGCAAGTGACCAGCCTTGAGATGGAATGTCAGTCTTCACTATCGTTTCATTCTCAAAGATGAACATCCATGGGCGACTGCTTTCTCCCGGGATTTCACCTAGTTCTTCCAGATTGAATTCTTTTCTTGCAATAACCGTTTGATCGGTATCTAAAAGGAGAAGTTCCACTTTTTCAAGCTTGATTCCTTTAGAAAGACTGTTGCGTAGGAAAGCGGTGACGTGAATCCCGCTTTCATCCTGTTCCAACTCGACTCCCGATAATGAAATTTGATTCGGTTTTAAAGGGGGCAAGTCATTATTTAGAAACCGAAATACATATTCTTTTTCCTTTGGAAGGGTCCAATTCGGATGAACGGAGAGAGCTGTAGTGATTTCTTCTTCTTGAGTAGATTTGTGTGGATTGTCAACCAGCTCACTAGAAGAAATCGAACTGTCTCTACCGGTTTTCACTACCTCATCTGCGTTTTTCTTTTTGAAAAAGGTAAACATATCTTTCACTCCTTTTCTAATGAATCAACTTGTTTCATATGCTTCAGTAAGTTGATTCCTTCAAATGCAATGTTCTTTTCAAGAGAGTAGAACATCTCAGTGAAAAGTTCCAATCCTTCCCGTGCATATATCCGCATAGGGTCTTCCTGTTGATAGGAGCGTAGGCCAATGCCTTCTTTTAATCGGGTCATACTTTCCAGATGTCGGATCCAATGGTTGTCGATGTAGCTCAAAATAATCTGAGAGAGCGTGTCATTCAGTTGTTTGCTTTCATCGAATGTTTCAATAAACTGATTTGTAAGAGTATAGGACGGTAAGAGGTGTTTTTCAATCTCTTTACGTTCTTCAATCTCTGTAGGGACACTTACTTTCTCAATAAAAAGTTGATTTACCACCAGGCTAAGTTCGTCTATTCTCCATTCTTCAGGGAGTTGTTCATCCAGGCACGTATTTTCAAGGGTGTTTGTATATGTACTTTCTACCATTCCTTTGAAAATTGGGAGAAGTGGTTCTTTATTCAATGCCTTTTCACGAAGAGAATACATGACATTTCTCTGTTCATTAATGACATCATCAAGCTTCAGGTTATATTCACGCATGGAATAATTCGCACCTTCCACTATTCGTTGTGTCCGTTCTACTAATTCGTGAATGCCTTTGTTCTCGATAAGACCATCTTCATTCACCTTCAGCTTTTTAGTGAATTTCTCAAGATCTTCACTTGCAAATCGACGGAACATATCATCTTCAATGGATAGGAAGAACTGACTGGAGCCAGGGTCACCTTGTCGGCCTGCACGTCCGCGTAATTGATTATCAATCCGACGGCTCTCGTGCTTTTCTGTACCCAGTACATGAAGACCGCCTAGATCAGCAACCCCGTTGCCTAAAATGATGTCCGTTCCCCGGCCGGCCATATTCGTCGCAATGGTTATTTGCCCTCTTTGTCCTGCAAGAGAGATAAGGTGGACTTCTTGCTCCACACTTTTAGCGTTTAATAGCTCGTATGAAAGGTGAGCCTCATCAAGGTACTTAGCGATTCTTTCAGATTGAAGAATGGAAGTGGTCCCAATGAGTACCGGCTGCCCTTTTTTGTGACGTTCTTTCACTTCTTTCAGTACTGCCTGGTACTTCTCTGCAGTGGTTTCATAGACACGGTCCTGCATATCGACCCTGATCTTCGGCTTATTCGTAGGGATGGTGAAGACATACATATTGTATACTTCCCTGAATTCTTTTTCTTCGGTTTTAGCGGTACCGGTCATACCTGAGAGTATTGGGTACATACGATAGTAATTTTGAATCGTGATCTGAGCCTGGGATTTATTTTCCTCCGTAATCTCAAGACCTTCCTTCGCTTCGATTGCCTGGTGGAGACCATCGCTTAAGGTCCGTCCCTCCATGGTGCGGCCAGTGAACATGTCGACTAGGAGTACTTTACCTTCGTGTATGATGTAATCTACATCACGCTCAAACATGACATGGGCGCGAACAGCCTGGATTACATAATGATAGAGAGTTTGATGCTCAAGCTCATATAGGTTATCTACCCCAAAAGCCTTTTCTACCTTTTCGATTCCTGTATCGGTTAAGCTTGTTGCTTTTGTTTCTTCATCAAATTCATAGTCTGTTACGCTTTTGAATCTCTTGGCAAGTTTGGCAGCGATATAATGAAGCTCTGCACTTGATTGCATCTTTCCTGCGATAATCAAAGGGGTCTTGGCTTCATCGATCAACACACTATCAATTTCATCAATGATTGCATAATGGTAAGGCCTTTGAACCTTGTCACGGTTATCACGTGCCATATTATCACGTAAGAAATCAAAGCCGAACTCTACGCCGACTCCGTATGTAATATCTGCCTGATAGGCTTGTTTCTTTGCATCCGGTTCCATTAATGGAAGGTTTAAGCCGACGGTTAATCCCAGGAACTCATGAATTCTTCCGATTTGTTCACGGTCACGCTTGGCCAAGTACTCGTTTACTGTAATGACATGGACCCCTTTACCCTCCAATGCACGCAAATAAGAGGAGAGGGAAGCGACTAACGTTTTACCTTCTCCAGTGGCCATTTCAGAAATGTTCCCTTCCGAAAGGACCAATCCACCGATTAGTTGGACGTCGTAGTGTCTCATCCCGAGAACACGTTTAGATGCTTCACGAACGACTGCAAAGGCCTCAATTGTAATGTCCCCGATCGATTTGCCTGATTTCAAGGTCTTCTTTAAATGATCGGTCATACTTTTTCAATTGTTCATCAGAATAATCCGCAAATGTGCTCTTCCATCGCATTTATTTTTTCTACTTGTTTATAGTGTTTTTTTAATTGGCGTTCAGATTGAGTTGTTGCTTTTTTTAATATGTTTATCATCAATTTTTCTCTCCTTAACCAGCTCCTTAGAAATGTACGCCATCATTAGTTAATCTTATCAAAATTGAGAAAAAAAGACTACTAGCTTGAAAAATTAGCAAAATTATGCAACTTTTACGAGAGGTTTGTCGTCTCATAATAGAAGGGTATAGGAAGGATAGGAGTCATACTTTCGTCTCTTTTACTATTTTTGTAGAAGTTTAGTATATGAAACAATGAAACTAAGTGTTATAATCATTTTTGGATTTGCTTTACTGAATACTGAAAATGGCTAGGACTGAGTGATTGGTTCATTTAGATATAAATAGCAATATGAAATGATCCATTTTTGGATATGATATCATTAAGGAGGTACTACATGGTTTACTTAACCTTGTTTATATGCTTTATTGCCTCGATTATTTTGACACCATTGGTGAAAATGCTTGCGTTTAAAATCGGAGCTACTGATCGACCAAACCAACGAAAAGTACATCAAAAAATCATGCCTCGTCTCGGAGGATTAGCAATATTTCTAAGCTTTGTCATTGGAGTTATTATCCTACAACCTGAGAATGTTTATTCAACTGCCATTCTGGCTGGTGCAGTCATTATTGTTTTGACAGGAATGTTAGATGATATGATTGAGCTTTCAGCCAAGTATAAGCTTTTGGGCCAGATCGTTGCAGCCCTTTTGGTAGTCGTTTGGGGCGGTGCTCAGGTAGAATTTATTAACTTGCCATTTGGTGGTCAAATCGAATTCGGTTTTATGAGCATTCCGCTAACCATTATCTGGATTGTTGGGGTAACCAATGCGATTAACTTAATTGACGGTCTTGATGGACTGGCAGCAGGAGTTTCTTCCATTGCACTCATCACCATCGCGGGAATGGCTGTCATCATGGGAGATACATTTGTGGCCGTTATGGCTTCCATTCTTCTAGTCAGTACATTAGGATTTTTATTTTATAATTTTCACCCGGCCAAGATTTTCATGGGTGACACTGGCGCTTTGTTTTTAGGATATATGATTGCTGTACTTGCTTTACTCGGCTTTAAGAACATTACAGTCGTATCATTGATCATCCCGGTTATTATCCTGGGTGTTCCGATCTCTGATACGTTCTATGCGATTATCAGACGATTTGTGAATAAGCAGCCTTTATCAGCTCCAGACAAGTCTCATCTACATCATTGCTTATTGCGAATGGGATATTCCCATAAACAAACCGTTCTAATCATTTACGCTATTGCAGCACTGTTTGGCTTAGCAGCTCTAATCTTTTCCCAATCCACTGTTTGGGGGTCGCTAATATTTATTGCCGTTTTGCTCTTTGCTATTCAGATCTTTGTTGAAAGCATCGGGTTAATTGGAAATGACCACCAACCTTTGTTGAAATTTATGAGAACAAAACGAAATAATAGTTAACGAAAATCGGGTTCAATCAATATTTGAACCCGATTTTTTTATTGGTTTATTCTCTGTCGATCCAATCCATAATATACATTTTCAGCAGCTCTTCTATTCCATAAAGAAAAGCCTGGATTTAATCCAGGCTATCTTCATCGCTAGGCTCTTGCACTTGATCCATTGAGAAATCCTTTTTAAGGTCTAAATGATTCTTTAATGTTTCACTCACTTCGTCCAAGCTTTCTTCATCTAATGACCAATAATAGGTACCGTCGATGTAGTCATCTTCACCGGCCAGTGAGAGGGTTTCTAAGTCCAGCTTTCCATTTAATCCGTAGCTTGTTAATGCCTTCATTTCATCAAAGGTCATGTTGGTTTCCATGTTGCTTCCGATCGCTTCAATGATGTCATCATATTTGGATACAGAATTAGCAGATACCGCTTTTTTCATAATGGCTTTAATGATGTCCTGCTGTCTTTTTCCTCGCTCGATATCGTTATCCTGCTTACGAGTCCGGGCAAGGGCTAATGCTTCTTCACCATTTAGTTTTTGTTTACCAGGCTGCAAATGAATCGCATCATGGTTATCTTCAGCGTCTTTTTCATTAGATCTCATAGGGAACATCTACATTGATTCCATTTAGTGCATCAATGACGTCCATAAAAGCATAGAAATTCATTTTTACATAATAATCAACAGGAATATCCAGTGTTTCTTCTACTGTCTCAATTGTTGCTTTCGGGCCACCATAGAAATGTGCATGATTGATTTTAGTGTTATATCCCACTTCTGGTATATATACATAGGAATCACGGGGAATACTTACGAGTTTCACGGTTTTTCCTTTTTCATTTAATGTTGCCAGCATTAAAGCGTCGGACCTGGTTTTTTCACCGAAATCCCTACTATCACTTCCATCTACTCCGATGAAAAGAACAGATACATTATCCACCTCTGGATCAACAACCTCATTCCGTTTATCCGATTTTTCTCGTCCATCTAAATCCTTATAGGAATTTGAGAAAACCGTTTCTGCTTTCTTGTACAAATAAGCACCGTATCCAGCTGCGGAAAAGGCAATGAGTAATAAGGGAATGATTAAAACGAAAAGAACACGTCTCCTTCGCTTTTTTCGTTTGGCTATTCTCTGATAATTGCGATCAATAGGCATAATCATAAAACTCCTTTATGGGCGATTGTAAGCATCATTATTCAAATGGGTTTTAGGCTTTAAGTAATTCTAATTCTGTAAAGAGGTAAAGTGGTAAGAAGAAATTCTTTGTGAAAAATTTCATTATCAATTTCCCCTAATATTCGACGAATTACACCAAACTATATTTTACTATGTATCGTAGCAACCGTAAAATGAATTTTTCATTACAGTTGAGGGACGGACCTCGAAAATCCGAGGTCCGTCCCTCAACGAGTATTATAGAGAAGACTCCAAGTACACCACATCACCTTCGGAAATCTCGCCCTGCCCATTCGTCAGTTCCGTCATCCAACCCACAAATTGTTCCTTGGATGCTTCTTCTACATATACATCAACCTCCACAGCTTCCAAGTAGTGAATTTCTTTCAATGGATAGATGGAGGATCTCACTTCATTTTCAACCTTACCTAACCACGTATAATCAATCTTCGTCTTCATGACCCGCATAAGACGTCTTTCCACAATCCCGGTTGCATTAAGCCCTTCAGACGTAGCACGCCCATATGCACGAATCAATCCACCTGCACCTAGCTTGATACCCCCAAAGTAACGAGTGACAACCACAACGGTATCTTTCAGGTCCCGTTTTTTTATCACTTCGAGCATCGGAACCCCTGCTGTCCCACTTGGTTCCCCATCATCATTCGCTTTTTGAATCAGATTATTTTCACCGATCATATAAGCAGAACAATTGTGATTGGCATCATGATGTTTTTTCTTGATAGAGGTGATGAATTCTTGTGCTTCTTCTTCTGTTTCTACACGATTCACATAGGTAATGAATCGGGACCGTTCAATAATGATCTCATGTTCTCCGTAACCTTTGACGGTATTATAGTGATGTAGCAATCGTATTTCTCCTTTCTATCATGTCGTTGTTTACGACAAATTACGCGCTTTTTCTCCTACTTCTACTATATAGAAAACAGGGATATAATGCACAACTTGAGTACTACAAAGGTTGTCACGTCAGGTGAAAACGGGCTTTACATGAAATAATGGTAATACAATGTAATCAAACTTTAATCTCCGACAATATGTGACATGGTATAATGGACGCTGATAGTAATACTTCAGTTGTTCCGATGCTCCAAGAAGACGTCGAATGGTCTAGATAATTGCCATTCATTCTCTTCTTGTTTCTGGAGCGAATGATCCCTTGGTAGAGGTATTACGTAGGAATATGCCTAGATGAATAAAGGAGTTTAATGATTTTACATTGAAATGATAATAGGTACTTGTTTATAGATTGTTTGGTAGGTCTATCGACACAAAAAAGACCGTTGTCGTTATCTGAGTATAGTGATCATGAAGCTTTATGCTAGGTTGACTACTATTGTGGAACAAAAGAGGGGTGTACCGTGTCACTAAAAAAAATAGACACCAAGATGTTAGATAGCATCCTGAAAAAGATGGTCGATACGGTTGACGAAAGTAAGGATGAAATCTTCCAGATTGGCGAGCAATGTCGAAATGATTATGAAGATTTGTTAAGAGAACTACTCGAAGTAAAAGAAATGGTTGTGAAGGTGATTGATGAAGGGGATGCTCTCCATCAGAAATCGAAGTTTGCGAGGCTCAGGCTCTCTGAGGTAAGCAAGCATTTTCAGACCTATTCAGAAGACCAGGTAAGAGAAGCGTATGAGAAAGCTCATGACCTGCAGATGAAGCTATCCATGAATAGACAGCAGGAAAAGCAGCTGAGAGAGCGCAGGGATGAACTGGAAAGACGCTTACGATCACTCGGGGATACGATTGAACGGGCAGAAAATCTTTGCTCACAAATATCGGTCGTTCTCAATTATTTAAATAGTGACTTAAGGCAAGTGAACGAGGCTTTAGAGGACGCGAAGCAGCGTCAGGATTTCGGTCTCAAGATTATTGAGGCACAAGAGGATGAACGAAAACGCTTATCCCGGGAAATTCATGACGGACCTGCACAAATGATGGCGAATGTCTTGATTCGTTCCGATTTAATCGAGCGTGTGTATCGAGAAAAGAGTTCAGAAGATGCCATCAAGGAAATCCGCGATCTCAAACGGATGGTCCGCTCAGCACTTTATGAGGTCCGTCGCATCATTTACGACCTCAGACCAATGGCGCTGGATGACTTGGGGTTGATACCGACCCTCAAAAAGTACTTGAGTACAATCGAAGAGTATAACCAGGAGACCTCGATTCAATTTGTGAATATGGGGCTCGATATCAGACTTCCTTCAAAATTCGAAGTCGCTCTATTCCGGTTAGTACAAGAAAGTGTCCAGAATGCCCTTAAGCACGCCGAATCTACACATATTCAAGTTAAAGTAGAAGTAAAGAAAGATCAAATAACAGTTGTCATTAAAGACGACGGCAAAGGATTCGATCAAAACAAAGAGAAAACAGGATCCTTTGGCATCATGGGGATGAAAGAACGTGTCGACCTTCTCGAAGGAGACATCAAGATTGACTCAAAAGTAGGAACTGGAACGGTCATTCTGATCCAGGTACCGCTTAATACGTAAATTTTTCCAAGGTTTAGGGAGGCGAAAGACATGGCAACAAATATTGTTATCATTGACGATCATCAGCTTTTCAGAGAAGGGGTTAAACGAATCCTTGAATTTGAATCTTCTTTCAACGTAGTAGCAGAAGGTGATGATGGTTCAGAAGCGATGAATCTGGTAGAAACACATGAACCTGACGTTGTCCTCATGGATATTAACATGCCTGAAACAAACGGCGTGGAAGCGACTCGTGAATTAATGGCCAAGTACCCGGAGACGAAAGTCATTATCTTATCCATTCACGATGACGAAAACTATGTAAACCATGCGCTGAAAACTGGTGCCCTTGGTTACCTGTTAAAAGAGATGGACTCAGATGCCCTTGTTGACGCCGTGAAAATCGTCGCAGATGGCGGATCATATGTTCATCCGAAGGTAACACACAACCTGGTAGCAGAATACAAGCGCCTGGCAAACGCCCAGAACACAGGTGGATTCCAGCAATCCGAAGTTCGCCGCCCGCTTCACTTGTTAACCCGTCGTGAGTGTGAAGTACTGCAAATGCTAGCTGACGGTAAGAGTAACCGAGGTATTGGTGAAGGCCTGTACATCAGTGAGAAGACGGTTAAAAACCATGTAAGTAATATCCTTCAAAAAATGAACGTGAACGACCGTACCCAGGCAGTTGTGACTGCGATTAAGAACGGTTGGGTGGAAGTACGATAATAGAGATTTGTGTATTGTGAATTTGTTGTTGAGAGAGCGGCCCTTCTTTTCG
>CAWBBM010000012.1:0-10141 GCA_963787015.1 uncultured Bacillaceae bacterium
TTTGACAGGAATTTTTTGTCGGTATAGAATTATTTATATAAAGAACATATGTTCTTCTCCTATTTTAAAGGAGGTAAGAAATGTCGAGAAAACTACGGATCTGGTACCCGGGTGCCATGTATCATATCACGGCAAGGGGGAATAAGCGTGGTGCTTTGTTTTATGATGACTGCGATTATCTTACCTACTTGCATATCCTTGAGGATGTCCGCTTTATGTATCCCTTCGTATTACACTCCTATTGTCTCATGACCAATCACATTCACCTGCAGATCGAAACCATCGACCATCATATTCAATACATTATGAAAACACTCCACTCCCGATATGCTGTCTATCTAAATCGCCGGATGAAAACGGTGGGACACCAATTCCAGGGCAGATATGGGGATGAGCTGATTGAATCCAGTGACTACTTTTTGGAAGTGAGTCGCTATATCCATCGAAATCCGTTGGAAGCACAAATGGTTTTTCGCTGTGAAGACTACCCCTGGAGCAGTTATTCTTCTTATATTAAACCTTCGCATAACCCTCACATTGATCCTTCCAAAACGTATTCCTTTTTTCTCGAACCGGTTCATATCAGTTACCAAACCTATGTGGAAAATAAACTTGAAAAGCGGGGGAATCTCTATGACAAGTAAAGTAACAAGCATTGGTTTAAAGGGCTTAGAAGGCTATAAAGTAAGCGTAGAGGTGCGTATACCATGCAGGGGGAGGAATCCTTTGTCATTGTCGGCTTACCCGATGCATCGGTGAAAGAGTCGAAAGAAAGGGTGACGGCTGCTCTGCATGGGTTGGGATATACCCTTGTCAATCAGAAAGTCATCATTAACCTCTCTCCAGCCGAATTGAAAAAGACTGGTCCCCTTTATGATTTATCTATGGCTCTTGCAGTTCTATCAAGTATGAAGGAGATTACTGTGCGGAGCCCGGAGAACACCGCTTTTCTTGGTGCTTTATCGTTGGATGGTGGTGTCAGGGCTGTTGAAGGCATGCTTCCGGCAGTACTTGCTGCGAATAAAGTTGGAGTGGAAAAGGTTTATATGCCATTTGACGAAGAACTTCCTTCACTCGAAATTGAGGGCCTTCAAATCGTGTATGTTTCCTCCTTGAATGAAGTCCTTCAGCACCTTTCCGGTCAGAACATCCTCCCGTTTTTTCCACACCCTCGAAAGAAGAACAAGATCACACGGACTATATTGATTTCCACCAGATTATTGGGCATTCCTACGCCAAACTAGCACTTGAAGTGGCGGCAGCGGGGTGAACATCATCTGTTCATGACTGGCCCTCCCGGGTGCGGGAAGAGTATGTTGGCGGAAAGCTTTCCTTCGATCCTTCCCCCACTTACGAAGGACGCTCAACTGGAAGTGATGAGTTTATACCAGCTGAGTACGAGTATGAGCCGGTATTCTTCTCAATCGCCCTTCAGACAACCCCATCATTCTTCTTCGGGTGTTTCCATTATTGGAGGGGGACAGCACCCAAAGCCGGGTGAAATATCTTTGGCCCATCG
The DNA here is from genome assembly GCA_963787015.1 of uncultured Bacillaceae bacterium. GTDB lineage: Bacteria > Bacillota > Bacilli > Bacillales > Bacillaceae_B > Rossellomorea. The sequence goes on from CAWBBM010000012.1 coordinate 1,520, forward strand.
TGGAGTCCTCTTTTTAGATGAAATCGCCGAATTTACAAAGAAGACGATGGATATGTTGCGACAACCTCTCGAAAGAGGAGACATCACCATCTCAAGAGCTCATTCTACCCTTACCTACCCAGCCTCCTTCATCCTGATAGGGGCCATGAACCCTTGTCCCTGCGGATACCTTGGTTCCCTCACTCACTATTGTACCTGTACATCGAAGCAAATCATCGCTTATCAAAATCGATTATCCGGGCCCATTCGTGACCGGTTTGATATTTTTCTAAGCCTTACTCCCGTCCATTTGAAAGATCGTGTAAATGAAAAGGAGGGTTCTCTATCCGTTCAACAACGCGTGAAAAAGGCTAGAGAACGGCAATACGACCGTTACAGTGAAGAGGTATGTAATGGAAGAGTAGATTATCAAAGGTTACTGAAGAGCAGTCCAGACCTTGAGGAACACCTTCCTTTCATACACAAACTGTCATCCAAACAGCACTGGAGCAACCGGATGCAGGTGAAGGTTCTGCGCCTTGCGAGAACGATTGCTGATTTGGACGATTCAGTAAAGGTTACGGAACAGCATATGTGGGAAGCGGTCAAGCTGCATAGGAGACCGCATAGTGAGAAAAAACATGGTGGGCGCGTGATTGGTGAAGTTTTAACATGATGACATAAAGAAAGAAGGTGGAAAAATCGTATGCCGATGATCAGCAAATTTGGAGGGATTACCATACATCTGTATTACAACGATCATGATCCTCCTCATTTTCATGTTAATTATTCTGGATTTTTGACAAGAATAGAAATAATGACGGGTGAATATATAAGAGGGGATAACTCTTTACCTGCAAGCAAAGAGAAGATGGTCATGAAATGGCTTGAGCTTTATAAAGGTGATATGATTAAGGCGTGGAATGACTGCAGGCGTAATGAAGCACCTTGCAGAATACCACCCCTAAACTAGGAGGTGTTTTGATGATTCTCATAGATAACGTAGCTATAATTCCTGAGATGGACGGGTGGCTACTGATTGATTTTACAGATGGATCGAAAAGGTTCGTAGACATCAAACCTCATATGAAAGGTATTCTTGAAAAACTGAAAGACCCTGAATTTTTCAGTAAGGTGTATGTGGATGATGAGTTGAGAACCATCACTTGGCCAGGAGAGCTGGATCTGGATCCCGATCAGTTACACAGAGAAGGAATCGACCTAAACGAAATCAAAAAAATCATTGAAGTAGCGAAGAATACAAATTTATTGGAACGAGCTTGATGACAAAGCGAGGGTAGAGAGCCCTGGCTTTTTTTTGATTAATCGGGGACGGTTCCGATTTGACTTTTTGCATAAATATGGGAAAAGGTGCTTGCTGACTAGAGCATATGATTGTTCTCCCGTTGCCTTCTTTTGGTCCACTTCTGACATCAAAATGTCCCACCTCTGCCAAAGAGAAGTCCACTTAAGTAGTGCATTTGTAAGATCCACTGGTTGTAGAGAGTTGAGCCACCTAATGCGGATGAGAAAGCCATCAAGTGCGGGGGAAGGAGCCGCTTAATGTGTAGCAGGGAGCCAGTTATTTTATTGCACCCATCGAAATCTGATTTCCGAGGGCTTTAAGACCGGCCACTTATTGATAACATGGCTTGCTACACAGTTCGGGTTGATCTAAATCCTCGGCACCTTCAATTAGCCATCTTATTTACAACAGTACGCCAGAGATCTGACCAGGTAACGCCAACGTGTTTACCATTGTAAATATGTTGGAAATAGAAAACGCCTTTTCTGTTAAACAGAAAAGGCGTTTTGTGGTTTCATAGAACGCTTAGGTAAAGATTAAGAGAGTCTTCGACTTCTAGAGCAGTAAGGCGAATGAAGTCGTCAAAGTTTTTAGTTGTATGAGATTTATCGAGTGCCACGTAGTAAGCCAGTCGGTTCTGTATTTTAAAGATGATTGGCGGGTATCCTGCTTTCATTAGTTCTAGGTTGAGTAAGAGGCGGGACGTTCGTCCGTTGCCGTCTATGAACGGATGAATACCAACGAAGATGGCATGCAGCTTTGCAGCCCTTTCAACTGGATGAAGGATCTTGTGCAGTGTTAGTAAACCATTTCATCATTTCATCCATTTCTTCTTGAATGAGAATAGGAGGAGGCGGTGTATGCTCTGCCCCTGAAATGAAGACTTGTTGATCTCGGTAAGTTCCTGCATAGTCATCATGGATCCCTTTTAGTACCAGGCGATGAAGATTTTTTATCTGCCATTCAGAAAATGGTTCATTCTTTTGTACAATGTCTTCTACATAAAGGATGGCATCCCGATGATTAATAACTTCTAAGTGTTCCCTCATGGTTTTACCGCCAACGGTGATTCCTTCTAGGACCACCTTTGTTTCGTTCATTGTCAGCGTATTTCCCTCAATCGCATTGGAGTGATAGGTCCATTCCAATAACATCTTTTCCCTCAAACTATTCAGTGTGTGCTTGGGTAATGGCCTCTTTTGATCCAGCTGCTTTTTCTTTTCATCAATGGCCGTAAACATGGTGTCATCCGCCTCCTTTCATATCTATTTATTTTATATAATTGACTATCTTTATTATAGTGGAGAGAGTAGTGAAGAAGCAAAGGGTTAAACCGGGACGCGACTTAACTTTTTGGTAAACCGCGGCCGGTTCCAAATCTATTTTTGTATAATGTGATAATAGTGAGGTTAGGAAAAATCTTGATCATTAGGTAGCCTCCTAGATGAATTATTGTAATATTTAAAATAATATGGTAAATTAAAGTATACTCGATGTATTCCGCTTCTCACTTCTATTATCTCCTTCGTTTTTCTTTCATGCACTCACTCCTCCATAATATAATCTTATACTCTACCGATTACACTATCCACCGCTACACTTAAAACACCCATCGCACTCCCCATCAAACGACTAATCAATCTCTATTCTTCAATTAAGATTTTTTTCTTTACCATCATATTCTAAAATACAGAATGAAACGGAGGACTGTCTACACATGTCTTGTAAAGTAACAAGTATCGGTTTAAAGGGTCTTGAGGGCTACCGTGTGCAAGTGCAGGTACAGGTGATAGAGGGGATGGAGTCGATTGTAGTGGTTGGGCTTCCGGATGCTTCGGTGAAGGAGTCCAGGGAGCGGGTGTCGGCAGCTTTGCGAACTTTGGGCTTTCCACTGGTGGATATGAAAGTGGTCATAAACCTATCACCGGCAGAGCAGAAGAAGAACGGTCCGTTGTTTGACTTGGCGATTGCGATTGGTGTATTAAAAAGCGGGAATTTCCTGAAGGAGGAGATACCGGGAGATGCGGGGTTTATAGGGGCGCTTTCCTTGGATGGGGCGGTGCTTCCGGTGGAGGGTATGATCGCTGCGATTCTTGCGGCCAAGAAACTGAAACTCCGGACGCTTTTTCTTCCGTTTGATCCTTCCATCCCGTCCATCGAGATCCCAGGCTTGGAATTGGTGTACATAGAAACGGTCCAGGATGTGCTCGATGTCTTATCGGGACAGCAGCTGCTTCCATTTGCGCGACATTCCGAGAGGGAAGAGAAACACCAAGTAGTAGAAAGGGATTTTAATCAAATCATCGGACATGAATTTGCGAAACGGGCACTCGAGATTTCCGCGAGCGGTGAGCATTTCGTGTTGATGGACGGTCCTCCGGGGTGTGGGAAGAGCCTGCTGGCAGAAACGTTTCGCTCGATCCTGCCACCGTTGTCGAAAGAAGCACAGCTCGAAAAGATCAGTCTCTATCAATTAGCCGGTGCCCCGTATACCTCCATCACTCTACCCCCTTACCGTCATCCTCATCATTCCGCTTCAGCTGTATCAATTATCGGAGGCGGGTCGAACCCAAAGCCCGGGGAAGTATCCCTTGCCCACAGAGGAGTGCTGTTCCTGGATGAACTCGGAGAATTTTCAAAGAAAACCCTCGATATGTTAAGACAGCCCCTCGAGAATGAAACGGTTACCATCAGCAGGGCCCACTCGACTGTGACCTACCCAGCTAAATTCATTTTTATCGCAGCCATGAATCCGTGTCCATGCGGCTATTACGGTTCCAAGAATCAGTACTGTACCTGTTCGGATAAACAGATAAAAGCCTATAAAGGCAGGGTATCCGGCCCTATTTTGGACCGAATGGATCTGCTGCTATCCTTGAAGGCAGTGAATATGAAAGATCATGATTTCACCGGAATTGAATCATCTGAAGACATATTGAAACGGGTAAGTGTGGCCAGGGAAAGGCAATACCTCCGTTACAGAAGGGAGATTTGCAACGGAAGTGTTCCGTTTGAAGAGTTGATCAGGAAGAGTCCGTTAACTCCCGGGCAACAGAGCGAACTCCAGCGATTATCTATCACTCAAGGACTCAGCAACCGGGTGCAGATCAAGATCATTCGGCTGGCAAGGACCATTTCTGACTTACAGGGGGAGGAGTCCATTACCGATGATGCCATGAGTGAAGCTCTGTCATTGCGCAGGCTTCCCCCATTTTCCTCTGCTTTGATGACAGGAGAGAAGCAAGGGGCGGTGTATGACTAATGTTTTGAATGGAAAGGAAGGTGGAGAGGGTGGCTCGGAAAGCCAGAGAAAAGAGCAAGAGCGGAGTATATCACGTCATTGTCAGAGGCGCGAACCGTCAGGAGATTTTCCATGATGACGATGACCGCCTTACATTTCTTGAAACCCTGCAGAAGGTGAAACGAAAATCCGGGCTGATGGTCTATGCCTGGTGCCTGATGGGCAATCATGTCCACCTTCTGCTTAAAGAAGGCAATGAAAGTATATCGGTCGCCATGAAGCGGATCGGCGTGACATATGCCAATTATTATAACTGGAAGTACAAGACCAACGGCCATCTCTTCCAGGACCGGTTCAAAAGCGAGAATGTTGAAACCGTGAATTACCTCCTCACCGTGACCAGATACATCCACCAGAATCCCATTAAAGCAGGCATTGTGTCTAAACCTGATCACTGGCAATGGAGCAGCTGCCGCGGGTATTACGGTGAACCTGTTTATCCCCCATCTCTTCTTGATTCCCAGTTCATTTTAAATATGTTCTCTTCCGATCAAGCACTTGCCATACTGAGGTTTAAAGAATTTAATGAGCGGAGTAATCAAGACGCTTGCCTGGAGGACTATGGCGGTTCGAGGAGAAGGCTATCAGATGATGAAGCGCGGGAGAAAATCAGGAAGTGCCTTGGCTCATTGGAAATTCCCCAATTGAAGAGTTTGCCGAAGAAGGAGAGGGATAGGGTGTTGAGGAGAGTGAAGAGGATTGACGGGATCTCCCAGATGCAGGCGGCGAGGATTTTGGGGGTTGCGGTTTATTTTTTTTATAAGGTTAAGGGGTAGGTCTGGTTGGGTTGGGCGGGGACGGTTCTCACTCAACTTTTTGAATATGGAAAAAGTGGTATTTTATAGGGGAGAGTAGGAACCGTCCCCACTCTACCTAGATAGGATATTCCACTCTAATACGGGAAGAAGGGTAAATATGAAGAAGAAAAAAGGCATTATTTTTAGTCTTATATGCATCTTGCTTGTTATTTCTGGGGTATATTCAATCGCATATAAAATGATGGCAAACGACTTAATGGAAAGAATTGAATATAATGAGAAAGCCTCTTTTGACTTGTATTATAGAGAATTAGAGAATGTTCATGAAGCTATAAATCTATCAATAGAGGATAAGCAAGATCAAGCTTTATTAAATATGTTTGTGAGGAAAATGTATGTTGCGCAGGAAGGGTATATAGGATCGTTATACATGAATGAGGAAGAATTAAAACTTGCACAACTTGGAGATTTCAGAATGGAAATAGACGCTGTTATTAATATAGATTTAACGAAGCTTACGAAAGAAGAACTAACAAATACCAATAAACAGCTTGAAGAGTTATTGGATGAGTTAAAAGAGATAGGTGACTGAATTTTGGGGTCAGACCCCATGGTTGGGCGGGGACGGTTCTCACTCCACTTTTTGAATATGGAAAAAGTGGTATTTTATAGAGTAGAGTAGGAACCGTCCCCACTCTACCCATTGGGGTGAACCTTCTATTAAGCATTTCAATTCCAGTAGTTTATTATTACAAATTTAAGATTAAATAAAGCATACATAGTATTAATGAAAATAGTAAGAAAACGTTAGATATGTGAAGTGTCGGGACGGTTCTTGAAGGGGGCAATCGGAAGTTTTGCGCGCAAAAAGACACAACTAGGGGAATATTCTAGTTGTGTCTTTCCACTTTACAATTGGAAATGATAAGCTCGCAACATTTTTGATTGCCAGGAAGAAGGAAGTCGCGGTCCCCGGCTATGGAATTTCAAGAGGTTGATCGGTATCAACGGATTGATCGTTGGCTGAAACAATTCGATGAGTGTAACGGCCGAGGTACTCCATGACGGCAATGGGTCCTGAAATGGTTCTTTTCGTATAGCTATACCAATATTTTTTGTAACACAGGGACCTGTTCCTTTGGCCTACCGCAACCGCACCAAAATCCCATCCCCCTTATCACTCACCTTCACCACAGCAGCCTTCACTTTCCCTTCCACATCCATCCCCGTTCCTTCCGGGATGAAGAAATGTTCGATTCCATAGGTGATCTGAGCGTTATTATCCCAAGAGCTTGTTACCTTTCCGTTCAGGAGGACATCGCCGGGTTTCTTTTCGTAAGGAGAATTCCATTTCCCCTTAAACTTATAAACACCTGCATATTCATGGATTCCTTGTGCATTTTGACGTAACACGATGGTAACAGGACCGTTCTCATCGATGGACGTATCTTCAAGCTGGGAAATCGCATAGTTCAACTCCACATAGTCACCTTGCAGAAGAGATCTCGGATCGACAGGTTGAAGATCCAGTATGACCGTTTCCCCGTTTTGTAAAAGGGTTTCATTGGAATAGACCTGATACCCGATCCATCCCCCTTGAAGGCATAGGATGAGGAGGATCCCCAGCTTTTTCCCAGCAAGGATTGAGTGCGATTGCGAATCTGAACTGGCCTTCCTGTCCAGGTGAACAGCCACCCCGACGAAGATGATGCCTAATATGGCTAAGAGCAGGGATTTATGGACGAGCTTCCAGGCCAGATCGTAATACAGCTGTACGATGAGCATGAACCAGAAGATCAGGGACGAAACCCAATAGAAGGTGCGGTCCTGTTTTTTGAAATAATAGACGCACCCCGTTGTAATCAGAAAGAATAGAGCGTTATAGATCATATGAAGCGTGAACGAAAGATCGATAGCTGTTAACGAGAAGAAGGCAAGAAATCCAATAAGAAATGCTCCATATTGGAGGACATGCTTTTTATAAGTAGCAAGGTAAACGGCCATATTCAGGAGCACCATCACGACAAGGAGAGGATGGGTGCCCAATTCCACCGTTTGCCCAAGGAAGATCCCCAGGTTCAATTGAAACAAAAGATAGAATACCATCTTCGCAGCGGCCCGTTTTTCAAGATAAAACACAAAGGCAAGAACGATAAACATCACAAACGAAAAATTTTCAACGTCACTGGCTATCATCCCGATGACGATGCCGGTCATCATGAGTGAATACTTGACAGGGGACGGCCAGCTCGTTAGCGTACTGGGAATGACAAGAAGGACCGTGGCGAATAGGAATAATCCCACCATTGACACATCAACCATTAAAAGTGAAAGCAGACCGAAAACGGACGCCACGATGAAAACAGAGGCGATGGTCGTGACGCTTGCGACGAAGATGGTCTTCGTCCAGTGACGGGAAGAGGCATGCCTCCGTAAATAGTTCACAAGGAAAACACTTCCCGCTAATAACAGAACGGCAGCAAACAGGAGTCCGACAAAGAAAAGGCTGGACACATACCGGGCCATCAGCTCGAACATCTTGATGATGATAAAGCCTGTTCCAAACATCGAAAGAAGGATGAAGGTGGATGTGTCTTTATGAAAGTACCTGTACACGCCCAGTGCCAGGATAACCACATAAAACAGGGTGAAGAAAACGGCATACTCGTTATCAAATGCCGTGACCATGAAAAGGAGATTGGCTGAAATCAGGCTCAAATAAAGAAGCGTTTTGGAGGCGATGTAGCCTTTCTTTATAATCAGAAAGAAGAGAGTGTTCACGATTCCTACTCCAAATGCAATCCACGTATGGGCGAGTGACCATTGCCCGATTGGAGTCGAAGGAAACAGATAAAAATAAATCGTTAAATGGAGGAGGATGTGGGTTAACGCGTAGAAACCGCTGTACCTTGTGTACAAGCTGAACAGGAAGGCCGGAATGGACCAAACAAGGAACAACAAGTAACTGTCCGCATGGGAATTGTATAGCTGACCGAGTAAAGCAACGGACAAGCCGAAGGAAATCACCCCGCTCACCAGCATCCAGTTTGAAAGGAAATGGGTACCCCTTACCACACGTTCCAACAGAAAAGCTACTCCATAGAACAATACAATCAACGACCCCGCCAATGCCACCTTCTCAAGCCGCGAAAACACCTGCCAATTAGAAGCGAAAAAATAAAGTGCACTTGCCAAAAGAAACACAACCCCGAATAAATACGACAATGAAATTACTTTCTTCAAACGGTTCACCCCTTTTTTAATTGATATTCTACTAT
>CAWBBM010000013.1:0-514291 GCA_963787015.1 uncultured Bacillaceae bacterium
TCAGTTAAACTGCCCAATAATTGAAGATGGGCAATAGCCGGAGATCAATAAGCTGATCTTCAGTTATTGCCCCGTTTGTTGAATAGCAAATATTTAAAAAGGATAAGCATTGTAGACTTCACCAATAATACCTTTTAATTGATGAACACCTAGATCGGTATTTATCATTATGACTAATCCCGTTTCTAAATAAGGATAAGCCACCATCATAGATTGAAAACCAACACCCCAACCAAGAGATGAAATTTCAATCCTCTTTTCATTTTCATCTAGGAAAACTCCTAGCCCAGTCCACTCCTTACAACCTTGGGGATTTATAACTTCAATTGCTTTACTTACTGAAAGCTTAAGCTTACTTTCACCATTTAAAGAATTCATTAATTCAATGACCAAAAGAGCTAAATCTGTGGGAGTTGTCCATAACCCAGAAGCTGCTGGATATGGATAAATTGGATATTTTTCATTTACTAATTTTCCACTTTTGTTGTGACCACAAGAATAATATTTTTTGGTTGCTTCTGATGTAGGAAGTTCAAATGTGCTATTTTCCATATTTAATGGGTGAAAAATTTGTTCATTCATTACTTCCTTAAAAGATTTTCCAGTAACGTCTTCTATCAAAAGCTGTATAATGCAAAAACCTGCGTCTGAATATTGAAAGGTGCTTCCAGGCTCATACTTAGTTTCAATATGAGTTTTACAATAAGGTGTTCTTCCTTCTAATATCTCGACCATTGTGGGGTTACCTATCCTCGAATTGAGTTCAAAAAAACTTCCTTCGGGATCAATAACACCAGATTGATGACTAAGTAAATTTCTTAGGGAAACTTTCTTATTTTTATTTAGTTCATTATGAGGAACCTTCCAAGATAAAAGTTTTTCATTTACATTCTCATCTAAATCAAGAATACTTTGTTCCGTCAACACTAGAATGGAGGTTAAAAATTTACTGATTGAACAAGCGCTAAAAATAGAATTACTTTCCACATTTTTATCTGTTTCTGCTTCAAGTAAACCGAAGCATTCTGTACTTCTTATGTTACCACCATCAATTGCTGCAATGCTTAATCCAGATACATTATAATCCTCCATAAGCTTTTGAATGTTGATATTTTGTGTTTTCATATTAACAACCCCCAAATTAACTCCTATGTACAAACGTTTAAAATGCAATTCCATTAAACTCCCTTTAACTTAATACCAATTATTTCAAAATCGAGCATCTTACTCAAGCAAAACTTTAACAAAAAAGAAGCTCATCCTGTTCCGGATAAACCCCCGTTGGATAATAATATTTAAAATCCGTTCACCTGAATGACCTCATTACTTCAATATATAAGAAATAACAAAAACCTATTGTTACGCTAAGGAATAGAGAAACTTTATTCCCAAATCATTAAGAAACGAAACATTGAAACATCGGATCTAGTTACTGAAGTTAAATTGAATGCAAAAAAGAAGTTATTGCTATTGAAATGACTCCATCAGAAATATAATTATTTTTTCTTTACTTTTTCAGCTATTGATTCAAACGTTATCCCTTCTGTGGTTTTCACACTAAGTGGTTCCTTAATTTCATCGATTCCTATCATAATGTAAGGAGTTTCATTTTGGTCTTCTCCTTCCCCTATATGGACAATGATTTCAGTTCCATCATTTTGGCTAACCTTTTCTACATCAATGTCTTTTCCCATATATTTTTCACCAAGAGTTAATGTTACTTGTTTACTACCTTCAGAGATTGTGGTGACTCGATAGTAATTTTCATACTCATGGTCATCTGACTGAACAAATTTCGTACTACCTTCATCAATGATCCAATAATTATCACTACTATATATAAGGATCAAAAGAGATGATATGAAGATAATAGGGATTGCAATGAGAGTTAGTTTGTCTCTCTTTACAATGGATTTTTTTTCACCTTTACCCGCCAGGAATCTCAAACTGATTGTTCCCAATATCGCCGTTATCAAGAAGCCTAATCCTATGAATCCATAAGCCATTCCTTCAAATCTCTGAATATAAACAAATCCATAAGACGTAATTAGAAAGGCTGCAAGAAAGTTAATAAGCGGGGGTATAAAATAAGCACCAATTTTCTTTGACACTGTATAGGTAAATGCAAATAATAGCAGCCCCCAAAAAACACCGATAAAAATTATAGCAAACATGTAACATTCTCCCTCTCTACATTAATATCCATTTCAAAATAACAGTCGTTAGGGTGATGAGAATCACATCCAACCCCAGTGAAATAAAACTCCATTTCTTATTGAAAAAAGTAAAGGTAAAGACAGTTAGAAAAATGGATGTCGGAAAATAAAATAGGAAGATCCCTGCGTCAATCCGATTAATCTCTTTTTCCGTAAGGGACAAACCGTCTGCGAAATCGAGGCTTGAAAAGACTAAATAAAATAAGATGACAGACCTTATAGCAATTAAAAGAATCTTAAGACCCGTATTAAATTGTACTAATCTCTTCAGTGGAGGTATTTCCACTTCTTCTTGTTGTGAAGCAGGTGATAACGTCTCATGAAAGTCATGAATTATTGAAAAAGATTCTGCACAAACTTTGCACTCCTTAATATGGTCTAAAAGAATTTCTTTCGTTTGAGGGTCTACATCATCCATTATCGGCAATAACTCATTACATAAATGATGAATTTTTTCCTTGTCATTCATTTTTCACACCTCCCCTTCACTATCTTCTTTTTAATTCTAAATACCTTAGATTTGAGCGTGGAAACTGGAATACTTAATAGGTCACTGATTTCCTGATAGTTGTAGCCATGATATTCTTTTGCCAAAAGGATAGCCCTTTCTGTAGGGGACAGAGAGTTCAAAGTATGTTCCAATTCATTGCGGATTATAATTGTGATTTCGGGTGATTCCTCATTGATTAACAATGACTCAATGATTTTTTCATCAGTTAATAGTGCTGGTTTTTTCTTCTTGTAATGATCCAAAAGTGTATTTCTCGCTCCTTTTACAAGCCAACTCTTCATATAACTAACTTCTAAAATCTTCGATGGGTTTAAAAGAATCTTTGCAAATAATTCTTGGATGATTTCATCTGCTAACTGCCCATCCCTGGTCAACCCTGTAAGAAAGTTTCTTAAATAAAAGTAATGCTCATTGTATACATCCTCAATTATTTTCAAAGGGTTTTTCTTTACCATAATAAAACTCCCCGTCATTTTGCCGCTAATAAACAGACGATTCAACTTCAATAAAGTTGCATAAAACACACAATTTCTAAAAAAAGTTGACCCTTTGGATTAGCTTTTTTAGAAACACTTATGTTCAATTAACTGGCCCTTCAATGGAATAACCATCAAATAAAAATACATCACCTCCGTCCCTTCTGAAAGAGGCGATGTCTCGTTATTTCTTTAACAACACGTCATATCACCGTTCCCTCATACGGAGCTTCCGGCATACGGTGAAAATCATATGTCGTCAGTTCTTCCACTTTTGTGAAGTAAGCATGTAAACAGTTGGCCAACATGAGATTCATGATTGAATTTTTTTCCTTAATTAATAGGATGGCCCTTCCCATGGAGTAGGCGTATCCATTTTATGATCAATAAGAAGAATCCATTTTAAAAAAAAGATTAATCAAAATGGATTCTTCTCTAGCATATTTATTTTTTGGTTTTATAAAAAAGGTTGATTATTTTCAAGCTTTGACCTTAAACAATAGTGAAGAACATTTCAGAAAATCACTTGAAAGCATTCAGTGCGACCTTGGCAGCCTTTGCGATAAGTTCATTATGATAGGTGGCATTCTTAGTTTCACCGGTGGATAGAATCGCGATGATGATGGGATCTCTATTCGGCGGCCAAACGATAGCAATATCGTTTCGCGTTCCGTAGTCTCCTGCTCCAGATTTATCGCCTACCTCCCACCTTTTAGGTACAGCCGCACGGATCAGTTCGTCTCCAGTAGTATTCTCCAGCATCCAATCTGTTAGGAGTGTACGCTTACCATCCGGGAGAACTCCGTCGACCGTGAAAGCCTTCAGGTCGGTGGCAAGTGCTCTTGCTGAACTGGTATCACGGATGTCTCCTGGAATGGCACTGTTCAAATCAGTCTCAAAGCGATCTGCCTCGGTGACATGATCGCCAATTTGCCTCAGCGCTTTTTCGAAGCCGTTAGGTCCTCCGAGTTTCTCTAATAAAAGGTTCCCTGCAGTATTATCGCTGTATCGGATAGCCGCATCGCTAATTTCCCTAAGGGTCATCCCGGTATCCACATGTTGCTCTGTAATCGGCGAATACGTGACCAGGTCATCTTTGGTATAGGTGATTACCTCGTCAAGTTCGTCAATCAAGTTTTGCTGTAGCACTGCCCCTGCAGCCAAAGCCTTATAGGTGGATGTATAGGCGAACCGTTCATCAGGTCGATAGACCACCGTGCGATTTGTACCGGTGTCAATGGCATAGACGCCCAGCCGAGCATCAAACTTTTTCTCGAGTTGCATGAACTTATGAGCAGTCCCATGACTTGTACCTTGTGTTTCGTCTCCTTTTTCTTTTGCTTCGGTCTGCTTTAATCCGTTTCCAAAGAGGCTTAAACTTAATAGTCCAACACACATCCAGATTTTTAACATTCTGACAATTTTCAACATCATCAGTCCTCTCATATTTTATTGACAATAGTCTAATTAGACTTTATACTAACTTAGTCTAATTAGACTATTGTGTAAAGGAATGAAAATGAAATGATAAAATCTTTTTTAATGTTAGGGCAATCAAATATGGCAGGTCGTGGATTCTTGCATGAGGTAGAACCTATCTATAATGAAAAAATTAAAATGCTTCGCAACGGACAGTGGCAAATGATGACAGAGCCCATTAATTATGACCGTCCTGTTGCTGGTGTAAGTCTAGCAGCATCTTTTGCAGAAACATGGACCAAAGCCAATCCGGATGATGAAATCGGGTTGATTCCTTGTGCGGAAGGTGGCAGTTCCTTAAACGATTGGCACCCCCAAGGCACTCTTTTTCAACATGCTTTGTCTGAAGCTCGATTTGCTCTTGAAACCAGTCAAATTTGTGGCATCCTTTGGCATCAAGGTGAAAGTGATAGCAATAGTTCTCTACATGAAACGTATTACGAAAAGTTATCTCTTATCATTGAAACGTTACGTAACGAATTAAACCTTCAAGATGTCCCATTGATCATTGGTGAGCTGGGTCATTTCTTAGGGAAAGAAGGTTTCGGAAAGTATTCAACAGAGTTTCAGGAAATCAACGAAGAATTACGTCGATTTGCTCATGAGCAGCCAAATTGTTATTTTGTATCGGCAGAAGGTCTAACTTCCAATCAGGATGGTATTCATTTGAACGCCGTTTCCCAACGAAAATTCGGTTTTCGCTACTTCGAGGCATTTTCGAACAAGTATCATATCTCAGGTCCTCTTTCGGATGAAAATGAATCACTAAAGATCAACCATAACTATTCGAAAACTGAACAAATCTATATTCACAGTATGAATTTGGCTCTGGGCAAAATCACATACGCTGAATTTGAAGCACAGATGGCGAAGGTGATGCATCCTTGATTCCCTTACTGATCCTTGGCTTACTTATTCAAAACCCTGGCGCTCATGGATACGAACTATTAAGTTTAATGGAAAAACGACATTATAAATATATCGTTAACTTTACTAAAGGATCATTTTATTACAACTTACAACAACTTGAAGAAAAAGGTCTAATTGAAGAAACACAACAAGTCCGTCCAAACAACGGTCGTGAAATTCACACCTTTAAAGTCACGTCTTCAGGAATAGAAGAATTTGATAAGTTAATGGCCAAATACGGAACGAAATCCGAGTATGTAAACTTACCAGTCTATGGGGCATTACTCTTTGCAGATGTATTCGATAAAAACAAATTAGTAGAATTAATCCAATCCCAAATTGAGCAAACTGAAGCCAGAATTGCTCTTCTCGATGAATACTTAGCTACCCTTAAGGAATTACCTGGTCAAATTGATTATTTTGGCCGGATGAACGAAAATTCTCGTTCTCACCATTTAGTGAACTTAAAATGGTTTAAGGAATTGAAGGCAGATATAGAAGAGGATACTGATTAAATCAAAACTAAAATCACCTTTCAATATTACTTAGTCAAAAATTGATAGGTGATTTTTAATGTAATCTTTAGTAGTCCAGCCGATTATTCGAATTATGCTTCGGCTAACTACTTCTGCACTAACATCAGACAATGAAAGTGATAAGGTAACAAAACTAGCACTGTACTTAATAACATGTTCATAATATGGTATTCTGCAATATGCCCCTTAAATTGAACAAAAATAAACCCTGTTGCCAATCCTACAACAGGGATTTTAGATCAACTCTTAATTTAATTAATCAGACCTTTACAGAAAATAATCTTCTATAAGACTACTTTCCCCTTACAGATATCACCTACCGAGGGACTAAATTATTGGAATATCGATACACACCCCCCATAAATGGATAAGGAAACCAGTCTACCTCTCCCATATAACCACCTCTTTTTTGAAAATTCTTACTTTTATTTTATCGTATAGAGGGACGTACCTCAAGAGGACCCTTCCTTACATATATTTCTCCTGGTAGAGACTTAGCGTAATTAAAGGCCATATCCATTGATAGCTATGATAATGGGCATAAAAATTCCCCGGTAGTCCGATTCCTGTCGGGTACGTGTTGGAATGGTCATCCCCTTCCCTGTTCATCATTTCGAGGAGCGACATGATGCCAAGATCAATCGCAGGTGTTGGTTTGTCTTCGAGACGAATGAGGGCTTCCAGTGCCCATGCGGTTTGGGATCGGGTGCTGAAGGAAAGGGGAACATATTTTTTCTCCTGATCACTATAGCAGGATTCTCCCCATCCTCCGTCTTTCCGTTGAATACTCTCTAACCAGGATTTTGCCTTTTGGAGATGTCTGTCAGACGACGGGACGCCAACCGCTGTCATCCCGGTCATGGCAGCCCAGGATCCATAGATGTAGCAGACACCCCAGCGTCCGTACCAGGATCCATTTTCTTTTTGCATCAATTTCAGCCATTGAATCGCCCGTTTCACCTGAGGATGATCCTTCGTCAAACCCGCTTTCTTCCCCAGGAAATCCAATGCCCTTCCTGTCAGATCAGGTGTGGATGGATCAATCGCCGCCGCTTCTGCCCCGTCCAATGGAAAAGACGTGAGGATCCCTTTCGTTTTATTGGTTTCAAAAGCCGGCCATCCCCCATCACTGTTTTGCATGCCGAGGATCCATTCGATTCCACGATCCCATGATTGACGGACAAGTGGTTGTTGTGCTGCCGGATAGGTAATCGCCCTGAGCGCGGCAGTTGTATCGTCTACATCAGGATGAATACTGTTACTATTAGAAAACCCCCATCCTCCGGGTTTCACCGCACTTTCAATCGCCCAGTCCCCGTATTTGAAGTGCTGCTTCTTCAGAAGATACTCCACTGATTTTCGTATGGAACTGTCCTCTGTATCTACTCCTCCTTCCTGGAGCGCATAGCTGATCAGGGCTGTATCCCACACAGTTGAAGGAGAATTTTGTATATGAATGCCTTTTTTGGTTTCACAGGCCATCTTTTTCATTCCATTCACAGCTTTTGCGATGATTGGGTCATTTTTTTCATACCCCATAGCAAGCAAGGCATAGATCATATAAAAAGTCGTGCTGAAGTAACTAAGATAGGTTCCGTCTGATTCAATTCGCTGAAGCATATACTGAAGGGCAAATTGCTGTGCCTGCTGATGGAGGTGAGAGGGTATGCTCGCCAGAGACTGTATGCCCTCATTGAATTTTGAAAACACCTTCCACTCCCGCCCATTGTATCGCACATGATCGGGCGCACGGGATAAATGCTGCACGTGTGGTGTAGCGCTTGATTTTAAGGAAAAGCGTTGATCTTTCAACAATAGAAGTGGTGCAATATGTCCCCGTCCATAGCTGCTGAAATCCCAATAGTTTAGTGGGAATGACTTCGGAACCATCACCAATTCAATCGGGACCGGTAATAGATGCTTCCACTCATATTGACCATGAATGGCAAGCATGAATTTCGTCATAGAATGAGCCTTATGGAACCCGCCTTTTTTCTCTATGAACTGTTTGGCTTTTTTGAGCCTCTTGTCGTCCTCACCCACCATTCCACTGAAGCGGAGGGCAAAATAGGCCTCAATTGTGGAAGATAGATTCCCTTCCTTTTCATCTTCAAATAGCTTCCACGTTCCTTCCCTTGTCTGCAATTTCCAAAGACGGTCGACCAATCGTTCCACCAGTTCATCTTCCGCCGTTTCCAGTGAACGGAGTAAGATGATCATAAAGGCATCGGTCATCACACTATTTTCAAAGCAAAATGACCAGCTTCCTTCTGCATGTTGTGCGTGCTTAAGGTCACTCACCATTTTACGAATCGTGCCTTCAATCTTCTTTTTCATTAATTGATCCTCCCGTTTTCTTCTCTGCTGATATGTATATGTGAGAAATGGGGGCACTAGTAGTAAGTTACAAAGAAGAGCCTGTCTTCAGTGACTGAAGACAGGCTCTTCCTAGTTTTCTTCTAGTTTATTTACGTAGTAGCTTACGAGTTCAGGATACTTTTCAAGCTCCTTCTTCCCATGTTCCGTTACTTCATATACGCCCCTTTTCACCCTTTCAAACCAGCGGTAGTAGTTTTTCTGGAGGATGGAAGGAGTTTTCTCACCCGTTCCAAGCTTTGCTAAATTCCTCGGGGACATGGGACCGTGTTTTTCCAGGTAACAGGCGATTTGAATGCAGTTTTCCTTGTAGGCTGTCATGATTTTCGTTTTATTGCTACCGCCTACATTATAATCTGCACTCCGCCCTTCGATTTCTTTTATGAGAGATGCGCGCTTTCGCTTACTGTTCTTCATATTCTTTTTCCGGTCAAAGGCTTGAGGGTGAATAACAAAATCAAGCTTTGGCGTTTTCGTTGTAAATGAAACAGTGACCAAACCAAGCTCCAGCCTCCGGACCAAATGGCATACATCATTCCACCGCTTCGACCTGGGCCGCTTCGGTTTCGGGATCGCTATGTATACAAGATCTGTCAGACGCTGCCGCTTTGTTGCCTGGATCAAGAGTTCCACATTCAAGGAAAGCTTCAACTCAACAATAACAAGCTCATCTTCTTTGATCGCTGTCACATCACAGTCGTTCACTTCTCCGTTCACCTGGTAACCCTGTTTATGAAAATGTTTCTGGATCGGTTGGTAAAGATCCGCCTCTTTTAGCTTCTTCATTGGTAAAAAACCTTTCTGGGAAAGAATTCTATAGGATAAAGTATAGCCTATCAGAGAGATTTTTGCAGTTTGGGAGTTAAAGAGGCCCCAGCTCCTGGAGTGGAGCTGGGGTGGAGTATAGTGGTATTCGGTTATCTGCCGTTTCAGGAATTTATCTGCCATTTAGACTTTTTATCTGCCAAAAATATAATATATCTGCCATATTTTTATTTTATCTGCCATATTCCTGATATATCTGCCATTCTCCAAAATATAACAAACTCCACTATTCTGTTAATCCCTCTCTTATCCCCGAATCTTATCAATCTCATCGGCCACAAACTGCACCGTCGTTCCGACAATCACTTGAATGCTATTTTCCCCCACCACGTGAATGCCTGGTATCCCCGTCGCTTTGATCCGGTCCTGATCCACGGCATCCATGTCTTTCACTTCCACTCTCAATCGTGTTATGCAGTTATCAACGCTCGTGACATTGTCGTCTCCCCCGAGCCCTGCATATATTTCTGAGGCCATAGTTGCAAATTTTTCATCTGAAGGAAGTGCAACCCCACTCTCCGCTACCACTTCTTCATTTTCCTCTTCCCGTCCAGGAGTCATCAAATTGAATTTCGCAATCATGAAACGGAATAGGAAATAATAGAGTAGAGCAAATACGACACCTTGAATGAGAAGCATGTATGGAAGATTGGCGAGTGGCAGCCTTGAGCTCAAAACAAAATCAACGAACCCTGCGCTGAACCCAAACCCTGCCGTCCAATGGAAGAAGGAAGCAATCGCCAGGGATAATCCTGTTAACACCGCATGTGCTACATAAAGAGCCGGTGCAACGAACATGAAGGCAAATTCAAGTGGCTCCGTCACTCCTGTGAAAAAGGAAGCAAAACCAGCCGCCAGCATAAGGGAAGCGACTTGTTTTTTCTTATTTGGTTTCGCTGCATGGTAAATCGCAAGCCCGGCTGCAGGAAGTCCAAACATCATCACCGGGAAGAAGCCGGCCTGATACATCCCCGTTACACCTTTTTCTCCATTCCCCGACCAGAAATTTCCGATATCATTAATACCGGCGACGTCGAACCAGAAGACGGAATTCAAGGCATGATGCAATCCAGTAGGAATCAATAATCGATTGAAGAATCCATATAAGCCTGCACCGGTAAAGCTTAGACCACTGATTTCCTTTCCAAATGAAACAAGTGCTGTGTAAATGAACGGCCACACAAATAGCATCACTCCTGAGACAACGAGCATGGCAACGGCCGACATGATCGGAACCAGTCGTTTCCCACTGAAAAATGCCAAAGCATCAGGAAGTTTCACGTGACTGAACCGGTTGTACATGGCCGCTGCAACGATCCCGGACAGAATCCCGACAAACTGATTTCCGATTTTATCAAACGCCGGATTCACCGTAGAAGCATCCACTCCTTGAAGAAGTGCGACCGAATCCGGAGAAAGAAGTGTCGTAATCACCAGATACGCCACCAACCCGCTCAGTGCGGCGGACCCATCCTTCGCTTTGGCCATCCCGAGGGCTACCCCGATGGCAAACAGAATCGCCATGTTATCGATGATCGAGGCGCCCGCCTTGATTAAGAAGGCTGCAATCGGACTATCCGCTCCCCAACCTGTCGGATCGATCCAGTAACCAATCCCCATCAGAATCGCCGCAGCCGGCAGTACGGCTACCGGAAGCATCAACGAACGACCGATGCGTTGTAAATAATTCATCATTTTGATTTCCCCCTATCAGTCTTCAAATTTTGTACAATAGCAAACAATAAGTGCGTCCCTCCCATTCCCCATATGGACAAAGCCCTTACAGTAGACCATATTCCTGTTCTAGTTCGAATAGAAGTGAATAACAAACCATCCCCCACCTATTTTCAGCAAAATTTTGTTTGGAGGGACGGACCTCGAAATAACTTGAATAAACGGCGTGGTTAAAGGAATGGCAGGTGTTTGAGAGGCGTAAAGCAAGGTCCGTCCCTCTGTATAAACGAAGAAAAAACCCCCACTCAGGCTTTCAAGCCCGACGGAGGTCCGTCCCTCTATTAAGGTAATTGAGTTGTGCCCATGAGGTAGCGGTCGCATTCGCGGGCTGCTTCACGGCCTTCGTTGATGGCCCAGACGATGAGGCTTTGGCCTCGGCGCATGTCTCCGGCAGCGAAGACTCCATCGACGTTTGTCATGTATTTACCGTACTCTGCCTTCACTGTAGAGTTGTTGTTTGTTTCGACTTCAAGTTCTTTGATCAGGTCTTGTTCAGGACCACTGAATCCGATTGCGAGAAGGACAAGATCCGCCGGCCACACTTGTTCTGTGCCAGGGATTTCATCACGAATTTTGTTCCCGTCTTCATCATAACGGAGCTTTACATTGATCGTGTGGACTTCTTTAATGTGGCCATGTTCATCACCGACAAATTTCTTTGTCATCACAGCGTATGCACGTGGATCATCTCCAAGCACTTCAGCTGCTTCTTTTTGACCGTATTCCACCCGGTGGATGACCGGATATTGAGGCCATGGATTTCCTACTTCATCCCGCATGCTGCCTTTTTTATCATAAATATCGAATTGAGTCAGGCTCTTGCAATTATGTCTCACGGAAGTGGCCAGGCAGTCTGTACCCGTATCCCCACCACCGATGACGATGACATTTTTGCCTTCTGCAGAGATATAATTCCCATCTTCCAAATTGGAATCCAATAAACTTTTCGTATTGGAATGAAGGAATTCCATTGCGTAATGAACGCCTTTCAACTCACGTCCATCTACTTGGATGTCCCGGTGAACGGCGGCTCCTCCGCATAGGATGACAGCATCAAAGTTTTCACGCAGTTTTTCGACTGTGTAATCTTTTCCTACTTCTGTGTTCGTGACAAATTCAATGCCTTCTTGTTCTAAAATTCCAACGCGGCGCTCAACGACTGAAAAGGGGAGTTTCATTTCCGGTATCCCGTATGTCAATAATCCGCCTACCCGGTCATTCTTTTCAAAGACCGTCACCAGGTGGCCCGCTTTATTCAATTGAGCAGCAGTTGCTAATCCTGCCGGACCAGATCCAACGACAGCCACTCGTTTGCCAGTGCGGTGTTCAGGAGGTTCAGGAACGACCCAACCCTCTTCAAATCCCTTTTCAATAATCGAACGTTCCACTGTTCTGATTGCAACAGGTGGTTCATTGATTCCGAGGACACATGCCCCCTCACAGGGTGCCGGACAAGCAAAGCCTGTGAACTCTGGGAAGTTGTTCATCTGATGCTCCCGCTTCAGTGCTTCTTTCCATTGTCCCTGATACACCAGGTCGTTCCATTCCGGTATTAAGTGATAAACGGGACAACCGGTTGTCGCACCGTTGATTTCCATTCCAGACTGACAAGTGGGAACGCCGCAGTCCATGCAGCGCGCCCCTTGTTTCATGACTTCTTTTTCCGAAAGAGGAGATGTATAATCGTTCCAGTCCTTCGTTCGTTCAGCAGGATGTCGTTCATCCATCGTTTGTCTACTATATTCCATGAATCCAGTTGCTTTTCCCATCGTATCCCCCTCCCCTTTTATTTCGCTGGTTCTAATATTTTTTTCTCTTCTTTTGTACCTTCTTCAAATGCTGCCATTTCAGCATCGAATTTTTCCAAGCCGCTATTTTCAAGCTCACTGATCCGTTCTCTCATCTTGAGATACGATTTAGGGATTACCCGTACAAACTTGGACACGTACGAATCCCAGTTTTCTAAAATTTTCTTTCCATTGTTGCTATTTGTATAATGAACGTATTTCTCGATCATACCGTATACTTCTTTCGTTTCTTCCGGATCAAATAATGGCTGAACAAGGACAAGCTCCTGGTTACATCTTGATCGGAAATTTTCATCTTCATCCAGGACATACGCCACTCCGCCTGACATTCCAGCGGCAAAATTGCGTCCTGTAAGACCAAGAACCACGACTTTTCCGCCAGTCATGTATTCACATCCATGATCCCCGACGCTTTCTACGACAACCTGTGCACCACTATTACGGACACAGAAACGCTCGCCGGCTACCCCATAAATGTAGGCTTCTCCACCAGACGCACCGTAAAAGGAAACGTTACCGATGATCGTATTTCTTTCCGGGATAAATGTTGCCGTCGGATCTGGGTGAACAATGATTTTTCCGCCTGATAACCCTTTTCCGACGAAATCATTGGAATCTCCGACAAGTCTTAGTGTCAGGCCTTTTGGAATATAGGCTCCAAAGCTTTGACCGGCAGATCCCTTGAATGTTAAGCGAATCGTATCTTCTGGAAGGCCATCGGCCCCATACCGTTTTGTGATTTCACTCCCAAGCATCGTACCCGTAACGCGGTGAATGTTCCGAATCGCCGTTGTCCATTCAACCGGTTCTCCGGTTTCAATCGCTTGACGGCAACGTGGGATCAACTCTTGATAATCAAGTGTTTTCTCCAGCTCATGATCCTGTTTGCGAGTAGCATAACGGCCAACCTTCTCAGGTACATCCGGCTGATAGAGAAGGGCGGATAGGTCAATCCCTTTGCCTTTCCAATGATCTATCGCTTCATTTGCTTCAAGAACATCGGTTCTTCCAATCATTTCATTAATGGTCCTGAACCCTAGTTCAGCCATAAGTTCTCTTGTTTCTTGAGCCACAAAACGCATGAAGTTCGCTACATGCTCAGGGTCACCTGTGTATTTCTTTCGTAATTCAGGGTCTTGAGTCGCAATTCCTACAGGACATGTATTCATATGACAGACGCGCATCATGACACAACCAAGGACAACAAGTGGTGCAGTTGAGAAGCCGTATTCTTCCGCTCCAAGAAGCGATGCAACGACCACATCCCGTCCAGTCATCATCTTCCCATCGGTCTCTACGACGATTCGGTCACGAAGACGGTTCAACAGGAGGGTTTGATGGGCTTCAGCCAGACCGATCTCCCACGGAAGTCCTGTGTGCTTCAGACTGGTCCTTGGTGCAGCACCGGTACCACCGTCATAACCGCTAATTAGGACAACGTCCGCTCTCCCTTTTGCCACACCGGCAGCAATCGTTCCAACACCAACAGCTGAAACGAGCTTCACACTGATGCGGGCTTGCGGGTTCGCATTTTTCAAGTTATAAATCAGCTCGGCAAGATCTTCAATGGAGTAGATATCGTGATGAGGTGGTGGTGATATCAATTCTACTCCAGGAGTGGATCCCCGCACTTCTGCTACCCAAGGGTATACCTTTTTGCCAGGGAGATGTCCTCCTTCACCTGGTTTTGCCCCTTGTGCGACTTTGATTTGGATTTCATCTGCGTTCACAAGATAGTGACTTGTGACACCGAAGCGTCCCGACGCTACTTGTTTGATGGAACTGCGTCGTGAATCACCATTTTCATCCGGGGTGAAACGGCTTGGGTGTTCGCCACCTTCCCCTGAGTTGCTTCGCCCGCCGATTTTATTCATGGCAATCGCCAATGCTTCATGTGCTTCCTGACTGATGGAGCCGAATGACATGGCACCCGTCTTGAACCTCCGGCAGATTTCTTCCACTGACTCTACCTCTTCGATCGGAATCGCCTTGGTTTCTTTAAATGAAAGAAGTCCTCGGAGTGATTGAAGGTTCTGCTTTTCGTCCGTCAACATGTTGGAGTATTTCTTGAACAATTCATAATTATTCGTTCGGCATGCATGTTGGAGGGTGTGAATCGTACTCGGGTTGTACGCATGGTCTTCCCCGTTTTTACGATATTGGAATTCGTCACCCGATTCAAGCGTTTGGTGATGATCCTTTCGCTCAATGAACGCTTTCCGGTGGCGCATGAGCACTTCTTTCTCGATAATATCCATTCCGATTCCGCCGAGTCTTGACGCAGTACGGGTGAAGTATTTATCGATTACATCTCTATGGATGCCGACCGCTTCGAAAATTTGTGCGCCACGGTAGCTCTGAATCGTGGAAATGCCCATTTTAGAGAGAACTTTGACGACTCCATCTGTACCGGATTTCACAAATCGTTTCACCGCTTGTTCGTAACTGATATCTAGAAGTTCACCCTTTTCAATCAGATCACGCAGTGTTTCATAGGCTAAATACGGGTTGATTGCCTCTGCACCATATCCAAGTAGGGTGGCGAAATGGTGGACCTCTCTTGGTTCACCGGATTCGAGCAGGATACTGACGGTCGTTCGCGTCCCTTGACGAATCAAATGATGATGAAGACCAGAAACAGCCAGCAGGGCAGGAATGGCTGCCTTCTCTTTCGTCACGCCACGGTCAGATAACACCAAGAGTGTAGCTCCATCTTCTACCGCCTGGTCAGCTCGTTCATAAAGAGCATCCAGTGTGTTATCAAGCTGACTTTCTTCATCTGTCACATCAAATAAAATCGATAACGTCACTGCTTTAAAGCCCTTTTCATTTTGATGGCGAAGCTTCTCAAGCTCTTCCCCGGTAATGATCGGTGTTCTCAGATGGATATGTCTGCAGCTTTCAGGTCCAGGCTCAACAAGGTTTCCTTCTGCACCGATCGTTGTTCCAACCGACGTAATGATTTGCTCCCTAATCGCATCAATTGGCGGGTTTGTGACTTGTGCAAATAATTGTTTGAAGTAATTATATAGAAGCTGAGGCTTTTTCGACAAAACGGCAAGTGGGGAATCATACCCCATGGAACCGACCGGATCTTTACCGTCCGTCACCATCGGCTTGATGATTTTGTTCAGTTCTTCTGTCGTGTATCCGAACGCCTGTTGCTGCAGGAGTACTTCTTCTGTTTCGAATTGAACCGGTTCAAGGAACGCTTCCGGTAAATCTTCAAGCTCAAATTTATTGTGATCAAGAAAGTGTCTATATGGCTGCTCTGAAGCAACACGCAGCTTGATCTCCTCATCCGGGATGATTCTTCCTTTTTCCAGATCAACCAGCAGCATTTTCCCCGGCTGCAGGCGATCTTTGTACACGATGTCATCAGCAAAAATATCAAGGGCACCTACTTCAGAACCAAGAACAATCATGCCACCCTTCGTTACATAATAACGGGCTGGTCTTAGTCCATTCCGGTCAAGGCATGCTCCGATTTGATTTCCATCCGTGAAGACTAGAGCAGCGGGGCCATCCCACGGCTCCATTAAACAGCTGTGATATTCATAGAAGTCTTTTTTCTTCGGATGGATCGTGTCATCATTTTCCCAAGGTTCAGGTACCATCATCATGGCTGTATGAGCAAGGGATCTACCAGATAAATGAAGAAATTCAAAGCAGTTATCAAACATAGAGGAATCACTGCCTGTCTCATCAATGACAGGAAGGATCTTTTCCAGATCTTCTTCTTTGAACGCACTCGAGTGGCACAGCTTTTCCCTTGCACGCATCCAGTTCACATTGCCTCGTAATGTATTGAATTCTCCATTATGAATCGTATATCGATTTGGATGAGACCTTTGCCAGCTTGGGAAAGTGTTTGTACTAAAGCGGGAATGTACAAGAGCTAAAGCTGAACGGAACTCAGGGTGGTTGAGGTCAATGTAAAAGGAATCGAGCTGTTCCGGGATGAGCATCCCTTTGTAAACGATGGTCGCAGACGACAAGCTGCAAAGATAAACATCTTCTTGGCCCTCGACGGTTGCGACTTCTTTTTCTATTCGTTTCCGGATCACATACAGCTTACGCTCGAAATCCATCCGGGATTGAATGTCACCTGATGCACCAATGAAAACCTGACGGATGAATGGTTTTGACTTGGAAGCCACTTTTCCAACAAAGGAATCATTAAGGGGAACAGGTCTCCAACCGAGCGTTTTCTGACCTTCTTCATCAATGATGCGCTCAAAGATTTCTTTACTCTTCATGCGCTGCTCGTAATTCTCGGGAAGAAACACCATCCCGATTCCATATTCACCTTTTCGGGGAAGGAAAATGTCTTCTTTCTCACATTGCTTTTTGAAGAAATGATGAGGAATTTGTGTAAGGATACCGGCACCGTCACCAGTACTTGTATCAGCTGATTGTCCTCCGCGATGCTCTAAGTTACATAGAATATTAATGGCATTTTGAACGATGTTATGACTCTTCGTCCCATCGATATTTGCAATCATGCCAATTCCACATGCTTCATGCTCTTGCGCAGGATCATACATACCTTGCGCTACAGGAAGATTCGTTTTCATCCAATGTCCTCCTCTACTAAACGTGTATATTATTTGAATAATTAACCGATTAATTAAATTTTCTTAATTTTCGTTAGTATACCATGAAATTTAGAAAAAACGAAAAATTAAGTTAACGGAAAAAGAGGATTTTTTCCAAATATACATGTAATCATTGAGATGAAAGTTAATATATAAACGTTATTACTTACTAAATATTCAGAATCTTTTAAAGCTTGATGCAATAACAAAGAAATCGCTTACAAAAAATAACCAACTGGAGCATATTTCAGCAAAATCCTACATGAATTTTCATGCAATTTATTTACTAAAAAAAAATTTTAAAAACATGAAATTTCGTCATGCTTTTGGGGCTTTATATGAGGAACAGATCTTTTCTTATTATGTACGTAAGAGGGGGTAACTGATAATATCCAGTGCCGATCAACAGATGATTTATGTTACACATTCTCCTGCTTAATTTCATCCAAAATTCAACAGTTGAAACCCTTCTTCTATTCCCACATACTCTTATATATAAACCCTACCAAAGAGGGACGGACAAGAAAGAAAAACCTTCCCCCATCATGATGAGGAAAGGTTACACTGAGAAGATCCCATCCCATTTTCAGCCGGGAGAGTCCGTCTAATTTCTTCACACGCTTCTTTAATGGAATCCACCGTTATCGTAATCCTTTGATCTTCAGGATATTGATTCGCCATATGTAAATATCTTGGATCATAATAATATTGAAGTAAAAGCTCCAGAATCCGCTCATAGTTCTTCTCTTTCAGGTAGTCCTCGATTTGATTGGCAATCGGGCTATGAATCCGGCGTTTAATGTGCCGGAAGGCTTCTGCAAACTCTTCATGATGCTCCTGAAGCCGGTACTCTTCTAATATATGATGAATTCTCTCTTTCATTGGCAGCTCAATAAAAATATGAAACGCATTCTCTTTTTTCTCTACTAAAAAATCAGGGAGAAGCAGCTTCCCAATTCGCTTACTTTCTGCTTCAAATAGAAGAAATGAAGATTTCTGCAGCTTCATCAAATCTTGTAGAAGGAGGGAATCAAATGTTTTCTGGTTATGTGCCGTAAGCCCGATTTCTCCAAAAATGGAGCCACGATGGTTGGCCAAGCCTTCAATATCAAGAATCGGATACCCTTCCTTTTGTAGTTCCTTCAGAATAGCTGTTTTCCCAATACCTGTCCCACCGTTTAATACAAAAGCTTTAGGTTTTATTTCAAAGTTCTCCAATTCATTCAGCACCCAGTGTCGATATGCTCTCACGCCTCCCTGGATACGGGACGTTGTCACCCCCATTAAATCGAGGAAGGTGGCAGCCGCTTTGCTTCTCATTCCACCACGCCAGCAAAACACCACTATCTCACCCTCAAGCTTCTTGAATTCTTTCACGATTTGAGGAAGCTTCCTTGAGAATATTTCCAGTCCACGTTCCGTTGCCGCTTCTTTGCTCACTTGTTTATAAAGGGTCCCTACTTCTGCTCTCTCTTCATCATCAAACACCGGAATATTATAACTTCCCGGAATTGTCATCTCTCTGTATTCAGAAGGAGATCTTACATCTACGAATGTGTATGAATGTAAATCGCATTGATCAATCGTTAAGTCCTTGAACATGACATCCACTCTCCTCTTCCTATCTCACTCCTATTTTACATCAGTTTCGTCTCTTATGTTCGCAACATTCCGTATTCCTCTTCAGAATGATTCATCTAGTTCAATCGTACTATTTATAGATTGAATATTCAGTTTTTTATATCATTGGTACTATATACCAGTAGATTCAGACACATTATAATAAAATTAGAAATAATATTTCATTTTTTTAAATTATTTTATGAAGTATTATTTCAATAAAATGAAAACGGTTTCTTTTCTTGACCCGTTTTGAAAGAAAGGGATTTGAAGATGAAAACAGGAAAGTACTTGATCATGGCGGCCATGCTGTTCTCCCTGGTTCTTCCTTATTCTACCGGGAACGCCAAGGCTGCTGAAACGAGCTCACCTAAGCATGAAATGCGTGCTGCATGGATTGCGACAGTTGTAAACATTGATATGGCAGCCGGAATGGACGAAATGGAGTTTCGGGATTGGGCGATGAGTTCCCTGGACGAATTAAAAGCCTTGAAATTCAACACGGTAATCTATCAGGTGAAACCAACTGCTGATGCCTTGTACCCTTCTAAACTGGCCCCATGGTCACAATATATTACGGGAGATGAGCAAGGAACCGACCCAGGCTATGACCCACTTGAGATCATGATAGATGAATCGCATAAGCGCGGTATGGAGATTCATGCATGGGTGAACCCTTATCGGATTACGATGCCCAATCAAACCATCGAATCTCTAGCAGATAATAACGTTGCAAAACTTCACCCGGAATGGGTCCTGAAATACGGGAAGCAACACTATTTGAATCCTGGTATCCCCGAGGTACAAGAATACTTGATTGACACAGTGAAAGAACTGGTTAGCAACTATGACATCGAAGCCGTCCATATGGATGATTATTTCTACCCTTATAAAATTGCAGGAGAAAGCTTCCCAGATCAAGATACATACGAGAAATACGGAGATTCCTTCAATTCCATCGATGATTGGAGGCGGAACAATGTCGATGAGTTGGTAGCTGATATAAACTCAGAGATTAAAGACATAAAGGACTATGTGCAATTCGGTATCTCCCCATTTGGTGTATGGAGAAATATCGCCGATGATCCAACAGGAAGCGATACACAGGCAGGACAGACCAATTATGACGATCTGTATGCCGACACCCGTCAATGGATCAAAGATGGAAGCATTGATTATATTACTCCACAAATCTATTGGTCCAGAAAACTTGATGTGGCTAACTACTCCGTCCTGCTGGATTGGTGGAGTCAGGAAGTGAACGAATATGCGGATAATCACCCGGTCAATCTATATATAGGGATGGCGGATTATAAAGTGGGGGACAATTTTGACCAGGAATGGTTCAATCCATATGAGCTCCCCGGACAAATCATGGATAATCGTGAGAATGGAACGGCTCTTGGACAAATGCATTTCTCTCTCAGACAAATTTTCGAAAACCCTCTTGGCTACGCAGATATATTACACAACGAAGTATACACAGAACAAGCTTTGACTCCTGCCACGCCTTGGAACAATGATAAGCTTCCGAAGAAACCAAATAACGTGAAAGCCGTTAGAAATCAAGACGGCGTCAAGTTGACCATCGATGATAAAAAGCATTCCGATGCAAGAAAGTACGTCATCTACCGATTTGATGGCATGAAAGAAGGAGATTACAAGAATCCGGCCAATATCGTGGATGTCGTGTATACAGAACGTCATCTTACAACCTACGAAGATACTTCCGCTCCAAAAGGTGGGATGTACACATATGGGGTGACATCTGTCTCTCCAACCGGTGTAGAAAGTAAAGATGCGAAAACTGTAAGAGTCCATTGACCAAATAAAGAGCGTTCCTCCATCACCGAGGAACGCTCTTTCTATTTTAATTGAATATCCTTCACCTTTTCCTTGATATGATCCGGCCACCATGCTCCGCATTCCTCTGATACCACACAGGCTGCGCACTTTTCCAGGTCGTACACCATCATCCCTTCAATGGGCGGCGAATAGAGATGGAGCGTGACCAGGCCTTCACTGTTTCCCTTCTTCATTTTATGAACAGACTTCTTAGGTGCAAAAAAGAACGATCCCTCCTGATATTCCCGATCAAAAATCTTTTCTGGAAGTTGATGATGAATCACCTCAAAGACCGTATTGACCGATGTACCATCGAGGACTTGAATCCACCCCTTGGAGTCCCCGTGATCATGCGGGGCACATTCAATGTCGGACCAATTCATCACGAGTAACTCTACTTCTTTAGTATGATACAGAAGCTTTCGATAATATGGCTTTCCATCTGGAGTACGCAAGTATGGCTGTAAGTCGTCGAGACTGATCTGCATAGACTGTAGGGCTTCTTTAAGCTCTTTAGTAGAAGGAGCATTCAATGGATCTAATCGCCTGGATATCCGTTCCCTCAAGGTCATCATGATTCCTCCCTAGCGTTATCGTTTTCTCCATAGATACTGATGGAAAATGGAGATCATCTGGCCATTCACAATCACAACTCCTATTATAATTATGACTCCACCCAGTATGCTTATGAAGAAAATCTTCTCATGCAGAAGAAAGATCGCCGCGACCAACGTGGTGACGGGCTCCATATATAGAAACATCGATACCCTTGAGGCGTCCAGCACCTCCAGCGCCTTTGCCCAATACCAGTATGCAATACCTGAAACAAAAACACCGAGAAAGAGCAAATGTGCCCATTCCACCTGTGTTAAAAGGGAGATGCCTTCCCACCCACGGTTTCGGATGAGAAAGGGGATGGTTAAGCTGAATCCCAATAAACTCATATAAAACGTGATGACCAGTGAAGGCAATTGAATACGGAGTTTTTTCAGTAATACTGAGTAGATTGCCCAGTTTAATGTACTGATGATCATGAGGATATAACCGATGTTGAAAGCAAATCCGATAGACTGCCCGTTCCTTGCCGACGTGACCATCATTACACCCGTAATGGCGACAATCATGCCTATCGCTTTTGGTACAGTCATTTTCTCATGTAAAAACAGCATGGAGAGAATGACTGTGAAGACGGGGGAAAACGAAATCATCCATCCAGCAGAGGATGCATCAATCGTCAGGAGCGCCGTCGCCTGGACGACTTGGTGAATGAACACACCTAGAACACCAAGTACAATCAGATGGGGAATATATTTGAATGGAATCTTGAGTCGATACCTATTTAGAAGTAGTAAGAAGAGTAAAAATGCTGCACCTATGGCAAATCGAAGGACGAGTAGCGTATACGGATCAAGCGTCTTAAGTACTGCTTTCGTCGATACGAAGGATATCCCCCAGAAGCTGATTGACATCGTGGCATATAGTGAGGCGGCAACTTTCGTTCTAACTGGAATCATAGGCAAGCGTATCCTTTCTGGCTAAACGTTCTTTCTAACATCGTATGCTCGTCCGGAGGAAAGATGTGAGGGAAATGAGGGGGTGAACGATTTTGAGAATATGACGGATTCCTGTTCAATATGGAAATTACTTCCTTATATAATGTCGATAATATAATGGGGGAAGTTGATAATAAATTGGTCCAACTCGATAATATATCCGGAGTGTCGATAATAAATGGTCCAAACTCGATAATATATCCGGAATGTCGATAATAAATTGGTCCAACTCGATAATATATCCACAACACCCCTTCCTATCAAAGCTACCACCCTGAAATTTCTTTCCCATCCCCAAAAAAAAGCGCCCCAAATCAAGATTTGGAACACTTCTCCCTTTTACCTACTGGTAATTCGCTCATCAAACTGGGGTAAATACTCTTTATGCACATCAAGCATGTCATCCAGCAGCTGCTTCGCCTTCACATCACTCGTGACTAATGGATTAATCGCCATGGCAAGCAATGCTGTTTCATAGGAACCGGTAACAGATGCTTCTGCAGCCACCCGTTCAAAGGATTTGATCTGGTGAACGAGGCCACTTACAGAAACGGGAAGCTCCCCAACGGCAATTGGCTTCGGCCCAGCTTTTGTTACGACACAATTCACCTCAACGGCAGATTCTCCTGGTAGGTCACTTATCGCTCCGTCATTACGAACATTCAGTGTCTGAATATCACCTCGATCGTTAAAAATAGAGGAGATGAGATTACATGCTGCATCGCTGTAATAAGCTCCTCCCCTTTGTTCAAGCTGTGGAGGCTTGATATCTAAGTGTTCGTCCTTATATAGCTCAAATAGTTCATTTTCCAATTGCTGAACCACCTCTGCACGAGTAGTCCCAGTCTTAAATTCTTCTAATTGTTTCTCCAAAATATCACTCGTTTTATAAAAATAGCGGTGATACGGACACGGTATCACTCCTAAACTCTTGATAAATTCAGGCTCCCATGGAAGTGGTGCGATATTCGTCATGCTCACCTGGTTGTCAGGGTCGCCCATCATGTCCAAGACGTCCCCTAATACGGACTCACCGTCCACCAACACGTCCAACCCATATACCATATGATTGAGTCCGGCAAAGTCGATATGCAAACGTTCCACATCGACGCTGAGAAGCCTAGCCAATGTCATTCTCATATTAATAGGAAGATTACAAACGCCAACGACCTTAGAGTGTGATCCATAACGAAGCAGCGCCTCCGTCACCATGCCTGCAGGGTTCGTAAAATTGATTAGCCAAGCTTCAGGACAAAGCTCCTGCATTTCATCAGCAATCTCCAATAAAACCGGAATCGTCCTCATACCCTTGAACAAACCACCCGCCCCATTCGTTTCCTGACCGATCATTCCGTACTTGATCGGCAGTCGCTCGTCCTGTATCCGGGCTTTAAGTTGGCCGACTCTCATCTGAGTGGTGACAAAGTCAGCACCTGTCAATGCTTCCCTTCGATCCAGTGTGAGATGGACTTCCATCGGGACTCCTGCTTTTTCCACCATTCTCTTAGCTAAATCCCCAACGATGGTAAGCTTCTCTCCCCCAGCTTCAATATCCACAAGCCACAGCTCACTCACCGGAAGCTCATCATAACGCTTGATCAACCCTTCAACAAACTCGGGAGTATAGCTCGATCCCCCGCCAATTGTGACAATCTTGATTCCGTTTTTCATTGTGAATGCCTCCTGTGATTACTTGGCAACAAAGGCCAAAATAAAGCTTATTAAGAAACTGACCACTATCGCTACTACCATCCGCTTTTTTTTAACAGACGCACCTTCAACAGGACCTTCGATCTTCAATAGAACGAATGATAGCCCAAGAGAAGCCGAAATGCCCGTAGCCAAAAACACACTCCACTCCTTTGCCAAACCGGTGTACATTAATGGCTTTGAAAGTAGTAAGAGTCCAATAGATACAGAGATTAATAGAACAAACACACTTTTAAAACCGATTCTCTTTGGCACAACTGTTTCTGTCATTTCCACCACTCCTAACCCTAGTAAAGAAGCGGGAATCCTAGGACCCCCACTTCTGTTTTCGTATCACAATAGTACGCTTTGGACGGGTCTGTTCGATCCGCCTCCGCTTTTCTTTGTCCGGCTCCAGCGGCTAGACCCTCGAGGTCATAAGGCGTTCCAACCAAAAAGGCAAAGATCGCCTTTCTGGCTGAACCGCCTTATGCTTGTCGGGTCTGTTCGAGCCGCCTCCGCTTTTCTTTGTCCGGCTCCGGCGGCTAGACCCTCGAGGTCATAAGGCGTTCCAACCAAAAAGGCAAAGAACGCCTTTCTGGCTGAACCGCCTTATGCTTGTCGGGTCTGTTCGAGCCGCCTCCGCTTTTCTATGCTGCTTGTTGGTCGCTTTCTTCCATCTTCATCATTTTTTTGTCATACATTTTGAAGAATGGGAAGTAGATGGCGAACGAGATTCCGATGTTGATCAGAACCATGACAATCGCTCTCCAGTCACCACCGGTTGCCAGGTACGCGCCTATTGGTGCCGGAAGTGTCCATGGTGGCATAATGTAAGTTGGTGATACAAGCCCTACAGATGTTGCAATATAGGCAAGAGTACCGGTGATCAATGGAATTGTAACGAATGGGATAATCAGAATCGGATTCAATACGATCGGAGCACCGAAGATGATGGGCTCATTGATATTGAAAATCCCAGGTACGATACTTGTTCTGCCGAGCGCTTTCAGGTACTTGGAACGTGAGAAGAAGACCATGGCAAGAACCAATCCAAGGGTTGCACCTGATCCACCGATCCAGATGAACCATTGGTAGAACGTTTCCGGTGCGATATGCGGGATCGCTTGTCCACTTGCAACGGCATCTGCGTTTTTCACAAGGAAGACTTCCCATAGTGGACGAGCAACGGTCCCTACTACAGATACCCCGTGGATCCCGAATGACCAGAAGAATGTAATTAAGAATACAGGAACCAATACTCCGAAAATACTGTCACCAACCGTCACCAATGGCGCAACGGCTAAACCGATTAAGTGATGCAAATCGATTCCAGCTAAAACAGTAACCGATGAAACTAATAAAATGACAATTGCGACTGGAATAAGTGCTTCAAAGCTTCGTGAAACGGACGCTGGAACCTGCTCAGGCATTTTGATCGTGATGTTCTTCGTTTTACAGAACCTGAGGATTTCAACCGCCAGAATCGAGACGATCATGGCAACGAATAATCCTTGACCGCCTAGATTGGTCATTGGAAGGACCCAGCCTTCTCCGTCCATTACTTTTGGTGTAATCGTTAATAAAAGCGCAGCCACTGAAATTTGTGCACCGGATAAAGGATCCAATTTATAACTTTTTGAAAGATTGTATCCGATCCCAAATGCGACATAAAGCGACATAATAAACATAGTGAGTCGGTACGGAATCAGGATATCTACAATGTTGTCTGCCGCCCATTGCTTAATGTCACCAAACACACCTGCGTCCGGCAGTGGCGGGAACGCTAAGATCAGAAAGAATGAACCGACGATAATAAATGGCAGTGCTGAAATAACCCCATCCCGGATTGCTTGCAGGTGCCTTTGTTCAGAGAGTCTGGCCATTGGACCAGATAAATTATTCTCTAGAAAGTTCACAAACTTTTGCATGTTACTACCCCCTTGTTTCTTACTTAATTTAGTTGGTTAATTCTTTTACCGTTTTCAGTAAAGTAGGTCCCCCAAGCGGCGTATATGCTTGTGGTGGAATCGGCCCGCAAGGAACATTCGCTTCATCTGCAGCTTTCTTCACTTGATCAAAGCGGTGTCTGATCTGGGGAGCTACCATACAAACATCCCATCCCTTTGAGATCTCCTCCGATAGTTCACCTGTTCCAATTGCATGGACTTCCATTTCAATCCCCTCTTTTGTTCCTTCTTTCTTCAGGGCATTGACGACGATGGCACTGGACATTCCTCCAGAACATACGAATAATACTTTCATCCCTATTCCTCCTCCTCTTTCATTCGTTGTACAACTTCATGTGTATGAATAATTTGCTCGTAGACGCCATGTCCTTTCTTCATGCATAGTGCCACGAATAAGGCATCAATCACGACGAGTTGAGCAATTCTTGCCGTCATGGTTCCGATTCGGATATTATGTTCTTCCTCGGAAATGGTCAATACGATATTGGCGAGCTTTCTTGCCGGTGATTTCCCGTGCTGTGTCAAGAGTATGATGGTTGCACCCTTTTCTTCAGCAACATGCATCAGCTTCAGTATTTCCTTTGTCTGTCCTGACGTGGAGACAACGAATAGTACATCTCTTTCCGTCAGGTTTGCAGCCATCATCATTTGCACATGGATGTCACTTGCTTGAAACGCCAGATAGTTCAGTCGCAATAGCTTTTGCGTGAAGTCCTCAGCTACTACTGCAGAACCTCCCACCCCATAAAGATATACTCTTTCTGCTTTATGGAATGCCTTTACAGCCCGCTCCATTTCAGCTATGGAAAAAAGTCTTTCCGTGTTTTTTATAGCTTGATGAGTGTTTACCAGCACTTTGTCGAAAACGGTTTCTAGATTATCTTCAAAATGCAGTAGGGTATTAATGTCATGACTCTTTGCATCTTCACTATGCGTGCTTTTTGCAAGCTCAATTTTCAAGCCGCTGAAACTGTTGATTCCGATCCGTTTGCAGAATCGGATGATGGCTGCTTCACTGCTGCCACATGAGTGTGATAGTTGCTTTGTCGTCATCTCCATTACTTTCTCTGGAAACTCCAACACATATTGCGCAACTGCTATTTCAGACGGTGTGTAGTTTTCCATCTGACTTTTAATGTGTTTTAATACCTGGAATTCCGTCATAGTCACCTCCAAAAATTGTTTGTCTTGAAAAGGCTTTCAGTTTAATATGATTATATGCGATAATGAAATTAAATTTCAATATTATTCTAAAATATCTAAACTTTTATTTTACTAACTTAGTAGAAAATTGTGCTAAAACAGGAATGGGGGAGAAATACACAATGTCAGAAATCCGCAATGTAGAAATGGAGATTTTTGAAATTATATCAAACGGCGGTAACGCAAAGAGTACGGCTTATGAGGCCCTTGCTAAGGCACAAGAAGGAAAGTTCGATGAAGCGGAAGAGATGGTGAAAGCCGCCCATGAAGAACTGAATAAAGCTCACAAAACGCAAACAAGCTTGATTCAAGCGGAAATCAATGGGGAAGAATTTGAAAAATCCCTTCTCATGATTCATGCCCAAGATCACTTGATGACATCTATCAGTGAAATCTCGCTCATTGAAAAGATGATCCCATTGTTAAAAAGAATCCATGCACTTGAAAATAAAGCAAACTAAGGAGGCAGCCCAATGAGTAAAAGACTAGGCGTTTCAATCTACCCAAACCATTCGACTCCGGAAAAAGACAAAGAATACTTGGCACTTGCCGCTTCCTACGGATTTAAACGCGTGTTTACTTGCTTATTATCTGTAGAGGGAGACAAAGACGGAATCATCTCTAATTTCAAGGAAACAATCAGGTTTGCCCGTGAACACAATATGGAGGTCATTGCCGACATCAGTCCCCGCATTTTCAAAGATCTGAACATCTCTTATGACGATCTATCTTTTTTTGCCGACTTGGGGGCACATGGAATCCGCCTGGATCTCGGATATACCGGTCACGAGGAATCGATGATGTCGTTCAACCCTTATGAGTTGAAAATTGAACTGAATATGAGCAATGCTACGAAATACGTCGACAATATCATGACGTATCAGCCCAACAAGGATCAATTATTAGGGTGTCATAATTTTTATCCACACCGCTATTCCGGTTTATCTTATCCGTTCTTTATTGAATGCAGTCAAAAGTTTAAAGACTTTGGCTTGAGAACCGCAGCATTTGTGTCTTCTTCCGATGCCACTTTCGGTCCATGGCCTGTCACTGAAGGCTTACCCACTCTTGAAATGCACCGCAGCCTTCCCATCGATATCCAGGCGAAGCACCTTTTTGCCACTGGCTTGATTGATGACGTAATTATCAGTAATGCCTATGCTTCTGAGCGGGAAATGCAGCTGTTAAGCGAACTGAACACTTCCAAACTGACTTTTACAGTCGAAACTCATGAAACGACCACTGAGCTAGAAAAAACGATTATATTTGAAGAACCTCACTTCTACCGGGGAGACGTATCCGATTACTTGATCCGTTCGACTGGGAGCAGGGTCAAATATAGAGGAAGAGAATTTGCCCCCCATAATACCGCAAACATCAGACGCGGGGACATTGTGATTGAAAACGACCTATACGCCCAATACGCGGGAGAACTTCAAATTGCCCTTCAGGATATGGAGAACTCAGGTAAAACGAACGTGGTCGGCAGGATTCGTGAAGAAGAAATCTTCTTACTGGATTATGTAAAGCCATGGGGGAAATTTGCCTTTCAAACAAAGGAGTAAGGAGGTTTCTATAGATGACAAGAGTAATAGGGATCGATGCAGGTGGAACCAAGATACAGGGGCTCGTTTTAGATATGGAGAAGAATATCCTTTTCCAAAGTTTATCGGGACACGGGAACCCCTCGGTTTCGTATGATGAAGCCTTGAGTAACCTCTCATCTGTCGTTCAACAGTGCCTGGATCATACTGCTTCAGAAGATGTTTCTCATATTGTGATTGGAATGGCAGGTGGCGGAACTGGTGATTTCTCTCAAAGAATCAAGTCAGAATTGAATAGAATGACTTCTCTCCCTATCGTTCTATTGAATGATGCCACTCTGGCATTCTTCAGTTTGATCGGAAATCAGAACGGTGTGATGACGATTGCGGGAACGGGCTCAATATGTTACGGGCGAAACGGAATGAGGGAAGGAACCACCGGTGGCTGGGGGCATTTACTCGGGGATGAAGGCAGTGCATATTCTCTTGCCATTGAGGCCTGTAAAAAGATCGCCAGGGAACTGGATTCCGGCATGACTCCCTCCCTCTTCTCACGTAACATGCTGAACGAAATCGGTGCGAGCGATGCCCAAGGATTAAAGGGATTTATCTATTCTTCTACCAAAGGAGAAATCGCACAGCTTGCAAAAGTGATCCACCTGGAAGCTGAAGCTTCTGATGAAGCCGCCATTCAATTATTAAAAACGGCCGGTAAACAGCTTGCTGCGCAGACAGTGGCATTAATCGAGAAGTTACAGATTGAAGCAAAGCCGGTCATTGCCCTGAAAGGGAGTGTCCTTGAGCATAATCCAGTTGTGCAGTCCATTTTCAAAGAAACCATTTCAAAACGCTTTAGCGAATCCACCTATATTGTCGATTCCACATCTCCTGCCATGGGTGCAGTGGATATTGCAGAAGCCATCAGGGAAGGACGGTTGTCATATGAGTAAGCGATTAGCAGTAGGATTAATGTCTGGAACGTCCGTTGACGGAGTGGATGCTGCACTGGTATCGATCGAAGGGGCGGGCACGGATACATTTGTGGAGCTGGTTCACTATTCCACGTCTCCTTTCCCTCCTCAGGTAAAAAAGAAAATATTTGACGTAATGAGCCCTTCCGATTCTTCCACTCCCCTTTTATCCAGCTTGCACTTTGAGCTTGGAGACGTGTATGCAGATGCCGTGCTGAAGGTATGTGAGGAGGCAAATATCTCTGTAGAGGAACTTAGCTTCATCGGGTCTCATGGGCAGACAGTTTATCATCAGCCTGTTCATACATCAGATTCGGCGGCTTCCACTCTTCAAATCGGAGAACCAAGCGTGATTGCATACCGCACCAACACACAAGTGGTATCAAATTTCCGCTCCATGGATATGGCTGCCGGCGGAGAAGGGGCTCCTCTTGTTCCTTATATAGATTTCCTCCTCTACCGAAAGAAAGATGGTGGCAGGCTGCTTCAGAACATCGGAGGTATCGGGAATGTAACGGTACTCCCGTGGGATTGCTCACTTAATGACGTATTTGCATTTGATACAGGGCCAG
Organism: uncultured Bacillaceae bacterium; assembly: GCA_963787015.1. Lineage (GTDB taxonomy): Bacteria > Bacillota > Bacilli > Bacillales > Bacillaceae_B > Rossellomorea. Next base: position 30,436 of record CAWBBM010000013.1, read on the forward strand.
GGAATATGGTGATCGATGGCTTATGCGAGAAACTTTTTGGACGATCATTTGATGAAGATGGAGAGATCGCTGCTAAAGGAGAGGTTCACTATGAAACCGCACAGGAATGGATGACATGGGAACAGGAATTCTTCCAAAAAGCGCCGCCGAAGTCTACGGGCCGGGAACTGTTTGGTGAGGTATTCGTGAATCGGATCCTTCGGGAATATGGCGACCTTCCGAAAGAAGATTTGATTGCGACAGCCACCTACTTTACCGCCCTTACGATCTCGGATGCGTATGAAACTTTCGTCTTCCCGGAATATCCTATTAAGGAGGTCATCATCGGTGGCGGGGGTAGCTATAACGGGACACTTCTCCGAATGATGAGGGAACTTCTCCCTCAGATCTCGATCCTTATCCAGGAGGATATCGGCTATTCCTCCGATGCCAAAGAAGCGATCGCCTTTGCCTTATTAGCCAACGAAGCGCTCCATGGCAATCCAGGCAATGTCCCAGGCGCAACAGGTGCGGAAAAATTCGTCATCCTGGGATCCATCACTCCCCGTCCACTAGTTACAACATAAGGGAAGCTGATAAAGGACATTCGCCTTCAAAAAGTCCTGACACATTGAACATAAATCATTCTAAAGGGACGGACCTTGACCTGAACCAGGTATCGTCTCTTTACTCTTTATAGAATAGCTATTTTAAAAGCATGATAAAAAAGGTGGAAACTAGTATGATAACTCCTGACATCAAAAAACGGTTCATCGAAATCGTCGGAGAAGAAAATTACCGGGATACTCCTGCTGAAAAGCTTGTCTATTCCTATGATGCAACACCCAACTACCAATCCATGCCCGATGCGATCATTGTTCCCAGATCAACAGAAGAAGTGTCGGAAATCGTGAAAGTATGCAATGAGCATAGTATTCCCATAGTCCCAAGAGGGTCGGGAACCAATCTTTGCGCAGGTACCTGCCCCACTGAAGGCGGACTCGTTCTTCTTTTCACCCGGATGAACAAGATCCTCGAATTGGACGAAGAGAATTTAACGATTACCGTCCAGCCAGGGGTTGTGACCCTTGATCTAATCCAAGCGGTAGAAGCAAAGAGTCTCTTCTACCCACCTGACCCAAGTTCCATGAAAATCTCGACTATTGGTGGAAACATCAATGAAAACTCAGGTGGCTTGAGAGGATTGAAGTATGGGGTTACAAGAGATTATGTACTTGCCCTAGAAGCAGTACTTCCCAATGGGGACATCATCCGTACAGGCGGAAAGCTTGCGAAAGACGTTGCGGGCTATGACCTGACGCGACTTTTTATAGGATCGGAAGGAACGCTTTGTGTCATCACCGAAGCCACCTTAAAACTCGTTCCCATGCCTGAAACAAAGCAAACGATGCTTGCCCTTTATCAGGATATTGAAGCAGCGGCCCAAAGCGTTTCCAAAATCATCGCCCATCGCATCATTCCAACTACCCTTGAATTTTTAGATCAGCCAACGTTAGAAGTGGTAGAGGATTTCGCCAAAATCGGGCTGCCAACCGATGTAAAAGCGGTTCTGTTGATTGAACAAGACGGTCCTCCCGAAGTGGTTGCCCGGGATATGAAGCGAATGGAGGAAGTTTGTCTACAGAATGGTGCTGTATCCGTTCAATTAGCTCAGACTGAAATAGAAGCAGATGCACTTCGTACTGCACGTCGCTCTGCCCTGTCAGCCCTTGCCCGACTCAAACCAACGACGATTTTAGAAGACGCGACGGTTCCCCGCTCAGAGATTGCCAAAATGGTGAAAGCAATCAACGAAATTTCCGAGCGCCACAAGTTAAAGATTTGTACGTTTGGTCATGCAGGGGATGGCAATCTTCACCCAACAGTAGCGACAGATGCCAGGGACCATGATGAAATGGAACGGGTCGAGAGAGCCTTCGAGGAAATCTTCGCTCATGCTATTGAATTGGGTGGCACCATTACAGGAGAACACGGAGTCGGGATGATGAAAGCCCCTTACCTTGAATGGAAACTGGGTCCTGAAGGCATCGGTGCCATGAAAATGATCAAGCAATCCTTCGACCCGAACAACATTATGAATCCAAATAAAGTATTCGCAAAGGAATCAAGAAAACGTGTGGTGATTTCAAGATGACAACCCTTCAAGAAAAACAAAAGATACAGCAGGAATTCAAAGACCGCATGGATGAAGATGAACTATTGAATTGCATGAGATGTGGATTCTGCCTCCCTTCCTGCCCGACATATATTGAGTCAGGATTTAAAGAATCTCACTCCCCCCGGGGTCGAATCGCTTTAATGAAGGCAGTGGCAGATGGAGTCATCGAGCCAGATGAAGAAGTCGAGCGTACACTTGATTTATGCTTAGGATGCAGAGCTTGCGAGCCGGTTTGCCCTTCCGGTGTGAACTATGGTCATTTATTAGAAGAAGCACGGGACATCATTAATCAAAATAAAAAACACTCACTTCCTGTACGGGTTCTTAGGAAAACAGTATTCGAAGGATTATTCCCTCACCCAGACAGAATGAGAATGGTAACGAACCTGCTGGGAATGTATCAGCGCTCTGGATTACAGAAGGTCGCTCACACGACAGGAATGATGAAACTATTCCCAGAAAGCATGGCGACCATGGAACGTGTCCTCCCTCAAGTTCCGAAGCTGAAAGACATGAAGGAGCGTCCAACGTCCCTTTCCTCAATTGGTGGGGTTCGAAAAAAAGTCGCGTTCTTCTCAGGGTGCTTAATGGATACGATGTTCCTCGAAACGAATAACGCCACGACGAAATTATTGCAATTAGCAGGCTGTGACATCGTCATTCCTCCGGCGCAAACATGTTGTGGAGCCTTACATGGTCATAGTGGGGAGAAAGATGCAGCAAAGGATTTAGCGAAACGGAACATAGCTGCTTTTGAAATGGCCGGTATTGATTACATCATCACCAATGCAGGCGGATGCGGGGCCTTTCTCGTCGATTATGATCACTTATTGAAAGATGATCCTGCGTGGAAAGAACGGGCGATTCAGTTTACAAATAGAATCAAAGACATTTCATCCATTCTTGTAGAATTAGAGTTTCACAAACAGAATTTGAGCACTTCCGCTCAACGAATCACCTATCAGGATTCATGTCACCTCCGGAACGTGCAACGGACATTCTTAGAACCCAGAATCCTTCTTCAGTCAGTTGAAGGGGCAGATTACGTTGAGATGAAACAAGCAGACCATTGCTGCGGATCAGCCGGGATCTACAACATCGTCGAATCGGAAATGTCCATGAGAATTCTCGATCATAAGATGGAAAACGTCGAACAAACCCATGCAGCCACCATCATCACCTCAAACCCAGGCTGCCTCCTACAAATGAAACTCGGCATCGAACGAGAAGGCCTGTCCGGCAAAATGCGAGCCATCCACATTGTAGACTTCTTATTAGAAGCAATAGAATGAGAGGGACGGACCTCTCTATCTTTCCGATGTGCCGTTAAATCAACGTTTTGATTTGGTACATGGAGTGGGTGGAGGTCCGTCCCTCTTTTATTTTCGTTTCTTGATATTAATAAATGAAAAGTAGATGAGGAAGGATAAGGTGATTCCGTAGGCTGCCAGTAGCGTGAGAGCATTGGTGGCATTGGTTGTTAGCCAGATGGTGATGGTTGCAATGAGTACGAGCAGTGCGCTTATACCGATTAGTTTGTTCATAGGGTCCTCCTTTTCGGATTGGATGGTTTATAGTGTTATATACGTTTCATTTTGGGGAATGGTTTCCATTTTTACAGGAAAAGTCTTTGGTAAGGGATTGTATGTGTTTTATGTAAGGTTTTGGAATATGAGATCTTTTGTGCGTGGCACCGGGATTCAGGTGAATATTCATTATGATTCAGCTGCTGGTTTTCTTGTTTAGTTCAGCTGTTAAATTCCAGCGCGATTTTAACAGCTGAACAAAAAAAACACCAAACACCCTTCACAGGCATTTGATGTGCTTCAGTCTTATTTACCGGCAATCTCATAAATTTTTAAATTTCCATAAATCAGGCCCAAATCAGGAGCTTTAACTTTCTGTTTTTCGGCTGCCTCCAATAAATAGCCGTATAAATGATCGGCTTCTACTGCAAGATTTTTTTCCATATCACGCTGTAAGGAAGATTTCATACTATAACCCATTTGGCTGATTTTATCGTATTGAGCACTTTCAATATTTTCAGCGAGAGGCGCCTCAATATTCCTCATGATCGTTGCTGCTTGTGAAAGGACTGCTTTGATTCTGTCTGTTCCTTCCTTGGTTTCTCTAATCGGACCAATCGGTGCACGATGGAGGGAAGTGACGCCTGAAAGTGTGGTGATGAATAAATATTTATGCCACATTTCCTGCTCGATAGCGTCGGATAGCCTGAAGTTTGCTTTCGTTCCGGAAAATGCCTGTTCAAGGTCATTGATTCTTTCTGTTCGTTCTCCCGTTCTCTCACCAAACACAAGGTCATGAATGGGACTTGTTTGAATGACTTTACCTTTTTCATCCAGTGTCGATTCGACAAAGCATAGTCCACCTATGACCTTTTCTTCACCGAAGGCTTCAATCAGGTCATCCACATGGGACATACCGTTCAATAACGGGAGTATCATCGTATGATCACTAACAAAGGCGTGGAGACTTTCGATTGCTTCAGTAAGATGATAAGCCTTTGTTGATAAAATAACAGCATCAAAAGGCTCTGCCTTCTCTTCTGCTCTTATAGTCTTTGGCATACAGTGAAAATCACCATGAACGCTTTCGATGTTCAATCCTTGTTCTTTTAGTTGATGCTCCCTTTTTTCCCGAACCAGAAATGTGACGTCCTCGCCTTTCTCTATCAATCTACCTCCGAAATAACCACCGACGGCTCCTGCACCTACGACTAATATTCTCATTCCATCCGCCTCCCTTTTCACTTTGAATCTTCTATTCCCATTCTCCAATATGAAAGCGGATAAATCAAAAATTCTGACTGTTTTTCCTTTTTCTCAATACATCAACCCATACACTAAAAATCGCTCGTACTCATTCTGTTCATATTCCCCAGACAAATGGATCTCTTTTCTCAGCTCAAATAAAGGGTGATTCTCTAAGTAATGGACATAGTCATCAGAGCTGTAATAGAGTAAGACCTCAATATCACGTGGGAAGGTTTCAACCGAAACGAGAATGTTATTGATGACCTTCATGAAAATTTGAACAGAAAACGGATTAAAAAAGTAGAAGCAGTTGTCCTTCCAGTGGATGTCATAGTCCTCCGCCAAACAATGTTCGAAAGTGATCTTTCCCCTTTGGACTTTCTTTTTCACCTGGTAATTTGTCAGGTTCTTCATCGCTTCCTCGTAAAATCCGTCATTCATTTCGACCCCGACCACGGAGGATTGAAAAAAATGATGAATGAAAAAATTTAATCGACCTTTTCCACAGCCAAAATCAACTATCCGGTCACTCTTCTTTAGCTCATATTGCTGAAATAATTCCTCGAGTGCAGCGTAGGGAGTCGGTTCATAGCGATGATAGTGAAAGGATTGATGATACCCTTTTTGATTCTGGCTCGTTTTTATGTTCAATAATTTATCATAATAATATTCTTTCATCGTGTACTCCTTAAACGGTAATACTAATTGTCTTTATCGTAACACTTTTCGCAGAACCTTTCAGATATAGAAAAAAAAAGCAAACCCCCTTCTAAAAGAGGATTTGCTTTTGAATCTGTCATTTACACCCATCCCATTGCTTTCACAATCGTTGCCACTAAGAAGGTGACTCCAATCGCAATCGCAGTCGGGATTGCAAATGCCAGGAACGTCCATTTCTTGCTTTTCGTTTCCTTGTAAATATTCACAAGAGTCGTTCCACATGGGAAGTGAAGTAACGAGAAGAGCATCATGTTCAATGCCGTTAACCAGGTCCATCCGTGATTTACGAATACCGCTTTTAATTCTGTCAGGTCGTCTAATTCAAGCATCGCGCCTTGGGACAGATACGCCATGATTAAGATGGGAACGACGATTTCATTGGCAGGAAGTCCGATGATGAAGGCCGCCATGATAAAGCCATCCATTCCAAGAGCCTGCCCGAACGGATCCAGGAAATTGACAAAATGCATGAGAATGCTCGCATCACCGATGTAAATATTGGCGATGATCCACGTGATAATCGATGCAGGTGCTGCAACGATCACGGCTCTCTTTAACACATACCAAGACTTATCAATACTTGATCGTAACACCGTATTCCAGATTTTCGGACGTCGGTAAGGTGGCAACTCAAGTGTATAATGAGTCGGTACTCCCTTAAGTGCTGTTTTTGACAGCACCCATGAAACGGTGATGGTCACAACAATCCCGATTAATACCATACTCATGACTGTAGCTGCTGTCACGAGGGAAGCCATGCCTCCAGCGTACCCTGCCGCCATAAAGAGTGAAGCCAATAAGATGAGCGTCGGCCACCGTCCATTACATGGAACAAAGTTATTCGTCAGGATCGCCAGCATCCGTTCTCTCGGTGATTCAATGATTCGTGTCGACATGATGGCTGCTGCGTTACAGCCGAATCCCATCGCCATTGTCAATGACTGTTTACCGTGGCCACCCGCTTTCTTAAATAGGCGATCCATGTTAAATGCGACCCTTGGTAAATATCCGTAATTCTCCAGTAGTGCAAAAGCTGGAAAGAAGATGGCCATCGGAGGAAGCATGACACTGATCACCCACCCGGTTCCCCTGAAGAAACCGAGAACCAGTACTCCGTGCAGCCACTCGGGGGCATTCATGGCTGCGAAGAGCAGGGTCAATTGCCCTTCCATCCATGCAAATCCCTGTGCGAGCATGCTTGATGGAACGTTTGCTCCTGCAATCGTCAGGTAGAATACGGCTCCAAGCATGGCAAGCATGATCGGGAATCCCCAAATTGGGGAAGTTAACACTTTATCCAGTTTTTCCGAGTGAATTCGCTCTTTGTTTTTATATTTTACAGCTTCCTTGCAGATCCCTCTGCTTGTTGAATAAATGTTTTCAACAATCTCATCCCGTAGATTGGCACTCGACATCCCTTTGGCATGATTGAATAAATGAGCCAGTGACTGGTCTCCCTCATGTGGTTGCATTGATTGAGACATTCGAATACCCTCCATTCGTACGTACCTTTTTAAAATAGTCATTCAAGGAGTTGAGAATACTTTCATCTCCATCCAATAAACGCAAGGAAATCCATCGAATCGGAAACTCATCCCCAATCATATTCCTTACCTTAGGTGCCAGTTCTTCAATCTTTGTTTCGATTTCATCTGAATACGTGATACGAAATGGGTCTGTCGGTACATTTCCCTTTGCCATTTCATGGACTACATCCAATAGTTCTTTGATTCCTGTCTTATTTCTTGCTGATATTTTCACAACGGGAACCCCAAGCTTCTTGCTGAGCAATTCACTATTGACTTCGATTCCCTTTTTCTTTGCTTCATCCATTAAATTCAAGGCTACGATGACCCTATCCGTCATTTCCATTACTTGAAGTGCAAGGTTCATATTTCTTTCCAATGATGTGGCATCCAGTACGACTAGTGTCACATCCGGTTTATCAAAGATAATGTAATCCCGTGCTACTTCTTCATCTGTTGAGTTGGAATAAAGAGAGTAAGTACCAGGTAAATCGACAATGGTGAAATCCGTATCATTATGTTTGAACTCACCTTCCGCGTGGATGACAGTCTTACCAGGCCAATTTCCTGTGTGCTGGCGCAAACCCGTCAATAGATTGAATAACGTGCTTTTTCCGGTATTCGGATTTCCGGCAAGCGCAATCCTGTATGAATCCATTTTACGCACCTCCTAATTTCTGAACATGAATCTTTGAACTTTCTTCTTTCCTTAAGGCAATCGTTGTGTCACTCACCCGGAATGCCATCGGATCTCCCAAAGGACTTTTTTGGATGACAAATACTTCGGAACCCCTCACAAACCCTAAATCTAATAATCTTCTTCTCATGGTTCCTTCTAATGATAATGATGTTATAAGAACGCGTTCCCCTGGCTTACATTCTGAAAGAAGCACCGTCTTGACTTCGGACATGTTTCATTCCTCCGGTAAATTATATTGTCTTTATATTAAAAAGTTTCCCTTACGCAAATTATATGTTCATCTTATTCCCTTCACCCCTGAAATGTCAAACAAAGTTTCATATTTTTATAGAATTTATCAGTGTACATGCCCATGTCGATCAGGGAAAGCAAGTGAAAAAAGGCATCCGGAAGCCAGACACCTTTTCCCAATTCCATATAAAATTCCATTGAGGCTTTTACCCGAGATACCCTAATAAATCGAGTTCTCCTTCTTCCCACTCTTTCTCACCAACCGGTTTCACCATCAGTTCTTTGATTGTTTCACATCCGATTCCAATTGTGGATTGATTCAAGTCATTGATTTTCAACCATTTACATTGGTTTTGTACCGATTGGAATCCATTCCGTTCATAGACAACAGGGTTATCTGCACATAACAGGATAAAATCGATGGCCTTATCTTGGCAGAACCTCGTCGCTTCATACAAGAGTCGAGAAGCAATCCCTTGGGAACGTCTGGCTCTTGGAACACATACATCGATGAGGCTTAACGTGTTGATGGGATTTCCATTTAAATTCATCACTCGGTAATCACATGCAACATGTCCTATCAACTCATCACTGTTGTAGGCAAGCAATCTAAAGTGCGGCTTCTGCTTGAAATAGATTCTTTCTTTCGGGTAGCCGTCCCCAAAGCTTTCACATAATAACGATTGTAGTTCGTCGTGGGTGTCACCTATCACTTCAAGCTCCAACACGATTTTCATTTGAATATCACGAATCATTTTCCCTCTCCTTCATGTGGACATCTGATTATAAACTTCATATCGGATACATCGATCATTGAATAGACCATGTCAAGATTATTTCTTCACGGGCTTCAAGATGGTCCGCTGTAAAGGAACCCCACCCATTGAAACATTCCGCTCAATAAACAAGTACGTTTGACCATCTACAGTGAATTTCCTGTCCCCCTTATATTCAACCTGCCTTCCCTTTCCTTCAAGCTCTCTTTCAATCGCTTCAATGTAATCCTTTTCCTTGAAAAAACGTTCTTCAAAATCCATTTGAATATGTCCTTTTCGGTAACCCATCAACCAATTAAATAGAATAAGTGCACCTGCCCCGGCGAGTATGATCCATAAAAACTCCATCCATCCCCATCTCCCATTCAAGTTTCTTTCTTTCATTTACGGATAAGCTGACTCTTTTGTTTCATTTTTTCGACAATTCATCTGAAGAAAAAATCGTTCGAGATGCAACACATGATTATCCATCCATACTTATGGTAAGTTAAGTATGTTGGAATAAATGGATAAGGAGTGAACGTTCAATGGCTAATAAAGAAAAAATCAAGCAAGACATTTTAGATGCTTACCATTTCAGACATGCCACAAAGGAATTCGATCCAGAGAAGAAAGTGTCCGATGACGATTTTCATTTCATCATGGAGACGGGGCGTCTGTCACCGAGTTCATTTGGTTTCGAACCTTGGAGATTTGTGGTTGTACAAAGTCCAGAGCTGAGAGAAAAAATCAAAAATACTGCTTGGGGGGCTTACGGAAAACTTCCTGAAGCCAGTCATTTCGTTGTGATTCTTGCCAGAACCAAGAAAGATACAAAATACGATTCACACTATTTACAGGACCACTTTAAAAATGGAAAGAAACTTCCTGAAGAACATATGGCTAAATACTTAGAAAAAATTGAGCAGTTCCAAAAAGTTGATTTCGATTTACTAGAAGGCGATCGTCCTCTATATGACTGGGCCGGAAAACAGACTTACTTAGCCCTCGGGAATATGATGACCGCTGCAGCCCTTATCGGGGTCGATTCCTGTCCGATCGAAGGCTTTGATATTGAAAAAATGAATAAGCTATTGGATGAAGAAGGTTTACTGGAGGACGGAAGCTTCGGTATCTCCGTCATGGTTGCATTCGGTTATCGCGTCAACGAACCGGCACCGAAGTCCCGTCGCTCTTATGAAGATATTGTGAAGTTTGTATAATGAAGTGAAAAGAGGCTGCGACATAACGAAATCAATATAAGCTAATGACGAACAATCAGGATAAAAGATCATGTTAGGATTTCTTGTGACTCCGCTGTTGATTTCCGAGCAAAACTTCGCTTTCCTCATACGGAAGGAGTCTTCGTCTTTTACTCCAAGCAACAACTAGAACCGGTTAAATACATTTTATATGCCTTTACACTAACAATAAAAAACCCGAACGTTTTCGATTTTCAGAAAAGAATTTCGAAGGATCGTTCGGATTTTTTATTTAGCTAAACCCTTTTTGTCCCTGCCTCTTTTTTTACATTATCCTGTCTCTGACTCCAAGGACTTATGCAATTCTATAAACACCGTGGTACCCTTATTCAACTCACTTTCCACTTGGACCTTGCCATTCATCGAATGCACAATAATAGTAGCCGCCATCATTCCAAGACCCGTTCCTTCATCTTTAGTTGTAAAGAAGGGTTCGCCGAAGCGTTGAATTTGTTCATTCGTCATCCCCTGGCCAGTATCAGATATAGAAATAAGAACGTTTTCATTTTCCATCATCCTGATTGATAATTCCCCGCCACCGGACATGGATTCTATGGCATTAGCGATAATATTCCCCATGCATTTACTGAAACTATTGGGATTACCCTCTACATAAATGTCTTCAATGAGCTGATAGTGGAATGAAATGTGCCTGGCATTTGGCTTCACCATTTCAATCAGTTCCATGAGGGAGTGCTTTACATTAATGCTCTCCAATTTATCAGGAGTTGAGTTAGTGAACGTCAGATAATCCTCTATGACATGAGTGGCCTGATCAATTCCTTTTAAAGATAGATCAATAAATTCCACTGCGTTTTTTCGTCTTTTTCTTCTTGTACAAGCTGCAGGAATCCCTTGGATGAAGTTAAAGGGTTCCGTATCTCATGAGAAAGACTTGCCGCCAGCCTGCTTACAACTTGAAGCTTTTCATGCTGTGCCAATGTCTTCCTCAGCATCATTAACTTTCGTATCATTTCTGCAATCATCACCGAGATAACGGTTGCTGCCAGAGGAATAAGAACGAGATACAGATACTCATCCATTGTGATATAAGCTTGATGGATATACCCAAACAAGAGATTAAATACCGTCATACTGAAACAGATGACAACAGTGAAAATCATTTTCACTTTTTTCTTAGCACGCAGGAATCCTTTTGAAAAGGATGCCAAAATTAAAAAAGTAATAAAATAGTTGAGGATCACTAAATGGATCAGCCCACTCCCGATGATCAAATAGCGTAAAGCTATGATGATAATCATTAAAACAAAGGAAACGGCAGGACCAAAATATAAGCTGCCCAGAAAAAAGGGAATCCTTCTTAAATCTACATAGACACCATTTGCCAGCTTATGACTAAATATCACACATAATAGGATAGTGATAGTCGAAAGGATGATGACAATCACTTTAGAAGGGTGCTTCTTTGTTGCATCATAATATAGGGCGAATACTAATAGTCCCACTACAATAAATAAAAAATTCAATAATAAGTTCGTTAATACAGAATCATGCAATCAAACACCCCTCTCTCATTTCAATAGGGAACACTGTTCAGGAGTGAATTTCATAATCGGGGTTCCGATCATCCTCCTTAATTAATTGAGTGGAAGCCGAACTACCTCCGATCATCTCTCCCTTATGATTAAATAGTGGATGGCAGGTCACATCATACTCATACGTTTGATCAGATAGTGGAAAGGAGATTTTCTTTCTTAATGATGTACGAGTTTGGATAACCTTTTGTTTTACTTCCATTAATTCTCTCGTTCCGTCGTTATCCCCTAACTCCACATCATTCCTTCCAATCACAGAAACAGGGTCAAGCTCTGGATTCGGGTTAAAAATCCACGTATATCTAAGATCCAAATCAAAATGGGCAATCACCATTGGGGAATCCTGCAGGGCAAAATAAAAGGGACTTTTCTCTAATTCAAAGATGGAAACATGAAACCTCAATAAGTTTGCTAAGTTTTCAGCTAGCCTCTTGCTTGGTATTCTCACACCACTTTCAATCTTAGAATAATACGATCTGTCGATGTGTACCAAACAGGCAATTTCTTCTTGGCTATACCCTTTCAATTTCCTTAATCTTTCAAGCCAAGTTCTCTTTTGATGACTCATTCGCATCCCTCCTACAAAACCATTCTAATTCTATTAAACTGATTCGAAATTCAAAATCTATGTGACTATTTTGTCACTCTTGCAAAATATCGTAAAATCGACTAAAAGCCCACATTAAGGAGAAAACAGAAAATATCTTCTAGTAAAGTGGAACTCTCATACACATTCTATTTCACACAAAAAAGAGAACCTCAGGGAGTATCTTGAGGTCCTACTATTAGTTTTTAAACCAATCCGCTCCTTCATCCATATGGACAAATGGGATGTCTGTATCTACTTCTCCAATGATCTTCTCACTGCCTACATCGTTCCCATCAAGCCACTTAGCAAAATCAAAGACAACTGGCTCCCGGTCTCCGCCAAGGGAAAACCACGCCTTCATGTCTTTCGGAAAATAGGCCGATGTATGAATCGTACCTGCCCAGCTCCCATATAAATCAGAGAAGACTCCCTTATCCGAATCGTTCATTAACCGAAAAGTATCGTACGCATCCTTCGTTTTCTGTTCCTGAATGATGCTCAATCTCCGTTTAGAATCGACTAGGTGATGTCGATTTTCATGAGTCATCACTTCAAAATGATTCGTACACGCATTGGATTGCCGAACCTCCACTCCCCGTGGTGACGTTTCCACGATAAATGTCTCTCCGCTCCTGTCGTACACCACATAACTGAAAGAGTGTCTGTGAGGAATTTCTTTCAACATCGCAACGGCCTCTGTAACGTCTCCACATGATTCGAGAATCAATCGTCCAATCATACAGCAAATGAAACCATCGCCAGGATTTTTCCTGTGCATAAAGTTATATCCCAATGCCAGACCTTTTTCGTTCATTCCATCCATCCGTCCAGTGACGCGCTGACTCGGTCCGATGATACTATATCCGCCATCTGTCGGCTGATAAAATGTATATCTGCCTTCATAGGTCTTCGGATGATAATCGTAATTCCGTATCAAATAATCTTCACCCGTCACAATCGAGCACCCGGACTTCACGTAATCCACCCTGTACCCGCCAAACTCCTGCAGGACCCGCTCCATCGGCCACTTGAGTGCTTCATGTAACCCGAGGAGTTCATCCCAGACGCCGGGGGCGAATTGTTTAATTGCAGCCTTGGTCTCCTCAATACTGATGGAAAAACGTGGTTTTCTTACCTTCCACTGATTCTCCCGATTCTTCACCGTGATCGAATCCTTTATCCTTTCCCCTTGAATACGGCCAAACTCATAATGAGAGCCCCGAAATTGAATCACATCGCTATGTATCGTTTTCATTTGTAAACCTCTTTTTTGTCAGAATGTATTCTTTAAGGATAATAGAAAGGATAGTAAAAAGAAAGAAATCGGTATCCTGCTATATACGTCTATCTGCAGGAAGAAAAACCATCATCACAAAGCATATGACAAACGCCATTCCCGTAACCAATAACCCAAGAAAAAAACCGATGGCGGCCATAAACCCGTCCTCACCCGGATACTGCGGTACATATGTAACCCATTTGTACAGGATAAACAAAAAAAGGAACAAATAGAAACTGCTCCCCACCATACCGGCTTTCAGTCTTTCGCCTTTCATCCACTCCCTCGCATAAACAATCGATTGCCAAACGAGAATACTCGCGACTGTTGCAGCTACCATGAACACAAGGTGGATGTATGGAATCGTCATGAAGATAATAGCGTACAATATCAAGGCAGTTGTACCAAATAACACCAGGTTCATCCCAAACAAAAAAACTCCGACTAACCAGGGATTATGGAACCACTTATGTTTATTTAATGAAGTGATCCATTTAATGGAATACGTTTTCTCCCTGGACCTTCTCATAAAAAAGAATAGTCCGATAATACCCAATACTACCATCAGTGTCACTAGCCAATCCCCTCCATTCTGTTAATATAAACGTCAGTTCCTTTGAATCCATGGTTCATTTTACCATATTCTTCTTGGCTAATGGCGACTTGTCTACGGTGTACCGGGGACAAATTAAACGAAATATACCAGGTAGACCTCACCTCCCTTCGTTCGTTCAACATTTGAAAGACATAAAAAAAGAACGGCCCATTGACCGTTCCAGCTCCCATTATTTTTTCTTCTCAATAATCTCATCAATGATCCCATATTCCTTCGCCTCATAGGCACTCATGAAATAGTCCCGGTCCGTATCGAAAGCGACTTTATCAACAGATTGACCCGTATTCTCCGCAATGATTTCATTGATATGCTCCCTTAATTTCAAGATACGCTTCGCTGATATCTCAAGGTCTGTCGCCTGCCCCCGTGCCCCTCCTAAAGGCTGATGAATCATTATTTCACTATTAGGTAGGGCAAATCGTTTTCCTTTCGTGCCTGCCAGAAGCAGCATCGCACCGAATGATGCCGCCATGCCCGTGCAGATCGTCCGCACATCGGGATTGATGTATTGCATCGTATCAAAGATGGCGAAACCAGCGGAAGTGGAGCCCCCCGGACTGTTGATATATAAGGAAATGTCTTTATCGGGATCATCCGCTGCCAGGAATAATAATTGGGCAACGATACTATTAGCCATATGATCATTCACTTCGTCACTCACCATGATGATCCGGTCCTTTAATAAACGTGAGTAAATATCGTAGGAACGTTCTCCTTTACCTGATTGTTCAATGACATAAGGTATTGCATTCATGTCTTCTTCCTCCCTCATTCGTTATGCAGCCATTGAGAGGACGTTTGATGGAGAAGAAGTTGTTTGTACATTCATTTGAACCGGACCATAAGCAAGCAGCATCGGGATGTAGGCTATCAGGAGACTTGGATCCTGGGCTTTCAGACTCCGATATAAGATGGCGTGCAGCTCTTTTTGAAGATTTTCATCCCCATTCGTTTGACAATCGTTCCACTCATCATCTTCGGATATTTTTTTCACCTTTGCCCTGGACCGGTTTAACAAGGCTTTCACAGCAGTCTCGGTTAATCCTAACATATCCGCCACTTCAGAAATCTTATACTGAAAGGCTTCCTTTAATATGAAGGTGATCAACTGCTTCGGAGTCAATTTCTTAGAAAGCGTATCAATCATATTGAGATTGCTATCCTCTTTAAGATCATCTTCTCCACCCAACTCCGGGACCTGACCAATCGTTTCCCTGCTTTGCTTCCGTACTTTATCAATCCAAAGGTGATAGGCCATTTTATTCAGCAAGGAAGAGCTCCAGGTCCGATGATCCGGGTAATGACACAGTGCCTTATAGATGGATTCCTGGGCAAGGTCCTCCCCGTCCCATTTGTTCTTCGTCAAAAACTGGCAGTACCGATAGAGTTTCGGAACCATTTCCTCTATTCCCTCATCACTCTGCCTATTCCGGTTTACCACCGATCTCGATTCCATTGTCTCCACTCCTTTACATCCTCTCATGCTTATAACGGATAAGTATGTGAAAAAGATATGGGTAAAAGGATGATTTTATTAGTATTATATCCATTAGAGCAGAGTTGTGTAATAAATTGGTTTCAGCTCAGCCACTTGTGCTAAAGTGTAATCATGAAAAATCGTTTACGGAAAAGAGGAGTAGCTATGATTGCGATACTTGTCGTCGATGACGATCCCCATCTGCGAAAGCTCGTTCGTGTCTATTTGGAGCAGAACGGCTATCTTGTAACAGAAGCACCTGATGGAGACGCTGCATCGGTCATTCTTGGAAATCAAACCATTGATCTTGCCATTGTCGACCTTATGATGCCGAATAAAGATGGATTTCAATTAGCCAGGGAAATAAGGGAAGACTACGATATTCCAATTATCATGTTGACTGCCAAAGACAGCATCACAGATAAAGCAAAAGGCTACCAGGCCGGGACCGATGATTATATGGTGAAACCCTTTGAAAAAGAAGAGCTCCTATTTCGCGTGCAGGCCATCCTGAGACGATTCGATCGAGCCGGTTCAAAGAAAATCCGTCTGAATGACATGACTCTTGATAAACGGTCTTACGAGGTGAAAATCAGTTCCAAAACCATGATCCTCCCACTCAAGGAGTTTGAGCTGCTTTATTATCTGGCAAGCTTCCCCAATAGAACCTTCACAAGGGATGAAATCATCCAACATGTATGGGGAATCGACTTCGAAGGGGATGATCGAACCGTTGATGTTCATATTAAAAGACTGCGTGAACGGTTCCGGCGGTCTTCACATACCTTCACGATTATCACCATCCGTGGTGTAGGCTACAAATTGGAGGTTGCATGAGAACCCTCTATATCCGTATCGTCGTCGTCACTCTGCTAATCATGGCCACGAGCAGTGTCATTGCCTTTATCGGTTCAAACATTTATTATCAATTGATTCTTAAGCCCGCAAATGATGAAAAGAATACCGAAATTGCAAGGGATGTAGTTGAATTATTTCATGATGCCTCCATGAACGAATCCGTTTTTTTTGAAAAGACGGCGAAACTCAGCTATCAATTTTACGTTACCGATGGAAAAGGGAAAGGGAGATTTTATGGGGAAGGGTTCCGTGATCAGACTTTATCACGGGAGGTGATCAAGAGCGTTGTGGATGGGACCACTTATCACGGGATGGCTGACTATCCTTCCACCACTTTTGTGACTGGATTCTTCTCAAACGAATTATCCAATAGTATCGGTGTCCCCATTGAGATCAATGGAAAACCACACGCCCTGTTCATGAGACCCAATGTGGTGCAACAGTTCAATGAAATACATATTCTTCTATCGGTCCTCCTCCTGTTGACGATAGTTCTCAGTATGCTGATTGTCTTCTTCAGTACACGGTATTTAGTAAAGCCGATCAGGGAACTTACTGTTGCCACGAAGAGGATAGCCGGTGGAGATTATTCCATCCAGCTGAAGGAAAACCGCAAGGACGAGATCGGGACTCTGGCTAAATCATTTACGTCCATGAGCCGCCAGTTAATGCAAGTGGAAAACATGCGCCAGGAATTCGTTTCCAATGTGTCTCATGAAATTCAGACACCTCTTTCTTCCTTGAAAGGTTATGCAAATCTGCTACGATCCCCTTCCCTTTCCAAAGAAGATCAGGAATACTATACCAAGGTGATTGAATCGGAAAGCACACGGTTGTCAAAGCTGAGTAAACAGCTATTGACCCTTGCCGCCCTTGATAAGGAGAGCGGGGTGATTCAGTCTGAGCCTGTTGACCTGACGAAGATGCTACAAGCCCTCACTGTTCAAACGAGATGGTTATGGGAGGGGAAAGATCTTTCCGTATCCCTGGAAGCGGATGAGGTGGAATGCATCGGTCATGAAGAATTGCTATATCAGGCTTTTGAGAACCTTTTAACCAACAGCATTAAATACACTCCTCGTGAAGGAGAAATTAATATGTCCCTATATAAGGGACATAAGGGTATCACGTTTATCATCCAGGACACTGGAGTCGGCATCCCTCCAGAGCATATGGACAAAATCTTTGAGCGATTCTACAAAGTGGACGAATCCAGGAGCCATGAACGTGACAGCAGCGGCCTCGGTTTATCCATCGTCCAAAATATCATCAACCTCCATCATGGGGAAATCCATGTAGAGAGCAATCTAAATGTAGGAACCACCTTTACAGTGAGGCTTCCTTAATCCATTGTTCATCTTCCGTTCATAGTTCTCTTTTATCATGAAGGAGAAGTTATGAAAGGGAAGGTGATTTTTTTGTTTCTGGCATGGAAAGAAATTCGCTATGCAAAAATGAAGTTCTTATTGATCATAGGGATCATCACACTGATAACAAGCCTGATTTTATCGATTTCGGGGCTGGCAAATGGATTATCCGTTGATAATGCGTCGGCCATTAAAAATATGTCTGTAAACACATACATTGTAGAAAAAAGCGACACTCATCAGCTGGAACGATCAAATCTGACAGAGACGGATATCTCTTCTGTGAAAGATGGAGTTCCACTAGGTTTAAAAATGGTAGAGATGATTCATGAAGGGAGAGCAGTGAATATCAGCCTCTTTGCCTTGGATTCAGATAGTTCATTCATGCCTGCTGCTGAAAACAGGGGGAAACTCGCTCCTTATGAGGTGCTTGCTGATCCTGGTCTGAAGAAGGAAGGGTTCAAGCTTGGCGACTCCTTCACCTACAAAGACAAGACATGGAAAATCAAAGGATTTACTGAGAAGCGATTCAGCTACGGCCATACACCTTCAATGTTCACATCTATCGAAACGTGGAGAGATCTTCATCAGAATCAGCTTACGTACCAAGCAATGCTCTTGTCTGATGTGGATGGAGTTGACTCTCCTTCCACACTGGATGCAGCATCCAAGGAAGACATTCTCTCAAATGTACCGGGTTACTCGGCAGAACAAGGCTCTTTGAATATGATGGTTATCTTTTTACTCATCATCTCTGCAATCGTCCTGGCTACCTTCTTCTATGTGATGACACTGCAAAAACTTCATCAATACGGAGTTCTGAAAGCGATCGGGACGAAAGCAGGCATCCTTTTGCGTGCACTTTTCGCACAAATTTCCATCCTTTCACTTTTAGGGATTGCGGCAGGGAATACCCTTACTTATGGTCTGACAGTGATCATCCCGGGAGACGTCCCGTTCGAATTATCCACCGGAATGATTTTATTCAACAGTGCATTGATTCTTCTCATGGCATGGGTCGGTTCACTTCTGTCATTCCGAAGTATTGTGAAGGTTAATCCATTAGAAGCAATAGGAGGGGTGAAATAGATGTCATCGATTTTAGAACTACATGGTATCACCAAAACATACAAACAAGGAAATGAAGTCCTCACGGTTTTGGACCATATCTCCATGAGCGTTAATAAGGGAGAGTTCGGTGCCATACTGGGGCCATCCGGATCAGGAAAAAGCACTCTTCTTTCCATCATCGGGGCTTTAACGCGTCCCTCAAGTGGTGAAGTGGTCATCAACGGCCGAAGCGTCCATGAAATGAACGAAAAGGAGCAGACCTCCCTTCGTTTGAGGGAAATCGGATTTATCTTTCAACAATCGAACCTGGTTCCCTTTTTAACAGTGGAAGAACAGTTATTATTCGTTGGAAAGTTGACCAAACAAAAGGGCCGAGTAGAGGAAAGGGCAATGGAATTGTTGTCTCATCTTGGCCTCGCTGAACGCAGCTCCCACTACCCTGAACAGCTCTCAGGTGGTGAGCAGCAGCGGGTTGCCATCGCCCGTTCCCTCATGAATGAACCGAAACTGATCCTTGCCGATGAACCCACCGCAAGCCTGGATCGTGAACGAGGGAAATCCGTAGTGGAATTATTAGTAAAGGAAACAAAGGAGAGAAATATCGCCACCATCATGGTCACTCATGATGAATCGATGATCGGGGGGTGTGATTGGGTTTATAGAATGTCGTGACAAAAGAAAAGTGCCTGGTGAAGAGCGTCAGGCACTTTATTTATACTTAACGGTAGATTCCCCATTCAATAGCCGCTTTAACTTCTCCGGCTCATCCACTCTCAGTGCCACTTTGGACACCTTTTTCTTCCTCCCCATGAACATTGTCGCTTCCACAGGCTCTTTCAAGAACAAGATAGCTTGAGGATGAATCTCTTCAAAATCTCTTTGCATAAATATCACGGTATCTTTACTTGGTTTGGTTCCCCATTCGATGCGCTCGATGTCTGAAAGAGGGAATGCCAATCGCTGCCTGAGTCCTTGAGCCACATAAACCCGATTATCTTTCACTTCTAACGGATGCAATCGTGTAATCTGAATTTCCGCTATGACGAGAAGAACGGAGTACACGTTCAGAATCAGTAGAATAATAGACACTATCGGAGCTTTCGAATGAAGCCACCAATGAAGGCCGATCGTTTCGATGACGACAGCATGGATAAGCATGATGTTCATGGCAACGGCGCTCGTCTTTTGATGCATCGTGACAATACCATCATGAACAGGCGATTTACTACGCCAGCTGAAGAATGCATAATACACCATCAGAAGCTCTGACGAAACAATCCTTATCATTCGTTGTCCGCTTACTTGCCTCTCGACGGCTGGCAGGAAAGAATAGATCGGTCCCATTCCCGATGATCTCATGGCGGTTCGGATGTCAGGGATTTTCCGTAACAGCAGAAAGATCATTCCCAATTCCACTGCAAGGAATAGAGCTTCCACTCCTATCCCCGAGTATAAGAGGATTGTATAAGGAGTAAAGAATTCTTCTGGTATGATTACTCTTGCTATTACCAACCCAAATACAATTAACCCAACCGCCTGCTTCTTTGACAGTTTAAAAGCAGCATAGGCGAGAGCAGGTGAAATAATCACCAAATCGATCAAGGATCCAAACACTACTTCATCTTCAAGTTCAATGGCGAAAAACTGCTGCACAACTGTCTGATACAGTAAGAGATTACTGAGGATCACGACTGATAACAGGGCAAGTGCCCATGATGCCCATTTCGTTTCACGGAAAGTCATCAGAAACACAACCTCCTAACATAAATTCCATTTACTTACATTATAACTCTTCCAGCTTTTTTCGGAAATCTTCATCTCTTAAAATTTTCAGAATGAATTCATTCAGATTGTTGGAGATTTCCTCCATTTCTGTCGTCTCAAGATCGTTTGTAAAAAAGGCAACCTCTGTCGAATTTCCTTCTTTATCAGTAGCATACGCAGCATTCGTAAGGAGGAATGCCGTCGATCCCCCTTTTTGTCCTGCATGCTTTAACCACTCCCGATTTTTAGGATTCTCCATAAGCCCTTCCATGACCGAATCCAATCGCTGCTGTAGTTCTTTTTGAAAAAAGGTCTTTGAATTTAATTTCCCCATTAGAGTTGCATACTCAGAAGTTGTACTGCGGGTCAATCTGTCCGACCATATTCTCTGCAAGAAATCACTCGTGTGCAGATTGTCGACGTATGTATCTTTTTCTCCCTCTTTTAATGCTTCGGAAACAACTTGTGATACTTGTATGTATTCTTCTTTTGACATTTCCTTTACCCTCGACTCGATATAATCATCTGTATAAGAGGGATTATTCAATTTGAAATAGGTTGGAACCAGCATTGCTCCGACAATTGGGTAGAGCGCCTCATGTTTTTCAATCCCCATCTCTTCTAGTGACCCGTTGATTTCATCGATTCCCAGAAGCCCCATTACATACTCGGTGTTTGCGTTGGAACTGAACAGGATCATTCCTTTCACCACATTTTCAAGGTTAGTAGAATCCCCCAATAGTAAGCCATGTTCTTTTGAATAATCAAGCCAGCTGATGTGGGCTCCCCCGTCCGTATCCGGAATATAATACTGATCCAGTTCACCAAGGGAAACATTTTGGGAAGGATCGATTTTCTGTTCCTCACATTGTCTCGCATATTCGATTGCTACTATCGTCTTCACCGCACTCCCTAACGGAAACATATCATCTTCCCGGACCGCCGCCAGCGTTTCTCCATTTCGATAAACAGTTAAGCTCGCATTCTCTTGATTTTTCAAATAGTTTATCAGATAGTCAGGATCCTTTTTCCCAGTAAACTGCCTTATCCATGCCACATTTAATATCAACCCGATGACTAAACAAACTCCAATGATGATTAATGCTATCTTCATCCTATTCTCCCCAATCCTTGTAAGTTGTTAATTCATATACGATCACCACTCGGGAAATGTTTCATTTTACCAACGTAAAAAACCTATCCACCAAATGATGGATAGGTCCGCTTCATGATACTTGCTTTTTACCAGCTTCATTATTTTTCAAGAACATATATAATG
Organism: uncultured Bacillaceae bacterium; assembly: GCA_963787015.1. Taxonomy (GTDB): domain Bacteria; phylum Bacillota; class Bacilli; order Bacillales; family Bacillaceae_B; genus Rossellomorea. The sequence goes on from CAWBBM010000013.1 coordinate 52,418, forward strand.
ATGCCCCGAAGATCACAACGTATCCAATGATACTGAATACATCAGGGATCTGACCAAATAAGAAGATGCTGATGAGAGCGGAATACACGACAGTCGAATAGAAGAAGATCGATATCTCTCTAGCCGGTGCAAACTTGTACGCTATCGTGATCCCGAACTGACCTACTGTCGCAAATACACCGGCGGATAATAGATAAACCCATTGCTTCACACTCATCGGTTCATAAAATCCGATGACAAAGGGAAGCAGCACGACCGTCGTAAAGAATGAGAAGTAAAAGACGACCGTATAAAACTTCTCCCTGCTCCCGAGTACTCGCAGGACCGTATATGCACCTGCAGCGAAAATGGCTGAAAACACGCCTGCAAGATACGGAATGACGTCAAAGGTGAACGCCGGTTTGATGATGAACAGCGTTCCGATGAATGCAATGATGATCGCTACCACCTGAAAGACCCGCGTCCGTTCTTTCAAGAATAGAGCCGAGAAGATAATGGTCAAAAATGGGCTCAGCTTGTTCAACATATCGGCATCGGATAATACAAGATGGTCGATGGCATAGAAGAACAACACGATCCCGACAGCTCCTAATCCTGAACGCAGCAATAAGAGCTTTTGATTTTCCTTCTTCCCGAATAAACGTTCCTTATGATACCGGACAAAACCGAATGCAATGAATGCAGATACGATGTTCCGGAAAAAGGTTTTCTGAATGGTAGGTACATCCCCAGACAGCTTCACAAATGCCGCCATCAGTGAAAAACCAAAAGCGGATACCAATAATAGTAGAATTCCTTTATTTCGATTTGACATAACTTCCTCCAGTGATTAAACAATATAGCAACTTAGATAGTGTAACAAAAAACAGGATGGCAAGGAAAAAGAACGAACCACAGCCTATACTTTTTACAGGATAGAGGATATTTCAACATCAACCGCAATACATATGGAGTAATAGTGACATTAGAGGAGGACCTATGATGCTTGAGAAGTTCGTCGACCAGCTTCCTGTCATGGAAACGATTCATCCTATTTCTTCTTACAAAGGGATCGATTATTATGAAGTGATCATGAAGGAAGCAAAGCAGAAACTTCACAGGGACCTTCCCCCTACGACAATATGGGGATACAACGGACAATTCCCCGGTCCTACCTTTAACGTGAAGCGCAATCAAACGGTACAGGTATTATGGAAGAATGACCTTCCAAAGAAGCATTTCCTTCCTATCGATACCACCGTTCATGGTGCAGAAAAAACGCAGCCCGAGGTCCGTACCGTCGTCCACCTTCATGGAGGGAGAACACCTGATACGAGTGACGGTTATCCGGATGCCTGGTTTACAAAAGGATTTCAAGAGACAGGACCCAACTTTGCAGGGCAAGTTTACACATACCCGAACCAGCAGCAGGCAGCTACCCTTTGGTACCATGACCACGCTATCGGAATCACACGGTTGAATATCTACGCAGGGCTTGCCGGAGCTTATATCATCCATGATGAAGAAGAGACTGTATTGTCACTCCCTGCTGGTCCATACGATATTCCATTGGTGATCATGGATAGGTCATTCAATAATGACGGATCACTCCATTATCCTTCAGAACCTGCCCCTCCCACTCCTGGTGTCAGTCCCTCCACCCTCTCGAACTTCTTTGGAGATACGCTTCTGGTAAACGGGAAGCTATGGCCATACGTTGATGTCGAACCACGGCGCTATCGCTTTCGATTGATCAATGCTTCGAATTCCCGGACATACAAGCTTTCCCTTTCCAATGGGACCCCTTTTATACAAATAGGTTCCGATCAGGGACTTCTCTCTGCTCCGGTCCGCGTCCGGGAGATCTTGCTCGCCCCAGCTGAACGCGCAGATGTCATCATTGACTTTTCTTCCTTGTCTGGAGAATTCATCACCATCCAAAATCGTGCCCCGGCTCCATTTCCAACCGGTAAGATACCAGATCGTGATACGACGGGAGTCCTGATGCAGTTTCGAGTGATTAAACAGTTTTCAGGTAAAGATACGAGCAGAATTCCATCGGTATTACAACATGTATCAAGATTGAAGAAAAGAAATGCATCTCAAACGAGGAGTCTTCTATTGAATATGGTGCATGATCAATATGGGCGGGAGGTTCACCTTCTGAATAATCAGTTGTGGTCAGAACCAATTACCGAAATGCCACGTCTTGGGAGCAGTGAAGTGTGGAACTTTATTAACACAACGGAAGGATCCCATCCCATTCATTTACATTTAGTCCGGTTTCAAATTCTCGACCGGCAACGATTCGATAAAGAAATCTATCAAAAGGAGGGAAGATTCGTTTCAATTGGACCCCGCATCAAGCCGAAAGCTAATGAACAGGGGTGGAAGGACACGGTTTGTGCAAACCCTTGGGAATTAACTCGAGTCATCGTTCCATTTGGGCCATATACCGGTTTATACGTGTGGCACTGTCATATCTTGGAGCATGAGGATTATGAAATGATGAGGCCTTATGTGGTGATTAAGTGACAGGAAGTTTAAAAAAGCATAGCTTATACAAAACATGGAAGGAGATTCTCCCCTTAGAGAAAAATCTCCTTATTTTGTTTTCTATGATGAAATTGGAGAGCGCATAGCAGCAAAACACTTGTTGTCGATAATATATTGTCCGAAGTTGATAATAAAAAAGGCAGACTCGATAATATATTGAGAAAGTCGATAATAAACCAATTGATCTCGATAATATAATAGAAGAGTCGATAATAAATCCATTTCCAAGTGATCCCCACCCCGTTTTTCACACTAAAAAAGCCCCCATTTCTCAATGGAGACACACTTCCTTACTTCTTCATAACCGGAACCCACACCTCGCAACGGTAATTCTCACCATTCGGATTCCCAGGAGGATACAATTCGAATTCAGGTCCACCTCCATGTTCATAGCCGGTAGAAGGAAACCATTCCGAGAAAATCCGCTTCCAAACAGCTTGGATCGCATGGGGCATCGGACCCACTGATTCAAATACTGCCCATGTGGCGGCTGGGATCTCTTTTTCCGCTAATGCATGATCATTTCCACTCTTCTTCTCCGCCCCGATAAAATACGTGAACTCTTCATTCGGATGATCAAATTCCATACAGATTCCAAGCATTTCATCATTACCTGCAGCTTCACAAATCTTCCTGTCTAAGTCCGTCGTGTTCACCTCATCCCAAAATACAGGAATGTCCTTCATGTTCTGCCCATTACAGGTTGAAACTCTTTTTCCTTTTCCAAGCACTTGGAATGCTTCTTTATCCACAATTTTATAATCCATTTCGACTTCCCCTTTAAGCTGGATTTGGAAGGAGATGCGTGGAAATGCTTTTAAGGGCGTTCCCGATTCTCTCACTTGGGATGGAGATACACCGTGGGCCCTTCGAAAAGCTTTCGAAAAGGATTCCGGTGTTTCATATCCAAAGTTGAAAGCAACATCGATGATCTTCGCATTCGAATTGATCAATTCCTGAGCCGCGAGAGTAAGTCTTCTCTTTCGGATGTAATCGGCTACTGTGCAGCCCGTAACAAGAGAAAACAGTCGTTGAAAGTGAAATTTCGAACTGAGTGACAGCCGGGCAAGCTCCTCCATCTCAATCTCCCCTTCAAGATTGTCCTCCATATATTGAATGCAATCATTCATCCTATGCAGCATTTCCATCGTTTTTCCCCTCCCTGCAACTCTAATGTACCATTCAGATTGTATGTACTCCTGTCATTCTGTGCTATTGGGTGACCGGTTGATATATCACCTGAATTTCTACCCGTTATGATCGATTAAATTTCTCCTATTAACAAATGCTACAAATCCACACCTTATTTCCTACACTCTACTTCTACAAGTTTCAATCAAAGTCCTGCTTTTGACAACTGTCCATTGACGTAAAACCATATGGTGTTATATTATAAAAAATGAAACCATTTGGTGTTATTTATACTCGCAGAAAGTAGGAGAAATGTATGAAGTCAAATCAAAGCAATCAACTCAAAGATATTAAGCAAACCGTTCTTTTTAATGCCCCCATTCAAAAGGTATGGGACACCGTCTCTACGTCAGAGGGTATCTCCTCTTGGTTTATGCCCAATGATTTTCAACTGGAAGTCGGACACGAATTTCATATTCAGTCTCCTTTTGGCCCTTCTCCATGTAAAGTATTGGAGATAGATCCCCCCTATAAGCTTTCCTTCTCCTGGGATACTGATGGCTGGTTCGTTTCGTTTCTGTTAAAAGAGGTGGGGGTTCAAACAGAGTTCACCCTTATTCATGGTGGCTGGAAGCATGATGATGCGGTTGTTTCGAAACCGAACGAGAAAAACTCTGTTATTCGGGAGCGTATGGCTGGCGGTTGGGTTGGCATTGTCGATCAAAGACTTCGGAAGGTTGTCGAAGGATAAGTGACTGCAATCAAACATGATGTGTTCCAAGCAATTGCTGACCCGACCCGCAGAGAAGTGCTTCGATTACTCTCTGAAAAAGAGATGCCGATTTCTGCTTTAACATCCCATTTCTCCATCAGTCGAACGGCCATCGCCAAGCATCTCACCATTCTTTCTGAAGCTGAATTGGTAAGTGGAGTAAAAGTGGGAAGAGAAAGAATCTATCGCTTGCAGCCTGAACCCTTGGCAGAATTAAAAGACTGGCTTTCTTATTATGAACGATTTTGGACCAATAAATTGTCTAAGCTTAAATACCTTGTGGAAGACGGCAAAGAAGATACTCAACTCAAAGTGGTTGAGGTAGACGAAGATTGATTACAACAGGGACGGACCTTGAAAGGTCCGTCCCTGTTTGATATTTTCTCTTGAACTAATTCTTGGCTACACAACTTTTTTCATAAGTTAGAGAATATGAACTACACCTAAACCGTCTATTCTCCTTCTCCCTTATCATATACATAAGTAGTGTAGCTTTGGCTTAAGGGGGAGAAGGAGTTGAGGAATAGAGCTGATATCCACAATTACGGTAATCTATCCTATCCAGATGACATGGTGTCCATCGTGAAAAAAGGCCTGGTTCCCGCAAAAGAACCTAAGAATGTGATCATTATCGGTGCAGGCATGGCTGGATTGGTTGCTGCCTCGCTTTTGAAAAAGGCCGGCCATTCCGTTACTATCCTCGAAGGAAATGACCGTATAGGTGGACGGGTGTTAACGCTCCGTGAACCCTTTTCAAAAGGCCAATATTTAGACGTCGGAGCCATGCGTTTCCCTGAAACGCATGATTTAGTATTCGAATATATTCGTAAATTCAACTTACCTACAAATGAGTTTATTAATAAAAGCGACCTCTACCTCGTAAATGGAGTACAGACGACAGATTCTTATTACAGCACAAACCCTGATGTGTTTAACTATCCATTACCTCCTGAAGAACAGGGGAAAACGGCGATTGAATTATTATCTTCTGCAGTGCAGCCGTTCTTAGACTTGTACGAAAATGCAAGCCCTGAAGAACAGGAGAGATTAAGAATAAAATTTGATCATTATTCATTTGATGTCTTCTTACGATTCAATCCAATCGGAACCTCACTATCTCCAGAGGCGATCCGGATAGTGAAAGTGATTTTAGGAATAGAGGGATTCCCGGAACTTTCATTCGTTGATATTCTCCTGGACATTGTTCGTACTGTTTTCAATGAAGAATTAAAGTTTTTTGAAATTGATGGAGGAAATGATAAACTCCCTCACTCCTTTGTCCCGGAGCTCCAACAGAATATCCTCTATTCTCAAAAAGTCCATCAGATCATTCAGAAGGATGATGGCGTCGAAGTCATAGTCAGAGATCGTAACACAAACCGCTATCATCGTTTTCAAGGTGATTACACCATTGTTACCGTCCCCTACTCTGTTTTTCAATTTATTGATGTTCATCCCTATAATTCTATTTCCTTTCAAAAATGGAAAGCGATACGGGAGCTGAATTATGTATCTTCTGTGAAAATAGGATTGGAATTTAAAACAAAGTTCTGGGAAACCTTCAAAATCGGAAATATTATTACCGATCTCCCTATACGGTACACCTATCGACCAAGCCATAACATTGGAGAAAAGGGTCCCGGTGTCATGCTCGGCAGTTATAGCTGGGGACAAAATGCGAATTTGTGGAACAGTTTGCCTGAAGATGAACGGATACGTGAAGCCCTGCAAGGTCTTTACCGAATATATGGTGATCAGGTGTATAAAGAATTTTCTAATGGTGCTTCGTACAGCTGGGGGGAAAATCAATTTTCTGCAGGATGTTTCACCCTTTTTGCTCCCAACCAGGCTTCGGACTTTTCAGATCACCTATACTTGCCTGAACAACGCATTCACTTTGCCGGTGAGCATACATCCCCTTTCCACGGATGGGTTGAAGGAGCAATCGAATCCGCCGTCCGAGCGGCATATGAGGTCAATAACAGAACTGACTGAAAAGGGAGGGACGGACCTTGCGACCAAGGTCCGTCCCTCTTTTCTAATAGATTCTCGCCATAATCACCATGGAGATGAACACGGTCATGATGATAAGGCTGGTCAGGATATTCAATAGATTCATTGCTGTTAGCTGGATCAGGTCAAACTGCAGAATCGTCATAAAAATAAAGTGAAATACTAAAATGGCAAAATACGAGTAAAATATTCCCTTCTCCCTGATCATCTTCATCCGCTCATCCTTTTGCTTAAACTGAGGATAGAGATAATGCATACAAAAACTTAAAACAGTTAAGGACATGGGAGTAAGAGCGAAGTATGGAAATTCCTTTGCCGTTATGCCGACAAAGAATAAGAAAACCGTCTGGAGTAGCCAGAACCCAGCCTAAAATCAGATATGCCTTTGTGTGCACTATTTCTTCTCCCCTTTCTCTTCGTAAATAAAAATCTCTTCAATTGACGTTTCAAATACATTTGCCAACTGAAAAGCCAGATGCAAAGAAGGATCATACTTCCCCTTTTCAATTGAAATGATGGTTTGTCTCGATACCCCTAATGCAGCTGCCAATCTCTCCTGGGAGTAACCACATGTTTTGCGGTATTCTACTAGTTTATTTTTCATAGCAGGATACCTCCTTATATTTCCATATTTTATTGTAAAGGAAACTTTACGTCAAGCATGCTTTACATATTTTTGGAAACGAAACCTTTCTGATTGTTCAACCGTATATCCTTTTAACTATCAAAAAGAGGAGGGACGGACCTTGAATTCAAGGTCCGTCCCTCCTCTTTCGTTTATTTCACCTTTATCACAATTTTCCCTTGTGCGTGATGGGTTTCGCTTAAGGCATGAGCATCTTTTAAGCCTTTTTCACTTAGTTCAAAGGTTTCTCCAATGACAGGTTTCAATTGCCCTGACTCGTAAAGGTCTGCAAGCTTTGACAGCTGTTCTCCCTTGGGATCAAGCCATAGAAACTCAGCCTTCACTCCATACTTTCCGGCTTCGTCCTCAGTTGGAGGCTGTGCGATGGATACGAGTTTCCCATTTTCCTTCAGCACTTTATAGCTATTGGACTGAATTTCTCCACCCATGGAATCCAGTACCAGGTCAAAATCCTCCAGTACTTCACTGAAATCTTCTTCTTTATAATTAATAAATTGATCTGCACCTAATGATTTGACGAATTGTTCATTTTTTCCGCTAGCCGTTGTCGCAACATAGGCACCGAAGCTTTTGGCAATCTGAATGGCGAAGTTTCCGACTCCACCGGATCCTGCATGGATGAGGACTTTATCGCCTTCTTTGATTTGACCGAAATCAACTAAACACTGCCAAGCTGTCAATCCTGCAAGGGGAATGGCCGCCGCCTCTTCAAAGCTCATGCTGTCCGGCATTTTCGCAAGAAGCTCTTCATCCACTGCCACATACTCGGCATATGTACCCTCTCTAGTTGTCGCAGGTCTTGCAAACACCCTGTCACCGACTTCAAACCCCTTCACATTCTTGCCCTTTTCGGCAATCACACCCGCTGCATCCCATCCTAAGATGATTGGGAATTGGAAGTCGAGCATATCTTTTAAATATCCTGCCCGTACTTTCCAATCAATCGGGTTGATCGAAGTCGCATGATTTTCTAATAAAATTTGATTGTCCCCAATCGATGGTTGGTCGATTTCTTGTTCCTGTAATACGTCTTTGTCTCCATATTGGTTGATGATGATTGCTTTCATGTTACATCCTCCTTCATTTTTGGTGATACTGTTTATGTTCCCTCTTATTAAGGGTATTTAAACAATGAACGTCCCATAGGAATATAAATAGGGTGTATTACTGGATTCTTCCCTTTCACTATTGTAAATTTAAGACAAACCTACATAGTAATCAGCATATGGGAATCTCATTTCAAAAGGAGGAACACTATGCAACACTACAATATGATTATCAACGGAGAACAAATCGGATCGGATCTTTCAAAGAGGGATGTGATAAACCCAGCCACTTCCGAAGTCATCGCTACCATTCCTTATGGCGGTAAAAAAGAAGCTGAAAGTGCGGTCGACGCAGCTCATGATGCATTCAAGGACTGGTCCCAATACTCTGCTTATGAACGAAGTGAACTCATCCGCAAATGGCATGACCTGATCAACGAGAACAAAGAAGAACTTGCACGTACCATGACTATTGAGCAAGGAAAACCATTAAAAGAATCAAGTGGTGAAATCCAATATGCCAATGGCTTCATCTCCTGGTACTCAGAAGAAGGAAAGCGCGTGTACGGTGAACAAATCCCTGCTACCCAGCGGAATAAGCGATTATTTGTCCATAAGCAACCTGTTGGAGTCGTAGCCGTCATCACACCATGGAATTTCCCTGCTGCGATGATCACCCGTAAAGTTGCGCCGGCTCTTGCTACCGGATGTACAGTCGTTATCAAACCTGCCACCCAAACGCCTTTGACCGCTTTAAAGATGGCGGCACTTGCTGAAGAAGCAGGTATCCCCAAAGGCGTCATCAATGTGGTGACAGGAGATTCGAAATCCATCGGAGAAGCGTGGATGGAAGACGCCCGCGTTCGTAAACTAACATTCACTGGTTCCACCGAAGTTGGCAAGGTTCTGATGAAAGGATCTGCTGACACCGTCAAGAAAATTTCATTGGAACTAGGCGGACACGCACCTCTAATTGTGATGGCTGATTCTGATCTTGACAAAGCCGTGGATGGCGTCATTGCCTCCAAATTCAGGAATGCAGGTCAAACTTGCGTCTGCTCCAACCGCATCTATGTCCATGAATCGATCCGCGATTCATTTACTGAAAAACTGGTCGAAAAAGTGAAGGATTTAAAGATCGGTAACGGGCTGGAAGATGGCGTCGATATTGGACCATTAATTGATGAGAATGCAATCGAGAAGGTCCAGAAACATGTGGAAGACGCAGTTAATAAAGGAGCTTCCGTTGCCTACGGCGGAAAAGGGATAAGCGGGTTATATTTTGAACCTACTGTGCTTACGAATGTAAGTGATGACATGCTCTGCATGAACGACGAGACATTCGGTCCAGTCGCCCCGATCACGACGTTCAAAACCGAAGAAGAAGCGATCGAACGGGCAAATGATTCAATCTATGGTCTTGCTGCCTATGTATTCACCGAGAATATCACTCGCGGCATCCGAATCAGTGAGCAATTGGAGTATGGAATTGTCGGATTGAATGATGGCATGCCGTCCACCCCGCAAGCGCCATTTGGCGGATTCAAGCAAAGCGGACTCGGACGTGAAGGCGGACATCAAGGAATTGAAGAGTACTTGGAGGTTAAGTATATTTCAGTTGGACTGTAAAAAGAGAAAGGGGCTGTCCGAGAACTAACTTTTCAGACCTTTCCCTGTTAAAATTGAAAGCCAAGGATGCTGAAAAATCAACATTCTTGGCTTTTCAATTTGTACTTATTTAACAGAGAGAGGGACTATTCAGAAAGCCCCTATTTTTAATTTATTTTATCCATAAAGCTATCTTTAAGGTCATGATATAAATAAAAGCCCCCGGCCATAAAGAAAAGGAAAATAATAAAGTTCATATTCTCGGGACCCGTAAACCCTTCAAACCCTTGTAAAAATATGAACAACATTCCAAATGAAAGATAGATCGCCGCCGCTATCTGCCTCACACCCTCAACCCCCTCATGAATTCTTTTGTCTATGTTTATTCTGAGTTCAAGGAGCGCATACCTAAAAGAAGAGGGACGGACCTCCTACGGGAAGGTCCGTCCCTCTTTCTTGTCTTATGACAGCGGCATTTCATTGAGAGAAAGAACGTTCTTCGATGGAATCAGTAAGCACCATCAGAATATGTTAATTCATAACTATGTGAGTAGATCTCAAAAATATTTCCGAATGGGTCTTCTACGTAAACCATCCGATACGGTTTTTCTCCAGGATAATATTCACGTATCGGCATGCGTTGTTTTCCCCCACGCTGTTTGATTTTCTCTACTATGCCCTCTACATCAGGATCCTGAATACAGAAATGAAATAATCCTGTTTTCCAGTATTCAAAGTTATTCTCAGGCTTTTCATTTTGTGGAAACTGGAATAATTCCACCCCGACTTTATCACCCGTCGCTAAATGAGCAATTCTAAACTTCTCCCAATCATTCCCGAACACGTCACGACACATCTGTCCGATTGCAGTATCATCGTTTTCAACATCGGAAGGTTCCATAATGGTGTACCAACCGAATACCTCTGTATAAAATGAAATGGCTTCTTCCAGATTAGGTACGGATAGTCCGATATGTGAAAATGATCTTGGATATGGTAACATCAATCATCACTCCTGTTGTAGATTAGTTTTATCTAACTCGCCCTCATTATACGGGTCAGGACTTCTCAATGTAAGAATGCACTTTTTAGTGAGAAACTAACCTAAAGGTAAGAAAGGAATGAACAGGATATGGATACCCCAATCGATAAACAAGGTAAGTTAAAATGCTCCATCGAATACACCCTGAAGAAAATCGGGGGTAAGTGGAAGACCGTCATACTATGGCATCTTGGCACGGATGGGACCCTCCGTTACAACGAATTGCGAAGATTACTGCCTGGAGTGGCCCATAAAGTTCTGAGTCAGCAACTAAAGGAACTGGAAGAAGACGGATTTATCCTCCGCACACAATATGACACCATCCCGCCAAAAGTGGAATACTCCATGACCGAATTAGGCTCGACCCTCATGCCGATTCTCAAACTAATGCACACCTGGGGGAATGAGCACGGGGATTTCTAAGGGACGGACCTCCAATTGCTCGATCTACTTATTTTCCTCACCCCATTTAGAGGTCCGTCCCTCTACCTATTTAGCCATTGGTTTAAGAATTCTTCTTGGTTTCCTTCGTAATGTTCTTCAAGGAAGTCTGCAAATGTAGTTGAATCTACGTGTTTGAATTGGTACGTTTTGTAGTAGTCTGACAGGAAGCGTAGTGCTTCTTTTCTTCCCCCATTTTGCTCGAAGAATTCGTTCAAAAGGATGGGCGCTTTCCCATATACGGTTGAAATGTATTGTTGATCAAATTCACTCAAAGGTGTATTTACAACTTCTGCTGGTTTCACCGTATTTAATACTTGTTTAGAATAGGCAAACCCTTTCAAATCATTCTTATTCTCATCTGAAAGATAAAAGGCTGTTATCAATTCACTGAGACTTTCATCCAGCCAGGCATCATGATAAGGATCATTAGCCACAGTTTGATAAAACCATTGATGTGCGATCTCATGAACAAGAGTATGCTCATACTCCTCAGGGTTATTTGATACTTCAACGATATTGGAGTATTCCATATCCCCATTATTCGCGATCATATCTATTTCATTAGATGGATTTTCTCCTATCATATCATTGTAGAACATATAGGTATCTGCCGACTTTTTCACCATGTCGTCGATAATCAATGATTGATCTTTCGGCATAAATACCCGCAGATCCACCTTCCTGACGATTCCACTTGTCACCGTCATGCTCTTTTTCACCCAGTCATCCGGGTTCAGGAAAGCGATATAGAAATCCCTAATGTTATTTGCTTCTACTTTTCCTTGTTTTAACGGTACATCATTTTCATCCATCCCAGAAGTGACCACCAAATATTCTTTCGGAGTATGATAAGTTACAGAGTATCTCCCGTAATTTGTATAATACGACTCTCCCTTCGGATCAAATGGCTCAATATTCCAACCATCCTGATATGTCGCAAGCATCGGATACCATTGGGCAAGGAAATAATCTTCATTATTTTGAGATAATCGCAACCCGTTTTTCGGGATTTTCATACTATATTCAATCTTAATCGTTTTCGAATCCCCAGGTTTCAGCTCTTCGTCTAAAGTGACCAGGAGCTTATTATTTTCTAAAGAATACTTCAGATTCAGCCCTGAACTGACAATAGAACGGATGGACTTTTGTGCAGGGTTTTTTATGAAATCAGGCTTATATTCTTCTGTAAATGCATTAGGGATGAAGTAAAAGCCGACATCCTTCCAAGATTGGTCAGACTGATTTGTAACCGTAATATCCGCCTTGACTTTCCAATTACCATTGTTGTCCAATTCCAGGTTCAAGTTGTAATCAGCTGTCGCACCTGGTTCAACTCCACTCTGCTTTAATGCATAAGGTTTCCTCGTTTTCTTTGTATCTTCAGATGTAATCTCGGCTACTACATTCCTTGAGCTATCGGGAATCGTTCCACTGATCAGAAAACGATCAAACTTCTCCGGAACTTCGTATGTCAGTAAAGCGGTAAGATGTCCTGGAATACCCAATCTCCCTCCACGATAACTCTCAGCATCTACAATATCTATTTCCATGGGATAATACTCCTTATCTTCCGGGTCTAAAAGGGTATATAAATTAGCCTTAAACTCTGTCGTAGCTGCGTCTACATCCGTATATTTTAAGTCCCAGGTGACAGGAATCGTTATGAGTTGGTGATTTTTTTTCTTCGGTTTTAACACGGATGGTGTTTCACTTGGTGATTGAATTAGGATCGTGACACCATCAAGGTCGAGTTGTTCTCCGATGGTTGCTTGTTTTCCGGCAAGTTCTTTCGCCTTCAAAAATGCCAGTGGTTCGTCTTGCGGTCCGTCTATCTCTTCTTTCTCTGGAGTAGTGTAAGCTGAAATTGTTTTCCCTTTCGTCCCTTCCTCTTTCTCCGGGGAATCCATATTTACCGTTTCCACTTGATGCACTTCGGGAATGCTTCTGCCAAAGAGGACCATGATACCGATTAAGAGAGCAACCGCCGCCGTTGTAAGTACATATTTGAATTGCTTTTCCACATTTTCATTGTTGCTGTATCCCCCGCTCAACCCTTGATATGGTGGGGTATTTGCAGCTTTCCCCGCAGGCAGGATTGCAGCAATCATACCTGTCGAAATCGGAATCAGGATGGAAGTTGCATACATCCATACCTGATTAAAGGGAAATTGACCATAGATTTGAAAGACAAGAATGAAAGCAAAACATAAGCCAATCAATCCTGCAATCATTCCCGATAGCAACCCTTCTAAGATCACGAGCAGACGGATGGTCCTATTCCTCCACCCAAGTGCTTTCAATACGGATATTTCAGGCTGCCTTTCTGCAACGTTCTGCCAAATGATTTCTGCCGTAGTGAGGACCGCGATAGTCAGCGCGATCCCCATTGCCACATAATGCATGGAACTTACTTCCATGGCCACATATTCCCCTAGCCAGCTCGTATACATAACTCCTTTTAAGCGGATGGTGATAAACAAGTAAAAGAGCAGAAGCCCAGTGGGGAGCCCCATGGAAATAACGGATAAAGAGGTTCTCTTCCACCTCGACAGCATCGAATTTACAGCCATGCCCCCTACTGATTCAGACTTCACCATTCTCTTTTGTTTTAAGGATATTTCTCCAGATCTCATCGCTTCATACGGCATGATTTTTCTGACGAGGTGCGCAGGGATCACGGCTCCGGTCACATAAATCGTCAATCCTATCAGACCAATAAGGACGACACGCACAGGGGATGGATCCAGATCATTTGATAAGGTAAACCATCCTAATATGAGCCAGCTTACCATAGACACGACCGTACCCAGGATAAGAGCTTCTATGAGTAATAATTTTGATAGCTGGTTCGGTCTCCACCCTAAAGAAAGTAAAACGGCAAATTCCTTCTTGCGTCCATACATCATGATCAGGTTCGAAGAAAACACATATACAATGGCTACCGCAACGACACTTCCGACTACCCCTGAAATTCCAAGCTTGGCTTCTTTAAAAATCGTCATGGAGGAACCGATTTTGATCCACGGTTGCTCAATCCACCCAAAGCTTTTCTCTCCACCAATTCCAGGAATATGTGTCAAAGCAGGCTGAGGGGATGATCCCAATGTTACATCGACCATCAACCCCGTTGCTGATTCTATCTCCTTTGCCACTTTTTGAAGGATGGCTTCGCTTTCCTCATTGAATGTGTCGACCCCCTTCACATTGACCCGTATGGCTGAAATCGGTTTATCACCTAGTACATGTGCCGCTGCGTCAATGGTCGTCAGCATGAGTGGGGGCTTTGTAAGGAAACCATACGGATTGTTGACGGGTTTCATAGGTACAGGGGGATTGACAGGGTTCCCATCATCGTCCAGCACCCAACTGGCTTTAGAAGGGAAATATGTCTCCACTGGAAGCTCGGTCAATGGATCTTTGGAGATTTTGAGTTTCTGAGTATCAAAGATTCCGATATAATCCAACCTCAATCTTGGCCAGCTTGAACTTTCCTCTCCAAACGTTTCTACTTTCCGGTACGCCTCGTCTACTGCCAGAATTGAATCCTCGGGTACACGATAAGGGCTTACCTCGTAGCTGAATGCCCACCTCTTTCCAAAAGGACTTGTGACAGGACGATATTCTACCGGTGAAGGCTTAAAGCTCATCCAGTTCATGTTATCCAAATTGCTTGCATAACTTGGGTGCGTTACTTCATTCACGATTTTTTTGTGCGCTTGTTCTGTGGTAAAGCGTTTTTCTTCCACCACGGTGCCTTTTTGTGCATCAAGGTATTTCTGGCCGCCTTTTTGTTTCACTCTTTCCATCGTTTCACTTTGTATTTCTGCCTCAAAGGGGATATCCAGTTTTTCCACAATGAATTGAATTTCTCCATCTACAAACTCACGATCACTCATAATGACCGGGATTGCCGAGTCGGTTAGATTATCTCCAACGGGGAAATCAGTTACTTCGTCCTTCTCAGAAAAATATCGACTAGCTTGGCTTTTTACCATCGCCTTATCTAAACCAACTAGCTTCGCTTCCTGTTCCGGATCAATCCCCGCAACGAGCACCTGTGTTCCATAGGATAATTCACCTGAAAAATAGCCAACACCATACCCCTTGTCCATTGTTTGAGTGGCGTCCCACCCGCCGATCGTGAAATAAAAGTCACCTTCATTCACATCCTCTTTCGCACCTGTCTGAACCACTTCTTTTTCCTTCAGACGATAGATACCAGGCTCAGTGATGGACAACTGCCCCATATTTACTTGGTTATAGACATATCCCATCATGGAAATCGGTGCAGCGATATCCACATCACTCAATTTTTTTATGGTTTCATATTGTTCAAGTGTGATACCACCAGATAATCCACTCAAATAATTGGGTTCCAGTAGATTCATTTCCTCTGTTACACTTCTTGAATCGGGAGGACGGACCACAAGATGATAGGAGGATTTCCATCTTTTCTGCAGTTCGTTAACGATTGTTCCATTATTGCTTTGTGTCACTCCCACTAAGTAGCTCAATCCAACACTTAAGAGCAGAACGCCGATAATCAATAGCGTGAACCGCTCTTTGTTTCTCCACCATGAATTCCAAATAAACCGGATCATATCGGGGCCACTGCTTGATCAGATATGATCTGACCGTCTTTCATCTCGATCATTCTGTCCGCCTTCTTAGCAATGTCAGCATCATGAGTGACAAAGATGACACCACAGCCTTTCTCCACATTAAGTGATTTCAAGATTCTGAAGATGATTTCCCCCGTTTCGGTATCAAGATTACCCGTAGGCTCGTCTGCCAATAGCCACTGAGGCTCATGTACAAGAGCTCTTGCAATTGCCACCCGTTGCTGTTGTCCCCCTGATAATTGTGAAGGAAGAGAGTGCAATTTATCACCGAGGCCAATTGCTTCAAGTAGCTCTAATGCCCGATTTTTTTTGTTGTAAGGAACCTTTCTTGAGAAGAGCGGTGCCATCACATTTTCTAAAGAGGTCATCGTGGGGATTAAGTGAAATTGTTGAAAGATGAAGCCAATGTTTTCAAACCGAAAATCTGCAAGTTCTTTCTGATTGAATTCTGTGATATTCCTGGACCCAAACTGAATGTCACCCATGGTCGATTGATCCAATGTCCCAATCAAACTCAAAAGCGTAGACTTACCAGAACCCGATGCGCCTACTACAGACACGAACTCACCTTTCTCAAACTCAACTGACACATCCAATAAAGCATGAGTCTCTACCCCTTCTCCCTTGTACGTCTTCGAAACATGATCAAGCTTGACTCCTAAACTCATTCCCCTACCTCCGATAATTGTTGTTAGAATTTTTTAACAATTATAACAGAAATGCAACAAAAATATTACAAATAATTGAAAACTGGAAATATACACAGAAAGAGGGACGGACCTCCAATCAGCCAAATCCAATAGGATAATCGCTAATTAGAGGTCCGTCCCTCATCCTTTTTATATCTTCTTCACAAATTCGAATTTTAGTTTCATGGCACCGAAGCCGTCGATGTTGTGGTCGCCTTCGACGAGTCGGATGTTTTTGACTTTGGTTCCCATTTTGAGAACGGAAGTGATTATTGTTCTAAGTGACTGAGAGACCGACTTTCTTCCCTATCCACCAAAAAAGATTGCAACCCGGAAGCAGGCATTGGTCTGCCAAAGTGATAGCCCTGACCTACCTGGCAGGCGTTCCGCTTCAGGTATACTACTTGATCTTCGGTTTCAATTCCCTCCGCTATGACCGTGAAGTTCATATTTCGACTCATATCAATGATCGCTTTTACAATCGACACTTGATTGGAGTCTTTCGTAATATCATCAACAAACGATTTATCGATTTTAATACTATCAATCGGCAAATGTCTTAAATTATTCAATGATGAGTAGCCGGTCCCAAAGTCATCCATGGAAATGATGACACCTACCTCTTTAAGTTGATTGAGGACCTCGGTTGATTTCTCGAAGTCCTGCATGATGCTCTCTGTTATCTCAAGCTCAAGTCGACTCGGCTCAAACTGCATTTCCAATAAGATTTCTTTCACCATTTCTACGAACCCGTCATCCTTCATCTGTCTGACGGAAATATTTACGGCAACAGGAATGATGCCTAAGCCCTGCTTTTCCCATTTCTTACTTTGCTTACATGCCGCTCGGAGCACCCACTTCCCAATGGGAATGATTAATCCCGTTTCTTCTGCCAGAGGAATGAATTCATTTGGCGGGATCAGTCCTAAAGCGGGGTTCTCCCAGCGTATCAAGGCTTCTACACCTAGAATATCATAGGTCTCCAAGTTCACCTTTGGCTGATAATAGAGAGTGAATTGATCCAGCTCCAATGCTTTTCTTAATCCATTTTCCACTTCCATATGTCGGGAAGAAGTTGTTTCAAGCCCGGGAAAATAAAATTGATAGTTGTTCTTTCCACGTTCCTTCGCCAAATACATGGCGGTATCGGCGTGTTTGATTAAGCTTTCCTGATCCTCTCCATCATCCGGGTACATGCTGATACCGATACTTGTCGTGACAAAAAACTCTTGTTCATGAATCGTGATCGGTCTTATGAAACTTTCTACTATACTACCGGCTATTCCTTCGACATCAGCAAGATTTAATTTAGAAAGTAAGATGATAAATTCATCTCCCCCTTGTCTAAAAACAATTCCATTGTCTTTCACAACATCCTTTAATCGATCGGCAACCCTTTCCAATATCATATCGCCGGTAGAGTGTCCTTTCGTATCATTGATGACTTTAAATCGATCTAAATCCAAAAATAAGATGGCAATGGATTGCTCAGGGGACGCAAGAATTGACTCATTTAAATATTTCTTGAATTTATTTCGGTTTGGCAGCCCCGTTAACGTATCGTAATAGGCCATGGTATGGATGGTTCTCTCTGCTTTTTTACGATCGGTAATATCTCGACCCACCAATTGTATAGCCATTCTTCCTCCATATAAAATCGGCATGGCTGATATTTCAACCTCTATTTTTTCACCTTTCAGTCGATTAATCGTCAGTTCAAACCGTTCTCCCGTGACGGAGCCTTTAGTCTTTTCTCTTATTTTGATGATATCGTCATGACCGGCGAATAAGGAAATATGTTGATTTATGATGTCTAAGGGACTTCTTGCACCAATTAACTTACTGCCTGCTTCATTGATATAATCAAAAGTTTGGTTACTGATCACCGCAATGATATCAGGGGACATCTCTACTAAACTCCGGTATTGATCTTCACTTTCCCTACGGTCAGTAATATCAAATAACACACTTGTAAAAGAAACCATTTCCCCGTTCCCATCAAAACTCGGGATTCCCCTGTCCTGAATCCAGCGGACCTTACCATCCGGTTTAATGATACGATATACACTCACACATGACTGCCCGGAACCAAGGGTCTCTTCTCTATCCTTTAACACCTGACTATCTTCAGGATGAATGACTTTTTTCCATAGTAATGTATCACGATAAAACTCATTCAAAGAATACCCGTATAATTTTTCAATTCCGGGTGTAATCAAGAGCACATCCGTTTTCATATCATGAGACCAAATCGCTACATCCAACGTTTCAAAAATATTGTTTAAGTTCTTATTACTTTTCGTTAATTCTTTGGAAGCATCAGCATTCCCTTTAAATAATAGAAATAATAACGCTAGCATGCATACGACTAAACCTATATGCAGGAATAGGGACATCCCCCCATTTCCGGGATTATTGGTTTTCCATGAGACGTCTGCCAATTCTAATAGAATCATTATTACAAATAGTATGATGATGGTTTTCTTGTTTTGAGTAAAATTCATTCATTACTCTCCTATAAATAGTAAGAATTCTTTCTTTATATAAGTGTACTATTTATAGCTATCAACCACAATATTACAAATTTGATCTTAAACGTACCTTATAAAAAAAGATGCCAACTCTTTTGACGTGAGTTGACACCTTCATTTATTCTAATATGCTACACCCGTGCGTGTATGCGTCTTCTTGAATTCATCCATATCCGGATCAAAATAGTCTTCATTGAACGCCGGGACGAATGTGCCATCCTTTAAATAACCCGACCCCCATGTAGGATCCAAGGTCACCCATTCTCCTTCAAGGTTCGCTTCCACCCATGCATGTCGGCCTGGGAATATCCCTCCTGCTCTGCCTTCAACGAATCTGGCTTCAATGTCGCTTGCACGGAGCATGGCAATCGCAAGGTATGCGTAATCCTGACACACACCCGTTTTGGTTTGGAGTGTTTTCAATGCGCTGTCATCCCAGTTAAAATCATCATTCTCATACTTTTCAACGTCGTATGAAACATTTTTCGCCACATAATCATAGATGGCTTTCGTTTTATCTCTATCGTTCTGCTTTCCATTTGTGACGGTTTTCGCCTGCTCGATAATTTCAGGGGCGTCTGACTGAACTCCCCGGGAAGGCAGTAAGTCCCTCTTATCTTCACTTGTCGATTCCACCTCAAACTTCGCAAAACCGAAAAACCTGAAATAGTCACTATTCTTTTCCTTGATTTCAGGCACGCTAAGGGTTACCTCATAAGTACCTGGTCCAAATCGCAGATAAAAAGAATCATCAAAGGTAAAATCCTCGACAGGAATCACATCCAGTGCCTCATCTTCCCCTTTTTTCGTCGTGATGTAAATATGCGATGTTTCCGGACCGAATTCTGTTTTCGGATCGATGCTGCCTTTAATGGAGTAAGTACCCTCTACCTCTTCCCCGCCAAATTGAGGGGATTTCAACGTCACTCCCCGGTCACGGTATGTGTCCGCATACTCAATGGGGCTCATCACCCGCTCGGACTCATTATCAATAAGGAGGGTGCTGGCAGTCTGATAGTAATTTTCACGTTTGTCATCAGGAACCAGGACTTCAAGCTCATGAATTCCTTTTCCATAAAACAATGGGACATCATAGCTGAATTTCCCATCTTCCACTGGAATGACATGTGTCCAGCTTTCCGAATCTTTCTTTAACCGGAGCATGATCGTATCCTCATCCTTCAAATTGGCGGCATTCCCTTTTAAAGAAAAGACTTCATTCTCTTCCACATAGCTTGAGTTGGAACTCAAGGTCAGCCCCGCATCCTGTCCAAAGGGAGTGAGTGTCACATCCCTCTTTCTTTCAGGATTCACATTATGAACGGTGAAGGAAGCTGTGTCATAGTAATAATTTTCACGGTCCTTATCCGGCAGCTGCACAGACACCTTGTACTCCCCTTCACCATTGAAGAAGTGGATGTCCTGTTTGAACTTGCCGTTTTCAATAGGGGTGTAATATTCTAGTTGTTTCCCTGCAGGCCCGTCTTCACTGGCCCTGACTTTGATCCATGCGTAACCTGACTTCAATTCAGCATGCTGTGCGATTTCCCCGTCGACTGTCACTTTCCCATTTGTTGCGAATTCTTTGTAGACAGGTGCATTCATTTTGACGCCGATTTCCTCACTATAGGAGGTTAAAGGAAGTGGCTCCATTTCTCCGATTTCCTCATTCATTTTCTTTATTTCATTTTTAAAAGGATCTTCTTCTTTTTTATCAGCCCCCGCTTCCTCACTCTTGGCACCCGGACCGCTGCATGCCGTCAAGATCAGGAAACTGGTCAGCAAACTCAACAAAACGATCACAAAAGGACTTCTCTTCTCCATGACTTCCTCCTCAAAAAAATATACTTACTACTCATACGAATCATCCCACCAATGGTTCCTAATTCTATTTACCTATTATTTCCCAGTAGGGACGGACCTCTAAACCTATTAAATCATCTAAATTTAAGTTGATTTTGAGGTCCGTCCCTCTAAATAAGACCCTCCAAGTTAAAGGCTTTCTCTCAGCAGATAAATTCCTGTGAATAACAGGAGTATGTAGGTGGAATTTTGAAAGGTTTTTTGATTGATTTTGCTGAATAAGGCTTGTCCCAACACTAGTCCTACAGCTACTACAGGTAATGCTTGCAGGCTTGATTTCCACACTGTTAGGGTGGTTCCTGCCACTTTCATCTGAATCTCTAAACTGACGAGATAGATGAACAAATAAAAGGTAAGGGTTGTTCCCGGAACCCTTTCTTTCCTTGTCTCGGTTCCTAAAACATAGAGAAGCAGGAGCGGTCCAGGCAATGTCATACCAATCAAATAAAAAAAAGCATCTCGAGTGAACTGGATTACGTATCAGTGCAAATGAAAATGGTTTCATTAACAATTGCTTGAAAAGAGACTTATAAATAATCGCTGCCAAAACAATCAGGATCACAACCAGTAGTTTACCAGTGGTTTGGTTGATCCACGTAAAAGCATCAATGGCAGCATAGAGAAAGATTCCAAGTGCCATAATGACGGCCCCTGAAGCTGGATTGATGCTTTTGTTGTTTTCTTTAGGTTTCATCTTTACGTTCAGGGACCTCCCCTCTGACTGTCGGGTCCCGAAGCCACTTAAGGAGATCATCATGTGGAAAGCTTACCCTTGTCTCAAGGGTAAGCTTTGGAAGAAGACGATCAAGACTCTCCATTAATGATTGTAGATCTTCCAGCACCTCCCCATTCTCAAACTCCTCCATTGTAACCGGTAACTCCTCTTCATCCAGAACAAAGGCTCTTCCATCGGTAAAAACGAGGACATCTATGATGAGATCTTCGAAAGAAACGACTTTATTTTTTATAGTAGTATTTCTGACAATATTAAAATAGGATCCTAAATATACACCTCGATGGTCTCTCCAAATATACACATTATAAGCGCGATTCTTCCAATAATACGCAAGGGTGTAGCTTCCTTCAGGGATGGTTATGCTTGATTCGTTTGCTGACATAGTGAAGGCATCTTCTACTTTATGAAAGAGGATCACTTCATCTCCTCCCGCTTTCAAAACCCTGCAGCTATGCTCAACCACATTTCCCTCATAACCAACCTTTCTCTCTACAACCGGATCACCAACCTGAAACGGAATGCCCGTCGTATTATCATTCACAATCATCCCTCCCAAACTCTAAGTATCAGCTCTATTAGTTTAACAAACATACACGAGGGACGGACCTTCAAACGGAAAAATCCCTGTGAAATACATGACTGTTTTGAGGTCCGTCCCTCATCAACGTCCCTCTTCACTTACCCACGCTCTAACTGTTATTGGGCTTTTTTGCATTTTGTTATATATATACTAGAACAATTTTGTTATACTAAACATATAACAAACTAGGAGGTGAAACCTTGTTTATCCAAATAGAACCTCATTCGGAGTTACCGATATATACTCAGGTGAAAAATGGCATTATGGAAGGGATTGTAAGGGGTGAATTGGTTCCCGGAGATATTCTTCCGTCAGTCCGTAGCCTTGCAGGAGACCTTGGCGTGAACATGCACACCGTCAATAAAAGCTATCATGAATTGGAAAGCAAGGGTGTGATCCGGATTGTTCCAAAGTCGGGGGCTGTGATTTGTGCACCTTCCGAAGGGGAACTATCACCTTCCCGCTTGGAGCAACTATCTGAAGTATTGCAACCGGCTTTAGTGGAATCTCTGGTACTGGGCATGAATGAACAGGAGATTCAAGAATTCGTATCATCCATCATTTTGAAGGTTAAGGGGGAGTAATAAATGGAAATGATGCTTTTATTCGTCATGGTCGGATTTTTAATGATGATCCAAATCGGCATTCCTTTTATCGTTAAGCGGACAGTGGTGTTCGGAGTAACAATACCAGTTGATGAAGTAAGGAATACTCAGCTTCTTCGCTACAAAAAAATCTATGCTATTTTAACATGTATCATTTCGCTGCTGGCATTAGCACTCTATTTTATCTGGTCAATGAGTATTCCTGTAACGGAAAATCATCTTATCTTAGCGGGACTATTCCTGCCGTTTGTTATTCTGCTTATCTCTCTATCCCTTTATTTTTACTTTCACATGAAAGTTACCACATTAAAGCAACAAAAGCAGTGGTTCAAAGACCGCAGGCAAGTGAAGGTTTCAGAATTGAACCTACGGATGAAAGATGAGATGCTCCCTTGGATTGTGTATACGATTCCCATGGTCGTGACTGTTGGACTAATCGTGTTTACACTGGTGAACTACAACGGCTTCCCTGATCGATTCCCTACCCACTGGGGACCCGATGGCAAACCGGATGCTTTCACTACGAAAACGTATCTTTCTGCATTAACGTTGCCGATCGTATTGCTTGTGATGAATGGAATGTTCCTTGGGATCAATCAAATGACAAAGAACTCAGGAATCAAGCTGAGTGCAGGAAATGTGAAAGCTTCACGCATCCGGCAGCTACGCTTGCGTAAATACACAAGTTGGCTCCTGTTCTTCATCTCCATCTTGATATCTATGCTGTTTACATTCTTACAATTTACCACTCTTTATGAAAATAGTGTGAACGACCTGTTAATCCTCACTATGCCGCTTGCATTCTCTGCACTGGTCCTGATAGGCACCGTCATTCTTGCCATCAAGGTAGGCAGAAAAGATTCAGATCTTGATGTAGAGATCATAGATGAAGACTCGAGTGAAGTGATCAATGCCGATGACGACCAATACTGGAAGGGTGGTCTCATCTACTTCAACCCGAATGATCCATCCATCTTCGTCGAAAAGCGCTTCGGAGTTGGCTGGACCCTGAACTTCGCAAGACCGCTTGGATACATCATCCTAATCGGCCCACTACTGGTCATTTTGATCATCACCCTTCTATAAGACTTGAGGGACGGACCTCCAACATTCAGCGATAACACGGTATCAATTTCAGCTGAATGAAAGGTCCGTCCCTTTATTTATACGGTTCTACCCCAATCGATTTTCTTCAAGCGTTCTTTCGTATAGGTGAAATGGAGGTCCGTCCCTACTAAAAAAGACTCAATCTCTGGAAATTGAGTCTTTTTATATGGACAGATTGTTCGGAATACTATATAAATAGTAGATGGAAACGCTCGAGAAAACGTTTACAACATGAGATTACACTAGGAGGATTCTATGTTAGATGTGCTAGACAAGATTAATTCATTCTTATGGGGAACACCAAGTTTAGTACTGTTATTCGGTACAGGCCTTTTCTTAACTTTTAAGCTTAAAGGACTGCAGTTCAGAAAACTATTGTATGCTTTTAAACTTGCATTTACGAAAGAGGATAAATCAGCCAAGGTTTCTTCTGAATCCGAGGGTGATATCAGTAACTTTAAAACCCTGATGACCGCCTTATCCGCTACCATTGGAAACGGAAATATTGCCGGAGTTGCTACAGCTCTGACGATTGGTGGACCTGGAGCCATCTTCTGGATGTGGATCGTGGGTCTCCTTGGAATGGCGACGAAATACGCAGAAGCCCTTCTTGCCATGAAATACCGGGTGAAGAATAAAAACGGGGAATACTCCGGTGGGCCCATGTATTACGTGGAAAAAGGCTTGGGCCGTAAATGGAAATGGCTGGCCGTGGCATTCGCGTTATTTGGTGCTTTCGCTGCCCTAGGAATCGGAAACAGCGTACAATCTAATACGATTGCAGACGTCATGACCACAAGCTTTCACATTGACAATCTAGTAACAGGGATTGTTCTGGCCGTCCTGACAGGATTGATAATCTTTGGAGGGATTCAGCGGATCAGTACAGTCGCTTCTTTCTTTGTCCCAATCATGGCATTTCTGTACGTTGGAGGCTCACTGATCATCATCGTTCTGAATTATGACATGATCATTCCGGCTTTTGAAATGATCTTTTATTATGCGTTCAACCCTGTAGCAGCTGCCGGTGGTTTCACGGGAATCATTATTTCTGAAGCGGTCCGCAGCGGGGTTTCACGAGGGATTTTCTCAAATGAAGCAGGTCTTGGTACAGCCGCACTGATTGCAGGAAATGCCAAAACCGACCACCCTGTAAAGCAGGCTCTTGTAGCCATGACCGGTACATTTATCGTCACGATCGTCGTTTGTACGATGACGGGTCTTGTTCTGTTGATCACAGGCTTCTGGGATCCGACCGGCGGAGCGATATCTGGTGTCAGGCATGCTCAAAGTCTCGACGGGGGAGCATTGACGAGTGCAGCATTCGGACACGCCCTCGGAATTGTTGGAGAATACATTGTGTCATTCTCCGTTATCTTCTTCGGTTTCTCGACAATCGTCGGATGGTATATGTACGGGGAGAAATGCTTCGAGTATTTAACCAATTACCGTTTTGCCAACTCCTATCGACTCATCTATATTTTTGCCACAGGACTCGGTGCAGTGGCAAATCTGGAGCTCGTTTGGGCGTTTGCGGATATGTCCAATGCGTTGATGATGATTCCGAACTTGATCGCGTTGCTGTTGCTCTATAAAGTAATCGTTTCAGAGACGAATCATTATTTCAACGAATATATGCCGATGATGGAAGCCCACCCCAGAAGGAAAGCAAGTTAATCAATGCCCGACGTGATGAATGGTCACGTCGGTTTTTTCATTTAACGAGAGATTTCGTACTTACTGTGACGTCCATGGATATGGATGATTTCTTTTAATGGGTATCGGCTTTGATAGTATTGATTCAGCCCTTCATTACTGGCTACACAGTCGAATCGGATCGATTTTTTTCCCGTTGCTTTAGCCTTCTGCTCGGCCCAGTCCAGGAGTCCATCCCCTATGAACCGCCAGTCTATGCAGGTAGGTGACATCCTCCCGTGGCTTTTCCCCCAGATTTCCACATCCCACTCACTTGGTTTGGCTTCAAGGGTCAAGGTGGCGATGATTCTTCCACTTTTTTCTAAAACATACGTTGCCTTATTTTCAAGGGAATCAACCACTTCTTCTTTGTTCCCCTCTAGATCGGTCAAATAGTAATCCCACTGCTTCGTTACCTTTGTCTGCAACCAGCCTGCCACACCCACAGAACCAACACTTCATCAAGATCTTCAATACTCGCCGGTCTGATCACATCCAATTCCGAACACATCTCCTATCCATAAAATCCTTTATTTAGAACAACATACATAAGAATGAATTTTCAGTTATAAAAAGAATCTATCAAAAAAACCATCCCTTTTGCACACAGGGATGGTTTCTTCCATTTACGATTTTATAATACCATGTACTCTCGATATCTCTCCGCATCTACCATCTTACATTCAAGTGTCAGCTTCGTACCGTTTTCTTCATACTCGGTTTCTAACACGTTGGCATTCTCGTTAAAATATGAAATCAAATGTCCCTTTTCAAAAGGAATCAACATTTGACACCGTTTATAATCTTTAAAAATATAACTTTTTATGACTTCCAACAACTCGTCGATTCCGATTCTATTTTTAGCTGAAAAATAAATGCGGTCCTTTTCCACTCTCGGAACCTCTTCTTCCATCAATTCTGCCTTATTGAATGCATAGATGACAGGGATATCGCCTGCTCCTATATCTGCAAGGGTACGCTCTGTCACCTCCATCAATTTCTCATAATGGGTATCTGAATAGTCCACCACATGAATGATGAGATCCGCTTCTACCACTTCTTCAAGAGTGGACCTGAATGCCTTGACCAGCTGATGGGGCAGCTTGTTCACAAAACCGACCGTATCCGTCAGCAGAAACGCCTTTTTGTCCGGTAACGTAATATTTCTCACCGATGTCTCAAGGGTGGCAAACAGCATATCTTTTTCAAAGACCTGCTTATTCTCGTTCGGATGGAATTTTTCTACGAATGCGTTCATCGTCGTCGACTTTCCTGCATTCGTATAACCTACAAGAGATACTACCGGGATTTCACTTCTTTGACGTTGCTTACGCTGAGTCGTTCGCAAGTCGACGAGTGAATCAAGTTCTTTATTTAACGCCGTTATTTTATCTTCAATACGGCGGCGATCAAGTTCCAGCTTCGTTTCACCGGCACCACGGTTAGAAAGTCCCGATCCGCCTCCTTGACGACCGAGTGATTCACGGCGGCCAATCAAGCGTGGAAGCATGTATTGAAGCTGAGCCACCTCGACTTGAAGTTGCGCTTCCCTTGTATTCGCACGTTCCGCGAAGATATCAAGAATCAACATCGTCCTATCCATGACGCGAATATCAAGCTGTTCTTCGAGTACACGGATCTGTGATGGTGAGAGCTCATCATTGGAGATGAGGACATCCGCTTCCCACTCTTCTACAAGAGGCAGCAGTTCTTCAATCTTCCCTTTTCCTATATAATGAACGTGGTTCGGTCGGGGCAGATTTTGAGTCAGTTCACCGACAACATCCATATGTCTCGCTTCAGCCAATCCTTTCAACTCAAGCATCGAGTAGTCGAAGTCATTATTCTTGTCTTTCGTATTGACGCCAATGGCGATGGCCTTTAAACGTTCTTCCATCATTTCGTCACTTCCCATCATTTTTCTTGTATTAAATGCATGAAAAAAACACAGACATCTGCCTGTGTTCTTGTAAATGGATTTGAATAACCGGGAGTACACGAAGAAGCCCGCATTTCTTCTGGCGCTTTCTATTTGGAGACACCATGATTAGCGTCACCCGGTAAATATTCAATTCTATTCCTAACCAAACAAGAAAGAGAAGCCAATTGGCATCCCCGTCCCTCATTCATCGTCAAATGAAGAATCCTTTAGAAATAGTCAGACCGATCCCATTTACCCTGCACACAGGCAGAGCCTTTGAACTTATTCAATTAAGCGTTCAAATTGCGGATGCGTTGTCTGATTAAAATCAAAAGGAAAACCTCCATTTCATCTAAATTATACCCATTCTACCACAAACGGAGATGGATGGGAAGAAATGGTTTGGTGATACACTTTGAGGGACGGACCTCAAAATCCTCTAATCGCCGGTTCCAAAAAGTGCATTCGGAGGTCCGTCCCCCACCACGTTACACCAATAACCAAAAAAATCTCCAGTTTTTCACACTTTCCGTCTGATATATACAAACGGAAAGATGAAAAATTGGAGGTCCGTCCCTCGAAAATATTATTCAGTACCCTTCTTCCACTCTTCTTCCTCGATCAGCATTTTCCCAGGCCATGTGTATGCCATGATGCCTCCGTCTGCTGTGATGTCTTCACCTGTTACATAGGAGCTGTCGTCAGAAGCGAGGAATAAGGCGACGGTCGCCATTTCTTTTGGTCGTCCGAGGCGACCCATCGGGGTGATCCATTTGTTCGCTTCCCTGAATTTCTCTCCCATCTCATCTTGTTTACTTCCGACAAGTTCGTCAATAAGAGGAGTCTCGATTGTTCCAGGAGAGAGAGAATTCACGCGGATTCCATGTCTTGCGTAATCAATTGCCATCCCTTTCGTAAAGTTGATAATACCGCCCTTGGCTGCATTGTAGCCTGATCGGTCCAAATCTGCCGCCCGGCCGGACATGGACGCGGTATTAATAATTGATCCTCCTTTTTCAAGCATAAGAGGGATTAAATACTTGCTGCATAGGAATGTTCCACGTAAGTCCACCGCTATGATTCGATCGAATAGTTCAACAGGATATTCGTGCACTTTCCCTCCCTGTTCATCAACTCCTGCATTATTAAAGAGGACATCAATCGTACCGAATTTCTTCTTTATCTCAGCAGCAAACGACGTGACACTTTCCTCAATGGAAACATCGAGTTGAAATGCCTCTGCCTTTCCACCTTCACTACTGATCTCATTCACCGTCTTATTCATTTCCTCTTCATTCACATCTGCACAAATCACAGTTGCCCCTTCATGCGCAAACAGCTTAGCAGTGGCAGCTCCGATTCCAGTTGCTGCTCCGGTAATCACTGTAATCTTACCTTCTAACCTTCCCATAGGATAAAACCTCCTTGAAATATCTCATGTAGCGTATTTTCCCCTTATGTGAAATAGTAAACATAGGGGAGGGACGGACCTCCACTTTTTCTAATTACGGTTTCATCAACTCTTATTTTAAGGTCCGTCCCTCTTATTGGTCACTCTCGTTAAGTAACGGAGCAAAAGAAGGTTTTTCCATGTAATGAGAAGGATGACGGCAAAGTGAAGGATGGATTGGTATTTGGGCCAGTCGACGGGGTGAAAAAGGTTGAGTAGGGTAGCGCTTTGTTCAATCACACTTAATATTCCTATCCACAGGATGAATCTCCATAGAGAGGGATTTTCCGCTTGTTTACTAAGAAAAATCAGTAGAGATATACCTAAACATGTCCACCGGTAAAAGAAATCAACCAGGTGTACGTCGTTCACTACATAAAAATAAAGTTCATACTTTCCCTTCAACACAGCATCGATGGACAAGTTCATGTACAGGACTAAAAGTATGCTCCCATACCACTCCAATGGGGTCAAATGAAAAATCGGCACATGATTTCTCCTCAATTTTTCAACAAAGCGAAAATTGTATAGTAGGATCGCAAACAAAACAGGATAAATAGGAACAGAATAGATTAGTTTCCAACCACTGTATTGAAAAAAGGTAGAATAGGTGGAAGCCACATATTCAAAACCTAGAGAGAACAGGGTCCACCCCAATATATACATCCCCTTACTAACCCAACTCTTCCCGTTAGGAAATAACGCTAAGAAAAGGATATTAACAGCGGGGTATATGCCGATCGCACCAACAAAATCAATCCATTCGACCCCTGTTTCAAAATAAGAGTATAGCTTAAACATCCCTCCGAATATGGAATCTGCCAATAGGGCTAAATAAATGGAAAATAAAGAAGTAGTGTACATCTCTATCGAAGATAACCTTTTTCTCACTATCAAAACGAGCCCATTAAGAATAAAAATCGTAAGCCACATCAAAAACATTCTTAATCATCCTTGCCATTCTCTAGATGGTTTCATTATTCACTTAAAATATGAAGTCGTATTCGCTTATCATAAATAAACCTCTCTACTATTCATAAATCTTGTCACAGAAATCCATACTAATGAATACATTCATTTAACAGTAGGAGGATAATAATCCATGTCTGATCATCCTAAAACCGATTTAACCTGAGCAGAAATAGCCACACTCTGGTCAACGTATCAAAATGACAGCATGGCACTGTGCGTATTAGAAAATTTTATCGCAAAGAACCGGGATACCGATGCGGAGTCCATTCTTCTTTCTGCTTATAAAACGTCTGAGCAGCATATTGACTTCATTTCCTCCATTTTCAAAGAAGAGCGAATTCCGATCCCAGTTGGTTTTTCTAAGGAGAGAGATGTGTTTCCTGAGGCACCCGCCATCTATAGTGACACCTATTTCTTCATGTATCTCAGGCAAATGGCGAAGGTAGGGATGATTACTTATAGTGGTGCCGTTTCCCTAACCACATTACCCCATTAAAGAAAAAAACCTCCACTTCTTCACACTTTCCATTTAATTTACAAATGGAATGATGAAAAATGGGAGGTCCGTCCCTCAATTCCTGATCGATATGTTTACTTGATCAGCGTTGGAGATGGTGATAGGGTGTTGTCCGTTACCGAGTTTTAGGGTGGCGGATTTGGTTGGGATCCCGTCGTCGTTTATACCTTCAGCTTCGGAATCCTGTGCATTTGCTTGTTTTGTAAATTGCCACTTGGCGTTCTCTCCATGTATATTCCCTACATTTTCAGCATTGATGGTCAAGTCTTCTGATGATGGTAGGACCAGGTTGACGATTGATGAGCTTGATACTTCCCAAGAGCTTGAAAGGGTTCTTGGCTTTAACGTGACTTCATTGTAGTTACTGGAGATTTCCAGCGACTTTGATGCCGGAATGACGAGTGTCGCCTGTATTTCCTGACCAGATTGTCTCCATCCATTGGACTCGGGAAGACCCTTTAGTCTGATATATAATGTGTCTCCTTTTTGTGTTGTCAGTAAATAATCTTCAGGCTTCGAAAGGAATGGCCGATCTGCCTTGAAGGCTCCCCGATACGTACCAAACACACTCACCTCTTTACCCGTAACGGTTTCAACCGTTATTGGATAATGACTAGAGTCAACAACGATCCGCTTCACATCATCACCAACCTGATGATTATAAGTAGGAAGGTCCACTGTTTTCATTTCAGAATCAAAGAATGTTTGTATTTGTCCCATCAAACCTGTTGCCTGTAAAACGGTAAAGCCGATTCCCACCGTCCCGATGACAGCCACAAATAAGATGCTTAAAAAGTCATATTTCACTATCGGTTTTTCCTGCTTGGATAGATACAAATAAACTAATATCTCTGCTCCCAACACGATCAGCAGCACTGGCCACCATCCAGTCAGCACATAGACTGAATCCCATTTTAACAACTCTGAAAACAGAAGAAAGATTCCCAGGAATAAAAGGGACGCCCCCATAGATATGGATCCGACTCTCCAGGTTCTCATTCTGATACCTCCTCTTTTGAGTGTGCTTTTTTACTTCCGGCCACCAGTTTAATTCCTCCCCCAATCAGGAGCAGACAAACGATCCCCGGTTGTACATAGCTATTCATCACATGATAAAGATCAATTCCATACGACTCTAAAAATGGCATGGTCAGTGGCATGAGAATGTTCGTTGCCAGATAATAGATCCCGAGCAGCACCAATCCGATTCCCACCCATTTTTGCTGATTAATCAAATAGGATACGATCGGTGTATCCTCTAACGGCTCCTTCCCGTGCTTCGTCGCTCGCTGAAGACCATCAAAAAAGCTGTAAAACCAGATGATCGGTACTAAGAAGAGAAAGATCCCCAAGCGAAGGACATCAAGGATATATATAGAAAAAAGGAACGCGGCCATTAGCTGAATTCCCCTTTTTTGATAGCCAAGGTACAAATGCCCTGCTCCAGGAAACATGGATAAGAAAGTGGCGAATGCTTTACTTTTCCTTCCTCCTTCGTGCTGGGCTTCCAGGTCTTCCAATACAGACCGGTCCGCCAGTACTTCACCGGCCTGCTTTTTATTCAGCAGCTGCATGGTGTCGAAGAAATTGTATACCCAAATGACAGGAAGGACGATCAAGAATACCATGAACTCCCCTCTCCCCGTCATCGCTGTCACAAACAGGATCATCGCAGCAACTCCGAGAAAAGTTGCCAAAAACGTAACGCCCCGATTCATCAGTCCGAGTTGGAAATGCCCCAGTCCCGGAATCATAGAAAGGATGATGGTGTAGAACCGTTCACTGCTTAAAGTCTCATCATTCGTGATGATTTTTTCCCGTTCCTTCAATCCCCTTGATGCCAATAAGGCTGTATTCACAATACTGATCACATAGACTAGAAAACCACATCCTGCCACCAATATGGCCAGAGGAACGCTCATGATATAGTCTGCTGCAAAAAAGGCTACTGGAAGCGATCCAATAATGACAAGAAGAAAACCGAATCCTCTCAGAACCTTACCCAAGTACATCAAGCCAACCCCAGGAATAAACGCCAACAAAAATGCAATAATGGGATTCTTCCTATTGTCCATCTTACTCTACCTCCTGTTCTTCTACTTTTTCGACATCCTCAAGTAATGCCGTTGTTTTATTTAACACATTTTCCGTAAAGGATGGTTGACGATTCTTCTCGAATTCTGTGGTGACCTTCAGAAGATCTCCAAAAATACCCGTCGCCATCAAAATCAGTGTCATCGCCATAGCCAGCACATACTGGAACAGATTCTCCTCATACCAATGCTTCCGGGACGATGTACTCACAGGCTCCCCCTCAAACGGGATCCGCTCCATCACTTCATCTGTATAGAGGGACGGACCTTCAATGGAAGGAAGTTCACCCTGAACCGACTCGATTGCTTCCATATAAAGAACCATACAATGATCACAGCTATACAGATGTTCCTCGTACTCCTCCCGTTTGTCATCATCCATCTCATCTCTGGCGTAAATCTTCCATTTTCCCAACGAAAGATGATTCATATGAAATCCTCCTCCTTCCAATGCTTCCGGATCCAAATCCTTGCCCGGTACAATTTCGTTTCAATCGTCTTTACCTGTACCTGATGTTCATTTGCCAACTGTTGGTACGATTTTTCTTTTATGTAGAAGCCTTCAATCACTTCTCTGTAGGAATCGGGAACCTCCTCCAAATGCTTCAATACGAGTTGTTTCTGCTCATTTTTTAACAGTCGGGCTTCGACTGACTCCCGTTCCTCCTTCACCGGGAGCTCGTCGACCAGGTCCTCTCTCTTCCTGGCATGCTGTCGTTTACAATCTATCGCATGATTCACCGCAATCCTTGTCATCCACGTCTTGAAGCCTTGATCCTCATACCTGGGGAGAGAGGAGTAGATCTTCATCCAGACTTCCTGAGAGGCATCTTCTGCATCCTTCTGGTTCCTCAAAATTCCGAAAATGCATGTGAATACATATTGTTTATGCATTTCAATCAACATCCTGAATGCATGCTTACTGCCGTTCTTCGCTTTTTCAACTAGCGGATCCACCAACTTCTCTCCCCCTTTCTTGTGGTCTCATTGTAATAGACGAAAGAAAATGGGGAATCACTACAGTTTTTTTCAAAAAAATAAAAATAAGTTTGATCGACCCGTTCACTGTACTGACGGACGATCTCAGATTTACGCTTACGGATAAAGATCTCCATTTTTGGATCATGGCCATCATCAGAATGTCAGTATTCTTTCATGTATACGTTATATCGAAGATCCTATCGAAGTTTACTTTCGGGATGAAAGCACTTGCTTTCTTCTATACATTGACCTTCATGTTTGTGTTGGTTCTCGCAATCGAGATTCAGCAATCGATTACAAATTTTAGTGTAGATGGAATTCATTGATGCCATCATCGGTTTATGGGGATACATTGTCTTTTTCCTCATTTATATCCGAATCACAATTGTTGGTCTGTTGGTAAATCATTTTTATCAAAAATCTTCTCAAACATGCTCATCTTGACGTATGCATGATGTGTATCATGATTTACAATCAGGTATTTGCCACGCGATTGGAATCCTTAGAGTGAATTCGCCGTTATATTTGATATTTCGCCGTTAAATCCTGGATTTCGCCGTTATATTGAAAATTCCGCCGTTAAAATCAGAATTTCGCCGATAAATGCACCTCAAACCAAATCGGGAAGTGGGGATAATCAACAGACCACTCACCGGGCTTATTCTGGTCTCGTGGTGTTGTCTACTAAGTATCAACTCTCCCACCGCTAGAATAAAAAGAACCTGTTAAGCCACCTAGAACACTTCAAATCAATAAAAAAAAGCAGCGAATCCACATCAATTCGCTACTCACCTTATGCCTATTACCTTTCACTAGTCAGCCCAAGTTCATTTAAGTGCTCCGCTCTATGGTGAACGTTCTCGACAGTCGCTCCGATTTCCTGGAACGTCGCCGACACCTGTTCTATAGCTGAAGCAATTTCAGAAATATTTTGATCATTGGTCAAATGTTTATTCTTCAATGTGGACATTGATCCAGTCAACCTCTTACTGTCTGTGGATAAAGACTCGATTGAGGAAATAATGCCATAAAGTTTTGTTTTCATTCCTTCTTGTAAGGTGACGAGTTCGTCAAAATGACTGGTCGTCTCCTGGATGGCCGAGACGTTATCGTCAATCACGTGATCTGTGTTCTCTAAAGTACGTAACACTTCATTTTTTGAATCCATCACATCTTTTAATAATTCCTCAATCAAGGACGAAGAGCGACTTGATTCCTCAGCAAGTTTACGGACTTCACCTGCCACAACGGCAAATCCTTTGCCCTGCTCTCCCGCTCTAGCGGCTTCAATAGCTGCATTAAGCGCAAGCAGGTTGGTTTGTTCGGCAATTTGATAGATGGATGCAAGAACACTGCTAATGTCATTGATTTTTTGATCCAGGGTTTGTACGGTTTCTATACTTTTGAAAGAAGATTCTTTCACTCTTTGTATTTGTTGAATCGATTGTGACAGAGCTTTCTTGCTGGTATCGGCCACATCCATCACTTTCGACGTAACCGTTTGGATCGTACTTGCCTCGGTAGAAGTTTCGTCCAATCGTTGAATCATACTCTGGACGTTCTGATCCGTGTCACTGATCGTCTCCCTAAACAAATGACTATCCTGGTTAATCTGTTGAATAGATGCATCCACTTGTTGAATGGCAGAGGTAGAGCCTGTGATATTGAGGTTCAAATGCGATACATTCTCTCTTAATTGGCTTGAGGCATTATCAACACTCTCCAAGATGCTCTTCACTTCAAGCGTTAACAGTTCGCTCTGTTTCAGCATATCATTCGAACGCTTCGTACTATTCATAAAGATGACTCCGATAAACGTAAATTGGAGGCCATAATACACAGAGGTCATAATCGAACGATAAAGGCTTGATTCTATAGCCATCGGCTCGGCAAACCATAAGTGCGTAAATTGTGCCAGAATCAATAAAGGAATTGTCCAAATGAACGTTTGTTTGATGAGCTTATAGTCTGCATATAAAGCTCCAATGCCTAGAGGAATAAGCCACACAAAGGGAACATTCACCCATGAGTCTGTATGTAAGATAAAAGCAAAGATCAGAAGTGAAAAGGTCGAGATCCTTTTGAATTTATCTTTAGAATCAGACACTCTATAGTAAATGACCGGTAAGATAAAGAATAAAAATAAACTGTTATATAAAATAAAGATAACGGTTAAATCCGGAACACCATATAATGCAATTTGCAAAATATTGTTAGCGAGCATTAACACCGCGGCAATTGTGAATAACTTATACAAAATACGGTTTACATTCTGTTCATTTTGCAACTGCAAAGAAGATTCCACTACAAAAGACCTCCAATAATAGATAATTTTGGTATATACTATTTTAATACATTGAAAGACAAATATCGACAGAAACTTTATGATCGCCTTTCTCATTACGATAATAAGAAAGACTCGAGGTTTAGAGGAGGACAAGATTATGAAAAAACCGCTTCGCTTTTTCTTGATTGCCGGAATCATAGGTGTGCTGATTGAATGGGTCATCCCTTATTCTCTCTTACAACTGGCTACTCAGGAAACTACAGGGCAAGGTGATGAACTAAGCCATTATATTGGAACCTATGAAGAATCAAAGAATCGCTTTTCGACATACGAAAAGGAATTTAAAAACGTCTGGTCTAAGACGTCTTTAGAAGAATATGCCGTTGGCGACACGGGACTCGGCATCGACGTCCTTACGAGCGAAGCCAACAAGGAAAAAGACAATCTACTAATATTCACAACTGGCGTTCATGGAATTGAAGGCTATGTAGGCTCTGCCATGTTGGATGTTTTCAAGAGCGAATATTTACAAAAAATCAATCCGGACACTACCGGGGTGGTGCTCGTTCACTCTGTTAACCCATGGGGGATGAAGAACGAAAGAAGATACAATGAGCAAAACGTAGACCTGAATCGGAACTTCATAGAAGACTGGGATCGCTTTAATATGGATTCGAATAAGGATTACATTGATCTTGCCGGGTTCTTTCAACGGGATGAAAAGTTCGGAAACATGTCCCTTGAAGATGTCGGGTTCTACTCAAGTGTAGGATATACTGCTTTGACTGCTGGAACAAACAAGATAGAACAAGCATTATTGACGGGGCAGTACTCTCATCCTGAAGGAGTGTACTATGGCGGAGCAAAGGATGAACCAAGCACCACGATCTTAAAGGGATTATATAACCGTTGGATCGATAGTGATTACGACAACATCGTCCACATCGACCTCCATACAGGCTATGGTCCGAAATATCAAATGAGCATCTTCAGCTCCATCGATGAGACCATGACCGAAAAAGAGGCAAAAAAAGCATTTCAATACCCGCTCGTCTTAACTCCTGAATCAGATGGGTTTTACGTCACCAAAGGGGACAATACAGAATATTTCCATCAGCTTGCCCAAAAGGTAGATCCGCAAAAAAAAGCTTACTCAACTACCTTTGAATTCGGAACACTCGGAGATGACACACTCGCAAGCATTCAGTCCTTGCACAACACCATTGATGAAAATCAGCTATACTGGAATGGTTCAAGCAGAAACATCTCAGAACAAATCATCCTCAAGCGTTATAAAGAGATGTTTTATCCTTCAGAAGCCAAATGGCGGAAGAAAGCGGTCGAAGATTTCCGGGCTGCGGTAGAAGGTGTGCTCCGGAATAAGAACATCTTGGAGTAACTTCTTGTTTGTTGAGATTTCTCATTTAAACGAGATTGACATGTAAGGATAAGGCCCTAGGATGCGTCCAGGGTCTTATTTTTTAAAATTTTCCTCAGCGCCGAGGCCGTTTCGCCGATAAATTTGATATTTCGCCGTTAAATTCTCGATTTCGCCGTTATATTGAAAATTCCGCCGTTAAATTCTCGATTTCGCCGTTAAATGACTCCTTACTTAAAAAAGAACACCCTACCATCCCTTCCAAATTCAAAATCCTTCTTATCATTGTTTAATTCTTCACGAAAAGAAGTCTCAATGATAAAAAAAGACAGCGAATTGGAATCCCTTCGCTGTCCTCACTGGTACCTAAATTGTTCATCGTTTGAAAACCGGAGCCATTGCATGGATGCCGGATGCAAAAAGACCTCCTCTAAAGAAAAGGCATTTCTATCCTATTTTCTCGCTTCATGCACCTTAAGCATTTTTCCTTTAACCGTGGTACTCTTCATCGCATGTAAGACTAATGGTCCTTTACCATTCAGCATCTCCACATACGAAAGGTTCTCCTCGATGGTGATGATGCCGATATCATCAGCCGTCACTCCATCGATTTTCGCAATCGTCCCGACGAAATCGACTGCACGGATTTTCTTTTTCTTCCCGCCATTGAAATAGAGCTTCATGATGTCACGATTCAACTGTTCGCTTTTGTCTGATTTGAAATCCGGTTCCTCATCCAACTTCTGCAGAAAATCAGCTTTTGAATTAGAGACGGCTTCATCAGACGGTGCATCCAGCTTAGGAATCACAAATCCGATATACTCTTCAATCTCTGCAAGGAATTTCTCTTCATACGGTGTGCAGAAAGTAATCGCTTTCCCTGCCTGACCGGCACGTCCTGTTCTCCCGGTGCGGTGAACATAGCTTTCTTTCTCCATGGGAATATCATAATTGATGACATGAGTGATGTTCTCAATATCAATTCCACGTGCTGCTACATCGGTTGCCACAAGATACCGGAAATCTCCCCGCTTAAAATCGTCCATCACTTCAAAACGTGCTTCCTGTATCATCCCGCCATGGATTTTATCCACAGGATATCCTGATCGGTCCAGCTCTTCACATAATGTATCCACATTTTCCTTTGTTCTGCAAAAAATGATGCAGCTATCTGGATTTTCTACCGTTGTTACGTTTTTTAGAAGGGAAAGTTTATTTTCTTCTCTCACTTCGATCAAAGAATGATCAATTTTATCTGTCGTGATACCCGTCGCTTTAATTTCAATGTGAACAGGTTTCTTCATATATTTATGACAGAGTGTTTCAACGTCCTCGGGTAATGTAGCAGAAAAGGTTAATGTCACCCGATCAGTTGGTAACGCCTGGATAATCGCTTCCACCTGATCAATAAAGCCCATGTTCAGCATCTCATCGGCTTCGTCAATAATCAGATACTCCACCTTATCGAGTGGAAAGGTTCCCTTT
This sequence comes from uncultured Bacillaceae bacterium, assembly GCA_963787015.1. GTDB lineage: Bacteria > Bacillota > Bacilli > Bacillales > Bacillaceae_B > Rossellomorea. The sequence continues at coordinate 91,167 of CAWBBM010000013.1, forward strand.
TCGATATGATCAAGTACACGGCCGGGCGTACCCACCACAACATGATTTTTCTGCTTAAGCTCAAGCTTTTGACGATGAAAAGGAGATTTACCGTAAACAGCCGCCGCCTTGATTCGCTTATATCTTCCGATGTTTGTGATGTCTTCTTTCACCTGTACAGCCAGCTCACGGGTTGGCGTTAGCACTAGAGCTTGCGGCTTATTCTCTTCCCATGACACCATCTCACAGATCGGAATCCCGAAAGAAGCCGTCTTTCCGCTCCCCGTTTGTGATCGTACTACAAGATCCTTTTTCTCGAGGGCCAATGGCAGCACCTTGGACTGCACCTCAGTCGGAGCTTCATACCCTAATCCAGAAAGAGCTCTTACAATATCTTCGCTTAATTGATAATCTTTAAATGTACCATTCATTTCAATACCTCATTTATTTTGTCATTCTTTCTTATTCTCATAGGAAAGTGTGGATATTATTCTACAGAAAAACAGCTTTCAAAAATTCTTTTCAAATTTATTTAGGTATTCACCCAATAGTGTGTTATGCTTTACTTAACCATTTTAACTTGTAACATGTTGTCTCCGGGACCGACAAACTTTGTCGGTCCCTTTTTATATTTTAAAGTGGAGGCGACAAGTATAAGGATAAACCTACCCGAGAGGTGCTCTTTGCCTTTTTGGTAGGTTTTTCTTCTGAACTCGAGCCTCTTGCCGGCTGATGCTAAAGTGGAAACGTCCCCTACCTCAAGAATCATTCCCCTACCAATAAAAAAAGGACCCTCCGAGAGAGTCCTTTCATCAAAAGCTATTACGCTTTGTTTACGTTAGTCGCTTGAAGTCCACGTTGACCTTGCTCAGTGTCAAATGTAACTTTTTGACCTTCGTCTAAAGATTTGAATCCTTCGCCTTGGATAGCTGAGAAATGTACGAATACGTCTTCTCCGCCTTCGATTTCGATGAAACCGAATCCTTTTTCTGCGTTAAACCATTTTACTGTACCTTCTTGCATGTGTGTATCCTCCTGTGTGGATTTGAATCCACGATTTATTACTATAGTTGCTCAATTAGATATTAAAGGTGAAAAGTTGAACACTTATTCTTTCCTTACATACCGAACAAAAATAATTCTTCTTTAGAATAACAGATAATCTAAGAAAAAGCAAATCCATTCCTGCAATCCATCTTTATTCAGCTTTTTGTCTTCATTTATCTTAAACTCTCTATTAATAAGAGGATAAAGCCCCTCACATGTCGAAAGTAAGAACGAAAGGGGTTGATCGAATGAATAAAATGGGATTATTGAAGAGTTTGAATCAGGCCAGCCGGGGAAATTTCTTTTCGATCGAAATTCCGATGGCATCCAAAGAAGAAGCTGAAGGCATTGAGTTAGTTGCACATGAATTAGAAAAAGAGGGAAAAATCAAAATCAGGGAATGTACTCATAAGGAGGATTCCATTTATCTTCAAGGAATCATCAAGTACGCATTAACGTAGGTGAAAGGTGCCAAACTTCCGGCACCTCTTTTTTTTCGCAAAAAAAAGGACCCTCAGAGAGAGTCCCTTCCTTAAAAGCTATTACGCTTTGTTTACGTTAGTCGCTTGAAGTCCACGTTGACCTTGCTCAGTGTCAAATGTAACTTTTTGACCTTCGTCTAAAGATTTAAATCCTTCGCCTTGGATAGCTGAGAAATGTACGAATACATCTTCTCCACCTTCGATTTCGATGAAACCGAAACCTTTTTCTGCGTTAAACCATTTTACTGTACCTTCTTGCATGTGTGTATCCTCCTGTGTGGATTCGAATCCACGTTTTATTACTATCGTTGCTCAATTAGATATCAAAGGCGAAAAGTTTAAATACTTTCTTTCCTTACAGACCGAACAAAAATAATTCTTCTTTAGAATAACAGGAAATCGTAAAAAAAGCAAACTTTTTTCTGATTTTATTTTTTAACCCTATTGGAAGAAACTAAAATGATGCGTTTAAGAGATCCTTCGCCCGATCAACAAGCTTTTCTTTCCACTTTTCATAATGAAGTGAACAAGTCCAAACCTCTCCTGCTCTTAATAATCGTTTTGAACGTTCTTTATAATATGTGTACCCCTAAATAGGAGATATTTATAATAGAAAGAGATCAATTCACTTCTTCATTCTTTTTGGTCAAAAAAAAAGCCCATTCCAGAAACGAGATGGACTAACGAATGACTAATTATCTTCCTGCTTGCTACCATGCTTTACACCTTTACTTGTATAAGGCTTGTAGCTTTTCTTTTTATTGGCTCCGGCCTGCCAGCGATTCCAGCCTTTTTTGCCTGTTCCTTGGCCTGTTCCACTCTTCTTCTTTGGTTTACTCATTTTTCCACTCCATTATGTTAAGGTACGTTCTTTCAAGTTCGTCCTCATATCATAACACTTTTTGGAGGGGGTGAGAACTTCTTGTTTATTCCACTTCCCTTTTCTGGCCAGTATAAATATAAATCGCATCCCTCAGAAATGCTGCTGCCCCGTCTTGATCCGCATCATAATATGCCTTAAATCGCTCATCATTTACATACATTTGGGCAAGGTCTGCATGCGCTTCTTTGCTGTAATGCCCCCAATAATATGAAATCCATTGCCTATGGAGATCTGCTGCTTTTTGGGCTTCCATGCTTGATGGATCACCCATTCGGAATGCTTCCTTTAAGGTTTGTTTAATTTCCTGTTCCAGTTTCGTGACCTGCACCAAGTCTTCCTGTGACATGTTCATAATGGTAGCGTTGGATTGGTCTGCTGCTTTGTCACCATATTTCTCTCGTACTTCTTTTCCGTACTTCTCCTCATTATCCTCCACCATTTTTTGTTTAAATCCCTCAAACTTTTCTTTATCAGACATGGTGATTCTCCCTTTCTTTACATGTATTGTTTTATCGACATTCTTAATCAATTGATCGAGTTGAGCACGTCTATCCAGTAATTTTTCACGATGGTCCTGTAAAGCCTGTGTTGCGTTAAAGGATGGATCATCGAGAATTGCCTTGATATCATCTAGTCCTACACCTAATTCTTTGTAAAAGAGGATCTGTTGCAGGCGATCCACTTCTTTCTGACCATAGATCCTATATCCTGATGAATTGGTTCTAGCAGGCTTTAGAAGCTCAATTTCATCATAATAGCGAAGGGTTCGTGTACTCACGCAAGCGATCTCCCCCAGCTTCCTGACGGTATATTCCATGGTTTCACCTCCTGATATTTACTACTTTACAGCTTGACGTCGCGTCAATGTAAAGGCTATTTTTACAAAATAATACGTAGTGTGTCGTGATTTCCGCTGCAGGTGCTCGCTTTCCGCGGGGCGTGAGTCGAGCACCTGCAGCGGAAATCAACTAAGTAGGTTCCCTTAAATTATTTAAAAGAGTAGAAAATACATTTTCCAACGTGTGCAGTGGTCTATTTTAGCCTCACTAGTAAGCTCTGTCACGATATCTCTTTTAGATGGTGAGGGGAACGGCGTAGACTCCGGCGGGTATCGGCCGGAGTCCATCGGAAAGCGAAGCCGTTCCCCTCACCATCTATCGCACTCACTTATAGACAGAGCCTTGATAGCTCCTATGTTAGAAAACAACTATCTATAGTCTTTGATAGTAACCATGATTGCCCATCTACGCACTCATACATTCCCTTGAAAATACACAGCCAGTCCGATATTCTTAGAATAGTCATTATCAAATGAAGGTTGTGTTAACGATGCGAATTAATAAATATATAAGCGAAGCTGGAAAGGCATCCAGACGGGGTGCAGATAAATTAATCACTGAAGGGCGGGTCACGATCAACGGGAAGGTTGCCAAGATTGGCGATCAGGTGAATCCCGGTGATGATGTATTAGTGAGCGGAGCCCCTGTGAGAGTTGCCAGAAACAATGTGTATATCGCCTTGAATAAACCAGTTGGGATTACGAGTACAACTGAAAAAGGTGTGAAAGGGAATATCGTGGATCTTGTCAATCATCCGTTACGAATCTTTAACATCGGGCGGTTGGACAAGGAGTCAGATGGCTTAATCCTGCTGACGAATGACGGGGATATCGTCAATGAAATCCTCCGTGCAGAAAATCAGCATGAGAAAGAGTACATGGTGACTGTGGATCGTCCGATTTCAGACGATTTCTTAAAGCAGATGTCAGAAGGAGTCAAAATCCTCGGTACGAAAACACTTCCTTGTGAAGTGGAGCAGGTGTCTAAATATGTTTTCCAAATCACCTTGACTCAAGGGTTGAATCGGCAGATCCGTCGTATGTGCGAAGTGCTTGGATATGAAGTATATCGCCTACAGCGTACACGGATCATGAATATTCAATTAGGGAATCTTCCTGTCGGCCAGTGGCGGGACCTCTCTAAGAAGGAAAAGAACAGATTATTTCAAGATTTGGATTACGAACCGAAGGAATGGTAAATGAAGGGCGGGATCCTACAAGTAGGGTCCCGCCTTTATGATTGAATATGTACTTCATTTCTTCCCCGAATGAATCCAAGATAACGCGAGCCTTGGAAGGACAGTTCTCCCTGATCCCCTTCCGCAAGCATTCCATACTCAGTATCCTTTACCTTAAGCTCCATGCGATCACCACTTTCCACTTCGAAGGTAACATAATATTCACTGTAAGCTCTCGTTTCTCCTCCGCCTCTGACATTCGTCCTTTTAGCCAGGACCCTTGCAGCCACATTCAGCTTCGGTGATTGATTATTTTGACTCCATTCCGTTACTCCTTTGGCAGCAGAAAACACGATTGCTACTATAACGATCACAAAGATCACCCCAATAAAGATTGGTGCAATGTCGAACATCACATTACCCTCTGGCGACATATAAACTCCCCTCTCATTACTCTTTTTCTATAGTTTAACATTTAGATACATATATGTAAGGTGATTTCCATTTATAACACCCAAAAAAAGCCTGAGCCCCGAAACGTTCATAACTAACGCTTTGAAGGTCAGACTAAAATCACATGTATCACCCTGTGGGATGCTTCATCTTATCCATAATCATCGTAAAATAGTTCTTCTTCATCGTACCCGGAGCATGAGGGATCTCATATGAGGCAGACTCCTTCTTCTCTATGAGCTTCGGAGAATAAACCTGTGTCCCCTCTATGATCCTGCGAATCGAAGTCGTTAACTCCTCACTCGGAATGTCCTTCAATAAATACCCGTTTGCACCGGTTTGTTGAACCTGTTCCAAATATCCCTCTTTAGCGAATGTCGTGAACACTACCAGATGACATCCTCTATCTGTTAGAGGTCCGTCCCTCAGTAGATTCTCCATATCGAGGATGAAGAGGTCGGGTTGCAGTTGTTCGATGAGTTCCAGGGCATGCTCTCTGTTCTTTGCCACTCCCACCACTTCCATGTCTTCTTCCAGGTCGAGTAGAGAGCCGATCGTCCCTAACAATAATTCCTGGTCGTCTGCAATTACAATGCGGATCATGTAGGTTCTCCCCTTTTACATCTGTATCAAGTAAAGACTCCCCTTATATGGTTCGTTCATAAGGAGAGTCGGCTTGGATTATACTTCAGGTTTGGCTTCTGTAGAGATACGTGCCTTTGATTTAGCTGTAGATTTGATACCTCTGAAGCTTACAAACGTTTTGTTACCTTCATCCCATAGTTTGAAGCGAAGGGATTTCAGGCTGGTTGCAAGAGAAATTGTCGGTACGTTCTGTAATGGCTCCGAATTAATATGAGCCTCTTCCAGCTTGTAGTTCGGCACCCTTGGACTTAAATGGTGGATATGGTGATATCCGATGTTCCCTGTCAGAAACTGCATGATTTTTGGAAGCTTATAGAATGAGCTACCTTCAACAGCTGCCAGCACATATTGCCATTCTTTGTCCTCTTCGAAATATGAATCTTCAAACGTATGCTGCACATAGAATAACCAAATCCCGATTGATCCTGAAACCATGAAGATAGATCCCTGTACAAGAAGGAATTCCTGCCATCCAAGGGCAACAGATAGAAGTGCGATAAGCGACACGATGATTACATTTACTAAATACGTGTTATTACGTTCTTTCTTTCGGGCTTTCTTACGATTGAATCGATTCTTAAGAAGGAATACATAAATCGGTCCTAACACAAACATAACGAACGGATTGCGGTAAAAGCGATACGCTAAACGAGTTTTCAAAGGTGCTGCTAAATACTCTTCAACGGTCAGAGTCCAAATGTCACCGGTTCCACGCTTATCCAAGTTCCCACTTGTTGCGTGATGGACTGCGTGCTCATGTCCCCACTGATCGAACGGGAACAGTGTCAAAACACCCATGGCGGTTCCGACTGTGCGATTGGCACGACGGCTTTTAAAGAAAGAAAAATGGGTGCAATCATGGAAGATAATGAAGATTCTAGTCAAGAATCCTGCCGCAATCACGATCGGAACGAGTGCAAGCCAGTACGATACCGAAAGACTCTGATACGCAAGGAACCATAATAGAAAGAATGGTCCGAGCGTATTGATGATCTGCCATATACTTTCTTTGGTTGTTGATTTTTCATAAGGAGCAACTTCTTTTTTCAACGTTTTTATATTTGTCATGTCATTATCCCCTTCATTTAAGGCGTTGAATTCATTATAGGATAAGCGAAATCATCGTGTTAGTAGTAGGTGTCATATGCTGGGCATGACAAATGTCATAAGGGAGAAAATGCCAAGCGCTTTCATCTACTCAAACCCTTGGTAACACTCACTTCACACCACTTGCAAAACGCTTCCAATTGATTATATTATTTTTTTGAGAATAGAAAAATATTCTTTTTATGGCAAAAAAAAAACGAAAAAAAATGAGTGCGTATATGATTCCTTGCTCTTTTTTCTTTCTATTAAGGTTCCGGTCGTTTCACTGGACTTACGTTGTAACTTCAATCAATCATGCTCACGCCACATACCTCATTCAGCTTTTCAGGACTGACCCAGTGTATCGATAGGTAGTATTCTAAAACAAATCAAACGAATAATTGGAAAACTGAATAGTATCGATTTTTTGGAAATCATAATGCTAGATAACCGTTTTCTACTTTAACGGCTTACATCTCTCCTTACTTCTGAATATTAATTAAGTTGAAACTTAATTAAGTGTGTGCTAAATTAATGTCATGATTGAAAAAGCTTTTTCTTCATTATCTGTACCTACACGCCGTAAAATATTGGAACATTTACGTGATCGGGAGCTTACTTCAAGTGAAATTGCAGGGAATTTCGAATTATCTGCGCCCGCCATATCACAGCACTTGAAAGTTTTGGAGCAATCGGGCCTTGTCGTTGTAAGAAAGGCTGGCACGAAACGCTACTATCGAATCAGAAGGGAAGGTTTTACTGAATTAAAGACATACATCGACCAATTCTGGGACAACAGCTTACTAAGCTTGAAAGGAGCTGCGGAAGAGGAAGAAAGGAGAAAGCATGACAACTGAAAATCTTAGAAAAGAAATATTTATCGAATCCAGCCCAGAAACTTTATTCTCTTTTTTCATCGACCCTGACAAGATGAATCGTTGGATGGGCAGGAACGTATTACTGGAACCGAAAACCGGCGGTAAATACCGAATTGATATCAACGGGGAGAACGTCGCCATCGGAGAGTACAAAGAAATCGTCCAAAATGAAAAAATTATCATGACTTGGGGATGGAAGGACTCAGACATCATGCCCCCAGGCTCAACGACTGTGGAATTCCTTCTCATCCCGCAACATAAAGGAACCCTGCTTGTTCTGAATCATTATGATATTCCGGTTGAGAAAGTCCCTTCCAACCACAAAGGCTGGACACATTACATGGAACGAATAAAACATTTAGGACAAGGAGAAGACCTCGGAGTAGATCCTTGGTCGGGTGACAACATAAATATATAGGAGGAAATACAAATGACTACTACCATTCATGAAGAAATCAAGTTCAATACAACACCAGAAAACCTGTATCAAGCTTTAACCGATTCAAAGAAATTTAGTAAGATGACAGGAGATGCGCCTGCTGATATTCAAGCTGAAGCAGGGGGTTCCTTCTCTTGTTTCGGGGGAATGATCGAGGGAAGAATGATCGAACTCATTGAAAACCAGCTAATCGTCCAGGCATGGAGGGCAGGAAACTGGGAGCCGGGTGTGTATTCCATTGCAAAATTCGAATTGAAGCAGGAAGGAAATGAAACCCTTCTGATTTTTGACCACACTGGATTTCCTGAAGGACAAGGGGACCATTTACGAACAGGATGGCAGGAGAATTACTGGAAGCCACTTACAACATTCTTGAGTGCGTAGCTGATGATAAAAGAACAGAATAAGAAAAAAGCTCAAAGCTGTCTCATATCAACTTTGAGCTTTTTTCTTATAGAAAGATTCTGACTTTCATGGCATGACAACAATTTTTTCCTGACAGGATGCACAATACTTCGCATATTGAATACATGTTTCCAGTGAATCTTCCGGTTCCATCGGCCACCACCTGATGGAGCCCATCGGTGCATACGTGGCAAATGATTCGACTTCAGGAGGGATACACCCTACGACCACCACTTCTTGATCTTGAAACTGGACATCCACCCCTTTTTGAAGAGTATGGATTAATTGCGTATTATCATATCCCTCACATGAATGGGGGATTGGAAAAAGAATCGATACCTTTGACTTCTTTTCATATATGACATGGGCTGTCCCCTTCCCTTTATCATCCTCTCTTCTTTCCCATACCCGTTTATAAGGTACTTCTTCCGGCAGCCCCAACTCCCTCACTCTTTGATACATTCTCCCATGGTAATAATGTCGGATTTGCTTGACGAGGATTTGTATTTGTTGGTTTCTTATAAAAGTAGAATTACTGCCGTTCCCATTGCGATATTGGATATATAATAAATCAGGGATCGCTACAAAGGTCGTAGCCAGGAAGGTGCGGATGAGCATATCATAATCGTCTGCCACCATCAGCTCTTCCCGATGGCCCCCAAGTAAGTGATAGCATTCCCTTGTCCATGCACGTGGGTGGTTTGGCAGACCTACAAGATGCCTGATTGTACTTCCATTGATCGCAGTATGTTTGTTTACATTCTGCCAACGATTTAATGACGGTACCCATACACGGTAATAGACGCTATACCCGTAACCGGAATCCCACCCGTACCAATGGGCCCGTTTGCTATCGTCGTATACCTCTGAACAATCGCCATAAGCAAATCCACACTCAGGATTCTCTGTCAGGGCATCGACGATTTTTTGCAGGCAGTCCGGTGTTAGTTCATCATCATGATCTACTTCTACCAGGATTTCTCCGGTACATAGGCTTGCAGCATACCTTTTTACAGCCCCGATATGGCCGCTTCTTGAATCTTGACGGTAACAACGGACACGTGGATCCTTTAATGGCAGCAGGTCTCGTAAATATGATTCATCATTATCCCCAGAATCATCGATGATCACCCACTCCCAATTCGGGTAGGTTTGGTTAAGTAATGAACGATAGGGCCGCTTGATTTTTTCCCCTGATCTATACGCCGCAGTGAATACAGATACTAATGGGATATCCGTGGTAAACCTATTCGGCGGGATCGATTTAGTTTCAGGAAATGGATCCGTCCGCTTCAACCAACAGTAAAATAATTTCTGTGGCTGTATATCATCAGGTGAAGAATAATGGAGCCAGCGCCTTCTTTCCATTCTGGACATTTGATTCATCGTTTTAAATTCTTTCCAGTCAGCTCCCAAAGTCACATATACACGTGGGTGTTTGGGATGAACTTCAGGTATTTCACCATCCGGAACGGACACCTTCACTACAATGCGACTTTCAGTAAGCCTGAGCAGTAGATCGCCTAAATCCATCTCTTTATGTTTTTTTGAAATAAAGAGATATGCTGTTAGCAAGGGGATGTCATTGGCAGACATTCAATCTCTCCTTTCATAGTGCAGTAGGGCTATTCAATTGAAAATATGAGATAACTTATTCTGAACGCCTGCTTTCGCACTTCACTAATATTAGTAAGCACAGATCAATTGTTTCCAAGCAAAGCTCGTATCGATGACTGCAAGGCGTCGATTTTTCTGCTTATGCTTATTGTTATCCAAGCGGATCACCCCTTTCTCATTCCAGTGATCAGATTCAGAGCTTCTCGCTTTGCACAATTCAATCGTGTCAAAAGGAATATTATCCTTTTCGAAAAGTCTATTCTCTCCACCATGGAAATATATTGGGTAAGGAAAGGAGTTGAACGTTCCTATATTATGATGAATATTCCCTTTTTACGACCAAATTTAATAAAGCATGAGGAGCTATCCCCTTATCTTTCAGAGATAGATGCGTCAAGACAGTATAGTAATTTCGGACCGATCAATACACGATTTGAAGAACGTATACTGCGTGATTACTTCGACGGATCAGGAGCGGTCACTACTGTCAGCAACGCCACAATCGGGCTTATACTTGCCCTTTCTCAGTGCAGAAGACCAAGTGGAAAATTCGTGTTGATGCCCAGTTTCACTTTTTCAGCCACTCCGCTTTCTGCCTTATGGTGTGGGTTGGAGCCATACTTCGTGGATGTTAGAGGCGATGAGTGGTGTATGGATACAGAATTGGTGTCTGAATTAGTGTCAATGCTAGGAGACCAAGTGGCAGCGGTCATGCCCTACGCCACTTTCGGCACACACATGGATCTTGAATACTACCGTCGATTGCATGAAGCGGGGATTCCAGTCATCATAGATGCAGCAGCAAGCTTCGGGGTACAGGGGCCTCAGAGCCATTTCGGCGAAGACTTTCCGGGACCTGTCGTCTTCAGCTTTCATGCGACAAAATCATTCGGAATCGGGGAAGGCGGTCTCATTTATTGTAAGGACGTAGATCTTATTTCCGACATAAGACAATCAGCAAATTTTGGTTTCGCAGCAAGCAGGAAAACCATGTTAAAAGGAATGAACGGCAAAATGCCCGAATACTCGGCAGCCATTGGACTCGCCACCCTGGATGTGTTCCGACAAAAGATAAGCGACCGTCAAAAAGTGTATGATTGGTACATCGATCAGTTTAACGAACAACAACTATTGTCTAAAGGATGGAGCCTTCAAGTAACAAAAGGAACCATACCATACCAATTTATGCCTATTTTAAGCCCGCCTCAAACAAAGAACGATGCAATCATCGACACACTGAAGGAGCATCATATTGAAGCACGCACGTATTTCTCTCCGCCATGCCATCAGCATCCCCTATTTTCAGATCATCCGAAAACGTCGATGGCCACTACTGAACGAATTTCCAGGAGAATTATCAGTTTACCTCTTTGGGAAGAAATGACCTATGATTTGGTCCAGTGCATTGTAGAAAGGATATCCCGTCCATAGACCCGCTCGTTATATGGGGATGCGGTGGTCAGGCACGTGAGGTCCTTCATCTTTGTGAACAGATAGGCAGAGACGTAATGGGTTTTTTAGATGAAAGAACAGCACAGAAAGGCAAGTTTGTCGACGGACTGCCTATACTTGGAGACCTGCATGATATTCTTCCATTGAGAGACAAGGTCAGCATTGTATGCGCAGGTGTAGGAGACCCAAATGTAAAAAAGCGTTTTGTCCAGAAAACGAAACTTCTGGGGTTTAAAATCGCGGAGTCACTTATTCACCCGTCTGTGTATATGTCAAAGCGAAATACGATTGGAAAGGGGAATGTGATTTGTGAAGGTACAATCTTAACGACAAATGTGCACATTAAAGATTTCGTGATAGCAAATAGAGGAGTCATCCTGAGTCATGATAATCAGATTCATGACTATGTGACCATTGCTCCTGGAGTAACGATTGCAGGAAATGTAACAATCGAAGAAGGGGCGAATATCGGTATCGGCAGTTCGATACGAGAAAAAGTTACCATCGGTTCCTGGTCCATGATCGGAGGTGGTTCATTCGTTAAAGATAATGTCCCCCCTCATAAGCTCTACGCAGGCGTCCCTGCCGTATATAAAAAAAGATGGCCCTAATGATAAATGAGGTGATGGTGTGAATCAACCATTAGTGAGTGTTGTCATCCCTGCATACAATCGGCCCGATACATTAAAAATTGCCCTAGATAGCGTATTGAGCCAATCTTACCCAACTATTGAGGTGATCATATGTGATGACAGTTCGAATGATGGGGTGAAAGATATGCTTACACCCTATCTTGCAAAACATTCAATCATTCAGTACGTCAAGAATGAACAAAATCTCTTTCTGCAAAACTGGCAAAAGTGCTTCGATTTAGCACAGGGAGAATATATCAATTACCTAATGGACGATGATGTATTTCATCCAGATAAAATAAAAAGAATGGTGTATTTTTACGAGAATTTTGACGGCATCAGTCTTGTCACCTCTCACCGACAAACAATCGATGAGTCAGGAGAACCGATCCCCCCATTACGTGCTACGAAAAAAGCATTTGCAGAAACAAGGATCATGAATGGAAAAATGCTGGGCGACCTGGCACTGAGTCAATGTTTAAATATTATCGGTGAACCTACAACGGTCCTTTTCAGGAAAAAGGACTTAACTGAACCATTTGGAATTTATAATGGTAGCCAATATTCCCTTCTTAACGATTTAGCTGCTTGGCTGATTCTACTTTCGAAAGGAAAAGCCGTTTACATCGCTGATACATTAAGCTACTTTAGAATCCATCCTTCCCAAAACAATCAAACCCTCGGTGTCGACACGTTCAGTCAATGGCTGAAACTTATCATCTCTAGTCGAGAGGACGGTTTCCTTGCATCCGATGAAGACTTTGTAAAGGCTCTTCATTCTTATCGTAATCGAATTCACCAACACCCCCTGTTTTCCGGTGACGTTAAACGGATTGACCAGCTTCTGAGTGAGATTGACGAATGAACTTACCGGCCAATACATTCTAAATACCTTCTTAACCCCTCTCTCCAATCGGGCATAGGGGGAAATCCGTTGATTCGCAGTCCCATATGATCCAGTACTGAATGTGCCGGTCTGGCTGCAGGTCTCAGGAATTGTTCAGTTGCACATGGTCTGAGGTCTACTTCCATACCATTCTCCTTGAATATTTCTTTAGCGAATTCATACCAGGTGCAAGATCCTGAGTTGCTCACATGATAGGTTCCAAACTTCGTAGTCTCTATCAATTGAAGAAGTGCTGTCGAAAGATCACCCGTATAAGTCGGGCTCCCCCTTTGATCATCTACAACTGACAGAAACGCTTTCTCATCGGCAAGCTTTAACATCGTCTGGACAAAGTTGGGACCTTGTAAGCCAAATAACCAAGAGGTACGTACGATGAAATACCTGGAATGTAACTCTTTGACGATGATTTCGCCGGCTAACTTGGACTGTCCGTAGGTATTAAGAGGAGAAACAGGTGAAAATTCATGGTAAGGTACCCTTGTTTTCCCATCAAACACATAATCGGTACTTAAATAAACGAAGATAGACCCCAATTGCTCCGAGGCAGATACAAGATGACGAGTTCCGATGGCATTGATTAAGAATGCTTTATCCGCATTTGTCTCTGCCTCATCCACCTTGGTATATGCTGCACAATGAATAACAATATCAGGTTTTATCCGACATACAATTTCCTCTACACTCGCTCTATCCGTTATATCCATTTGGGCTTTATTCTGACCAAAAACACTATATCCGCTATTCGTTAGATTCGAAATAAGTTCTGAACCAAGCTGCCCATCCGCTCCTGTGACAAGTACCTTCTTCACAAGTTAACCTCCTTTCAGTGTTCAACCCTTCTTTCCCACCAATCTTGATTCGATTGATACCAGGAAACGGTCTCACTCAACCCTGTCTCGAATACATAAGTCGGACTCCATCCTAACTCGTTTTGGATCTTACTGGAATCAATGGCGTAGCGATAATCATGTCCCTGTCTATCTTTAATGAAGGTAATGGTTGCCTTCGGATTTCCGATCATCTCCATTACCTTCCTCACGATATCCACATTAGTCCATTCATTATTCCCGCCAACATTATAGACTTCACCTGGTTTTCCTCTCTGAATAACAGCGTCGATCGCCGAGCAATGATCTCTCACATGTAACCAATCCCGAATGTTTTGGCCATTCCCGTAAACAGGTAAGGCCTCACCCTTAATCGCTTTTATGATCATTAGAGGAATAAGTTTTTCTGGGAATTGAAAAGGGCCATAATTATTCGAGCACCGTGTGATATTCACATTCAACCCGAAAGTCTCATGATAGGATCTGACCAGGCAATCTGCACTCGCCTTACTTGCGGAATAAGGGCTATTCGGGGATAAAGGGGTTTGTTCAGTAAAAAAGCCTGAAGGACCAAGTGAGCCATATACTTCATCTGTCGATATTTGAATGAAACGAATTCGGTTGTTTTTGGCTATATCCAACAAGCATTGTGTCCCCACGATATTCGTGCGGACACATTCCGTTGAGTGAAGGATACTCCTATCAACGTGAGATTCAGCAGCGAAGTTCAGGATAAGTTCTACACCGTATTCTTTTACCAGATACTCCATTAATTCATAATTCACTATATCCCCCTTTACGAACGTATATGAATCTTCCTTTTGAATTCCCTTCAAGTTTTCAAGATTGCCAGCATACGTTAAGGCATCAACATTCACGATTGACTGATTAGGGTATTTTCTAAGAAAATACCGAATGAAATGACTTCCGATAAATCCTGCTCCGCCGGTCACTAATATCGACATTTTGGCTACTCCTTTATTGAAAAATGAAATTCCGCTTGTTTAAAAGGGGGGAGATTTCGATCTTTGTCTGACAATACGGGGGATGTAACCGGCCAATTGATGCATAAATCAGGATCATTCCATGTGATCCCCCTATCAAGGGAAGGATCATAATACTCATCGACTTTGTAAAGAACAGTCGTCTTTGGCTCAAGCGTGCAAAACCCATGAGCAACCCCTCTCGGAACGAGAACCTGTCTCTTATTCTCATCATTTAACATTACACCAAGCCATTGACCATACGTACTCGAATCATGGCGCAGATCCACCACGACATCATAGACTGAACCTGAAGCAACCCTGACCAGTTTCGTCTGAGCTTTTGGGTTCAATTGGAAATGCAGCCCACGGATCACTCCTTTTTCCTTCGAATATGAATGATTGTCTTGAATGAACTCATATGAAAGGCCTTTTTTTTCAAATACACTTTTATTAAAACTTTCCATAAAAAAACCACGGTGATCAGGATAAATCCGGGGTTCAAGCACATATACTCCTTGAATTTCAGTTTCCTTCAGGTTCATGTTCCACCTCGTAACGTTTAGTATCGACAATGTCCAAGAGATACTTCCCGTAGTCATTTTTCTTCAATGGCATCGCTAATTGATACAACTGTTGCTTCGAAATATACCCTTTTCGGAAAGCAATCTCTTCGACACATCCCATTTTAATATGCTGCGTTTCTTCCACCATCTTCACAAATTGAGAAGCCAAAAAGAGAGATTGATGGGTTCCGGCATCAATCCACGCATCAGTGGCACCGAGCAATTGTACGGTTAAGTCTCCCTTCTCCAAGTAGGCTTTATTGATATCGGTGATTTCCAACTCTCCACGATTTGATGGACGAATTTTCTTGGCAATCTCAACTACTCTTTGATCATAGAAATACAAACCCGCCAAAGCATAGTTCGAACGGGGATATTCCGGCTTCTCTTCTATAGAATGAGGGTTCCCGTCTTCAGAGAAGCTCACTACACCAAATCGTTCCGGATCACTCACATAACATCCAAACACCGTAGCACCCTGTTTCTGATTTGCGGCTTTAATCAACTGCTGTTGAAACGTATATCCATAAAAAAGATTATCGCCGAGAATGAGTGCTGTCTGATCTTGGCCAATAAAGGATTCTCCTATTAAAAAGGCTTGTGCAATTCCATCAGGAGATGTCTGAACAGCATACTCAATCGTAATTCCAAGACTCTTGCCATCTCCCAATAACTCGCTATACCTGGATATATCCTGTGGAGTGGAGATGATCAGAATCTCTTTAATACCAGCATTCATTAACGTCGCCAATGGATAATAAATCATCGGTTTATCATAAATCGGCAACAAATGCTTTGAAATCGATCTAGTTAATGGAAATAACCTCGTACCGCTACCTCCTGCTAATATGATGCCCTTCAATGTCAGTATCCTCCTTGCACTCATATAGACCTTTGAAAAGATTCATATTTATTGTATGTAAGTGTATGACAGAGGGAACTTCGATGATCGGATTGAACTAATTTCCACATACAAAATGAGGCTGGGACAAAACTAAAATGCCACGATATAAAGACGAACAATAGAAGTGTAGGTTCTTAATGCCGCTAATGATTTCCGTGCAAGACTACGCTTTCCGCGGGTAGCCCGTGAGCCTCCTCGGCAAGCCTGCGGGGTCTCACATAAGCTACTTTTCCCGCAGGAGTCTTCGTCTTGCACTCCAATCAACCGCTGGAAACAGCTAAAATCAAATGTACCGAAATAAATAATAAACCCGAACAAATCTATCTTCTAAGAAACAGAATTGTTCGGGTTTTACTTAGACTAAAACACTTTTGTCCCAGCCTCAAAAAGTGATCATTTCTTATACTTTCTTCTTAATGGGCTAATCATTACGATGACCATCCCTTATACAAAAAAAGAGCGTGGGAATCAGTCCCACACCCTCTTACTTGCATACCAGCACCTGCCGGACAAATCTTCCTTTGCTCACTTCACAACGGTCGATAATATCAAAGCCCGCTTTTCCCACGTTCGCATCGACATCTTCCAGGGTGACGATCACAACTTTCTCAGCAAATCGCCTTGCACTCTGCAGCATTTCCAATTGTTCATCATCCGTTATGACGGAACAAAGATTATAGGGCAGGTCAATGACAGCGACGTCATAACTGCCTGTCACATCATTAATATCCTTTAACGACACTTCCCCTTCCAGTCCAAAATGAGCGATATTCTCTTTCACCCCGTCAAGGATCAATGGGTTACGGTCACTGCCGACGATATCAATGCCCATCGATAATGCCTCCACAAGGACCGTTCCGATTCCGCAGCAAGGATCGATCATTTTGATTCCTTCCGTTTCCGGTACCGCTATATTGACAACGGCTCTTGCAACCCGGGTACCCAGGGCAGTGGAGTAACTGTGGGGCTTCTTCACATGGTGCAGCCATACCGCTTCATTTTTCACATAATACCCAAACACCCAGCTGTCATTCGTCTTCGCTACACCAAACCAGATGTGAGGATTGACTAACTCAGCTTCCCCTTTCAGGTGCAGGCCTACTTCCTTCTCGATTCGGCGCAGCTTTTTGAAGCCAACTCTATCAGCATCTGGATTCTGGACATAAACGACCTTGAATCCATCCACTGCTTCTAGTTGGTGGATTTCATTCAATAATTCTTCCAAATCATGTCCCTCGCAGACAATCTCCAGTCTCTCCCGAATGAAAGGACTTCTGCTCGGATCTATTTCCACCGGGCTTCTGAGAATACCAGATTCAGAACTGTCTCCGAATAGCGAGCGTTTCTCCAATGCACAGAGGGATTCTTCATTCGGCTCCCATGAATAGGTATATAAATAGTTTTTCATCTCTATTAAGATCAACTCCGTGTAAGGCTAAATGTTTTGTTGCATTTGACCATTGTATCATATAGACGGCGTTCTTTATAAAAGAAGGGGACCAATCCGTGGATTGGTCCCTTCTCGTATTGAATTAGATATCCATTTCCCAACGCACTTTCTGCGTTTCTTTCAACTGTTTCTCTGTTTCTTCCGGATAGACCGTACGGAACTTGTGATGTTCTGCCGGGATGATTTCGATCATCTTCCTAATCATATCTTCAGGATCGAATTGGTCTTTCAGCCCTTCCTGCTGCTTCAATATATCCTCTTTGCGGGTGAAGTTCTTTTCATCGTCGAACCATTTCCATATCTCTTCTCCACTCCGTTTGTTGAAGCCGGTCTCAAATGCTCCAGGATTGATGGTCGCGACCTTCACACCGAAATCCTCGAGTTCAGATTTCATCGTCTGGGCAATCCCTTCAATTGCGTGCTTGGTAGCTGTATAGGGACCGACATATGGCGTCGCGGAAATTCCAGCCATTGAACTCATGAATACGAGCTTTCCGCTCCCCTTCTTCACAAGCTTATGTGCTGCAAGTTGAGCAGTTCGAAGGGTGGCAAAGACATTCACCTCAAATAGTGCACGAAAACGGTCCATCGGCACCTCTGCAAGGGGTCCGCCTTCATTGATAGCAGCATTGGCCACGAATATATCAAAATCATACTTCGTTATTTGATCCAGGTCCCTCTCGTTTGTAATATCGAGCTTGAATACCTCCATGTCAAGATCTTGTTCTTCCACTTCTCTCATAAGATCCGTTTTTTGAGATGTGAGTTCTGTTGTCGCAATCACCCGATGCCCTCTTTTCGCAAGTCCGATGGAGGCTCCTCTTGCCAAACCACTACCTGCCCCTGTGATGAAAATTGTTTTACCCATTCTAATATCCTCCTAGTAAAGTGTTATAGTAGGTTCTTCCCTATAACAGAATGTGTAAAACTTGTCATAAAAAAGACTGACCCCCATCAAACATGGGGTCAGTCTCAACAAAATGAATTATTCCATCTCGGAAATATACTCTTTCACCACTTCATACACATACCCTTGATTCGCTGCTGCTGTATCTGGATTGTATGCCCCGTCATTCGTCTTGTTGTTTGATAATACGCGAATCCCAAGGAATGGAATATCATATGCACCAGCGATTTGAGCAGCCGCCGCACCTTCCATCTCTTCTACTGATGTACCGAAATTCTCATGGAACCACTGGATACGATCGACTTCATTGTTCCAAACGTCTGCAGACCCGATTGTTCCTTCGACTACTTTCCCTTGTTTATATGTATCCTTCACCGCATTTGCCGCGGCCAGTAAATCTTCGTCTCCATCGTAGTAACGGATTTTCTCGGCATCCGGATCTTCCCCAGCACTTCCTTCTGAAGCCATCAAATCCATTGGCTTCCAGGTAGTCGGATCGATTCCTTCCTCATCAGCCATACTTCCTGTTTTCAAAGAACCTAGATTGACGGTTCTTTCACCGATTACGATATCAAATACATTAAGCGCAGGGTCATGTCCGCCGGATGTCCCTTGATTGATGATGGCGATTGGGTCGAATTTTTCAATGGCAATGGCCGTAGCTGCTGCTGTATTTTCCATACCTTTACCCGTTTTAGCGACAATCACAGGGTAATCATCAACTGTGCCTTTATAAAAGATGAATGATCCGGATTTTTCTTCCTTCACATTTTCAAGTTTTCCTGCGAATTCTTCAGCTTCAATAGGCATCGGCCCCTGAATGATAATGGGTTGCTGAGCCTCTTCTTCTTTCGCTTCCGTTTGTTTGGTTGAACTGCAGCCAGTGAATACGGATAAAGCAAGTACAGATAACGCTGCGAGTGATGTGATTTTCTTTTTCATGTGAACCTCTCCCTTTTCTTGATGAATGAATTCCGGTTGTTCGGTCAAACAAAAAAGGTCTAGAATAGTAGAAAGATTTCTACGTTCCAGACCTTTGAAGTCAAAGCATTGGTAATAGGGCAAAGAAACGACAAAGATGCCGAAAAACCGAACACTTCAACTCGTAGTCTAGTTCTTATAATGGGAACCAGGTAGAAACGCTCAGACCATATTACCGAGAATATACGAGTAATGTTATGTAATTGTGGTACGCTGTTACTATAACAAACTCATTTTGGAATATCAACAAAAATACGAATTTTAACCTAATTAAATTATTTAATGTTCGTGTTTTCGTTTAAACCTTCTCGTTTTCTTTTGAGCTATAAATTTGATTAATAATGCTAGAATCATATAATGAAAGAAAAACCATGAGGTGAGAAATATGAAAATTGGACTTATCGGATTAGGTGACATTGCGAAGAAAGCCTACCTGCCTGTTCTTTCTGAAAAAGAAGGCATGGAGCTGGTGCTTTGTACGAGAAATGCAGAGACGCTACAGAAACTAGCAACCAAGTATCGAATTAAAGAAAGCGTTCAGACCGTCGACGAACTGATTGCCACAAACATTGACGCGGCTTTCGTGAGTACAGCTACCGAGGCCCATTTTGAAATATCGGAAAAACTCCTTGAGAATGACATCCATGTATACATAGATAAGCCGATTTCATTGAATTTCGAGCAAACAGAACGTATTGTTCAGCTCGCCAAAGATACGGGAAAGATCGCTATGGTCGGATTCAACCGACGCTTTATCCCAAAGGTAAGAGAATTGAGAGAGCACGGGAAACCAAGTTTCCTTATGATTCAAAAAAATCGATTCCAAGCACCTGACAATCCGAGACGATTCGTCGTAGAGGATTTCATCCATGTGGTTGATACCCTGCGTTTCCTGATGAATACAGAAATCAAAGATGTTCAGGTTCAATCCCTTAAAAAAGGAGATCTCCTTCATCATCTCGTCGTTCAGCTGATTGGGGACGGCTGTACGGCCGTTGGCATCATGAACCGGGACGGGGGTGTAACGGAAGAAACGATTGAATACTCCGCTGGTCATCATAAATATGTTGTTAAGAGTCTGGTGGAAACGACTCATTATCATGATAAGGAAACGAGTATTTCTACATTTGGTGATTGGGAGCCGACACTGTATAAGCGGGGATTCTATGACCTTGTCGATCACTTTATTGACTGTGTGGAAAACGGGAAAGTGCCCGCCCCTTCCATCGACGACTCTTTAATCACCCATGAGATTTGTGAAAGAATCGTTGGGATGATTGAATAATTCGGAAATGGGATGGAAAACAGTAACCGTCCCTTTCTCACTATGAAAGATTACACCGGACTCAGACGGGGAACATCTATACTAAAAAGGAGTATAGAATCATGCCAGAAGGTCCGGAAATCAGACGAGCCGCCGATGCCGTTGAGCGAGCTCTTAAACACAAATACGTGGAGGATATATATTTCGCCTTCCCTCATTTAGAAGACTATGAAGACCTGTTAAAGGGAGCGATTGTGATACGGGTGGATACGAAGGGAAAAGCCATGCTGATCCGCTTTGACAATGGATACACCATTTACTCCCATAACCAGCTCTACGGCAAATGGTATATCAGAAACGCATATAACTATCCGAAAACAAACAGACAGCTCCGATTGGCCCTTCATACTGAGGAAAAATCTGCCCTTCTCTATAGCGCATCGGATATTGAGGTTCTTCGTGATGAAGAAGTGCCATGGCACCCATTCGTCTCAAAAGTTGGGCCTGATCTTTTGAGCGAAGAGGTAACAGTCGATGACCTGATGGAACGGATGAAAGACAAACGATTCCGAAACCGCAAATGGTCGATTCTATTGCTGGATCAAGCTTTCGTAGCCGGAATCGGAAATTATTTACGATCTGAAATCATGTTTATTGCTGGTATACATCCTTCCCTCAGGCCGGGCGACTGCACGGAGGAGCAATGGAAGAAAACAGCTCATGGCATCATCGATTTAATGAAGCAATCCTATGAGACAGGTGGCATCACGAATGATCTCGATCTTGCACAGAAACTGAAAGCACAAGGGGTGAAACGTTCTCGCTACCGTCACTGGGTCTTTAACCGGGAAGGTGAATCTTGCTTCATCTGTGGAAGTGAAATCGAGAAGACGGTGGCTGCTTCCAGGAGATTGTACTATTGTCCTGTTTGTCAGGAGCTTCGTGGCTAACGCAAAAAAGGTGTCGTTACCTTCCTTAGGTAATGACACCTTTTTTGTTAAAAAAATGTTTTTCACCACCTTATGAGTCACCTATTCCGTACTCCGATTAATCGCCTCTGTCATGGAAACCCCTTTCAGTTTCCGATGATTCAGCCACAAGGATATATAGTACGATATGATGATGATGATAAAACTGATGAGGATACTCAGCCAATCCAACTTTACGGGAATCGTCACATTCATCTCTGCAGTGATCGAATTCATAAAGGCCGAAATCGATAGGAGTGTCACAGGAATGCCTATCAGATATCCAAGGATGATAAACCAAATATTATAGCCGATCATCATCCTCATGATTGAATGCTCTCGATAACCGATAACTTTCATGAGGGAGATTGTAAATGAATTCTCTTCAATCAATAATGAGATTAGGATGTAGATGATGATGACAGCAATGATGGCGGCAACGAATGCAATCGCTGCTACCCCATAGTTCAACGGTTTAATCATATCCTTGAATCCTGAAATCGCATCTGAAGATTTTGTTGTAGACACGATCTTTTCTTTCGACACCGAGAGTTCTTGGTTCGAATAAATTTCTGTGTAGCTCCCAGAAGGATAATCATTTAATTGGTTGAATTCCTCAAGTGGCATATAAATCATATTTCCAAGATATGATTCTGCTATGTGATCGACGGTGATGTTAAAGGATTTGTTTGTCAATTCATTTGTCACTTGAATAGAATCTCCTACATGAATATCCAGCTTATCTGAAAGGGATTGATTCATGATGACTGAATTGAACCTGAGCTTCTCCCCGTTGGAATCCTCCAAACGAATAGCTGTATTATCCGGCTTCAGGCCGGTTATCGTTATGCTTTCCTCCATTGTCGTAAAAGGGGCCACAGCTCCGATTTGTCCTGATTCAGGAGGGACCGTCTGTGGAGCATTGAATAGATAACTATACTCGTAGTTATACACTTGTTGAAAATTATCGGTCACCAGGTATTCCATTGAGTTCTTCGTAAGAAAGCCAAACAACAATAGTAATGTGGCAAATAGTACACCGATGATTAAAAAGACTGCCCGTGGAAGGTTTCTCATGATTTCCCGGATTACGAACTTCCGGCGGAACGGAAGCTTCTTCAGTTTAAAGACCCGCTCCAATCTGCTTACTTTCACCTTCCTCTCCCCACCTTTTATTAAACTGACAGGTGGAATCTTCAAGACACGTTGAACCAGGTAATAAGTTAACGGAATGAAGAGAATCAGTGGTAATAATAAGCTCGTGAGTAAATATAGCTCGTGTGGTTTCACTTCCAATACAGGAAGATTATAGTAAGCAGCAAACGTTGATAACAATGGATGCAAGAACACCCAGCCAAGGATCGTACCTACGACACTTCCTGAGACGGCAAGGAGCCCTGCATAGGAAAGATAATGCCGAATAATTTCGCTTTTTTTGTAGCCAAGGGCATACAATGTTCCGATTTGAACATATTCTTTTTTCATTAAGCGCCATAATAATATGAGAATGATCACCATACTAATAATCAGAATGCCAATCGGAAGAAATTGTCCCATCTTTTTGACGCCGGCAATATCTCCTTTGATAAAGGAAATTCGATTATTATCCTTTTTATCTGTCCATTTTATAATGTGATTCGATTTATTCAGCTGCTTCTTCACTTCTTCTCGAGAAGCTCCTGATAGGCGGACGCTATAGTATACCTGGTGTTCTTCCCATTTTTCTAACACAGATTGTTTCACGACAGCGACCCCGAATGCATCAGGATTTTTCAGAAATCCCGATTCCTCTTTTAATGGATAGATGTAATCAGGAATCGCCATATACCCGGAAATATGGAACGTTTCCCCTCGGAGCTTGACGTCGTCTCCAATCGAAAGTTCATGTGCTTTGGCAAACCCTTTATCTACTAAGATATCCCCATCTGCCGACAGGTTTTCCCCTTCTACGACAGAATGGAGATTGACATCATCCGTCGCATCCAACAATCGGAGTATGGCATCTTTGCTGTATGAAACATCAGCTACATACCTCTCTTCAATCTCTGCCCCATTCTGTTTTTCAATACCTTTGATATCATTCAAAGGCTGTTGAGTAATGAATTGAGCATCCTCAACCTTATTCTCCTTAAAGAACACCTGTAAATTATCAATGAGATTCGCTCCTGCTGCTGTAAATGAGTAAAATACAATGGAGCTGATGACAATCAGAAACCACGCAGAGAAAAACTGTGCCTTCTTTTCCATAATAGTCCGAAAGAGCTTCTTTCGAAGAGGCATTACCACTCAACCCCTTCAGCAGAGGTTTGATGTTCATTGATAAAGTCTGATTCAATCTTCCCGTCCTTAAGGGTGATCACCCTGTTTGCCATGCTTCTAATCGCTTGATTATGCGTTATGATGAGGACTGTCGTGTTAAATTCTTTGTTTACTTTCTCGACCAACTGTAGAATTTCCTTCGAGGTGACTGAATCCAATGCTCCCGTCGGCTCATCACATAATAATAGTTTCGGAGCCTTTACGACGGCACGTGCAATCGATACACGCTGCTGCTGTCCGCCACTTAACTCACGTGGAAAGCGATCCTCCATCCCCGACAATCCCACAGCATCAATCACTTCAGAAATGGACAACGCCTTCGGACTGATGTTCGCTGTCAACTCAATATTTTCATAGACCGTTAAATTCGGGATCAAATTATACATTTGAAAGACAAACCCAACGTCGTCCCGTCTATAGTCCACGAGGTTCCGATCATTCAACTGAGTGATATCCTTCGCGTTTACCTTAATACTTCCAGAATCAACTGAATCAATCCCCCCAATCGCATTTAACAAGGTGGACTTTCCCGAGCCGGATGGGCCGAGAATGACGACAATTTCCCCCTTCTCTACTTGTACGTGAATATCCGTCAGAGCTTGAAAGGTGGTTTGGCCGCTCTGATAGGTTTTATGAACTCCATTTATACTTAAGATGCTCATTTTCATTCCTTCTTTCCCGGTTTCATTTTCCCTTCGAATAAAAAGCGTATATGCCTCGACAGCTGTTCCTTGTACTCCTCGTGACTCATTGCTTCGTTATACATATAGAACATCGTATCCGACATGGCTGCGCTATAAATTGCATACGCCGCTTCCTGGGGATGAACTTTGACGAGAAAACAATCTGAATGGCTTTCAATCATAAACATAACCCATTTCATCATCTCTTCATCGATCCCAAACAACCCTTTCCGCAAGCGAATACTCTCCTCCACTTCCTCCGTCATCACGTGAAAAAGCTCACGCCAAAACGATTTCGGATAATGTTGAAAAAACTCTGCAAACCCGTGCATGGCTCCAATCACACTCAGTACTAAATCACCTTCATCATTATATGGGTCACCCAGTGATCCCTTCATCTCCTCTGCTTCTTCGGTGAAAATACGGAGAAGCAATGCCCCCTTAGAAGGGAAATAATTATAAATGGTTCCTGTTCCGACCCCGGCATCCTTTGCAATTTCCGCCATTTGTGCCTGTTGGTATCCTTTCACAGAAAAAATGTGTTTCCCCGCTTCCATAATGTTCTGCTGTGTTTGCCGTTTTTTATCTTCACGTAATCCTGCCATATTGATGTTCCTCCTAAAAAGTGAACGTGTTCATTTATGAATCTATTCATATTTTAATTGGTAAATTATTGATTGTCAAATAGAGTACGCCCCTTTCATAAAAAAAGTCCATTTTATCAGTTCTTACACTGATAAAATGGACTTTCGTCTTTTACATTCCATATTCCTTTCGATATTCATCGTGCTTGGGCTGAAATAGGTCCTCATCCGATGGTCTTACATCCGAGAAATGGTCTACATTATAATGACCTCTCAAGGTTACATTATGATGGGCGATGATTTGATCCGCCTTTAATGCGGACGAATCCTTGGTCGAGTGACCATCCGAAACGAGGGTGACGTCGAACCCGTTTACTGTTGCATAGCGGACCGCTGTGTCAATGCAGTGCTCAGTCTGACATCCTGCGATCACGACATGCTCCACTTCTCTTTCTTTTAAGTGTGAAAGCAGCGGGGTTCCGTAAAACGAGTTGGTCGCGAGCTTATCAAATACGATGGCTTGTTCCGGAACCTTCAAATCGCTGTGAACCTGGAATCCATCACCGGTACCACCTGCCACATCCTTATCCCTTATGAAAATAATGTGGGCATCCGCTTCTTTCGCCTTGCAAATGACCCTGTTAATGGTTTCAATCAGGTTTTCTTTTTGAAAGACGGCTTGTTCTTTTTCGTTTCCCTCTACTAATTCCTGCTGAACATCAATGACAAGTAATGCTTGCTTCACGTTGGAAAACCCCTTTACGATTTTAGTTTCCTGCCATATGGTTGTCGTTCGATTCGTTTGTTTATCATAAAAAAACCGCCTCCTTTACCTATTTATATATTTATAGTTCGACCAATCAGCAGGATTCCCCTTTAATCAGATTACACCCAACAATAACGAATAAAAGCTCAGAGTCATAGTGCTCTGAGCTTTTCAAACCTAACAATTCGCTACATATCTTTTTCTTCGGGAAGTAATAGAATCTTACCAAGTTTTCCTGACTGTTTAAAATACGTTTGTGCTTCCCCCGCTTTTTCTAGTGGATAGCTTCGGTCTATTACCGGTTTGATTTTTTCGGCAGAAATCGCATCAAGCAAATGTTTGAACTCTGATCTTGTACCTAAGACAGAGCCATAAAACGTAATATGCTTTAAATAGAGGGTTCTAAAATCGAGTTCGGTTTTCTGTCCACCAGCGGATCCGGATATGCAGAACTTGCCACCTTTTGCGTTGGCGACTATTTGAACATTAATGACCTCACACTGTCATATCCAGTTGAAATGCTTTCATCCGTTCCTCACCTTCCACTATCTGATTCATTTAATCAGTTGTCTTCCCAAGGATTTACAAAGCATTCAAACCTGTAGCCAAAATCATCACGTACCGCAAAATGTCCGATACGGGCGATCAGATGGCTCTGGCAGCTTACAGTACTCTTCCTGTTCTCGTGAATAGGCATATGGCTCCTTCGTCACATCGACAAGTCGCTCCATCACACTGAAATCGTCCTGTTCAACCGCAGCTTTCAGCGCTTCTTCCACTCTGTGGTTCCGAGGAATGACCGACGGATTGCTGCTCTTCATCAGTTGGTGTGAGTCTTCCTGAGTCCCGTCCTGCCTGTTCTTCCTTTCATTCCAACGTTCTTTCCACGCAGCAAATTCAGGCGTTTTGAAAAGAGGAGAATCTTCATTACCAATGGTCATGCTCCGGAATGTATTGGTATAATCTGCCTGATTCGTTTTCATCAAGTCGAGAAGTTCTTCAGCAAGAGATCGATCTCCTTCCTCTTGATTGAATAATCCCAGCTTTCTTCTCATTCCGTCCAGCCAATGAGCTTCATATAGTTTCGGAAATTCGAGAACCGCATCTTGCGCAAGCTTCAGAGATTCTTCCTGTTCATCATGAAGGATCGGCAGCAGACTTTCAGCAAATCGGGCAAGATTCCAGCCCGCAATCGGAGGCTGATTTCCGTACGCATATCGGCCCTCTCTATCAATGGAACTGAAGACCGTTTTCGGGTCATAAGAATCCATGAAGGCACAAGGACCATAGTCGATCGTTTCCCCGCAGATTGTCATATTATCCGTGTTCATGACCCCGTGGATGAAGCCGACCATCTGCCATTTGGCTATAAGAGAAGCCTGCTGTTTAATGACTTGTTGGAGAAGATAAAGGTAGCGGTTGGGTGCACCTAGTCCCTCAGGATAGTGACGCTCCACAGTATAGTCAAGAAGAGCACGAAGGTCCTCTACCCTCCCGAATCGGGAGGCAAATTGAAACGTACCGACACGTATATGACTAGCTGCGACCCGTGTCAGAATCGCCCCCTCCTGTTCCGTTTCCCGGAAAATCGTCTCACCTGTCGTCACCACTGCTAGACTCCGTGTCGTTGGGATTCCAAGTCCGTGCATACCTTCACTGATTATATATTCCCTGAGCATCGGCCCAAGACCTGCTCGGCCGTCCCCACCCCGGGAGTAAGGCGTCTTGCCTCCACCCTTCAATTGAATGTCGAATCGTTCTCCACTTGGTGTGATCTGTTCGCCGACCAGAACCGCACGGCCATCCCCCAGCATATTAAAATGCCCGAACTGGTGTCCGGCATATGCTTGGGCAATGGGTTCAGCACCTTCAGGGATGTCATTACCCGATAGGACCCCTGTTCCCAGTTTCTGAGCATTCAGACCCAGCGACTCAGCCACCCTTTCATTCAGAACAACCAGCTTAGGTGAACGCACTGGAGTCGGATTCTGTCTGGTGAAAAAAGAACCTGGAAGTTTGGTATAGCTGTTTTCGAGATTCCAACCTGCTTGATTTTCCATTATCTTCATCTCCTCCTTTTCTTTAAATAAGGCTCTTTTCGCAAAGATTGTTGTTTTCTAACATAGGAGCTGCCGAGGCTCTGTCAATGAGTGTGTGCGATAGATGGTGAGGGGAACGGCTTCGCTTTCCGGCGGACGAACGGCCAAGCCTCCTCAGCTGCGCTTCCGGGGTCTCGGCACGCCCGTTTTTCCGCAGGAGTCTACGCCGTTCCCCTCACCATCTTTAAGAGATTTCGTGACAGAGCTTACTAGAGACAAAATACGAATGCAACAGTATTTTACTATTCAAGCTAACATCGACCACTGCACACGTTGAAAGATGATGTTTTCTAGACGTGTATGGTAGTAAGTTCATGCTCATACTCAGATTGTTGATTGGAGCGGAAGGTGCTCGACTCCTGCGGGAATTGCGGGAAAGTTGAGACCCCGCAGGGCAAAGCCCGAGGAGGCTAAGGCTCACGCCCCGCGGAAAGCGAGCACCTGCAGCGGAAATCAACTAGCACTCGCTACATTCAATTGCAACAAAGTTTACGAAAAGAGCCTTAAATAAAAACAAAAAACCATAGACTGCCTATGATTTTTTGTGAAGTTCTTCTTAATGTTACTTTCATTATAACGCTCTTCTCCTCTAATGTCCTTTATGGCCTCTGCGGAAAATGCCCCAGTAAGAGAGATAAATCACAAGGATCAATGCTACTGAAATGTACAATCCGACACGCTGATTGGGATGAATCATAGCACCTGAAATTGCCAAGAGAATCAGACCGATTCCAATGTATGATGTGTAGGGGTAACCAAACATTTTGAACTTTCCATTCAAATCATCGTAGGAAGGATGCAGCTTAATGTGGGAGACAAGGATGATCACCCAGTTCAGAATCAGCATGACACCTGCCGCAGTGGTGATGTATTCATACACGTCATCGGGAAGAAGGAATGAAAATAGGATGGATATCCCGAGTCCTACCGCTGTAATCATTAAGGATTTCACCGCCACTCCCCTGTCATTTCTTTCAGCGAACCCTTTCGGAGCATCTCCATCAACTGCAAGTGAGATCATCACATTCATGATCGAGAATAATGCCCCGACCATCGTAGAGAAGGCAGCGCTGATAATGATCATGTTGAAAATCGAATCAAGGAACGGAATATGATAAGAAGAAAGGGCGGTCACAAACGGACTTTCCGTTTCATTGATTGTCTTCCATGATACCATGCTCATGACAAAAAATAAGGATAAAACATATACGGTCACCAGAGAAAACAATGTCCCCTTTCCGGCCTTTGGGACATCTTTTTTATCACGCAATTCATTAGACGCAATTCCGAGAACGGCAATTCCACCGAAGGAGAAAAACACAAAAATCAGAGCAGCCCAAGTCCCTTTAATTCCCTCTGGCATGAAGGGTGAAATACCTGCATTTTTGGCTGAAGCCAGTTCTGTTGGAGTAATAATGTTAAATATAAGGAGCCCACCAAACACGATAAAAATTAGCAAGGTGGATAATTTTATCACAGCAAAAACCGACTCGATTTTCCCAAAGTTGCTTGCACCGAGGAGATTGATCCCAAAACCAAGAATGGCATAGACGATAGAAAAGATCCATAACGGGATATGGGGAAACCAAAATTGAGTAAACGTCGATAACGCCACAATTTCACTGGACATAATCAGAATCCCGGAAAGCCAGTACATCCATCCGGAGACAAATCCGAATGAATGGCCGAATGCTTTCCTCGCGTAGATCCGGAATGTTCCTTTTTGAGGATCATTCGTAATCATTTCCGCCAGAGCGCTAAACACAAAATAAGCAGTCACACCGGCGATAACATAGTCAATCAGGATAGATGGGCCTGCCGTCTTGATTGATAATCCTGTCCCAAGGAAGAATCCGGCCCCGATGACGGACCCTATGCCGATTAGGGACAGTTGCCACCAACTGAGCTTGGTTCCTTCTCTTTTCTTTCTTTTCTTATGCTGCTGATGAGCCACCGTCTGGGTCAATAAATGCTCGTCTTTCATCCAACCACCCTCTCGTATGTATCACATAATGATAGGTTTTTCATCGGCGTTGATTACTATACAAACGAGATCAATCCAGCAAATTAACATTATTGTAAAAATTAAAATTATTTTGAAATTTATGTAATAAATCGTTATAATGGTCGTAAAAGCCTCTGGGGGTGCTTCTACTGAGAAGATTCAACGCATTCGGACTTCCGATTCAGTTCTTGCTTACATGTATCGGCTTATTCCTATTTAGCGGAGCAGGATCATTGCTTGCATACGACAGTGAATTAGTCATCATGCTGGGTAAATATCTTCAAACTCTGCAGGAAATCGGACGTGAAATGTTCCAACCAGGTTCGATTATCATTAAAATCGGGGACTCACCGGACTACAAAAGCTATCCGCTTTACCCATTGTTTTTTCAGCTGTTCGGCTACTCGTTCTCGCTCTTGCTTCTTGCTTTCATACTGGCTGCCGTTACGTCTTCCTTTGTGAGCTACATATTTATGTTTCTCCCGAAAAGAGTATATCGGATCTGCTTCCGTTTACTCGATTCACTGGATTCTCTTCCTGACGTACTCATCATCGTGTTTATCCAGTTATTTATCGTCTGGTTTTTCAAGAAAACCAATATTCTGTTGTTTGATATTTACACCCTTGGGGATGAAAAAATCTATCTACTTCCGATTATTTGTCTTGCGATCATGCCGATTGCCTTTTTGACCAAGCACTTCTTATTCCAACTTCGGGAAGAAGAGGAAAAACCCTATGTAGAATACTCCTATTCAAAGGGGTTCTCAAAGGCGTATACGGTATGGGTTCACTTATTCCGGAATGTATGGATACACTTTTATTACCATATCAAACCGATTTTTCTGCTTATGCTCTCGAATTTGTTGATCATTGAGATCCTATTTAATATCCACGGGTTTATGAATGTGCTCTTGGATGTATCAAGTAATACACCAAGTGCTTTCTTCATTGGAATGCTAATGATTTACATACCCTTCTTCATCGTATTTACATTAGGGGCTATTTTATTGAAAAAATGGCTGTCCGGAGAGGAGGTCAGTCCATGAGTATCGTTCGATCATTGAGGCTCTGGCTGCCATTGGGTATTCTCTTCATTACGATCGCAGCAAGCTTTATCATGCCTATCGTCTATCCTGAACTTCTTGAGCCGGGACCGAAGTATTTAAAAGATGACGCAGGAAGGATCATTTCCGATCCCCCTTATACGATGGAGGAAATGAAGCCTCTGGGAAGTGATAAACTCGGTCGAAATCTATTCTATTTGCTAGTGGCCGGTGCAAAATATACGCTTCTATCGGCTATCGCCATCGCACTGCTTCGTATGAGCGGTGGGTTTGCATTCGGGATGATCTATGCATTTCTTCCTGCTTGGGCAAGACAGATGATCAAAGGAGTAGGTGATACATTTAACTTCATCCCCCTTGCCATCATTGCGTTTGTTCTCCTCATCCCCTTGCAGCGCGCCTTCGAGGCAGGAGCGATGTTTTCGTTTCGTTTTCTTGTCATTGAAGTACTGGTGATCGCCATCATCGTAATTCCTTCATTAGGGATGTATATCGGCGAAGAAATGAAAGAGTATCTGAAAAACGATTTCGTGTTCGTTTCCAAACAAATCGGTGCTTCGAAATTCTATATCATTAAAAGGCATCTTCTACCTCATTTCAGCCGTCACGCTATCGTCATGTTTTCTGAACAAATATCACAGACCCTTTACCTTCTCATTCAACTCGGGGTTCTCCATATCTGTTTGGGAGGTCTGAAAACAGCGGAGTTCGGGATCATGGAACATATACCTGAATACTTCTCCTATACAAACGAATGGGCGGCAACGATGAGTATCAATATTCAGATGGTCTTTCTTCATACGTGGCTGGTTATGACACCACTTGCTTTTTTTGCCGTTTCCATCTTTTGTATAAATGAAGTGACCAGATTTTTAAAAGAAGTGTTACTGGAAGATAAGCTTCCCGTTAATCAAGAGAAGGACATCTCCAGCAAGTCTGATGTTGAGGTAATCTCGAAAGATCCATTTTCCTTCTCAAATCGCTCAAAGGAGGGATTCCATTGAGATATCGGGTTATCTATACACTATTGGTCTGCCTTCTGTTCCTAACCGGATGCCGTGTTGAAATGGCGTCAGAACTCCCAGAAAAGAAGTTCGTTCCAGAAGGAGTCAGGATTGAGCTTACAGGGACGGTCCTTCTTGACGAAAAAGAACTGATCGTAGAAGGACAAAGTAACCTCCCCGAAGATGCCATCATGTTTGCCGGCCTTAAAGAATACGGAGACTATGAGAATTATGGTAGGGTCATCAATTGGCAGGGCGTAGAAAGTGAAGAATACGTTACAGAAAGCACAGGGGTCGTAAATGAAAAAGGGACGTTCCGAATAAAAGTAGAACGCCCCAATCCGGAAAAGCGTTATAAACTGGAAGTCATCTTCAATCCTGCTATCCAAAAGTCAAAAGTTCAGGAAATCTATGGGTTCTGGGGAGAAGACATCGCCCCAAACATCGGTTATTTTGATTTCGAGCATAATGAAAACACCCTATCCGGGATGATCAAGGTAGCACCGATTGTGAACACCTCCGACGCCAACGGAATTGGGGTCAAATGGAACCTGACCAATATTCCGAATAAATCAAGACCAGAGAAATAAATGGTGAAAGGGACTTGTGAGAGGGACGGACCTGTATTCGTGTATGAATTAGAGGTCCGTCCCTTTTATTTGAAATCCTTGATTGAAGGGTAATGGGACGGGTGGGGATTGCGAATGAGATCTGCTATGAAGTGTGGAGCGACTTTGTCAAACAGTATTAGACAACAAAAACACCTGACCCTCATAAGGGTCAGGTGTTTTCCAACGGGATAAGGAAACTATCCCTCCATCACTGTTATTTGTTTAAGGTTAAGGTTGCTACACATTCAACATGTACGGTATGAGGAAACAGATCCACAGGTTGGACCCCATCGAGCGTGTAGCCAAATGGTTCCAGCTCCTTGATATCCGTCGCGAAGGTATCAGGGTTACATGATACGTATACAATACGCTCTGGTTGAGCTCGTCCAATCCGTCTCATCACCTTTCCACCGGCACCTGAACGAGGTGGATCAAGCATTAATAGGTGTGGGTGACCAAAGCTCTCCAACATTTCGTCGATTCCTTTTCTCGCATCCTTTGCCAGGAATGTTGTGTTCGAAATGCCATTATCATCAGCGTTTCTCTTTGCTGATTCAATCGAACTCTCGACGATTTCTATACCGGCAAGTTCACCGACCCTGCTCGCGAATGGAAGAGAGAATGTCCCCACTCCACAGAAAAGGTCGATCATTCTTTCCGTTTCTTTCGGCTGTCCCATTTCAATCGCCAAGTCCACGAGTTTCTGTGCCTGGGTCGGATTCGTTTGGAAGAACGTATCAAACCAGAGACGGAAACGGTAGCCATCCATTTCATCATAGATAAAGTCGCGGCCTGCCAGAAGATGAATTTCTTCCGCTTGAGTACGGTCCGCCCACGCTGTGTTTTCGAGCCATAACAAGCTCTTCACATGTGGGAATTTCTCCTCTACCCGATTCATTAAATCTTCCACGGCTTCTTGATGATCGCCGGGTGCTTCCGTCGCAAACAAAGCGAGCATCAATTCACCTGTCGCAAACGATTGGCGCACCATTAAGTGACGCAGTAAACCTTCATGCTTGTCCTTATTGTACCCGGTTAAATGGTGGTCCTTCACCCAATCGGCGACTTCCATTGCGGCTTCTACCATTTGTTCACTCGCGATCAAGCATGTTTCAAGTGAAATGATCTTGCGGAAATTCCCTTGTTCATGCAGCCCAAGATTTCCTTCCGGTGAAAACGTAAATTCCATCTTATTACGATAGCGCCAAGGCTCTTCCATTCCTAAAGTATCCCGGACCAGGTTCGGATCATAACCTTGCTCATCCAGGGCATGCCGCACATGACCTGTCTTTTGCTTCAACTGTCCTTCGTAGTCCCAATGCTGCCAAACACACCCCCCACATCGTTCAAAGTGTGGGCATGGAGGCGCCGTTCTTTCTGGATGGGCTTCCAGAATTTCATCCGGCACTGTTTTTCTTCTTCTTCGGTCAGGTTGGTCAACCGTCACACGAACCTTTTCACCGGGAAGAGTCTGGGGTATCGTCAACCTTAATTTCTTTGGATTCCCAAGTTCATTCTCACGCCAGATCACAGCCTGTCCTGAACCTTTTCGATCTAATTCTTCTATAGTTGCAACCATTGTTTCAGGTTTAGTATTCGTCACTTTCTGAGTCCTCCTTCAACTTGCTCTCTAACTCTATACTTTATTAAAAATAGAGGGGGAATGCAACTGAGGGTTGTGGATATCTCCAATCCATTCATAAAATAAGTCTCTACAACAAAAAATGGAGGTCCGTCCCTCTAACTCGAGGGACGGACCTCTAAAAAACACCATAAAAGATTAATAGGCTTTATACCGGCCAAATTCTCCCGTAATATAAGCTCTCTTTCCGTTATAAATAACCTCCCAATATCCTGAACTGCTATTGTTGCCACGGACAGATCCGGTGATCGCAATGGTCCGGTCTTTCGCGATTGTGCCTAAATCTTTAGAATGCAAACGATCTGGTCGATCCTGTATGATGGCAGCATCCGCTACCCCTACAATGCTGATCTCCCCTACCGCTATCGGGCCACCTGATGATGGCCGTGAAGTGGATGGGGATACTTGTCCACTAGAAGAGGCCGGTCTGCTCCATTCCACCTTCACAAATTGAGGAGCCGCCGTGACATAATACACATGTCCCCTTGAGTTCTTGACCTCATACATATTAGCCCATTCTACCTTCAGTTTCCTTAAGATGGTGGGAAAACCATATTGATACTTCAAAATCCCTGCACGGAAGGCATCATTAAATGTCGGCCGACTGTAAAAATCCAGGCCTTCACTCCCCTTGTAAATACTCTCCACCCGTTTACCGGCAAGATCTTTACTGGTTGTTTTAGGAAGAAGGACCATGTTCCCTCCACTTGCTGCAGCCACATATGGGACGCTGAAGAAATCACAGATTCCCCTCGCTTGTTCCCTGGCCGTTTCCCGCTGGAAATCCTCATTGATCATGAGCAAGGCTTCTCTCTCATTATCCATGAAACCATTCTCCACAAGAACGGCAGGGCCATTGAACTCCCTCGTCATGTGAAGATTCTGCTCAATGATGCCTCGGTACACTTGTTTCGTACCCTGTCTCAAGTATTTCGCAATCGTTTCAGCCAGCCTTCTATCATTCACATCATTAAAGTAGATATGAAGTGAATGACCTTCTGAATCCTTTCCAGGACCATCGAATTTCCCATCGAACGCATTATAGTGATTTGAAACCAGCGCATGTGCACCCATGGAATTGGCGATACCCGTGCGTGCCTTCAGAGGTGTATCTTCATCTGTAGGAGCTGTAAGAAGCGTCCTGAATCCACACCTCTCAAGTTCCGCTTTCAAATATAACGTCACTTTCTCGTTGAACTCATTTTCATGAATCTGCCTGCCAATCGACTTGATATAAGGTGTCCGTTTACCAGCTGTGCCGATTCCATGACCATCGTCTAAAGCAATTAATATATCACTAGCTTCTGCCATCTAATCTATCACCCCTTCTACTAGTAAAATATACACTGCTTGGACAAATGGTCACGGCAGGGAGAGAAAAATGCTAGATGGGCATAAACAAAAAAGGTTCCTTGCCCCACAGTTTTAAGAGACTGGGGACAGGAACTAAGAGTCCTATCAAAAAAATGATGTTTAACTGTATTCATCTCCGATATCTTTAAAAAGTTACCACTCGATCAATTCCGTGCTTTTTTAACCGTTCCGTATTTTCCCTCACATAAAGGCCAATGTCGTCTGGGAAATGGGAATCAGATGATGTGGTGAAGGACACGCCGGCGTCAGTCAGTAGCTTCAAAAAACGGGGACTTGGACACATTTCTTTAATCGGATAGCGGTAAAATAAGCCGGCATTTATTTCTGTTGCCGTATTGGTTTCCACCAACGCCTGTGCGATTTTTTGATAGTAAGGCAAAAGCTTCTCTTCATCTGGCCTGATGTTGAAGACTTTCAGGTTATCCAGATGGGCTACAAAATCAAATAACCCACTTCGGATGGCTTCCTCGACAATCCCAAAGAAGCGTTTGTATAACACTTGCAGGTCATATTGGTGAAATTGATCGATGGCTTCAGGGTTATCAAAGCCCCAACCGTCTACAAAATGAACCGATCCGATTACATAATCCCATTTAAACTGAGAAAGCAATGTCCCAAGCTGTTGGTGGCAGCCGGGAAAATAGTCAGCTTCCATGCCGAGCTTCAACTGGATGCCGTGATCCGCCCATTTGGATTTTTGGCTTTCGATGAACTCGACAAAGCTTCCCATATTTTCAGTCATCACCTGCTTAAGCCATTTATACTGTTTTCTTCCTAAATCCGTGTCACTAATATCCATATGGGTTTCAAAATAGTCTTTGGTTTCTTGGAATCGATATAAGTGATCGACGATTCCAACTTCCTTCAGGTTTCTCTCTTTGGCTTTTTGTAAGTATAAGTCCAGCCATTCGGATGAATAAGGACCTTTTTCTAATCGCTGACTCAGGAGATGGTGGTTCTTGTGTATCCAGCTCCGGTCATGCACTCCCGCATCAATTGGATGAAAATGTTGCAACGCGCGACTTGTGCGTTCCAACCACCGAAATGAGTATGGTCCTTCTTCTAGGTGTACATGATAATCGACAGTCATGAGGTCTCCTCCTTATGGCGAAATCCATTTTTTGAATTTCCGACTTTGATTTTTTTGCCATTCCCTCGGCATAGGGGCATCGCATACGACATAATCAATTTCATCTGTTGAACAAATCCGGCAAAAAGAAGAGCGATTCAATTTAGAGGAGTCGACTAAAAGGAATTTCTCCCTTGCTTGTTTCATTACAGTTTCCGAGATGATTGATTCTTCAAGGTCGTAGTCGAATACGTCTGTCATAGTGGCCCCCCCACAGGATAGGAACACTTTGTCAAATTGAAAGTGACGGAGCATTTGGATCGTCAAGGCACCGGCGACGGATTTTTGCTCAGGGTTTGACATTCCGCCGAGCATCACGAGCTTTCCGTCAAATAACTTCGCTTCAAGGCTTTTGTTGATAATTTCCGCTGCAGCCAGGGAATTCGTCACAATCGTAATTCGCTGAAGCCCGGCCAATGCATGGGCAAGCTGATAGGTTGTTGAACCGACGTCCAGCATGATGGTGTCCCCATCCTGGACATACCGGGAAGCAAGCTTACCAATCGTCCGTTTTTCCTCCAGCTGAACATTCATCTTCTGACGGAACAATGGTTCTTGAACGACAGGAATATATTTCACTGCACCACCATGGACCCGGGTCAAACGTTTTTCCTTCTCCAAGAAAGCCAGGTCTTTCCGAATGGTCTCGGGGGTAACATTTAATTTTTCTGCTATTTGAGCCACATATAATTTCTCATCATCGTGGAGTATTTCTTCTATTAATCTATGGCGATCAGCTGCAAACGCACTCATGTCAGTGGAATCACATCCTCTTTGGGAAGATATAGCGTCATTTCATCATGAAGCACTAATCCGGCACCTCTTTGCTGAAGCAAGTCAGCAGAGAACGTCACCGAGTTCGACTCCAGTGTATAACGGACAATACTTCCTAACACCGCTATGTCCTTGACTACACATCTTATCGGAAAAGAATGTTCGGCTTCAGCCAGTTGAAAAGCTTCTGGACGGACCGCAAACATCCTTCCTTCTTCAACACCGGCCGGTCCGATCAAGACATCAAGCTCATTTGGATGGAAGACATTATAGTGGCCGATGAATCTTGCTGCGAATTCAGTTGTCGGATTCATGTATATCTCGTAAGGATGTCCGCTTTGAACCATTTCACCTTTGTTCAATAGAATGATCCTATCACTCACTACCATGGCTTCTTCTTGATCGTGTGTCACAAGTATCATCGTGATTCCAAGTCTTTGCTGAATCGTTCTTAATAGTTGTTGAAGATTCTTTCGGATCTGGGCATCAAGCGCACTCAGGGGTTCATCCAGAAGAAGAACTTTCGGTTCCACTACAACGCTCCTTGCCAGGGCAACCCTCTGTTGCTGTCCACCGGATAATTCATGAGGGTAGGCCCTCTCCTTCCCAGTCAAACCAACCAGTTCGATGATGTTCATCACCTTTTCTTGCACGTCGCTCTTATCTATTTTCTGCATTTTCAATCCGAAGGCAACATTTTCATATACATTCATATTCGGGAACAGAGCATAGGATTGGAATACCATCCCTACTCCCCTGTCCTTTGGAGATACATCGGTCACGTCTTTGCCGTCAATCAGGATGGAACCCGCTTCCGGCATTGTCAATCCTGCAACGATTCTTAATAACGTACTTTTCCCACAGCCGCTTGGTCCGAGGAACGTAACGAGTTCCCCTTTTTCAATTTCGAGATTCATATCATGAATGACCGTCTGACCTTCGAATGATTTTTGAATTTGTTTTAATGTAATAAAGCTCATGTTAGAACGACTCCTTTTTCCGCTGGGCAAATTTCACGACCAAGCTTGATAGGATACTAATGAATAAGAAATAACACACGACAATGGCGCTCGAGAAGTGACCACTTTTACTTAGTTTCTGATACAAATAGATTTGCACCGTTTCAAAGCTTCCCCCAATCAATAAATTAGCCAGGACAAATTCTCCAAACAGAATCGAGAATGATAGCAATGCAGAAACAAGAATCCCGGTCATAATATTCGGTACGATCACCTTCATGAAGGCCGTCACCTTCGAAGCCCCCAATAATTCTGCAGCCTCCATCATGGAAACGGCATGGATGTTCCGCAGACTATTTCGTGTTCCTTGATACATATAGGGCATGATCCCGATAAAATACGCGCCAATCGTCACGAGCACCATGGGTACACCGGCTTTCGAATAAGCTCTTAGCAACCCCACTGCCATTATGACTCCAGGCATTGCATAGGTGAGGAGCACAATCGCCTGCAGTCCTTTTTCAAGCTTCGGTGCATACACCACAATCGCGAAAATCGCAGGAACCATGAAGAAGGCTGAAAGTACGGTGGCTCCTCCTGACAAAATCAAGGAACGAAGAATGGCTGAAGTAAAAGCTCCGTCGCTGAAGAGCGCTGTATACCATTGAAATGTAATCCCTTCAGGAAGAAGCGTTTTGTTCCATTTCGTTGAGATCGAATATAGGAACGTAGCCAATAAAGGAACGATCAAATAGACAAATACCGTTACAAGTGGGATGAGTGACAAACGACTTTTCTTCATCCGACATCCCTCCTAACCTTTCTAGTCAACCATTCATTGATCAGCATGGCGAAGATCAGGGTTAACCCAAGCAATACGGCAAGGGCGCTTCCGAGTTCAGGTTGCGCAAAAATATCGCCTGATATCAAGGCCCCAATCCTGATTGTGGCTAAATTATATGTGCTCCCGGTCAGGGCATATGCTGAAGCGTATGCACCCATCGAATTGGCAAATAGAATGCTTGACGTACCTGCCACGCTCGGCAGCAGGATCGGAATCCCGATCCGCTTCCAGAATGTAAGAGGTGATGCCCCGAGCAGGTAGGCCGACTCCCTCCATTGCTCCTTGATGCCATGAAATGCCGGAAACATTAACATGACAGCCAATGGCAATTGAAAGTATATATAAATTAAGATAAGTCCTGTCCAAGAATATAAATTAAAATGATTCAACAGTGCGAGATCCAGCTTTTCAGCCAGGATTGTAAACACTCCACTATTTCCTAATAAGACGATAAAAGCGAAAGATAAAGGAATGCCAGCGAAATTGGAAGTCAGATTCGCCAACACAAGAATCCGGTCCTGTATCCTTTTTTGAAAAAAGGTGATTGCATATGCTGCAAACAGGGCGAGAATCATCGCAATGACTGTCGAAGAAAGGGAAATGATGATACTATTTTCAAATGATTTATAGTAATAGGGATTTGTGAATATTTCCATGTAATTATCGAAAGAAAATGACGCTTCCCCATTTTTATGAAAGCTTGAAAGAAGCATTGAACATAACGGAACGATTAAAAATAATAGAATAAATACCAGTAAAGGAATCATTGTAAAAACGATGCCTGTTCTCCTCTTTTTCATGAACGCCCACTCCTTTTAAACCACTTGCTCTGTTACTATTGATCGTTTCACAGACCTAAACCATAAAGGCTCACTATCCTTACTATGCAAGTATGATAGTTGAGCCTTATGACCTCGCCGGGTATGACTCCACCTTACTTCACCCCTGGAATCTTTAACTCTTGCATCGCAGCCGACGTATGAATGTTTAATAGCTTGCACACAAGCGGAGCAATTTGAAGTTGAGGCACTTCAAAGTCAAAGATACCTGTCTCCATCTTTGAACTGATGACAAATAACGGGACTTCCCTGTCAGCTTCTGTCGTTCCACCATGTTGACCATCGCTGTTCATCCCATGGTCTGCCGAGATGATGATTTGATACCCTTCTTCTATCCATTCCGGAAGAATCGAAGCGAGCAGAACATCTACCGCGATCACACGATTTCTGTAACCGGCTGAATCGGCAGTGTACTTGTGGCCGTCGTCATCCACATTCATGCTGTGTATATAAAGGAAGTCAGGATCTATTGTCGACTTCATATACTGTGCATCGGCAAAAAGATGCGTATCGGGATAGTGATCCTCCCAGTAAAACATCCCGTTCTGAATCGGTCCCTTCCCGTCAAGCTTTATGCGGTCCGTCATTGGGTTGAAGGGTGCAGAATGATAAAGCTCACTCACCCAATGATAGCTGGCTGTCGCATTTTTCAATCCTTGATTCGTTGTTAAGTGAAAGATGCTCTCTTCTTTGGATTTCCGTACAATTTGATTGGACGTGATCCCGTTCAGGTAAGGAGGCGTGCCAGTCAAAAGGACTTCATAGAGGGGCCGGGACACGCTCGGAACCTCTGAATTCACCTTGAATCTTGACGCCTGTCCCTTTTCCACCAGGTGATGCAAATAACCCATGTTATTTACAGCCGTATCAAAACGGAGACCGTCAATCATGATGAAGATCAGCTTATCGTTAGTTGACATGAACTAACACCTTCTCCTGCCATTTTTGAGGAAGGGATTTCGTCGCCTCTTCCCATGCTTTAGCATCTTCC
Source organism: uncultured Bacillaceae bacterium (assembly GCA_963787015.1). Classification (GTDB taxonomy): domain Bacteria; phylum Bacillota; class Bacilli; order Bacillales; family Bacillaceae_B; genus Rossellomorea. The sequence goes on from CAWBBM010000013.1 coordinate 132,625, forward strand.
ACCGGTCGTGCATTCTTATACATGGCATCTGGAAGAAGCTTTGCTTTAGCATCTTCAGGAAGTTCTACATCTTCACGAATCGGTCTTGCGTATCCACGGGCAAGATTGGCCTGTCCCTCATCGGAAAGGATATATTCACGTGTCAGCATCGCTGCGTGAGGGTCTTTGGCGTTCTTATTGATGACATTCGCATATCCGGACACGACAGATGAATCTGAAGGAATAACGACATCAAAGCGATCTTTATCAATTTGGTCACGATAATTTAATGCGTTGAAATCCCACACAATAGCGACATCCGTTTCCCCTTTTTCCAAAGCCGTCAGAGAAGGGTCAGTTGTCTGCAAACGGTTCTCTTTCGCCAGCTTTTCAAAGAATTCAATTCCAGGCTCAATGTCTTTCTCATCGCCACCGTTGGCAAAAGCTGCTGCGAGTACGGCAAATTGTGCTTGATTGGCTTTCATCACGTCTCCTACATCAACCTTGTAGTCACCATTCAATAAGTCGCTCCAAGAAGTAGGTGGGTTATCAACATTATTCTTGTCTGTAATGAAAGCAAGAGTCCCGGTGTATCCAACGACCCAGTCTCCATCGTCATCTTTCGCCCAATCAGGTATTTCATCCCATTGGGTAGGTTTATATGCAAGGGTCAACTCTTTTTCTTCAGCAAGAGGTCCGAATGCCACACCGACATCCCCTACATCTGCATCTCCTGTTTCGAACTTCGCCAGTTCTTCAGCACTCGACATGTCTGTATCAGTATGCTTGATCTCATATTTTTTAGTGATGTCCTTCCAAGTCTGGCCCCAGTTTGCCCAGGAGTCAGGCATTCCAACCGAGTTCACTTCCCCTTCTTCTTTTGCCTTTTTCTCTATTTGATCCAATGATAAATTACTAGTATCAATCTTGCTTCCTTCTGCGTTATCATTTCCAGAACAGCCCGCCATCAGGAAAGCGGAAGTCACTCCAATGGATAATACCTTCAACAATGCATTCTTCTTCATGGATGTCTCCTCCTCGTTTTGAATCATTTTTGTTTTCTTTTATTTCACACACCCATCATAAGAAACCAAAGTAAATTGAAGATTAAACAAACGTAAAACTATTCTGAAATAATGTTAAGTTGGTGTAAAGAAGAAGGTTTAAAGGTGCTGCAGAGGGATTTTTTCTGCATTTTCTATATAAAAAGGTTTGATTTTAGTTATTTAGAACCATTTTCAAACCATGTAAAGGAGATGTAAATAAGAAGCTATAACGAAGTGGAATCCCTATTATTCAGATGAATATCCCTACAAATTCAGGTTAACCATGTGAATTGATGAGAAGAATCCTCTCTCAACCAGAGTAATAAAATGAGCAGATTCACTACAAAGGAACTATATTTTTCTAGTAAATGTATGTAATATTTCAATCTGAAGCAAATCATTACATCCTTTTTTCACACTTCATTAATGAAGTATTGGTAAAGTTTAGAAGAACCTAAAAGAATAGGAGATGTTGTTAAAATGAACCAAAGAAAAACAAAGCTCTTCTCAATGGCAAGTGTATTGATTCTTGGTGCATCATCGGTACTTGCTTCACCTTTCCTTTCTGCAGAAGCAGAAGGTCCATCCGACCCCGCTCCCGTGATTATGCCGATTGGAGCCGAAACGGGAAAGAAAATCCTATTTGATAACACGCATGGTCAGACAGCAGGTGCTGCTGATTGGGTCATTGATGGGGGGTTTTCTGATTTCGCCGATGCGATTGCAGGTGAAGGCCATTATGTGAAAGAGTTACGGAAGGGTACGCCGATCACTCTTGAAGATTTAAGTACATATGATGTATTTGTCATAGGAGAGGCAAATATCCCTTACAAAGCTTCAGAACAGGCAGCCATGCTTCAATATGTTCAAAACGGCGGGAGCATTTTCTTCATTGCCGATCACTACAATGCAGACCGAAATAAAAACCGCTTTGATGCTTCAGAAGTCTTTAATGGATATCGAAGAGGAGCTTGGTCTAATCCTACTAAAGGGATGAGCACGGAAGAAGCCTCTTCCGATGCGATGCAAAATGTGAATAGCTCTGATTGGTTGTCTTCCAACTTCGGTGTACGGTTTCGCTATAATGCGATCGGGAATGTGACCGCCAATGACATCGTTACTCCATCACAAGCCTTCGGGATTACAAACGGAGTATCAACCGTGGCTATGCATGCAGGCTCGACACTTGCGGTTACCGATCCAGCTAAAGCAAAAGGGATTGTGTACCTTCCTCAAACGTCCGCAAAATGGTCTTACGCAGTTGACCAGGGAATTTATAATGGTGGCGGCAAAGCAGAAGGTCCATTTGTGGCAGTTTCAAAAGTAGGACTGGGAAAAGCGGCGTTTATCGGAGACTCTTCTCCAGTAGAAGATTCTACTTCAAAATATGTAAGAGAAGAAACGGGCCAATCAAAGACCACCTATGATGGATTTACAGAACAAAACGACTCAACGCTGCTCGTCAATATGATCAATTGGCTTTCTACACAGGAAAATTATTCAGACTTAACTCAGGTGAACGGACTTCAACTGGACCAGCCCACTTCTCTATTAACAATGGAAGATCCCCAGTCTTCCACTGAACCACAGGCTGAACCTTGGGCATCACCAGACCCTGGCTACAAATGGTATGACCCGAATACCTTTAAAGCAGGATCGTATGGCGTAACCGGAGGCTCCACAGGTGAAGGCGGTACGACCTCAGAGGAGAATGTCTTCATCTCTGAATACGTGGAAGGATCCGGATACAACAAAGCACTGGAAATTTTCAATGGTTCGTCTTCAGCTATTGATTTATCCCAATATTCAATTGAACTATCAAACCTTTCAGGCGCTATCCCATTATCCGGAACTCTTGCAAGTGGGGATGTATTCGTCATTGCCAACCCGAATGCAGACTCATCTGTATTAGCTGTTGCGGATGCACAAGATACAGCCATTTCGTTTAACGGGGATGACTCAGTCACTTTAAAACATAATAATTCTTCCATTGACCTTATCGGCACAAATGGTGTCAATTACGGACAAGATGTCACTTTAGTGAGGGACTCATCTGTCACAAAGGGTTCTGCTACTTATTCATCAAATCAATGGAACTCATATGCAAGCAACACCTTCAGTTACTTAGGAAGTCATAATGGTTCTATTTCTTCAGCCCCACTTGTGAGTGAAGATTTTGAATCAGCAGCAAAGGGAAGCTACACAACCGGTGACATCACCACTTCTGAAGGGACTTGGACGTTTACGAATTCCCTGCTCGGCAACCTTTCGAATGATAAGAAATACGGCACGCAATCAGCGAGGATTAAATCGGCTGGATCGATTACCATGAACTTTGATGCAGCTTCTGCCAAAGAAGTCGTATTGTCTCACGCCAATTTTGGAAGTGATGCCGGAGCGACTTGGAAATTACAGAAATCAACAAACCAGGGATCTACATGGACAGATGTTACTTCTTTCACATCAAGTACGAGTACACTTAAAGAAGAAGCGATACCTGTCAATGTCAGTTCTCCTGTTCGTTTTCGAGTAACCGTTTCAGGTACAAGTGGAGAACGTTTGAATATCGATGACTTTACAGTTCGGAATTAACAGGTAACAAAACGTATACCTAAACAAAAAGGTGCCTGACCCCCATCCCGGAGTCAGGCACCTTTTTCACTCTTTTATTTCGCTATCAAACGACTAATTCGATCATCCAAGTCAGGGTGAGTCGAAAACATCGCCGATTTTCTTTTTCCATTGATTTTCAATGTAGAAATGGCTGTGTCATCTTCACCCTTCATGCGGCTTGAGTAAGCTTTCAGCATTTGAAGGGCATGGACCATTTTATCCTTACCGGCAAGATCCGCTCCCCCACGGTCAGCGTGATACTCACGATGGCGTGAATAAGCAAAGACAACAAGACTTCCTAGGATCGAGAAGACGATCTGGAATACGATCACAGCAATGAAATGTACGATGGGTGCCATCTCTTCCCTTGCGAAACGAGAAGCAATCCAAGCGGCGATTCTTGCCAGGAAGACAACGAATGTATTGACCACACCTTGCAGCAGGGTCATTGTCACCATATCTCCATTCGCTACGTGGGCAATCTCATGGGCAATGACGCCTTCAACCGCATCATCATCCATTTCACGAAGCAGTCCAGTTGAAACGGCTACGAGTGACCGCTTCTTCGAAGGACCCGTCGCGAAGGCATTCACTTCAGGAGATTGATAGATCCCCACTTCAGGCATATGTGCGAGACCTGCCGCTCTTGATAAGCGATGAACCTTCTCGACAACGGTTTGCTCCTCAGAAGACAACGCTCCATTCGGATCCACCACTCGGACACCCATCATCTTCTTCGCCATCCAGCGTGACATGGCGAGTGAAATGAACGATCCGGAGAAACCGATGATTGCACTGAAGATCAATAGTGCCCCTAAATCAAGGCCACCTGAAGCAGTGATGTAATTCCCGGCTCCTGTGATTGAAAAAATGATACTTATCGTCAGTAATACTAATACGTTCGTTAAAAGGAAATAAAATATACGTTTTCCCATCTTGGCTCTCCACTCCTATTTCAAGTTCATATGAACCTGTATCTGAACCTATTATAAATCTTTTTTTGGTAAAATACAAGTCAAAGGTGAAATTGACGTGCCCCTGTCGAACCAGTAGTATAGAAGAAGATATTTGCAAAAGAGACGGGGTATTCACGATGAAAACGTTTAATCTGACACGAAAGAATATGGCCGACCTGCTGCTCTCACTGAACGGCACCAGCAGGACTCCATTCCATATACTCCAGGATGCATGGACGGATTTACATAAAGAAGACGAACTGCCTCTCATTCTTAAAAAAATACTCAAACCGTCTAAGGGTGAAATCGGCTTTTCCCTCAATGAGATCGTCTCCCTTGGAAACCTGATTGAATTCACCAACTTTCCCCAAAGCACCGTCCAGAACTGGGTGAAGCGGGATGTGAGAGGATTGATCGGATCCCCTCAGCTCGGTAAAAAATACACCGTCGAACAAGCTGCTATGCTGTTTATCGTGGAAGACCTCAAAGCCACTTTGGATTTCGAATCCATCAGGAAAATCCTGACCTTGGTATTCAACAATATTGAAGACCGTACCGATGATATCGTCAATCCCACTGATCTTTATTTTGCCTATGCATCGGTCTTTGATCAGATTCATCATCAATCCCTCCCCTCGATAAAGACAGCTGACAGTTCCGTCAACGAGCTTATTGACGGATTCATCAAGGAAGAGTGCCGGGCCATGCTTTCAACCTTCGACGGAATCATCGAAGAGAATCTAAGCAAAGTCCTGAATGTCATGATCGTATCGGTGCTGACGGTTCAGGCCGGGTTTTACCAAGCTGTGACGAAGAAGTATGTGGACGACGCACTATCATAAAAAAATGCCTGTCCCCCATTCAAAAGGGAGACAGGCATTTTTATCATCATTTTACTACTTCAACCGTTTTCGAATGCTGCACATGAGAGGTAAACCAGGCGATTCCGCCAGCCACGGCCAAGTAAGCAAACAGGATCCACAGCTGGTGCGTCAGCTGAGTGAAGTCACCTAATGTAATGACTTCCTGGAAGCTGCTTAACGAGTGAGCCATTGGTAAGTTCTCCCCGATGATGCGCAAAATCGGCGTATTCAAGTCTCGAGGGAACGTCCCTCCGCATGTTGCCAGCTGCAGGACGAGGAAGGTGACGGCCAGAAACTTCCCGACGAATCCGAATACGGTGATCAGCATAAAGATAAAGGTCATAAATGTGAAAGAAACGATGACACTCGATAGAATAAACAACGGTATATTCACGACTTCTAAATGGAATCCAAAGAGAAGGACCGCGTCGACGATGAGTGCCTGAATGGATCCGATGGCAAATACCAATCCCAATTTATTGATGAAATGAGTCGTACCATTCACTCGAAGATCATTGCGTCTGCCAAGGGGCAAAATATTCGCCGCCATGATCCCCCCGACATATAATGCCAATGATAAGAAATAAGGGGCAATCCCGGTTCCATAGTTCGGTACCTTGGATACATTGGATTTCACGAGATGTACGGGATCTGAGAACATGGAGGATAACTCATCCGTTGAATGAACAGCTGATGTTTTTTCTGCTGCATCGGTGAGCTTTGCCGATAATTCACCTGAACCTGATTCAAGATCTGTCATTCCCTGACTTAAAGTATTGACTCCTGATGAAAGCTTGTCACTCCCGATCGATAAGCGGTCGATTCCGGAAGTCAGGGTAGTGAATCCCTTGTTCCAGTCGGCAAACCCTGAAGAGAGCGTTGACGAACCGGACGCTAATTCAGAAGCTCCGTCGGATGCCAGGTTCAGTTTGTCTGTAAGCTGGGAGAACCCTGCATGCAGCTGACTCTGTCCACCTGCAAGCTGTTCTGTTTGCTGATGAAGTTTCGATTGCCCGTTCTCAAGCTCCGATGTGGATGCTGATAGTTTTTTGGATTGTGCTTGAATACGAGCAAATGCCGGGTCATCTTTCGATTCTGGATGTGATTCCTGATAGGCTTGAAGCTGTCTTTCCAGCTCTTCAGCATTACCTCTTACTTCCAATTGTTGTTGTTTGAGCTGACTTTGTGCACCAGCGAGCTGTTTGGTTTGATTCTCCAGCTGCTTGGAGCCTCCATTCATTTTCTCACCTGCTTGTGACAGGCTCTTCATTCCACCTGCTAATTGGACTGAACTTGAATGTAAATGCTGGAGACCACTCTCTAGGGATTCTGCACCGATTGACAGTTTTTCACTACCGGCTTCTAGCTGGTCGGAACCTTTTCCGAGTCCGTTGATCCCGGCTGCAAGAGAATTCATTCCTGCCTTTTCATCTGCAATTCCATTATGCAACCTACTCGCTCCGTCACTCGCTTTCGTTAATCCCTTCGCCACTTCTTCAAACTTGGAAAAGACTCCGTCCGCATAGGATTTGGAAATGGTATCAGACAGCTTGCTTTTCATTTTTTCTGTAGCACTCGAACTGATTTGAGAGGCTACGAAGTTTTTCCCAGGGTTGTCTTTATACAGAAGTTCGGCGGGCTGGGGATGTTCATCCATTAAGGTGCTCACCTTTTCCGAAAAGTCTTTTGGAATGGTTACGACCATATAGTACGTACCTTCTTTAAGACCCTCTTCAGCTTTGGATGAGGAAACGAACTTAAAATTCAGATCTTCTGATTTTTTCAGCTCATCCACAAAATCCTTGCCCGCCTGGATCGGTTCATCCTCCATTGAGGCCCCCTTGTCCTCATTGACGACGGCAACGGGTAACAGATCAAGCTTGCCGTATGGATTCCAGTATCCTGACAGGAATAATCCCGAATAGATTAACGGAACTAAAAGAAGAAAGCCGAGGGCGATCCTTCTGTGCTTATGGCTTAACATTGCCTTTAAATCTTGAAATATTAATGCGAATCCTTTCATAACAAACTCCTTTTTATACTCATTTACATCCATTTATCATACGTGGATAAAATGATAATGTATAATACATAATTAGTTATACATATATAGCTTTTAGTCTATGGAAGGATGTTATCTCATGGAATTACAGCAACTGCACTACTTTCAGACCGTTGCCCGTTTAGAACATATGACCAAGGCTGCGGAGGAACTAAGGATCGCCCAGCCCTCCCTGAGTAAAACGATTTCCCGGTTGGAACAGGATCTTGGGGTGCCATTATTTGAACGACAACACCGTCAAATTAAATTGAATCGGTTCGGGGAACTGTTTCTAAATCGGGTGGAACGTGTATTCATGGAAATCAAGGAGGGGAAAAGAGAGATTCTGGAGGCAATGAATTTGGAGGAACACACCATCCGCATGGCCGTCACGATTCCCAGGGTTCTTCCGGATCTGGTCGGGTCGTTCTTGAAAGAAAACCCCCACGTCCGATTTCAGCAATTCGTTCACTCCATGTCTGAAATGAAGGAGCAACTAAAGAATGGAGAAGTCGATTTCTGCATCTCTTCCATTCCTTTAGATGATGATGAGGAAATTGTATGGGAGCCGTTGATGACAGAGGAAATCTTCCTGATCGTTCCGCCGGGACATTGGTTAGAGGATAAGGACGAAATTGATCTCATCGAAGTGAAGGATGAACCGTTCATCAGCATGAATACAGGATACGGACTGCGAAACCTGACAGATGAATTTTGCCTGCGGGCAGGATTCTCACCTGTGATTTCCTTTGAAGGAGACGAACCCGGCGTTATAGGAGATCTGGTGAGACAGGGACTCGGCATAGCCTTCATCCCTGCCATCTCGTGGATGAATCGACGGACTCCATTCCCACATAAGATCCGGATCAAAAAACCAACCTGCCAGCGTACCATCGGACTCGGCTGGTCCAAACGAAGACACTTCACCAAAACCGCCAACCAGTTCCACCCCTTCATGATCAACTACTTCAACAATATCGGAAAGCAGCTGAATCAATTATAGAGGGACGGACCTTCATTTTGACAAATGAAGGTCCGTCCCTATTGGGTTTTGCCTAAAAATCATAGGTCCGTCCCTCTTTTTATGGGAATCCATACCTCTTCGACTGCGTTGGGATCTGCGGGGTTGTAGTGTTCGTCGAAGCGTTCGAAGTGCTCGCGGTCGTCTAGTTGGTAGTCTGAGGACGGCATCCATTCCATGTGTATGTACTCGAGCGTTTCGTGGAAACGGCTGGCGGGACCTTGATGGAGGAACATAACATACAGTCCACCCTTTATGGTGTGGGACTCAAAGTCTTCTCTTTCCCTTTCAAAGGATCCGACCTCTACTGCTGCCCATTTTTGAAACGGAGTGGAGGCGATCAATCGCTTCACATCGAAACCAGATTCAAAAATCTTCATATTATATAGCTTTTCATCTACACGATGAGGGATTGCCTTCCGGTGAGGCATGAAGCTTTGCCAGAGTTCTTTCGTGGTGTCTCCTGCTAAAGACATGATTCTCGATTTCCCGATCAGTTTTTTCTCTTCTAATTGGATGATTTCTGGATTCACTATGGTCACCTCTCTTCTAAATATAATGTAGGAATCAACTCATATTTCGACTTCATCGGCAAACATTTTGACTCGATTTCTTAAGCATCAGATCCATTTAGCAAACCAGGCAATATAATATGCCGCCGGTATAAAGATCACCTGCGCCAATAAAGTACCGACAAACTTTGAACTCAGCATGGTCATGGAGTAACTCTTCAAGTAAAGGTAGCTACTTTCCTTTTTCACCACACGGTCAGCCAATACAGACGCTTTCGGATCAATGAATAGTGTTAATAGAATCGTGGCGATTCCGTTAACGATTCCTGAAGACATTAGGGCCGCCTGCGAATAACCCTTTGGGACAATCATGGAAGCATAGATGGAAGAAAGCACGCCTACTGTAAAAACCGCTGAGATTACCACATTGATTACAAACAGACGCTTTGGAATGGCGCTAAGTGGAATCCCTTTTAGATACGAGATTCTCGGAAGTCTTATACACTTCACTATCTTCTTGGCACCGTCCAGGTTGAAATTCTTTCTTACTAAAGAGACAACCGAACCTCTTTCATTCGACAGTTGAACAATGGCTCTCGAGAAGATGTTGATAAAGGTAGGGAAGAGCAGAATTCCAATGAGCACTCCAATGGATGTAACAGCAATCAGGATACGGTACTGCTCCTCTATAAACGTTAAGCGATTCACTACGGGTGCCTGTGCAATCAGCTTTGCCGTAAGAGGCTGTTGAAACATCGTCGAGAATCTCGCCACAATGACCATTGTACTGAACAGCGACAGGGCCGTTGCAATTAATTTCACCCTGGCACCTGAGATTCTCGTTGAATACGCTAATGTTTCTATCACCGTTACGACTAATAGAAACAGTGAAATGATGATGACTTTGCCCGTAATTAATTCCATCCTGAGTTCACCCCGTTTTCTTCCGCCAAGAGATGAAGAACACATACATCATCCCTAACAAAAGATATGTATTAAAGTACGAAAACGCCTGATTCACGAACCATGTATCAATTCCATCCGAAATGAAGAAAAGAACGATCGTTAAGATCAAATAGAGGATGAAATAGCTTATTTTCCCCATTATACCGCTTCCCATTCTTTTGTGAATAAGCGTTCCGATCCATATCTGTAAAAAAAATACGTTGTTTAATGGGCTATTCTCCTTTTCCAACATTATTCACACACCTATACTAAAAGATTACGGAGGAACAGAACACCGTAAAGTAAGCCGCCGGCAATCAAGATGAACAGTCCTACCATAAAGAATCCGTAGGCGAATCCTTTGATCATGGATGTGAGGTCCAGGAATATATTTTTAATTGTGTCCAAGGTGGATCCCCCTTACCTTATAATTTAGTTCCTCATTTTCACATTAACATAAAATCCCATTATACAGTTGAAAATAATAAAGAACCTTAACTCTTTCTAGGATTCATAGAATGATGGCCATTTTGAACAGGAATATGCGTCATCATACATTGCAATCTAACCCTGTATCTTCAAAATCAACACTCCAGCGATGACCAAAATAACAGATATCACTTTTCTTTTATTACATGATTCATTGAAAAATAGGACCCCAAACATGGTGGTTGACGCAATAGTCACGCCAGACCAGATGGCATAGGCAATACTGACATCCATGAATTGAACGCTAAGAGTCAAGAAATACAAACAAATGCCATAAAAAAGAAATGAACCTATACTGGGTATACGTTTATGAAATCCCTTCGATAATTTAACCGAAGTATTCCCAGCTACAGCAAAGAGCAAACTGATGATTAGGAATATGGAACCCATTTACACTTCCACCTCCTGACATCAAAGAACTTCCCTACCATGCACTCATTGGATACGTCGCACAGAACCTTGGGATCTCCTATCTCCCATCCATCATGGTGAAGAAAGTGGATTACAAAGGAGTGGTATTTATCCCTCTTCAACATACTCCATTAAAAAGAGAAATGTATTTATTTGCGCTTGATCAAGGTATTCTGAAATCCTTGAAACAAGGTTTCGATATATGAAAGTATAAGGGTTGAAGTCTTTCATGGATAATACATAGGAGGAATGGGGATATAACCGGTAGTTATATGTAATATAAGAAAAAAGCTGATCCCGGATTCCAGGATCAGCTTTTTCAAACAGATAATCTTTATGTTGTTTATCGATCTTTCCGAACGAGATCCGCATACGTCTCACGCTCAATCACAACCCGAGCTTTCCCGTCTTTCACAAACACCACTTCCGGTCTTGGAATCCGGTTATAGTTACTCGCCATTGAATATCCGTATGCCCCTGTACTGAACACAGCTAAAATATCACCGTAATTCGTCGGTGGCAACATCAGATCCCAGATCAGCATGTCACCGGATTCACAGCACTTCCCGGCAATGCTCACGAGCTCCGTACACTCCTCATTCGGACGGTTGGCAAGTACCGCATGGTATTTCGCCTGATACAGGGCAGGGCGAATATTGTCTGTCATCCCTCCATCAATCGCGACATACGTGCGCACATCAGGAATGATTTTCTTCGATCCCACTTTATATAAAGTGGTTCCAGCTTCTGCCACCATGCTTCGTCCCGGCTCCACCCATACTTCTGGTAATGGATATTCATGCTTGGCGAAATACGTTTTTACACTATCCGTAATCCCCTTCACATACGTAGGAATCGGCAGAGGCTGATCTTCTTCTGTATACCTGACACCGAACCCTCCACCAATATTCAGAACGGGCATCGTCTCGTTATACTCGATGCGGATTTTTTGAAGGAAGTCTGCCAGTACATGAATCGCCTGATCAAATCCTTCCCGTTCAAAAATCTGGGAACCGATATGGGAATGCAGGCCGAGTAAGGAGAAGTATGGCTTACGAATTGCCAATTGAATCGCCGTCTCCGCCTGTCCGTTCGATATGCTGAACCCGAACTTCGAATCTTCTTGTCCCGTCGTAATGTATTCATGGGTATGGGCTTCGACACCCGGTGTGACTCTTAGAAGGATCTGCACCTGTTGCTCACGTTCTTTGGCAAGGTCATGCAATAGTTCGAGTTCCAGGAAACTATCGACAACAAAGCAGCCAATCTCAGCTTCAAGGGCCATGAGAAGCTCCCCTTCCGACTTGTTGTTCCCGTGGAAATGAATACGCTCTGCTGGAAATCCTGCCTCAAGGGCCGTATACAATTCCCCGCCGGAGACCACATCCAGGGATAGATGTTCTTGTTCTGCCAAGCGCACCATCTCTTTACAAAGAAACGCTTTACTTGCATATGCAACCTGGTATTTCAAACCACTTTCGTTGAATGCATCCTTGAACAACCGGGCATTCTTACGGATCATCCCTTCATCATAGACCATTAAAGGAGTCCCATAGGTTTCTACCAAATCACCCGTGCTCATGCCTCCGATTTCAAGATTTCCACTAACATTCACATCAACTGTACTCATATCCCTTAATCTCCTTTATCTCTCTGGAAAAAACACAAAAAACCGTATGAAGCGATGCTCATACGGTTTATCATCAGTATACGGAGACGTGATGAAGATTATGTATTAACATCTCTTCAATAGTGCTCCACAACTTTATCATTGTGACAGTCCAACATTTCTTCAATGCTGACCCAACAAAAAATAGAATTGGCTATTTTCTGCTTCGGCGATCTGCCTTTCTCTTCTCATCCCGGAATCCAATATTCTCAAAGAAGATACTCATCATACTCGCGCCTCTATTATCAGAGAGTGATTTATTATTTTGTTTGAATTACTATACCATTCTATTAAAAATATTGTCAATTGCTTTGCATGAATCTCTATAAAATATAAACTATTTATATTCCTTTCGAACGGTTTGATTTTAATTGGAGCGTCATTCAAGCTCAACGCCCTGAATGGGACAATCAACGAGTAGTCATTGAATCATATTGCCGAGGGGTTGAGATTCGCAAAAAAAGGAGGAGCATCCATGACCCTCCTTTGCCAATTTCATTTAAAAACTTTCCTTCTCATCCACTGGGTAGCAGCCCATTTATCCCCGATGACAACCGGCGCCCCACCATGTAGCGTCAAGTCGTTCAAATCCTGGTTATCATAGAAATATTCGAAATAGACGGCCATCCCTTTCTGAGGAGAGACAGAGAAATTCAGTTTCGGGAAGTACGTTTCCCCGCCTTCTTCCACATCATTCAAATACATGACGAGGGTGCTGATTCTCGGATTTTTCACCGGTCGTGCCGATGCAGAGAAGAAATCAAAATGGGCCTTATACTCCTGCCCAGGTTTATAGTTAAGAATTTGAATACCTTCCCCATGCTCGACCGGTATATTCATAATCTGAGAGATTCGCTTTTCGATGCGAGTCACGACGTCATGTTCATTCTCCTCAAGGAACATAGAACTGCTCGTTCTAAGCTCATCCACTGTGCGGGTGTTCCCGATTTTCGAGCGTTCGATCCGGTCCTTTGACAATTGAATAAGTTCATCACACTCTTCATGGCTCAATACATTCCCAAGAACGACGATCAGTGGCTCTTCCACCTTCGCGATGATCTGTATTTCCCTATCTTCCGTCATGATTTTATTCCCCGTATGGTGAAAGATCGTTTGTTCCTTTACAGCTATTTCATTAGTATCCATTGCCAACTTTCATCAACCTCTAATCGTATTTTTAACATTCTGAATTCTTTCGTTGGTGGAAGCATTCAATTACTCTTCCAATCTGGAAAAACGATTGCAACAATAGGCATAACGGTGGTATTTATTTGGTTGGTTGTTTCCTCCTGCGTGTGTATTTTCATATATTTTACACCTGGAATGGAGGGAATTCTATCTTTATTTTTTCTTTTTGATGATGAAAATGAAGGGAATGTGGAGGAGTGTAGAGTTCACGTGGTTGTATGGCGTCACAGAAAAGACAAGGGTTAGGTTTATGCGTTGCATTTGAGATTTATGCGTCAATTTCAGATTTTATGCGTCGAAATTTGGATTTATGCGTCAGTTTCAGGATTTATGCGTCAAATTCCAAAATTATGCGTCAGTTTCTTAAATTGCATAAGTCGATTCAATTCATTTATGCGTCATCCACAAAAAAACAGGCTGCCGAATCCAATCCTCGACAGCCCATCCAATATACTATTTCTTCAATCCTTCATACTGAACCAATACTTCCTTCACAATCTCACTATTCGCATCCAATCCACTCACTTCTTTCAGCACATGAGCTGGACCGTGCTCTTTGATCATGCCTTGGATTTCCATTGCTTGTTCATCCCGAGAATTATCGAATAAGAGTGCAGCAGCAATCGCTTTGGCAAGATATGAATAAGAGAGACCTGCTTTTTGAGCCTCGGTTGTCGGACGGATCAAGCGGTCGTCCGGACCAAGTTTGCGGATCGGCGCACGCCCTACACGGGTGACATCATCGTTCAGGTAAGCATTTTTGAAGCGCTCAATGTTTTTATCAATATAAGAAAGATGCTCTTTTTCGTCCAGCCCATATTGCTTCACAAGATAGGCACCGGTTTCTTTCAATGTTTCCTTTACTTGCTGGGCAATGGCCTCATCCGCCAATGTTTGGTCGATGGTGGATTTCCCTTGAAGGTAACCCAGATACGCAATGACCGCGTGTCCAGTGTTGACCGTGAACAGCTTACGCTCGATGAATGGCGCAAGATCTTCCACAATTGTCATCCCTTCAACAGGAGGAATCGTTTCCGTCGTTTCGACCACCCACTCGTAGTACGGTTCAACCAGAACGTCCAATGAACCTTGATCCTGCATTGGAACAATGCGGTCTACCGCTGAATTAAAGAAGAATACTTTTCCTTCAAGTTTTGCAACCGTATCTTCATCAAGATTTTCTAAAATATGTTTTTTCAAAATATCTGTTGCCCCGATTTGATTTTCACATGCAATGACATATAATGGCTCGTCTGAAGATGCTACACGTTTCGCAATCCCTTTTGAAATCAGGGGTGCAATTCTCGGAAGAATATTCGGTCCAATCGCCGTTGTCAGATACGTGGAACCGACAATCGTCTCGATGACTTCCTCTTCCTGATGAAGATTATTAAGTCCTGAAACATTCTCGATCGTTTCCATTTCCATCGTTTCCGTCGCAAGCTTCACCTGATAGCGTCCTTCTTCATTCAGCTTGTTGATGACCTGCTCCGCTATGTCCACAAAGGTCACATGATATCCTGATTGGGAAAACAATGCTCCGATAAATCCTCTGCCTATATTACCTGCTCCAAAATGTACGGTTTGTTTCATCGTCATCATTCCTTTATCAAATTAGTTTGTAAGTAGTCCATAAATAGATCTTCTAATTTCTTCAGGATGATCGCTTCGTTCGTAGACGAATAAATCATCATGCTTATATGATCTTCGATTAAACTTGTACTGATCAAGCTTAGGATTTCCTGTTCCCTCCTGCTCAACTCTTCAGGGGCAAGCATGAGGAGGAGACTTTTCATCTCCATTTCCACTCCGTCCATTCCCTTGATCCTGCACGGCTCATCTAAATGGGCAACCTGGAAAATCAGCTTCTTCACGTTATCATCCCGGCAATGGAAGAGACCCATATTCGTGTTTGGAATCCCGAGTCCGCCCTTTTTCTCCCTTTCCATCAGCTGGTGCATAACCACATTCGGCTGCTCAAGAAGTTCGTCCCGTTCCGCTTCTTCCATCATCTCATTCAGAATCCGTAGACGGCCGCCTGCAGACCCTTTGCGGTACACGCGGAAATTGGTGAGGATGGCTTCCATACTCGAGTGAACCTCTTTGATTTCCTGGAGAAGTGTTCTGACTTCGGTCCCGCTACTACCGATCGATCGTTGTGCGGGCTTTAAATATTTCTTTCTCGTCAGCTTTTCCACATTATTCTGGAGATAGCTTTGAATGAATCCAATATCCTTTTCGCTCAGCAGCGGGCTTACCAGAATATACTCCACTTCCGTGAAAGGAAGCCTGACCGTGGAAATCACGATATCATAGTCAATGAGATTCGCTGTTTGGAAATCCTTAATCGACAGGATCTCCACTTTATTGATCATGGTCAGTTCCCGCTGGATGCGGCTTGCGAGCATCTTCGAAGTACCGATCCCTGTCGGACAGACGACCACGGCATGGATATTAACCTTTTCTTCATTCATCAGCATGGCCGATCCGAAGTGAAGAACGATGAAGGCCACTTCATCATCGGGAAAAGAGATATCCTTAAATTCTGTTTCAAGACTTTTTTTCACCGCTAAAAATAACACCGGATACTTCTTCTTGATTTCATCCGTTAATGGATTGAAGAGCTCTAATTCCTGCTGCAGCCGGAAGATGGACGGTCCCATATGGGCAAGCAGCCCTTGAAACAGGGAAAAGTCATCAGACAGATTCCACATGGAGATCCGCCGATACGTCCTTTATGACATTCTTGATGAGATGCCCGAGGAGGATGCTGTCATAATAGACGACATCGGGATCCTGCACCTTGGACCCTTTTAAAATGACCATCAAAAATTGTCGATCCCGACTGGTCAATTGTGCGGACAGCCTTTGTTCCAATTCCCTGCATATCGCATCCATCAGCTGGTGCTCATTCGAATCCTCAGCTTCGATTGGTTCATTCTCCTGGAGCTCGTAGCCCTTTTCCGTTCGCTGGATTGTCAGGCAGACATGTACGATCAAACCGATATAATCACTGTCTGTTAAGGTGATTTGTTCCTGCGCCAAATAGTGACTTGCCACCTGATCGGCGGTCACTAAATAATCAGGCTTGAAATATCCAAGTACCAGTTCGTCAAGCATTTTCCCCTTTTGCATGCCATACAAGGTTTCGATAATATCTTCATAAAAATTCACAAGAAAGAAGCTTGCCAGGGCATGACGCTTATCCGACTCATCAGCTACAAGCTCAACCCCCACTCCCCTCTTCCTTGTAAGAGTGATGCCGAATTTACTCAACCAATCCGCCAGCTCATCCAAATAGGAAGTGAGCGTGGTCACGCTGATTCCCAGTTGATTGGCAAGAACCTGTTTTTTAAAAGAAGGTCCTTCATGAAGAAGGATGATCAGCAAATTCAGCTTCCGTTCTTCAGGGGTTTCATCGGTGGGATTCACTTCCGCAAGATGTTGAATCAGGCGATAAACATGTTCGTTCTTCCCATCGATAAAAAGTCCTTCATTAGCTGTCCGCTTTAGTTCTAAATGGTATTCCGTTAAAATGCTTTCGATTGATTTGAGGTTTCGCTGAATGGTTCTTCCGCTAACATTCAAAAACGCAGAAAGAGAGTAAACGGTATGTTTCCCCGATGTTTTTACAATCAATTCAATGATGGATTTTTCCCTTGATGTAATAAACATTCTTTCCACTCGTTTCCCTGAATTAGCTTTTATCAATACAAATGAGAACAGAAAGGCAGGAAAACCCGCCTTTCTGAATGATGTCTAGTTGCTGTTAATGATGTCTTTCAGTTCTTTGGCTGACTTGGCCTGAACCATCTGGTCGACGTTTTCCTGCTCGGAGCAGACAACGGCGATACCTGAAAGGATTTCCAGATGTGTCCCGTCCTTACCGGCGATACCGAAGATCATCTTCGCCTTCTCACCGTTGAAGTCAACGCCATTTGGTACTTGAACGACCGTAAAGCCGGATTTGATGACGGCTTTCTTCGCATCTTCCGTACCGTGTGGAATGGCTACGTTGTTACCCATATACGTAGAAGTAATTCCTTCTCTGTCAATCATAGCATCCACATAGCTTTCTTCCACATATCCTGCTTTGACGAGTGCTTCTCCTGCGAATCGGATTGCCTCTTCTTTTGTGGCAAATTCCTGATTCATGAAGATGTTCTCTTCTAGTAATAGATCGTCATCTTGATCTGCATTTGGTTCAGCGTTTACCGCTTCTTCTTCTGCTTCTTCGACTGTCTCTGCCTGCTCGCCTGTAATCCCGTCTTGAAGACTCGCAATCAGCTTATCGTATTCAGGACTGGATAGGAAGTTATCCACGGAAATATGGTACACATTCGGAAGCTTATTCTTCGCACGGGGCGTCAGCTCTTCCTGTGTGATGACAACTTGGGCATCTGATGGAAGGTTACTGATGGATGTATTCGTTACACTCACATCCAAGTTTGCCGCCTTCACTTTCTTACGGAGGAGAGAAGCCCCCATTGCACTTGAGCCCATACCTGCATCACAGGCAAAGACGATTTTGTTCACTTCATCAGGCATTGTTCCCTGCCCACTCACATGGCCGGCAACTGAACTTTTCTTGCCTTTCATTTCTTGCATTTTCTTCGTTGCGCCTTCGATATCTTCATCTGCTGTCTTGCTTGATTTCAATACGATGGCAGACACGACGAAGGATACGATTGTTGCCACAAGAACTGCTGCAAAGTTTGCCAGGTACGCCATTCCTTCCGGAGGGGTAACGGCTGTAATTGCAATGATACTACCAGGTGATGCCGGTGATACTAATCCTCCACCTAATAATACTAGGGTGAAGACTCCACTCATTCCACCAAGGATGACGGAAATGAACAGCATCGGTTTCATTAGCACGTATGGGAAGTAGATTTCATGAATCCCACCAAGGAAATGAATGATCGCTGCCCCTGGAGCTGATTGTTTCGCTGTCCCTCTACCGAACAACATAAATGCTAATAATACTCCAAGACCTGGTCCCGGATTTGCTTCTAATAGGAATAGAATCGACTTTCCACCCTGTTGAACTTGCTCCAACCCGATTGGTGACAAGACACCGTGGTTGATGGCATTATTTAAGAAAAGAATCTTCGCAGGTTCGATCAGAATACTTGTTAACGGAAGTAACCCTGCCGCTACAAGCCAGTCTACACCTTCAACGAGTAGACTTGTGAAGGCATCCACTGCAGGACCTACACCAAGGAATGCTAAGATTGCAAGAATCCCTCCAAGGATACCCGCTGAAAAGTTATTCACGAGCATTTCAAAGCCTGCTCTGATTTTCCCTTCGATCATCCCGTCAAATTTCTTGATTACATAAGCTCCTAGTGGTCCCATGACCATGGCACCTAAGAACATCGGTGTATCCGGTGCACCGACAATGACACCCATTGTCGCAATGGCACCCACGACCCCACCACGTTGGTCGTGAACGAGCTTACCTCCTGTATACCCGATTAAGAGCGGTAACAGATACGTAACCATCGGCCCTACCAGTTTGGCAAGGCTTTCATTTGGAAAGAACCCAGTTGGTATGAACAACGCTGTAATTAAACCCCAAGCGATAAATGCGCCAATATTAGGCAAGACCATAGAACTGAGGAAGTTACCAAACTTTTGTACCGCGACTTTCATATTTGATTGAGCCACTTCTCTCATCCTTTCATGAATAGATAATAATTTCTTATTTTAATGATAGGCCCTGGAGCATTGGGGATTCAAGGATGATGAAAACTAACTTTGTCACGCATGTGACGACAAACCTATTGTTTCTCTGTTGGGGAAAGTTATTCTAAGGAGCGATTTCGGGACTTTCGCTTTCTGCAGAGTGCACGACCATCGTCAGGACTGGCTGCATTCAATTGTAAATTGATTAAAATGTAAAAAAGAACAGTATGGGACTGTTCTTTCTACTTATATTATCCCTTTTAACACCCACCGCCTGGTTGAGTGTGACTGACGGGGGATTTTATCGGCGATATTCTGAATATAACGGCGGAAATTTCATTTTAACGGCGAAATTCTAAATTTAACGGCGAAATTGCCATTTTAACGGCGAAACCCAATTTCCAACCAATCTACCCATACAAAGACCCTGCTCAGTCGTGAAAGAGAATCGAAACCTTTCTCCAGGCTGATGAATAGAAAAATAGCTGAAGACGAATACTTCGCCTTCAGCTATTTATCGCCCCTATATTGTCACGTTTCATTGTTAGTCAGGATGATCCCAGTAAAGGGAGGAACCCCCAGCCTACTAGTCCAATGAAATACTTATGTTGTCATCTACGTATTTCGTAGTGCTGTAGCCTTCGATCACAAGCTCGGTCGGTGTTACGTCTTCTGTGGAGCCATCTTTGTAAAATTCAATCGTCTGCTCCGTTTCAAAGTAGCGGGGTTGATCCAATTTTTCGTACACATACTCACCAACTTCGTGTACCTCCCCATCCTTGTCCATCAAAACACCGTCCCCTCCATTGATGTTGATAGAGAGATTTTGATCGTCTTCAGGCGTTCGATAGAATTGATAATTTACATTCTCATAGGCACGGTCCTTCGATATGTCATGGGTAAGAACCACCTTAGCAGGATTTCCGACACTGATTTGATCAATAGAAATCTTGTTGCCAAGATACTCAGTGTTTTGCGGCAGATCCTTGGTCGCATCAAGCTCAATGGTTTTTCTGTCGTCTACAGATAAATGCACAGACGCGAATCGGATGCCCACCTCTTTAGGATCATCGAAATAGATTGTGTCGAAGCTTGCTGTAAAGGCATTCCATCCCTCCTGATTAAAAGAATCCACGTACATATTGCCACCAAAGAGATTAGCTTCCATCTTCTTCCCATCAATTTCAAGAGAATCAAAGTTGATTACGTCGATCCGTTGGTCATCTCGATCATTCTGAAAGCTATACTGGAGGAGGGTCGTGGTCGGGGCGATTGTTAGTTTTTCCAATCTGATCGGTATGCCGGCGACTTCGACCTCCTTATCCAGTTTATGGACGCGGGATGCCTGCTTTTCAAAAGGAATCTCGAAGTTCCATTCTCCCTCGGCAAATTTCATTTCCCCTCCACCAAACATTCCTTCTTTCCCGTCTTGTTGCAATTGCATGAGCCTTGCCACATTGAGCTTGATGGTTCCCTTGTCAACTGTAACAGGCAGCAGACTCATCTTTCCCTTGTACACATTTTTTTCTTCATTATGTATCTCGTCTTGGTCGATAGGAGGCGAATAATACCGCGAATTCTCATCCATACTCATGACATCACGTTCATTCTCGATATTAATGCCTTCATACCCATTCATCATATAGCGATTATCATTCTTCATATCCTCAATCTCATAAAATACCAACGTCTGAACATCATCGGCCACGACACTCTTGATTGTAATCTTCACCCCGTTGCTTTCCGCTTCCAGGTTCAACCGCTCCCCAAGATCATGCTGGAGAAAAGCGCGCAGCTGTTCATCTTCCTCGGTATAAGAGTAGTAGAGACTCGCGAATCCACCGGTCACGAAACCTGTACACACAAGCAAGGCGAACACACCTGCAATGGAAAGCCAAATGGATTTCCGCTTTTTCCTCCTTTTCTCCCTTTGCGCTTCCCTTTCATGCAGCCTCCTTTTGACTCTATCCATAAACCCAGAAGGAAGTTCGATGTTCGCGGCCATTCCAGCAAGGGAAAGCGTCACTTCTTGAAAAGAGGCCAGGTCTTCCTGGCATTGTTGACAATGATAGATATGTATTTCAAAATCCACCTTTTCTGGTCGATTCATCGTTCTCCCCAAGTAATCCAGATAATGCATCTGATAGTCATGACAGCCTTTGAAACCCACACCATATCCCAGCTTTTCACGTAGGGTCCTAACGCCTCTGAATAACCTGGATTTCACCTCATCAACCGTGATTTCCAACACATGGGCGGCTTCTTCCTGTGAGCATCCTTTAACATACACTAATGCCACTGCTTCTTTAACCGCTGCCTCCAAGTGATGAAAAGCATTGAATGTGTCATTCCCATCTATACTAAGTGATTGGTTGGACGTCTCCTGACAATACTTAAGAAAAACCGAAGTAGCCGATTGCCCTTTCTTGCGTTTATATGACTCATCGTGTACCCTGATGATCGATCGATAAAATGCATCCTCAATCTCCTGTTGACCTTCAAAATACACCCTGCCCAGTGCATAAAACGAATGCATCTCTCTCTCAAACCAGGCGATGACCGATTCTAATCCCCCATCTCCCGGGACGCTTGCCAGCACAGGATCGATTTCCATTTTCACCATCACTGTCTCCCCCCTTTACTAACTCTCCTACTTTCTTACCACTAATTATTTCAAAATTCCTACTACTTCACAATCATTTTCTTGAAAATCAACTGGAAAACCCTTCATTATCATTGACGCTATACTTTTTTCGAAAATATCATTTATTAGGGATAATTTACCAACATCCCATGATTATGGGCATTGGTCCTGCCATCCCGCAGACCGTTGTACAATTAGGCACCCCCCTCGACGATTTGAATAGTCTTGGCTACAGTATCATCCACAGTCAATAATTCAACAAAAAAAGGGATGGACCCCTCAGGACCCATCCCTTATTTGTCTTTTTTATAAACGATCAATTTCACCTAACTGTGACTGCATATCCAGTTCAATCATCTCTTTTGCCTTTGTAAAGGTAGCCACTTCATTCGATACCCAATGATTATACAACTTAGGAAGGGCGTTCCGGTGGTAGACCGTACCTTTCACTTCTGTGAAGAAATAAATGATCAGGAGGTTGACCACGTCGGTCGGAAGTGCCTTCTTACGCTCGATCCCCTTTAAAGAAAGTATATCCAACCCTCTTAATGGGCTGCCGATCACCGCTTCTGCCATATGAAAAGGATCAGCCGCATGGCATATTGTCACGAGTTCAGGATTAATATCTTCAAATTTCAAGTGAATTCCCCTTTTACATAGCTAGTGAACGAATATACGTTACACTTCAACCATCGTCAGATTGTAAGATCAACTACTATGTATTATAACAAAAAGATGTTCCAAGAATCACGTACTTGTATGTTAATTTTTACTTAACCAAAATTCCATGGACTTTTCTGTTGCAGAAGGATAAATGAGATTCCTTACCTGAGTCTCCATCAGATAGCATTCCGTGATCCAATGAGGAAGATCGTCATGTTGCTCCTTCCATAAACGTTTCCGTTCCAAAGCATCTGCTACCTTCATTTCAATCCAGGAATCCGCCACCATATTTTCACTGCCACGCTCTTCCGCCAATGGATGCATCGACCGATTGTAGTATGGTATTCCACTATGGATATGACTCCTGTTCCTCACCAATATGACACTTTCCCCAGGAAGGAAGCCAATATGACGGTACCCCAGAACAGACAGTGGTTGAGAGTACTCATCTAAATGGAAATAACACCCAGACCACTGCCTATCTGCGTCACCAGGCACAACCATTTCTGAGGTGTAAAGCGATAGGCCGGTTTGAAATAAATTATGTATCTTGCGGTTGAGGAAAGCCGGATTTCTCTTTCAGTCCTTACAGTCGGAATAAGGTGAATGACACGTAAAGCCAAGTCAGTCGAATCGGATCACTTTAACTAGTTGCATGTAGCCCCCCCTCCTTATAGCGTGAATTTCTCAAGGGCATTTCTATCCAAGCTCACTCTATAATGGTTGGATTTCCCTATATATAGTGAGTTCAAACAATAAAGTATTATGACAAACAAAAAAGGAAGATTGCGCACATGCGAAATCTCCCTGTCCCATACTCACAACTCAACTCTATCGTTGCTCATTCAGCGCACGCTCAAGAGTCGACGTAACCGATATATTGTCAAACGAAATCCCCAGTTGAATCGCGGTCTGGGCTATTTCCGGACGGATCCCGGAAATCGTGCTCTTTACACCGATCAAGTTCAAGCTATCGATGATCTGAAATAATTGGTGCGCGACCATTGTATCCACCATGATGACCCCGGATAAATCTATGAACAAATGCTCGAGATCTTTATCCACACATTCAGCCAGCGTATTCTCCAGGATATACCTTGCTCTTCCCGTATCGATATCCCCTATCAGTGGCAGGACACCGGTTTTTTTATTCAATAAAATAACGGGTGAACTTAATTCACGGATCATTTCCTGCTGGGCATTCAGACGTCTTTGGGAATACTCGTAATTCTCTTCTGCGAACTTAGAAATCACGAGACTGAAGGTTTTGATGATCAACTCCCTGAAAGACTCGATTCTATCAGGTGGAAACTCACTCCCATACAGACGGATGAACTCCTGCAAAATGTCGAGGTACTGATCTTGGGTCCTGAAGAACTCCCTCAAAATAAAGTGAGTGGGGGTCGTTAAGTGTTCTTCGTCCTGGGCGATCTTCTCGATCCAATGCTCGAAGTTACAAAGCGCATCCTGCCCCACATCCTTAAATAGGACACAAAAACGTTCATGAAATTCGTGATTCTGGCGCTTCAACGTTTCGATGACCTTTGGATCCGTAGAAGCATATACACCTGACTGGTTACTTTTATCCAGAGACTCATACCAATTCTCCGTCAGCTGCCATGTACGTTCGCTCATAAAATTATAAAACTTTTCCGCTACCTGCATAATCGACCTACTTTCTTAAAGTGATCCGTTTCTTTTCTATCTCAACCGCTTATCATTGGCCCGTTCCGAAACCATATACAATTACACTTATATTAGTAATGTACTATGCCCAACACATAAAGGGAAGCAAAATTTAAGGTTGGATACTCTCAAAATCCTTTTATAACAGAACTTCTCATTCCTTAAGTCAAAGGACATGCGTTTTTAGGAATTCATTGGAAAGAAAGAACGACTATTTACATTTTTTCTCAGATATCAGCCGTAATTCTTTGACGCTATCAGGAAAAGAGATTTACCATGTAACGTGAATCCGTAATAAAGGATTCTGGCAACAAACAATAATCAACTTCGTGGAGAGCGATCACCATGATGAATATTGAGAAAGAAGGCGTATGAATATGTGTGGAATTGCAGGTTGGATTGATTGGTCAAGTGATCTTTCAGAAGAGAATGAGACTCTTAAGAAAATGACAGATGCTATCGAACATAGAGGACCGGATGCAGAAGGATTCTGGCTCGGTCAACATGCAGCACTTGGACACCGGAGACTGATTGTCATAGACCCTGATGGCGGATTACAACCTATGCTCTATAAAGATGGGGACCACTCGATCGCGCTAACATATAATGGCGAACTCTATAACTATCTTGAGCTCCGAAATGAACTGATGGAGAAGAACCATCAGTTCACAACCAATTCTGATACGGAAGTGCTTCTTCATGCTTATTTAGAATGGGATGAGGAATGCGTTCATCATCTTAACGGAATTTTCGCATTCGGAATTTGGGACGAACGAAAAGAGATGTTGATGCTTGGTCGAGATCATTTAGGTGTGAAGCCGTTATTTTATACTGAAAAGAACGGAAAAATACTTTTTGGCTCTGAAATCAAGGCTTTGTTAGCACACCCTGAAGTCCACGCCGAAATTGATGCTGAAGGTCTATCCGAGGTTTTCGGCCTTGGCCCGATGAAGACACCTGGAAAAGCTATTTTCAAAGACATAAATGAGGTCCGTGCAGGTCATTACATCACCATCACGAAAGATAAAATGAATACGGTACAATACTGGAAGCTCGAGAGCAAAGAGCATACAGATGATATGGACACCACCGTTCAAACCATTCGTGAACTTCTCGAAGATACGGTGAAACGTCAATTGATCGCAGATAAACCATTGGTTTCCATGCTATCAGGAGGACTGGATTCAAGCGGACTCACTGCCATTGCAGGAGAAGAATTCAAACAACAGGACAAAACTCTCCCAACCTACTCGATTGATTTCGTAAATAATGAAGCCAATTTCAAAGAAGACTTCCTCCGCCGCGATTTGGATGAGCCTTGGGTGAAGCGAGTGTCAGAACACGTGGGTACCGAGCATACCTCCATCGTCTTTGATGCAGAGAAACTCGTCGACAATCTTTTGACGCCGATGAGGGCACGGGATCTTCCGGGAGTGGGAGAAATTGAAACTTCCCTATACTTATTGTTCAAGGAAATGAAAAAGGATGCAACAGTTGCTCTATCCGGAGAATCTGCCGATGAGGTATTCTCCGGTTACCCGTGGTTTCACCAACAGGAATATTTAGATGCCGATGTGTTTCCATGGCTTCTGAACATCGGCGGAATCGCAGGAGTCTTGAAGGATGATCTTCAAGAGACACTCAATATAGAAGGCTATCAAAAAGAGCGATATCAAGAAGCACTCCAAGAACTTCCTGTCTTAGACGGAGAGAATGAAGTAGAGGCAAAGCAAAGAAGGATGTCCTATATGTTCATCACCCGCTTCCTGCCGTTTATGCTGGACCGGAAAGACCGGGCGAGTATGATGACAGGCTTTGAAGTGCGTGTCCCATTCTGTGACTACCGTCTCGTTGAATACTTATGGAATATTCCATTTGAAATGAAGAATGTAGATGACATTGAAAAGGGGATCCTTCGCAGAGCATTTGATGGATATCTTCCTGATGATGTACGGAATAGAAGGAAGAGTGCCTACCCAAGCACGAAAGATGATGCCTACCTTGAGGGAGTCAGCAATTGGATGATTTCCATATTGAATGATCCCGCTTCACCGATCCTTGACTTGATCGAACATGAAGAAGTTAGGAAAATTGCGGAAGGGAACAGCGACCTTCCTGATTCAACCGCCAAGGGATTACTTGACTACCTGGTTCAGGTAAATGCATGGCTGAGTGAGTATCAGATCAAGGTAGCTTTATAAGAGACGGGACGGGGCTTAGTTGCCTCGTCCCTATTTCTATGATTCCTCTTTATTTCCCTATTGAACTACAGTCCGAAAAATGGAATAATATACCTATATCTTGCCATTTGGAGGAATGTCCTATCCGTCTGCCAGCCCCTGAAGTGGAGCAATACTTCCACACAATCGAAATCAGTACCTTTAGCGTAAATGACACTGAAGATAAGCTTGTATTCAGCACCAACCTGAACGGTGACTACAATCTCTGGGCAATGGATTTACCACACTCATTCCCCTATCCACTAACGACCATCAATCAGAAAAGCAGCCTCATCCACCTCAATCACGAATGCATCATCGCGACATTTGAAAAGGATGGAGATGAAAGCCAACAGCTGCATTACTTGCCTTTACCCGGTGGAACGCCCCTTCCTCTCAATGAAAGTGAATCAGGTTCTACCTGTTATCATGCCTGCTTCACAGGGAATCATGAAATCTACTACTCAACCAATCATGAAAACCCTTTACTGAACATCTACAAAACGAATTTAACCAACAACCACACCACCCTTATTCAAAAAGGAGAGACGGCACCAATTGTGATTGCTGCCGTCTCTCCCGGTGGGACCTATGTGTTTACTGAGACCTATTCAAACACCCACGTCGCAGCATTCCATCAGTCCACCAGCGGGAAAATACCACTGGTCCCAAACCCGGACACACCTCATATTATCCATGACGTGCTAGTTGCAGATGATATCGTGTACTTTACAACCAACTACGAAAAGGAATTTTCCTATCTTGCGTCCTTTAACCTATCAACCAATGAATTTCACCCTGTCTTCATTTTGGAAGAAGAAGAAGTAACCTCGATCCAATCCATAGTTGGTTCGAACCGGTTAGTGGTTTCGTCGGAAAAAGGCGTAAGGGATCATCTCTATGAATATGACATCTTGTCGGGTCAGCTCGAACCCCTTGCTATGCCTTGTGATGTCATTAAACAAATGAAGCTCACCAAACAAGGGACCCTTTTTGTATTAGGTCTCTCTTCTGACAAGACCGACACGATTTTCAAAAGGAGAAGGGACGGAGAATGGACCCAGGTGACCAATACGAAAGTGCTCGGCATACATGACGAAAGTATGATCAAGCCAAATATCGTCCACTATGAAAGCTTTGACGGACTGATGATAGAAGCCTTGTTATTTCGCCCCGAAAACGAAAACGGCTATACCCTGTTATGGCCCCACGGAGGTCCACAAAAGGCCGAGCGAATGAAATACAGACCACTCTTTCAATACCTTGTCCAAAGCGGATACACTCTCTTCGCCCCCAACTTCCGGGGAAGCAAGGGCTACGGAGCCTCCTTCGAAAAAATGGTAGAACAGAACTGGGGGGACGGACCTCGCCTCGACTGTGTCGCCGGGATGGATTGGCTGATTCGAGAAGGGATTGCAGAAAAGGGCAGGATTGTTTCGATTGGGGGAAGCTACGGAGGCTATATGAGCCTTCTCCTTGCCGGTAGACACCCTGACTATTTCTGTGGAATCGTGGATATCTTCGGCATTTCGAATCTATTAACCTTCTTAGAACATGTACCGGCAAGCTGGAAGCCGCTCATGGATCAATTGGTCGGAAACCCGGAAAGGCACCATGACAAACTTGTACGGGACTCTCCCATTACGTATGTGGAGCATATGAATACACCTATGTTCATCATCCATGGACAAAATGATCCCCGAGTGAAAACACAGGAATCCGAACAGATCCTGACCCAATTGAAGAAAAAAGGAATTGATGTAGGTTATCTTCTTTTTACTGATGAGGGGCATGAATTTTCGAAGAAGCGGAATGAGATGAGAGCATATAAAGAAATCCACGGGTTCTTAGAAAAGCTGATTAAAAGATAAAGGAAAGAGAGGGACGGACCTTTTGAAGGTCCGTCCCTCTTTTTTAAAATCATTTTTACTAGTTAAAACAATGGGAAAACCAATAAAAGAAACGGTAGAATCAAAGACAAACAATAGATTTTAGTAAATTTACTTTTACTCATACGACACCCTCCTTATTTGCTGTATCGGGGGTCAGGGACAAGTCCCCCTGTCCCTGATCTCCTATTTTTCATTAATAGCTGCAGAATTGTTTCCTCCCTGGACAAAGTCCCTGTCCCCATGTCCCTGACAAATCCGTAAAGCTGTGGCATATAGGAGCTCAACTCCTTTTACGATGTCGTCCATCTCTGCAAACTCCAACGGATTATGGCTGATTCCTTTTTCACAGCGGACGAAGATCATTCCGTAATCACTGATATAGGACATGATCAACGCGTCATGGAAAGGTCCACTCATCAAGGTCGGGGAATCGAATCCAAGTTTCTCGTCTTCCTCCTTCATAATGTCTTTGATCCAATCCGCACAATATCTAGGTTCACTGCGTGTATCCTCTTTGATTTCATATGTAAGGTCATAGGCTGATGACGATTCTTCAATGATCCGATATAGCTTTTGTTCAAGGTTATTACGTGCGTTAAGATCGATATCACGGAGGTCAACGGTGAACTCTACTTTTTCGGCAATAATATTTCTGGAGTTTGGAAATACTTGCATGCTCCCAACCGTCCCAACGGTTGTATCGCTTCCTTCTTTTTTAACAAGTTCATCAAATTTCCTGATGATTTCTGCAGCACCGACAAGGGCATCCTGCCTCATCGTCATTGGCACTGATCCCGAATGGCCGGCAAATCCCTCGAGTGTCACTGTCAACCATATCGGACCGGAAATCCCCGATACAATCCCTACCGGTTTTCCCTTCTCTTCAAGAACCGGTCCCTGTTCGATATGCAGTTCAAGGAACGCTTCGATGTCACCTTTTTCATACACAGGACTTGCCGTCAGATCCGTCTCTACTCCGAACTCTTTCAACGCCTCACGTCTCGTGACACCCTGTTTATCTTTCCGCTCAAGTTCACCTTCTTCAAGCATCCCTGCCAACGCCCTTACACCGAAGATCCCTTTATTGAAGCGGCTTCCTTCCTCATCGGAAAAACAAATCACTTCAATCGTCCTTTCAGGGTTGACTCCGTTGTCCTTCATACTATGAATGACTTCAATTGCTCCCAATGCCCCGGCTGTGCCATCGAATCTTCCCCCATAGGGCTGAGAGTCAATATGAGAACCAAGAATCAGGACTGGCTTGTCTTTGTCCGTTCCTTCCGTCCTTCCAATCAGGTTACCGAAACCGTCGATCTCTGCCCTCAAACCGGCTTCTTCCATCCAGCCTTTCACTAAGTCGACGCCTTGACGATCTTCCTTGGAATGGGCCAACCGACATACACCCGTTTCTCCGATCTTTCCGATTTCCGCTAATTCCTCCAGATGCCGTTTTAATCGTTCACGATTGATTGACATAAAATCACCCTTTGCTTTTCATTTTTAAAAGACTTATAGTAAGTTTATTTTGAAATAGCTCCGTTATCATTAGACACTTTGTCTATAAAAGTACCGGATATTCAATCAAAGTGACAAAATAGAAAGAATTTTCCGAAAAATACACCGAAAAAAATTTTCCCCCTCTCCTCTTTTCTCTAATTGACCCTTACTCTTTCAAAATCGCCGTTTGACTAGTTTCTAGACTCCTTTACCTTAATCCTGCACTTTTTCAAAAAATGAAACGTTGTGCTCAATAGAAAAAGTGCTTACCCAATCGCTGATAAGCACTTTTTCTTCTGAATCCTAATCTTAAGTTTGTCGATATTGATGTTTCTTAGCTAAAAGGTGAGAGACTAATGATTCAATTATGTTGCAGGGTTTCTGATTCTAACCAGTTTACTTAACAAGAGTACTAACAACCCAATAAATTTCAAAATTTACTTAAGACGGGACACGGGCCCTGTCCCCCCGTCCAAGCATTCCGAAGAAAACCAGCACGGATACAAGGATTAATCCAAGGGAGACTGTCGTGATGGATAGCATCTTGAAGATGACGCTGACCGCCACTACCATGTACAGGACTGCAAGCATTCGCTTGACGCTGACGCCTGAGAACCTTTTCAGCTGAATGGAGCCGATCGGCGTTCCGATCAATGCACCGATGATTAGCAAGATTCCGTGTCGATAATCAAGGGACTCCCCTGTATACATATAGGAGGTTATGCCCGACAACACGATGATTGATGCCGCTGAAATACTGGTTCCGATCGCTTTGTTCAAATCAAGTTTAAGCCACTTCGTAAGTAACGGAGTCATCACAAATCCCCCGCTGACACCCATGAGTGACGAAATAACTCCGGTGAATAAACCAATAACAGGTGCCGTAGCTTTTCCTTTTGCTTTCGAATCCTGTTGTCGTTTGCTTAAGAACTGATATGAAAACCAGCTTAATATGGCAATATAAACAATCGATATAACAGTGGATGCCCCGTTCATCTCATCCAGCCATTTTACAAATGGTACGGTCACGACAGAGCCGATCACTCCGAAAACACCTAGAAGGATCGCTAATTTCACATTCACATTCTTTAACCGAATGTGTGACAGTGTCCCTGTCACCGTTGACCCCAATGTAAGCATAAGGGAAAGAGTGATTGCCTGGCTCGGTTCGTAGCCCAGGACAAGTAAGGTCGGTGTCAGGACAATCCCGCCGCCTATACCAAAGAACCCTGAAATGATGCCGATGACCGCACCACCTATCATAAATAAAATCCATTCCATTTCGTTTCACTTCCTTCGCCTTTCATTATACATTTCCATATCCTATAATAGAAATGAATAATGATAATACAGGGGATTACGTTTCATAATAGAGGGGGATTCTGATGCAACTGGATTGGATTCGAAGCTTTGTCACGCTTGCACAGCTTCAGCATTTCACGAAAACAAGTGAGTTCTTGAACTTGTCACAACCTACTGTCAGCGTCCATATTAAGAAGCTTGAGCAATCTTTGGGAGTCGCGCTCATCCATCGCACATCCCATAACCAACTTTTCGAATTGACACCTGAAGGACAGAAGGTGTTTGAACAAGGAAAGCAAATGATGGAATTGTGGAGGGGAATGGAACAAGTCACCCAAAAAACAGAAGAAATTCAATTACGAATTGGATCCACTCACACCGTCAGTGACGTACTGCTTCCCGACTTCGTCAAAAAAATAAAGGTCCTATACCCCCACATCCGCCTTCAGCTGATGATTCATAATCACGAAACCATCGTAGAAGCGCTGAATGATCATGAGGTTGATCTTGCCCTTGTCGAAGGAACAAAGGGATTAGAACCATTTCATGCAGAAGTGATCAGTCGGGACGAACTGCGTTTTTTTGCAAGCAGCAGAATGAATCTGCGATCTTCCCCCTTGATCCTCAGGGAAATCGGATCCGGAACAAGAGAATATGCCGATGATTTCCTACGCTCTGAACGAATCAAACCTGCAGAAATTCTCCAAGCAAGCAGTCATTACTTAATCAAACAACTTGCCGTCCGGGGTCTTGGTATCGCATTTCTGTCAAGCTCAATGGTCAAAGAAGAAGTGCAGCAAGGAAAGCTTGTCCCGATTGACCCTTATGTCATCCATCGGCCGTTTTATGCCGTCTACCCTGAAGATGTGGCATCTGGATCCATTATTAAAGAATTAGTTAGCGTGATCGAAAGCCCATGAAAGAGGGACGGACCTCATTTTTGAGGTCCGTCCCTCTTCTCAGTTTTCTCCTTTGTTGATTTCCCCGACTACTTCCCTGAGGGAGAGCACTCTTTCTTGTAAAGAGTTTGCAATTTGGTCAACCGATGATACTGTTGCTGCCTGTTGTGTAGAGAAATTCGAAATCTTTTCTGTATTCGAAAGGGTCTCTTCTGAAAAGCCATGAATCTCATAGATTTTGTTCATCATATGCCGGGATGAGGTTTTCAAATCCTCTGCTGTAGTCCCCACGTCAATGATTTGTCGTTCTACTTGATTGTTTGCTTCGGCGATTCCTTGAAACACTTCATTTCCTAATTGAACGACAGAAAGTCCATTTTCTACTTCTTTCGCGTTCTCAGCGATGGCTTGAGTCATTTTCTCCATCTCTTCTCTTAATTTTGAAACGACTCCACCAATCCCCTTAGTCGATTTTTCTGTCTCATCGGCCAATTTCCCAACCTCTTCTGCTACGACAGCAAACCCTCGCCCATGCTCGCCTGCCCTAGCTGCCTCAATGGATGCATTAAGAGCAAGCATCTTGGTCTGGCCCGATATATCCGAAATAGTCGCAGCGATTCTTTCAATACGTCCGGATTGTTCTTTAAATCCACCTATTAACTCATTCACTTCATTAACTAAACCATGAATAGACTTCATTTTCTGTACGATATGTTCCATTGACTGTTTGCCTGTATCTGCCTGCTTGGTAGTGACTTCCGAGGATGCTTTTATTGATTGGAAGGCATCGATTATTTTCGTAATGGCAGAGTCAACCTCATGAAAGACACGCTCGCTCTGTTGACTGCTTCTAAGCTGACTTCTTGCCCCAAGCGTTAACTCATCCATAGATGATGAAATTTCTAAACTGGCTAAGGTAGATTCCTTGGCTCCTGAAGCAAGGTCTTCACTATAGGCTTTCACATCTGCTACTGTTTCATTTAAGTGCCGAAGAAGATTCTCTGCATTTACTTGATGAAGTTTATTTTCTTCTTCAAGTAGTTTGGTTTGTTTTTTCTTTGAATTGATCAACAATATCGTGGCACCACTTGTGAACAGGAGATACAATGCATGAATCATCAATAATGAAAAACGATAATCACTCGTTCCACAAATAAGTTCCGGAAATAGGAAATACCCAAGCAAATGCTGAACCGCAAAAATGACGGTGCTGATCACCAATAATTTAATCGAATCAAAGAAAGCGATAAATGCTAGTACCATAAAAATAGAAAAGTGATACTCTACTAATCCATCTCCCCCCGCAATAATAGAAATGCTGCTAAAAGTGAACGAAAGGGTTAAAAAAATCGAACCAGTACCTGAATCTTTTTTCTTATAATAGAATAATGCTCCACAAAGAAAGAGCACGGGAAGCATCATAAGGATGTTCTGCAAGATTGACAAAGACGGTGATAAACTTCCTGTGATCCCCTTCATTCCAATGTATGTTTTCAAAAATCCAAAATATCGGTGTAATACATGAGTCCCAATTGAAAGAAGTACTGAAAACAATCCCAAGTAGAGTAATACTTTGTGTTTTTTCATCTTATGTCCCCTTTTCCAAACGAAAATTACACAAAAAAAACTAACCAAACAAATCGTTTGATTAGTCGGTTGCGCTACTGACTCCAAATTATCCAAGCGCCCAAATAAAGATAATTTTTCTTCGTCCCTCGTTTTTGATGTATATACACTATATCGTCATCTCCTTTCCTTTTTTTAGTAAAAAATAGAGGGACGGACCTCCAGCTTTTCTGCTGGAGGTCCGTCCCTCTTAATTTACATCATTGAAGATTACATTTTCTTTTCTTCCAATTCATCAACAACCGCTGCACCAACGATATCACCGGTCACGTTTGAGGCCGTTCCACCCATTCCAATGATGGCATCTACCCCTGCTATGAGGGCGACAATTTCCAGTGGCAGGCCAAACATCGTTAATACCGCTGACAACGTGACCAATCCTGCAGCCGGTACTCCTGATGTTCCTATGGAAAGAAGCGTGCCTACCAGGACGATGATCAGAAGGTCCGTCACCGAAAGCTGCAAGTTTGTTACGTTTGCTGCAAACACGATCGAAACCCCCATCCGCAGGGCTCCGCCATCTGAATTGAAAATAGCCCCTAGTGGGAGGGCGAAATTCGCCGTCTTCTCTGAGATTCCCGCTTTCCTTGCTGATTGTATGGCAACCGGTAAGGATGCAATACTGCTGGAGGTGAAAAAGGCCGTACTATACGCTTCTTTTGTTTGTTTAAAGAAATTGATCACCGGTGTCCCTGACAGCTTCAAGAACCCTGCATATACCAAAATCCAAAGCAGGAGGATCCCGAGATAAAAGACTCCCACGAACTTCGCAAGAGATTGCATTGTTTCCCACCCTTGAGAACCGAATGTAGCTGCACTGATGGCAAACACCCCAATTGGCGCGTAAGCCAGAACCCCTTTTAGAAGGATGTAGAACATTTCGTTAAAGGCAGCAAAAACCTTATCAAGAAGGTTCCCGTATTCCTTCATTTTGTTATCTGATGAAAACTTCATCCACGAAATGGAAATCCCCATAACCACAGCCAGGAACATGATCGCTAGTGTATCTCCTAAAGCGAATGCCTGGAACAGATTATCAGGGATGATTTGGAGTAAAACATCCGCAAACTGCGGTGTTTTCGGTTCATCCACTTGTGCGTGTGGCAGTTCTAAATTCGTTCCAGGATTAAACCAAAATGCTAACCCAAGTCCTATGAAAACCGCCGCTGCCGTAGTGGCCGCATAATAAAGAATCAGCTTCCACCCCATCCGGCCAAGCTGCGTCACACTCATCTTGTTAACTGCCTGAACCACCGTAAGGAAAATCACCGGAATGGCGATTAAGCTCAGAAGATGAATGAGGACCGTTCCAAATGGTTTCAGAATTTCAGCATCCGCTTTAAAAACAAGTCCGACAATGATCCCAAGTAGGAACCCTATCGACATTTTCAACACAAAAGGTACTTTGTGATATTGCTTCCATATGTACTTCATTTCATCTACGCCTTTACATGTATTTTTTTCAGACATTCATTATAACACTTTTGTATGGAGAGGGACGGACCTTGAATTCAAGGTCCGTCCCTCTCACATGTCACTCACTATGACCAAGCCACAACTCAAGAGCGGCATCCAGTTCTTTTACGACATGAAGTTTCCTGCCATACAGGTCATTAAGCTCTCCATATTCTATTTGTTTATCCGCCATCGCTAGATCAAGTTCTCTAATTTCACGTTCAAGGTTGTCGATTCTTTCCAATCGCTGTTCCTGTTGTAAATCATCATCCATACTCACTGGTTTCACTATAGATCTCTTGGACTTCTCAGTAGCTGATTCGTTCTTATCCAAGAGCGTACGCTTTTCTTTTTCACGTTTATAGTCATCGTAATTACCCTGATAACTTTTCAACCCATGATCTTCTACTGCAATGATCCTTTCAGCCATACGGTTACTAAAATAGCGATCATGGGAAATGAAGAAGATCGTCCCGTTGAAATCTTCCAATGCTTCCTCGAGTGTTTCGATAGAATCGATATCTAGATGGTTGGTCGGCTCATCAAGTATGAGCAAATTAATGTCTTGGAATAGCAGCATGGCAAGTTTCAATCTGATCCGCTCTCCCCCGGACAGGTGCTTTACTTTCTTGAAGACACTCCCTTTAAAGAACATAAATTTAGAAAGGTACTCCCTTGCTTTCCCTTCCACAATCGAAATGTCCTCCCTAAAGCAGTCCAACACAGTGACTTCTTCATTATTAAACGTAATGTGTTGAGATAAATATGCCGGTTTTACATTTGCACCGAATTGAATCTTTCCTTCATCAGGATGCTCCTCTCCCACAAGCATCTTCAGAAAAGTGGTTTTCCCGCTCCCATTCGGACCGAGAAGGCCCACTCTTTCACCAAATCGAACCATCACGTCCATGTTTTCAAAAATCACTTTATCCTCATAGCGTTTTGACACGCCCATCGCCTTGATGGTCTCATTTCCGGACCTCTCCATTGCCTTCACGTCAATGCGCATATTCCTTCTTTCGAATGAGGGCTTATCGATTCGATTCATTTTATCCAACTTTTTTTGTACACTTGCGGCCCTCTTAAAGAATTTCGTATTATCCGCTCTCATCGCCCAGTCCCTTAAACTCATCACGGTCTTTTCCATGCGATTGATCTTCTTCTGCTGTTCTCTGAAATGTTCATATTGGATGCGCAAGTTCTCTTCCTTTTGATCTATAAAGGAAGAGTAATTTCCTTTATACGAAGTTGATTTCATATCTTCAATTTCTACAATTTTTGTCACGACATTATCGAGAAAATAGCGATCATGGGACACAATGATGACCATCCCCCTATAGTTCTTAAGATACCCCTCCAGCCATTCAATGGCATCCATATCGAGATGATTGGTCGGCTCATCCAAAAGAAGGATATCAGGCTGATGAATCAGGAGCTTTCCAAGCACGACGGTCGTCTTTTCCCCTCCGCTCAATAAGTCAAATTCACTTGCCAAAAAGCTCTCTGTCAGCTGTAGTCCTGTACACACCCTGCTTACTTTCTCTTCCCGTTCGTAGCCGCCCTTGACTTCAAATAATTGAGTCAGATCACTGTATTTATTCAGGGATTTCTCTAGGTCTGGTCCCTGCACGATCTTCATTTGCTCTTCTAATTCATGTATTTCGTTTTCTATAGAATCAATTTCCTCAAATGCCAAGTTCAGGACATCTTTGACTCTCAACCCTTGTGGATAACAGGGTGATTGCTCAAGATAGGCGGTTGTCGCTCCCCTTGACATATTCAAAAGCCCTTCATCGTATCCATAGCTTGAGGTTTGTGGATAACCTGGATAGTACTTCAGCGGTTCAATCCCTGCAATCACTTTCATAATCGTGCTCTTACCGCTTCCATTCGCCCCAACGATTCCTACTTTATCGCCCTCATATACCTCTAACGATATATCTTCCACGACAAGTGTCGCATCCATATATTTTTTTATCCCATTTAATTTCAGTTCCAACATATGCGTTCCTTCTTTCATCCATAATAAAGGTTACACTGTTTATGGACGGGATCAAGAAGACCTACTCTATTCATTTGTGTACAAAAAAAAGACCGCAAGAAGGGGTTCCTCCTTACAGTCTAAGTATCATCATGCTCATAAATCGGGTTAACCAAAACACACCCGTGTCCCTATATTCCAGTAGTGACTGGACGCTTCATGAACATACATCATCCGATCTCAGTAAAGTAAGTTACCTTCTAATTGCCCTGATTCCATAAAGAGCATAACAAATAAGCCTATTTTGATAGGTCTTTTCAAGCTCAATAAAAAATCGGTATTAATTTAAAAATAAATTAATTAGCAATTAGTTGGTTCCATAAACTTACTTCACCTCCAAAATTTTCTTTATTGTCTCATTTTTTCGTGAATTTGTAAATGAGAAAACGAAAGAACGACTGTCCTATAAAAGATATGGTAACCCTTATTGACTCTCTCTTGATCATTTTGACTATCCATTTTTTTCATTATATAGTTGAAAGTAGACATTACTTAAGAACGTAGCTGTTTTGAGAGGAATTTTAAAGAGTCTTTTGAACTTCTCTGAACGATGGACTATTATTTTCAGGAGGAATAAAAAATGGAAGTTTTCGCAGAATATTTATCGCATATCGATGACCACGAGCAACGAGACCGAACGGAAGAAGTGTTGACATGGGTAAAGAAGAAATATCCGAATTTAATGCCAAAAATCGCATGGAATCAGCCTATGTTTACTGATCACGGTACATTCATCATTGCTTTTAGCATTTCCAAGAAGCATTTGGCTGTTTCTCCTGAAAAGGAAGGGATTACCCATTTTTCTGATGATATCGTGCAGGCGGGCTACGACCACACCAAGATGTTAATGCGCATCCCGTGGAGTAAACCAGTTGACTTTTCATTGCTTGAAAAGATGATCGAGTTTAATATGAAGGAAAAAGCAGAGTGTTCGACTTTTTGGCGGAAATAGTAAAAAGGAGATAACTTACAGAAGCATATTTGCTTTACCACAGCTAGATGCCCAAGTAAATAAGGTACCAAGCTTTTTAGTTTTATGTTTGAATATCAATTTTATGTAAAATCAACTTCTGACTTAAGAAACACATTGCAAGATTTCCTGAAAAAATAGATGTGTTACAAAAAACCGAACATAAACAAATAAAATAAAGTGAAAAATACCGATAATATTAATGCATAAAGGGGTTTCATAAAATGCAGTCTTATCATTGGAAACATCACACAATTAAATAATACTGACCATCCCATATGCCAACCATTATGGTGTGTAATCTTTCCTAACTCGACCCCTACCCACTCGAATACAGTGAATAAAAGGATCCATTTAATGGTGTATGCAATTTGTTTTTTTAGACTGTTTGGAAAGTTAGACAAGTAAACAAAGGATATTAGAGAATTTATGATAAGATCATGTGCAAAATGGACATTCATAAGGTTAAATAATGAATCTTCTTGAAGTTCCCATAATTGATAATGGCTATGTGATATAAACTCATAAAGGAAAGTAGATAAAGAAATATATAGCATTGTGGGATAATATTTTTCCCAATTTTTCCAATCTCCCTTTATTAAAGAATAAGTGATAACCATGATTAAAAGGATTAAATGCATATAATTTTCTCCTAGTTCAAGCTATTTTTTACCTTTCATCATCATCGTTAGTTTTTACAAAGATGTATGAAAGATGAATGTAAAATAATGGCATTACCTTCACTTAACATAGACTATGGCGCACCCTTCTCACAGTATACAAGTGACAACTGTAGTTTTATCTGAATCTTATTTTCAAATTGGACTAAAAAACTGGGTTAAACGAGCAAAAAGAAAGAGCACGTTTTGAAAAAATAATATCAAAACGCGCTCTTTCTTTCATTTCATTGAACAATCATCCCTGTTTTTCATATCGCCGACCCCGATGTTCCCACAAAATCTTCTCCTTAAATCCACTCTTTTCCATGCTCACGAATGAATCTACTATCTTTTTGATAATGTTCATAATGACCTGCATCTATCATGTTTTGAAAAGCATGGTCACCTTCACTGGCTTTTCTTTTCATGTATTTACATAATCCTTCTAATCGAAGCAATACCATCTCCAAAAAACCTTCTTTCATTCCTTCCATCCCATAACATTCAAAAAACAATTCAACTCTTTGTTTTATACGACTTGCATCACGAGATGGTTTATAATAAACAGTTTCACCTGATTCGGTTTGGTATAGCCTACTTAAAGGGACGCACGTGTAAAGAGTATACGCTATATCCCAAAGCCTTGGACCGGGAGCGGCAACATCAAAATCAATAATACCTGCCGGCTTTTCATGATTAAAAATAATATTGTACATGGCAAAATCATTGTGGCATACAACCTCTATGTTCGTTGGAGTATTGTCCATGGGTTTCCATTCATCTGATAATGGAAAGTCACTCACAGCATCGTGGTAATGACGCAACATTTTCGCTATTTCTTTTAAAGCATCATTCGACCACATGTATTCTTTCAAAGGATAATTACCAGCTTGTCCTTCAATGAATGATAAAATTTCTCTTCCTTTTTCATCCATGCCTAAAAATTTAGGTGCATAGCTGAACCCCTTGTTCTCCAAATGCTTTAATAGCTTGTGGATGTTGGTGCTCTCTGGCTTTACTTCTCTGCGGACAGTATCTCCCGAACGATATACGTTTGAGACATTTCCGCCTGTCAGGATCTCTTCGTTTTCGTAGTTTGACATGTT
This sequence comes from uncultured Bacillaceae bacterium, assembly GCA_963787015.1. Classification (GTDB taxonomy): domain Bacteria; phylum Bacillota; class Bacilli; order Bacillales; family Bacillaceae_B; genus Rossellomorea. The sequence continues at coordinate 172,705 of CAWBBM010000013.1, forward strand.
GAATTCCCCCCCCTCTCTACTTCCCCAAAAATCCACCCTCGGATTTTATCGTCTGCCCCGTAATCCAGCCTGAATCCTCACTGGCTAAAAACGTTATCAGTTTTGCTGCATCGTCAGGAACACCTAAACGTCCTGTCGGAAATAACGGAAGTAGCTTCTTTTTGAGTTCATCATCGATCCACCCTGAATCAGTCGGTCCGGGGTCAATCGAATTGACCGTTATCCCAATCGGTGCGAGCCCCACGGATAATGGTTCTGTGATAGCAATCAGCATCCCTTTCGTCGCAATATACGCTAAGTTATTTGGGTCCGGTCCTTTTGATACCATATTGATGATGCGACCATCCTTTCGTTCAGGAAAGGCTTTTTCATATCGTCTGGCAAACTCCATCGTCAGAAGCAGGGTCCCACTGTTGTTCACATGATAATGATAATCCAGAATTTCTTTAGTTAACGTACGAAAATTGGCTGGTGATTCGAATGTGGCGTTGTTCACTAAAATGCAAGGTGTACCCAGCGTTTTTTCTACTCGGTTCATCAGCAGAATTGGCGATGATTCGTTGCTGAGATCCACTTCCAGATGACCTGCACGTACACCGTGATTTTTCAGCTCTTCACATAACCATCGAGGGAAATCCCTATCCACACCATTCCCGCTCATTTCATCAAATGGAGTCCAATGGGTAAAGAAGGTATCAGCACCGGCACTTGCAAGTGAACGGCATATGGCTGCCCCGATTCCTTTCGAACGACTGGCTCCTGTCACAATGGCTACTTTTCCTTTTAGATTCGTCATTTCATCTTCCTCCCGATATTCCGAGGAAACGACAAGGCATCATGAAGAGATGTATTTTTCCCTCCACAAACAAAAAGAGCGGATACACAGGTATCCACTCAAGTGTCGGGTAGTCAATCACACCTGGCGTTCCTCCTGTATGATGAGTAAACAGACTTGTCCCGTCGGATTGACCGGTCATCGTCTATTCAGCTTGTTCATCATTACAAGATTGTCCACATGGTCTGAAGAGTTCCCCTTCCGTTTACATCTCTTAATGAAAGTATATAGGAAAAAATTTCAATTTTCAATAACGGATTCTTGATTGCTTATCTCCATCACACTTCTCAAAATCAAATTGGCTGAATGTTCTTCCGTCGACCTCCATGGTTTTAGTTCTCACAGTCATACCGGTTATCTATCTTCAGAACACGCCACTCATCTTCCACTTCAAACCCTTCCTCCCCGATCTCCACTAAATCATCCATCGGTTTCGCCGCTCTCATCAGCCCTGATACGTGATTCTTCATATATTTATGATGATAACCTTCCTTCGACCAACCGGATAACGCCATAAAGAGCCCTTTTTCTTTTTGAGAGAATGAATACACTCCACCAAGCATCCCCTCTGATTTACCCATTCCAGGCTGTTGCATTTCTACAAAATGGTTTAGTCTATCTTCTCTCACTTTAGATAAGGTGACACGAATGTACTCACTCTTCCACAAGACAATATTCAGTTCGCTTCCATTTCTAAAAACGCTGTTTCTTTCATCAAATAAGCGAACATCGATGGAAGAATAAGTATTTCCTTGACCTGAAGGCACAAATATCTTGTCATGGACCTCATTCATAAAATAGTCATAATCCTCTTGGCTTTCCCAAAACGCATAAATACATGCTGTCAGTGGTTCCTCATTGCTCCATCCACCCACTTGTCCGATGAAACCTTTCTCCTTACTTAATGAGCTCCAATGTTTTTGATCCTCATGGAAAGCAACCTTTTGATCCTCTATTACCTTGCAGATGATTCTCTTTATGATCATATCGTCACCCTTACTCTATTCATTACAGAATCTTTCATATGCTACCAATTATTTCAAAACATTCAAATGAGTTCAATCGTTAATTTCCGGTGGAAGCCTCTCTCAAAAAGGGACGGCATACGCAGCACTTTACTCTACCAAACCACATATAGAAGAATTTAGTATCATCCGGGGCCACGGAAATTGTAGAACTATTAAAAGCTCAGAGTTCTTCATTCTGAGCTTCATTGACCACATATCCACTTATAGATGCTTCAATGACCTTTTCCACATGTCAGTGCCCCGGATCCGCCCCCAGAATCACGACCGCCTCCCATTGTGTAGTTTCGGTCCTCACCAGGTTTGGCGCCTGAATCAATTCCAGGTGTATGCCTATCGTCCCCTCTTCTTTTTCTTCTCACATCCATGCCTAATGCAAATAATAAGGTTCCGCCTATGAGAATCACAAACCATGTCATAATGCCTCCTCCTTATCTCTGTAAGATCTTGAAGTATACATTTCTGATGTTCCTAGAAATCAGCGTCGTACTTGTATAAAACCTTCATGCAAAATACAATCTCCTCATAATTATCCTTATCATAAAGGGAAATTAAATATGTCGGTTAAACTGCAAGTTTATAACTGTGGATATGTCACCTCACCCCCTTACATCCAATTATTTCAAATTACCTTCTCAAACTCCATCACATATAAAAAAAACGCCTCGTTGTCAAAACGAGACGTTGGTGGACATTGGGACAGGTTCATTGTCCCCTCTTTCTCAATCTATTTCACTGCACCGAAAACCGGTTTACTTACGTCAAATTGCTTTAAGGTCAAAAGCTCGGATACCGTCACAAACTCATATCCTCGGTCTTCCAGTGCGGAGAGCAGTTCCGGCAATGCTTTCCCCGTGGAGGGATGGATGTCATGAAGAAGCACGATGGAATTTGGTGCAATTTCTTGCTCTACGGTGGTGATCACATCCTGGGCGTTCAAGCTCTGCCAATCCAAGGAGTCAACGGACCAAAGGATGAGCGGTTCATTTTCTTCATCCGCTACGGTTTCCACCTTTTCGTTGTAAGAACCATATGGAGGGCGGATTAACAAGTTCTCTTGACCTGTCGCATTGGCGATGATTTTCTCCGATTCTCCAATTTGCTGTTCGATCTGTTCTTTCCCAAGTTGAGTTAAGTCTCTATGGTGTAAAGTGTGATTAGCGATTTCATGACCTTCCTCAGCCACTTTTTTCGCAAGATCCGGGTAGAATTCAACTTGGCTACCCAGCATAAAAAAGGTAGCTTTGGCTTTATGTTCTTTCAACGTCATGAGTATATCCGGGGTTACCTTAGGACTGGGTCCGTCATCGAAGGTAAGAGCTACGTATTTGCCATTAGGATCTAAAGGTTCGATTTCCCCATTTCCCTTCGCACTTTCTGAACTCTGATGTTCGGTCGGCTCTCCATGTATATCAACCGATAGCAGCGATTGCACTTCCTCCATAGGGATTTTCACTTCTATTGCCCCCGCAGCCCCTGCTGCAATCTCATATTCATCAAAATACATGCGGAAATAATTCGAATCAATGGACCATTTCCAATCATCCGGATCTTCTAACGCCTTTTCCAGATATTCGTCAAATATGTATGGTGAGAGATTTTTATCATTTTTTAATTGTTCTTTAACCTTTGTTCGTAAACGATCAAGATTCGGCTCATCCTCCACCATATCATGAATCGTGATTAACTTTTGGGAAGATGTATTAATATTGAAGATTTTCTTAGTCTCTCTTCCGTTTGCTCCCCCGGCAAATTGATAGCTTGTAAATTCCACGCTATACAGATGTTTTTCCATTTGATGGGTATCGACCGTGATCGTTTGATTTGCCCTGTGATCTTTATTCAGGACGGACTTATTTTCATCCACCTGATCCATAAACTGTTCTTTCTCTGACGAAATCCAGTCTTTAATCGTTTTGTTCATCTGTTTATTCTCTGTAATAAGATAGCTAATGGACGAGGTATAGAGTTCCGTTTCCTTAGTCTTTGTTTCAAGCTCAAGACCGGGATATTTACTCCAATCCTGCCTCTGCACGTTTTCTTTTGATTCCTCATCTGTCTGTTGGGTCATACCAATAATGGTCGTACAAATTAATATTACCGCTATCATTCCAATGATTATCCCTATCATTTTTTTACTCATCACGATTGGTTCCTTTCTAAAGATTAATTAGACTACTAGCTGTTAATCGCCCATTATATCATAATGTATTCTGACTAATTTTTTTGTAAAAAATGACTGAAATCCTTCTTCTCTTCCTCATATACCCTCAACGATTCTTCCACCGTTTTATCTCATCAAACGACTTCTGTACAATTCTATTATTTCATCTTATTCAGTTGTGATTTTTACACTTCTCCTTTCTAAAAAAATAATCCGCACTCTTAAAATCACAGACATTTCCATTAATCATATGCTAGTTAGTAGTGTTGGTAATATTTAAGGAGGGATACAATGAGGATTAAAAGGAAGAAGCACTACCCTAATAAAAGGCGTGTACTAAGATGTAAGAAAAAGTTTTTTGCTTACTTCACTAACTTTGGTGATGACACTATTTCAATGGTAGATACCAAAAATGATAAATTGAAAGATACTATTCCAGTAAAAGATCAACCAGACGGGATTACAATTTCCCCTTTAGTAAAATACGCATATGTGTCCAATACAAATAATAACTCTGTTTCAGTTATAGATCTTTCTAGTAACAAGATGATCAATGAAATACCTGTTGGTGAGGGGCCGATTGGCATAGCTGCGACTCCTAATGGAAGAAAGGTGTATGTAGCGAATTTTGGTGGTACAACAGTCTCAATTATTGATGTCTGCAAGCAAACAGTAAAAAATATAGAAGTAGGAAATAATCCATTTGATGTGGCATTTAGTCCAAATGGAAGAAAGGCATATGTTGCTGTAACAATAAGTAACTTTGTTGCAGTAATAGATACCAAAAAAGAATCTGTTATAGATAGGATTCCTATTACTAACGGGGAATTCCCTCGAGACCTTGCGGTAACCCCGAATGGAAAAAAGCTTTATGTGGCCAATCGTGGGAAAGGTGAGCCAAGTACGGTTTCTGTTATTGATCTTAAGGGAAATCTAGTAACGAATACGATAAATGTAGGGATTAGACCGAATGGTGTAGCTGTTACTCCAGATGGAAAGAAAGTTTATATTACGAATATTAGTAGTGATAATGTAACAGTGGTGAATGCATGTGATGATTCAATTATTACAACGATTACTGTTGGAGATGGGCCAACGGATGTTTGCATTACCCCCGATGGAAAAAAAGCCTATATCACTAACTTTAATGCAGGGACAGTCTCAGTTATTGATATAAAAACGAATAGGGTGATTACTACGATTACTACAGGAAAGCAAACAAGCGACTGTGCTATTTCTCATTCTTGTTTTCCTTTTAAAGAAACATGTAAAAGACCACTTTAAAAAACCACTTTTAAATTGGCAAACTTAAAGGATGTCGCTTCAACCGACATCCTTTAATATCCCAAAACCTACTAGTATCCACATCACGACCTAGTTTCTTGAGTGCTTTTCTGATTTCCTGAATTGGTGAATGCTTCGTCCTATAATTGTCTTCATTGATGCTTTAGTTATTCTTTTTATCAACCGGACAGGGTGCCATTCTTTTTTGTGGAGTTCGTTTCAAATTGATTCTTCCTCATTTTTCCGTTTCCACACCTGATTGTTCTTCGTATGTCTTCCGAAACCCATAAAACGCTCTGTATCCTTTTTGTTCATAATACGTATGGGAAGAACTATTTGTGAGCATTTCAATCCTTGTCTTTGGATATAGCCCATGGACATATTGAAGCAACGCATCTCCTAATCCTAATCCACGGAAATTCCGGTGAATTAATAATTCGCAAATAAATGATGTGATGGATTCGTCAGTCATTCCCCTGATATAACCGATCAGTTGACCATTATGCATAGTTACATACGCAATATTCGAATGGTCCCACGCTTCTTTCGTATCCTCTTTCTTATTCACAAGGTTATTCCATTGTTCTTCTGCATTGAGCTGATTGATATCGTTAAAATCTTCCGGTCTATATTTTCTCACTTCGATTATTTCTTCGTTTTTTAATTTTAGTTTCATGTTAGAATCCTCACTTTGTATTTTCTGTTGTTGTTCCATGCATTAGTGTCTATTTACACTTTGATACTTTTTTATGTCCCCTCTCGAATGACTAAGCCATTGAAATAGTGGTACATGCTGATTTCCTCCCTTGGATTGTAAAAATGCCTTTAAATAGGAGACTACATATTATTGATAACGGGTTTTTCTATCTTTGAATTTCCGTTTTATTTGCACCCATTCCTCACTTGTTATCGAGTAAACAACAGCATTCCGGATATACCCATTAGCCAGGATTCTTTCTTTCCGCAATACGCCTTCTTTCACTGCACCCAATCGCTCTATCGCTCTTTGAGAGCGGATGTTTCGCTCATCTGTCTTGAACTGGACCCTGATCATTCCTAATTCTTCGAAGCAGTATTCCAATAGAAGCGCTTTGCAAGTGGAATTCACAAATGTCCGTTGATACTCCCGGCCATACCATGTGGATCCTAGCTCGCATGATTTATGGATAAAGTTGATGTCATAGAGCCTCGTGGTTCCTACTATTTTATTCGTTTCTTTCAACCTGACGATAAAGGGAAGGGCTAGCTGTTTCTCACGAAGGTTTATAGCATCCACCACCCAGTCTTCCATTTCTTCAAAGGTCCCGATTTCCCGTAGCATATACGTCCAAATAGCAGGATCATTCTGTTTGAACAAATCAATGGAATGACTTTGTTCCATGGGCTCAAGCCTTATTTTCTCGTTTTCCAGTACCGGCAGTGTAGTAAACCATTTACTTATCATTTTCGATTCCCCTCATCGCTTTCGAAAGATTCACCCATATGACGGCTCCCATCGGATGTTTATACGGAACAGGAGTTTGATAGAGAACGGGGGCTTCCAGTACCCAGGCGTACGTCTTTTTATAAGGTAATTGAAGACTATCTTCATTCTTTACTCCATGCCGTGCTGAACTTTGTTGATAATCTGATAACGTCAGTTCTTGGCTATCGACGATATTGACCGTTCCCACTACCATTCCGGAACCACTTTTAATTAATCCGACTCTTCCTCTTATCTTCGTATTGGATCCCCTTATTTCCCAACTCTTTTCTCCTTGAAGAATAAGATCGATCCATGGGGATTTGACTAATAGCCCTTTCATGCAAGTTCAAACTCCTTCATCAGTTCATTGGTGGTGAGTACTGTGGCAAATTCATTATGTAATGTCGCTAAGCTGATATCATGAATGACTTGAGGTTTGTGGTAGACCTCATTTTGGTCCTTCAATCCGAACGCAGCTGTTGCATCGGAGATAAGATACGTGGTGAAGCCTAAATTCCCACTCATCCTGGCAGTGGTTGATACACAATGAGGAGTGGTCAATCCCGTTATGATGACATCCTGTATCCTATTCTTTCGTAAATGCGCTTCCAAATTCGTTCCGATAAAGCTGCTATTCACCGTCTTTGTAAAAATGACCTCATCATCTTTCGGTTTTACGAGACTATTAATCTCGAAACTCTTATTCCCAGGATAGAAAACAGAAGTGGGTTGATTCGATTCATGCTGAATATAGATGACTTCATATCCCTTTTCTCGCCAAAGATGCAGGATTCTTTTTATATTGGATTCTGCTTCTGGATTGTTCCGTTCTCCCCACTTCTTGTCCTTGAAAGCTTCCTGAACATCTACTATGAGTAATGCTTTCTTTGCTATCACAGATCCCTCTCCTTTTACACAAAAATACTGTACTCACCTTCAAAACGAAATCCTGCCTTCTTCGCAAGCCTGATGGAAGATTCATTCTCCACACTGCAGTTCCAAGCAAGGTACGAGACCTTGGTGCAGACTATGTTTGATGAATTTGTTTGTTACTTTCTTCGCTAACCCTTTTCCCTGGAAGGCGGGAATGGTTGCGATATCGATTTCTGCATATTCGGTTGATGCAAAAATCGACGTGCACTCGCTCACGATGGTTTCATTATGTAATAGACAGAAGCCAAATCCCTTTTGCACAAAGGTGTCCACCTCTCCCCAGTATTCTTCATAATAGTTGCGGTCAAATTCTTTACTTCTTTCAATGTGGGGAGGATTGATCCTGGAAATGGAATAGCTTTCTGGCAGTGTGTCCTCAGTGCAAAGGTCCGTCCCTCCGTTAAAAGTAAAGCGATATCTTCTCATTTGTGTCACTTCATCCTGCAGATGCTCTTTGATCAGGACATCCCATTCCTCTCTGGGACTGAATAAAGTGAACCTCAGACCTTGGCTTTTGTTCTCGCGATATAATTGGATCAGATGTTGATTAAAAGACTCCCCGTCCGTCTTACCCGCTACATAATAGATGCCATTTTTGCTACCGACTAAGATGGACTTCGGTACAGTTGAATCAGCATAAACAGTTCCATCAATCATGCCATCCAGGACGGAATGGGCAAACGTAGGTGGGTTGATAGATTCAGAATGTATGAGATCCTTCACCTTCTCGTAGTCGGTTTGATTGATTTTCTCCATGTTGGAATATCCTTCTTTCTTAAAGGCTGTTTTCGCAAAGATTGTTGCTTTCGAACATGTTTGATGAATGCGTTGTCTATCAATTGTAAACTACAGAGAATGCGTGTGAAAACAGAACATAATCATGACAAAACAACAAAAGAAACAGTATATTTTACTCAATTCAAACTTGACCACTGAACGCTTAGAACAATATTTCTTTCTACTCTTTTATGTTGTTCAAGAAAAAACATGCTTAGATTCCCATTAAAAATGTAACCCCTATGCAAAAAACAGCATGACCGAGACTATCGCCTTTGTAAGTAACGTTAGTCAAATGATTAAAACACCAAATAAACGTTCCAAGAATATCCCACTTCTATAAAGATGTTACCCGAACCACCCAAAAAAATCAGTCGTAAATATTGAAAGAAACACAATGGACAGAAAGACTAATTGACTAATCGTAAAAAGGTAGTCATTCTTATTTTCCGCATGTTTCTTTTCCATGACTGCTCTGACTATTTCAGATAGAATAAGAAACGGCAATACAAGGAAATGGGTTTCCAAATACCATATGTTCTCTGAAGGTTCCCTGGTGACATTCATGAAAAAACCGATAATTAAAGCAATCACGCACGAAATACGAATCGTCCAATCCACTTTCATGTGGGTATCATTCAGATGATTATAGGAAAACCATTTCTTTTTCTCTACTTTGAGCCATTTCCTCATTGCTTTATTAAATAGATAGATTATAAGGCTCAAACCAAGTAATAGTAGGATTAATTTCATCCAAAAATAGTACATGCAGCATCCTCCATTTTGTATCGTTAAAAAACATTCATATTCAATCCAGTATTCTGCGACATTAACGTCATCCTTCAAGCAGGATAGATCCTTTCGCAAAAAATAGATACCAATCAAAGCTGTACCCTTTAATCAACAATCATTTCGTTTACACGTTTTCCATTTTCATATTACCATAATATTCAAAAAACAGACCAATACAAAAAGGATTCCCATCATTCGGGAATCCCTTTTACTTACTTTCCTCCTCCTGCCGTCACTCCACCATCCAATACCTTCCCCGAAGACCAGCTTCGTACAAACAATCCGGTATAGATAAAGAACGAGCCAAGCATCACGATGGAACCGATGTAGACGCTCATCATGGTCGGAATCAGGAAAGCCCCGATGATGATGGTGGACCTTGCAATAAGATCGGCTCCGCTGAAGGATAAATTTGAAAAGGCGGAGTAAGATCCCCGTTTGTCGCTCGGGATCATGTTCGCTTGTTCCGCATTTCGGATTGGTGAATAAATCAGTTCCCCCATAGTCGCAATCAGATTGAACAGAACTAACATATACCATGTATTCGCCGAGGTGACGGTCATATATCCTATTCCGTAAAGGATCAAGCCGATTAATAGAGCATTTTTCTTGTTCATCCGGTCAGTGAACCGGTTGATGATGAACGTGAAACAGACAACAAGAAGCATATTCTGGATGTTCAGGATACTCAGCATCCTCACCCCGACGATTTCAAAGCTTCCCACAGTCACTGCTTCAAATGTTTCGGCGAGTCTAATTCCGATATAGCTGTTCAGTGAAAATTCGGCGGCAAAAATAAAGGTCGATCCGAAGACCACTTTCACGAAAGCTGAATCTCTAAAGGCGATTCGGTAATTGCTAACTAAATCGATAAAGACATTTTTATGCTTCTTTTCTAACAGACCATTGAATTGATCTTGAAGCCAGATTCCATATGCAATCGGAATCATTGTGGACGTGAATGTCAGCATCATGAATAATTCTCTTTGATGATTAATATATAAAAGTCCTCCGAGAGCTGCCCCAATGGCCATGGACAAGTTAACGAGCCAGTAGTCCAGTGCGTAAACCGCCTTTCGATTTTCCGGTGTCGTGGAATCAATGATGATAGCGTGCATGGCCGGCCGCCCTAGACTACTTGTGATGATAAATCCTATGTAGGCTCCTGCAAACACCCAGATGAGATTCTCTTCCGGAAATAGGCTTACCGTCATAACAAGAAAGAACAAAGCATTTAGCCAAGAAGTTGCCAACAGTACTTTCTTCCGGGGAAAGCGATCCGAAATATACCCCCCTACTAAATTAATGAAAAATCCGATTATCACTGTGATGATCAAGAATGCCCCTGCCCAGATCTTATTTAATTCCTGTGCAAAAAATAAGGCCATAAATGGCATGACGGCTGATGATACAGCACGATTAAAGAATGAGGTGATCATTCTCACTTTAATATTTTGAGGTAATTCCTTCCACTTCATGTTGTTCCCTCCCCCTGTTTACTGTATATTAAACTAGACGTAATATTTTAAAAATAGACATTTTAAATTATCATGTCCCCTTTTAGGAGGAATCCCATCATGGAGAATAAATTACTCACCCTTTGGAGGTACTACCCATCAGGAAGCATTCGAGTGGAGGAGATCTCTGAAACACTTCAATTAAGTCTGAAGCAGACGACCCGCTACCTCAAGAAATGGAATGAAGAGGGCTGGATGTCCTTTACACCGGGACGGGGGCGGGGGAACGTTTCCACGTTGACATGGATTAAAAATGTGGAAGAAGCATTTGAAGAAGAGGCCATGAAGCACATCGATCAGGATTCCGTGGCGGGAAGCAGTAAGTATTTGATGTACGATTGGTCGACCGATACCAAACTGAGACTGATGAACAAATTTCATACGAAGCTTGGGTTCATCCGGGAATCCAAGGACAAGCTGATCGTTCCTAAGAGACATCCCTTTTTCTCCATCCACCCGTTGGAGGCAGCGGATGTCCTTAGTGCCCATCTCGTAGCGAATGTCTTTAACCGTCTGGTCTCCATTACGGAAAAAGGTGACATCCAGGCAGAAATCGCCCATAGCTGGGACGTCTCCTCTGATAGACTTCGTCTCTATTTGAGAAAAGACATTTCCTTTCATGACGGCTCCCTATTAACAGCAAGGGACGTTGTCGACTGTCTCGATCGAGTCCGCACCCATTCTCATTACAAGAAACTTTGGGCACCGATTGAAAACATTGAGATCAAGGCGCCACATGTCATCGATATCCATCATCCCCGCGGCTGCAGCTACACTCTCCAAATGCTCAGCATGATGTATGCGAGCATCTATAAAGAGAATAAAGGTCGCATTCTCGGTACAGGAAGCTTTTCCCTTGAAGAAAACAGGGATGAAAAGACGACCCTTGCCGCCTTTAAGGACCATTTCAGAGAGCGGCCTCTACTCGATACAGTGGAATTTGTCCAGGTCCCTCAAGACTTCAAAGGCATGTATCAATCGCATCATGAACAGCATGACACTTCTTCCGTTGAGGTGGAGAGTGATTCGGGATTTGGCATCGTTGTCATGAACGCGACCCGTGACTCGGACATTCAGCGTAAAGAGGTGAGGGATTATCTTCACTGGATTATCGCAAAAAACCGTCACACGATTATGGACTACGAACCTCGTGCGACGGCGAATGACAGAAGTATTTTGGCTGGACAGGATCAGCACATGACGATTTGTGAAGTTGATAAGCCTGTTTTCTCTGCACCACTTGTGATAAGGGGTGCCAATCACACCGCCAAGACGACCCAATGGCTCGAAGACATCTTTGAAAAGGAAAACATCCCCGTGGATCTACAGTGGTTTTCATTCAAGGATACGCTTACCAGGCAACCTAAAACACTGGATGTGGATCTCTTCATACACGGAGAAATTTTCGAAGCCAATCAAAACTTTTCATTTTATCATTTTCTAATGAATGGCTTTTCTCCGCTCCTTCACATTCTTGAAAACAGTGAAAAATGGAGGAGAACACTGGAGGATTACCCCCACACCCCTTTTATCCAATGGACAGGTCTAAACATGAAAGTGGAGAGAATGCTGATGGAAGAATCAATCATGATCCCCCTTTATTACGAAAAGCGATTTATTCCGTTTTCATCGGATATCATGAACATCGAGATTAAACATTTTGGATATGTGGATTTTTCGAAGTTGTGGGTTCGCCCGGTGGTGTAGGTGTGCGAACATGGATTATGGAGGATTCATTGGACAAGGGGTCTTTGCTATGCTCAGAAATAATCATAGCAAAGACCCCTTATCTCCGTCGTTACCTCTCTTTCCCCTGCTTATTCTGTTTATGAGTATAGGCGTTCAAGCTATAATGGACGATCCAGAAAACAAGGACGGGGATAAAAGCATAGGGTCTGTGTTCCACCGATAGATTGACCATCAATACAATGGATACAATTAAAAACGGTGGCATTAAGAGCCAATACCTTTTCTTTTTGTACTGTTTCACTATGATCTCCTCCTCTGTTGGACGGGAGTCTCTCTCATTTCTTCTTTCTAGTAAGGGCTATACTAAAAGAGAGAGTAGATCAATCCCTTTGTGCGTTGACTTTTTTCTGTGCCTGCCATGTACGGATCATACTCGGAACACCCACTGACATGCTCACTACCCAACTCCACATAATATACATCCATTCCCCTGTGAAAATAGCTACTCCTATAAAAAACAAAAGCTGTCCTGCGAGCGCAAACCATGAAGCAATCCAGGCAAGAGTTAAATTTTCTTTCATATTCATTCCTCCTCCTCTTTGAATGGTCAATTACTCTATTTCCTATTCAAGGTCCGTCCCTCTGATTGTTAACTCGCCATCTTGTCTTCCACCAGTTTGGTTAAGGTTTTTTCTGCTTGGTAGAAGCCATAGAGGGTTTCGTTTTCGTTGATGACTTTTTTTACTTTTGTTAGATATTTTAATTTTTCCTCTTGGTTGTTTTTTAGATGGGCTATGATGGCTTTTCCTCTATAGTAGGAGACCGGCTCTATACTGGAGAGCGACTTTTGGAGATGGACGATTTCTTCAATTTCTACATCCTCCTGTAAATAGTGAGAGAGTTGATCCATATGAATAAGGAACCCCAGTAATGATTTGTTCTGTTTTGTAATCGGAATTTCACGATACGGAGCCATGGCCTCTGCTGCCGATTGAAAACCATGTTGTTCAATTTCATAATAATAGCTCATCAACCCATACTGCATGTTTTCAATCGTTGCTTCCTTTTGTTTTGCCTTCTGTATAAAGTCTTGTTCCCAGTCGAGGGGATGTTTTCTACCAAGCAATTCTTTCATGATCAGTAAATCGTCCATAAGCTTACTTGCTTCCTCATTCTTTTTTATTAAGGTTAGGAGGACATACCCGTCCGTCGGCATACTTGTTTTCAATGGAACGATTGTGGCAAACAGAATTCCCCCGTTCATGATGGCATGGAATAAGAAAAACTCATAGGAAGACCACTCGTAAAATAGAATACTGACGATCCCTGCCATGAACGTTAGAATAGGCCCTCCAGCCACAAATACTCCCCATTTTTGCAAAAGGGTCTCCTTTTTCACTTTAGGAGGGATCATCATGGCTACCCCACCGACATATAACCAGCGCTTGTTTTCCTTTAGCTTTACACCATTTGTCTTTTGTTCAAATTGAAGTGGACCTACTGTAAAGAAACCAAATTCAAAGCCACTCCATTTCCCAAATATCACATGGCCGAGTTCATGGATGGCAATCGAGAGCCACCCTGCCAGTAATAGGCTTCCGATCAAGGTCATATCTTCTCTCGTTGGAACATAGGAAATCCCTGTTAGAACGAGCAATACGCCTACTAAGAATATCCATTTGGGGGTTAAAAGAGACTTCATGTACAAAACTCCTCTATGATTTATAAAAGCAATCACCAGGCAATAGCCCCGTGATTGCTTGTTCGTTCGATTAATTCATCACCCATTTATCCTTCAAGAATAGGATTCTGCCAATGATAAAGATTACTAGCATAAAGAGTAGATTACTCCCGAACGTAAGGAGGATATGCTGATAATCAATTACGCCCATGAACAATTCTTTAAATTGACTGAATAGGTTCAGGATCGGAATGGCGAAGTGTTGAAAGGATAATTCGTTCAGCCCAACATTGGTGATGATCATTCCTGGAAAGGCTGCGAGCATCATAATCGGCGCGCTGTAGCTTTGGGCTTCTTTGACGGTTTTTCCAATGATGCTTGTAATCATTTGCAGTGAAGCGACGAACACTGCATACACGATGGTCAAAAGAAGGGCAATGCCAATCACCAAATACACATTTTCCCCAAAGGATACGGCTGATTTCAGATTTTCGGTGAAGAGGCTGATTTCAACAGCGAGTACAATTAACGTAACGATTCCTGTGAGCATTCCCACTGTAGCTATGGTCAACCATTTTGCCAGTAGAAGAGTAGAGCGTTTGACCGGTGTCATAAGTAAGGCTTCCATTGTCTTCTTTTCTTTCTCACCGGCAAATAAATCGGCTGCTGAAGGTCCCGTTCCCACTCCAATCGAAATCGCCAGGATCAGTGGTACAAGAAATGCCAGAAGGAACATGCTTGTATCATCATCGGACATTTCCTCCTGTGTGATGCTAAAAGGCTCAATCAGGGAAAGGTCCGTCCCTTGTGCATCAAGTCTTTCAGCCGTCACTTGTTTTTCATACGACGTTAGGGCAGTGGTGACTGCATTCATGAGGTTGCTTGATTTCTGGCTGAAGGAATCACCGATTAAGGTAATGTTGGCTTCTTTTCCTTCTTCAATGCTACTTATGAACTCAGGACTTACGATAAGAGCGGCAAGGGCCTCCCCATCTTCTAGAGTTTTCTCAGGATCAGAGGACTTTACGAAATCAATCGTCTCATAACCTGCGAATATATTCGTGATATCTTCACTTATTGACGAGTCGACGGCAAGGGAATAAGACTCTCCTTCATCTCCTGAAACCATATTTTCATAGAAGAAGACGAGTCCGCTCATCATAAAGATCGGAAGAAGAACCGTAAGCAAAAGGGTTCTTCTGTCCCGGAAGCTGTCTTTCAATTCTTTCAGATAGATATTAAGAAGCATAATGTTCATCCCCTCTCACAAGTTTGCTCATAAAGATATAGTTAAGATCCCGGCTCTTTTCTGTTTGATAGAGGTGTTCGATGTCGCCGTGATACACCAATTCTCCTTTATGCATCATCGCTACTTTGTCACATAGCATCGAGACTTCCTCCATAATGTGACTGGAGAAGACGATGGTCTTCCCTTCACGCTTGAGCTGATGGACGAGTTGGCGGAAGACGTTGGATGAAGTAATATCCAATCCTGTCGTTGGTTCGTCAAACAGGATAATGTCTGGATTGTGGATCAGGGTCCTTGCAATGGCGACCTTCTGACGCATTCCTTTCGAGAAGCCCGAAACTCTCCGATCAAGGTAATCCCTCATGCCGAACATTCTCGACAAGTCATCGATCCGCACTTTTGTTTCATGTTTGCTCAATCCATATAACCGTGCAAAGTATTGAAGGTTTTCCCGAGCCGTCAAACGGTCATAGAGTCCTGTTTCCCCTCCGAATAATACACCGATTTTTGTTTTGATTTCGTTCGGGTTCTGGACCGTATCATGGCCTGCCACTTCAATCGAACCCTCTGTAGGGGTTAAGAGTGTAGCAATCGTTCGGAGTAAAGTCGTCTTACCCGCTCCATTTTCCCCGAGAAGTCCAACCACTTCTCCTTTCTTTACTGAAAAAGACACATGTTTTAATGCCGTCACATATTTCTTCTTATCTTTAAATTGTTTGGTTACTTCCTGTATTTGTATCACTTTTCTCACCTCATCAATTAATATCGTATGTTCATCATACAAACAAATAAGGAAACAATCTCCACTTATGTCGTGAAATATCCATTTCTTGTCGTGAATATGCCAAAATCTTCATTGTAAATGGTAAAATGAAAGGGAACTTCAGAAAATGCGAGGCGAGTAGAAATGAGGATTGGTCTAGTAGACGATCGGATGATTGACTTAGATAAATTGAATGGCATCGTTTCCCGTGTACAGGATGTAGAAATCATTTTCTCCACTACGTCTGCCGAGGAAGCCTATGACCAAATCAAAAAAGAAACCATCGATGTGCTGATTGCGGATATTGAAATGCCTCACTTGTCAGGGTATGAGCTGGCAGATATCATTCACTCCCATGCCCTCAATATCTCCGTGATATTCGTAACAGGTAACAGCGGATATGCCGTCCATGCCTTTGAATTGAATGTACATGACTATATTATGAAGCCCTATACCAACGACCGGCTGATGAAATCCATCGAGCGACTTATGGAAAAGTCGAAATCAGCTGAGCTGACTGGGCGACTCTATTTAAAACAAAAAAACGATATCCATATCATTCAGAAGAAAGACATTGTCTTTATCGAACGGTCGGGAAGATCGACGACGATATATACAAAGGAAGAACAAATCAAAACCTATCTCTCTTTAAATGAGCTTGAAGGCGAACTTCGTGAAAGGGACTTCATCCGTTCCCATCGTTCCTTCATCATCAACATCCATTATGTGAAAAACTTCTCTCTCTATGCGAAAAATTCGTATGTCATCACCTTCGAAGGGCTTGATTCACAAGCCATGATTACGAAGGAAAAAGTCGATTACCTGCAACAACATTATTTTTAAAAGGTGGAATCGCTTTGAAACAACCGATTATCTATTGGATTTCCCTATCCCTTATGGGGTTCGTCCATATTTATTACCTATTCAAGAATCTCCCGTGGGATATACCCTTCTATCTTATCTATCTAGCAGTCTCTTTCATTTCATACATATTCTTTCGAAAAACGCGAATCACCTTTTTCGAATCCGGGTTTCATTGGAATGGGACCCTCATTCTCATGCAGCTTCTGTTATTACTTCCATATATAGCGATACAACCCTCATGGATATACGTGGTCTTTCTTCTTGTATTCATCGGAATCGAGTGGGTACGGTGGGAAGCGTCTGCAAGAATCGCTCAGCTACAAAAAGAATGTGAGCAATTCGAAGTGGAACGATCTCATGCAACGGAAACCTTCCGCATTGTGCGAAGTGAGCGTCATGATTTTCTCAAGCATATTTCCTCCATTCATTACATGCTTGAAAACCGCCACCATGAAGAAGCATCTGCTTATTTAGATGACCTGGTGGACGGCTATGAGGAAACGAATCTTTCCATCAAGGGAGAACGTGGCAGCGTGGCTGGGATCCTTCATCAAATGTACAATCGTGGGAAGACATCAGGTGTATCCATGGTTTATGATGTCGACATGCCTTTTTCCACCCTTCCCCTATCGGATAAAGAAATGGTCTCATTACTTGGGAATCTGCTATCCAACAGCATCGATGCTTCGATTGAATGGCAGAATCAGTACGGGAAGCAGGCGACCATCACTTTGCAGTTCTACAAAAGAAGTGGTTTGTATGTACTGATTTTCAGGAACCCTTCCCTTCCGGTCCCGACCCCGATCCTCGATCAGCTTTTTCAAAGCTATGGGCATTCGACAAAAGAAGAACATGAAGGACTCGGTACAAAGATCATCCAGGATACCGTCAAGGGACATCAAGGTTTCTTGGACTTTGTGTACCGGGATGAAGAATTTACGGTGAAGATTAAATTTCCAGCGATTCATTAGGGAGAATGTGGAAAAATATCGGAACATTTCCTTTATTCAATTTGAAAGGAGCTTGCCTACTCCAGGCAAACTCCTTTGGTTTAATTGAAATCTTTCCTATTCACCTCACCTTTATGATCTTTTTCCATTTTCGGTTTCATAATATTCTTTTCCTTCAAAACCTCCAGTACAATTTGTTTCGCCTCCGAGCCGCTCCCGTTTAAATTCACAGCAAAGACCCATTTCCCTTTCTTTGTTTCGACATATCCGACATACCAGCCAAGGCCGTAATCACTCAGTCTTGTTCCTGTTTTCCCGTGAAGAATATAGGCATCCTGTTCGTCTTGAATCATCATTCTTTTGACTGTCTTTTGTTGCTTCTCTGCAAATGGGAGCTCTTCTCCTACAAGTCTTTCCATAAAGTCTACTTGTTCTACAGCTGAAATCTCGAGAGAACTGTCCAGCCAAAATGAATCAATTCCTCCTGAGATATCTCGATTCCCATATCCCACTCTGTTCACGTATTCCTGCATCTTTGTTTCACCAATATCCTTGGCCATATCCTGATAGAACCAGATAGCCGATTCTCTCATGGCAGACGCCAAAGAATGGTCCCGGTTCCACGCCTCGAATGGTCTTATGATCCCATCCCAGCGCTTGACCTCATATTCATCTCTAACAGCACCCGTTTCCAATCCAATTAACGCATGTGGTACTTTGAACGTCGATTCAGGTGTAAATCTTTTCATACTCCTCTCTTCGTTATAGACGTATGTTTGTCCGTTCTTGAGGTTCTTCAGTACCATCGTACCTTCTTTGCCGTTAAATAACTCCTGAATCTTCAGTTCATGTTTCGCATTGGCGGCGATGGTACCGGTACCCGCCAATAAAAAAGACAACAACATGAGTAGGGCGATTCTCAACATCTTCATCTTTCTACCTCCTTCAAAGAATAGGGATTTTTCATGATGCCATATCTTCAGCTGATACCCTATACTATAAGCAAACCCATCCGTCTCAGAAAGCGTTGTTTTGTCCATCTGTACCCATACAGATGAAAGGAGAGGTCATATTAAAATGACAAAATATAATGAAGTCATGAATGAAATCCAATCGAGAATAGAAAATGGAAGCCTTTCACCCGGGGAAAAGCTTCCCTCTGTCAGAAGTCTTTCCAATGAACTTCAGTGCAGCATCAATACGGTTGTCAAAGCCTATGCCGAACTGGAAAAGGACCACAAAGTTTACGCAGTCAGAAAAAGCGGGTATTTTCTTGTCGGGAGTTCGGCAGCCCCCCACGAAAAAACATCTGGCGTAATTGACTTTTCATCTGCAGGACCCGATCGAAGTAAAATGCCTTACCGGGATTATCAGCACTGTATGAACCAGGCAATCGATGTGTATAAAGAAGAGATGTTTCAGTATTCTGATCCCCTGGGCTTAGCAACACTTCGTCACCAGCTTTCCAAGCATCTTCAGGACCTCCAAGTGTTTGCTTCGGCAGAAAGGGTTGCAATCGTCTCAGGTTCCCAACAGGCACTCGATCTTCTTGTTTCTCTCCCTTTCCCAAATGGAAAAGACCAAATATGTGTAGAGCAGCCCACCCATTTCAGCTTCATCGAATCGATTTCGTCCCGAAACATACGGGCTATTGGCATTGAAATGACCAATAAGGGCATCGATCTTGAGCAATTAGAAGAAATATTTCAACTCGGCACCATCAAATTCTTTTACACAGTGTCAAGGTTTCAAAATCCTACCGGTTACAGCTATTCCAACGATGAGAAAAGGAAAATTGTAGATCTTGCACAACAGTATGACGTATACATCATTGAGGACGATTATATGGGGGATCTTGATACACGAAGGAAAGCTGACCCGATGTTTGCTTATGACCCTTCAGGAAGAGTCATCTATACAAAGAGCTTCTCGAAAGTCCTGCTTCCCGGGTTAAGACTAGGCACAGCCGTTCTGCCCCGTGAGATGATCGAAAGCTTCCAAAAAGCCAAATTTGCAGCCGATGTCCACACCCCCGTTCTTACCCAGGGTGCGCTTGAGATCTATTTAAAGAGCGGCATGTACAATGCCCACATTGAAAAATTACGAAAGCAGTACAGAACAAAAGGACTGATTTTACATAAAGCTTACTTAGATCACCTGCCGGAAGGAACTTCCTTTTCAGGTGGAGAATCGGGCTTTTACTCCACTATAAATCTTCCTGATGGACTAAAAGCAAAGGCTCTTGCTCCCTTTCTTAAGAAAAAAAATGTTCTCGTTCAAGACGCAACAAGTATGTTCCTCCCTCCATACCGGAAAGAAAACGTAATCAGAATAAGCGTTTCACAAGTGGAAGACCATCTGATTAGAATGGGTGTCAAAAGGATTGGGGACGGAATAAAGGAGCTCCGGACGAAAAGAAATCATTATTAAGAGGAACACATTCGCACGTTTCAGAAAATAACGCAAGGGGAATATGGCTATGAATGATTCGAGAGGAGGAACTTCAATGATTGGAACTTCTGGAGCAGTGTTATATTTTTTTATTCCTCTGTTAATTATTGTGATCATTATTGGTATAACGATTAGGTATTTTAGGAATAAAGCAGATAGAAAAAGGAATTTCCAGCATAGAAAGAGATTAGTCATTTCATCAATTATGGGGTACCCCCTTTATCAAACCGGTTCATCTATGGGGGACCTCTTTCATGTAAATGAATACATTGTCTGGAAATTAATTTTAGAAAATAGTTTCAATCCCCTGCCAGCATAATACACTCGCCGTAACTACGACAAAAAGTAACTCTATTAAAGCAATCTTCTTATCTCCTTCTTGTATGTTTTGGACTAAATCAAGTAAACGTTTGTACCCTTCTAATTGCTGACTTCCCATCCACTGTAAAGTCGGATCGCTTCAGCATTTCACCAACCTTCTTTTCCACACCATCTTCAATGAGAAAAACCTCTTTTTCATCGCTTGCTTCACATAAATCTTCAAATGGAATGTGAGAATCCTTCAATTGGAAATAGCTTTTCATTCTAGTCATTGCACCCTTTCAACCATATTTTATAAATGAGATCGTGTCATCCCTCTCAGAAAGAAATCCCCACAATCTCCTGAATGACACCCTCCACATCATCCTCGTTATGAATCACAACTAAATGATCCGCTTCCCCTTCTACCGGTGCCGCTACATCCTGGAAGTAAGAGGCCGACTGTTGCCTTTTTAACACCTCTTCAAAGGTAACTGCGCTCCTGAAGATGTCTTTACTGCGCTCACTGTTCGCGACCCTGGCTTGAAGGACACTGTCGGGGATATCACAATGAACGAGGATCGTCTGGAATCCACTTTGTTGGAATTGCTCCAAGACCTCCGACCTTCCACTTTTACTCAGATTTGAATTACAAAGAATGATATGTTTTGAAGTTTCATGTATGGAAAAGTCCACCACCGTTTGACTGATCGCATATTTGAGTGTATTAGGACCTTCCACTGGAACTATATTTTTATAATACGTGTTGATAAATTCAGCATGATTATCCTGATCGATCACAACAGAATTCTCCAATTGTTTTGCCAGTTTCATAGCGAAAGTTGTTTTACCACTATGGGTTTTACCGACTGTCATGATGATTAGTCTTGGCATGAGTTCTCTCTCCCTTTCCTGATATTCAGTTATCTTATCACTGCACCTGATTGACCATTTTTTCCGCTAACTTTATATTTTCCATCAGATACCTGGGAAGTCTCTCGTGGACGAGAATTTCAGAAGTGGTCATCCACAGCACTTCATCAACCTCATCAGGACTTTTAGCGTAAGCTTCTCCTGATTCAGGTTGGCATTTAATCCCTTTTAAAAAGAACACTCTTTTACTCATCAATTATTTCGATCGCTTCCTTTTAGGGATGACGTAATAAACCGGATAAGGATTGTGGTTCCAGAAATGTTTAAAACGATACTAACTCAAAGAAGTACCGCAATATACGGTTGCCTTCATACCTTATTTAATTCTCTCTTAATCTCATCCACGTGAATGCCTCCGTCCCGTAATTTCACTTCGGCTTCCTCCTCAATCAACCCTTTTAATAATGAAAGGACCGGGTCAAAGTCGGTGTGCTTATCCATCATGAAGCTCATGCGGTGTTCGATATCCAGCCACGTTTCAATATCTGCCTCATTATGCTGAATTTGGGCTTCAAGCTTATCGAGAGCATTGGCAACCTTTGCTTCAAAGGTTTGCTTTTGTTCAAACTCCATCCACAATGAATAGACGTCTTCCCCTAACGGTCCATTCAACGTATCCCTTATCTGTTCAATGGCTTTTACTTCATTTGACTCCTTTTCTTTCTTCAAATCTTCGTTATCCAATGTATGAAAAGCAGGGATATCTTTTGCTTCTGCCTCGACTAAATCGTGAATGATGATCATTTTTAATAGTTTCAGCATATCGAATTTGTGGATTAAATATGGTTCGATTAACATTCCCATCAACGAAACTCGCCACGTATGCTCCGCCACACTTTCCTGCCTGCCGTTTGAAAGCCAGCTGTGTCTTAATTCGCTTTTTAGCTTTTCTCCTAGTTTAATGACTTTTAGGATATTTAGTAGATCTTCCCTCATTCGTATCCCTCCATTTTGAAGAGAGTCTATGATTCTAGTATTCCTAAATGATTTGATCGTCCATCCCTTCACATTAAAACGATCCTTTCCTCACAACACTATTGATTGATGCAATCACACAATCTGGTCGATCAAGGTATATAGCATGCCCGGAACGCTCAGCGAAGATTAATACACTGTCAGTAGATAATTTCGCTTGTTCAATTATTAGCTCTTCCCAACTATTCTCAAAACATCTTAACTCCCACTCAGGGATCCCGGCTTCCATTTCTGACCGGATCGTCCACTCTTTATCACGTCCTATGATAATTAATGGGATATTCGGAAAGTCTCCTAATTCCTTTATCCTTTCCGCATCTCGCTTCCAGTTCAGAATTTCAGACGCCATTGCCTTGTAAAGGAGCGGATTGATTTGAAATTCCAACAATCTCTGCTGAACGAAGTCTGGAAAACGCCTAAAATGATCATTTAAGGAAGGATTAAGGATCGTTCTTAATTGCTCCTTATCCATTGCAGCGTACTGCAAGCATTTATCCACCCATTTTTCGTCAGACTCTTCATTCAAGACTGGCAAGTCCAATTCATCCAACCGCTCTAAATGTATAGAGGTCGAATCAACAAGAACCATTCCCGCTATTCTTTCCGGATACATTTTTGCGAAATGCTGGGCACACAACCCACCATACGAATGTCCCACCAAATAAACCGGTTCATCTATTTCGAAGTAGGTAAGTAATTGATGTACATCTTGAACGGTTGCTTCCGTATTTCTTATCTCCTCCCCAAGCTCACTTTGACCAAGTCCAGGTCGATGGTACATAAGGATTCTGTTTGTCCTGCTCAATGCCTCTGTGACTTCATACCATTCATCGAATGAGCACCCCATACCGGTCAGAATGATGATCAATGGCCCGGTGTCACCCTTTTTGTAGCACTTCAATTTTATTGTTATGTATGACAATTTGTTGATTAATACAGTTCACCGCCTTTAAATCAGGATGACACCTTAACTGCTTCTACTTTCGGTTTATTTTTATTTACTTGAAGCAGGATTCCTTTCTCAATCCATCCTTCCACCCCATCTTTTTTGATCAAATCATATCCTTCGCAGCTATTATCCACAACGGAGACGACATCCCCTTTTTCCACCGCTATTTGAGCACAAGAAACACCGGTTTTCACATAGAATTGTCCATTTTCATATTGTTGAATATACTCATTTTTCACAAAAAGTTTGCTTTTCGTTTCGAATTGCTCACAGAGGGTGAAGTGTTCATATGCCTGAACAGGCTTGATATCAAAGTATGGGTAGGAAATCGCCCCAGTCATCTTGTGTTCTGAATTGAAATCCCTCAGTACTTCAAAGGCTGGGTGTTTTTCCGTATAGGTGTGGGAAAACGCATCTCCCATCGGTGTTCGTTGTATGATGAATGCATTTAACTGGCCTGTTGATTTGATGACATTCCCACCATCAATGGCGATGATTTTCTTTGCATGATCAATGATCGGATTATACGAAGGAATGCGAGTTGAGTAATTGACGACCGGCCAGTGTCCAACTACGACATATTTGCCTGCTTGATGGGAACGATCCAGGAATGCAGGCATCGTGATGGCGGTTATTCTATCCGTATCCCTCCAATTTTCTCTATCATCAAGCCCTGCATGTACAAAAAGATAGTCGTCTGTTTCAATCACAGTCGGCAATTTCATGAGCCAATTGATTTCATCAGAAAAATGCTGTGTCAGGATCCCCTTTATTTCTTGTACGGTGGTATCTTCATTCATTTCGACCCCGACTTCCTCGAGCCACTCCGAAATGATCGTATGTTTCCGTGTATGTAAGTAGTTCATCAGCTTAGGATTCTCTTCCAGAAGATCTTCCACCAGCGTATCGCAGTTCCCTTCTGTGACATGAACGTGTGGATGACTTGCTGAAAGGTCCATGATAGACCGGACAACACCTTTACTATTGGTACCTTTTTCACAGAGATCACCGTTTATAATCAGGTAATCTTCTGAACTAAAATTCACTTTTTCTAAAAGATTATTGAATAGATCCAGCTCTCCGTGTATATCCGAAATCACGATGACCCTTCTGTCACTTGGTATATTTATCTCTTTTATTTTGTGCAATGTGGCCCCACCTTTTCTATAATCCGAATCTCTCTTTAATCATTTGTGCCAGCTGTGCAGGCTCCAGGTTCTCATTATTGATTCGTACATAATATTCCTCTTTGATTTCTCCTTCTTCAGAGTTCAATCTGAGGGTGTCCATCGTGCTTAAGAGATGTTGCTCCGACTGTTCGACATTTCTCTTTGTCGGCTGCTTGCGGTCCAAATAGTAATAAGAACTTCATGATTTATCCCCTCGTTGTTTGATTAATTTCGCACCATCACATCATCCAATAATTCCTCTATGCTCCCTGAACAAGTCTCCACTTCCGGCAAATGATAAAAAGTAGTGGTCAGAGCGAAGTCGTGCACTTCACCCTTTGGTGAATGGATGATAAGCCGTTTGTTTAGTCCAAGGGCAAGTCCCAATTCAACGTGACTCCCTTTCCCACCAGGCAATAAGACGATGACGATATCCGAATCGATTATGGCATCCTTTTCTTTTTGACCGATCTTTTGGAGATCTTCAAGTGTCGACGCCTTCTCATTTTTGGTCCAATCATATGTATGGATGAAGCCGTTTAGTTTCAGTTGTTCGCTTACAAGACGTACTTGATCCTTATTTGCAAAGCTTGATGCAATATAAAATTTCATCATATATCCCACTTTCTATTGGTAAATCCGTTCTTCAAAAAATCATTTCATCTACTATATTCCAATTATTCCAAATTATTGTTCGCAATACAATCCCTATTCCCATTAAAAAAAGTGCTCCCCGTATCACGGTCAAGCACCTTAAACAACAATCTTTACGAAAACAGCCTTTATGAAACACCCTACCCTACCTGTTCCAAATTCCGCGCCTTTTTCACTATTCTAAGCTCAATCATTTTACTAAACTAGCGCTCCATGGAAAAAAAAGACAGGCTATACGTTCAGTATTTATGTTTTTATGACAACATCAGCATTTTTTATCGGGTTATACTCATTGAAATAATGCTCTTCTGCCTTCCAATACCTGTTTTTAAATTTCTCAGGATTCTGTTGAGTGGTTTCGGTTTCACGCATAAACCTTTTTTCCCTGGGACAATCAAGATAGACGATTTTGTCAAAGAATGCTCTCCATTCCTTGCGTTGGAGGAACACACCTTCAACGATGATTACTCCTTCTCTTGGCAAACGGATAAATTCATTCTGATGTGTGTCTGTTTGACTATCATAAAAAGGAAGAGTGATTTGATTGCTAACCTTCAGCTTTTGAAAAAAGTGCTCTTTCAACCAATCCGTGTCCCATTGTAATTGAAAATATTCATACCATTCTTCATAGCCTGTATCATATCGGCGTGCTCGTTCCACGATGTGGTCGTCGATATGGAATATGTGAAATTCCTGAGATTCTTTCACGAGAATATCTTGAAGTTCCTTTACTAAAGTTGTTTTACCCGAACGACTCAGGCCGTCTATTCCTAAGATAAATCTGGAATTTATTTGATAAGTGGAAATCATTTGCATGAGATCAAAGTCGGTCTTCAACCATTTCACTCCTTAACATCAGGATTATTTGTTTTTGGAAGGTATTGCTGACAATCTGTTTTCATATTAACATTAAATTCCATATACTTTCGACTATTTTAGCAAAAACCGGATAAGAGGGACGGACCTCATATCTCAGCCATAAATCCCTCTATATGGGGAATCTTACTGATTAATGAAGGTCCGTCCCTCTGTTTAGTTCTCTTTTTTCATTCGATTGTATCCATTTTCTCCGAAGGGGTTAAGTTTGGTTAGCCATTTTTCTTTTAGGTCTTCGAGTACTTTCTTTTTGTTTCGCTTTTGCAGATCTTTTTCGTCTGCTAGTTCTAATATTTCGAATGTGAAGGCTTCTTCTCCGTATTGTTTCCAATCTTGTTGGAGCCCTTTATTTTGGTGACTTCCTAAATTCAGTTCGAATTTGAGTCCATTTAATGATTTAAGGTTTGGAGAAGAACCAACAAACACCTTCCCGTTTTCCTTGTTTACTAGTTGAAAGACACCACTTTTTGGCTTCTCTTCTTTTGCTTTTAGTTTTAATTCCTTTTTACTATCCACCTTCATTTCCTCTCCCTCCATCGGATCTACCACATGATATTGACTGCCGTCATGGTGACGAGAGAGGAATCCTCTGTCTACAAGCTCCCGCCTAAGCAGTGCATAATCTTCATATATTTCTTCTAATACGTGATTGATTTCACTCTCAGAATACTTTTTCCCGAAATGGAATAAGCGCATGATCTCCGACAATACCTTTTCCTTCTCGTATTCCTTTATTTGATAAGTTTTCAGGCGCCCATCTTCCTCTGAGAAGAAGCGTGATATCTCATCAGACGGTTCTATCGGTTTTTCGATTCGGTCTGATTCCTCTTCTCTAGAGGAATCCATTTGCTTATTCAACAATGACATTAATGCTCCCATTACTTTGGCTTGACGCTCTTTTTTACGCAGAACAAAGCGATGGTTACGTATGGTGGACAAACTTCCGATGTTTAACTCTTTCTGAATCTCCCCATCATCCTTTCCTTGGTAAATCAGTCTCAACAGCTTTGACTGTTGTTCGGTTAAACCTGTATGTTCCTTCCCGCTTGAAAGAAGGACGTCAAACACGTCTCCATGTTCTTCCTTAATATGATGTTCCATATAGCACCAGGCTTCGTACAACATACCATCTACTTGATAAATTCTGCCTTTGGTCACTTTCTCCTCACAAAAAATACACCCAAATCCAGTTTCGTCTTCAACATACCCTTTTTCCATCACTTCGATGGGAAGATTTTGAGAAAAATAATGGTTCATAGAAATCCTCCATGTTCATTTCGATTGATACCATCATACTACGTTTTTATTAATATAACAAACATTTTTAATTTATGTTTATATTTTTACAAACATAATTAACTTTCGTTTGTTAATAACTGATTTTAGAAATGAAAGAGATTGAAGTCTAAGGTTCGCATTATTTCATCTTGGCTATTAAAATAGATTCTAAGTAAGGAAACTACCCAGAAGTGAGGAATGGTTTATGAACCTAACTGGAAACACGATTTTAATAACCGGAGGCGGCTCTGGAATCGGCTTTTCTTTTGCAGAGCGTTTCATGAAGACTCTGAATCAGGTCATCATTTGTGGAAGAAGTGCGGACAAGCTTGAGGAAGCAAAAAAGAAATATCCTCAAATCATTACCAGAGTATGCGATGTGACGGTGGAATCTGAACGTGTAAACTTGTTTGAATGGGTCACGACTCATTATCCTGACGTGAATGTGCTCGTGAACAACGCCGGCATCCAACAGCGTTATCACGTTCTCAAAACAGATGCGAAAGATGATTGGAGCTATTACAACAAAGAAATCACGGCAAATATCGAAGCACCGATGCATCTTGCTTTACTGTTTGCCCCATACTTCCAGGACAAAACCTATTCAGCCATCTTGAATGTCACATCAGGACTTGCCTACACACCTATGGCGATTGCACCAATTTATTCTGCTACCAAGGCAGCACTTCATTCTTTTTCCACAAGCATCAGACAACAGCTTGCAGAAACGTCCATTGAAGTGATCGAAGTGGCTCCGCCTGCCGTGAACACAGATTTAGGAGGAGTCGGTCTCCATACGTTCGGCGCACCAGTCGATGATTTTGCCGATGCGATTTTCAATGATTTAAAGGAAGGAAAGACAGAAATCGGATACGGAAGATCCGCGAATGCGATGAGAATGTCGAGGGATGAAATTGATCAGGCTGTAGTTGAGATGTATAAGAATACGAGGGGATCGATTGAGTAAAGCGATCTCATATGCAAAAGGGTATCAAATCAAATCGATTTGGTACCCTTTTTAGAATATTTTTGAAAATAGAATCCGAACTTGTTCACTAGTTATTTCAAAACCAGTTTCGCTACAACTTCCACATGCGCCGTCTGCGGGAACATATCCACAGGCTGCAAATACTCGACGCGATACTGCTTCTTCAAATAATCAATATCCTTCGCTAGAGTGGACGGGTTACAGGATACATAAACGAACGTTTTCGGTTTTACTTCTTTCAGCGTATCAAGGAG
Organism: uncultured Bacillaceae bacterium; assembly: GCA_963787015.1. Lineage (GTDB taxonomy): Bacteria > Bacillota > Bacilli > Bacillales > Bacillaceae_B > Rossellomorea. The sequence goes on from CAWBBM010000013.1 coordinate 201,520, forward strand.
CTTGTTGTCACAGCCGGTTCTTGGTGGATCAACCACTGCAACATCCGGACGCCAGCCTTCATTTTTCCACTGAGGCATGAGTGTTTCAGCACCACCGACAAAGTACTGGGCATGATCGACGCCAAATTTCTTCGCATTCTTCTTCGCGTCATCGATTCCTTCCTTGATGACGTCCATTCCACGGATTTCTTTGGCACCGTCTGCGAGCCAAAGACCGATCGTCCCCACTCCACAGTAGGCATCGACAACTTTTTCTTCACCGGTGAGTCCTGCTGCTTTCTTTGCTTCGTTGTACAGCTTACTCGTCTGGATCGGGTTGAGCTGGAAGAAGGCACGTGCAGAAAGCTCATAAGTGAATTCTTCCAGGCGCTCTTCAATGCTTTCTTTCCCTGACAGGTGGATGGTTTCGTCTCCGAATACAAGTGCCGTTTTCTTCGGATTAATATTTTGGGCAATCGAAACGACTTCTGGAAGACGCTTTTGGATTTCATTGAGTAACAATTCCTTGCGAGGAATCTTCTTCTCTGTTGTGACGAGTACAACTTGGACCTCTCCGGTTTCAAAGCCCACCCGTGTGACGATTGTTTTGATAATCGGCAGTTTCTTTTTTTCATCAAAAACAGGGATGTTGAAGTCATTGATGATTCGCTTGATTTCCGTTGTCACTTTGTTTGTCAGTGGGTGCTGAACGATACACTCGTCGATGTCGATGAGCTTGTTGGAGTTCATGCTATAGAGTCCTGCGATGACTTTACCATTTTGAGTGCCAACTTGGAATTGGCTTTTGTTCCTATAGTGCCACGGATTATCCATTCCGATTGTCGGACGAATATCCATGTCTTCAAGTTTGAGCTTCGTGTGTCGCTCGAGTGATTGAAGGACGATGTCCCGTTTTGCGTCAAGCTGACCCTCGTATGAAAGGTGCTGGAGCTGACAACCTCCACATAGCTCGTATACCGGGCAAGGAGCTTTCGTTCGCTGCTGTGACTTCTTACGTATTTTTTTAATGCGGGCTTCAGTGAATTTCGGGTGGACCTTGGTCACTTCAACAACCACCTCTTCACCTGCCAGGGCTCCTGGTACGAAGACGATCTTGCGTTTGAAAAAACCGACTCCTTCACCGTTGATGCCGATTTTTTTAATGGTCAGGGGAAACTGCTGTTTCAGCTCGATTTTCACTTCGTTGTTTTGTTGCTTTTTTTCATACTGCTTTTTCATTGGTTCACGTCCGTTCTATTCAATACTTCTCCATAAATATAAGGATGCATAGCTTAAATATGGGTGCCAGGCCGCGCTGAATTGGTCCAGTTCGTCCATGGTCGGTTTCTCGTCCATCTCGAATAATTGTTTGATGGCATTTTGGATGCCTATATCCGCTTTCGGGAACAGATTCGGCCTGCCCAAACCGAATAATAGAAAGCTTTGGGCTGTCCAGGGACCGATGCCCCGGATTTTTGTAAGTTCTTTTATGACTTCTTCGTCAGAAAGTTGGGCTAATTGTGCCAAATCGAGATCTCCATTTGAAACCTTCTCTCCGAGTCCAATCACATACTCTGCTTTTCGCTGACTGAATTGAAGCTCCCTGAGTTCTTCCACTGTTAGACCCGCTATTTTTTCAGGGGTTGGATAGAACCATACACCGTCCTTTTCCCAGCCGTACTTGGTGACAAATCGATGGGTCAGGGTGAAGGCGAATTTCAGATTCAGTTGCTGATGTATGATGCTTTTGACGATGGTCGCGAACGGATCGAATTCAAGGATGATCGGTGTTCCGACATGTTCTTCGAAAATCGGCTTCAGAGTCGGTTTGCAGGAAATGCTTGTGCATGTCAAGAAGACCTGTTTGCCATTGAAAAATGTCTGAGATGCGCTGTTGCTTTCGGTCAATCTCCTCTTCATTCTCAAAGGTTATGTTGAATTCTGGCTCGTCGGTTGTACCGACAGCCTGTACCGTGATGACCTCGCCTTCTCCATCTGGGAGATAATAAGGAACCTTCACGCTCCGCTCTGACTGATCCACTGCATTTAACGGATCCAGTGCTAATCGTTCAAGTACCCGGTCGAAATCATATGGACCTTCAATCTTACCAGTCCTTACTACCATTGTCCTCATCCTTCCGCACAAAACTTGTATGTGTATTATAGCACACCGCCTATGTAACACATCAACGTTGTAGACCGTCTAATTCCAGAAGTATAGAGGGACGGACCTAAGTCTAATGACTTTATAAGGAGGGGATGAGGTGAAGAGAAATAGGTGGTTGATTGCCGGGTTATTCCTGGCAATTGGATTTGCAGGCTGTTCAAGGCTTGGGGATCAGGTCGAGATTGGTACCGGCGGGAAGATGAGAGGGTATCAACCCTCTTCGACGGATGTAGTGAATACTCATGGGGACGTAAAGAATCTCGAGAGGTATTTAGAATTTCACAATAATGTAAAAGCAGGCTCCCCGGACAAAATCCGAATCGCCAGCTTTACGGAGGAAGGGGATGCGATCATCCATGAAATGGAGTTTGATGGAAGTGTCATTCACTCAGTAAGGGATTCAAGAAGAGATAAATTTGGTCAAGGAGAGGTCGTGGAGATGACTTGTAAGAGCATTGAATATGTTGAAGATGGTATGATGGCGAACAATATGTATGACTTAGTTGGATGTGATAAGGAGGATGTGGATAAGAGTGTCATTTGGTATTAAGGGGACAGTACTAAGGGGACGGACCTCAATTCCTAGGACCAGGTCCTAGGAATGAAGGTCCGTCCCTCTTATTTTTTCATCATTGGGTGCTCGTCCAGGCTTTTGAATGTGTAGCCTCGTTTTTTGAGGTCCTGGATGGCTTTTTCCAATGCGTCTGCGTTGTCTTTGGAGACGGAGTGCAGGAGGATGATGGCACCGGGATGGGCTTGAGCCATGATATTGTCATAGGAGTACTGCCAGCCTTTTTGTTGATCGGTCTTCCAATCAATGAAGGCAACCGACCAGAAGACGTGGGTATACCCTTCTTCTTTTGCGATTTGAAGCGTTCGTTCAGAGAAGACTCCTCTTGGCGGACGCAGGTACTTCATTTCTTTTTGTCCTGTTAATTCTTTCGTTTTCACTTTCACTTTTTCAAGTTCTTCCCTGATCTTTTGATCGGTGCTTGCCGTGAAGTCGGGGTGATGCCAGGAATGGTTCCCGACGATATGTCCCTCTTTCACCATCCGCTTGACGAGGTCCTCTGCACTTAAGAGATAATGACCTGTAACGAAGAACGTGGCTGGTACTTTTTCCTGCTTTAATACGTTGAGGATTTTTTCCGTGTAGCCATTTTCATACCCGTTGTCAAATGTAACGTATAGTACTTTTTTATCGGGTGAGCCTTTGTAGAAGGCATCATATTTCTCAAGAAGCTGATCATACGCAGCACCCGCTTCCGGCTGCACTTCATTTTGACTCTTCTTAAAGCCCCAGCCGATTGGATTATTTGACACTGCATATGCTTGGGCCGGGATGAGCAATACTAAGATGGACGCTATAATTAACACATTTAGTGATCTTCGCAAAATTGAACCCTTCTTTCACTTCCGTTTCCTTTAGTTTTTGAGAACGGGAAGGATTCATGTGTACTAATAGTATCCATAAATGGATGTTCATGCGATTTTAGTGTTAAAAGTGCGTTGAAAGATTGGTTTGGAAAGGTGAAATCTTGATTTGAATCGCTTGTTGCGGAACTTTTAGAGGTTGTTGCGTGACTTTTAATGCTTGTCGCGTAACTTTCAACGCTTGTTGCGTTACATTGTGAACAAAACTAAAGGTCCGTCCCTCTACTCAAAAAATGTCTGATATTTTGTTGCCATTTCGGTTAATTTTCCCTCATGGTCGTCCATGAAAGTCGATACGGTTTTTTTGTCCCATATGTCTTCCCCTTTTGGAAAGTCGCTGAATTCTTTTGAAAGGCCTGCAACCATTTTGTCCCGTGTGACAGAAACCATTGATTCGTCGACAGTGAAGTGATATTCCTTTGCGTTTGGAACAAGGAGAGTCAGATAGATGGCGTTGAAGTAAAAGTTCTTCCTGTTGACGTTGGTACCGTCAAACCAGTACTCATTCACATCGTTTTCAGACAGTTTCCCTTCCTTATAACCATACGTCACTTTCACCATTTCACCTGAAAGATCGATTTCCTTGATTGTTTCGCCACCAGGCAGTTCTTGAAGGATCGCCTGTACCTTCGAGTTATCTCCTACATAGGTTCCACTATTTTCTTTTAAAGTATCCATACTTACATCCTCGATGGAGGTGATATCCGCTTGCTTTTCCGGATTACTTCCACACCCTGTCAATAAGACCATCAACGTTAAAATCAACATTCCCAGCATTTTATTAAAAATCATCATAGCCCTCCAAGTTTTGTTTGTATGACATACGAATTCACTTATAAGAAAGTTTCATTTCTTCACCTATATTAACATAATTACCCATCAAAAAAACCACCCCGCAACCTATGCGAGATGGTTCCATCTTCTTATTTAAAAACCGGTTCTTTAAACTGAGCCAATTTTTCCAATGATGATTTATCGACTTCTTCATGAAGGCTGTTCCCGTGAGAATCCATCGTCACGACCGCCGTGAAGCCTTCGACAGTTAAATGCCACATGGCTTCAGGAATACCGAACTGCATCAAGTCCACACCATCTACTCCCTTGATACAATCAGCATAATATTGGGCCGCTCCACCGATCGCATTCAAGTATACTCCGCCATGGTCCTTTAAGGCAGCCAATGTTTTCGGACCCATGCCGCCTTTACCCATGACCGCACGGATACCGAACCGTTTCATGATGTCGCCTTGGTAAGGCTCCTCGCGAATTGACGTCGTCGGGCCGGCGGCTTTCACATGCCAGTTACCCTCTTCGTCTTTTAGCATAACTGGACCGCAGTGGTAGATGATTTGTCCATCAAGATCAACGGGAGCATCATTTTCACTCAAGTGCTTGTGAATCGCGTCACGACCTGTATACATGCGGCCATTGATTTGAACCACATCTCCCACTTTCAATCCACGGATTTTTTCTTCCGTGATCGGAGCTTCCAGTACCACTACATTTGGCTGTTCTTCTGATGATGCAGCTGCTGTTTCTAGCTCTGCCTCAGATCCTTGCGTCAGATCAATCTTATCGCCTTCCTGATAAAACCAATCGTCGATGCCTCCAGACTCCACATCAAGCTTCACGCCTAAACGACGGAACGCCCAGCAGTTGTAGGCAACAGATACGAAGAAGCTTGCAGGGATACGATTCATGACCCCTACTTTACATCCAAGCAAAGTCGTTTCCCCACCGAAGCCCATCGTTCCAATTCCAAGCTCGTTGGCATTGTCCATCACATACTCTTCCAACTTGCGAAGATCTTCATTCGGGTTCACGTCTTCAACTGAGCGGAATAGTTGTGCTTTTGCCAAATCATATCCAGAGGAACGGTCTCCCCCGATACCGACTCCTATGAATCCAGCGCTACAGCCTTGTCCCTGTGCCTGGTACACCGAATGCATCACACATTTACGGATCCCATCAAGGTCACGTCCGGCTCGACCCAGTCCTTCAAGCTCACATGGAAGGCTGTACTGAATATTTTTATTTTCACAACCCCCGCCTTTTAAGATCAGGCGCGCATCGATATATTCCTTTTCCCACTGTTCAAACTTGATGACTGGTGTACCAAGACCCAGATTGTCACCTGAGTTCGCCCCTGTCAATGAATCAACGGAGTTCGGTCGAAGTTTTCCGTCCTTCGTTGCCTCTACCATGGCTGCATAGATCGCTTCTTTGATTTCAAGCTGATTCACGCCAACCGGTGTTTTTATTTTAAATGTGGGAAGACCCGTATCCTGACATATCGGTGATACGTTGTCATCCGCCATTCTCACGTTTCTTGAAATTGTGTCCAAGCTCATAGCCGCACGAGTGCCAGCATTCTCACGAACTTTCGCCGAACGGATTGCACGTCTCACATCCTTTGGCAGGTTCGTGGACGTCTCTACAATCAAGTCATACATACTTTGCTGTAATGTCTCTTTATTCATCGTTCTCCCCCTCTAAAGATCTCAAACAGTCTCAATTTTCATTCATTATTATACTCCTATAAGAATGAGATTGAAAGGGATTTCACAATGGAATTTCCTTCTCGAAATAACACGAGATTTCATCTTCTTCTTTATATGTGTAGCCGTTATTTTTGTAGAATTGGATAGCATCCGCCCACTGTTTATTCGTTTCGAGTATAAGTGTACGTGCTCCAAGCGAATGTGCTTTTCCCTCTAAATGCTCAAGCATGATGCGACCGATTCCACGTTTTCTATAAGGAGCCAGAACAGACATCCTCACAATTTGATAGATGTCATGAGATTCTTTCCTGATTGCGCCTGTGCAGATAATCGTATTGTTTTCTCTTCCTATATAAAAATGATGGTGTATTCCATCGTATTCAACTGAAATGTCATGAATATCGGGATTTAATGTGTGATCGATAAACCCGAACCTTTCAAGGAAACCGGATAGAATCACGTCTTTCGCTTGCTTGCATTGGTGTTTTTCGATAGGTGAGATGATCATGGGGACAAGCCACTCCTTTAATAAATGGTTTTCATTAAAGTTTGATGTTTTGGCAGGAAAATCCTGCTTGGTTGAATCTTTTCTTATGTCCTGCTTACGGTGAAGGGTGGAGTTTATCAGGGGGATCAACTGTTGTGGAGATATATCAGTCTTTTTAAAGATATTGACCGAGGTTCATCATTCTACAAAACGCGACATGTTCCAAGGTCCGTCCCTAAAAAAAGAGCCCTATACCAGGACTCCTACTCACTTTTCTTAAATTGCTCGCATTTCACTTCTATGTCATCGATCATGGCGATTAGGCGATCGATATCGTCAATATCAGCTTGTTCAGGGTCGATTGAGTCCAGAACGTCGACGAAAAGGTTAAGGCGTTGTTTTAAATAACTCACTTGTGAGTCATTATCATTGATTGCTTTACCCAAGAGTCCTCTCTCCTTTCAATACGTTTACTATGGTAACCAATAACTTTCCGATTGACAAGGGCTGACCCTTTCTCAATAATGGATAGATGACTTATTTATAAAGGAGCTTTTACGAATGAAAACTGAACCTCTCACCAAGAAAATGTCAATTGATCATGATCCTTGGGAGGCATATTTAGATGTGGATGAGCACGGTGACATCACACTTTCAAATATAGAATTCACGACCACCACGCTCTGTAACATGAGATGCGAGCATTGTGCCGTCGGCTACACACTATCACCGAAGGATCCAAGCGCGCTCCCCATTGAATTAATCCTGCAGAAGCTCGACGATATTAATACGCTTCGCTCCCTTAGTATTACCGGCGGAGAGCCGATGATGTCAAAGAAATCCGTTGAAAATTATGTCCTGCCCTTACTGAAGTATGCACATTCAAGGGGCGTACATACCCAAATCAACTCGAATCTCACCCTCGATCTCGATCGCTATTTACTGATCGCACCCTATTTGGATGTTCTGCATATCTCACATAACTGGGGAACGATCGATGAATTCATCGATGTCGGCTTTGCCAATATGGACAGAAAACCCACGAGAGAGCAGCGCAAGAAGCTGTTTGACCGCATGATTGAAAATAGTCGTGCCCTTTCCGAACATGGCGTCCTGGTATCAGCTGAAACCATGTTAAATAAAAACACCCTGCCTTATCTGGAGAAAATCCACCGTCAGATTGTCGATGAGATGAAATGCGGTCGTCACGAAATTCACCCTATGTACCCGTCGGATTTCGCATCGAGCCTTGAAACACTATCATTGGAAGAAACCCGTGAAGCAATCCGGGATATTTTATCATACCGGGACGAAAGTATTTGGATGCTGTTCGGGACATTACCATTTTACCCATGCAGTTCTTCACAAGAAGACCTCAATTTCCTGACAGAGCTTTATTCTGCAAAAAATGTCAGCGTTAGAAATGATCCAGACGGCCGTTCCCGTTTAAACGTAAACATCTTCACAGGGGACGTGATCGTGACCGACTTCGGGGACACCCCACCACTTGGAAATATTACAACCGACACGCTTCCGGATATTTTTGATAAGTGGAGAAAACAGCCTCTTGCCAGTGAATTGAACTGCCACTGCCCGATCGCCCGCTGCCTCGGACCCAATGTACTGGTGAAATCGATGTATTATAAAGATGTGGATTTTTCAAAGCGTGAAGCGAAAATTCCTCGATAAAACACGAATGAAAACTCAAATCTGTTGTGGATTTGGGTTTTTTATTTGCTAAATACCCGGGGTTAACCCCATTTGCCATGTACTTTAGGATTGTTGAGGCGTTTTCGGCGTTTGATTGGGGGACTTTGAAGATTTATTGGGCCACTTTTCGGGTTGATTGGGCCACTTCTAACGTTTATTGGGCCACTTTCCTCGTTTATCGGGCCACTTCTACCGTTTATTGGGCCACTTTCCACGTTTATTGGGCCACTTCTACAATTTATTGCGCCACTTCAACCGATTATTGCGCCAAAATGTGAACACTCCACCTTCACTTTTGTTTCAGCCATTCAACAAACACCAGACTCCTCTTCTTAATGTTAAAAAGGGAGGTCCGTCCCTCAATTCCTGGACATAAACTCCTTTGTTAAGCTATTTCACTAAGTAAAAGCTAGGTCCGTCCCTCAAAAAAAAGAAGCACATCGGATTTTATCCAATGTGCTTCTATCCGATTGGTGTTCGGTCGTTTTTTTGAGAGATTTTTTCTAATGCTGGATCCATGACGTTATATTTTTGTTTTTTGATTTCTGCATAGATTTTTGCCCTTCTTGCTCCGAACCATACTCTTAGTGTGATGAATGCTACCAGCAACCCACCAAAGATAAGAAGATATTCCATGATACTCCTCCTCAATTCTGAATATTCTAATAATTATAACATACTAAATGAAATAATTAAAGAGTGAAATAGGTTTTTACCCGATTTCACTCCCCTTTAAACATTTATCTTGGTGCTTCACTTGCCATGAACCCGAAATGGACGTGATCCTGAACTGGAATCCAGGCCCCTACTCCTTGAGAGGTTACGTTTTTCACAACGATGGAGCGCTTTGTCCCTTTCATAACGAGGAACACTTCGCCGTAGGTTACTTTTCCTTTTTCGTTAATCGCTGGAGCATACGCATATAGGTAACCAAGTCGTTTAGGTGAGATGTTGTACACCTGATCCTTCTTCGTCCCTGCACCTACAATCGTTTGAAATGCGAGTGGAAGCTTAGATTTATCCATGGCTTTGATGAGCATCATTTTTTCCACGTCATCTGCATGGGGAACCTTTGCCGTCAGTCCACCTTTCACTACTTTTTGTGCTTCTTGAACGTAGTGGATTTGATAGTTGGACTTACCCCCACGGTTGTCAAAGTAATTTGTGTTGACCTTTTGATATTCCCAATTAGGGGAAGTTTCGGTCGATGCGTAATTTAGGGGCCATTCCCCCAGATAGAGGGTCGCTCTTAGACCAATCGTTGGTGCTTTATTCATGGTGGACTCATTTAACATGCGAATCAGATTCGGGTTTTCGATTCTCACATTGGAGGTTTCAATTAATTCCTGTGACCACTCGCTTGGTTGTAGATACGGTTGATCCTGTGTAGAATTTGGGTACGTATTTTCCTTGGCGATATTCAACACGGAGTTCGGGACTTTCACACTCGTATCTTCATTTACTTGTGGAGCTTTTTCCGTTGTCTTTGGTGCTTTGTCATTTGCTTTTTTAGGATTATTTTCTGCATGGATACCTGTTGTAGAAACGAAGAACGCGAGAATAATCATAAGAGCAGTGCGCATGATTTTCATATCATTGACTCCTTTCAAACTTAACTTAAGGGTTTGCCGTTAGTTTTTCCTAGAAGGTTTAGCTTATCCCAAAAACTTTATTTGAAAGAATATTTACAAAATTCTCATTTTATTTTATACTAAAATCGAAAAGAAAATGTCAGGCTTCTCCTACAAAGCATACTGACGTTTTCTATCATTCCTACATCCCCATAAAAACAGAGGAATCCACCAATGGATTCCTCTGTTTTTTTTAGTCGTCTCCATCACATGTTGATGGAGACTTACAATTTAACATGACACAAAACGGTTGCGTGACAATCCTTTTGCCTTCCCATAGAATACTGGCCCTGAAAGTGATACTTTCGTCCATTCCAAGTTTTGGTGTGATGCGTGCCGAATACTTTCCTTCATCATCTGTGACAGCTGGATTTGGTGCGATGACCTTCTTCAGATGCATTTCCATCACTTCAAAATTGACTTCTATACCTTCAATTGGAACGTCGTCACAGATGACTTCACCTGTGATACTCCCACCCCGGCATTCCACAATCAGCGGAGCCCAAAGGGAAAGTTCAGGTTTCTCACATGGCAAACAACCTGCACATACATATGCTTTAGCTGAAACTAGTTCCCCTTCGAAATTGGCAGTCGCGGTATACGCGATTTCCTTAAATTCACTGTCGGCGGGTACTGTGACTTCACTTGAAAACCTGCCTTCTTCATCGGTGGTCACAATTTTTGCTTTAAAATCCAGAACTGGACTGTTCAAGGTTACCTCGATATGCTGTAACGGCTCTCCGTCACAGCATACGATCCCGCTCACCGATCCATAACAGTCGATTTCGTCGATTCTATCCAGCTTAATCTCAGGATGTTGGCATGTGCAGTGAATCTTGACGATTTTTCTCTCGGAGATAATATTCCTTTCTCCGATGACGGCGGTTGCCTGAATCGAAACATCTTCTGATACATCCGAATCGGGAATGATCATGGCTTCATATTCACCGTGTTCATTGGTCATTACCTCTTTAGGCTTAATGGTCACTACGTCAGGTGAAACGGTTAACATGATACTTGTGTTTCTGACAGGTCTTCCGTTACAGGTGAATTTCCCTGTCACCTTCGCCCCTTCGCATTCAATGCAATCCGGTACACAAATCGTCAGTTCTGGCTTTTTACATGACAGACAGCCTGCATAAACGAACACTACATCTGATATGGTCTGCCCATTAACCTTAGCTGTGACGGTATATGGAACCTCTCTGAATGGAGTATTCGGCGGGACAAAGGCATGGCTTGAGAACCCGCCATTCTCATCCGTTGTAATCACGGAAGGTTTAAACGATATGACAGGACTTGAAAGCGAGATTTGCTCATTTGCCAAAGGAAATCCTTCACATGATAGGCTTCCTGAAACAATCCCCTTACAATCAAGTTTTTTTATCTTTTTGAAATGGAACTTAGGGTTTTCACACTGACAATCAATGGTTACTTTAGCAAATGCAACAACCTGTTCACCATCAATGGTGGCCGTTGCTTTAACCGAAATCGTCTCCACAACCCCCAGACTTACGCTCAGCATGGTGACATACCTACCGTTTTCATCTGTGATGGCTGGGTTCGGTTGCACTTCCACCACATCTGGTGAGGAAGCTGTAATGATAAACGATATGTTCTTATTTCGAACAGGCACACCATCACATGTTAATTCCCCTGTTAACTTTGTTCCTTTACATGTGACAGTTTCACAAGGAACTTCAAGGGTCAAAGTAGGCTTTCTACACTTTTTACAGCCCGCTTTGATTGTATTCGTTGCGCTGACTGTTTTCCCATCGAGAACCGCTGTTGCTGTATAAGTGGCCACTTGAAATGGCGTTCCTTTATTTACCGTAACAACAGAAGAGAATGAGCCATTCTCATCTGTGACTGGATTCGATGGATGAAATCTCAGGACGTGTGAACCTGTTAACGTAACAGGTACTTTGGGTTGTGGAATCCCATCACAAGTGACTTTACCTGATACGATTGCCCGACAATCAATTTTGTTCAACTTGTTTAATTTGATGGTCGGATACTTACATTTGACGCAGCGTACGGTCACCTCTCTTGTAACAGAGGAAACCTGTTGACCACCAATCTTCGTTGTTGCTGTGATTCTGATCGTTTCATCTATATCAGGAAATGGAACCAGGGTTGCCGTATATGTTCCGTCACTCATTGTAATGGCTGGATTCGGAGTAATGACTACCCGTTTGGAAGCTGATTCAATGATGAATGTAATCGCTGCACTTCCAATCGCCCTCCCATCACAGATGAGCCTACCGCTTATCCTTGTTCCCTTGCAGTCGACCGGACAAGGGATGGGATCCAACGAAAGCACCGGGTTCTTACATTCGATGCAATCGACTCTCAATGATATGGAATCTCTAATCGTTTTGCCAATGACGACTGCCGTTGCTGTAACGATGACATTCGGTGTAATCGGAGTACCCGGAGCCACTGTGACACTTGTCGAGAACCTGCCAGTGCTGTCAGTGACAGGTGTGGCATCTTCAAATATCAGTCCAGGAAAAGAGGATGTCAAGGTGACCGTCACGCCTTTAAGCGGTTGATAATCACAAAGCACTCTTCCACTGATCACTCCTTCACAGCTGATTATTTCAATATCATCTAATTGTATGGTTGGATTGGTACAGCCTTCAAAGGGAAAAATCCCCGAGCACCCTCTTGGAGGTAACTCAAGTTTGCAGTCAATGATTTTACCGGGAGACATTTTTTTCTTTTTTCTCACCTATACTCATTCCTTTATACAAAAACTCTTCTGTTATCTTATTCAAGAATGAGTAGGCTGTTCTCACAAATTTCATGAACAAAAAGAAAAAGCCCGACAGACATTCTGTCAGAGCTTAAGGAGATAGTATTTATAATAAATAAAATCCGATTCCCATGATGATATACGCAGCCATAAGGGTCAACCCTTCAAACCAGTTCGTCTCTCCATCATTGGATATGATAATTGTGAGAAGGACCGCTGATACCATGGCCACCAGTTCCGGCAACGTAAACACCAGTGACATACTTTTTTCGAAAAATAATGATATCAGTACAAGGACAGGGGCCACGAACATAGCCACCTGCAGAGTGGACCCGACGGCAATTTCAACCGCAATGTCCATCTTATTTTTATATGCCATAATCACAGCCGAAGCATGTTCGGCCGCATTCCCTACGATCGCTACGATGATGACCCCGATGAATAGTTCACTCCATCCGAAGGCATCTCCGACCTCTTCAAAGGTATGGACAAGACGCTCTGATACATAGGCAACAGCAACAGTCGATGCAGCAAGGATCAGTAACGCCTTCCTTTTACTCCATTCAGGCTCCTCGTCATGGCCATGAGCCCCTTCCCCATTCTCACTCTGATATACACCTCTGTGAGTCACAAGCTTGAAGAATAGAGCAAATAGATAAAGGGCGATCAAGATCACCGAAATCCCGATGGAAAGGTTCATCGTTTTCGTTTCATTCATCTCCATCGAAAACACTTCCGGGATGACAAATGCTACAATGACAGCGAACATGAGCAGACCTGAATTATGACGTGCATCATACACGTTGAATTTCTGACGTTTATACTTGACGCCTCCGACAAAAAAGGACAATCCCGCAACAAGCAGTAGATTCCCAAGGACAGAGCCTGTCAGAGAGGCCAAAACGACCCCAATCAAACCAGCCTTTAACGCAAATATGGAAATGATCAATTCAACAGCATTCCCGAAAGTCGCATTCAATAATCCACCAATACGTGGACCCGACACGACTGCTAAACTTTCCGTTGACCGCCCCATAAAGGCAGCCAAGGCAATAATCGTGACACAGTAGATGACGAACATGATAACACTTGGCCAATGAAGCAGGGAGCCGATCACCGAAACCGGAACTCCTGCCAGTACGAGCAGAGTAAATACTTTATTCACGTTTATGACCCATCCTTTATAAGAAATTTGGTTAAAACAAGTTCATTTAGACACATTATAGATAGAACGTACGAGGAGGAATATCCATGCCACAAACTTTAAAAGAAAAAATAGTAGAACTGTTTTCCCATCATAAAATCGGGACCCTTGCCACTATCCGTGACAATAAACCGTATTCACGGTTTATGATGTTCGACCATGACGATCTTACTCTTTATACTGCAACAAACGGACATGCTCACAAAGCGGAAGATATCTCACAGAACCCTCATGTGCATATCCTTCTTGGCTATGATCGTGACTCCGATCATAAACACTATGTAGAAATCGAAGCAGAAGCGTCCATCGAACAATCCAAAGATCTCAAAGAAAAATTCTGGAACGACCAACTCAAACACTGGATCTCAGGCATCGACGACCCGGAATACATGCTCCTCAAACTCACACCCAAAACCATCCTCTACTACCAAAAACCAGGTGACGAACCCCAAGAACTCTAACGGAGGGACGGACCTCGAAATGGCATTGAAGGGATGATCCAAGGAACTTTTTGAGGGACGGACCTATGAATGGATAAGAACCTTGACTGTAAGAGACTTCTATTCAGTGAAGGTCCGTCCCTCTTTTTTACTGAATAAACCCCTCCATAATGAGGTTTTGGATGCTGAAATAAGGGACGGACCTTCCATATGAAACGACCCAAAAGCTCATTTTACGCAGTTTCCCTGAAGGTCCGTCCCTCCCATTACACCGTCTCTATTGCACCAGTTCAAAGGTTTCTTCGATTTTGATGCTGTCTTGTACGGATTGGACCATGGAGCAGTTTTTGCGGGTCAGCTTCATGGCTTTTTCGATTTTCGATTCGTCAAGGTCCGTCCCTTTGATCGTGAAGTGGAGAGAGATGGCTTCGACGCGGTTGGCTTCTGCTTCGTTGCGTGTGACGTCGGCTTTGATATGTATGTCGTCAAATTGGATGCGCATTTTCTCCAGGACTTTGCGGAGAACGCCTCCACTGCACACGGCTATAGATGAAACCAATAATTGGAATGGGCGAAAGCCATACTCTTCGTTACCCGATACCTCCAGTTTCCCAAACCCTAAATCTGTGTAAAATCCTCCATCTTGCATTTTATATTCCATGAAGTCATCATTCCTTCCTTATTATGTTTGTAGATGTATTGATTTTACTCTATTCACTTCGTATTGCCAAACATTGAAATTGAGAGTACCATCAAAGAAGATATTCACAATGATTGGGAGTTTTCATATATGAATCAAACACTATCCTTCCGTTTCAAGGTGCTGGTCGGAATCGTGGCCATATCCGGTTTCTCACAAGGCATGCTCCTTCCGCTTATCGCCATCATATTCGAACAAGACGGCCTTTCCTCATCCCTTAACGGACTAAACGCAACCGCTCTTTATATCGGAATCCTGCTTGCCTCTCCTTTAATGGAAAGACCCTTGCAGAAAATCGGCTACAAACCGATGATCATCATCGGTGGAATCATCGTCGCCTCGTCTCTCTTATTATTCCCTGTATGGAAATCCTTTTGGTTCTGGTTCATCCTTCGTCTTTGTATCGGAATCGGTGATCATATGCTACACTTCGCCACCCAAACATGGATCACATCGTTTTCTCCGAAAAAGCATCGAGGACGGAACATATCCATCTATGGGGTTTCATTCGGCATCGGATTTGCCGTCGGACCGATGATGACACAGCTCATCTCGATTCACCAAGCTCTCCCGTTTATTATTTCTTCCTTATTAAGCTTATCAGTGTGGGGATTCGTCTTCACATTACAAAATGAATTCCCCGAGCAAGAGAATATGGGCAATGCCACGTTCCTTGGGTCATTCCACCGTTTTGGGAAAGTATTCAAATATGCCTGGGTCGCACTGCTTCCCCCATTAGGGTATGGATTCTTGGAAGCTTCATTAAATGGAAACTTCCCCGTTTTCGCCCTTCGAAACGGGCTATCGATAGAAGCCGTCGCAATCCTTCTTCCTGCATTTGCGGTAGGAAGTATCATCTCCCAGGTTCCACTTGGAATTCTGAGTGACAAATACGGAAGACAACATGTCCTCCTCATCGTCATGGTGATCGGTTTCCTTTGCTTTTCCGCTGCCGGAATTGTATCCGAATCCACCCTCGGTTTATTTATCTGTTTTACATTGGCCGGGATGGCGGTCGGGTCGACTTTTTCCCTTGGGATCAGCTATATGACCGACCTTTTGCCAAAAGAATTACTACCTGCCGGGAATATCATGTGCGGCATTTTCTTCAGCTTCGGAAGCATGATAGGTCCATTTGTTGGAGGGCTCACCATCGACTGGTTCAAAGGCTCAAGCTTCTTCTACCTTATTGCCTTTATGATGTTCATCATTTTTGTCAGCCTGCTCGTCTTTTCCTTCCAAAATCGACGGGGAGAAATATCACAGAATAACTAGCACAAAACGCTTCCCATTCTCATATACTTGTGATAGGATTAGATTATAATAATTATAAATTAATCACTTTATATAGCATCAACTAAGAGCACGTGCAGTTTTGCTGTCACCTTTCACTGGTGGCAGCTTTCGTCGTTTTATAGGGGTATTGACGTTGATTATTATTCTCAATGAGAATCTCGGATTTTCATTTACCTTAAAGGAGGAATACGCTATGAGCTCACAATCGAAAGCCTTATCCATGAGTACACCAAAAGAAAAAATACACTTCCTTGAAAAAATTAAACCTCATGCAGAATTGATTGCCGCACTAGTCAGCGGGCTGTTTATTTTATTGGGTTGGCTGACGTCCACCAACGACTCGACTTTAAGCATCCTCTTTTACCTTCTCGCCTTTACCATCGGCGGATTCGCCAAGGCAAAAGAAGGAATTGAAGAAACCATTGAAAACAAAGAATTGAATGTAGAAATGCTGATGATCTTTGCCGCTGTCGGATCCGCCATCATTGGCTACTGGACAGAGGGTGCGATCCTCATCTTCATCTTCGCCGTCAGTGGTGCGCTTGAAACATATACCATGAACAAAAGCCAGAAAGAAATATCTGCTCTCATGCAGCTACAGCCGGAAGAAGCTTGGCTTTTGACCGAATCCGGTGAAAAGAAGGTCAATGTAACGAGTTTAGAAATCGGCGACCATATTTTAATTAAACCTGGTGAACGCGTACCGACAGATGGTGTTGTGGTGAGAGGATCAACCTCTATCGATGAAGCAGCGATCTCCGGTGAAGCCGTTCCCGTTACAAAGGGGCAACGGGATGAAGTCTTCGCTGGTACGGTCAATATCAACGGGGCCATCACGATTGAAATGACGAAACCAAGCAGCGAAACCCTCTTCCAAAAAATCATTGACCTTGTTCAATCGGCACAAAGTGAAAAATCTCCTTCCCAGCAGTTCATTGAACGTTTTGAAGGAACATATGTAAAAGTCGTCTTAGCCGTTGTCTTCCTGATGATGTTCCTCCCACACTTCGTTCTTGGGTGGAGCTGGACAGAAACGTTCTACCGGGCGATGGTTCTTCTAGTCGTCGCATCTCCTTGTGCGCTGGTGGCTGCAATCATGCCGGCGAGTTTATCTGCCATTTCAAATGGTGCCCGTCACGGCATCCTATTTAAGGGCGGGGCCCATTTAGAAACCTTGAGCAACATCAAAGCGATTGCCTTTGATAAAACAGGGACGTTGACGAAAGGAAAACCTGTTGTGACGGATATCCTGATTACAGAAGATCTGAATGACCAGGATGTGTTACGTGTGGTTGCTTCTATTGAAAGTCAGTCGAATCATCCACTCGCGCAAGCAATAGTCGGTCATGTCCGCCGCGTAGCAGATATCGACATGTTTCAGCCTGATTCCTTGGAGGATGTTTCCGGATGGGGAGTGAAAGCCCTTGTGGACGGGATTGAATGGAAAATCGGAAAAGCAGATTTTGTGGATAAACTGTTGGCAGAACAGTTCATGGACGGAGCCTACGAAAGAATCGCCTCTGAAGGAAAGACGACTGTTTTTATAGCTAAAGAACAGGAAATCGTTGCATTAATCGCTCTGAAAGACGTGGTTCGTAAAGAAACCATCCAGGCTCTGAAGCTTTTGGAGCATGAAGGCGTCCAAACGATCATGTTAACAGGCGATAATGAAAAAACAGCCAGGGCGATTGCCGAAGAAGCAAAGGTTTCTTCCTTCATCGCCGAGTGTCTGCCAGAAACGAAAGTAGATGAACTGAAAAAACTGAAACGTCAATTCGGTACGGTCGGAATGGTCGGTGACGGAATCAATGATGCCCCGGCACTGGCGACTGCGAACGTCGGAATCGCCATGGGTGAAGGTACCGATGTAGCCTTGGAGACAGCCGATGTGGTGCTAATGAAAAACGACCTAACCCGTATTGCAGAAGCCATCAAGTTATCTAAAAAAATGAAGCGGATCGTCCAGCAAAATGTCGTCTTCTCCATAGCCGTCATCATGCTGTTGATCGCATCGAACTTCCTGCAAATTCTGGATCTCCCTTATGGGGTCATTGGTCACGAAGGAAGCACGATTTTGGTTATATTAAATGGCCTGCGTTTGTTGAAATAATGGTATGAAGCATCCAATCTTGAAGATTGGGTGCTTTTTTTGTGGATAAAGTAAATTTATCTGCCATTCGACGATTATCGACCAACTTCGCTTCGCTTCCCCCTACACAATGCGCACCTCTCCTCCTCCCACGTTTAACAAACTCCCAACAGTGGTAAAAATCACTATACAACTATAAGGAGGTTCAATTATGGGACATCAACTTGCAGGGCAGGCAGCAGCCGATGTGCTTGAACAGTGGAAAATCAAGCATGTGTTCGGACTGCCGGGTGATTCGATTAATCACTTTGTCGATGTATTACGGAGTGAAAAAGAGGAAATTGACTTTATTCAGGTCAGACACGAGGAAGTCGGGGCACTCGCCGCCTCATCCTACGCGAAGCTCACCGGGAATATCGGAGTTTGTTTGTCTATAGGAGGACCAGGAGCCATCCATCTTTTAAACGGTTTGTATGATGCGAAGGCCGATGGGGCTCCCGTTTTGGTTTTAGCCGGGCAGGTCTCAACGGAAGAGCTTGGTATGGATTCATTTCAGGAGGTTCATTTAGACCGTCTATTTGCAGATGTTTCCGTATTCTGTGAGCGGGTCTCTTCTCCAGAGTCACTTCCCGACCTTATGAATCAGGCTATCCGAACCGCTTATGCAAAGAAAGGTGTATCCGTATTGATCATCCCTGACGATATGCCCGGGCAAAAGATCAAGGACGCTGTGAAAGATACATCCAGCATTCCTTCTGCTACGATCGCCGCTCCCCTGGATCAAGATGTGAAGACCGGGATGGAATATGTACATAAAGCGAAACGACCGGTCATCCTGGCAGGGACAGGAACCAAGCATGCGGCCAAAGAATTAGAGACATTCGCCGAAAAAATTGCGGCCCCGGTCATCTTTACACTTCCGGCCAAAGGCACTTTCCCTGACGAGCACCCCCATAACCTTGGGCAACTCGGGCAAATCGGAACGAAACCTGCGTATGAAGCTATGGAAGAAGCCGATCTGCTCATCATGATCGGGACTTCGTTTCCATACCGTGACTTCCTTCCAGATGATACACCGGCTGTTCAGATTGATGCAGATCCAGCTAAAATCGGGAAGCGGTATCCTGTTTCCGTCGGGATCGTCGGGGATTCAAATCTTGTGTTAAAACAGTGGAATCAACAGCTTTCTACCAAGGATGACCGCTCATTTTTGGAAGAGTGCCAGACCAATATGAAGAACTGGTGGAAGCATGTCGAAAAAGACGAAGTCGAGTTGACGACGCCCATTAAACCACCTCAAGTCATAGCGGCTCTACAGAAGGTTGCAGCTGATGACGCGACCCTATCCGTCGATGTCGGCAATGTAACCGTATGGACCGCCAGACACTTCAAGATCACCAATCAGAAGATGATCGTCTCGAGCTGGATGGCTACAATGGGATGCGGACTCCCCGGTGCCATCGCAAGCGGCATTGCTGAGCCTGAACGTCAGGCGATTGCCGTATGCGGTGACGGAGGCTTTACCATGGTGATGCAGGATTTCGTCACAGCTGTGAAATACAAGCTCCCGATCATCGTCGTGATTTTAAACAACCGAAAGATCGGCATGATTAAATACGAACAGGAATCGATCGGTCACCTGGAATATGAAACCGACCTCCAGGACATCGATTTCGCTCAATTTGCCAAAGCCTGTGGTGGAGAAGGATATCGTGTCACCAAGCATGAGGACCTTCAACCAGCGTTTGAAATGGCATCAAAGTCCAATAAACCGGTCATCATTGACTGTGTCATTGAAGACCAGCCACCATTGCCCGGAAAGATCAATTTCGAACAGGCGACAGGCTACTCCAAGCACGTCATGAAGAAATTCTTTAAGAAGCATGAAGTGGAAATGCCACCATTGCGTAAGGCACTAAAGCGACTATTTTAATAAGAAAACGAGCCGTTCAAGCATAGAGCGGCTCGCTTAACAAATGGAGGAATGAGTATGAATAGTATATCCATCATTCAATGGATTCTCCTGATTATCATTGTCCTCGCACTCCTGGTACCTGTTGCTCTGATTTTACACTTACGGATGACAGACGAAAAACAAAAAGAGCATGCGGTGTTAAGGAACTTCCCCATTTTGGGAAAGATGAGATATATTTTAGAGAAGGTCGGTCCCGAACTCAGACAATACCTTTTTCATAATGATAATGAAGGAAAGCCCTTTTCAAGAGTTGAGTACCAAAACACTGTCCTTGCTGGAAAATATAAATCCCGTATGCTCGGTTTCGGGTCGGAGCGAGATTTCGAAAAAGAGGGGTATTATATCCGCAATACGCTGTTTCCTGTCCAACGAGACGAACTTCGCATCGACAACTCACAAAAGGTGAAAACAAAAGTCTATAAGTTGGATCAAGATAATTTGTTCAGCCGCAGGGAACACCGGGAAGAAACAGAAGAAAATCCCTTTCTCCTGAAAGACGAGGATGCTCCGCTTATCGGGGAAGAGACCTGCAGACATCCTTTTCAAGTAAAAGGACTGGTCGGCCAATCCGCCATGAGCTATGGCTCTCTGGGTGAAGCTGCCATCACTGCCCTTTCCACAGGATTAAAACAAGCTTCCGGTTCGTGGATGAACACAGGAGAAGGTGGATTATCAAAGCATCACCTCAAAGGCGGTGTCGACATCATTTGTCAAATCGGCCCCGGCTTATTCGGTGTCAGAACGAAAGACGGAGAATTCTCCTGGGAAGAATTCAAGAAAAAAAGTGAAATAAAAGAAGTGAAAGCCTTTGAATTGAAGCTTGCCCAAGGCGCGAAAACCCGTGGCGGCCACGTGGACGGAAAGAAAGTGACACCTGAAATCGCCAATATCCGAAACGTTGAACCATGGAAATCAATCGATAGTCCCAACCGGTTCAAGGAATTCAATAGTAACGAACAAATGCTTGCCTTCATCGAACAACTCCGGGAAGTGGGAGGCAAACCGGTCGGCATTAAGCTGGTCGTTGGTAACACCCATGATATTGAAAGCCTGGCCGCCTACATGGCCACTTCAGGAAAACATCCCGATTTCATCACAGTTGACGGCGGCGAAGGTGGAACAGGAGCATCCTATCAGGAATTGGCTGCATCTGCCGGAATCCCGATCAAATCTGCTCTCCCTTTCCTTCATGATACGTTGGTAAAACACGGTGTCCGGGACAAGGTGAAAATCTTTGCATCAGGGAAACTGTTGACTCCCGATAAGATCGCGTTCGCCCTCGCACTTGGAGCCGACTTTGTCAACGTCGCCCGGGGTTTGATGTTCTCCGTTGGCTGCATACAAGCCCAAGTCTGCCATACAAACAATTGCCCGGTCGGCGTTGCAACGACCGATGACAAACTTCAGCGGGCACTTATCGTGGAAGAAAAAGCCTTCCGTGTCTGCAATTACGTCATTTCTCTTCGTGAAGGTCTCTATAACCTTGCCGCTGCGGCAGGAATCGATACACCGACCAAATTCGGTCGGGAACACATCGTATTCCGGGATGAGGAAGGACGCTTGCATCCTATCAAGCCGGAAAATGCTCTCTCTTAGAGGAAACCAGCAACCAATCCTGGATTGGTTGTTTCTTTTTGATTTGAAATGGTTCCCTTATAGGTTTTGGAACGATTTTTATCAACTATTCTCCTCTATTAAGTTGGAGCAACGTTTACCCCTTGTAAGGATATCTGACACATTTCAATTTCATCTGCCATTTTACAATTTTCTACACTGACCACCCTCCGACCAAGCGCTCAATTAAACCAAACACACTCCCAATAAAAACAAATGAAACCTCCCCGCCCCCTCATCCGTATATACACTATAAACAGAATCACAACCTTGAAAGGGGAACAATATGGGAAACATATTACTATTTTCAGTGATTGTCGGATTAGTTATGGCACTATTGCTCGTACCGATAACCATCATGAAAAAACAAAATAAAAAAGAGGGGTTTCCTTCATTCTCAGCTCTATTCGGGGCGACTCTTCTGATTACCACCCTTGTGGTATTCGTCTTCTATTATCTTACAAATCTTGATCAGAATTTCACGAGCATGTGGATCTTGCTGATCATTGCTTCAGGATTTGGGGCAACACTTGCAACAGGTAAGGAACGTATGGTGAAAGGAACATTATTCCTCGCCAGTTTCTTCATAGGTGCTTACTTCATGACAGCCTTTGTCTTCAATGCCGATGAGAAATTCGAATCGGCCAAAATGGATGTCAAAACGGAGATTCAAGCCTTTGATGAAAAGGAAACACCGGCAAGCGTCCCTCCACAATTTGCCCGCAATAAAATGAAGAAAGCCTTTGGTCAGGTGCCGAATACAAGTTATTATGAGCTAGGAAACTTGCAGATCCAAAAGGTGGACGGTGAGTATGTGTATATTGCTCCTGTTGAATTCTCCGGCTTTTTCAAATGGTTCAAGGGGGATGAAACCCCTGGATACTTCAAGCTGAGTGCCACGGATTCAAACGCAAATCCAAAATTCATCAAAGAAGAAATGGTCTTCACACCTTCTGCTTTCTTCAACAAAAAGGTCGAACGTCATATCCGTTTGAATTATCCTAAGGAAATTTTCAACGGTGATGTCCAACTTGAGATTGATGACGAAGGAAAACCTTTCTATATCCAGACCTATGGAAATTTCATTTCGGCCCGTAACGGGTTTGTTGTGAAAGGGATCGTCATGGTCGATCCTAAATCCGGTAAAACCGACTCCTATAAGATCGACGAGGTTCCGGCATTTATCGATGGGGCTGTCTCACCTGAAACAGTCAGCCTGCAAAACAGCTATTTCGGTAACTATATTAAAGGATTCTGGAACAGTCGATTCGGTAAATCCGATGTAAAACTTCCTTCAGATGAAGGAACCGAAGCCAATGTGAGCCCTATTTTCGACGAAAATGGTGACATGTATTACTTCACCGATTTCACCTCGCCGAAAGAAGGCGTCGATTCCATGCTCGGTTACTCCTTGACGAACTCACGGACAGGGGAAGCCACATTCTACACAGGAAACCAGGAAGAATCGTATATGGATTCCCAAGGTGCCTTGCAAATCATCCAGAAGAGGTTCATCGAAAAGAAATGGGACGGGGAAATGCCTGTTCTGTATAATTTCTACGGTGAAGCAAGCTGGCTGACGCCTGTGCTCGATGCAAATGGCTTCTTACAAAACTATTTCATCGTCTCAGCTGCCAATCCGGAAATATCAGCCTATGCCGGCACACCGAACCAGGCGTTGAAGCAATACAAGACCGCTCTTCAACGTGGTGGCGGAAGTGTTGACGGAAGCTCGAAAGCCGAGGAAAAGCAAGCAAGCGGTAAGGTCGTCCGTGTATACAAAGAAAAATCCGGTGACTACACGGTTGTATCATTCCTACTTGAAAACGGGAAAAACTTTATTGTCTCTTCTGAAAATAATCTACTTGCGATTTACTTAAAAGAAAATGATAACGTAAATATCAAGTATATGGATACAGGCGAAGCATTCCTGCCTGTGAAAGAAATGACGATTGATGGATTATAAAAAAGACAAGAAAGGCGGAAATCACTTATGTGATTTCCGCCTTTCTTTTATACGGTGACAGACTCTAACAGCTTTTCGATATCCCGCTCCATATCAATGGGATCCGTTGTACACTCAAATCGCTTGATCACTTCTCCATCAGCATCGATTAAAAATTTCGTGAAATTCCATTTGATGGAATAGTCGTCACTTAAGTATTCGGGGTGCTTTTCATTTAGTAAAGGGATAAGGATTTTCGCCACAGGGTGGAATCGATTAAAGCCTTCAAATGGTTTAGTAGATGAAAGATATCGGAATAAAGGAGATGCTCCTTCGTCACGGACATCGATTTTTTGAAATAGAGGAAACGAAACACCGTAATTCAGAAGACAGTTGGTTTGAATTTTTTCATTCGAATCCGGTTCCTGATTGTCGAATTGGTTACAAGGAAAACCTAGAATCACAAAGCCTTTGTCTTTATAGCGCTCGTAAAGCTTCTGCAAATCTTCATACTGATAGGTAAATCCACATTTACCTGCTGTATTGACGATCAAGACGACCTTCCCTTTATATTCCTCGAGCTTTTTTTCCTGCCCATTGATTGCCTTTGCTGAATAATCATAAACTCCCATTTATTCTTCGCCACCTCGTAGTATATTAGAACTAAAACTTAATACCTATTAATATACTAATAAAATGTTGCGATGAACAATTTAATGCCTACCGACTACTCCCCAGCATTCACATAATACACCAGGTTATCCGTCCACTTCCCAAACTCATAAATAAATCCTTTCCTTGTGCACTCATACTGCATTCCGACACTTTCAGCAAGCCTGATCGAGGGCGTATTATCAAGGTTGATATGAGCTTCGATCCGGTGATAATTCAATTTTACAAAAGCCAGTTGAATAGCAGCCTTCACAGCTTCCTTCCCGTATCCCCGATTCCAATAACGGTTATGAATGGTGTACCCGACCCTTCCCCAATGAAAGTTGTATCTCATGAGAGTAGAGAAATCGATGGTTCCGATGTTAGGACCATCTTTCAAGAAGACTCCCAGGATATAGACTTGATCCCGATCAATCATCTCATCATGTTTCTTCAGCATGTCCCGGAACCAGTACTCCGTGCACTCGCTCATCTCCTGATATCCGACATCGTATTTATGCTGAGATGGGAGCCTGTTCAGATGTTCCCGTATCCAGTTATCGTAATCCTTGTTCACGAAGGGTCTGATCACCAGCCGGGATGTCTTTATGGTTAAGTCCTTGTGCTTCATCCTCAAACACCCTCCCTTATGTATATCTATTTTTCATCTCATTTGGTTAAGCTTATCGATCAACTTCATCATGAGATGATCACCTAAACGCTATCTCCACAGTTTAATAGTACCAACCCGCCTTAAAAAATGATAGTTATAAAACAGAAGGCGCCCCTCTGCCGAGAAACGCCTTCATTGTTACTTGTCTCTATTCCATTCTTCCTCTAATTCCTTCTCGATCTGCTCATCGGACAAATACTCTTCATCCAATTGCTGCACATGATCCGTAATCCGGTTAAGCTTGGAATGCACGACCCACAGGCTGATTACCACGAAGACCATAAATAAAATGATGATGAGACCAACATCCATATAATCGATGCCTCCTTTACCTATGTTTATTAATCAAACAAGGGAAAAAGAAGGCTTTGTGAAGAAAAAGGTGGAAAGGTCCAATAGTCCCCTCTTCATCCTGAAACTACTACATACCAGTGATCATCCAGCTTCTCGACCTCTATAAAGTCCCCTCCAAAATCGCCTGAACGGGGTTTTCTCCCTGATGATGAATAAACAAAGCCGGTGAAGCTATCCAGGATGCCACGAAACGTAAAGAAGAGAATCATCGTTTCGCCTCTCTTCTCTTCAACAATAATGTCTCCTCCACCTTTAGACAGCTCATCATATTCCTCCGGGAGATGGATAAGAGAATCATTGTGTGAGACGTTCGGGATGAGCTTTCCTTCCTCCACTTTCTCAACCACCGTCTCACGCTCCGCCTTATTCATGTTAAAATCAATGTCCAATACCACCTTTGTAAAAGGGAAAAAGAATAACAAAAGGACGGTCACTACTTGAATGAGTGCCGGTTTCCAATCCCATTTCTTGAAAAGGGCGATGATTGAAAGCACCGTAACCGCAAGAAAACATCCTCCCGCCCCAAGCCAGAGAAACGGCATGAGAAAGGGCGTCAGGATTTCGACAAGCAGCCACTGAAAAAAGGCCATCCCAATCATGAGAACGCTGCTTATGATCGACAGAATCAGAATGCTTTTTCTCATTATCAATATGCCTTCGCCCAATACACCAGGTGCTTTGCGTCCTTCTCGCAGCGCACACATGTATCGGAGACCTGTTGCTGTTCAAAAGGCATGCATCTAGACGTAGCACTCGTTTCTTCCTTGATCTTGTCTTCACACGTACGTTCACCACACCACATGGCTTTGATGAATCCACCTTTTTCACTGATAGTCTTTTTAAATTCTTCGAAGGTTGTCACAACCGACGTCTTTCCATCACGGTGAGCCCTTGCTTTTTTAAGTAAATAGTTCTGGATATCCTTTAGAAGTTCAGTCACTTTCCCTTCCAGTTCATCCATTGAAACCGTGATTTTTTCACCTGTATCACGTCTTGCAAGCACCACCTCCCCGTTCTCGATTTCCCGAGGTCCTACTTCCAGGCGGAGTGGGATGCCCTTCATTTCATATTCATTAAACTTCCAGCCCGGCTTCTTGTCACTTGCATCGATATCGACGCGGGCAACACCGGTAAGTTGATCTTTCAGATTGTAGGCAAAATCTAAGACTCCCTCTTTGTGTTGGGCAACGGGTACAATCATAAGCTGAGTCGGTGCAATTCTTGGTGGAACCACGAGCCCCCTGTCATCTCCGTGAACCATGATCATTGCCCCGATGATGCGAGTGGTGAATCCCCATGACGTTTGTTGAACATGCTGAAGCTTTCCTTCACGATCTGTGAATTGAATACCGAATGCTTTCGCGAAACCGTCTCCTAAATGATGGGACGTTCCAGACTGAAGCGCTTTCCCATCGTGCATCAAACTCTCGATCGTGTACGTATATTTCGCACCGGCAAACTTCTCTTTCTCCGTTTTCTGCCCCTTGATGACCGGGATCGCAAGCAGTTCTTCACATAACTCCGCGTAGACCTCCAGCATTTTCACCGTTTCATCATGAGCCTCCTCATCCGTTTCATGACACGTATGCCCCTCCTGCCATAGGAATTCCAACGTTCGGAGGAATGGCCGTGTCGTCTTTTCCCAGCGAACCACATTGGCCCACTGATTATAGAGCTTAGGCAGATCACGGTAGGAATGAATGATGTTTTTATAATGTTCACCGAACAGTACTTCTGACGTCGGACGGACACATAATCGCTCAGCCAGCTCCTCTTCCCCGCCATGGGTCACCCACGCCACTTCAGGAGCGAATCCCTCGATATGATCCTTCTCCTTTTTGAGGAGACTTTCAGGTATGAACAGTGGCATATACACATTTTCATGACCGGTTTCTTTGATTTTCCCATCAAGTGCACCCTTGATGTTTTCCCAAATTGCATATCCATAAGGTCTGATGATCATAGACCCCCGGACGCTGGAGTAGTCGATAAGCTCCGCCTTCTTCACGACATCGGTATACCACTGGGCAAAGTCTTCATCCATGCCCGTTACGTCTTTTACAAATTCTTTTGCCATTTGTGAGCACCTCATTTTTTAGTTGGATTTGATTTTATCGGCGATAATTTGGATTTAACGGTGAAATATCGATTTTATCGGCGAAATCCTGATTTTATCGAGCGAAATTCAGAATATAACGGCGAAACGGCAATCCATTCATACAACAAAAAAAGCCCTACTTCTCATCAGGGACCATCTCTGGCGGTACCACCCTGATTCAAAGCAAAGCTTTACACTCATTCCATGATAACGGTATCGAACCGCTGCTATCTTCAATCGATACAGAACTTAGAGGCAGGTTCAAAGGTTCATCAATGGAAGCTTCTCACCAAGTTAGCTCCCTCTCTGAAAAGACAAGATCCCTTTACTGATCCTCGGCAATGTTTCAGTTATTTCAGATGATTATATAGAGTTTTTATGGGGGTGTCAATTGCATTTTATTCTTCAGATCTTACAGGTGTCACCTCAAGCTGATTATAGTCTGCTTCATGAATGATAAAATAAAATCGCGAATTTCCCGAAATATCCATTTCTTTTTGAGGTCCGTCCCCGGAAATTATCACCTTTTCTATGCTCGGATCAAACACTTTCCCGTATAAGATCGGAATCTTTAATCCGCTTTCCGTTTCAAGCTCAAATCCTGCCGTGGAATAATCGATCTCCCCTTCAAATCCTAAATAGGGTCCTGAACGATACCAGCTATATCCTTTTCTACTTTCAGTTATACTTGCGATACCTAGGTCACCTGCGAAATCGTAGAATACAATCGTCTCCCCCTGATACTCTTCGATCGAAAGTTGTTTGAAGGGAATGCCGCTTTCAGAGGTTCGTCAACCCATAATCAATGGCCTCCTCCTTCGTCTCGAACCATTCCCTTGAATCCTGACTGCTGCAGGCAAATAAAGAAAAGATACAAAGAATAATGAGAAAGAGCACCTCTCTTCATCACCTTGACCCCTTTCCACCTAAATCCCGTAAAACCTTTCCACTTCCCTACTGAAAAAATCATTCCCATTCCTTGCATCGAAATCCTCGGCAATTTCCTCTGCAATCTCACACATCACATCTACCGCGAATCCCGGACGATGCCCTGCTTCCACGAGTTTGCGGTGAAGGACAATCGCACTCATATAAAAATAGAACATCCCATAAGGATCTTTAGCACTATCGGCATACTCAATATGCCGCTCCAACACTTTGATTCCCCTCACAGGTTCCGTCAAGGCATGGAAACGGATATGTTCAGATGCTTCCACTAAGAAGTGGGGCTTATCATAAATGAAAAAGTATCCTTCTGATTGGTAGCGTTCAGCTTCCTCTATCCGTCCATCTTCATAATAGGGAAGAAGAAGCTTACTATAGGTTAGATGGGGAATTTCACCGCACGTCACTTCTTTCGTTAATAGCAGCTTTTCGATGGGTTCAGCTTTCTCTTTCTCTCCTGTAATATAGAAATACTCCAGCTGTGTCTGATACTCACAGGCTTCACAGTCCGCAAGTGCATCCCTTTCAGCCTCTATCCATTTTTGGTAATAATTTTCTCGCATATTCCAGGTTCCCTGTTTTCAATGCCATTTTGTGCTGGTGCTGATAATAGGGACGTAGGCTATAGCCATATCGGTCATATGCATCTTTAAAGTCACTGAAAAAGGACTCTATCATTTCCATACTGATCACGGGCATTTTCACCAGATGCTCCGCCACCCATTTATAGATCCAGAAGAAGCTTTCAACCCACTCCTGCAAATTCTCTTCATTATCTAAAAAGAAGCCGCTGCACCACTCAAAATGATCGAATAACTCTTCATATTCACCAAGGTAATTGACAGTTCTCATAATCCCGAAACGGCAGCAGAACTCTTTGTAGAGATCCCCTTCTTTTTGCGCCATGAACAATAGATCTTCCAAGCCGTTCCACTTCTCAAAACTTGCTTCTTCCTGGTTCATTAACGCTTCCCATTTGTCCCAATACTGATCTACTGTCATCTCCATCTCCGAACCCCCTTTTACGTTTCCGTTTTATTTATTATAACATTCAGAATACTGTTTTAACTGTTTCCCCCCTATATTTCTTCATTGAGCATATACACAAAAACAGGGTAATTCCAAGCATGGTGATCGAGCCTGTCGCTACTACAAAACGGATCGAAATCACTTCGGCACCCACTCCAATAAGCACCGTCGAAAGAATAACGAGGATTCCTTCCAATAATCCATATATACTTGCTACCCGCCCCATGATTTCAACGGGAATATGTTCTTGATAAAATGTTTCAAACCCTGTCGTGGCAAAGGCCAATGCGAAGGATAATAGAGCAAACCCAATCGCTGCGACGTAGAAATCTGCTGAATACGAATAAAGGATATACCCGAGAGAGACGAACAAAGAGCCAACTCCCATCAGGTACATGTAATGGAGTTTATGGGAAAGTACCGTATTTAAAATTGACCCCAGTACAAACCCTGCTCCTGCAATACTCACAAGGTATCCGTACGTACTATTCGAAAGATGCAGCACCTCTTTTGAAAAAGCTGCCTCCAGTGAATCGATGGCTGCTGTCATCACCAGCATACAAGTAAAAAAAACGTAGAGGATCATCACATAGGTAGAGCTCCGACTAAACATCCTCACCAGGTGCCAGTCCCCCTTGATGATCTCCCATTTGGTCTCAAATGCTCTATCGAAAACCTCATTTTCAATCTTTGGTAATAAGAGGGTGAGCATTCCAGATAGAAAAAGAGCAAGAGCATTCATGTATAAGGCAAAGGTCGGCGTCCCCATCATAAACATCAGCCCAGCCACTCCGGGTCCGATGAGAAATGCACCTGATCCAATCAATCCCCGCATCGCATTAAAACGCTGTCTGTTCTCTTTCGGAATGAAAGCCGTGATATAGCTCATGGAAGCAGGATAAAAAATGGCACTTCCCATATTGATGACCAACACCACCATATACATCCACCAACCTGACGACAGAAAAGGTAGTACCCCAATCAACACGGCCCTGGAAAAATCAAGAGCTGCCATCAGATTTCGCTTATCAACCCGGTCAATCACGCTCCCCGCCCAGGCATTTGTCAACAGGGCAGCAACTGGCTTCAATACATATAACATCACCACCGCAAGCGGCGATCTCCATTCATCCAGCACAATCAAATTGAGGGCAATTAAATAAATCCAACCTCCGATATTCGAAATCCCGATTCCTGATAGTAATAATAAAGGATACTTCCACTTACTCATTTGTTCTTCCTCCCCGCGATTTCATTTGAGACACAAAAAAAATCCCACCCCCAAGACGTTGATCTTGGGGGCGAGATTCGATATCGCGGTGCCACCCCAGTTCGTTACTATGTCACCATACTAACCTTTTCAGGTACAGCCGATAGACTTATACCCTAGCTCAGTAACGGGAGCTCCCGTCACACCATCCCCGACCGGTTCCGGTGCACTGCTCAGAGGCTTGGTTCAATACCGTCCTTCTTGCCCCTTTTCAGCTGCCGGGGCTCTCTGGTAAAGAAAGCTGGGTATTTACTCTTCTCTTCATGGCATTTTAGTTGAAATTTTTATTATAATATCACGAATCCATCAGGAAGTAAATGGAATATTCACATCATTATCTCTTGCTTTAGAATATCTTCATAGGCGGGCTTTTGCTTAAGGATCGTCATGATCAGTTCACGAAGTTCCTCGAATTCCCTTTTGTCTGCATTCGTCCCGCAGTCAGAATAATCATACTCATACAGTTCTTTGTTCATCCGTATTGTCATTGTATACGTCCTATTTAGTAGACTATAGCAGCCTTCACTGCCCGAAAGCGAATCATCTTCTTTCAACTTCATACCCTCAACTTTTGTATACATTTCATTCATTTCAGTTTTTGTGAAAGACAGAGGTATTTCTTCTTCCCCGTTTGTAATCGAGTCTGTAAAAGTACTTATGACCGGCCCCGGGGAATAGCGTATTTCCACATCAAAATTAGACTTATTCGTAAAATAACCGCTCAACTTCTCACTTCCCAAAAATCCCCATTGCTCCCCCTTCACGACGGCAAACACAAATACAAAGAGGAGTATTATGATAAAACTGATAAGCGGTGCATACCACCTGCGCCGATACTCTTTTTTTATTGTCTCACTGGCTACTCTGTCCCTAACATGGCCCTTCATTTCGTTGTTAAAATCGAACCCTTGTAATCCTTCATCAGTCATCCTTCTAATCTGTCGCTGAAGTTCCCTATCCATCGTGATGCACCCCTTTTGGATACATTTTTTGTAATTTCCCTTTTCCTGTTTTCAATCTCGTTTTAACCGTGTTGATGTTGATATCCAAACAATCGGAAATCTCCGAGATTTTCAGTTCTTCGTAATAAAACAGAAAGAGGATTTCCCTGTACTTGATGGGAAGCGATAATAAATTCTTATGCAGCTCCCCGCTTGTTTCCCTATGTAGGATTTCAGATTCCGGTCCTTCATTCTTTCCAGGGTGAATCATGTCATGTAGCTTATTCGTAAAAGTAAGCTTCCTCGTTTCCCACTTCTTGAGATGATCTTTGCTCTGATTGATCGCAATCCGAATGATCCAGGTCTTCAATGAGGATTCATGACGAAACGAATCATATCTTTGATAAAACCGGACAAACACCTCTTGAGCTATATCTTCCGCTACACTGTGATCCTTTACATATGAATATGCGATATATAACACTTCTTTCCCATATTGACTCATCGCTTCTTCCAGAATGTCATCCTTCGAAGGAGTGATATCAATTGCATGGCCGTCATTCAAAGGGTGATCACCTCTTTTCTAGTACTTTGACGATTGTGGAGGGGAAAAGGTTTGATTTTTTTTCGGGAGTGGATTTTGATTGGGGGTGGAGGTGTAGCCTGATGTTAGATTTATTGAGCGAGATGGGATTTATCGACTGTCAGGGGATTTTATCGACCCTCATAGGGATTTATCAACCGTTTTTTCAAGATATCGACCGTTTATCAAAAGAAGACTAATTCCGCAGATCTTTTCGGACCCGGCCCCCGCCACGATGCAGTTTATCTGCCATTCTGGAGTTTTACGTGCCATTTTCAACTTTTATCTGCCGTTTTTTCATTTTAACTGCCATATTCACGATATATCTGCCATTCTACAAATAACGACAAATTTCGCTCACACTTTATCGTCTTCGATTCAATCCACAAAAAAAAGAGCACTCTCCATACCGAGCGCTCCACCTTCATTAGCTTCCCATCTTACGACGAGTGTTACTAGGCTTCTTCGTTTGTTGACTTTGCATGCGTTGGTTGGAAGCAACTCCGCCTGTTGATTGTTTACCGCCTGATTGAGCTTCTTTCTTCTTGGCAAGCTGTTGTTTCATTGCTTCTTGAAGGCTGATTTTTTTCTTCTCTGGCTGTATTTGTTGATCATTATTCGACATAATGGGATCTCCTTTTGAGATTGCTAATTTTTTGAAACTACTCTTATTATAATACAACATTCCAGATAAAACATCTGCGTTTCTCAAATAAAAAAGCCAACCCGTAATGGATTGGCAATTATTTTCTAGTGATATCCGTTCTGTCCGTTTGCAGAACCGGATGTTTTTTGTGTCGGTTTATGCTTGCCGTTTTGCTTGGTACCGCCGTCTTTTTTTGTTTTCTTTGTCATGCTGAATCACTCCTAAACATTATTCGCTATCAAGAAAACCTGGTTTGTGAACCATTCTTATTTTGCGCCAAAAGAGAAAAGAGTTTCCCGGTAATTACCGGAAAACTCTCCATTTACGCTGCTGGTTGTGTTACTTCTTCATCGACTTGGATGACGGTCCCATCGTTTAAGCGCTTTCTCAATGTATAAATAAAGGCTAGTATCGCAGCAATGGTTATAACTGTTGCCCCCATATACGCTGTGCCCACTGAAAGTCCGAATCCGATCGGAGCGTTCAGGATATACGTAAACGTCACCATTGTCATGAAGATGGCTGGAATCGTTGCAACCCAGTGCGGTTTCTTCTGAAGACCGAGATACATGGCACCTACCCAAAGAGCAATCATCGCAGTAGATTGGTTTGCCCAGGAGAAGTATCTCCATAATAGATTAAAGTCCATACGTGTCAGTACGACTGAAATCACAAACAGTGGAATCGCGATCCACAGACGGCTCGAGATCTTCACTTGTCCTACTTTGATGTAGTCGGCAATAATCATACGTGCACTTCGGAATGATGTATCCCCAGATGTGATTGGAAGAACGATGACACCAAGGATTGCAAGTGTTCCACCGATCGATCCAAGCATCAGAACCGATACTTCGCTTACGACCGCTGCAGGTCCGCCTTCTTTCAAGATCGCATTCAGTTCACCCGGTTCGAACATACTCATTGCTGCAGCTGCCCAGATCATTGCAATGATAGCTTCTAAAATCATCATACCGTAAAAAATTTTGCGTCCGTTCTTTTCGTTTTGCGTCGTTCTTGAGATGATCGGTGATTGTGTTGCATGGAATCCTGAAAGTGCCCCACAAGAGATCGTCAAGAATAATAACGGAAAGATCGCTACGGAATCAGGGTGCATATTCGTTAATGAAATCTCAGGAATATCTGCTCCTGTAATCACTAATCCTGCACCGATTCCTACCGCACTGATCAAAAGCAGTGCTCCGAAAAGCGGGTATACTTTACCAATGATTTTATCGATCGGTAATAACGTAGCAACAATGTAGTAGATAAAAATGGCTGCAATAATAACGCCCAATGAAATCCAGGCTGGTGTTAAATTCGCAATCAAGGCTGCAGGTGCTGTCACGAACACCGTACCTACAAGGACTAATAATAGAATCGAGAATGCGTTTACTACATGCTTCATCGTTTTACCAAGGAACCGTCCTGCAAGTTCCGGTAAATGGGCTCCTCCGTTACGGATTGAAATCATTCCCGTTAAGTAATCATGTACCGCTCCGGCAAAAATCGCACCGAGTACGATCCAAAGGAAAGCAACAGGTCCGTACAGCGCCCCCATGATCGGACCGAATATAGGCCCTACACCGGCGATATTCAAAAGCTGGATCATGGAGTTCCGTTTCGTGTCCATAGGCACGTAATCCACTCCATCCGCCTTTGCATACGCAGGTGTCGAACGTTTTTCATTGATACCAAAAATCTTTTCTATAAATTTCCCATATGTGAAATACCCAATAATTAAGACAACAATTGCGACAAGAAATGTGACCATGTATATGATCCCCTTTCGTTCAGTTATGAATACGCTTTCATTATAGCAATCCTATTCACCGTTTCGTCACATTCTGTTTAAGATGTCGTAAATCGGGGTTGAGATGTCATGAGTGACGATTGACATGCATCGCGTATATATAAAAATGTACCAGGTACAAATATGACTCTTTGTACCTGGTACATTTTACAGCTCCAACCTCTCACGCAGTTCCTTCACATAATTCCTGCTCACAGGAATCGCTTCATCCGCGCCATGCACCTTCAATTGATACACGCCGCTTCCCCACGGGATCAATTCTTCTACATATGGAAGCTGCACCAGATAGCTTTTATGAACGCGGAAGAACGGATAAGTGCTTAGTTTCATTTCCAAATCCTTTATTGGCAACCTGCATGTGTACTTCTTTTTTCCCGTGCAGATAAAGGTTTCCCGCTCTTCCCGGTAAATATATTGAATCTCTTTAGGGCTGATAAAAACAATCTTATCTTCATCCTGTACGGCAAGTTTTCCTATGGAAGGGGTCTGCACCTTGTCTTCCACCTTCAACACATTTTTTAACCGCTCCATCGTTTGGGCTAGCTGGGCTTCCTCAAATGGCTTTAATAAGTAATCCACTGCTTCCACCCTAAAGGCTTTAAGGGCATAATCCGGATACGCCGTAGCGAAGACGATCTCAGGCTTCCGTTTCATTTTCTGAAGGGCTTCAGCCAAATCAACACCGCTCATCCCAGGCATTTCAATATCCAGAAATAAGACGTCGGGTTCGTTCGTTAATATGAGCTCCAATCCTTTTTCCGCTGAGCTTGCTTCTCCCACAACGTCCACCCACGAGTAACCGCTTAATAGGTGCTTCATCTCCTCACGGCTATAAGGTTCATCATCTATAATGGCGACTTTCAATCCTTCTCACTCCTTATGGTAAATTTCACAGTGGTTCCGCTACCCAATGATGATGAAATCGACAGCCCGGCTTCTTTCCCCATCATCATTTCTAATCTCTTATTCACATTGTACAGACCGATTCCGGTACCAGAGTGTGATCCTACAGGTGCATTAAGAAGCTTCTCCATTCTACTTTCAGGAATTCCAGATCCGTTATCCTCCACGCAGACAGTCACTTCATCATCACCTCGCCCGATTGAAATCTTCAACACAAACCCCTCGTCCACATTTTTCATCCCATGCTTAATCGCATTTTCAACAAGAGGCTGAAGGGTAATGGCAGGAACTTTGGCCTGTAACGCTGTTTCTTCAATCTGATACATCACTCTCAGCCGGTCAAAAAATCGGGCTTCTTCAATGGCTAAATAAGATTTTACATGCTGACATTCTTCCTTAAGTGTAGACGTGGATTTCGTACTCCCCGTGAGATTCTGGCGGACGAACTGGGAAAGAGAGATAAGCAGGGTCCTTGCCTTATCCGGATTAATCCTTGTCAGCGATACGATGACGTTGATGGTATTAAACAGAAAATGGGGATTGATTTGGGCTTGAAGTGCTTTGACTTCCGACTCTTTTGCAAGTTCTTTATGGGTATCGATTTCCGCCAGTTCCAGTTGATGACTGAGGAGGGTGGCAATCCCCTTTGTTAGCTCCATCAGGATTGGGGAGATTTCTTTTTCCGAGTGAAAATAGAATTTCAGGGTACCGACAATTTCATCGCCTTTTAAAAGAGGGGCCATGATAGCTGCACCCAAAGGGCACCCGCTTCGGTCGCATTGAATATCCTCTCTTCCTACTTTCATCAGGTCACCTGTTCCGATCACTTTCTTCGTCGCTTCGGTTTGGATCGGGCGGCCTTCGTGATGGTGATCTGAAGCCAGTCCAACATGAGCAAGAATATGGGAAGTATTTGTAATCGATACAGCCAGTGCGTTGACATCTCTCATCAGAATTTCACATGTTGCTTGTGCTGAAGAAACATTCAGCCCTTTACGCATATATTTAACCGTACTATCAGCCAGTCTCAACGCTTTCTGGGATTGTGCCGCCCCCATCCGCTCTTCTTCATAGAAGACACTCTTAATAATGAGGAGGAATATACCAGTCCCGATACCATTTGCAAGAATCATCGGCCAGCCGATATCGGAAACGAGTAAGTAGGCCTCGTCATATGGTTTGGATAGCAGAAGAATAAGGAGCATCTGCATACCTTCCGCAATAAAACCTACCAAAAATGCTTTCTGGGGAGAAACAAGTCTGTTCTTTTTTTCACGCTTCCCAATCCAACCTGCAAGTAATCCTGCGAGCACCGTGGAAATCCCGCAGGAGAAGGCAGTGAACCCACCAAGTAAATATCGATGAATCCCGGCCACTAACCCGGCTCCAAGCCCGATCCATGGGCCTCCCAGTAAACCGGCGACCACGACGCCGATCACCCTGGAGTTGGCGATTGCTTCATTTGGCTTGAGATGCCACTGCCACTTTGTATATTCCTCTTGAAATGGATTTACGATCAATCCTGTATATGTACCAACAATCCCAAAAAAACCAAACAACAAAATAAGAAGCAGCGTCTGGCTCTTTTTCACATGGGTCCGTTTCTCGATCAGATGACGGAAGAAGCCGATCCTCGTCATGACAAACGCAATCGTCACGATGATACCAAGCCTCTCGACCATCGCCGCTATCAACATATGCTTCACTTCCATTCCTTTTATACATAAAAAAGAAGATCCATTAAACGAGTTGTTTAATAGAATCTTCCCCATGTTTACCCACTACTATGTCCAGGGATCGATTTCCCCTTATTTTAACATGAATCATTGTCTTTAATTGTGACTAAAGCGTTGATTTCCCCACCGATCATGATGATGATGCCGGTTAAGTAAAACCAGATCATGAGGACGATGATTCCTCCGATGCTCCCATATGTGGCTGAATAATTCCCGAAGCTTCCAACATAAAACGAAAAAGCCAAGGAAACAAGCACCCAGCCAAGGGTCGCAAAAATCGCTCCCGGAAAAGCGCTTAGGCATTTGACTCGCTTACTTGGAGCGAAGTAATACAGTCCTACAAACACAATGAAGAGGATGATTGGACTGATCGCCCAGCGAACGGCATTCCATATCGACAGAAACTGCTCGGAAAAACCGAATTGTGAGAATAACATGATGCCAATTTGCTTTCCGAATACCGGAAGTAAAAGGGCTACGACAAACACTAATATCATTCCCAATGTAAGCAGGATCGACATGAAGCGTGTCACGATAAATGACCTGGATTCCCCCACATCATATGCCCTGTTCAAGCTTTTCACAATTGCATTCATCCCATTGGAAGCAGACCAAATGGTAGCGATGATACTGACCGATAACAAACTGGAATTTCGATTGGACATGACGTCTTGAAGAGTCTCCTCGATCATCGTCATCGTCTCACCTGGTGCGAAATCCCTGACGACCCCCAGCAAATCTGACTGCTCTACCGGCAAATAGGGCAACAGCGTGACAGTGAAAATCAGCAGTGGAAAGAGCGATAAAAGAAAGTAATAGGCAATTTGCGCTGCAAGACCTGTTACATCATTCGCACTAATATTTGAGAAAAGACTTTTCGAAAATCCTTTCCATCCTCCTTTGACCGTCTCATCCGACATCTTCTCACCCCGTTTGATTAATAGCCCTTGAAAGATGAAGCAATCGGTTGATTCTCCTCATCTTGTGTGGACAATTCATTTGATGTTTCACGATCTGAAAACGTCTCTTTGTATGCTTCTGAAGAGTCTTCAAAGGTTTCTTTCGTTTCCTCGATCATTTCCTTCACCTGTGGAGACATCCCTTTGATTTCATCTACCTTTTCATTGATGAATTGAATATCCCTGCTCACTTGATCTGCGGTCGTCCGCAGTTTTTCATACACATCTTTCGAAGCATCGACTAAGCTCTGTGGATTTTTCGTATACGCAGACAAATAGTTCCCGCTGTTTTTTAATGATGAACCTACCTCTTGTCGTGTTGTTTTATCCAGCAAGGAAAGGAGTCCCCCCGCAACAGCACCTAACATGACTCCTTTGAAAAATTTATTGCTTCCCATATGTATTACCCTCCTTCAAATGATTGTCTTTTTGAATTTATTTACTAATCGGCTGCACCCGGACTCAAACTAATCATAAACCTCTTGAAAATCCCCTGAGTAATAAGGAGTGGAAACATCCAACTATCACTTTCCTCTACCAGATCTAGAAGCTTAAATACCTTCCCATGAAGTTTCGGTTCCAGGGTATCCATCCCATTTTGTTCATTTGATGAATCCATGGCTTCGATATAATCATACTCCTTATCCTCTCGCGGAAATTACCGGGTAACGAGGCCATCACTCTCTATATTATTTTCTCTAAGGATGGACAAAGTTCCTTCATAAGGTTTTTTTCCAACTTGCCAGTCAACCGTACCTGCTGAGTCCACCTCAATGATATCCTCCAAATTCCAGAGCCTTGACCTTCATCCTGGAGTGACAAATATTTCCCAAACACACGAACATAACAGTTGCCATGAACATGCCTTTCCTAACGTTTCAACTTATCTACTCATTTCTCATTTCCCATTCCATAATAGTGTAAAACATTCTCAGAAAAAAAGCCTTATCTAATAACTCTGAACGAAGGTGTGTTGACAGGGCGAGCAAATCATGGAAAGATAAATGGTATAAAAACAGGTACGTCAGAAAGGACGATTTCAATTGGATTTATCTCAAAACACAACAGAGAATATTGAATTCATGGTAACAGCAATTAAAGAAAAATTAAAAATAGTTAATGGCGGTGCCGTTAAGCCGGAAGATTTCGACGAAGCAATGTATGAAGACCTTCATGATCTTTATGTAATGGTCGATCGGAAAGAGCGATTCAGCCCGAGTGAAATGACAGCCATCATTGAAGAAATGGGTAACCTTCGCCGTAAGTAAGCTGTCAGGTTGAGCATTTGAAAAGGGGACATTCCCACAAAGGTACAAAATACCTTGGGGAATGTCCCCTTCCATTTACTTGTCTTATTTAGAAAGAAGCGCTAATGATTCACGGTTGAATGCCGGTATATCATCTGGCGTTCTGCTTGTCACAAGCTGGTTGCCGCATACGACTACTTCTTTGTCCTCATACGTCACACCTGCATATTCCATGTCTACTTTAATGGACTTGAAGCCTGTCGCTTTTCGCCCTTCCAATGCTTTTGCCGTGATTAATAATTGTGGACCATGACAAATCGCGAATACCGGCTTCTTCTCATCCATGAAATGCTTCGCAAATGCTACGAAACGATCATCTGCACGCAGCTGATCCGGTGAGAATCCTCCTGGTAATAAGAGGGCATCAAAGTCTGATGGGTTAACGTTATCGATGCTTTCATCAATGTTCACCGTCGCGTCCCCCTGCTTACCTTTGACCGACTTTCCTTTTTCTTTCTCGATTGTCACAACTTCGTGCCCAGCTTCCTTAAACGCTTTTTCAGGATCTGTGAATTCTACGTCTTCAAACATATCTGTAATCAATGTTGCAATCTTAGCCATAAAATTAAACACTCCTATTTATCGTTTGTATTTATCACACTTATACTTTACCCTGTCCACATAAATTAAAACCCTTTTTTACCCATCGTGAATTGAGTGAAAATCGTATTCCTCTGCACTTCATATACTTCTTCTCCAACGATGTCATTGATGATTTGAATATTTCGGTCGACGGCTAATCCCAGGTTCGTAGCCCCGGCACCGTGGGAATGTTCAAGGTTCGTCACCGTGTAGAAATGATACTTTCGATCGGTATTCTCTTTAAACTGGAGCTTATAATTCCGGGAGACTTTATATTTCTCCTCGTCTTCCCATATTATTTTATCCTCGAATTCTTCATAGAACCACTGTGGAATATTCGGTTTATATCCTGTTGCCAATATCACCTTCTCACTATTATACGAGAAGTCACGGTCCTCCTGCCATTGACGGCAATTCAAGACGTAATGATCCCCTTCTTGCCGGATTTTATTCACTTCCGTTAAAGGCTGAATCGTAATATCCGGTGAGCTATCGCTGACTGAATGGTTGTATAGAATATTGTAAATATTATTGAGGGTATCCGGATCAATTCCATTTCTAAGCTGATCCAGCGTTTTCAGGGCTTCCATCCGTTTGTCATACGTAAGCCCATGGAAATAATCCACATAGTCAGGTGCGAAAAACTCCTGGCCGAGTTTTGACGACTCGAGCTGAAGTATCCCTTCTGAACGGGTCAGCCAGGTAAGCTGATACGAATGATTCTCCTGCTCTTTCAATAAATCATAGAACACCTCGGCTGCACTCTGTCCGGATCCGACAATCGTTATCGAGGAACCTTCCAAGGTCGTGTCTTTATGGAACAGATATTTACTCGTATGATGAACGTCATCATCAGGGAAACCGTCCATTCCCTCTACTATCAACGGCTTACTTCCTGTCCCCATCACCACATGCTTGGAATAATAAACCTCTCGCTCGTCTGTCAGGAGGTTATCGACGACAACCTTATAACCGTCTCCTTCATCCGTGACCCCAATCACTTCACTATGGAATTGGCACGAACTGAGCTGACTCACCACCCAGCGGGCATAGTCATTGTACTCCTGCCTTGGCATTTCGAATTTTTGAAAGAAGAAAAATTTATATAAACGGTTATGGGTATGTAAATAATTTAAATAACTATACCGACTCTGGGGATTCGCAAACGTCACCAAGTCGGCGATGAACGGCACCTGCAAATCGGTCAGATTAATCAACATCCCTGGATGCCACTGAAACTCCGGGGTAAGATCGAAAAATTTCACCTTCAGATCCGTCTTCTCCTCCATCAGGGCCGCTAAACTTAAATTGTATGGTCCGATCCCAATCCCGATACAATCATAGATATCTTGTCTACTCAAGTAGCACTCCTCCATCTTCATGATCATCTCTTTATTTTTACCCTAAAATGCTGGACGTTTACCCTATTTAGTGAAAATAATTGTGACGGATGTGTTGTGGAGATAGATATGGTGTGTGGATTTTTTTGACTGATTTTTTTGACTGATTTTTTTGACTGTTGAATTTTGCTTGTTATTTGACTGTTGAATTCCGCCAAATCTTTAACAGTTGAATATCAAACGGAATTTGACTGTTAAAATATACTCTCATAATCAACTACTGAACGACTTTGGTTGATTCCCCTTAAGAATTGCACCTTCTTCAACGTTGGTTTTATTTAAAGTGACTATCTAAAGGAGGTACGATTGAATTTTGAATCGGGGAGGAAGAAATACGTATGTATGAGCGGGCAAAAAGGGATGCGAATCTTTTTATTATCGAGTTTACCCATAATATTATCGAGTTTCTGATTATTTTATCGACTTTCCCACATATATTATCGACTTCACCACTTTTATTATCGACTAGTGAAAAAGCGACACGAACCGACATACTTGCAATGCTCCATACAAACAAAAAAACCAATCCCCCCTCACAA
This sequence comes from uncultured Bacillaceae bacterium, assembly GCA_963787015.1. Taxonomy (GTDB): domain Bacteria; phylum Bacillota; class Bacilli; order Bacillales; family Bacillaceae_B; genus Rossellomorea. Next base: position 243,876 of record CAWBBM010000013.1, read on the forward strand.
GGATCAGTTTTTCCTGAAGATCATTACGTACCATCCACCCTCTTTTACAATCGGTTCGAGGGATTCCACTTTGAAATCCGTTTTCCCTGCTAATGTCTCCATTTCCTTTTGGGAAGGAATCGGGTAAAGGTTCTGGAATGTCATGAAGAAGCTGTTAAAGGCACTTGAGAATTGCTTTCCGTGCTTTGATTTCTGCATCGGGGTCAGGACAAAGAAGAGCCCGTCCGGTTCTAGCCACGCGGATGCCTTCTTGAAGAATTGCAGGCGCTCCGATGGATCAATATAGTGAAATAGATTGTTGGCCATAATCATATCGAATTGTTTTTCAGGCTCATATTCATGAAGATCCTTACAAAATACCTCAATATTTTCGAAGTCTTGAAGTGATTCCGCTGCGGCTTTTGCCACCGCCTCATGGATCTCGATTCCTACCATGCGCTTTTCAGGATAACGCTCTCCTATTCTTTTCACGTATCCACCTTCACCACACCCTAAGTCCAGGATGGAATCAACGGCATATTTTTTGATCGCCTTCTCAACTTTCGGGAAAGCAAACCGTTCCAGTAGAATCGACGTTTTTGCCACCGTCGAACCATGGACATCCGAATTAAAGTGCTGTTTGGTTCGATTACGCAGTAAGTGAGGATATGATAACAGGGCGGGAATGTGAAGCTCCATCATTTCTTTTAACAGGATGCCTGACGAGTGGGGATCTTTTTTTGATGTCGGCAACTTCCACCTGTTTCTCGTTGTGACTTTTTCATCCTCTACCCGTTTCAGATGCTTGATGGTGATGCCGACCTCCACCCATTGTTCAAGCAAATCCATTTCGATATTTCTTGTCAATGCCACTTCCTGAATGGATGCAGGCTTCGTGAAGCTTTCGAATAAATCCATTTCATATCCAACATAAGCATGCCAGCTGTAAAGGAAAGGAACATTTTTTTTCATCCATGTTCTAGCCCTCCATACTTTCACTATTTCTCCAATCATTGTAGTGCCTCCTTTCCTTTCCAAGGATAATCTTGATGTTCCGTAAAGGTGGTAGTCCCTTTTTCTACGTCCGTTAAAGGCTCACTCCTAATCGGAAGCACGCCTCCTTGTATCATCCGATCATAGAGGGTTTCCCTCCATATACCGAGACCGGAAATATTCAGCATCTGCTTATAATGGGAAATGGAATCCTTCTCCATTCTCTGCAGACTCTTATTTCGAAGCCACCCTACCGGTCGGTATGGGTACGAATATACGAGCGCCGATAAATGGCTGAGGTGCATTTGATGGGCGACTCTTCTTTTCCTGACCTTTGGATACCATTCCAAATTGACCGGGTCTAATTTCCCCTGTGCATACATATCACATAATAATTCACCCAGAATACTTCCATCTTGTATCGCCATATTCATGCCTTCCCCTGCCATGGGATGAACGGTATGAACGGCATCACCGATAAGGGCAAGGTGATCCAACACATATGTTTCTGCATGATATTTCACCGGTACCATCAGTTGGATTTTCTTCCAGTCTTCTATTTGGTTCACATATCCATTCAGGTCGGGGCACATTTGTATATAGAGCTTATGAAACTCTGAAATCGGCTTTTTCCGCAGCGTTTTGTATTCCCCAGCTGGAATGAGATAAACGGATCTTACTTCATCATTTGGTAACGGGAATAATCCTAAGAATGATTGATATGTAGAAATGATCCGACCCTTCACCAGTTCTTTCGGACGGGGGAATGTCACCGTTAAGAAATGATGATTGTACTTCTTTTCTTTCACTGTGACCCCCATATAGTCACGGGTGACTGAGCTTCTTCCTTCAGCACCTATGATGAAGTCACTATGAATCTCTTGTTCTTCCTTTGTTTCCCTATCTTCAACGATCACACTACGTCCATCAATTTTCTTGCAGGCCGTATTCGGTCGATAGTGAAAGGTCGGATACTCTTTCCCTTTTTTTCGTAAGATCTCTTTTAACGTTTCATGATGGATCATTAAAGAGAAGGGATAACGACTGGGAAGAATTGAATAGCTCATCATGGAGTGATCCTGCTTCCGAATTAGCGTTCTTCAATTCAATGAGTTCCAAATCGGAAATGATATGTCCGTTTTGGAAGACAGCGTCCAGGACTCCTAATGACTCGAATATTTCCAAGCTTTTAGGCTGGAGGAGCTCCCCTTTGTAAACAGAACCTGGTCCTGGCAAACGTTCGACGACTGTTACATCGACATTACACTTTGCCAGTTTCAATCCGAGTGTCAGACCCCCGATTCCTCCACCACTAATCAACACGTTGGTCTTCATCTCTCCTCACCTCTTTCCTTTTCTTTATCCTTATTCCAATATGTTGAAACGTGGCAATGTGCTATCACCACGATTAGACAAGTTTCTACCAATGAGACAGAATGATAGAATTGTGTAGAACACACTATTTCCCGGAAAATATCTATGTTCCACCCGATATCACCTGCATTCAAACTCAGTTATTGTCGTATCCTACCCGTCTTGATTTCGACATTACTCTTCATCTATCGACCCTGTACTCATAGAAAGAGTGATGAAGATCAACCAGACACATTCATTGAAAAACTTTCCATCACGCAAAAAACTCCACGACAAGATTGTCCTCTTATCGTGGAGTTTCACCTATCTTTGTTTAGCGATTGGCAACAGTATTGTAACAGTCGTCCCTTCACTAACATTGCTTCGAATGGATAGGGACCCATGGTGCTCTTTAATGATTTTTTGGCAAATCATCAATCCCAGGCCTGTCCCTTTTTCTTTTGTACTGTAGAAGGGTTCTCCTAAATGCTTCATCCGTTCAGGGGGAATCCCGCTTCCGTTATCCTGAATCAATATTTTCCCATATCCATCTTCTTTTTCCAGATGAACATTGAGGAGACCTCCGCTCGGCATAGCTTCGAGGGCATTCTTCATCACGTTCAAGATGACCTGTTTCATTTGATGGGAATCACAGTCGATTTCCGCTTCCTCCACCGAAAATCTCACATCCACCCCTTGCTTCAGGCACTCCATCTTAATAAATTCAACGGAGCTTGTGAGAAGTGTCGTGAGTGAAGTTAATGAGAACTTAACGGCCCTTGGTTTGGCCAATGCCAGAAATTCATTGGTAATGATTTCGATCCTGTCTAATTCTCCCTGGATGACCCCGAGATAGAAATCATCTTCTGCATTTTCTTTCATGAGTTGAAGAAATCCTTTCAAGGTGGTCAACGGATTTCTAATTTCATGGGCGACACCGGCTGCGAGTTGACCAATCATGGCAAGCTGTTCTGATTTCTTCAATAAATCTTCATTACGTTTCTTTTCTGACAAGTCCCGTATGATGGCTGAAATACCGATTAGGCTACCATTATCATTTATGATCGGATTCATATTAAAGGCGATTTCGATAGGTGAGGCGTCTTTGCGGTATCGAACGGTTTCATAATCCTTGATCCGCTTACCTGCCTTCACAGTGGAAAGGTTTTGTCTGAACTGTCCCACTTGATCTTCCTGATGCAAGAAGGTAATTTCCCTCCCTGTAATTTCATCCTTCGTCCAACCGAACATAGATTCAAATTGTTGATTGACCTTTAATACCTTTCCTTCGGGATCGAGCAGAGCAATCCCATCACCGGCATGTTCGAAGTACGCTTCAAGTAATTCTTTTGCTTCTTTAAGTTCTTCTTCCATCTTCAGTTTTTCTGTAATGTCTTGTCCGAATCCGTAAATTCCCATGACCTTATTCTTGACCCGTATCGGAATATTGGTCACTGCTACATGACTCTTGCCACCTTCCCCGTTTTCAAAGGTGGTCACAAATCTTGAGGCTTCCCCCTGAAGTGCGATTTCAAATTGATCGATGGCTGTCTTCTTGCTTTCCTCTGCAATGAACTCACTGAAATGGCTCCCAATCATGTGAGGGGAGATATGATTCCACTGATCCTTCGCAGCTGGATTGATTTCCTGGATGATCCCCAACGTGTCGACCATATAGATATTGTCAGGACTGTATTTCACAATCGATTTATACTTCTGTTCGCTTTCGATGAGCTTTCGCTGGATGTCCTTGACGAGAGAAATATCGGAAATGGAACAGATGATTTCTACCACTCTACCGTTTTGGAAGACGGGTACGATGGATGCTAAATACTCTAATTCCTTGTATTCATCTTCATACGTCAATTCTTCCCCTGTTTCCCATATGCGCTTTAGCTTCGGTTGTATTTTCCCTAAGTGGTGGGAATCGAACACACCTTGGATTGTTTCCCCGATCACTTTTGAAGGGGTCAGGTTCAGCTTTTTCAATAGTTCCCCTGCTGCCATTTCAATGACAAAGTCATTCTGTTTCTTTTTAATCTTGTATGTAATTGTCTTCTGGAGCCGAAGGGTATTTTCAAGCTCCACTTTTAGTGACATCAGTTCATTTTCATAATTTTTCTTTTCGGTAATGTCGTGAAGGATGATTCCGACGCTGTCGACCGTTCCATCACTCCTATAATTTGCAGGGGAAATCGTGATGTTACAAGTGATTTTCTGATGAGACGGCATGTCAAAGGTAACTTCTTTTCCTGTCGTATTCATTCCTTTCAACCCGTCTTCCACAATAGTGATAAAGGATTGATGCAGGAGTGGCGTTTGGTTATAAAGGGATTCTCCCAGAATGGCGTCAGATATCTGGAACAGCTTCTGGAATGAATGATTCATTTCCATCACTCTTCCGTTTTTATCAATGATACATACACATGTCGGGGTGTTGTAAATAAGTGATTCATAGATCGCCGATTGAGAGTGTTGTAACTTCTCACCGGAAACAGGGTTTTCCCCTGATCCTTGTGGAACAATCATCACAAGTTCCTTGGAATGATCGATGCTTTTCCGTTTGAAGCGATGGGATTGATGGTTGATGCGAATGGAATAATCCTCTTCTTGCAATATCCTGGTAAGAAGATCTCCTTCTTGAAGGGTTATCCCTTTCCATTCATTGTTTTCTTCTATAATCGAAGGCTTCACTACATCGATTATTGCTGCAGGGGCGGGAATTGATTCAACGTTCAGTGCATGATAGGGGTGCATATCAGCCATAATACCTTCCTTTTTCATAACATTATTTAACACCATTTTACCCTACCTCTGACCACATATAAACGACAATATCATTTCAACCTAAAAAACCTGGGCGTGATGTCCCGCCCAGGTCCACTGTTTTCTACATTCAATTAAAAGGTTTCCACCTTACCAAGTTCACAGTAGCGTACGGCAATCTCAGCCCCTATATGAGCATTATGCTTCACGAGCGCAATATTTGCCGTAAGGCTCTTTCCATCTGTTAACTCTTTCACTTTCCCAAGAAGGAAAGGTGTGGCTTCCTTACCTGAGATCCCCTGTTCCTCCGCTTCCTTCAATGCCATTTCGATTATCTGGTCCATCTCTTGTTCATCCAGTGCGTCCTCTTCAGGAATCGGGTTGGCCACAACGACCCCTCCCTTTAATCCAAGATCCCATTTAGCTTTTATGATCGCAGCTGTTTCACTTGAAGTCTCGACTGTATAATTTACATTATAAGGACTTTTCCTTGTGTAAAAAGCCGGCAATGAATCGGTTTTATAGCCTAAAACGGGAACTCCTTTTGTTTCTAAGTATTCCAGGGTCAAGCCGATGTCCAATATCGATTTCGCTCCTGCACAAACTACCGCCACATTCGATGTCGCCAGCTCCTCCAGATCTGCTGAAATATCCATCGTTACTTCTGCGTTTCGATGGACTCCTCCAATCCCTCCCGTCACAAATACAGAGATGCCTGCAAGCTCCGCACAAATCATGGTCGCAGCAACCGTTGTCGCCCCGTCTTTTTGAGAAGCCAGGATATATGGAAGGTCCCGGCGGCTGGCTTTGATGACTGCTGTAGCCTGACCCAGATATTCCAACTCTTCATCGGATAATCCTACTTTTATTTTCCCATTCAAAATCGCTATCGTTGCCGGTACTGCACCCTTTGAACGAATGATATCTTCCACTTCACGGGCGGTCTTTACGTTTTGAGGATAAGGCATCCCATGAGAAATGATCGTTGATTCTAAAGCAACAATGGCCTTTCCCTTTTTTTTGGCTTCCTTTACTTCCTCTGAGTATTCTAAATATGAATTGATGTCCACGTACTTATCCCCCTCTATTAATAATAAAGACTAAACTCTTGTTGCAGCTTGCTCTTATTCAATGTCGGTGCCACCGTATATTTGGATTGCAGAGTGATCGATGAGCAAACTACGCCAATCCGACATGCCCCGTCGGTATCGGATCCCTTTAGATAGCCGAATAATATCCCTGCCACCAGGGCGTCACCTGCACCAGTCACGTCCTCGACATCAACCTTTGGAGGCAATATGGCCCTTGCTTCTTTATAAGTGGTGTAATAGATTAGCCCTTGATCCCCCCTTGTAATGACGACCCGCTCTGCCCCTTTCAAGGTAAGGGCTTTCGCTGCTTTGAAATAATCTCCTTCTGTTTCGATCTTCATATCTAAATACACTTCAGCTTCTCCTTTATTGCATATAAACCACGTAACTCCTTCCAAAGAGGAGGGAAGCTTCTTCACCTTAGGTTCCGAAACCGGGATCACCGTCAGTGGTATACCTTCTGTGTGACACCTGCGAATGATGTACTTTAGTACAGGCGCGGGAAAATTTGTATCCAACAACACCATTTCCGACGATGAAATCAAACTCCATCTCTTTTCGATGAATCCAATGTCAACGCTTTCATAAATGTCCATATCTGCCAGGGCAAACATCATTTCCCCTGCTTCGTCCAAAATCGCTGAATAAGCTCCTGTACTTTCATTTAACAGTCTTTGGGAACCAGAAATATCTGCGAAGGATTTCGTCTGCGTCAAAAGCCAGCCGCCTTCTGTGTCTTCTCCTACCACGGTCATCAAATTAGCGTCTCTTCCAAGTCTTCCAAGGTTCTCGGCAATATTCCTCGCCACTCCGCCACTCGTTTGTTCCGTTTCTGCAGGGTTGGATGTTTCAGGCATCAGCTTTCCCTTCAGCTGCATCTTACGGTCGATATTGGCGCCCCCTATACATGTGATGCCATTTTTCTTTGGTATGACATACGCACGACCCAACAGTTTTCCCTGCTTTACCAGATTCGATATATAACCTGCTACTGCAGATCGCGAAATCCCACTTCTTTCTGAAAGTTCCTGTTGCGTCATAAACGGATTTTCCTCGATATACGACAATAAAAGCTTTTCTTTTTCGTTCAATTTCTCCCACCCCTATAAAGAAAAGTAACTTTTGTTAATATTCTAAACTTTTGTTTTAATTTACACAAGTTGGAAGATAGTAATCATCAAAAAAAATGGAATGGGGTTTCTGTACAGAAACCCCATTCCATCCCATTACGATATTTTCTTTTCTTTTATCTGACCAGTATCCTTCAGATAGTATTCATCTGATGTAAAGAATTCGTCTGTCAATCTCTTAACCTCTTTGCTCAAGAGGAGGACTGCAATGATATTCGGAATCAAGATGGCCGCTAATGCCAAGTCAAGGAATTGCCAGATGACTTTCGCAGCTCCGACTGAACCGAGCACGATGGCGAGAGTATAAACAATTTTGATTCCTTGAGCTGCTTTCCAGCCGAAGAGGAATTCCGCTTGCTTCGCTCCATAAAAGACGATCACGATAATCGTCGATAATACGAAGAATAACAAGGAAATCGTTACCAGAATCCCGCCAAACTCCCCAAAATAACTGCTGAAAGCTTCTGTCGTAAGAGCTGAAGGGTCATCAAGTGCATTTTCAGCTGTCCAAACCCCTGAAGATAGTACGACGAATGCTGTGGCCGTACAAACGATGATTGTATCAATCACAATCCCTACAATCGCCCATAGACCCTGTCGCACAGGATGATCCGTTTGTGCTGCCGCATGGGCAATCGGTGCGGTTCCGAGACCTGCCTCATTCGAGTACAGGCCCCTGGCAAACCCCCAACGTATCGTCTCGGCTACCGCTACACCTGCGAATCCACCCATTGCAGACATGGGTTGAAAAGCATTGGAAAGAATTAAACGGAAAAATTCAGGCACTGCATCCATGTTCATAAACAAGATCACCAATGCACTCCCTACATAGATCAACGCCATGAACGGAACAAAGATTTCAGTCACTTTACCAATTCGTTTGATTCCTCCGAATACAATCAACATAACGATGAGAGCGATCACAATACCTGTGATCATTCCATTGACATGAAAGGTTTCCTCAACCGTCGAAGCAACCGCGTTCCCTTGGACCATGACACTTGGGATCAACTCGATCATAAGGGCAAAGGCGAACCATACCCCGAGCCATTTCATGTTCAATCCTTTTGTCATGTAGTACATGGGACCGCCTACAAATTCTCCCTTTTCATTCTTCTCACGATAGCGGACAGCGAGGACGCTCTCTGAAAATTTAAGAGCCATTCCGATTAACGCAATCACCCACATCCAGAAAACAGCTCCTGGACCACCAAACATGATCGCTGCCGGGACCCCTACGATATTCGCTGCCCCGATCGTAGATGAGAGTGCTGACGTTAGAGCCTGCAACGGAGTTACCGTACCTTCACCCTTTGGCTTTTTAAACACACTCCCTATGGTTTGCTTAAAAATATAGAGCGGGTACCGAAACTGAATGAATTTCAATAAAAATGTTAAGTACAAACCCGTTGCACCTAGAACAATGATTAACGGGGGACCCCATAACCATGCAGAAATTTTACCTATGATGTCAAAAAACGTATCCAATCATGCTCCTCCTCTTGTTGTAGAGGCCATGGCTAAGGTTTGGATGAATATACGGGGTGTAATAGTGGATCTAAATATGTATAAAACTTGTCATTCTTCTATTTGAAACCCCGCCGGATCCTGAAAAATTAGCCAGTGCTTCTAAATCGTTTCCATGACTTTTCCCTTAAAAAGGAATCTCAAAACCTTTTTAAGCGTATTTTTCAAATAATTCTTTCTACAAGTGTCTCTTGTATCCTATCTTCATCGTGAAATCTTATAGAAAAAATGATTTCTGCCAATCTACCAATTACATCAAATTCTGCTAACGTCGTTCCCTCATCACCATTTGACAAATTCGGTTCATTTCCCTGGAAATGTGCCAGCATTTGACCATTAAAAAAACTGCAGTCGACATTCAACTGCAGTTCCTTATGCTTATTCTGTAACCCTCGGCAATATCAGTACTTCCACACGCCGATTCTGTCCCCGTCCTTCTGCTGTTCCATTGTCGGCAATCGGTTCAAATTCTCCATATCCTTTTGCGCTGAACCATTGGGGATTAAGCTTTGGATTGGCCAAAATGATTTTCATGAAATTGACCGCCCTCATGACGCTGAGCTCCCAGTTGGAATCGAATTCTGCATTCCGGATGGGCACATTGTCAGTATGACCGCTGATAATGATGTTCCGTGGTGGGTTCATCTCAAGCAGACCGGACAATTCGTCGGCCACTCCCAGGTCACTCCCCTGCACGGTCGCAGATCCCGAATCGAATAAGACATTGTCCCGTATCGTCAGAAGCAACCCTTCATCGGTCAGTTTCGTGATGAACTGAAGCTCCAAGTTATTCGTTTTGATGTACTCATTAATTTTTTTCTGAATTTCTTTTAGCTCTTCCTGATCCTTAAGAAAAGCTTGTTTATCCAGTTCTTCTTTGCTTAATTCTTTCTCTTTCTCTTCATCCGTTGCCGAGGAAGCTGCTTGCTCTTTCTCTTGATCACTCGGCTGTTTAGGAGCTACCGGGCTTTGATGTTCCATCATTCCCGTTCCTCCAGTGAAGATTTCATTGAAGACTTCTGAAAGTTCCTCGAATTTTTGAGCGTCCACTGAACTTGACGCATACAGAACGATAAAAAGGGCCAATAACAAGGTGAGTAAATCCGCATATGGAATTAGCCAGGACTCATCCATATGCTCGTCATCATGTTTCTTCTTACGCCGCCTCATCCTCATCCCCCTTTAGCAGTAAGATCCGTTCACTTGCCGGCAAATAGGACGCAAGCTTCTGTTCAATTACCCGTGGTGATTCTCCTTCAATGATTGAAAGGATACCTTCTACGATCATCATCTTCATCTGGACTTCAACCTTGGACTTCCTTTTCAGCTTGTTGGCGAAAGGATGCCAAAGGACGTATCCCGTGAAGATACCGAGCAGCGTGGCTACAAATGCCGCTGATATCGCATGCCCAAGCTCTTCTGTGTTGTCCATATGACTAAGTGCTGCGATCAATCCAATGACGGCCCCGAGCACACCAAGTGTCGGTGCGTACGTCCCTGCCTGTGTAAAGATGAGGGCGCCTCCACTATGACGCTCTTCCATTGCGTCGATTTCTTCATGTAGTACATCCCTTATGTAATCTGCGCTCTGGCCGTCAACCGCTAAGGAAAGTCCGTCCCTCAAGAAAGGGTCATCTATTTCCTGGGTCTTGGCTTCTAGGGCAAGTAGTCCTTCTTTTCTGGCAAGATCTGCGATTTGGGAGAAAAATTGAATCGTTTGTTTCGGGTCCTGCACTTTTTGTTCTTTAAACAATATGCCGAAGAGCTTCGGTACTTTTTTAATTTCGTGTGTCGGGAAGGCGATGGTCACTGCTGCCACCGTTCCAAGTATAATAATCAGGATGGCTGCAGGGTTCAGCAAGGCAATCGGGCTTACACCTTTGAATACCATCCCCACTCCAACCGCTATAATTCCTAAAATGACTCCTATAAAAGACGTCTTATCCATCTGATCGCTCCACCTTACTTCTCGTAGTCTACTATTAGTATCGGATGGAAACTTGGATTATTGAGTGAAAGATGCGTTCAAAATTTTCTTGAAATTACCTTTAAAGGTTATTAAGGTGCTATCTATTTTTGACGATATAGAGAATATACAGGTGTCTTATTAAAGGAGAGAATCGTCATGACCCCAAAGCAAGTGAAAGAAGTCGATAATAAAAGAAAGAATCTTCTGCTGCTGATCACCTATGGAATCAGCCTGGCAGCCGCCCTTATGTATTCAATCATCAATGAATCGGGCACTATCACCGTAACTGTATTTGCATCTCAGATTATACTTCTGGCTGGATACTTTGTTGTACTTCAACTAATCCTGAAAAAACCAAATGTCTATGTATACTTCAGCATCCCAACTGTGTATGTCATTATGGGGATTTGGCTTTTTCTTGAAGGCTCAAATCCTCCCGATTTAGTCATCCTTCTATTTTTAGCTGTGATCTGCTCCATTCATTTTAATCCTGTCATCTTCGGAATCGGATACACATCCGGTCTCGTACTGCTTGTACTGAATGGTGTGTTGGCTCCAAAGGGAGACCCGGTTTTCGCCGAATTATTTATTCCTGCACTACTTAGTTATGTATTGATCGGCATAGTCCTTGGGGTCGTCATCCAACTAAACCGCTCTCAATTTAAACAGCTTCAGGAATTCATCCACATTACAGAAAGCGAAAGTAAGAAAAAAGAGAATCAGCGGAATTTTTTACAAAAAGAATTGGCGACGATTTCAAACAGCATCCATCAAATCAATGATCAGATTCAAACCCATCTCATCTCACATGAGGAAATGAAAACGGCTGTCGGTGAAATTTCCGCAGGAAGCGTCACGCAAAGTGATCAAATTAACAACATCGCCGCCGTAACAGAAACGACGATGAGTAAAATGGAGGAAGTCTCCAAACTCTCGAATGATCTGACGATTCACTCAACTGATGCGAATGCCATCGCTGTTTCAGGCAGTGAGCGTGTCATTGATCTTCAGGAGAACATGATTGAGTTGAAGAATATTATTGAAGGACTGCATCAAACCTTCAAAGAACTTACAAGTAAAATTGAAGAAACCAATACCTTTATCGGAAGCATACAAGACATTACGGATCAAACCAATTTACTCGCATTGAACGCTTCCATCGAAGCGGCGAGAGCAGGTGAAGCAGGTCGTGGCTTTAGTATCGTGGCCGACGAAATTCGCAAATTGGCAGAAATCACCCGTAACACTGCCACTCAAATCAACGATAACCTTGCTTCCGTTAACTCGGCAAACTCTACCGCTGTCGAGATTATGAATCTTAGTTCGGTGAAGCTGAATGAAAATGTTGGGGCAACTGGTGAAGTAACAGAGGACTTCAAAACACTCCGTGAAAAGCTGGCCGCCTTATCAAGCGAATTCCAGAACTTGACTGATACTGCTGCAGATGTAAGAGGACAGACCCAGGAAGCCGAGCTGTCAACGAAAGAATTGGCTGCCGTTATCCAACAAACCTCGGCCGGTCTAGAAGAGATCAGCGCCACCATCGAAACCTTACATGGTGATAACCGTACGATCGCTCAATATGTTCAGGATACTGCAACAAGTGCAGAACGAATTCAGCGCAGTGTAGAGGGATAATCTATGGTACACTAATAGCAACATTAACGTTTATAAGGATGTGTCACTTTTGAAAAAACGACTCACCATGGTCATTCCCATCATGATTATCGTAGCCGTAGCAGCCTACTGGATGCTCGGCAAACAATACGCTGAAATTCCGCCTGGATCAAAAGCCATGCTTATTATCGGAGGCGCACTCTTATCCGGGGTCATTTCATTCTTCTTATTTAAAGAGGACAAGGAACCGAAATAATATAAAAAACACCACTTTTCATCATCGAAAGTGGTGTTTTTTTATTATTTCAGCAGCTTTCCTTCCAGCTTGTGTTCATAGTTTTTAAATAAGGAACTATTGGTGTTGATCCTCTTCTTCGAAAGCATGGCATTGTATTTCAGCATTTTATCATTCAGGTTGTGCTGAAGTTCCTGCATTTCCTCGTCACTATCACATACTCTGATCAAATCTTCAATCCGCATCATTTCTTTTTTCACGTTCATTTCATCTGTTGAAAATCCTGCATTCTTCATCATCCGATGCGCCATCTTCAACTCTTCGGGGACTCCTAAATCATCGTCCAGATTGAGCGGTTTACCGAATCCTCGTAATCCATTAAACTCACCGTCCTCATAAGCCTTCTTAATTCGATGCTCGGACACAATCATTGAAAAATCCAACTCTACCCCTCCTGATTCATATTCAGTGGAATCGGGTGATCTTTCCATAACGAAGCGACGACTCCCCACCTGTTACCACCAGTATATCCAAATAACTGGATTGCTGAATGGATTATATACGTCTATTTTCTGACAATTCTTTCTCACATATTTTCGTTTAGGCGGGAAAACCTACTCATATAACGGTATAAAAGGAGTGACTAACATGGCACGTGGTAAATCATTCGATTCAAAGAAAAAAGGACATCCCGGAAACTTCCCTCAAAAGAGCACAACATTAAAGCATTCTGAAGACGCAGCCGGTGATGAAGAACTGATCGTGACACAGGAAGCGTTTAAAAATCGTGAAGATCCTGACGAACACCGATTATAATATAGAAAAAACGCTAGGAATCCTAGCGTTTTTTCTATATAGATTGGCAGCATGTTGTGACGTCTGTGTATAGAATTGGGGACGCCGTCCGAACTTTTCATTTTCAACTTGTCGACTCTATTTTTTAATCCACCACATTTGTATTCACTTTTCACATTTTACTTTCAATTTCCCTAATGGATTAAACCGGTACACTTTCCACTTTTGATAAATCCATCGCAGGACCGAAGAATTCAAAATGAATTGTTGACACGCCCATTTCTTTCAATGTCATGATGACCGCTTTCATAAACGGTGCAGGTCCACACACATAGCATGTCGTCCCTTCATCGACATACTGGGAGAGGATATCTCTGTTCACGTATCCTTGAAAATGTGATTGGGATTCATCACGGGGATCTTCAAGAATATAACAAGTCTCACCGTTCACTATTCCGTCCATCAGATTGTCTACTTCATCTCTAAAGGCATGAACACCTTCGTGTTTGCTCGCATGGATAAAAGTCGTCTTCCGTTCCGGTGTATGGCGGGCTACTGTGTCAAGCATACTCATCATCGGAGTGATACCAACCCCTCCACTGATAAATGCAACAGGTGACTGACCTTCCTCTAGATGGAAATCTCCAGCAGGTGCACTGACTTCGATCTCACTCCCTGCTTCAACCTTCTCATGTAAGAAATTAGAAACTTTCCCATTAGGATCGAATTCTGCTTCTTTTTTTACAGAGATTCTGAAGAAGTCTTTACGGGATGCACTAGATAAGCTGTACTGACGGATATGTGTAAACTCTTCACCTGGAATGGTCACCCGTACTGAAATATATTGACCTGGCATATAGGAGGGAACGTCGCCTCCTTCTTTCGGTTTTAGATAGAAGGAAGTAATCACATCGCTTTCCTCTACCTTTTCTGATACAACGAAAGTCTTAAAGTCCCTGTATTTTGCTTCTTTGTACATCTCTTCCTCTACATCGATGAATACCCCTGCGATGACACCGTATGCCTCTCCCCAAGCTTCAATGATCTCATCTGTCGCTGCCTCTCCAAGTACCTGTTTGATCGCTTGAAGGAGATGCTCACCAACGATCGGATAATGTTCAGGCTTTACGCCTAAACTTCTATGTTTGTGGGCAATCTGCTTCACTACAGGCAGAATCGTCTCGAGCTTATCAATATGTTGAGCTGCAGCATACACTGTATTGGCCAATGCCGTTTGCTGTCTACCTCTTTTTTGATTGGCATGATTGAATATATTTAATAGTTCCGGATGATTGGCAAATAGATTTTTATAAAATACAGACGTAATTTCCGTTCCTTTGACTTCTAAAACAGGAGCAGTGGATTTCACAATTTCAATGGTTTTTTGAGATAACATAATGGTCACTCCTAAAGATATATTTTAAATACACCTTTAGAATACTCTTCTCTTTCTATTAAAGCAATATATAAAATACATCTTTAACAAAACAGCCACATTTAGACACAGACTTCATTCCTTCTGTATAATAAAAAAAGAACGGAACGGAAAGGTGAGATACATGAGACTAACTTTATACACTGATTACTCACTGAGGGTCCTGATCTATCTGGCATCAAAACCAAAGGATGAGCTCTCTAATATAAAAGAAATTGCTGATGCCTACAGCATCTCGAAGAATCATCTTATGAAAGTGACATATGAACTGGGAAAAATGGGGATGATCGATACGATCCGTGGCAGAAACGGCGGTATCAAACTCGCACTATCTCCTGAAGAAATAAATATAGGAAAACTCGTACGGGCCACCGAAGAGGATTTTCATCTTGTCGAATGCTTTGATGCCCAAAACAATTCCTGCATCATCACTCCCGTATGCGGATTAAAACACGTACTCGGCAAAGCATTGAACGCCTATCTCTCTGTCCTTGAAGAGTATAGCCTGGCTGACCTGGTCCAGAATCCAATGGACTACCGGTTCCTTTTCCAGGAAAAGCAGCAGGATGAAAAGTTAACGTAAAGAATGAGAAGCGCCTTTTTCTAGAGATGGAGAGGCGTTTTTTTGTTGTTTTTTTAGCAAGATAAGTTAGTTATGTTCAGCTGCTGAATGGCTGAATTCAGCAGTTGAACTTCAAAGGACCTTTACATTCTTTTAACAGAGACTATTTGCAGGCTATTTAACTGTTAAATGATGACCACTATTTGCCTGTCAAAAAACTTTTATTTTTTGACAGGCAAACAACCTTGGCAAACAACCATCACATAACTCCCAAAAATAAAAAGCCTGTCTCCAAATTTTAAAAACAGGCACAATCTCTTACTTCTTACTCTCACTATATTTAAAAGTCATAAACACAAACAGCAAAAAGCTTAGTAAAAGAGTACTTCCTCCCACTATGTAGAAGACCGTTGTAAAACTGCTCGACAGGTTGAACGGGTTTAGATTGTACATCCACATTCCCATAGTCAATCCAATTGAACCGATGATCGCCGTCCACACATGGGCAAATGCGAGTTTAGAAGATTTCGGCACTTGATAGGATCGGTAATAAGAAGAATATGCAAATAAGCTCAGCCAGCCGACGACTAAAATATGAGCGTGAATGGGCTTAAATGCATAGGACCCTGCTCCTGCCATATGTGACCCAAGAAATGCTCCGATAAACCCATAAATGGCTGACATTCGTAATAGTAGTACATTCCACGGCATTGTTTCATCCCCCCTTTTTCTAAAATCATGCTTCAATCATTATAGTATAGGTGTCAGCACGTATGCTATGTTTCATGATGGAATGCCATAGAACGTTCATATTCATCGTACACCTCACAAATACTTTCTTATTCCTTTGCATAAGATACAAAGATAGGTGTTAACACTTGCAAACCGTGTAGGCACTGATACAATAAGAATGTAATAGAACATTCTGAAAAAAAGGAGAATACATATGTCTAATTTCCAACAAAATCTTGAAAAATACGCAAGTCTTGCCGTAGAAGTCGGAGTGAATGTCCAAAAGGGACAAACGTTGGTCATCAATACGTCCATCGATTCTGCGGAATTCGTCCGCTTAGTGGTTAAAAAAGCCTATGAAGTAGGAGCTAAGCATGTATATGTGAACTGGAATGACGATACGGTTAATCGCACGAAATACGATCTTGCTCCAGACGAAGCATTCCAGGAGTTTCCTCAGTGGAAAGCACGTGAAGTGGAAGAGCTTGCTGAAGGCGGCGCTGCTTTCATGAGCATCGTATCTTCAAGCCCTGACCTATTAAAAGGTGTCGATCCTGAACGTATTTCAAACTTCCAGAAGGTTGCCGGCAAAGCGATGTCCAAATATCGTCAATTCATTCAATCAGATAAAGTGAGCTGGTGTGTGCTTGCGGCACCTTCTAAAAATTGGGCTGCAAAAGTATTCCCTGATGCTTCTGAAGAAGAGCAAGTAGACCTATTATGGAACGCGATCTTCAAAGCGGTTCGTGCTGACCAGGCTGATCCTGTACAAGCTTGGAAAGACCATGACGCAAACCTTCACGAAAAAGTGGAATACCTGAATGAAAAGAATTATAAAACACTTCATTACACTGCTCCAGGGACGGACCTTACCATCGAGCTTCCTAAAGGTCATCTATGGGTAGGAGCTGGAAGTGTGAACGAAGAAGGAACAACCTTTATGGCGAACATGCCAACCGAGGAAGTCTTCACGGTTCCTCAAAAAACGGGTGTAAACGGTACGGTATCAAGTACGAAACCACTTAGCTACGGCGGTAACGTGATCGACAACTTCACGATTACATTCGAAAACGGACGCATTGTGGATGTTAAAGCAGAAGAAGGCGAAGAAATCCTGAAGCGTCTTGTGGATACAGATGAAGGATCTCATTACCTTGGGGAAATAGCCCTTGTCCCTCATAAATCCCCTATCTCACAGTCGAATGTGTTATTCTACAACACATTATTCGATGAGAACGCATCAAATCACCTTGCGATTGGTAATGCTTATGCATTCTGTATCGAAGGCGGAAAGAAAATGAACGAAGAAGAGCTAGAGAAAAATGGCTTGAACAACAGTATCACACACGTTGATTTCATGATTGGTTCAGACAAGATGAACATTGATGGCGTGAAAGAAGACGGCTCGACTGAAGCAGTCTTCCGTGATGGCGGTTGGGCATTTTAAGGTAACATAGTAGTGAAGAAGCTCAAAAGGCGAAGTCTTTGCCTTTTGGGTTTTATTATTTTTGGAGGAGTTTGTTGGATGTGTGTCACTAAGATCGTATGACTGGTTTGACTGAGCGCTCAGTCCCATGGGGATATTTGTAAAAAGACGCATAAATCAAATTTTTGACGCAAATCCTTTCAAAAACGACGCATAAATCAAAAAAATGACGCAATAATTTTCATTTTGACGCAATAACCTTGAAAAACGACGCAATTCCCGGCCCACACAGTTTGATCCGCTTATCTCCCCTTCTCTCTATCTAATAAATATCAAGAAAGTCAATCCATTCCACTCCAGCCCAAATCCCCCCCTACCCATACTGCTTCGTCAACGCAATCGCTGCAATCGTAGCACCGGCTGCCTGTGCGTAACTTCCGAATGTGCTGACCTGCAAACCGACGTCCTTCATTTCATTTACGATATATACTTCCCCTATCGCTTCAAGGGCTGCACCCAGTGATTGGATGGTATTCCCCGCAGCAAGAAGGTTTGAAAACTCCTTAGTACTCAAAGTGGCTCCATACGCTTCCAAACCTGCACCAATCGATTGAACTGTGTCCCCGAATATATCAAGATTTAAGCCTTCCAACTCTCTTCCCTCAAATTGTATCTCTGCCGCTATGACGTTGGTTACGTTACCAGATGCTTGAATCCAATCTCCTATCACTCTGAAGGTTTCACCAATTGAACCATCCGAAAGTTTTTCAGCACCTACCGCCTGCAAAGAGTTCCCTGCGGCTTCAAATCCATTTCCGATGGAGACTAATCGCAGTCCTAGAGGCTCCTGGTCGAAACGTTCTTCTCGAATAATCATGGTTTCCCCGATCGCAGCAATCACCGTTCCGACCACCTGGGTCCACACTCCAGTAATGAGAATAAGCCTATCAATCACCTCCGTCCACCGTTCCTTTCCCCCTCAGTACTATTAATGTATTCAAAAAGGTGGAAATGGTATCTCACACCCGGAAATCACATTGAGTAAATATTTTGTAAATACCAGTAAATGAGTCTTGTTTATATTCTTCTATCAGGCTATGATATTCTAGTTCATCTAGTGTTTCATGAGGGGAGGAATATAGATGAGAATTCGGGATTGGGACCGTAATTTAAAGGTCCGGCTGTTTGGGGAAGCAGCGATTAACATTACTTTTTGGATGTTTTTTCCTTTCTTAACCATTTACTTTACGGAGTCGTTCGGAAAGCAGACGGCTGGATTACTATTGGTACTTTCTCAAGTATTCGCCGTCTTGGCGAATCTGATGGGGGGATATTGCGCGGACCGCTTCGGGCGTAAGCGAATGATGGTCATCTCGGCGTTCGGACAAGGCCTAGCTTTTTTAATCTTTGGACTTGCCAGTTCACCTTGGCTAGATTCTGCTATGATCGGCTTTATCTGTTTTAGTTTAGTCGGGGTATTCGGTTCGTTTTATTGGCCTGCCAGTCAGGCAATGGTCGCTGATGTGGTGGATGAAAAGGACCGCAGCCATGTATTTGCCGTCTTTTACACGTCTATTAATATCGCCGTAGTCGTCGGGCCGATACTCGGGGGCATTTTCTATGTCCACTACCGTTTCCAGCTTTTAATTACCGCCGCACTTATATGTATGCTCCTGGCTCTTCTTTTATATAAAATGACAAGAGAAACGGCACCAACTGATAAAAACAAACTTCTTGTCACTGAAGGGAAAAAGAAAGCCTGGCATAGTGTAATGTCGGATCAATTCAGGGATTATAGTGTTATTTTTAAAGACAAAACGTTTTTATTGTTTATTTTAGCTGGAGTTCTTGTAGGTCAAACGTTCATGCAGCTGGACCTCTTGATTCCTGTATATATTAAAGATGTCGTGGACCAGGCCACTCTGTTCAGCTTCGATAATTGGTCATTGACCCTCGTAAGTGAGCAGGTATTCGGCTTAATCCTATCTGAAAATGGGTTCCTTGTGGCCCTTCTTACTGTGGTGATCACGCGATGGATCACGAAATTCCGTGAGCGTAATGTATTCATCCTGTCTTCTGTCATTTATGCGGTTTCGATCTTTATGTTCGGACAGACCAGTTCTGTTTGGATGTTTGTCATCAGCATGGCAGTATTCACTTTCGCAGAGCTGATGACTGCCGGTATTCAGCAAAGCTTCGTCTCGAAGCTTGCGCCAGATCATATGCGTGGGCAGTACTTTGCTGCTGCCAGCCTTCGCTTCACGATTGCGAGAACGATTGCTCCACTATCTATCACCTTGTCACTTTATGTAGGGTACGATTGGACGTTCATCATGTTGTCAATCCTGGCTCTTGTAAGCGCCGGACTTTTCTATATCATGTTCGAACGCTTTGAGAAAGAAGAGCTGGATATGAAGAAAGCTGTACAATAAAAAACAGGAATGATCCGCGATGGATCATTCCTGTTTTCTCATATTACAGTCCTAAATTAAAACCTTCATCATCAGACTGTAGCATTGTATTTAGACCAAGATCTGTAGAAAGACCAAGGTTGAACTCAGAGTCTGAAGAATCTTCATTCTCCCATTGATTGTAGCTTGCATCTGCATTTACACCAAGGTTAGACATGAGAGAAGATTCATCTTCTTCATCAGAAGACAAGAATCCAAGAGTTGTATCTGAAAAAGCATTTAATCCGGCACTCGTATACTCTTCTTCTTCAGAATCCATTGATTCAGCCCATAGTCCTGCTTCAACTGCGTTCATGACAGTAGCTGCAGATTTATTATCTTCATCGTTCGTCATAGCACCTAGCATTAGGTTGTTCGCTGCGTTTGTTTCAAATTTAGAATAGTCGTCGCTGTTTTCAACTGTTGTCATTAGAGAAGTAGCATTCATCGCTTCTACTTTAGACGAGTCACCATCTTCTTTATCCTCTGTTCCCAACACAAGACCATTTGTAGATTCAGTACCAAATGTCGCTTTAGAAGAATCATCTTCGCTGCTTCCAGCACTTACCCAAACATTTGAATCGGTCATTGCATCAGCCATTACTTCATTATCTTCATCAGATGCAGAAGCATTTAGACCAGAAGTAAGGTTTCCAGAAGTAGTAGTGGCATAAGAATCATCTTCTTCATTGTACATTGTTTCATTCATGATTCCAGCGTCTGTATTTGCATTCACTTCTGCTGATTCGTCTTCTCCTTCAAGAGCTGCATTGACATCTTGAGATGCTCCCGCTTCTGTTTTTGAAGTAGCTGAATCTTCTTCTACTGTTGTTTCGTTCATAACAGCAGCGTCTGTATCTGCATTCACTTCTGCTGATTCATCTTCTCCTTCAACGAGCTGCATTGACATCTTGAGATGCTCCTGCTTCTGTTTTTGAAGTAGTTGAATCTTCTTCTACTGTTGTTTCGTTCATAACAGCAGCGTCTGTATCTGCATTCACTTCTGCTGATTCGTCTTCTCTTTCAACGGCTGCATTGACATCTTGAGATGCTCCCGCTTCTGTTTTTGCAGTCGTTGAATCTCCTTCTACTGTTGTTTCGTTCATAACAGCAGCGGCTGTATTTGCATTCACTTCTGCTGATTCGTCTTCTCCTTCAAGAGCTGCATTGACATCTGAAGTAGCTTCCGCACCATTTTTAGTAGTAACAGAATCATTTTCTTCATCAACGACTGTTTCGTTTACGACGTTTGCATCCGCATCCACTTTTGCATCCGTATTCGATTCTTCGTCTGACCCACCGATGTTCAATCCATTTAATAGACCATCTTCAGAATCAAGTATGTTGATATCTTCGAGGATCCCATCGTTGCTGTTAAGCAGTGAATCATTCCCTGCCGCTAAGCTTGAGTGACCTCCGATTGCTAGACTTGCTGCTAATCCACCTGTCAAGACTAATGTTCTAAATACGCTTTTTCTCATTTTATTTTTCTCTCCTTTTAAAAGTTTTGGTTTATATACTTTTGAAAAGAAGAGAGTGCCTGAGGTGGTTGAGACGGTGGTGCGTTTAACCACTGATCATAATAGAGATTCTTTTTCTCATATAAACTGGCTTTTTGGAAGTTGACGGCCCCTACTTGCTGGTCCGACACGTACCATAAAGAGCTAGGTCCGGTGGTTTGCCCATTCATTCCACTCGTGGTTGAAGACTGACTTGTAGAATTCATGGTTGTTGTCGTTAGTACCGGTTCCATCTTCTTGGTAGGTGTGAAAGGACGTTCCTTCAGATTTTTCGGTTCTTCATCCTTGAAGGCTTCCTTTGCCTCAACTTTAGCCGGTTTGGTAAGTATTGAGTCTTTTAATTTTTTTGCTTTGCTTATTTCAATGGGCTTTTCATCAGTATCTTTGGATGATGATCCAGCAGGGACATCTTGTTTGAATGTTTCCTTCTGAACATCTTCTCTCTCCATTTCTTCATCATCATCTACCGTAATGTCCACCGAAGGCTCATCGTTTACTTCTGTTTCAACGATTCCAATGTCAACCTTCACCTGTGGATCCTTGGAAACCTCGGTATCGACAACCCCTGTATTCACTTTCACTTCAGGGTCATCTGAAAGGTCGACTTCCAGTAGAGGCTTTTCGTCTGACAAAGAATCGGTAACAGGTTTTGTCGTTTCTTGCACCGTGTTCTTGACCGTTTCGGTCGTGGATTCAACTGTATTGGTTACCGTTTTCGTTGTTTCTTCAACAGTATTTGTAACGGACTTCGTTGTATTGTTTACCGTTTCCGTTACAGGAGCCGATGAATCCCCTACGATATCAGTAACCGGTTTTGTTGTACGCTCCACGCTTTTGTCTACTGTTTTTCCGACCGTTTTGGTTGCGGAATTCACTATATTTGAAACGGTCCCAGTCGTCTGATCAACCGTCTCTGTCACCGAATCAACCGTATTGGAAATCAAATTCCCTTTTGATTGATTCTCATCCTTTGAAGTTGTACTTTTCTCTTCAATAGAAGGTTTGTCCCTCTCCTCGACAGGAGCGGATACGGCCTCATTAACGGTTGACGTTGCTTCATCAGTGACAGCGTTGACTTCATTTGTCACATTGGAAAGAAGTCCTCCCTCAGCAGAAGCAAAGGTAGGAATACTGATAACTCCCAGAAATAGCAAAGCCTGAATTAGGCGTTTTTGCACTGCGTCTTGTCACCTCCTTCCGATTCGCTTTTTTGGGGTGTGGTGTACCCGATATTGGCACACTCCATCCAATTTTCACTAAGCTAACGAAGATGGTTCAATTTTGGATCACATTTTTTCAAAAATAATTTAGTTTCTTTGAAAAATTTTCAGAAAAGGATGAATCCGAAAATTTCCCTTCCACCCCTTTTTTCCTGAGTAATGAGATGTTACAATGTACAACCGTAAGCAATCTTAACGTAGCTCTTAAGCTTGAGTTAGTCGGAGATTCCAATCACTACTAAGCAAAGAAAGGATGTTGATTTCAATGCATAAAGGAAGCAAAGGCTGGTACGTACACGAACTAAAAAAAGCAGGCGTACGCCACTACGAAGAACGCTATGTTGAATCATACAAAAAACACGTTCTTGCAAACCTATTAGAACGTACAAAATAAACAGATTGAGAGGGACGGACCTCGATTCCTATGACCAGGTCATAGGAATGAAGGTCCGTCCCTCTTTTTATAGTAGAAATGAACCACCACCTTTTCCCATCTGTTTTTCCGAAAAAAATTGTTGTGATGAGCTTTCTTCCTGTGATAAAGTAAAGAACATATTTTAAACATAACTTCATACGAATTCCTTATATATCTATGGTGATATGGACCATAAGTCTCTACCTGGCACCCGTAAAGTGCCGGACTATAAGGAAAGTCTTTTCTACATGCTACATTCATTGTGTGTGGAGACTTTCCCTATGTGTATTAGAGAATGTCTTCATGCACTTTTTTATTTGTCATTTCGAGAAGTCTGACATCATACGACGTAAACGTAAGGATTCGATGAAGAAACTATTTTGGAGGATTGGTATTGTGAGTTTGATTTATGGCATCTTATCTTTACTTGGCGTTTTATTTTTAGCATGGGTTTTGAGCAGCAATCGTTCAGCCATCAAGTGGCGCACGATTGTCATTGGCATTTGCCTTGAGTTTTTACTCGTTCTTTTTGTACTAAAGGTTCCTTTTGGACAAAAAGTATTGGAGAAAGCGGCTTTGGGTGTTCAGAAGGTTATCGATTTCAGTAATGAAGGAATTATGTTTGTGTTCGGTGGATTCTTTGAAAAAGGCACAAATATCTCCTTCGTTTTTGCGATAAATGTTCTTGGAGCCATCATCTTTATCTCTGCCCTTATTTCAGCACTTTATTATCTGCGAATTATCCCATTTTTCGTGAAATATATCGGAATTGGATTGGGGAAGATCTTAGGGACAACAAAGGTTGAATCCTTCAATGCGATCGGGAATTCATTTCTCGGTTTAGCGGAAGCTCCCTTACTGATTAAACCTTATTTAGCGAAATTAACACGTTCTGAGCTCTTTGCCGTGATGGTCGGAGGAACAGCATCGGCAAGTGGAGCCATTCTGATCGGGTACTCCCTGATGGGGATCGATATGAAATTCCTTCTTCTATCTGTATTCAGTGTTCCAATCGTTTCTCTTATCATAGCTAAGATCATCGAACCGGAAACAGAAGAATCCAAGACGAACGGCGATATTTCATTAGGAAAAACTACTCATACGAACGTGTTTGAAGCCATTTCAGAAGGTGCCCTTAGCGGAACTCAATTGGCCATTAATATTGGTGGACTGTTGATTGCGTTCATCGGTATCCTGGCCGCTGTAAATGGATTATTAGGAATAGTGGATACAAGTCTTTCAACGGTATTCGGCTATGTCTTCTATCCGTTAGCCTTATTGGTTGGCATCCCGATGGATGAAGCATTTCGTGCAGCCTCTATTATTGGAACAAAACTTTCGGTGAATGAATTTGTTGCATACAAAGAGCTTTCAGGTATGATGAACGAGCTTTCACCGAAAACCATCGCGATTCTTTCCGTTGCTCTTTGTAACTTTGCCAATTTGTCTTCCATTGGACAGTTGATTGTTGGACTTGGTTCTTTAGAGCCGACTCAGCGCCCTATGGTTTCAAAGTTAAGTTTAAAAGCGATTCTTGCAGGAACCCTGGCTAGCTTTATCACTGCCATTATCATTAGTATATTTCTATAATTTTTTCTTCTAATCATGTTTTTTCTACCGTCATTTAGTGAATAGTAAAAGGTAGCAATCTTTTTTCATATTGATAACGGAAGGTGAAACCATTGAGAGAAAAAAAGTTTATGAAAGAAACGAAAACAAATAAAACGACCCACGTTCTTCCGCCAGACACGAATCATCACGGTACTCTGTTTGGTGGAAAACTGATGGCCTATATAGACGATGTGGCTTCCATTGCCGCAACCCGCCATGCACGCAAGTCCGTCGTAACAGCTTCGACTGATTCAGTCGACTTTCTTCAGCCTATTAAAGTCGGGGATGCCGTTACGTTAGAAGCAATCGTCACCTATACCGGACGAAGCTCTATGGAAATTTGTGTGAAAGTGACTTCGGAGGTCCTTCTAACAGGAGAAACCAATGTAGCCGCCATTTCCTTCCTAACCTTCGTCGCATTGGAAGGCAATAAGCCAGCCATCATTCCAGAAGTCGTTCCTGAAACAGAAGAGGAAATATGGCTGAATGAAACAGCCCAAAATCGTGCCAATCACCGTAAAGCACGCAAAAAACATAGTGAAGAGCTAGCGGATTTTTTCCGCAAAGCCTATTAATTTTCCAGAGATGCTTGCTTTAGAGCATCTCTTTTTTTTTGAAAAGATGGCGTTCGCCGTTATAATCTTAATTTCGCCGATAAATGGTGTGATTTCGCCGTTATATTGAAAATTTCGCCGATAAAATCACTATTTCGCCGTTATCTTTCATCGATGATCCCCAATCAACGCCTCTTTACGAAACCTCTCACCCCCTAACCGATCTGAGAAGCTGCACATCCAGACAGATACTCCACTCCCATCTGCCCATCACTTTTTTTCCACTTTCCCTTCAAAATAGGTCCGTCCCTCCGATAATAGAGAGGTACGGACATGATAAGTGTCTTATTATTATATTTGGAGGGAACGGTTTGAAGAAAATAATCAGTCTGTTTCTTCTTGTCACTCTTGTTGTGGCGGGGTGTTCTACGCCTAAGAAAGAAGAAGCCAGCAAAGAAAAACAGCAAAGTATTGGAATCCTTCTCTCGGATACGGGACTTGGGGATGGATCATTTAATGATTCGGCATTCAGAGGACTGGAACGTGCCCGGGATGAATTAGGTATTTTATTTGATTATCGAGAAGCACCGGACGGCAATTTTGAAGAAGCCCTTCAGGAACTTGTTGACCAGGGGCATGATCTTGTAATCGGACTCGGATTCTCGATTCAGGACCCTATTGAAAAAATAGCAAAAGAAAATCCTGACCAAAAGTTTTTATTAATAGATGGCTTTTCTGAACTTGATAATATTACATCGATTACCTTCAAGGAACATGAAGGCAGCTTCCTTCTCGGGATGGTTGCCGCAATGAAAACGAAAACAAAAACGCTCGGATTCATTAGTGGAGCAGATGTACCTGTTATTCAACGCTTTGAAAAAGGTTTTGAGCAAGGTGCCAAGTATATCAATCCTTCTATTAAAATAGTAAAAGATAATGCCAACAACTTCGGTGATTCCGAATTAGGGCGCAACATAGCGAAGAAGCAAATAAAACAAGGTGCAGACTTCATTTATCCTGCCGCCGGTTTCACCGGGGTCGGAGCGATTCAAGCTGCGCAATCAGCAGGGATTTTATCAGGAGGCGTCGATTCAGACCAATACTTCATTGCAGAAAAGTCTGTCGCCACATCCATGGTCAAAAAAATCGATAACGCTGTTTTCAATCTGACTAAAGAGCTGATTTCAACTAATGAAATCTCTCAGCATGCATATGAGCTTGGACTGAAAGAAGACGGAGTAGGGTTAGCCCCGATCCGTGTCATCACTCTTTCTCCAGAAGAAACGAAAAAACTAGAAGAGGCCAAAAACAAGATTATTTCAGGAGACATCACCGTTAACATGCAATAAATCTCACCTAAGGAGCAATTTCATGGCACTAAAAAAACGTTTACTGATCTTGGGGCTAATCCCTCTCGTCCTTTCTACCATTATCATAGGCTACATCGTCTCACAATTGATTTCACTGCATAGCTCTTCGAACGAAGATGTGCAGGTGCTGCTTGAAACAGAAACGTTACGGGGCGATTTGGTTGTCACCAAGCAAGCCCTTTCTAACTACTCGGTCAATTCAACTGAGGAAAATAAGCAGATGGTAGATGGGCTGTTGGATGAGACCTCAACACAAATATCTGAGCTAAAAAAGATCATTTCCGTAAAAAAACAAAAAGATACTTTGTCCACCATCGAAACGAAGTTCACTGATTTAAAAGCTGTTTCCGATAAGGCACTCACTGAAATGAACAAAGCCGAAATCAAACGGCAATCGATCCGGATTTCCGGGGTACTGAACGATATGTACCTCCTAAGTAAACAAACAAATGAATGGTATCAAAATCTTCAAAAAGACAATAAGAGTAAGATCCAGTTTATCGTCTGGGCGTCGATCATCGGTTTCATCATTGCTGCAATCCTTTCTCTTTCAGCATCGAATCTGCTATCACGACGCATCGTCAAACCATTGAATCGCATGGTTCAGAACGCTGAAAAAATGGCAGATGGCGACCTAACGATTACGATTGACACGGTTAAAGAGAAAAACAGTCGATTCGAAGTGGATAAACTTCAAACCGCTTTTCATCATATGGTAGAGAATCTCCGGAATACGGTTCAATCCGTTCATGACATAGGATCGAATGTCGAGAGGTTCACCCAGGATGTTCGCTCCCAAATGGCTAGTTTATCAGAAAGCAGCAATCAGGTTGCTCTCTCTACCGAGGAACTGGCAAAGGGAAGTCAATCCATTTCTGAAGATATCCAATCCACAGCTGCTCTCATGGCTGTAATGGGCGATGATTTTGCCATGAATGTTCAACAAAGCAACCAATCATCATCAAGCAGTAAAGTGGCACTTGAATCAGTTGACCACGGCCGGTCTTCATTAAATAAACAGCAGCAATTTGCTGAAATGATCGCCGACTCGTCGTCTACAATCATGGATTCCGTCGAATCATTTGCCCAATACACAGGGGAAATCGAGAATGCTGCCCAGGCAGTCAGAGAAATTGCCGACCAAACGAACCTCCTTGCTTTGAACGCGGCCATCGAAGCTGCCCGTGCAGGTGATGCAGGAAAAGGATTTGCCGTTGTTGCCCAGGAAGTACGGAAACTCGCTGAAGACTCTTCCGTTGCCACCGAGCGCATCGGCAGCATGGTCGAAAATATTAAAAACGGCATCCATTCTATTATGGAAGCTTCACAAAAAGGGAAATCACTTTCTACACAACAAGTGGACTCCATGAGTGTGACGGAGAAAGCATTTGAAGAGATCTCCGGAAATGTGTCTACCATATTCGAAAACCTGACCAAGCTTGAAGATGGGATGCATGCTTCCACCGAACGTACCAATCAGGTGATTGCCGCAATCGAAAATATTTCTGCCATAACAGAGGAAACAGCTGCCGGAACAGAAGAGATTTCTTCTTCCACCGAAGAACAACTCCGTTACTTTGAGCAAATGAATGAACAAGTGGGTCAGTTGAACGATATGACCGTTGAAATGAAGAAAGAATTGGAGCGGTTTACGCTTTGATTGTGGGAAAATGCCTCTTATAGGGGCATTTTCTTTTTTGATAGTAGAGATTTCTGTTAGCTGATATCCATAGTTTTCAGGTGGTCCATTATCTCACTCACCACCATTCTACTAGTCTAAAACACCCCTCTGATTATTACAGAACGTTTAAATTTTTTTGACGCGCAAAAAAGAAAGGTCCGTCCCTATATACGCCTATAGGTATATAAAATCCTTATTTGACAACATTCTATTTTTATCGTAACGCTTTCACTTTTGTCATGGTTTGTAATAATTTGTCGGTGGTAAATATCTCCACCTTCATGACCCACAAAAATCTCCTATACTGTATAGAAGGTTATACTGTCTAGAATTCTTATAGTTGGAGGAATATTGATGTTATCAAACTCTGAAATTGGGATCGATTTAGGAACTGCAAATATACTTGTTTATAGTAAAAATAAAGGGATTATACTTAATGAACCATCCGTTGTGGCGATCGACACGGAAAATAAAACGGTATTGGCTGTTGGTACGGAAGCAAAGAACATGATCGGTAAAACACCAGGAAAGATCGTGGCTGTGCGTCCACTTAAAGATGGTGTGATTGCAGACTTTGACGTGACAACTGAAATGTTAAAGCAAGTGATGAAAAAAGCGAGTAAAAAACTTGGCTTCTCCATCCGTAAGCCAACCGTAGTCGTTTGTACGCCTTCTGGTGCAACAAGTGTTGAGAGAAGGGCGATCCAGGATGCCGTGAGAGGCAGCGGTGCGAAATCCGTGACCCTTATCGAGGAGCCTGTTGCTGCTGCGATCGGTGCAGACTTACCTGTAGGAGAGCCTGTTGCCAACGTAATCGTTGACATCGGCGGTGGAACGACGGAAGTCGCGATCATCTCTTATGGTGGTGTTGTGTCTTGTAATACGATCCGTATCGGCGGCGACCAAATGGATGAGGATATCGTACAATATGTGCGCAAACGTTATAATCTTCTGATCGGTGAGAGAACCGCAGAATTAGTGAAAATCGAAGTTGGTCAAGCATTGATTGACCATGAAGAAAGAACGATGGATATTCGCGGACGTGACCTGGTGACCGGTCTTCCAAAAACGATTGAACTATCATCGAATGAAATCCAGGATGCCTTGAAAGAGTCCCTTCTTCACATCTTAGAAACAATCCGTGCAACGTTGGAAAATTGTCCTCCAGAACTGAGCGGGGACATCGTTGACCGCGGCGTGATTTTAACTGGTGGTGGAGCACTTCTGAACGGACTTCAAGATTGGCTAAGCCAGGAAATCGTCGTGCCGGTTCACTTAGCACCCAATCCCCTTGAGTCAGTAGCAATTGGAACAGGACGTTCCCTTTCCGTTATTCACAAATTGCAGAAAGTAAAATAAGAAGAATCTCCCCCCCATTTATTTTTGGGGGGTTTTTTTATCCCCAAACACCAAATCCATCTATTTACCCCACTAACATTTTTTTCAAACATCTATGATCCAAATTCTTATTTCATCCGTTATCTTATTAAAATTGAGTTCAGCTCCGTTGTTTAGTATCCTTATTGTATTATGTCAAAGATAAGGAGCGTATTATGCCCAATGCAAATAAGGATGTAGAACTGTATCAACAAGTTTTAGCCAAAGATTCAACTGCATTACGACAGCTTTATCAACAATATGAAAAACTGATTTATTCTTTTTCCTATAAAATGACAGGAGACAGGCAAGTAGCGGAGGAAGTGATTCAGGAAGTATTTATGAAGCTCTGGAAAAATCACTCTCCTTACGACAGCAGCAAAGGAAAGTTCTCTTCATGGCTGTTGACGATGACGAGAAATACTTGCTTGGATGCGATCCGTAAACGGAAGAAGCATGAGTCTGTTGAATATATTGAAAAAGACTCACTGCAGGTTTCTTATGACACTCCAGCCGATCAATTAGAATGGAAAGAAAAAGGAACGGCAATCAGAGATTGTATCCAATCATTAAAGGAGGACCAGCAAAGAATCGTGCAATTATTCTACTTTAAAGGATTGACTCAACAATCCATTGCCGATTCCACTGACATTCCACTCGGTACTGTTAAAGGAAGAATTCGTTTAGCTCTCAAACATTTACACACGTGTCTAAAAGGGAAAGGAGGTACATTCGAATGACTACACAACAATGCGAACATTTACTGGATTACTACAACGGTCATTTATCTGAACTCGAGAAAGCCCAATTTGAAAAGCATCTGGAGAGCTGTTCACAGTGTCAGGAAGAACTTCTTGAACTGGAGCAGTTAGCAGATTACTTACCTTTCGCATCTGATGTTGTCGAACCTCCCAATGACCTGGAAGATCGTGTTTTTGCAACTATTCTAGGTGAAGAGCAGAGAGCGACAAATGTCGAGCCTTTTGCTAAAAAGAAAAAGAAGTCTTGGTTCTTCCCATCAATCGCAGCCGCATTAGCTCTTTCCTTAATCGGAAATGCGTATCTTGTTACACAGATTGAAGATCAGAATGAAGTGGTTGAACAAGCAACGATTGATCAGGTTGTACAATATGTGGATCTTGCAGCTGTTAGCGGAAACGCCAAGGGTACAGCCAGTATCATTAAGCAAGGTGCACAAACAAGCATGGTGGTCCAGGCTTCTGAACTCCAAGATCTTTCTAACGAAGAAGTGTATCAGGTATGGCTCATAAAAGATGATAAACCTGAGCGCGCTGGAACGTTTGTAACGAGCAAAGATGGAAAAGGTTCCGTCGTATTCAAATTTAACGAAGAGTTTACGAAGAGAGATTGGGATATGGTAGCCATCACCCTCGAGCCAGATGCGAACAGTCAGCTTCCTCAGGGAGACATTGTATTAGCTTCGGAAATATAATAAAGGAATAAAACGTTTTTTGCCGGGCAGATCAATACTGTCCGGCTTTTTTATATCCATTTGTATTCATTTCATATTTTTCGCATATCGAAATGTTTGAGAAATTCGCACCAGGGAAATAAGTCCTGTATAACAGAGGTTGTACAAATATTAAACAAAATATAATCATTTCTACTTTTTAATGGGGATACATAGTAAAAGACGCCTTATTTTTGATATTTTTGACACCCTACTTTTAACCCGAAATTAAAAAGAATAGAAATAAATTTCAAAAAAGTGATCCATGGTTCAACTTCTGTCGTTAGCTCTATGAAAATATAAAAAACAAAAAGGAGAGATTCGATTATGAAAATGAAAAAAGGTTATTTAGCCATCCCATTAAGTATGACGTTATTAATTCCAACTGCAGGTGCTGTATCAGCACATAACGGTGAAGATCATTCTATGACGAAAGTAGATACCCCGGCAGGAGAATTAAGAACAACTTTAGATCGTTTACTTACTGAGCATGCATACTTAGCGGTTGAAGCAATGAGACGGGGAGCTGAAGGCGCAGAAGATTTCGATGCCGCAGCTGGTGCGTTAAATGATAACGCAGCCGACTTGAAAGGTGCAATTGCTTCTGTATATGGTGAAGAAGCCGGAAATCAATTCAACACAATCTGGACGAATCACATCGGATTCTTCGTTGATTATGTAAAAGCAACAGGCGCTAATGATCAAGCTGCCAAAGATGAAGCACTTGCGAATCTGGCAGGATATAAAGAAGAGTTCTCTAGCTTCCTGGAATCAGCCACTGGTGAACGTTTGAAATCTGATAGTTTGGCAGAAGGTCTTCAAATGCATATTAACCAATTGATCGGTGCATTTGATAGTTATGTATCAGGTGACTACGAGAAAGCCTACGAATATGAGCGTGAAGCAATCGGGCATATGGGAATGGTAGCAAAAGGATTATCCAGTGCAATCACCGACCAATATCCTGACAAATTCGAAAATACGATGGCTGTGACTCCTGCAACGGACTTACGTTCCACTCTTAACCATCTGTTAACAGAGCATGCCGCTCTTGCAACAATGGCAATGCAAAATGGAATCGATGGTTCAAAAGACTTTGATGCTTCTGTTGGTGCTCTTAATGCGAACACGGAAGACCTTTCAGCAGCCATTGCATCTGTATATGGCGAAGAGGCTGGTAACCAATTCAAGGAAATGTGGACCAAGCATATCGGATTCTTCGTTGATTATGTAAAAGCTACAGGCGCTGAAGATGAAGCAGCTAAAGAAGAAGCAATCAAGAATCTTGACGGATATCGTGCTGAATTCTCTAAATTCCTTGAAACAGCAACAGACGGACGTCTGAAATCCGATGCTCTTGCTGATGGACTTCAAATGCATGTGGAGCAACTGACTGGTGCATTCGACAGCTATGCAGCAGGTGACTACGAAAAAGCGTGGGATGGAATCCGTATGGCTTATGAGCATATGCTAAACCCGGCAAAAGGATTATCAGGGGCATTCGCTGATCAATTCCCTGACAAATTCAAAGCCAATATGCCTTCAGAAATGCCTAACACTGGTATGGGTGGTACTGCCGATGAAAATGAATTCCCATTCGAGTTTCTTCTAGCAGCTCTACTGATCATCGCTGGTGGAACAACGCTTGGAATGAAAAAATACGCTTCACACAAACAATAATCTTTAACATGAGAGGGACGGACCTATAATAGGTCCGTCCCCCAGTGTGAAGATGAAAGGAGTGGCTTCACTTAATGTATACTATGAGGGTTGTACTACTTGTGCTTGTACTATTGCCCATTTCTGCGTGTTCTGCAGGATTTAGTTCAAATTCCACAGTTGATGAAAAGGCAACTACACAAACAGCAGAGAAACAGGAAAAGCCAAAAGCTCAGATGGCGACAACTACCACTACCTCCTCTTCTTATGCCGATACCATCCTTAAGGATGAACGGAGCGGAATCGTACCTGCTACGATCGAAATCCCTGCAATCGATGTTTCCACATCAATCGAGGCGGTTGGATTGAAGGACAATGGGGAAATGGCCGTAACCGAAAGCTTTAAGACGACCGCTTGGTACCAGGGTGGTTACAAGCCTGGTGAACCCGGCAATGCCGTGATCGGGGGTCATGTAGACAGTCGGAATGGTCCAGCTGTTTTTTATAAACTGAATAAGCTTTCAAAGGGTGATGAAATCATTGTCAAAAGTAAAGATGGTGACAAGCGTACCTTTGTTGTATTAGATAAGAAAGAATACCCATGGGATGAAGCCCCCCTAAAATCAATCTTTGGATATTCCCCTGCAAGCTCTCTTAATCTCATCACCTGTACAGGTGACTTCGACCGATCTGCAAGGAATTACAGCAAGCGGCTGGTCGTATATACTGAATTGAAATCTTGACCGAAACAGCACGGACTCCCTCCGATGCTGTTTTTTTATGGATATTTTTAGTGAAAAAAGAAACCATAGTAGGAAGGATGGTGATAGCATGAACGAGGAGCAACTAGAAGATTTGTTTAGCTTCTATGGATATGAGGATTTATATAAGAGATTTAAGACTCCCCTTTATGTCACTGGGATCATGGACGATGCTGATGCCGAATTACTCGAGGATTTCTTTGAGAATTTCACATTCGATGGTCCTGTTTTATTCGATGAATTCCGGTTTTGGTTTCAATATTATGAGGTGTCCAAACGCCCGCCGCTTACATTTTAATGACCTACAATAAAAAGCTGTCTTCTGCACGCAGCAGAAAACAGCTTCTCTTAGTATGGTTTATCCTGATAAAAGTAATTAGTCGAATTCCACGTATTCTCGTATTCTTTATGAAAAATATGAGTCGTTGCCGGGGAAACGGGCGGGATCAACCATGTCCAGTCCCCCGTCACATCCCGATCCGCGCTCTTCTCATTCTCTTCGAATAATCGGAACTGCTGAGCAGCTGTATGGTGGTCCACGACGCTTACCCCATCCTCTTTAAATGAATGAAGGACTGCAATGTTCAACTCAATCAGTGCTTTATCCTTCCACAATGTTGCCGCTCTTGACGTATCAAGCCCCATGCAGCTGGCCACTTTAGGGAGGAGGTTATAGCGGTTCTCATCGGCCAGATTCCGTGCACCGATCTCCGTTTCCATATACCAGCCGTTAAACGGAGCTGTTTTGTAGGAGATTCCTCCGATCTTCATTTCCATGTCAGAAATGATCGGGACACCGTACCACTTCAATCCCAGATTCCGGAACCAATCGAATTCCGGGTGACGAAGAGGTACTTCCACTGTATGATGAGGCTCAATGTCTCTCATTTGTGGGGGGTAATCCCCGATTTGCACGACGAAAGGTAGAACATCAAAATCCGTTCCCTCCCCTTTCCAGCCAAGCTCCTCACATTTTTTCGTGAACTCGATGGAGTGGGGATCGCCCGTGTACTGACCCTTTTCCTCATAACCTGCATAACGGATCAATTGATGGTTCCACAATCTTATGTCGGGCTTATTCGGCTGTGACGGTCTGAAAACCGTAATGGTAGGACGGATTCTGCCACCATTCGATGCAAAATCCAAATGGCGCTCCAATGCGTGGAATACCTCTTCCTCCGTAGTCGCTTCCCGTTCGTCAAATACATTCAACGAATTCCAGAACAAGCGGCCGATACAGCGATTGCTGTTTCTCCAGGCCATCTTCGCTCCGTGTACGAGCTCTTCCTCTGTATGAGTATAGGTTCCTTCAGTTTCCAGCTCTTCTTCTATTTGTTTTATGCGAAGCGTCATCTCATCCACGCTTTTATTCAGTTCCTGATAACACTGTTCAATAAAGGCCCTCGCCTCATCCATAATCGGTGTCAATATAATCGCTTCCCTACTATCTTATTCAGCGCATACTGTACCTTCAAGTATACCATTTTCCCCATCCTTTTTTCCCTGGTACATTTGAACAACCATTGAATTCTAGAAGGTTATTGCTTTTTCATCAAGACCCAGTTTTCACCTACCATGACCGTCCATCATAGTGTCGAGTTGCTCTGGAATTACCCGTTTCAACCCCACCGTTTTTCTCCTTGGGATTCTAAGCTTTATCGCGTTTGTTTGGTGACACTTCCATATACTTCTAATCAAACTCCCTTGAGCTTCTCCACGATTCTCTCTCCCGCTGAGATTCCTGATAAATAAGCACTTTCAAAGCGTGTCCTTCCTGATTCATCGGTTTCACGCAAAAAAGCATCCCCGCAAACGACGATCCGATGATCATAGCCTACTTCCATATAAGGTGTGTGCATGACTTTCTCGGCTTCTGCATATCTCCATCGTTTCAATTGGGCTTCGATGATTGTGCTCTCCTTATCCAGGTAAAGTGCTGCAACCTTTTGAATTTCAGCTGAAATCTCCTGATCACCGAGGTTAAAGCGTTTCTTCGACCAATCCCCGGTCATATATACACTTATTGTTACAGTAGACGAAATCCCCTTCTTCCGGTGATCCACGACTCTCTCCACCCCTGATGGCAACCGTTCATCAAGATGACCAGGTGATGGTACACGGCTTTCCCCATCAAAGGTGAACATCCCGACGAAACAAGGGGCAAACGTTATATACGATAGTTGAGGAACCTCCATCTCAGAAAGCAATGTGAGCGCCTGAGGTACTGGTGCAGTAATAATACAATGCTTGCACAGAATTTTCTCTCCACTCTCCAGTTCCACTTCTAGAGGTCCGTCCCTCCTGTCGTTTATGGAAGATACCTTTGTATTGAGTTGCAGAGGCAGGGTATCAGCCAGTTTCTTGGCCAGTGCGTTCATCCCATTGACGGATGTGTATCGGGGGTAGGGAGTACCAAACCACTTTTTCACCCAGCCTGCTTCGAGCCAAGCTTCTACGTCCCTTTGGAGTTCTGATGAACGGACAGTGAAGAATTGAGCACCGTGATCGGCTTTCCCATCCTCCATCCGCCTTGTGGCAAGTCTGCCTCCTACACTACTGCTCTTTTCAACAATGGTGATATCCTTGATTCCATTTTCAATCAGCGTTCTGGCGGTCATGATTCCTGACAAACCGCCTCCTATAATCAACACCTCTTTGATCGACATGTCATCCCTCCCTTCCTATCCTTTCATTATACGTAGTTCAACAGAAATATTGGAAGAGATGACTTACTGGTCATCTCCCCCAACTCTAAGCGAATAATTCTTCTAAATCCTGATACATTCTGTCCCGTTCCGATTCTTTCTGTTCTTTTTCTGCATACAGTTTCTGAAGTACATCCAAGTCTCCCTGGGCTAGAAGCTTCTCGTCAATGATGTAGATCTCTTCTTCCAACCGTTCAAGATCAGTTTCGATTTCTTCCATCGTACGAGACATTTTTTTCGGAGCTGCTATAGGCGCTGCTTCTTTTGTCACAGCCACTGCCATCGGCTCTTCCGGTGGAGCGAATGCAGGAAGCTTCTCCTTCGCCCAGCTATATGGCCCGTCAAAGAAGTAAAGCTCACCCTTTTGAATCCAATACATTTTCTTAAACAGCTTATTCAAAAAGTATCGATCATGAGAAACAGCTAAAATCGTGCCTTTAAAGTCCTCCAGTGCATCTTCCAATACTTCTCGTGAGTCGATATCCAGATGGTTGGTCGGTTCGTCAAGGACTAGGAAGTTAATATCCTGATGCATCAACTGGGCAAGACGAAGCCTCATTTTTTCTCCTCCGCTAAGCTGACCTACTTTTCGAAATACATTCGGTCCATAGAATAAAAACTTGGCAAGAATATGGCGGGCATCCCCCTCTGCAACAGGGACTTCTTCACGGAATGCATCAATCAGCCGGACATTTGGGTCAGCTACCGTAAAGTGCTGGGAGAGGTAACCAAGCTTCACATTACTTCCGATTTTCACCTTACCTGCATCTGCGGTTTCTTCTCCAAGAAGCATTTTAATGATGGTCGATTTTCCTGTTCCATTCTGACCGACAATCGCTGTACGATCCTTGAAATGAACAAGAAGACTGGCATCATCAAAAAGTTTCTTCTCTCCATAGGATTTTGAAACACCTTCCATAGAAAACACAATTTTACCGCTTCGATCCGTTTCTTCAAACTCTAACCCCATTTTCTTCCTATCCAAAATCGGGCGTTTGATCTTTTCCATTCGTTCCAAAGCTCTTTCCATATTCCGTGCTCGTTTATGGAGGGCTTCGTTAGGAGGATTGGCTTGATTCGCCCATTCCCTTAATCGTTTAATGGCCTCTTTCATTTTCTTGATTCGTTTCTGCTGTTCCTGATACGCTTGGAATTCAATCATCAAGTGCTCTTCCTTCTCTTTCACAAAACCGGAATAGTTCCTATGATAAATCGTTAACTCTCCGTCCTCTAAGTCATACACCTTCGTAATGATGTTATCGAGAAAATAGCGATCATGTGAAATGCACAAGACGGTGCCTTCATACTCTTTCAAAAACTCCTCCAGCCACTCGACGGCCCCGATATCCAGATGGTTCGTTGGTTCGTCCAGCAGTAACAGGTCTGGCTTTTCGAGAAGGATCAGGCCTAAACAAAGTTTCGTTTGCTCACCGCCGCTGCAGTTATTGAAATCCTTCTCCACAAGTTCAGCGATACCGAGTCCATTTACGATTTTCGAAATAGTCGAGTCGATTTCATATCCCCCTGCAAGGGTGAATTGATCCTGGATCTTTCCGTATTCCTCTAATAATCGATTGAGAGTATCCGGATCCTGTTCTGTTCCCATTTCAATTTCCAACTCTTTTAACCGTTCACCGGATTTGATTAAATCGGAAAATGCGGAGCGTAATACATCCATTCCTTTCGTACCATCTTCGTATTGGGGAATTTGAGCGAGATATCCTACTTTCGCCCCCTTCTTAAGGTGAATAAGCCCTTTATCAGGTGCTTCCACTCCCGATAACAATTTAAAGATCGTCGTTTTCCCTGACCCGTTTCGACCAACCAATCCAATCCGCGCCTTTTCTGGTATCTCAAAGGATAAATCTTCAAATATTAAATGGCCTCCAAACATCTTACTTAATTCCTGTGCGCTGCAAATAATCATTTTCCTCTTCCTTTCTGTTATCTATTTAGAGGTAAGAGGTCCAAAAAAAATGCCACGAGAGAGCAGAAGGCTCTCCCATGGCACTATGGAAATGCGGGATGAATTACACCGCACTTCCCCCTTTTGTAAAAGAAGGTACAAAAAAAGAGAGCGAAAACGCCCCCTCTTTCCGATTCTTTATAGAAAAGTGATTGGAATTGAGACCTCTTACCGTTCAGTATTCATATCCTTTTACGAAAAAGGGCATACGTGTCCCCTTGAACGCAAATGCATGAAAAATTGCACGGCAAATGTAAATATAGTCTAAATACTTCCCACGCAATCCTACAGAACGGTTCATCTCAATTCCACCTCCTTCTACGTTAAACGTCAGTTGATACCACCATTATATAATTATTCTGACATCTATTGCAATGTGTTTATCGTTTTTTATATAAAATCCTTGATAATACAAGGCCGATTGCTCCGATTGGAATCAGGATCATGGCACGGATCGTGAAGTCCAGGAACACAAGGTCAGCAAGGAAAAATTTCACCAATGCCAGGGCTAAAAAGCTGATCCCCGCCCAACGGTAGAAAGCATCTTTTCTGCTCTCACCATAGATGAGATACAGAATGGATAGAGCAGCAATCGCTACTGTGAAGGCTGTTGTCCGCGGCGTGTAGTCCCACCCGATTACGATATAATCCGTCAACCTTAGAACGAAGAACATAACGAGGCCTGTCAGAACAACTTTCATTGTGTTTCCAGAAACATTCAAAAATGAAGAAACAAGTTGATTGTAATGGGAAAACAGATAGATATATCCGAATGCCAATGCGAAAACCGGCAATTCTATCGTAATAAAGTCATCGGAAGCACCGATCAACACCCCTAAAAGAGAGAACGTCATCAATAAAAATGAGCCTGCAAGCCCAATGTAGCTTTCACGTCTCCCTGCAAGCCATAGAAGGGCAATTGACTGTACCGCTACCAATACGAAACGCCAATCGTATTCGAACCATTCAAATAAGAATAGAAGTACATACAGGAAGCCAAGGACGAGTAATACGTCCTTCGTTCGTTTCTTTTCCTTCGGTTCAACGAATGAGACTCCGATGTATACCCCTGCAAAGATGACATAGTAATAAAGGGGGATCGCAGTATAAATATCATTGAGCAGCCCCAGCAGGATGAAGCTTCCCGATACCAATGCCGGAATCATTTCAGCACTCACCCGTTCATCCCGGTTAAGTATGATCAACAATAAGAGATACCCGTGCTGAATCGCAAATGGTATAAGGATAGTCAGCGTCATCTCCCCAATACCGAACGCTGCAAAGAAAAACAGGGAGAAATACAGTAAATAATAATGGATATTCCAGGCAATGCGGTACCTCTTCAACGTGCTGAACGTCATCAACACAAAGAACAGCACCAATTCATACCCGTAAAACAACCATTCATTCCTTTCATCCCCTGCGAAAATAAACGGAAACAGATACGCTCCTGCCCCGATCAAGCACAGAATCAATTGGGAACCATGTTTATGGGAAGCCCACAGCCCGACTGATATGATGATGACCAATAGGAGATTCGTCAGCCACCCGCCAATATATCCATACAGGATATTGGCCGAAAATAATGTAATGATGGCAAGGACGATGCTTCCTGATAATAATGTAATGGATAATTTACGCTGATCCCGACTATATCTTTCTCCTAAGAAGTACATGATGAAACTGATCAGCACACCCGTAAGCACTCTTAAACCCGGTGTTACCCAGCCATTTTGGGAAGCTGCCATGAAGCCCCATATACTACCTATTAATAGGACAAACAGGAACACTTTAGGAAGCCAGCGTTCGACTGAAAAATCGTAGGGTTCTTTTTCGACTAATGGGTCGTTTGATTTAGCAGCGATTGTCTTATCGTGCTGCGACTCGTATACTTCTGCTTTTTGTATAACAGGCGAATCCATCTCTCCCTTTGCCTGGATCAACTGTCGTTTCACAAGATAAAGCTCTTTTTCCAAAAAGCTGATTTTCCTCTCTAACCTTTCAAACTCTTCCTTCTCCATATCTCCACCCCCTTACTTCTATTTATACTGGAAGGATGGAAGTTTTACCTTTATTTTTTAAGAAGTGGATGATTATTTTTGACCAAAAAAAAGCTTCACCCTCTTGTAAAGGTGAAGCTTCGTTTCTATGCCAGTCGTTTAAAGTTTTGACCGAGAATTTCATTCATTGTATGGACCGTGATAAAGGCACGGTTATCCACTTGGGTGATAAACCCTTTCAGCCTGGTGAAGTCCTTGCGACAGAGAATGGTCGTGATGACCTCCTTCTCATCGGAAGTGAATGCTCCCGTTGCCGTATGAATCGTCGCGCCTTTTCCAAGTTCGTGCACGATATACGACTTGATTTCATCGCTGTACCGGCTGATGATCACAATCTCTTTATTGGAGTTAAATTGTTGCAGTGCGTAATCGATGACCAATCCGTTCAGGATGACACCGAAGAACGCATACATTCCGACTTGTGGACCGAATAGGACTGCAGAGGACATCGCGATGGATAAATCCGCTAGCAGAACGCCTCGTCCTACATCTATATTGAAATACTTATTAAAGATCAAAGCCACGATATCCGTTCCACCGGTTGATGCCTGCTGGTTGAACACAATCGCCATACCGATTGCGGCAATGCATTGACCGATGATCAATTGAATTAAAATATCATCACTTAATGGCGCACTCATAGGAGCAAATGTTTCTAATAACCAAACATAGAATGAAAGGGCGAAACTTGCGTAAATGGTTTTCGCACCGAAATTAAAGCCGAGAAAGATCACACCGACGATAAATAGCAAAATATTGATTATGATCATGAACAGTCCAAGGGACATCTCTGGAAACAGATCGTTCATGATGATCGACAATCCACTGACGCCCCCTGTCGCTAAATTATTAGGCGATAAGAAAAAATGGACATTAACCGAAACTAAAAATGCACCAAGATTCATCATTAAGAAGGAAAATATTCTTTGTCGCATCACCGCAACCTCCTTTTTCTTTAAAATTTTTAGGTTTTCCGTAAATAGTTGAACAACGGGATTATAAAGCCCATCAAGACCCTTTGTAAAGGGAATCCGGCTAAAAAAATAAGGTTTAATAATTGTGAAAATTGAAAGGGTTTGCAGATGGTATGAGGATAGGATTCCGGTTTTCGGATGGGCTCAAGGGAAATTGTTGATGAATGGGGCTATACGGGAAATTGTCGTATATTGCAGAACGGTCGATAAGTTGTCGTTTACGGTGGATATATTCCTATAAAGGTCGGTAGCCTCTCAATCATCATTCCATCCGAAAAAAGCCCCCTTCATGAAAGAAGAGAGCCTCCCTCTACCCGTATTGCTTTCGCGGTTGGGTAGGTCTTATCTGAAATTGGGGAATGACGATCCCGATTAAAATGAGCAGGATTCCAATGAACTGCAAAGGAAGGACTCGCTCCTGCAAGATCCACATGGCTGCAAGAATTGCTGCCGGAAGTTCCGCTGCCCCCATGATGGTCGATAGACTCGAAGTGATATGGGGTGTACCAATTGCGAAAAAGACGACTGGAAGGATGCTCCCGAATATCCCGACAAGAACGCCGAAGTCAGCCATCTCTACAATTTTCACCGGTTCAGTTACAAAATCCGGGCGAAACGCGATAAGGACGACGAGCAGACCACCAAGGGTGATCATCATACTCTTCTGAATCGTCGGTACTTCTTTTGCCACTTTTCCGCTGAAGAAAATAAACAGGGCGAACGTGAGGGCTGCAAAGAATCCAAATAGGACCCCCATACTGTTTTCCATCCATCTGAAGCCTGATGCAGAGCCGATTCCGCCTGCCAACAGAGTCCCGATCCAAAGGAACATTACAGACACCAACTTTTTATTAGAAGGAAGCTTTTTCGTATAGATGGATTCAATCAAAACGCCGATCCACGTAAACTGAAAAAGCATGACAACCGCAATCGATGCAGGTACTGCATGAAGACTGAGCCCATAAAAAATCCCCGTCATACTAAGCAAAACCCCGACTCCAAGTAGCGAAATCCAATGTTTTTTACTCAGGGTGATTTTTTTCGTGAAAAGAAAAGCAAGGAATAGCATGACCACTCCAAATAAATATTGA
Organism: uncultured Bacillaceae bacterium; assembly: GCA_963787015.1. Lineage (GTDB taxonomy): Bacteria > Bacillota > Bacilli > Bacillales > Bacillaceae_B > Rossellomorea. The sequence goes on from CAWBBM010000013.1 coordinate 286,371, forward strand.
ACACCCGTTACTTCTGAAACCGAGTATCCTTCAGCGAATCCAAGCTTCACAATGGAAGCATGAATCCCATACGAACTCGCTCCAAAGAACACACAAAGAGATGCGTGTAATGGTTTCATCCCGCTCCCTCCTTTTCAATCTCTCAAGCAAGTATAATTCCCGGTTTATATTTCGGCAATAGAAATATTCGGCTCCAAAAAAAGAACGATTCCTGTAACAGAATCGTTCCTGACACTTACCGATTATCGATTTTCTCCGGATACAGATCATGATTCATCAAACGGTGGTCTGCCATCGTTTCATATTTCGTACCAGGCTTTCCGTAGTTGCAGTATGGATCAATGCTGATTCCGCCACGGGGAGTGAATTTCCCCCATACTTCGATATAGCGAGGATCCATTAATTCAATAAGATCGTTCATGATGATATTCATGCAGTCTTCGTGGAAATCACCGTGATTACGGAAACTGAACAAGTAAAGCTTGAGTGACTTGCTTTCCACCATCTTCTCACCAGGGATATAGCTGATATAGATGGTTGCAAAGTCAGGCTGACCTGTCTTCGGACAAAGACTTGTGAATTCAGGACAGTTGAATTTCACGAAATAATCCCGGTTTGGGTGCTTATTGTCGAATGCCTCTAAGATGTGAGGGGCATACTCGAATAAATAATTTGTTCCTTGATTCCCAAGTAATGATAAGTCTGTTAAATCTTCGTCTTTTCTTCCTGACATGTAAAAAATCCTCCCCTTCAAAGTGACCCGAATGTAAGGAGGACATAGCATTAGCCTAAGAATCGACATAACAGGCAGGTGAATGTAGAATGTGTAAGGTCCTGTTACGCTTAAATGATAATTTGACGCACGTTTGGCCAAATCTGATTCAAAGTACCATAGTTTTTTATAGAGGGTTAATGCTATGAACCTCTCTCAATATTTGAGCGACATTAAGTGTTACAGAGGTTATATTAAATAACAATTTAGTCAAAGTCAACTCCAATTATAGATTGAAATGGATTGAAGGAGTTTCAAATCTATCTATTGAATATATTAATTAGGGTTATCGTTAGGAGTGATGAAAAATAAATCAGCTGGTCCAGTCTTTGGATAGGCAGTATCATTTAATCGATGCCTCGAACTCCGGCTATGACTTTTTAATGCCCGGTGAGAATTTCATGTCCATCATCGAAAAAGAAAGCTCACCAAAGTTTTCCCGGATCATCCACAAACACACACAGGGCAAAATGGAACTGAACCTGAAGAAAAAAGATTCCTTTGAGCTATTTGACATCTATTATCAATTCTCAGATATTCAGCAGTATTTTCATATTGCTGTCATCTCGAAAGATCATCAATATAAAAAAGTTTCAGAACAAATGAATGGTTTAATTAATCTCATGAGCAAAGCCCATTTTACGGGGAAAGAGCCTAACCTGACCGAAGTACTGGCTAAAGTATCTTCATTAAATTTGAATCTTGCCAATACTTCTGATTGGAATCGGCAAGAAATTATGGATAAAATAAAAGAGATTGAACATCACTTGCAGCAAACTGTGAAATAACAATACTTTTTTATAGGAGACTACGATATGACTTTATTGACGAACATACTTGATTACAACCAGCAATTTGTACAAGAACAATCGTACGAAGAGTACAGAACAACCAAGTTCCCAGACAAGCGCATAGTTATTCTTACATGTATGGATACTCGTTTAGTAGAGCTTTTGCCTAAATCCATGAACATGAAAAATGGTGACGTAAAAGTCGTCAAAAATGCTGGCGCCGTTGTAAGTCACCCATTCGGAAGTATCATGCGCAGCCTGCTCGTTGCCGTCTATGAACTTCAGGCAGATGAAGTACTCGTGATCGGTCACCACGACTGTGGCATGAGTGCCATCAACAGCCACCAAATTCTGGACAAAATGAAAGAGCGTGGTATTGGGGAAGAAACACTCAATACCGTCAATTACTCAGGCATTGACCTCCACGAATGGCTAAAAGGCTTCAGCTCGGTGCAAGAAAGCGTCGCCCACAGTGTCGACATGATCAAGAACCATCCATTAATGGACAAGGAAATTCCCGTTCACGGACTCGTCATCAGTCCTGAGACAGGGAAGCTTGATTTGGTGGTTGAAGGGTACTAAGAAAAGCAGAAGAGCTTTGATATGGACGTGACAAGCACAAGGCAACCTGTCGGAAAAAGATCTTTACCATTTTGGTAAGTTGCCCTTATGACCTCTAGCCTCCAAGCCCACAAACATAACAAAGAAATCCATGAAGGCACACTCGCCCTCATGGATTTTTTTCCGTGGAGGGACTTTTCCGTGGAGGGACGGACCTCCAAAATCAAGTATATTCACGAGACAAACCCTATCATATCAAACTTTTCAAGGTGGAATTAGAGGTCCGTCCCCCTAGGGAATTCCTTTAATTCTTTCAATATGGGCATTTTGTCCATTTCGTCTTCGGTTACATGGTCCCATTCGATTCCTTGGGGTTTTTCATATGGGGTGCGGGTTTCGATGATGCCTTCTTCTGTTATGATCCAGTCGACTGCAAGGTCATATGAATCCCTTGGTATGTCATCTTCTATCAGCTGTTCACTGTTAATGGTGGTGATGACCGGCACCGGTTTGTTTCCGATTTCGCGAAGGATGGCGTATTCACGATCGGCATAGCCCTCTCCTTTGCCGAGTCTTCTTCCATCGGGATGGATGGCGACTGAGCCCACCACAATGAGGTCGATGCCGGGGATATCGGTCAAGGGCACGACCTTCCCATATGTATTCATATGCTTGATGCTCGCTGCTTTTCTCTCTTCTCCATCCGGGACCCCTTCAGGCTTGATCATGACAAATCCATCCTTCAAGCGAGGGGTTGGAATCAGCAACGTTTTCCCGTCTTTTAGAACGGATGCACGAAGGGGAAGCTGCGGGGCATCAGGGTTTACTTTCACCACGCTTGCTGCTTTGTAAATGTCCATATTCTGAACAAATGACGCAGCTTTTTCTGCCCCTTTAAAATTCGGGATCCTGCCTGTTAACGGAAATGGAAACCGCCCCAGCTTCTTTTCTGTCAGTTGATGCCACACTTTATGCCTGATTTCATCCTTGTTGCTCATTTTTTCCCTCCTTAGAGTTGGCTTAGTTCTGGTTTTCCATTATATATATAATGACGCATAAATACATGAAAGTGACGCAATTATTCGAAAAACGACGCAATAATCCTGAAAGTGACGCAATAAATTTTAGAATGACGCAATAAACATCATTTTACCTTACACCCTACCCCATTTCATCCCTCTCTCCCCCTTTGAAAACGTTCTTCTCATCTCAGACGCCTTCTTTTTCAGATCATCCATAACGATATTCCACTATTTTTCTTACCAAACCACCCCTTCAGCCCTCCACTTTTCGAATTTTGGTCCTCACCGTCATGTTATCCCCCGTCTTTCATAAAATAAGATGTGTAAGGAGTGATTGGATGAAGGTATCTCGTGCACGACTATCAGATTTGGAGGGGCTTGTGGAATTGTTTAATTCGTATCGGATGTTTTACCGTCAGATGCCGGACCGGGTGGGTGCCAGGCAATATCTTGAAGATCGTTTGTCCCATGATGAGTCAGTCATTTTCATAGCGACTCATCATGAGGAATATGTAGGATTCACACAGTTGTACCCATCCTTCTCTTCCGTTTACATGGAACGGATCTGGAAGCTGAACGATCTCTATGTATCCTGTCAGGACAGGAATCTGGGAGCAGGTCAGATGCTGTTGGACGCAGCGAAGGCACATGCACAACAAACCCATGCAAAATCGCTCATCTTAGAAACGGATTGGGACAATGTACTGGCACAGGCATTGTATGAAAGGAACGGTTATATAAAGGAAAGCAAGGTGTTTCACTATACTCTTAGCCTAAGATAAGATGGTGTCATGTCTCTTCATATCAAATCAGAGGTCCGTCCCTCACACTCAAGGGACGGACCTCCTTGTATCCTCACATTCTACCGTTATATCCAAGACCCTCTGCACCGGCCTCTTCCACATCTATCCTCCTGGCACTTAAGCTTTGTTTGCAGCTGCATATATTGATAGAAGAGAAAGGCATGTCTTCCTTTTCTGGTATGGGAATTGATTTCTTGCTTCAATTTCTTCATGAACATACGGTCACACTCACAGGTTGGGCCGTACCTCTCGTAGCATATGTCGTGGGCTTTGCACGCGGCATCTACTGAATTGATGGGTGCCCCGGGTCCACTGCATCCTGGTCCACACCATTTGTATTCCGGGAATATACATAATCTTGGACCGACATTCTTTTTTCTCATATATTTCTTCCTTTCCAGCAGGTCTCTGCACCATTCGTACGTTTTATTTCTTGTACAAAGGGAAATACACCCTATGTAGGAAAAATAAATTACTATACTGTATGTACTTTGCTATGGTTAGGTTTGTCCTAACGCCTATATGACTAGAATAAAACCTTAGGAGGAATGAATAATGGCAACTTTTCAATTAAATGATACGGTACCAAATTTCACACTCCCTGCAGTTTCAGGTGAAACATTCTCGTTTGAGGATCATCAAAAAGAACATCAAAGCTGGCACCTCATCGTCTTTTTCCGAGGATCCTGGTGTCCTGTCTGTCAGGAAGAATTAAGAGAGCTTCAAGCAAACAAAGAATATTTCGAAAAACAAAATGTTCACTTACTGACAATTTCAAGTGATAAGATGGAAGACTTACAGGAATTTGCGAATAAAGAGGATCTGACATTCCCGATTTTAGCCGACGAAAAATTAGAAGCCATCAAAGCATATGATGTCTTTTACCATGGTGAAGATGCCCCTTATGAAGATCATGGACAGCATGGTGAACCGGCGTACTTCCTTATAAATGAAAAGGGACAAGCAATGTATCAACAAAGACAAACCAGTCCATTCGGTCGTCCTCATGCAAATGAGTTGCGCAAGATTGTGAAATATATTCAAAAGAATGTGAAGTAAGAAACTTAAAAGCCGAATTGACGGATGTGTCAATTCGGCTTTTTTTACGTCAGGGCAAACGTAAGACTTTTCTTGGCCTCTACTACAGTATGAGACTGCCCTTCGTGGTATCCATATAGAAGTAAGACAACGTTGGTATAGATGGCCTTGAAACGTGCATAGTCCATCTCGGTTTCATCGATGTCCCCATACTCATTTAAAAAGATCTTCCTGCCTTCCGGGTCGAGAAAACTGAAAATCAGGTTAAAATCAACGCATCGTTGACCAAGATGTACGTCACCCCAATCGATCACCCCTGATAACACCCCTTCTCTATTCACCACAATGTTTTTAAAATGTAGATCGCCATGTACTAATGTAGTTTCACCAGACAACGGCTTATCGGGAAGGTGATGAAGATAGCTTTCTAACTTTCCTATCTGATGAAATAGTTTTAGCCCTTTCACTTCCCGAATGTTTTTCTCCAAGACAGGGAGACGCTTTTCAACATGTAAGCGATCCAGTTCATCAAAGGGTACGCCGCGTTGTTTCGCCTCTGTCACATTTGTTCCATGAAGTTTTTTGAGAAAGCGCGCCATCACGGAAGCTGATTCCTTTCTCTTTATTACATGAGCACGTGATGGAATCGTTCCTTCAACAAATCGATACCCAAGAAATGGCCATTTGTACTGTGAGGAAGGCTTGCCGTAAAAGGCTGGAATCGGGATGTGCAAACCCAATTCACGTTCTTCGAGTAAAGGCAAGAGTTGTCCTTCCGTTTCCAATAGCTTCGCCGCAATATTCCGTCTCGGAAACCGGAAGACCCAATCATGGTTTACTCTCATGACTGTATTGTCAAAACCATAGTCCATGATCTCGACGCTAGCCGGAGTGAGATTTGGAAACTGAGACTCTATCCATCGCTTCGCCTGACCGGTGGTGACAGCCACTTCCGCATCCCAAACATGTGACATATCCATCACACCTTTCTCAAGTGTTATTCTTTGTAGAAATTGACCCTCATGTGATAAGTTTCAAGTAATCGGAAATAATTAGTATTGTAAAATGAGAAGGAGGAATATTTATGCTACCTGAAAAACAGCAACAAATCCAATTAGTCTCCCGTCCTGAAGGAATGCCGGTAAAAGAGGATTTCCTTTACAAGGAGATCGAGGTACCTAAGCCATCCAGTGGTGAAGTATTAGTGAAGACACTTTACCTTTCCGTGGATCCTTATATGCGCGGCAGAATGTCCGATGCCAAGTCATATGTAGCTCCCTTCCAATTAAACGAAGCGTTGGCAGGCGGAGCGGTCGGAGAAATCGTCGAGTCAGAATCAGACCACTTCCAAAAAGGTGATTTCGTAGTTGGCATGCTGCCTTGGCAGGAATATTCCCTTGCAAATGAAAAAGAAGTCCGCTCCATCGATCCTACTGTCGCACCAATTTCTACACACTTAAGTATCCTTGGTATGACTGGACTAACTGCCTATTTCGGACTTATGGACATCGGTCAACCTAAAGAAGGCGAAACCGTTGTTGTATCCGGTGCTGCAGGTGCAGTCGGGTCCGTGGTAGGACAAATCGCCAAAATCAAAGGAGCACGTGTTGTGGGGATTGCAGGGTCTGAGGAGAAAGTCAACTATCTGACAGATACACTCGGATTCGACGCAGGCATCAACTACAAAACGACCGATAATATCTATGCATCGTTAAAAGAAGCGTGTCCAAATGGCATCGACGTGTACTTCGAAAATGTCGGTGGTGAAATCGGTGACGCTGCCCTTAGTTTACTAAATAAACATGCACGTGTACCAGTGTGTGGGGCGATTTCTTCATACAATAAAACCGATCGTGATCTTGGACCCCGCGTTCAAACGAAACTAATCAAATCAAGTGCTCTCATGAAAGGCTTTGTTGTCAACGACTACAATGACCGCTTCAAAGAAGGAGCAACTGAGCTCGGCCAATGGCTTTCACAAGGAAAACTTCAATACGAAGAAACCATCACAGATGGCCTAGACAACGTAACCGACGCCTTCCTCGGACTCTTCCAAGGAAAAAACATCGGCAAACAACTCGTCAAAATCGCCGACCCAAGCAAGTAACCATTTTGAGGGACGGACCTCCATATTCTCACCAAAACCCTGTTACATCAACGTTCAGGTATGCGTGAGGGAGGTCCGTCCCTCTTCCTTTTGCACATCCCCATGTTTATTCCTCCCCTTTGAACGGGAAAGAGAGAGATATATGTGATGAAACAGTTCTACAAGGAGGAGTAAATTGTGAAGAAGTATCAGTTGTATATGAATGGAGAATTTGTCGATAGTACGTCGAAAGAGACGATGGATGTCATTAATCCTGCGAATGAGGAGACGATTTCATCCATTCAGTTGGGTACGAAAGAAGATGTTAATCAAGCGGTGGACGTAGCACATACGGCTTTCCATTCGTGGAGTAAGGTTCCGTCTAAGGAACGTGCCTCGTATTTATATAAAATCGCGGATAAATTGGAAGAGCGACGAGATCAATTTGTTCAAATGTTAACCGATGAGAACGGGAAGACGTTGGATGCCTCAGAGGGCGAGATCGATCTTGCCATCGAGTACTTCCGCTACATGGCTGGATGGGCGCTCCGTTACGAAGGTGAAATCCTTGAAAGTGAACGTTCAAACGAGAATATACTCGTTTATAAGAAACCCATTGGCGTAGTTGCGGGAATTGTTCCGTGGAACTTCCCGATGTTCATCCTGGCAAGAAAGGTAGCTCCTGCTCTCGTAACAGGTTGTACCATCGTCCTGAAACCAAGTCAGTACACACCAAATACGGCATGTGAATTTGCTAAAATCATAGACGAAATAGGTCTTCCTAAAGGAGTCTTCAACCTTGTGACAGGTAAAGGATCAGATATCGGCAACCCGATGTCCAGCAACCCTAAGGTGCGAATGGTGTCCATGACTGGAAGCTATCCAGCTGGTTCAAAAGTGATGGAAGCAGCGTCTAAATCCATTACTAAAGTAAACCTGGAGCTTGGCGGTAAGGCACCTGCCATCGTCACGAAGCATGCAAATATTGATCTTGCTGTGGAGAAGATCAAAACGTCCAGAATCACAAACTCCGGACAGGCATGTACGAATGCTGAGCGGGTATATGTCCACGAGGATATCGCCGAAGAATTCATCAGTAAAATGACCGATGCCATGAAAAACACAACAGTCGGAGACCCTACAAACCGGGACAATGAGATTGGTCCGCTCGTGAATAAGGATCGATTAGACAGCGTGACAGAAATGGTTCAAACCGCAGTTGAAAACGGAGCAAAAATCCTTACAGGTGGCAAGCCCGTCAATGTGGAAAAAGGGTTCTATTATGAACCTACCGTTCTTGTGGACGTAAAACAGGATATGGATATCATCCAGGAAGAAATCTTTGGACCTGTCCTTCCCATCATGACTTACAAGGATTTTGATGAAGTGCTAGAACTGGCCAACGATACTGATTATGGTCTTTCTTCTTCGATCTTTAGTGAGAATCTCCATGAAATCATGAGAGCTGCTAACGAGCTCCGATACGGAGAAACCTTCGTAAATCGTGAAAACTTCGAAGCTATCAATGGGTTCCATGCCGGCCGGGGTCAATCAGGAATCGGCGGAGCCGACGGGAAACATGGACTAAATGAATACCTGGAAACTCACGTCGTTTATCTTGAATACGATGAAAATTACAAAGGATAACCACATGAAACGTACCCGCTTTCCTAGAGAAAGCGGGTACGTTTTTTCATATAAACTATTCATTTAAAAAAGCTTCCAGTGATTCATTTTCCGAATCGCTGGAAGCTTTTTTATATCATTACGAATGATCTGCTATTTGTGTATTTGTGGTCACTGCTTTCTTAAATCCTCAAGCTAAGATAAAGAAATTTGCCAATGCGAGTAAGGATAGAATAATTGCAACTCCCGAACTCATCCAGAGAATATCATTAAAATCCATTTTCAAATCAGTTAATTTATCTTTATTTAGCAACGAACTTCACTCCCTTGAAGATTTTCAATAAAACCAATGACCTTAAACAGGGAAAGGTCGATTTTAGGATCGGTTGACGTTGAGCAGTTTGAACACTCAATTTCGTTCACATTCATCGTCGAACGGAATTCATTCGAACACTGCTTACACTCCAGTATATGTAAATCCCTTGTCTTCCCCTTTCGATCAAATTGAATACGTTCTTTACCCTGATTAATATAGCTCATATTTTTCTCTCCCGTCGAATGTTTGTTAGTACATATTTACCCGGTATGGAGAACATAAAACATGATTTGTCTGATTTATTCAAGATTTACAGTTTTATAGCATACGCCCCTATCCCAATATGTTACAATTTTCATATAACTTGACCGAAAGGAGGCTATGGGATGATCACTCAACCAGCTGGCTTTTGGATCCGCCTCGGAGCAGGATTTGCAAATGGTTTATTTATCAATCTCCCCCTCCTCGTACTGATGGGTATTATAACCGATGAATTAAACCCCGACGATCCGTTCCTCTCCCTGATTATGTTCCTTTACTTCTTACTGACACCTGTCTTCTGGAAGGGGTACGATGTCGGAAAAAAGACGATGGGTATACGTATTGTGAAAAAGGATGGAAGTAACGTACATATCGGAAACATGCTGATGCGCAATGCTGTTGCGGGCATTTTCTATCTTATTACATTTGGAATCGGTGTGTTGGTCAGTACTTTATTCGTGATACTTCGGGAGGACAAGCGTGCGATTCACGACTTCCTGGCAGGAACCTATGTGACAAAAATAAAGCCTGAAGAAATGTCCAGCAATCTTGATGCATAAAAAAACAACCAGCCTCTGCTGGTTGTTACAATCGTTTCTCCATAAAATGCTGGCTTCGCCCTTTGGGGAAATCCTCCAGCATCCCGAACTCTTGATAGCCCATTTTTTTATAAAAATCCGGTGCCTGGAAGCTGAATGTATCCAGCATAGCGAGATGACATCCTTTTTCTCTCGCGTACTCTTCTATTTGATGAATCAGTCGCGATCCATATCCCCCTTGCCGGTAATCCTCTGACACCCAAAGAAAATCGACGTGCAGATGATGCCAAAACATTTCCCCTACCACGCCGCCAACGATTTCGTCCTCCTCATTTCTCATTACAAAACTAATCTTTTCGAGTGGCGTTTTTGTTTCATGATCAATCTGGGTCATATTGTACTCGATTAATTTTTTTCGTATGTAATCACTATCTTCCTGAACCCACTGCTTCGTAATTTTCATCTTCACTTCCCCCTTATCACTCTATTGTTCCTCAATCCTCATTCCCAGTCAATTCCCTTTTTTCCAGAAAAAGATGTTTAAACATGGCGTCAACCGTTTATATGAAGAGTAAGATTTCTATAAGGAGGAATTCCATGTCTTTCAAAGAAACACTGAGCGTGCTTGAGAATTTATACTTGCAGAAACCGGATAAATTACTGACAATCTACTTAAACACAGACCGGAGCGACCCTGATCAGCAAGGGGGCGAATGGAAGATTGCCCTTAAAAATGGGTTCAACCGCCTGGAAGAATATCTTGAAAGTGCCCCAGAGGAACAAAAAAGACTCCAAATAATCCGTCCAAAGGTAGAAAACTTCGTGCATAGCTTAGAGCGTGAACTGCCAAAAAGCTTCATCATCTTTGCTTCAGCCGATAGCGGCATCTGGGAAACATTCGAGCTTCAGGTCCCGGTGGAAACCAATTTCTATTGGGAAGAGAATCCCCATCTGGATCAACTTAAGTCCTTGCACCAGGAATATCCTTACACAGGATTAGTGCTGCTTCAGCAAAACCAAATCAAAATTCTAACCTCCGCATTTGGAGAGATACAGTCCAGTGAATTCATGGAGTTCGATCTGGAAACCGATGACTGGCGTAAGCACGAAGGACCACACCACTCAGATGCCAGCATGGGAAGCGGAGGAAAAGCCAATCAGCAAGAGGAATTCGAAAACCGCCTGAAAGCAAATCAGCAGCGCTGGTGGAAAAGTCTCGGCAGTATACTCGACAAAAAGGCCGCAGATGGAAAATGGGAGCGTATCGTACTCGTTGGAGACAAGGAAGAAGCATCTGTATTAGAAAAGAGTATGAATAAAGAAGTCTATGATACGATCGAAAAAAACTTGTTGAATGAAAATGAGCATAAGGTTGTTGAGAAGCTGCTCGCATAATGCATCACGTAGCAACCCACCGCCTTTGATTGAGACGGTGGGGTTTTGTTGGTTGAAGCAGCTGTATTTATTTCGCCCGTGGGAGTTATCTGCCTTTTCAGGGGTTTACATGCCGTATACCACATTTATCTGCCATATTTTTATTTTATCTGCCGTTTTCATATTTTTTCTGCCATATTCCTGATATATCTTCCATTCTACAAATTTCGTCAAATTCCACCTAAATCGATATTTTCTCTTCAACCAAGCACATACCTCCCTTCCCTTCATACACTGAGATTAGGAGGTGTGTGTCCGTGCTTTCACGTATAAAATGGTTGTCATTTTCGATTGAGTTATTTTTAGCCGTTCCGATATTTGGTAATATTGCGGGAGAATCGATTCCTTTTCTCCTCTGTTTAATAGCTCTGTGGCATGCAAGCGTGTTGTATATCTCAAGGTCGGAAGATCAGCCGATCCTAGGAAGTATTCTTGGAATTCTAGCTTCCTTCTTGAACTTCTTCCCGGTCATCCGATTGATTGCCCATGCGATCACTGCAATTGTACTTATTTTTGAAATTCAGAAGGCTCCCGGGATGGAGTGACATGAAAAAAGGAAGATTCTCGAAAATGAGAATCTTCCTGAGATTGCGAGAAAAATGGTGTTCGCCGATAAAATTTAAATTTTGCCGTTATATCCGGGATTTCGCCGTTATATTTAAAATTCCGCCGTTATATCCGGGATTTCGCCGTTAAATTTAAAATTCCGCCGTTATATCCGGGATTTCGCCGTTAAATTTAAAATTCCGCCGTTATATCCGGGATTTCGCCGTAAATAAATTTAAAATTCCGCCGTTATATCCAGGATTTCGCCGTTAAATTTAAAATTTCGCCGTTATAGCTGGGATTTCACCAATATCCCAGCCTTCCGTCATAAACGGTGGCCCATCTTGTCGCGACACCTGGTGCTTTTCTACAAGCTTAGGATGATTCTCAAAATGAGAATCATCCTTTTTCTATTATCCTACTGTACCATTCCGCCGGCATTGACGTACCTGGCATTGAACTCCTGCAGGAATTGGTTCGTAATGGCGGCGTCATGGATAATGAGCATATTTTCATCATTCACATTATTGCCGTTTTCACTCCAGTTGGTTGATCCTACAATAACGGTTGGATCGCTATTTGTGTCGGCATCGATCAGCATCGTTTTGGCATGCAACTTGCGGCTTTCGTTTGCTGAGTACACTGGTGCCGGGTTCGCCCAGCGTGTGTTTGGATTATTCGTACTCGTTTGTGAGGCCGTTCGTCCTGTCATTTCAATGCTCGCAGACCACCATTGATTCCAGAAGCTCGGGTCGAATAAGCCTTTTACATCAAAGCCTGTCAATGTACCCTGGTCATCCACATAGCTTCCTTCCCATTTGTTCTTTAATTCATCCACTAGTGCCTGATCACTCCAAGCGAAAATGGTGAAGTACGCATTCTCATCCGCTTCTGTTTTCACAAGTTCCGTCATGCGTCCAACAGCGTCATCACCGGAAGAGAAATAGATTTCAACCGTATCACCACCGATTGTAAGTGTATGAGGCGTATTATCGATTTTGCGGGTGCTGAAGTTGGAAACCGTATTATCAGGAGTCGTTGTCCCGCTTCCCCACATTTCTTCGAATTCCGTTTTGTAAATCGAAGCAAGTTCCGGAGAATGAACTTCTACAACATGCTGCTGATTTCCGTCCAGAATTCCTTGGTTCATGTTCTCTTCAGTGCCATAAAGTCCCGTCACCGTATAGTTCCAGCTACCTGTGAAGACCCATTGCCCATCGATTACTGCAAATTTGTTATGCATTTGATTGCCGGGAGAATAGTAGCTGTCTGTGTCTTTGAATTCCCCTTCCACAAACATATAACCTGTCGTTGCTGTGCTTCCGACCGTCACGTTTCGCTGTGGAAAATCTGAGAAGTCAGCAGGCAGATTGTATGATGCACGTTTCGCCGAATCTTCTACGACAAACATAGGAGAATCGGATAAGATATGAGCGTCATCCCCTGTCCCGACTACACCATCAGAACCGCGGACAAGTTTTTCTAAATATAAGCGCATGGTTTCATAGCGCTCTTGATAATGGGGATCAGTTCCATCCTTTGCATCAGCAAGAATTCGTACGTCCACCCCTTGGGCTGCTTTATTCATTAACGTATCGATCACTCGTGGCAAGTTAATTTCATACGTAGCCAAATCAATGGATGTCGTTGCAGCATTTAAACGCTTCAGCAAGCGATCCTCCAGATTGACGTTGTAATTCGCTTCGTTTCCTGGCATCGCATATTGCGTCGATGCGCTTTTGTTGAAATAAACGTTGATGGCACCAAGCTCCTCACTTACATTCGTGAGAGATTCACTGCCGCTAGCTGGTGCGGCACTATTTGCGGCTTTAGGTGTTCCGAATCCACCTTCATATGAAGTTGTTGCTGTATTCCAATTTGTTGATACCGTTCCACTGACCGAGGAATCAACCCGTGCCATCGTTGCTTTCGTCGTATTGTCCCCTGCATACCAGCTGTTCACTTCATCGATAATCACACCCGATGCGTCTTTCAAGTACAGGGTTTCATTGGAATTCCCAAGACTCCCTGTATAAATCTGATCGGCTGCTACCGCTGAAACCGTACTATCACTTGTTCTTTCCAGTAAGTAATAATCCTGTGAAAGAACCGTCCCACTTAAGGCAATGCTCGGTGATCCGTCCTGGGCTTCAAGGACCCATCCATCTAAAGATAGATCGGATGAAGTTGGATTGTGCAATTCGATCCATTCATCATTATAAGAACCCGTCGTTCCCATCCATGCCACTTCATTGATGACAGCTGACTGAGTTGCAGCTTCCGCACTTTTGTTCATTCCACCCTGGGGCTGAATGAATCCTCCAGTAAGTAAAAATAGAATACTGATGATCGATAATGAAACCTTCTTTGTCCTCATATCCTTTCCCCTTTCAGAATACATATCAAATGTATAATAATGATTACAGTACAAGTATATTTTGTCGCATTTTGTAATGTAATGGGATAATGGGCCTTACTTTTCTTATTATTTTGTAAATTTTTGTAGAGTCAGTGTAAACCGGCATCTCTATTTCCCTACTTGTTTACCTATATTTTCTAAGGTATTCCCTGATTTACTACAGAAACCCTTGAATACCAACCAGCCATCGTCATCAGGTAATTAGTCATGTTCAATACTCGTTTCCCTACTCATATACAAGGCTAAAATACTCACATGGAAAAATTAAATAAAAAAAAGCAAAGTCCATTTAAGACTTTGCTGCCTACAATTCAAATTCCCATTCTTCTCTTAATACCACATATATTAGAAGAAGCGTGTCTTCAAGATCTTCATAAGATTGATCTTCCATTTCCATACCCAGTTTCGGATAGAGGATGGATGCCAGTTGTTTGGTCAGATGGTTCCGTTCTGAAAGGGGAAGCTGCATGAATCGTTTGCTATACGTGTTAACAAGATTCCATTCTTTCGTATTCAGTTGCTTTAGCTGCCACTCTTCGACTGAAAGATTTTCTTTCCGAAGACCCCGTTGACGAATTTCTTTTTCAATCACTTTTTCTCTTTTCTTTCTTTTTAGCCGGCGCTCATGTACGACAATGGTTCCGGCTACGAGATCCCCCACCCGTTTATGCTTGGAATGAAGGAAGACCATCACGATTCCAAGGAAATAAGCGGCCGGGAGCATGTCGATGATTCTTAATAGATTGCGAATAAAGCAGGATAGGAGTGTGACACTGTGCCCGTTTTCCTGCATCACGCGAATGCCCAATAGGCGTTTCCCCACCGTCTTTCCTCCCCAGAAATATTCTAAAGCGAAGAAGTATCCCCAATTCAGAACAAATATGGCGATAATCACAAGGCCCCACAGGGTTGAGTCGATGTCGAACATATACAGGCCAAACGGTCCGCTGTTCCCCCATGTTGCGTATAAAAGAAGAACCACAATCAGGACATTGATGACGCCTAATAGCAGCTGATCGATCATAAGGGCTGCTGCCCGGCTGCCTAAACCCGCTGGTTGAAATTTCAGCGAGACATATTCGGGGGTTCTGATATCCACTTGCTCTTCGTGCAATACAATCCCCTCCTAATGGATGAATTTACCTTTAATGGTTTCTATTTATTGCTAAACTTACTATAATAAGAGATAAGAAATCCAAGTACAAGTAGGTGTCAAAATGAACGTGAAGCAATTTGTTAAGCAGCACCGGGACGATTGGAAGAGCCTTGAGGATCTGCTTGGAACCCTTCGGAAAAGGAAGAACATGACGGGTCCCACCATTGATCAATTCAATCGTCTTTATCAGAAGGCTGCACAGAATTTATCGTACAGCCAGACCTATTTTCCAGGAGAAGAGGTCACAGCTTATTTAAACGGTCTCGTGTCGAAATCTCATAATCTCTTGTATAAAGATCAAATCACGAGTGGAAAACAGGTTAGACATTTTTTCTCCACCACGTTCATCGGCTTGCTTCTCGAACAATGGAAATTCGTCGTCCTGGCATTGATTTTATTTACAGTCGGAGCACTGGGGGCCTTCCTATCGGTCATGAATGATCCCCTTCACCTTTACTCCATTCTGCCACCGTCAATGTCCCAGGGAGTCGATCCAAGTAATCTAGGAAAAAGTGATGGCCAAGTAGACTCTTCGATTATGTCGGCTTCGATCATGACGAATAATATCCAAGTTGCCTTTCTTGCCTTTGCCGGCGGAGTTACATTCGGTCTGTTAACGGTTTACATGCTTGTGTACAACGGAGTCATTATTGGTGCGCTGGCCGCTGTCTTCTGGCACGAGGGCATGAGCTACGAATTCTGGGCGTATATCGTTCCCCACGGAATGATCGAGCTTACCGCTATCTTCATCGCAGGTGGTGCAGGATTATTGATGGGCTATAAGCTCTTTGTTCCAGGCCGCTTCACCCGAAGCTTCCAACTGAAAGAGCAGGCGAAACGTTCTGTCCAGCTCCTCCTTGGTACAATCCCATTGTTCGTTATTGCCGGAATCATCGAAGGCTTCATCACACCAGCAGCCATTTCTCTTCCGGCGAAGTACATCGTGGCTCTGTTGACAGTTATCGGACTGATTCTTTATATGGTATTCGGTAAACTCCGCTTGAACAAAGGGGTGCTACAATAATCCCCTGTTCATCATATCGATATAATACGAAACGGCCGTCGCGGCTAATGTTTCTTCACTGGCCTCCACCATCAGGAGGCCTTGTTTTTCCCACTTGGCTTTTTCCTTTTTCTTAACGAGCATCTGCTTCTGTGCCATGCTCTTCATCATCGCCTGCCTTGTATCAACTGGCTCAGCTTTAATCGTTTCCATAACCAATTCATCTTCTATCCCGATTGTTAAGAAGAGATGCTGCTTCCTTAGGCGCTGTAAATAATACAGTGCACTATCTTCATGAAGAAATGTGTGAATATCACTAAACAATAACAGCAGGCTCCGTTTCTTTTGAACCGTCTGGACGTAGTGGAGGACGGATGCATAATTGGATTCCGCCGCATCCACCTCCAGATTATAGATACCGTGAAGGATGGTTTGCAGATGTCCAATTCCTTTAGCAGGAGGAATGTATGCCACTACATTTTTACTGAAAGCAAGGACCGATACATAATCCCCGTTTTGCAGGGCAGCTGCCGTAACGGTAAGTGCAGCTTCAATGGACTTCTCTAATCGGTTGCCTTTCTTCAGCTCCGCACCCATCATTCTTCCGCAATCGATCAGAATCGTAATATATTTCCCATGCTCAGGCTCATATTCATTGGTCATCACTTCCCTGAGCTTGGCTGTTTGACGCCAATTGATCTTTCTAGGGTCATCTCCGAGCACATAGCTCCTGATCTTGGAAAACTCTCCAGCCCCGCTCTGCTGTTTCTTGATCTTCATTCCTTCATAAAGCAGGAACCTCTGAGCACTTTCCAACACTCTTTTCGTTTCAGTTAAATCAGGTATGACTCTCACATCATCCTGACTTTCCACTGTCTTTTGTTTTTCCCACAGTCCAATTGAACTCCGATACCGGAGATACAGTTTGGATATACGATAGTCTCCTCTTACGGGCGTCACCACATCATAGGTGAAATCCCTTGTTGACTCACGGGAAAGCTTCCCTTCTAAAGGAAAAGACGTTTGAAAGCTTTCCGGTGTGCCATCTATGATCCGATACGACACGGCATGGGAAGAGGTGTTCTTAATTTTCAAATGGACAACATACTCGAGACCTCTCTCCATTTGGTCTGGGATGCTGCGGGTCACGTCGACTTCTTTTTTCGAAGGGGAGAGAATCAAATCAAAGAGACTCCCTGCGATAAATAAACCGTTTAAGATGAAAATCAGCGGCCACGACAATCCAATCAATGTTCCTATCAGCAATAGACCGGAAAAGAGCATATACGTAATCAACAGCCGATTTGTCGGCAGAATCCCCTTATCTTGGAACAGGAATCGACCCAATAAGCTCCTGGATGACTTGGTCAATGGTCAGTCCCTCCAATTCTACATGCGGGGATAACTGGATGCGATGTCTAAGAGCCGGTCTTGCCACCATCTTAATATCATCCGGCGTAACGTAATCTCGTCCTGACAGATATGCCCACGCCCGACCCGCCTTTCCAATCGAGATCGCCGCCCTTGTACTTGCCCCGAAGCGAATCGACTCCGTTTCCCGGGTTTTTCTGACGATTTGCATAATGTAATCCAATACTGAATCACTGAGAGTGACTTCCTCAATCTCCCTTCGGATCGATAAGAACGTTTCAATGTCTAGTACCGCTCCCACTTCACTTGTTTCATAATGATTCTCAATCACCTGTTTTAACACATTTTTCTCTTCTTCAAATGAAGGGAAATCGATATCGAGCTTAAACAGAAATCGATCCTGCTGCGCTTCTGGCAGGGGATATGTCCCTTCAAATTCGATTGGATTCTGGGTTGCCACCACAAAGAACACGTCTTCAAGAGGATACGTCGCCCCTTGGATCGTGACCTGCTTTTCTTCCATGGCCTCAAGCAAAGCCGCCTGTGTTTTCGCAGGTGTCCGATTGATTTCATCCGCTAACAGGATATTCGTGAAGATCGGTCCTTTGATCGTTTGGAAGCTGCTGTCCTTCATGTTGTAAATCGTACTTCCCGTAATATCACTCGGTAATAGGTCCGGCGTGAATTGAATCCGGTTAAAGCTTCCTCCAAGCAATCGGGACAGGGTCTTGACCATCTGTGTCTTTCCTGTGCCAGGTACTCCTTCTATCAACACATGTCCTCCTGCCAGAATGGAAGACAATAAGAGTTTAAGATTCGTCCTCTGCCCCACGATGCGTTCTTCATATTTCTCCATTAAGGATGTGATTTCTGGTTTCAACGATCCTCCACCTCTTTCCTGAATAATTCGATTTTCTTAGACCACATAATGTATTCCTGTTTGTTCACACGTTCTTTTCCTAACACGTTCTTTATCCCTGATATAAATGAAGCAATTTCTTTTTTCGACATAGTCCTTATTCTCCGTTCCAATTGCTCCTTCAAATCCGGCCATTCTTTACTCGTCGGTATACCCCACCGTTCCTGGAAGAGATGTCGAACATATTCGGATTGAATCTCAAGAGAAGCTTTGTATTGTCTCCCTTTCAGGTACCAGGCCGCTAACGCTTTGATACGTTCATCACTAAACCGGACCATTTCTTCACGGGGTGTGATAACCCCCCCGAATCGTTTCCCTTTCATCCAAAGCGAAAGGATAGTAATGATTGCCAATTGGAGCAATAGGAACAACAGCCATTGAGGATACAGAGTCGCAATGGAAGCCTGACTCTCTCCACCATGAAGGTATTCATCTACAAGAATCGCTCCATCCCCTGCTCCCCCACTTTCTAATAAGGTCAGCACCAACGGAAGGTGATCTTTTGTAAGGATATTCTCGTTTGTCATCCAATCCGGTGACGTCGAGACGATTAAGTGCCCTTTACCTACTTTAGATTTGAGGGCAATCGTCCCATCCCCGTCATCCAATAGAATCGTATCTTCAGAGGTCGTTTCTAATCGTACGTCCGATGTGCGATCGGAATGATATGTATGTCCATCACGATCCCGTATGAGGGACCTGTCTATCCCTTCGCCTATAACAACCGAATTCTGATCAAACATTCCTTTTGGATTCTTTTTAAATAGAAGAATGGTATTACCAGCCTTTATGAAATTCTCGTACTCTTCCATTTCTTTTCCGTCCGGAATGGAAAATGGCTCTATCATGATCAAGAGTTGATTGGAATCCGTATCTGATAACCGGTCAGGTGAAAAGGACCAGCGCTCTACAGACCCATCCGCTTCTTCTAAGTAAGTATAAAGGGCTTTTATCCCAGTAGGAGAAGGAGAATCTGAAAGATAGGCCGGATATTCCTTTAGCTTCTCTGGAGTAAGAAAGGCGCCTGTCATGATAAATAAAGCGAGAAGAACGGCGAGCCATATCCACGCCTTAATATTTGATTTCAATGCTCATTCCTACCTCCCTTCCCTCAACCTGTCAACCGATGAATCCTCACCGGTCCCCAACCAATCCAGGGCTTCCTGTTTATAGTGCAGATACTCACTTTCGTTCACATCCCGCTCACCATACGCTACCTCATCAAACAAGAGGGCAAGCTTGTAAAAACGTTCTGCCCACCCCTGATTGACCTTCTGCAGCTCATCATAATATTCCCAGTTCGTTTTCCAAACCCTCGCCTCCAGATAGTCTCTTTCGTGGAAGTACAGGAGCAGTGCCAGGAACATGTGTCGCGTCGCTTTTGAATAATCCTGGAGCGCCTCTTGCTTGTATGCTTCTTCCAAATGGCTTGAATAGGACCATTCCATTTCATTCAAGGATTGAAGGGGTTTGTTTGAGCGGAATCTACGTATCCGCACCCTGGTTCGAACCATGAAGAATACTATCACGAGAAGAACGGCCAAGACGATTACGATCAAAGTGATCAAAATGCCGGAAGCGGCAGCGTCTGTCGCTCCAAAAGACGGATTTACTTTTTGAAGCTGCTCAGCTAACCATTCCTGGGCTCTTTGCCACCAACCGGCAAGCAAGCCCTGTGACTGGTCATGGTATGCCTTATATTCATCCCCCTCCAGGATGTCTTTGATTTGATCCTTTGCTTTTTTTTCATCCAACAATGTCCTCACCTAACTTTCAGATCAACAGCCCGGGTGCACTTAAGAAAATGCCCCCCGAGCCGAGACTCGTTACATCCACTATTCAAGTGACTGCCTTTCGATTAAATAGTGTGATAATCATCAATCATTTCTTTCAAATCGTCCGCATCGTGTCTTGTTCTCAAGTCAAGGAACATGACTCCGAATCCGACAGCGAACAACATCGATGTAAATAGACTCACTACATTGACAATCATCCCGTACAGAACGCTATTCCCAAGAACCAATCCAAACGTAAATTCAAAGGCTGTGCTGACTATTCCAATAATCAGCGCAAACACTATATATAAACCGATCAGCACCAAGGTGCGCTTTCTAGTCAAGCTCCAGCTTCTTCCGATACCAGGTGCGTCCTGTTCAATGGCGGCCGCTCCCAGGTAGAAGCTCCATCTTGTTAAGAAGTATGCGACGACAAGAGCAAAAATAAGTAGCAATATAATCATGGTTATGACGATTCCGGCGCCAGTATCCACGAATGCAGAGCCGAATACACCTGCAAAGGTGACTATGATAATCGGAAGGATGACTAGCACAAACACAATCAGTCCGAACAGGATACTGCTTCCGATAATCGGCCAAAAACGGGAGAATGCCTGTTTGATCACAAGCTTTACCGAGTATTCTTCATTTTTCCTCATATGATTGAGGGCAAATAATATCGCTGCCTGTGCGATAGGCATGAGGATGGTACCGATGAGTCCGACCAGACCTGTGCCAAGCTCTGCCACCAGATTCATTCCCTGCCCCGGTTCGGTTGCTACTTCTCCTGAGAAGCTGTTGATCACACCATCGAACCATGTCTCCCCACTCCCCGCAGTTCTAAAAAAGCTGATGCCTGAAGCCAGTTCAATGAGAGCCTGAAGTAAATAAACAGGTCCTAATAAAATTAGAAAAACGAGGAAAAAGTCTTTAAAATGATTCTTACTTAAGCGAAATGTGTGATCCAGTATTTCACCGAATCCTTTTGGTTTACTAAATTGTGCGTTCAATCTTAAATCCCCCTACTGGTAATTTTTCAAATTTTGACAATATATCGCTTATTTTAACATTATTCCTCCTCCCGATGATGAAATTTTTGTCATTTTTCCATTTTTGTTACAAAGTAGCATAAGGTCTTATTAGATGTATATTTCTCGATTGATTTCTGATGCTGGTTGTAAGCTCGTTTGCTTTCTTCTTTCTATACGAAAAAAAGACCCAAAAAGTTTTGTTTTTTGGGTCTTTTTCTTTGATTATTTAGCCAAATCATGTTTAAAAGCATAGATCACTGCCTGCGTCCGGTCTTGTACGCTAAGCTTGGAGAGAATATTGCTCACATGTGTTTTCACCGTTTTCAGGGCGATGAATAGTTCATCGGCGATTTCCTGATTTGTTTTACCCTGAGTCATAAGAAGAAGGATTTCCAATTCACGATTAGTGAGTTCCTCGTGGGGATGAGAAACGGTCTTCTGTCTCATCCGTGTCATCATCTTACCTGTCACTTCCGGCTCTAGGATCGATTGACCACTATACGTCTTCCGAACCGCTTCTGCTATCTCACTCGCTTTCGACGTTTTCAGCATATAACTGACAGCACCCGCTTCAAGGGCAGGATACACCTTATCATCATCAAGAAAGCTCGTGACGATGATGATCTTGGCGTCTGGCCATTCCTGGATGATTTCCTTCGTCGCTTGAATCCCATCCATTTCTTTCATCACAAGGTCCATGAGAATAATATCAGGACGGAGCGAAAGAGCAAGTTTAACGCCTTCTTTCCCGTCTGATGCTTCCCCTACGACATCGATATCCGCCTGAGCAGACAGATAAGACGATACCCCGATCCGCACCATTTCATGATCATCGACAAATACCACTTTAATCATTCATTTCACCTTCATCCTCTACAACAGGAACCTTTACTTCTAATCGTGTTCCCTTATTCGGTACACTGATAATTTTAAACGTCCCACCAATTTCAATGGCACGCTCCCTCATATTCTGAAGCCCATACGAGCTTGTAACCTTCGATTCATTCACATCAAAGCCTTCGCCATCATCCACTATCCGTAAGATGATGATGGATTCCCTTTTAATCAGCCTGATGTCCAAGGAAGTGGCCTTGGCATGGCGAAGGGTATTCGAAACCGACTCCTGCAGTATACGGAAGAGATGATCTTCAATCCCCTTATCAAGACGCATATCTTCTATTTTCCACTCAATTTCAAGTGGTACCTTTTGAGACAATTCGACTAACAGCTCCTTCATTCCTTCCTGAAGGTTCTTACCCTTAAGCGCCACAGGACGAAGATGAAGAAGGAGCGCTCTCATTTCAAGCTGGGACTGATGAATCATCCGTTCCACCATTCCGAGCTGTTTCTCTTCATGAGGGGTTCTGCCTGGAGGGGGTGTTTCCGTGATGGCTGACATCAGCATAGATGCGGCAAATAGCTGCTGACTGACCGAGTCGTGCAATTCCCTGGCCAGCCGGTTCCTTTCTTGTGACACGATTTCCTGGATTCTCTTTTCCTGCTCTTCTGCTTTTTCATTGGCGAGCTTCT
The DNA here is from genome assembly GCA_963787015.1 of uncultured Bacillaceae bacterium. Lineage (GTDB taxonomy): Bacteria > Bacillota > Bacilli > Bacillales > Bacillaceae_B > Rossellomorea. The sequence goes on from CAWBBM010000013.1 coordinate 309,370, forward strand.
GGGAATATCGTGCTTGGTCTGTGAGGTGCTTTCCCAGCGCGTCAACCTTTTTCCAAACCTGAAGTACTTCAGACGTTGCCGCTTCTGGCAACGTGATACTTCTTCCCTGCTCTACATACAAAAGCGCATCTTCTATTTCTCTCAGCTGCCGTTTATCCTTCAAACCCGTTCGGATTCCGAAAACAATACCGATGAGGATACTGACAACGAGGATAAACCCTACACCCGGTAAATCCATAATCTCAACTTCCCATAAGAGTGACCAATCCTGTAACGGATACAAATAAAAAAACGAAAGAGATAAGAATACCACCATCACAAGGGAAAAGAGGATGCCTGCAACCACCTGCTTGCTAACTGTACTCATATTCTCTTCACCTCTAAATCCCCGATCCACATAGAGGTGACAATCTTCACACGTTGAACGGCCGTATCATACCCTGGCGTCTGATAATACAGAGATTGATTGATCGCTTTCGGCTCCACCTCATCAAAGATCTCGATCGATCCTGCAAGAACCGAGTGATGAATACTCACATCCACATCGTAAGGAATGAGAATCTCAATGTTTCCCAGAATGTTCCGAATGGAAACGACAGACGTCCCTTTAGGAAGTACTGTATTCCCAACATCGATGACTGAATCTCCTATGACACCCTGAATATTGATGTCATTCCATTCAAACACATCATCCGGAGTCCTTTTTGGACCAAACCATTCATTCTGAAGTGCGGATCTCTTCATTACGAGAGGTTCATGGTTTTGAGTGAATGTTTCTTTAATCGAAGGAGTGATATATTTAGGATGCTTCTTGGAATCGGCAAAGCGGACGATGATAAAGAGAAGAATGCCGAATAGTAAAAACTTAAATGCAACCGTATTGAAGATATTGATCGCCAAACTGATGACCCCGAACCACAGAAGGATTTTCCCTGATGTCCTGGGAAGCTTCTTACGTCCAATATAGATACAAAAGGCTGCAATCGAAAGAAAGACCAGAACCCCCCCGTCATAAAATGAGACTTCCAGCAGTATTAACAATGTCCCTATTAAAATGATCCAGCTGATCCCGTCAGAGCGTATTCGATTGAACAAGGGGGTTCCTCCTTTCTGGTTATGTATTTCATAAGCTCGGTATTGGCGAATCAACATTTTTCGACAAAAGGCTCATAGATATATTTCAATTCTGGCACATTCATCTTGGAATGGGCTTAAAAATTTCAATTCCGGCTCATATCTGATGGTAAAACGGGGTGAACCCGGAATGGGCTCCCCCTTGTTTTTCTTTATCTAGAATACCATGTTTTATGAAGGGATGGCTTCTGTTTCCTCATTTTTCATGTCTTTTTCTAATTTGGCAATCTTCGCATCGATTGTATTCCGGTAGTACGAGGAGTTCACCCCATGTTCTAATTGATCTAAATATGTTTCAATCTCATTGAATTTGGAGAAAGCCTGGTTGTTATAACCTGAAGATGATTCAAGGACATGGTTCATTTTATTATGAGCCCGTGCAATATTTTCTCTGCCCATCAGTTCCATGCGCCGAATATACATATCCTTTAATTTGTGTTTCATTTCTTCATATTTCCTTTCAAGCTCTTCAAGCTCCTTGGTGGCTTGTAGCTTTGAATCCTGGATGCGAACCGCACGCTCTTCGTAATATGTTTGTTCCTGCAGGGCAAATTCATACAAGCCTTCTTCATTGGCTTTGGACGCTACCTCTGCCTGATATTTTCGCTTGTCAGCAAGAACGGAAGCCTGCTGATATTCTTTTTGGAACTCTTCTTTTAGAAGGTATTGTCTTTCCACAAGCTTTCTTACTTTTTCCACTTCCTGCTCACACTGTCGTAAATAATGATTCAACACGGCGATTGGATTTTTCTTTTCCTTTTTATCTATTGCTTCGTGCAGATCGGACATGACGGTATTTTTCATTCGTTGAAATAGGTTTGCCATAATGAGTATCTCTCCTTTTGTTTATCCGCGATTTTATTAAAGGATGTTGATGTTCATGTCAATCAACATTCCCCTTTACCAAAGCCTAGTTTTTTAATTGTGACCATTCTCTTTCAAAATTCGTGAATGGATCGGTTGATTTTTCTTCAATGATAACTTCTTCTTTTTTCCAGTTATTATAGATCACATACAATACATACAGAGCCACTAGTCCGATGATTGCAGGGAAGTTCGATACAGTTGCACTGAATGCTGCAAGACCGATCAGCGCCCATAAGATCTTTTTCCCGGTCGAGTCTGTTTTGATAAACCCTTTAAAGCTGTAGTACATAATCAATAAAGAGATCGCGAGCCCCACAATCGGCCCTAAATTCGCAAGCAGGACAATCGCTGCAATGCCTCCAGCTAAAAGCAATCCAAATTTCTTCATTTGATGTTGCCTCCTTTCTTCTTCATGTCTCTATCCTACCTATTTTCCCGTTTTCCCATAACGAGCCCGAGCTTTATTTTCGTATCAGACTTGAGGCTTAGTGAGGGTAGGACTATTCTTTTTCAAGGGGATAAAACGATTGTCTTTTTTGATTGCCGGATGAGGGTTCCCCGCGCTTTGTCGTTTCTTGAATAACGGTCGATCGCTAATCAAACCACCCCTAGAAACGACAAAGGTCCGTCCCTCAAATCTCAAGGGACGGACCTCTATCCGCTTTTTATTTTGTAAGGTCAAGGAATTCTTCTACATCGGCAATGCAGAGGTCGATTCCTTTTTCCCAGAAGGCTTCTTTAGTAATATCCTCTCCCAGATGCTTCATGGCCAGTTCTTCTACGCTCATGACGGCCGTGTCCCGGAGTAATGCCATGTATTTTTCTTCGTAGCTTTCGTTTGATTCCAGCGCTTTTGCATAAATGCTAAGTGAGAACAGGTAGCCAAATGTATAAGGGAAGTTATAGAACGGCACTCCTGTAATATAGAAATGAAGCTTTGATGCCCAGAAGCGCGGGTGGACCTCTCCAAGTGAATCAGCGAATCCTTCTTTCTGAGCTTCCACCATCAGTTCGTTAAGCTTCTCAACCGAGACGATTCCCTTCTCCCGTTCTTCATAGAAGCTCGTTTCGAATAAGAAGCGGGCATGGATATTCATGAAGAAAGCGACGCTTCGCTGCAGCTTATCTTCAATAAGGGCAATCTTTTCTTCCTTCGTTCCCGCTTCCTTCACGGCTGCATCAGCGACAATCATTTCGGCAAAAGTCGATGCGGTTTCAGCTACGTTCATGGCGTAATTCCGATTCAATGTATGCATCGGTTTCAGTGCATAAGAATGGAACGCATGCCCCAGCTCATGAGCAAGGGTGGATACATTCGACATTGACCCTGAGTAGGTCATAAAGATGCGTGACTGGTCACTTAACGGGAAGGAGGTACAGAAGCCGCCTGGACGCTTCCCGGCACGGTCCTCTGCTTCAATCCATTCATCCTCAAATGCTCGTTGGGCAAAACTCTCCATCTCCTTACCGAACAGGGAGAACTGCTTGAGAATAAAGGCTGCCCCTTCATCGTATGACATGGTACTTGTGGACTCTGCGACCGGAGCATCTAAGTCATACCAGTCAAGCTTATCCTTTCCAATCAACTTTGCTTTCCTATCCAGGTACTGAACGAAAGGCTGTTTGTGTTTAGAAATCGCTCCCCACATGGCATCAAGTGTTTCCTGCTTCATTCTGTTATATTCCAGAGGCTCTTTCATCAATTGATCCCAGCCCCGCTTTTTATAGACATTCAAGCGGAATCCGCCAAGGTGATTGAGTGTTCGGGCAAAGAGTTCCTCATTGTCGCCCCAAGCCTTCTCCAATTTATCAAAAACCTCTTTGCGCTTCTTCTCATCGGGGCTCGAAAGTAAGTTGTTCGCCTGCCCTACTGACAATGTTTTCCCGTCGTGGGTGATTTCCATCGCTCCTACAATCGTGTCGTACATCTGGCCCCAGCCGTGATAGCCATCGACAGCTAATGCCTGAATCAACGATTCTTCTGTGCTCGAAAGCTTGTCTTTCGCTTTTTGTCTCCACTCAATCAGCACAAACGTGATCTCATTGAGACGTTCATGCTTAAGCAGTTCATTCCAGACTTCTTCTGTGCAATCTGCAAGCTGTTGCTGAAACTTTGTAAAAGTAGAAGAAAAATCGGCACTCAGGCTCGTCACTTCCCCACGAAGAGAATCGGCTTTCCTGTCATGCATGTTTTGTGCTTCCAGACAGCTGACAAAAGCACCTGCCTGACGCAAATACAGCATTACTTCCTTCGCTTCCTCAATGAGGCTCCACACTAAGTCCCCATCCTTCTCCGATTGAGGCGGATGGAAAGCAAGTGCGTTGTCTCTGAAATCATTTTTCTTTTTTTCTAACGTATCGAGGTGCTTTCTGAATTCCTGAGAATCACTTCCCCCTCTGAAAAAAACATCTAAGTTCCAAATATCTGAATATGTATGAGTTGTACGGTTCATAATGTCCCCCTAATATGATTGTCAAAATTGGCCCTATTCTATTTCTAATTCTCGATAAATCTGCTAAATCCTTCAAGATCTTTTCCAAATCGTTATTCCTAAACTCTCTTCATTTGGTTTTTAAATGAATAAAAGTGGAATAGTATATAGCAAACAGCATGGCATACCATTTGCTAAAGGAGGCTATACAATGAAACTGATCGTAAATATTCTCGCTTTCTCACTAGTGATTGTGATGAACACGCTTGCCGTCACCCTGCCTTTGAATAATCAATCTACAGGAGAGATCAGTGATAGGCTAAATATCATGATCACACCGGCAGGATACGTTTTCTCCATATGGAGTCTTATTTATCTTCTCCTTGCCATCTGGATCATTCGACAATTCCCTAAAGATAGACGGGATCGCCCGCTTTACCAGGAAACGAGCAGCCTCTTCGTATTGAGCTGTTTATTGAACTCAACATGGATACTCGTTTGGCATTATAATTATTTTCTCGTTTCCGTCTTTATTATGCTCGGACTCTTATTCACCTTGATTGCCCTTTATAAACAGATTAAAAATACAGGCCCGTCCCTCTTAGATGCAGCCCCGTTCTCCATCTATTTAGGATGGATTTCCGTTGCGACGATTGTCAACATCACCTATTATTTAACGGATATTGGCTGGAACGGGTTTGGAATACCCGAGTTGGTATGGGCTTATATGGGATTGATTGTCGCTACTCTACTCACTTTCTGGTTCCGCACCAGACAGCATGACCTGCTTTATCCACTCGTATTCGTGTGGGCATTTATCGGGATCGGTGTAAAAAACATGGCAGAGCACTCTGCTTATGCCTATACCGCCTATGCCCTCGCCGTAATCATCCTGGTCTTTGACCTTGTCTACAAGCGAACCCGCCCATGATTCACCCACGAAGGTCCGTCCCTATGCTTAAAGGGACGGACCTTCGTGCATAAAATGCCACCCCATGACTTACATTAAGTGATAGGGGGTGCTTTAGGATGAAGCAGCAAATGAAAAATGTGACGAAAGCAGGCACAGATATCGATGATGTCAAGCGCCAAAATCAGAATTCAGGTCTGACGTATAATCAAGTAAAGAAGCTATTAGGTGACCAATATAGCAGTAAAAAATGAAAGAAAGCGCCGAATCATTCGGCGCTTTCTTTTTGTTTATTTTCTTTTTCAATGTTATCCCTTTGAACGTTGAGCTTCTGCTGAATCTTATTCTTTTCCTTACACGGCTGAGTCAGGCTGACAATCACATCTCCCTGCTCAATCTTAGGTGAAGCGCCCTCCGTGAAGAATTCAATTCTCCCGGTCGGTTTATGACAGAACATGAGCAATGTGTGTTCATCCCTCTCCTGTAAGTACTCATCAAAGGTGTATTTTTCTGTGATATTCGTTTTCCTGAACACGTCCCCACGTTCGACACGTTTATTCAGTTCTTCCCATGTCACATGATTCTGGAAGAGAATCCGTCCCCCAATCGTATGAACCATATCTTCCAGGTCATCATCCCGCATGCTGCGGAGACTCAGTTGGAATAGGTTATTCCGTCCGATTTCAGGGACAAACGTCGTACAAACAAGAGCGTTGTAGGAATCAAGCTCCGTAGCTGCAATCATATACTCGTATGGGGTCATATCAAGGTAATACTCGGTTTGCTCAGATAGAATTTCTCCCCTGTAAAATGGAATACCGGCTTTTCTGACTGAAAACAATCTCTGCCAGGAAGAATCCGTAATCAGGACAGGAATCTTGAGATCTTGAAGGGTCTTGGCAAATTCAGTACTGAATTTGCTCCCACCGACAATGACGACTCCCGGTTGATCACTGATGGCTAAGTCGAGCTTTTTAGCCAGCCATTTGATTGAAAATCCGTGGGCACATACCGTTGAGAATACAAGGGCGAACGTTAAGGACGTCAGGATGGCTGCATCCTCAAAGCCCTTATCTGACAATACTGCCGCAAAGTAACTTGAAACGGTTAACGCGACAATTCCCCTCGGCGCAATCCAACCAACAAGGATTTTCTCCTTGTTAGAGAGGTCCGTCCCTATTGTGGACAACCAAATGGATACCGGTCGTACGATGAACAGCATGAGCAGGACAAATGCTACGATGTTCCAGTTGAAGATTTCGAATAGGGTATCGACGGTTAAGGAAGCTGTCAACATGACAAAGATGGTCGAAATGAGCAGCACGGATATATTTTCTTTAAAATGGCGCATATCGTCGATAGATGAAATATGCATATTTGCAAGCGTCATCCCCATGGCTGTTACGGCAAGCAGGCCGGTTTCATGGGTGATGTGATCTGAAATCGTAAAGCAGGCAAGGACCAGTGCAAAGACAACCGGTGATTTCAGAAACTCAGGAACATGTCCATTTTCAAAGATAAAGCCTGTGAATTTCCCCAAGGCCCATCCAAAGACGACGGCAAACAGGGAAGCTGCAAAGAACAGCAGCAGTGTTAACCCAGTGACATCATCGCTAATTAAAAAGTTGATGATTTCAAACGCAAATACGGCAATAAGGGCGCCGAATGGATCGACCACAATCCCTTCCCACTTCAAGATTGCAGCTGGTCTTGGCTTTAGCTTGGCCTGTCTAAGCAGTGGCAGAATGACCGTCGGGCCAGTGACGATGAATAAACCACCGATGACGAAGGCGACCGCCCAGGACAAACCTGCCACATAGTGGGCACCCAGTGACCCCAATATCCATGCAAGGAGGGCACCAAACGTGACAATTCTAAAAACCGGCTTCCCCAGTCCCCTTACTTCACGAAAATCAAGATTTAAGCTTCCTTCAAACAGAATGATGGCAACTGCCATGGATATGATAGGTTTAAAGACTTCACCGAAATCGTCCTTTGGATTAATGAGGCCGAAGATCGGGCCAACGAGTAATCCGACAATCGACATGATGACGATGGCTGGCAGCCTGAATCTCCAGGCAACCCATTGGGAGGCAATCCCAAGTACTCCTACTAACATGATGTTGAATAAAATAGAATCGATCATAGCTTTCTCCTTTGGAGGTTATGAAATCAGCCATCATAACAGCAAATAGTATGTACATCAATTAGAATATAAGGTCCGTCCCTCTTATTGCAAAACAAATGCCTTTTTGTCAGCACATTTGTTTTCGATTTTGTATAGTTTACATTTTTATGGACGATTTTAACCAAAGAGTCGTTTCCAGTCGTCTACAGATGGTGACGTAGTGAAGCATGGTGATGAGAACGGCTCCAGCATTCATCCCAACAATGACCCCTTCCATTCCAAAACGGGATCCCATCAAGTAAATCATTGAAAACGAAAAAATGCTCGACCAGATCGTATGAAGAAGGGCATCCTTCACCAACCCTAATCCAATTAGAAACGCTTGGAGGGGGAAGACTAAAAAATGAAAAAGAAAATACGGCCAGAGCAACTTTAAATAATATGCGGAGGATCCAGAGTGAAAGAACGTCTCTGTTAAGTAATCCCCAAGAGTATAATAAATAAACACCGCAGGTATGCCGTAACCTAACGTAATCCACATTACTTGTTTAAGATGCGTCAAAATCCCATCAAAATCCTTGGATGATACTTTCTCCGACACGGTCGGAATCAACACGATCAGCATGGAAAAAGCAATGAATGATGGAAAAAAACCAATGGTAAGGGCTATTCCAGCAAGCATTCCGAAGTGCTCATTCGCTTCCACTGCCCCCATCCCCGAGAGCACCAAAGCCCATTTGATGAGAAAAGGCTGAACGGCATGTGTCAGCGCATGAAAGATGCGCAGGCCAGTTGTCGGAATCGAAACAGAGAGCACTGACTTTCTCATATCATTTGTTGATAGTGTAGAATGACTGTTCTTTCTTTTACCCTTAATCACTAGAACGTAAGCATGAATCAAATAAACAAATACCACCGCTTCACTTGCAATCAGAGTACCAAGGGCAATGAAGATTGATGTATCAATGCCAAAGGATAAAAATTGATAGATCGACACTAATAAAAACAACTGGATTCCTTTACGAAGAAAATTCGCTACAGCAATTTTCCCCATTTGTTGGATTCCCATAAAATATCCTCTTGTTATTGAAGTGAAGGCCACAATCGGGATCACGATCAAGACAAGCCAGCGGATCCCGGGATGATATCCTTGGAATAAGGGAGTCCATGCATAGACCATCACCATGATGATCAAAAGGGCGCATGTCGTGATCACCGCAAATCTGAATGCATAATGAAGCATCACCCGATGATAACGCTCCTCCCGTTCGGCAAAGAATTTGGAAAGACTGATCGGCAGTTCCATGCTCGATAAAATGACAATCAGAAATACAGTCGGCAGAATCGACATATATGATCCAAGGCCCGCTTCCCCAAGCTCCCGGGCCAATATCATATTAATCACAAACTCCAAACACTCTCCCAGAAAAGCCGTCACCACCAGCACCATCGTACCCCTTATAAACAGACTCATATGCTTGTACCCTGCCTTTGTTTAAGATGGTCTATTCTATGATGGTTGTCCTTGGAATATGTGATGGGGTGATAGAGCGAGGGAAAATGGCATGATACATCGGGTATTTGCAAGGTTTGGAGGGGATCGATAATGGTTGTTGGGCCACCTTGCCCTTTTATCGGGCCACTTCCTGGCAAAATTGGGCCACTTTCACCATTAATTGGGCCACTTTCGGACATATATGGGCCAAATGGTGAACATCTCACACAAAATACCCCCTCCACCATACAAAACCTTCACTCAAAAAAAAGCAGCCCATAACAGGGCTGCTCTTTCCTCAATCTATTCTTTCACGGCTTTACGCTTACGTCCTCCGATTTTCCCTTTGACCTTCATCAGGACTTCATACACGATTGGCACGATGATGAGCGTTAGGAGAGTCGAACTGGTCAACCCGCCAATAACAGTTACACCGAGGCCTTTCGAAATCAATCCGCTTCCTTCAAGACCCAATGCCAGTGGGAACAAGGCTCCGATGGTAGCAATGGCCGTCATAAGGATCGGGCGAAGTCGGGTTGCGCCGGCTTCAAGTAACGCTTCCCGTGTGGATAGACCTTCTTTTTCTTTATGAATCACGCGGTCGACTAACACGATCGCATTGGTTACAACGATACCGATCAGCATAAGTGCTCCGATCATGGAGGAGATACTGATGGTTTCCCCTGCAATCAATAATCCTACCAATGCACCGATAATCGTGAATGGCAGTGAGAACAGGATGGCAAATGGTGCAAGACCGCCACCGAATGTGATGACAAGAATCAAGTAGACAATCGCAATCGCTGCAAGCATTGCTAATCCCAGTTGCGTGAATGATTCCTTGATATCTTCTGTCACTCCACCCATGTTCACGTCTACACCGGATGGTACATCAATATCCTTGATTTCTTTTTGAATATCTTGAGATGCTTTTGAAACATCATCTGTTTTCAGTTCCCCACTCACTTGAGCAAAGACTTTTCCGTCCCGTCGTGAAACGGTATCGGACGTTTTACCTTCTTGAACTTCTACTACATCTTTAATTTGTACTTCCATACCAAGCGGTGATTGGATCGTTTTATCCGTTAAGTCGTTAATGCTTTCGTACTTTTCTTTCTCAACGTCCAGATAAACGTTCACTTCTTCTCCATCTTTTTCAATGGTGGTGAGGACCGGACGCTGACGTGTCTGACCAAGTTCCATGGCGATTTGCCCAGCAGTCAGTCCAAGTTCACTCAGCTTTTCCTGGTCTGCGATGAAGGAGTATTCATCATATGATTCGGAGATACTCGATCCGACTTTTTTGAAATCTTTCTTCTCTTCCATCATGCTTTGTATATCGTTTACAACAGGCTCGATTTCTTTCAGTGTTTCCCCGTACACGTACACGACAATTTCATTGCTGCCGGCACTTGCAGAGAAGTCCTGTGAAGCCCATTCACCTTTATCTGTGGATTTCTGTAAGTCTTTAATGACTTTTTCTTTTTCCTCAGAGAATTTTTCTGTATCGTCGTTATATTGGACGTAGAAGATCGCATTGTTGGAAGCTCCCGGACTCATCGGGTTCTCTCCACCGACAGAGTACTGAATCGTTTCTGCCCCTTTACGTCCTTGGAAGTATTCTTCTGCATCCTGAGCAATCTTATTGACGTCTTCTTCTGTTTGACCCGGATCTGGTTTATAAGTTGCCATGACCATCTTTTCTTCGTCTGACGGAAGGAAACTGACTCCGATAAACGGTACTAGGAACAAGCTTCCAACCAGCATGGCGATGGCCAGGATCGATGTGATGACCTTATGTGTCAGCGTCCAATTCAATACGCCTTTATACCACTCCGCCAAACGGCTTTTCTTTTCTACATGCTTTTTCCCTACACCTTTTTTAAACATAGAGTGTGCAAGCATCGGTACAATCGTTACGGCCACAAGAAGTGAAGCCAACAGGGCAAACACAATTGTTAAGGCGAACGGCAGGAATAGTTCCCCGATCATCCCTTGAACGAGTCCTAATGGAAGGAATACGGCAATCGTGACGATTGTGGAAGACGCGATCGGAACAAACATTTCTTTCGTTGCCTCACGGATCAAGTCTCTTCCTTTCAGCATTTCACCTTTCAGTGACATTCTCCGGTAAATATTTTCCACTACGACAATGGAATCATCGATTACCCGTCCGATTGCTACGGTCATCGCCCCAAGGGTCATGATATTCAATGTGATATCCATCTGTTTCAGTAGTAAAATCGCAATTAGAAGGGATAATGGAATTGACACAACTGAAATCAGAGTCGATTTAATATCCCGTAAAAATAGAAGGATGATGATAACTGCAAATATGGCACCGAACAACGCTTTATTCAGCATGGTGCTAACAGATTCTTCGATCGGTTCACCCTGATCAAAGGTAGAGATGATTTCTACTCCATCTATGTCTTTTTCAAACGTCTTGACTTCTTCTTTGACGGCATTGACAACATCCACCGTATTGGCGTCTGCTGTTTTCACCACTTGAAGGCCAATGGATTCTTTCCCATTGGTTCTTGAAATGGATTCTGCTTTTCCAATCAGCTTAATATCAGCAACATCGGATAGTTGCACCGTCGGAATTTTCATGCCGGCTGGTGCTTCTCCTGCTGGCGGAGCTTGAGGAGTCTGCCCCTGTCCTCGACCTTGTTGTCCTTGTGGAGCACCCATTTCCCCCCCGGTACTTGGCGTCACAGGAATCTTCATTTCTTTCAAATCTTCAATCGTTGTAATATTACCGTCAACCATAACGGATTTCTGGCTGTCTTTAAACGTGTACAATCCTAATGGAGCTGTCACGTCAGAGCCTTTGATGATATTTTGTACGGTTTCTTGTGTTAACCCATATTCTGCGAGCTTTTTTTCGTCAAAGACAATCTGCGCCTCTTGCACTTGTTGACCAGATGCCTGGACAGAAGCAACCCCGTCCACTCCCTCGAGCTCGGGAACAATCGTATCCTCTACTGTTGAAGTTAATTGAGCTAAAGATTGATCTTCATTCGCTACACTGAGAGCGATGACCGGAAATGCATTGAAGCTGAGTCGTGATACTTCAGGATCATTGACTCCCTCTGGAAACGGTAGATCCGCCAGGGCCTCTTCTACTTCGGTCTTAGCTTCATCCATATCTTTGGAAAATTTGTATTCTATTTGGACGGCTGAAGCATTTTGGTAAGACGTTGAGCTTACAACATTTACCCCATCTAAATTCTTCAAACGTTTTTCAATTGGTTCTGAAACCTTATCGGCCACATCTTCAGGAGTCGCTCCCGGATACACAGTTGTAATACTAACAATCGGTGTATTAATGTTAGGTAAGGTTTCTAGTTTCATATTAAATCCAGAATATAAGCCTGCAATGATGACGATGATGGTCATTAACCACACTGCAAACTTATTCTTAAGTACGAAATTAATAATACTGTTCACGTTGTATTCATCCCTTCTCTCTTTTTCTGACCGACTAGTCATAACACAGTCTAATATAACTGACCAAATAGTCATAAGTCAATATACTTATAAAAGAAAAGGTTTATTTATTGTGACCAATCGGTCATAATGAAGATAAGGAGTTAATCAAGGAGAGGAAAGCATGAAGGAAAAAGAGAAGTTAATTATTGAAACATCGATCAAGCTGTTTGCAACGAAAGGATTTAACGCCACCTCCGTTCAAGAAATCGTGAACGAATGTGATATTTCCAAGGGCGCCTTCTATTTGTATTTCAAATCCAAAGAAGCGCTGCTATTGGCCATCATGAACTACTATTTTAAAATGATCACAGCTAAAGTGAACGAGATTGAAAATGAGGAGTTGCCTCCTAATGAGAAATTCCAGAAGCAATTAGAGTGCCAGCTCGTCGAGATTTGCAAACATAAAGAGTTTATCATCATGCAAATCAGAGAGAACGCCATGCCGTTTAATGATGAAATCCATGATCTTCTCAGCGAGATGAAGATGGACACCCATCGTTTTTATAAAAGAAGATTATTTGCCATCTATGGAAAAAAAATCGAGCCTTATTTCTGGGATATCACCATGATGATTCAAGGTTTCTTCCATTCTTATTTGGAATTGGCGATGCTTGATAAAATCGACTTGGACTTTACGTATTTATCTCATTTCATTCTGAAACGAACAGATGATTTAGTAGAAGGCTTACTAAAAAGCGGAGATGAGCCCGTCCTATCTTTTGAAAAATTGGATGACCTTGTAAAGGATTTCACTTCTTCTGCAAGAATCTCAGAGTCCACCGTTCTTCATATGATCGAGGATGCACTTGAAGTCGTAGAGGACGAGAATAGCCGGGTATCATTGGAAGTTATTCAAGAAGAGGTTCTAAAGGATGCGACTCGCATCGTCGTCATTAAAGGTATGATACTGAATCTTGAAGAAGATCCTTCTCTTAAACATGTCGTGAATGGACTTAAACACTTTTATAAAATCTGAACAAAGACCCGCTTGCTTTAAGCGGGTCTGATTTTTTTCCGTAACGTATCGATCCCTTCCTTACAAACCCCGTATTCAAGCCAGGAGCAACCTTCACATAAATAATCAAGGTCTGCAGGCTTCACCCTATCTGCTGTCAGGCTGATCAGCTCTGATTTCATGTAAATCTCCCCATCCTTCAACCCTAAATGGTGAAGCACCCGGCTATCTAACGAAAGGACATGGTCATTGGAGTCTTCGCTCTTCTCACATTCCGATTTTCCCTTATGCGGACAAGCTTGACATGCATCATCGAAGGCACGGACCACTTGGATGGGAAAATCAAATTCATCGTTTCGTATCTCTTCTGTTATGTCACCCATTACCTTAACAAAATCTTCATTGTACCCCATCCCTTTAAAGCCATGGGTACAAAGGAGATGATGACCTCTTAAGATCCTCTTCATCCTGCTCCCCCTTTTTAAAACTGTTGGATATGATCCGATTCATGAATGATTACATTTTCGTTTGTTGAGCGATTGGCTGCCCTATACATCCCATATGCGACTTGTTTACCTGAGATGCTTCTGTATCGCTTCAGTTTGCCGACCATCACGGGACGAATGGCTCTCGCAAACACTTCTCCTGCTTTCTCCCCTAAACGAAATTCATCTCTTTCCCCTACTAAAAGGGATGGTCTGAAAATATGCAATACGGGATAATGAAGTGTTCTTAGGTCCTCTTCCAATTTCCCTTTAACCTTGCTATAAAAGAATGGAGACCCGGAGTTTGCCCCGATAGCAGATATAACTAAATACTGTTTTCCCCCATGTTCCTTCCCAAGCTTCCCTAACTCGATGGGGTATTCGTAATCTACTTTCATAAAAGCTTCTTTCGTTTTCGCTTTTTTGATTGTGGTACCGAGACAACAAAACACGTCATCAATTTCCTCATGAGGCAGGAGCTTCATTTCATCGAACGGAATGATCCGTTCATCCAGCTTTTCATGTACCTGCCCACTGCTTCTTCTTACAAACGAAATCACTTTGCTGTACTCCGGACTCTTTAGGAGTATTTCAATTAGCTGGGTCCCGACTAAGCCGGTCGATCCTGCAATCAAGGCTACTTTCGGCATCTTTCATTCCTCTTTTCTGTACCTATTCGGATAGAACCTTCCGGCTTTCCAAATAGGTGAACGGTGATTCCATTATAAGAAGATTACGTATCAGATTGAGTGTTCAACAGGGCAAGCTAAACAATCTTGTTTTATTCTCTCTTTAGTATAGTCCATTTCCCTCTGCTGAAAAGATGTAATTTTCGAAATTCTGATTGAGACAAAAATTGTCTTCCTAAAATTATCTTCATTTCCTTTACAACGCTTTTCCACCTGTGAGATAGTAGGACCTTGTGTTTTTTTGAACGCGCTTTTCACATAGTTTGTTGCTTTTTACCAATCACCTGTTCATAAAACAACAACCTTACGGAAAAGATAATGAAATAATATTTAAAGGAGCATTTATCTTATATGTCTACTAAACAGCATCATACATCCAAGATTGATTGGCCCGTCTTCGCCATCAGTGGCGGGTTATTAATTGCCTTCGTGGTTGCGGCTTTCTTAAGTCTCGATAGCGTTACAGCATTTGTTAACGAAGGGTTTGCATGGTCTTCGAAATATTTCGGAGCTTTCTGGCAAGTATTAATGTTAGTCCATTTTATCGTTGCCCTTTACCTTGCCTTCTCTAAATACGGGAAGGTCCGGTTAGGTCATATGGAAAAACCCGAAATCGGAACGTACAAGTGGTTATCGATTATTATGGCCACACTTCTTGCAGGTGGCGGAGTATTCTGGGCTGCCGCTGAGCCTATGTATCACTTTATGACGGTCCCGCCGATGCACGATGGAATCGACGCCAAAACGGGGGGAGCGATCATGCCTGCCTTGGCTCAAAGCTATATGCATTGGGGCTTTCTCGCATGGGCAATCTTAGGGACATTGAGCGCCGTCGTCATGATGTACGGTCACTACCATAAAGGAATGCCGATGAAACCGCGAACTCTGTTGTATCCCATTTTCGGGGAAAAGATTAAAAACAGCATCTTCGGGACGCTAATAGATGCTTTCGCTATTATCGCTGTAGCTGCAGGTACAATCGGTCCGATTGGATTCCTCGGGTTACAAGCAAGCTACGGTCTGTCTGCTTTATTCAACATACCTGACCAATTCTCTACGCAGCTTGCCATCATTATTTGTTTAGTGATTGTCTCAACCGTATCCGCTGCAACAGGTATTCACAAAGGAATTCAAATACTGAGTAATTTTAATGTTCGTCTGGCATTCGGTTTGATTCTCTTTGTCTTGATATTCGGTCCAGGAGGATTCATCATTGATTCCTTCATTTCGTCTTTCGGATATTATGTTGACCACTTCATCCAAATCAGTACATTCCGGTCAGATAAAAGTTGGTTGGGGAGTTGGACCGTGTTTTTCTGGGGATGGTTCATAGGATATGGACCGATGATGGCGATCCTCGTCAGCCGAATATCCCGTGGAAGAACCATCCGCCAAATTATCACGGCCATAGCCGTTATCGCTCCCATTGTCACCACCTTCTGGTTTACCGTTGTCGGTGGTTCAGGAATCTTTTATGAACTGCAAAATCCAGGGAGTGTTTCTCAGGAATTAACAAGTGGGGGAATGCCTGCTGCCATGATCGCCATTACGAATCAACTGCCACTCGCAGGGATCATTTCACCGCTATTTTTATTACTGACGATCATATTCGTGGTTACAACTGGAGACTCTATGTCATACACAATTGCAATGGCCGTTTCAGGTGAAGGGAATCCGAGAGTATCCTTGCGTGTATTTTGGGCGATTCTGATGGGCTCCATCGCTGCTATCCTTCTTTATATAGGTGATGGTAGTGTCAGCGCCCTACAGAACTTTATTGTAGTCACCGCTGTGCCTGTCTCCCTATTATTGCTTCCAATGCTGTGGCTGGCACCGAAAGTGTCGAAAGAGTTATTGGTTGAACAATCTCGCCAACAAAAGTAAAGCAAAAGAAGAGCCGGTCCATTGACCGCCTCTTCTTTATGCAATTTTATTCTTTCCCGTCACTTTAAGCTGATCTTTATACGTTACAACTCTTCGTCTTCAAAAAATTGCTGTAGCTTTTCTTCTTGTTCTGGATTTGCCTTTTCAGAAGAATACGGATTGTCCTTGACCCCCGCCGTATCCATATTCGTTTTGATCGCTAGAAACGGTCCTTTTGGTTCCTCTGCTTTGACCCTGTCGTTTAACTGCCTGAAGTCTGCCTGGTCTTCATTTCTCTTATTCATCTTATCCTCTCCTTTCAAGTGGTGTCACCGCCATTCTGATAGGCAATGAGAATAATATCCTCGTTTGTTTGCTCCCGTAGTTCTCTTTCCATATTCCTCACTTTACTCACTGAATCTACAGATAGGGTTGCCACTGATAATTCTTTCCCATCCATCTTTTCACCCCTTACCCATTTTCCTTAGCTTGTCCGATTTCCTTACCCGCTATAAATTCATTACTTTCCCGAATGGCGTGTTGTTCGTCGATGGACTCACCGGGAACATATACCTGACTCGGATTCCGAAGTCGTCCATTCATGGTGAACTCTGGATTAAGGGGGGTATCCATGCGTAATTCTTCTGGTTTCTTATGACTTCCCATCGTTTCCACCTCCATTATTTAGTATGGCTAGTGAAAAATGAAACATACAACGAACGGCGCACCATAAAAAAAAGCGCCGAGCGACATCGCTCAGCACCTTCATATATCTTCAAACCCAGGTATAATCCTTTCCCCAGCTCTCACGGGCGAGTCCTTTGATTTCGTCGACAATGTCATTCTCTACCGCGAAGGCATCACCCTGTTCATACGGATTGTAGTGAAAAGCGTATAGCCGGGAGACAAACTCATGGAACGGAAGAGAGCATTCTCCTTCGAGCTCCCCATTTTCCATTACGGAAGGTTGGATCCCCTGCCCCCAATTTTGAGAGCCATCGTTGTTTGGATTATAGAAATAAATCCTGTAATCCCCCAACGGATCTTGGGTGATTCTTAAAATGGAAACGGCATGAAAGCCAAGCAGCTTCCCATGGACATTTGTGATGAAAATACCCACCGGATTCGGATAGATCAAGCCGTAGTCATCATTGTATTCAGGATGATGGGTGGCATAGAATAGGCGTACGAACCCCGGGTAATCAGCAATGAGTCCTGTTAAAGGATCAATGACTGTACTAAACCCTTTTTGAACCCAATCCCCATAAAATTCCGGGTTCACCCATCGATGCCCGTCTTCTCCTCTTAGCGAGACCCTTCTCATCATCTCACTATAAATCCGATCCAAATGAGGAACGAGGACGAGGGACACAGGATCAAGCTCCTGATGAAGTTCAGGCGCTAACCCGCCGGTTAAATCCCTGGAATGAACAGGGGTCCCTTCAAACATAATATCGATATCTCCGTCCCTTGCAGCCCGCGGAATCAGTTCCAGCAAATATCCTGGAGCGTGCTGTGCCCAAAGGCTGATCCCCCTTGCTGTTTGACACGTCGGGTTCAACCCTTGTCCAATCCCGATCGGCTGGCCAAGGACATTGATGACACCGGCCAGGAGGACAGAGTTTGCTGTAATTCCATCTCCTGTCTTGCAGGAATTGAGCAACGTCTTTCGTACTTCCGGTCGAATATCAAGCTCAATGAGCCTCTTCAGCCCAGGTGACACAGGGGATGAGGAAAGCACTCCTCTTTCAAGCATGAGAGCAAGGCCATATACCGATTGCTTCGTAGCAGGATAGATCGCCACTTTAATGAGTTGAAAAACCAATTCCCTGTGTTCATCAAGGTTTGCTTTTCCTTTGTCATTTAACTGAAGGGCTGCAGGAACAAGTTCTTGAACCTTTCTGCTCAGGAATCGAAGCAAAATCGCATGCTGAGGAGAAACCAATCCAGTTTCCCGCATGGATTGGGCAAAGGAAACCGCTTCTTTCTCCAGCTCTTCCTTGGATAATTCCATCAGCTTCTTCCTGTACTCACCAGGCTGAAAGATACTTTTACTTAACGGTGAAGGTCCTTCAATAGCAGAAACATACTTCTCCAACACAAGTCTTTCTGCCACGCTTAAATCAGAATGAAGCATCTTTTTGGCCGTTTCTATCATCGATACCGTCCTCTTTACCATGATCGGACGCTGTGCGGTCAATCGTTCAATTTCTTTAATCAACGTTGTCGTCAATGCTTGATAAGAAAGCTTCCCTGATAAAAATTGAAACAATTCAGTGGCTCTTTCAGTTTGCTCGCCACCTTGGATCCTGGAGGCTTCCGTCGCTTCCGGAAAGAGCAGGTTTAAATTCAGAACCATGACTTCATTCAGGAAATCCTCTGCCATTTCAGTTGACACATCCGAGTGTTCATATTGCCCTTCTGCAATGGAAAGCATTCTTAGCTCACTAAGAATTTCAATGATGGAGGGAAGCCCCTTTGCTTGAAGGGACCCCGCTACAAGAGGGGGCTGAAGCTTGGATGCTTTCTCCCATGGTCCGTCCTGAAACACTCCGGCTCTCTCGAAACGACTTGCGCTCCGATATAATACATCGAGTCCTTCATCTGTATCCAGCAACCTTTGCGCTTCCTGATAGACGTCCGTTTGATACATTGATTTTGCAAATGATGCTGCACTTTCCAATTCATTAAGCGCTTGCAGAAAGCGTTCTTCCAGCTTAGACGTTAATTCAAATGCCATTTCAAAACTCCTTTATCGATCAGTTTACCGTGTGATGAAAGATAGGCTGTTTTCACAAGGATAAGATGTCTCTATCACTGTCTTTACATGTAAAAATTAAATTGTTCATACTCCTTCAGTAAATCTCTCATAACTTCACTGTCTTCTCCATAGAAGAAAATCGTTCCGTAATGATTTCCGAAACCGATACGCTGAGCCACTTTTCCTTGGGCGGGACTGAACATATCATGCTTTTCAAAATATGGATGATTCTCAAGTTCATCTGGCACTTCAAGCTTCTCCACATAATTTACATGAGGATGAACCATTAAACACCCTGCATGAGCTTTTGCCTTTTCACCTGTTGAAGGAAAAAATTCTCTTAACTCCTCTTCCGTCGTATTCGGATCACCGCAAAGGATCTGGGCTTGGTATGCATTAAACCCGTATGCCCGTTCGATGAGATCAAAGATATGTCCACCTGGTACCCTGGCTGCGACTTCACCGAAATGAAGGGTTCCATCTGAAGTAATGAAGTATTCAGGATGAATCACCCCGTATTCAATCTCAAATGCATCAATGAGCTGTTGAATCGCTTCACGGATAATCGGACGTTTTTCTTCAAGAGTTGGGGATGCAGGTACGAAATTAGAGTAGCCTAATCGTACATACTCCGTTATGTTTAAGAATTGAATTTTACCTTTATGAATGAACGCTTCGCACGAAAATTCCTGCCCGTCCAGGTGACTTTCCATCAAGAGGGGAAACTCAGAATCGGTAAGGGCATCGATATCTTCCGGATTCTCAATGGCCCGGTGCCCGACAGATCCTGCTTTATCCAGAGGTTTTACGTGAATGGGGTCATTTTTATCCCCTTCAACTTTCAATAGGGCTTCATTCACACGCTTTAAGAAACGCCTTACATCTTCTTTATCACGGGCTTCTTCAAATACACCCACTTTGATACCGGCAATTTGCGCTTTCCGCTTCATCATCCCTTTATCTCTTAAGAGGAGCGAGCGATTAAAGATGCGTGGTTCACTTCGGAATCGGGAGTTCAATGCTCCTGCCCACTCCACACATTCTTCATATAACGGAATGGCCACCTCAGCTCCAATTGCCTTCAGCTGTTTATACAGATGATCTGAACCTTCATTCAATCGATCGAAGTCCCAGCCGATAAAAGCAATATCATGCTTTTCCGCATACGATTCGAAATCTGCCGGACCTACAACGACGAAAGGTCTTTCTAACTTGGTACACGCCTCGATCGCTGGCAGACTCCACCCGATCAGTGCCGTTAAATAGGGTTTGGTTTTGTCCTTCCGATCTACCTTCTGTTCTGCTTGCTGCAATTCAAGTTGATCTAGTCCCATATTTTCCTCTCCCTTTTTCACGATTTATTCAGATTCATCTTTAGCATAACAAAGCAAAATGAGATAATGAAGTATTTTGCTGAATTTTCAATCAATTCGACAAATAAAGCTTTAATGCGACATAAATAGCGTTGAGGCTTTTGATATGAGCGCTGAATAAATTGGGTTTGATGATTGGGATGGATCATTTGGACGGGGATTGTACCCAATCGGTGATTTACACCTTCTTCCCATTTCAGAAGCGGAGCAATGGGGAGGAGTACAAGTTGAATTTAATAGAGAGAAGGTCAGCGGAAAAAATTTTATGCGTCGGTCTCTGGATTTATGCGTCACTTCTGGCATTTATGCGTCGGTTTCCTGATTTATGCGTCACTCCTGACATTTATGCGTCGTCCCAACCTATTCATACATTAGTTAACATCAAGAGAATTCCCCTTATACCTCAAAAAAACCCCCAATGCATTCAGCATCAGGGGTTACTCGATTATTCACCTAGATCGACATTATGATAAACCTGTTGAACATCTTCCAGGTCTTCAATCGCATCAATCATTTTTTCAAATTGTGCTTGATCCTCTTCTGGAAGCTCAACATCATTCTGGGCAAGCATAGTCAGTTCCGCTACAGTAAATTCAGTGATGCCGGCACCTTTGAATGCTTCTTGTACCGCATGGAATTGATCGGGCTCAGCATAAACGATCACAGCATCTTCTTCTTCGATGATGTCACGGGCATCCACGTCTGCCTCCATCAGGATTTCCATTGCGTCTTCTTCTGTTTTGCCTTCGATCCCAATAACAGCCGTTGCGTCGAACATGTAGGCAACCGATCCACTCACACCCATATTACCGCCGTTCTTTCCGAATGCTGCACGCACTTCGGATGCTGTACGGTTCACATTGTTGGTCAAAGCGTCGACAATGACCATGGAACCATTCGGTCCGAAGCCTTCATAGCGAAGTTCGTCATAGTTTTCTTCTGAACCACCCTTTGCCTTTTCAATGGCACGGTCCACAATATGTTTTGGTACGCTGTACGTTTTCGCACGCTCTAAAACAAACTTCAGTGTTTGGTTCAGTTCAGGATCCGGCTCACCCTGCTTTGCTGCCACATAAATCTCACGGCCAAACTTTGCATATATACGACTAGTATTAGCGTCCTTAGACGCTTTCTTTTCCTTAATATTATTCCACTTACGTCCCATTTTGTTTCACTCTCTTTCACATTTATCTATTATCTATTTCAATTAGTAAAAGGTATTTTCGTTCCTATTATACATGAAAATGACCCTTTTTGGCGAAGTGATTCCCTTTCAACTTTCTTTCTAATACAGAATTTCCCCTAAAGGTCATTTCCTTCACACAAAAAATTTGTAAGATATATTGTCTACAGGTGGACAAACCACACTCTCCGAAAAAAAAGCCGACTCATCTGAGTCAGCTTTCTTCCTGATAAGCACTGATCGCGTCGTATTCTTCCTCCAACAAACGTGGAACACGAATAAAAATCGGCATCAGTTTTGTATACGCCTGCGTCGCTTTAGGATCAGGCTGGTGAGAGTGAACCGATCCTACCATTCCGCTTACTTTCTCCAGGGAATCGATCATTCCGCTACCGTACATACCAAGCACAACTGCACCGAGGCAGGAGCTTTCAAAGCTTTCCGGAACTTCCACTTCTTGATCGAACACGTCTGCAAGCATCTGGCGCCACAATTCAGAACGGGCAAAACCACCTGTTGCCTGTACCCGTTTTGGTGTACCGATTAATTCTTCCAGTGCAAGGAGCACACTGTACAAGTTCATAACAATTCCTTCAAGGACAGCACGGATCATATGTTCCTTCTTATGATGCATACCTAGTCCGAAGAAGGACCCTCGGGCTTTCGCGTTCCAAAGGGGTGCCCGTTCCCCAGCCATATAAGGATGGAAGAGCAGTCCTTCAGATCCCGGTTTCACTTTAGCCGCAATATCGGTGAGCACCTCATAAGGATCCTTGCCTAAACGTTTCGCCACTTCCACTTCCCCGGAAGCAAGCTCATCCCGAACCCATCTGAAGATCATCCCGCCATTATTGACCGGCCCTCCGATCACCCAATGTTTATCGGTTAAAGCATAGCAGAAAATCCTGCCCTTTGGATCCGTCACCGGTCGGTCAGTAACGGCACGAATGGCCCCACTCGTGCCAATTGTCACGGCTACCACACCAGGTTCGATGGCATTCACGCCAAGATTCGAAAGTACGCCGTCACTTGCCCCGACAACAAATGGAGTGTCTGCAGGTAATCCAAGCATCTCCGTATATTCAGATTTTAGTCCAGTCACACTCTCTGTTGTAGAGATAGGAATGGAAAGCTGATCCTTTTTCACACCTGCAACCTTCAGTGCTTCTTCATCCCATGCAAGATTCTCCAGGTTGAACATCCCTGTTGCAGATGCAATGGAATAATCCACGATATATTTTCCAAACAAGCGATGGAAGACAAATTCTTTGATGGAGATGAACTTTGCGGCTTTCCCGAATAATTCCGGCTTTTCATCCTGCAGCCAGGCAAGCTTCACCAGTGGAGACATCGGGTGAATCGGCGTGCCTGTTCTACGATAAATCTCCATCCCATTCATTTCATTTTTGATTTTCTCCGCCCAATCTGCACTTCGATTATCGGCCCACGTAATGGAAGGAGTCAGCGGCTGATCGTTCTCATCCACGAGGATTAAGCTATGCATGGCTGAGCTGAACGACACAAAGGAAATGGTTTCATTTGTATTAGAGGTCACTTCTTTAATGCATTTAATGACAGCTTGAAAAATTTCTTCCGGATCCTGCTCAGCTGTTCCAGGAGCAGGTGTATGTAATGGATATTCGACCCCGTGACGATCGATTGCTTTTCCTTCGTTATTAAAGAGAACTGCTTTTGTACTTGTGGTCCCGATATCGACACCAATCATGAATTCTGACATCTTCGTTCCTCCTAAAAAAATAGAGAAAAGGAAAAAGCGACATGGCTCTTCCCTCTTCTACTACTATTCTATCCTATTTTAGCTAATGAATATCCCTAAAATGAATACAACGGCAAACCCTACGAAACCGATAAGCGTTTCCATCACTGTCCATGATTTTAACGTATCTTTCACATCTAATCCAAAATATCGGTTCACTAACCAGAAACCACTATCATTGACGTGTGAGAAAACAGTGGCTCCAGACGCAATGGCGATAACCATTAAACCAAGAACCGGTCCTTCCATGCCTAATGTCGCGATCAGCGGGCTCATTAAGCCGGCTGCCGTAACCATTGATACAGTTGCTGAACCTTGAGCCACTCGAACCACCATGGCTATTAAGAATGCAAGGGCAATCGGTGGTAAGCTTGAACCTGCCATCATTTCACCAAGAACCTCACCAACACCGGAGTCAATCAATACTTGCTTGAATACTCCACCGGCGCCTGTTACAAGAATGATAATTCCAGCTGGCTCCAGTGCTTTTGTTGCTATATCCTGAACGTCCTGGCGTGAATAACCGCGCTTCGTTCCTAAGAAAATGAACGTAAGGAGTGTCGCAATCGTTAACGCAACGAAAGGATGTCCAAGGAACGTCAGGAATGATCTAATCGTGTTTCCTTCATCTAAAACAACACCCGAAAGCGTATTCAATAAGATCAATACTAATGGAATCGAGATAAGAGAAGCAATCAGAGCGAAACTTGGAAGCTCTTTATCATACTCTATTTCTTCTGTTTGCATATACTCAGGCACTACTGCATGAATTCGTTTCGAAATGAATTTCGCGAAAACTGGTCCCGCGATGATCATGGATGGAATACCTGCAAGAGTACCAAACAAGATGACCCATCCAAGATCTGCTCCGATTAAGTCTGCGACAGCTATCGGCCCTGGAGTCGGTGGAATGAAACTGTGTGTAACCGCAAGTCCGGCTAACAACGGTATTCCATAGTATAGTAGTGACTTTCCAGTTTTTCGAGCTAATCCGTACACAATCGGTACAAGAATGATAAATCCTACATCAAAGAATACGGGAATGGCTACAAGGAAACCTGTAATCCCAAGAGACCATTGTGCTTTATCTTCGCCAAATTTATTAATCAGCGTTTGAGCGAGTCGTTCCGCTCCCCCAGACACTTCAAGCATACGACCGAACATCGCACCTAAACCAACAACCACTGCGACAAACCCCAGGGTTCCTCCCATTCCGCTTTGAATAGAAGCTACTACTTCCTGAAGCGGCATACCAGCAGCGATCCCTACAATTAAACTCACTAATAATAGGGCAACAAAAGCATGAAGCTTTGTTTTAATTACTAAAAATAATAGAAGAAAAATTCCGGCAAGCGCCACTAAAATAAGCATTTGATCCGACATGTCTATCCCTACCTTTCTTTTGTCACGACAGCTTAGCTGCCAATTTTTTATAACTTCTAATCTTGACTTCTTGACCCAGACAATGGTTAAGCGTTTGCAAAATACTCTATGTACCTTTTACTCTTCCATTTACGTTAAGAGAATTTCTCTTTAGGAAATTCCTTTCTGGATGACAATCATCAGGAAAATTATTTTCTGTCTATCTCTATTATAAAAAATATTTTTCTTTTTGCAACCGTTTACAGAAATTATTTTTATTTTTTCTTTTATTCTTGTATACTATCAATATGAAAACCCTTACAGGAGAGGTGTCTATGAATCAAGAACATCAGCATTGTTTAGCAAGTATCCGCTCACATTATCCTCAATTTAGCGTGACCGAGAAAAAAATAGCCGACTATATACTTGAAAATCCGACCGAAATCATCCATTCGACCATTAATGGGGTAGCGGAAGATTTAGGCGTTGCAGACTCTACCGTTTTCCGTTTTTGTAAACGAATCGGCTTCAAGGGATATCAAGCGATGAAAATTGCCCTTGCCTCAGAAATCGTGACGGGCCTCAAGGACATACACGAGCGCATTGATGAAGGAGACACTGCTCAAACCATCGCCACTAAAGTATTCAGATCAAATATTAAAACGATAGAAGACACATTGATGGTCATCGATGAGAAAAAGCTGATGAAAGCTGTGGACATCATGAGCCAAGCCCAATCAATCGAATTCTTCGGCAGTGGTGGATCCGGTGTCATCGCCCTTGATGCGTACCATAAATTCATTCGAACCGGTTTACGTGTCCATGCCGCGAGCGACAGCCATATTCAGCTAATGACCGCTTCCCAAATGACGAGTGAAGATTGCGCCGTGTTCATTTCCCATTCCGGATCGACAAAGGACATTCTACAGGTCATGGATATTGTCAAAGAAACCGGGGCAAAGACCATCTGCATCACGAACTTTGCCAGATCTCCATTAAGTCAAGGTGTCGATACGTCCCTCTTTACCGTATCAGAGGAAACCGACTATCGCTCCGAAGCTCTCTCTTCCCGTATTGCTCAATTAACCTTGATTGATGCTCTCTACGTCAACTTGATGATGAGAAGAGAAAAGGAAGGGCAAAATGCTCTAAGGAAAATGCGAAAAGCCATTTCGGTAAAAAGACTATAAACATAAGGGTCGATCAGTGAAAGCTGATCGACCCTTTTTTCAACCACAATTTATTTAAATTTCAAATAATCCCTTCTATTCCTGTACCAATATTGTTTTAATCGTCGTAACTCTACTGACCACAAACAAGAGTGACGATCAATTACAACAAACTGCATAATATCATGATAAAAAGGCTCTTTTCGCAAAGATTGTTGTTGTCTAACATAGGAGCTGTCAAAGCTCTGTCTATGAGTGAGTACGATAGATGGTGATAGCGCTTACTAGTGAAGCTAAAATAGACCACTGCACACGTTAAAAAATGTTGTTTTCTACTCTCTTAAATAATTAAGAGAACATATTTAGTTGATTGCAGCGGAAATCACTATACACTATCAAAAAGCAATAAAGTTTACGAAAACAGTCAATAAAAGGCCCCGTCTCCAGGAACACAATTGTATCTGGAGACGGGGCTTTATTTTATTAAGGCAAATCAGTCAAAATGACTCATCAATGTAGCTTCATATTCACTCAACGCTTCATCCAGCATTTGAAGACCATCATCTATCTGTTCTTTTGTTACAGTAAGCGGTGGAATCATCCTGATTACTTCACTATGATTGCCGCAAAGATAGAATAAAACGCCTTTTTCCAGAGCACGATCAAGGATATCCATTAATCCTTCCTGATTTGGTTCCCCTGATTGAGGATGGACGATTTCAATCCCGATCATCAGCCCAACAGCTCGTATGCTCCCAATCACGTGATGCTTTTCCTTCAAGCATTCAAGTTTGGAAACAGCATAAGCCCCCATTGTTTTCGTATTATCAAGAAGGTTTTCCTCCTTCATGACCTCTAATGTAGCAAGACCGACGGAGCATGCGATCGGATTTCCGCCAAACGTCGTCCCATGACTGCCAAGGGGCCATTGTTTCATAAGTTTATTGGATGCTACCGTTGCGCTCAAGGGCAGCCCCGAGGCAATTCCTTTTGCAATCGCCATAATATCCGGTGTGACATCGAAGGTTTGAGCGGCAAACCAATTCCCCGTTCGACCGAACCCTGTTTGAACTTCATCAAAAATCAACAATATATCGTGTCGATCACAAATCTCTCTTACTTTTTTAAGCCATGCCTTAGGAGGAACAATATACCCACCCTCGCCAAGAACTGGTTCAAGAATGACACAAGCCACTTCCTCAGGGGTCACCTGATGATTAAACAGAGTCTCAAAATCTTTTTCAAGCTTGCTCACCACATATTGAACTGAGTCCACACCTTCTGGGCACTCACGCTCTTCTGCATACGGAATTTGATAGGTAAGGCCCGATGGTTGCATAAACTTCCGATATTTACTCTTAGACGTGGTGACACTTAATGCGCCAAGTGAGCGGCCGTGGAAACATCCAGTAAATGAAATTACATAAGGACGCTTCGTAACATATTTGGCAAGCTTGATCGCTCCTTCAATGGCTTCTGTACCACTGTTTGCAAAAAAGAAACTATCTAAATCACCCGGAAGAATCTCAGCCAGTTCATCTGCAAGTCTAAGGATCGACTCATACATTATGACGCCTGACGGGCCATGCATCAGCCCGTCCGCTGCATCTTTAATCGCTTGAACGATTTTCGGATGACGATGTCCTACGTTCGTTACGGCGATTCCAGAGGTGAAATCAAGATATTTCCTTCCGTCCAGCCCGTAGTAATAACACCCTTCTTCTTTCACTACCGGCAAATTAGGATGATCCTTTGCCATACTCGGCGCTAGACGATTAGGCATATGTTCAATAAGCTGTTCAAACGTGCGTTTCATTCCAGTAACCCCCATAGTTAGTTTGTATAGTCAGATTGTCGAAGCTTTTACATAAAGAAGAAATGAGCCAACAACGCTACGATTGGTAACGTAATGATCGTACGCTGGATGAAGATGATAAAGAGATCTAGAAAGCTGATCGGAATTTTTGACTTGATTAAGAGAATCCCGATTTCAGACATGTAGATTAATTGGGTCAACGACATAGCAGCAATCACGAATCTCGTTAATTCGCTCTCAATCCCGCTTCCTACTACAGCAGGCAGGAACATATCAGCAAAACCGACGATCATTGCCGGTGCAGCATCTGCAGCTTGTGGGATCTGCAGCAACTCCAGTAGCGGAACAATAGGGTACGCCAATACATCAAACACAGGAGTATATTCAGCGACAACCAACGCGAGTGTACCGAGGGCCATGACCAATGGAATCAGTCCGAACCAGATATCCAACACGTTCTGCATTCCCTTCTTTGTTACCTCTCCGATACTTTTCACTTCCGACGCTTTATCCACAGCTTTCTCAAAACCCCATTGAAGACGGGATACATTATCAGGAACGGTTTCAGAGATTTGCATTCCCACCGGCTCATAATACGTGTCTTTCTTTCGGGATAGGGGCGGGATTCGAGGACAGATCACAGCAGCAGCGATTCCTGCAATGACGACTGTTCCATAAAGTTGTACAAACATCGATTCCAAACCGATAAAACTAACAATGACAAGACTGAAAGCGATTGACGCAACGGAAAAGTTTGTTGCGATCACTGCCGCTTCCCGTTTTGTGTAGTAACCTTCTTCGAATTGTTTCGTTGTAATCAACACACCCACTGTCCCGCTCCCCATCCAGGATGCAAGAGCATCGATAGAGGATCGACCAGGCAATTGAAAAAGCGGCTTCATGATTTTCTGAAGCAGGGTCCCAAAGAAGTCCATCAACCCAAAATCTAAAAGCAGGGGCATTAATAAGCCTGCAAACAAGAACCAAGTCGTTAAGACCGGGACTAACGAATACAGCACCGTACCACCTGTAAAGTCGGATGTAACCCACTCGGGGCCGACACCGTTAACGGTCATTACTGCAAAGATAGAACCGATGACCCGGATAGCAATCCAAAAATAGCCTACATCGAATAGTCCTTTTAAGAAGGACTGTTTCACGATCCACTGCGGTTTGAATAATTTCGTATAAATAGCCATAAGAGCTGATAAACCAAATACGACCGTCATAAATAATGGCAATACACCTTCAAGCACACCTTGAAAATAAGAAGCAAAAATCCCGACTCCAATGGTCATGTTGCCTTCATACGTAACAGGTAAAAGGAACAATAATACCCCTAACAGGGAAGGAATGATAAATTTCATTGCTTCCTTTACCGTCCTGCCCGACCGGGTTTGTAATCCACTTACACCTTGTTTTCCAACTTCCATCGTCAAACACCCCTTTGATATTTAGTTCATCATCCCTCTTCACCGCAAGTGCCGTACAACGACCTCCTTCAAGCATTCATGTATCTAATCACCCTAATACTTGCAAGTTTCATGCCAATTTTTATTTAATTTTGTATTTTTTAAGTTTTCTGACTACAGAAGGTTGACTGATTCCCAAATTTTGAGCCATTTGAGTCGTCGTCTTATGAATCTCACGCGCCCTTCTCACTACTTGGGCCTCTACTCCCTCAAGGATGTCCCTTAATGATGTTCCATTTTGCTCGAAACTTGTGATCTCCCCAGTATGCTTAATGTATCGATGGGGCAGATTTTCCATCTCAATCAATTGCTTAGAAGATGTCACAATCAACCTTTCTATTAAATTCATTAACTCCCTTACATTCCCTTTCCATTCTTGTATGAGTAATTGATGAAGTACTCCTTCATCCAATCTTCTTTCCCGGTTATATTTTTCGGAGAAATGATTAACAAAATACTCGATCATCGTCATGATATCAGCCGTCCGTTCCCGTAAAGGAGGAATGATGATGGGGACTACATTTAATCGGAAGAACAGGTCCTCCCTGAATGCTCTCTCCTCTACGGCTGCTTCTAAGTCTTTGTTCGTCGCTGCCAGCACGCGAAAATCAACCTTTCTTGCTTTGGTACCACCAACCCGATAATAGTGTTTCTCCTGAATGAACTTTAATATTTTGACTTGATTTGGGAGCGATAATTCCCCGATTTCATCAAGAAATAGCGTTCCTCCTTCTGCAAGTTCCGCAAGCCCCACCTTCCCTTTACGATCCGCGCCAGTGAAAGACCCGGGTTCATACCCGAAGAACTCTGCCTCGAATAAGGATTCCGGTATCGCCCCGCAATTGACCTCAATGAAAGGACCACCTTTTCTCTGACTCTTATTATGTATGAATTTCGCAATATGAGACTTACCAACTCCCGATTCGCCTAACAAAAGAACGTTCACATCCACATCAGCTACCTGGAGGGCAACCTGCAGCACCCTCTTCATTTCATCACTTGTGGCGATGATCCCTTCTGAGTAATAATGACGGCTCCTAAGAAGATCAAGCTCACTTTTCACCCTTTCCATCTCATCTTCCATATCCAATAAATACTTTTTCATGTTTAATAATTCCGTTACGTCATGAGAATAACTGACGATCCTCACTAACTCGCCGTCTTCTTGAAATACAGGAATTCCTGTAACCAGGAGCTTCTTTCCTTCTTTACTCGTCTGAACCAATGTAATTTTCTTTTTTTCTTTTATGACTAAAGGGGTTAAGAGTGGGGAAAAAACGCCTTCCTTCTCCAGGTCATATACCGATTTCCCTATCATGTCTTCCGAGTTCACATTGTAAATTTCACCCGTTGCGTCACTGACTTTCAAAATGATTCCATCTGTGTTTGTCACTAAAATATCATCTTGCAGAGAATGAAGGATCGCTTCATTCTCATTCCAACTTTTTTTATTTACTGTCATTGAACCCCACTCCTTTTATTCAGGCGGGAATTATTCAATAATGAATAAATTTTTCCTGAAATTAATTATATTAATCAATTTATACCAGACTATTCTGAGTTTTAATACATTTTTGAATAATTTATTCAAAAATAAATACATTCACCTTTCCATGTTCTCTGCATCTGGATGGCGATTGTTTGAGTATCGATAGATTGATAGAGGAAGATTTCCTCTTTATTTAAACAGATAATTATTTTACTATTCATACCATTTCGATTATTATTTTGATAAGACTGGATAAGGTGGGATAGGGATGACTCAAAGAGGAACATTAACTGAGGAACATGCACAAGAGCTCGATAGACAGGATTCATTGGCTCGTTTCCGCAATGAATTTTACATAAAGAATGGTCACTATTATATGGATGGAAATTCACTGGGGCTGCTATCGAAACGTGCGGAGAAGTCGCTCCTGACTTCACTTGCGGATTGGAAGGAACATGGTATCGATGGTTGGATGGAGGGGCAGGAGCCTTGGTTCTATTA
This sequence comes from uncultured Bacillaceae bacterium, assembly GCA_963787015.1. GTDB lineage: Bacteria > Bacillota > Bacilli > Bacillales > Bacillaceae_B > Rossellomorea. The sequence continues at coordinate 340,726 of CAWBBM010000013.1, forward strand.
CTCTGAGAAGCTTGGAGAGATGACCGCGCCATTAGTGGGGGCAGAAAAGGGGGAAGTCATCGTGACAGGTTCTATTACGACGAACCTCCATCAATTACTTGCCACCTTCTATCAACCTGGTGGAAAACGAACTAAGATCCTGGCTGATGAACTGACCTTCCCTTCAGATATTTATGCGATTCAAAGTCAGCTGGAGCTAAAGGGATACTCTCCTGAAGAGCACTTGATTCAAGTGAAAAGTGGAGACGGTTATACGTTAAGAGAAGAAGACATCATCGAAAACATGAACGATGATATCGCATTGATCCTCTTGCCATCTGTTCTTTACCGTAGTGGACAGCTCCTGGATATTAAACGATTGACTGCTGAAGCCCATAAACGGGATATCCTGATTGGATTCGATTTGGCCCATTCGATCGGGGCCCTCCCCCATCAATTACATGAGGACGGTGTGGACTTTGCTGTTTGGTGCAATTACAAGTACTTAAATAGCGGTCCCGGTGGTGTAGGTGGATTATTTGTTCACAACAAGCATGCTGGGAAGAAACCTGGACTGTCTGGATGGTTCAGTTCCCGGAAGGATAAGCAGTTTGACATGGATCACACGCTGACCCATGAGGATTCTGCCGGCGCATTCCAGATTGGCACCCCCCATATCTTAAGCAGCGCTCCTTTACTTGGCTCCCTCGAATTATTTAAAGAAGCAGGGATTGAAAATCTGAGAAAAAAATCCCTTTCACTGACAAGGTTCATGATCGATCTGTTCCAACAAGAGCTTTCAGATCATGGATTTACAATCTGCAATCCACTGGAAGATGACCGGAGGGGCGGCCATATCAGCTTAAAGCACGAGGAAGCAGCAAGAATTTGTAAAGCCTTGAAGGTGAATAAGGTCACGCCGGATTTCCGTTCACCCAATGTGATTCGATTGGCGCCTGTGGCCCTTTATTCCTCCTACGAAGATGTATGGAAAACAATTCAAATCTTAAAGAGCATCATGGAGAATGAAGAATATAAGCAATTTGAAAATACGCGGAATGTTGTTGCTTAATATCATAAGAAAGGATGAATGAATATGAAGATCATTGATATTTCCAGACCTTTGCATCATGAAACACCCGTTTGGCCTGGAGACACCCCTTTCTCTTTTTCATTGAATTGGACGAAGGAGGACACGGGATCCGTCAATGTCGGACAAGTGACGATGAGTTCTCATACAGGAACCCACGTCGACGCCCCCTTCCATTTTGACAGTGATGGAAGCAGAATACTCGACCTGCCCTTGGAGCGATTCATGGGGCAAGCGATCGTAGTGTCTGTGGAGAACACTTCTGAAATCAATGCCGAACAGCTGAAGGATATCGACTTTTCAGGTGCGAAGAAGCTCCTATTCAAAACGAATGCCTGGAAGGATTCGAATCAATTCCCTGAGCAGATTCCTCCTATTGCGAAAGAGCTTGCTCCGTTTTTGAAAGAAAAAGGGATTGAGCTGATCGGAATCGATCTTCCTTCAGTCGATCCTTTGGACAGTAAGGAATTGGGATCACATCATTCATTACAGGAGAATGGCATTGGAATATTGGAAGGGCTTGACCTTACCGATGTCAAGCCCGGTCGATACGAATTGGTGGCACTCCCCCTCCCCCTTCAAGAAGGAGACGGCTCTCCCGTACGTGCGGTATTAATCGATCGAACATAAGATATTTCACGAAGAAAGAAGTAACCTTTCCTCTAAGGAGATCCTAGTGGAAAGGTTACTTTTTTTGATTGAATACGTTTATCGAATTCCAGAAAGGAGAGCTTTACTGGATCATTCCCTTCACAATTTGTTTTTCTAATCGAATATATTCCCTCCCCCTATTCATAGACTAACCATATAGAGGTTTAGAATGATGGGAAATGGACCATAGCTAAGGAAAAAGGAGGGCTTAAGATGGGAATAACAATAACGATTGGTCTAATCGTGATGCTTGGGATGATTATGGGGATTCTTATTTATTTCTTAAGACAAGCTTTGGATTCGAATGATGCGAAAAAGATTGACTCTTATGATCAGGACAATGACCACTTCTCTCAATGACAATGGGGAGTTGATGGTGTAGATTATCGTGGTTGTATTGAAACTCGGCAGTTTTTATTCAGGATAGCCGATATCCTGAAAATTCGTTCGATAAATCTGGATAACGGTCGATATATCGTGTTAAAAAGCCCGAGGACTCTATTTTCATAGGGCCCTCGGGCTTTTTTTCATTCCGTAATTTCCTTTTCGCCCAACTTCATTGAACATGAGCAAAGGGGACAAATCTTGGATTCTGTATCCTCATGGGTTTCCGGTCTTTGCCAGGCGATGCACTTGGAATTCGTGCAAATCCAAGCCAGGATCTTGCTGGTTTTCCCGATCCGTACCTTTTTGGTTCGTTTCGGCTGATCCGAGTGGGGAACAGTTTGAAATAAGTCTGCAATAAAGCGGGAACATTTTCGCTGCTCACCTTGATAATAAGCAGGTGATGAAATAAATAATTTCTCTTTTGCCCTGGTAATGGCTACATATGCCAGTCGTCTTTCTTCCTCAACTGCCCCCGTTGTCTTTTCCTTTTCGTTCGGATCCTTGTACACCTTATCCTCGAGCTTATTGGCATTAAGGGCTGAATTGTGGGGAAGATTCCCTTCGATGGCCCCGATTAGAAACACGACCGGGAATTCCAATCCCTTGGAACGATGGATCGTCATGAGGGACACGCTGTCTGTGTTCTTCTTTTGGCTCTGATTTGAGTAGATCTCCTCATACTTTGCCTTCATCTCATCAATGAAGGTGATAAAGCTTGAAATCGTATCAAAACGCTTTGCCGAACCTTCAAGCTCGTCCAGCATTTCTTTGATGATTTCCTTCTGTTCCGTCACTACATGAGATTCCTTTGCATCGATGTACTGGTGATAGAACTCTTTACGTATCCGTTTAATGGCCGCTTCTGGTGATTGATCCCCGACCGCCTTAAGGAACTTCATGCGTTCTTTAATGTTTTTTACCTGGAAAGGCTTTAGTCCAGATAAAGTCGTTAAGTGAATGAGAGGATACTTCTTTCTCTCTTTCGCCTCTTCTTCCAAGATATGAGCCATACCCCGATCTCTCCTGATGAAGAGGGTGGGAAGGATGGATTCTATCGCTTGAAAGTTCCTTGGCACAATCGATAATCGCAAATAATCCACGACAGGCTTCACCGTCCAATTTTCATAGAAGAGAGAATCCTTCTGATTGTATGGTGTAAAAGGAATATCCTTTAATAGAAGTTGCTCAAATACAGCTCGGCCGCTGCTCATAGTCCGGTGAAGAATCGCTATGTCTCTATACGCGTGACCCTCTTCTATTAACCTCTCTATTTCCTCTGTAATCCAGACAGCTTCTTCATCTGCCGTAGCCGGTCTTGAGTAAAGAGGTTTTTGACCCTCGATTTTGGTGGCAATCAGCTCTTTTTCCCGTCGGTGATCATTCCGGCCGATTACTTCATTCCCTAATCCGATGATATAAGCATCGGACCGGTAATTCTCTTTTAACGTCACGACTCTGGCATCTGGAAACTCTTCATCAAAGTCCAGGATGAATTCGTTCCGGGCACCATTAAAGGTGTAGATCGTTTGATCATCGTCCCCTACCACAAACAAGTTCCGGTGAGCCGCAATCAGTTTCATAAGCTCATATTGTACAAGATTCGTATCCTGGAACTCATCCACCATCACATACTGGAAACGATGCTGAAGAGACGTCAACAGATTAGGATTCCCTAATAATAATTGATGGGCCTCGGTCAAAATATCATCGAAATCCATTTTATGATTTATCCGCTTCCACTCTTCATATTTTAAAAGAATGCTTCGCACTTCTTTTTCTGATTTGGATTTCTGCGGCAGTTCCCTGATATCTTTCTGATTCAACTTATAATGTGAGAGTTTGGCAAGCAGCGTCTCGGCATCATAAGGGTCATATATATTCATTTCCCTTTGAATTTGCTTGAGAATAATTTGTTTATATCGCTCGTTCCCCAGCACTTCTTGTGTGTAATGACGGGATCTCAGCAAATATAGAAACAAAGCGTGAAAGGTGCTGGCATGGACCGCTCCACCAGCTTCTGTACCTGGAAGACTTGCAATCCGTTGCTTCATTTCTTCCGCGGCTTTTTTAGTGAACGTGACGAGTAGAATATTTCTTGGTTGGATATCCTTGACGGCCATTAGATAACCTGCACGGCACACGAGAACCGTTGTCTTCCCTGTCCCTGCACCTGCAAGGGTCAAACATGGTCCCTCTACATGACGTACCGCTTCGATTTGTGAAGCATTCAGGTGAATGCCTGCTTCTTCCATCGTCCGAAAGAAAAAAGCATCCTCTTCATGGGAGGATACCAGCTGCTTCGTAGTCTCTCCCTTATGGAGCGCGGCGACCGGGATTTCCTTTTTTTTCGCATCAAATGGATAAATAGAATAGTTGGTTAATACTTTATTCAAAGCTCATTCTCCTAGCTTACCTTTCAATTCATAACCTTTTCATCATAACAAGAGCCCTTTGAAAATAGCAATGACAATCTAAGGGCGACAAGGAGACAACATTCGATCCATAAATAGTAGTAAACGGTTGTTTAATACTTTTAAGCCTTGTAAAATAAGGGTTTCTGGCTACTAATCAAACGTTTGTTTAAATCGGATATGCTCCTTGATGATTAACCACAGGACAGATAAGGGAATAGAAAATAAGGTGATAAATGATGAAATTAACGAAATGGGGCTTTACCCGCTTCAACAGCATAAAAGCAGAATTCGACCTCTTCCCACACTCCCTGGTCATCCTTAGGAAGATCAGAAACTATTACTTCGTCAATAAAGTACACTGGTCCGAACTCGACCCTGTCGTGGAAACCCACCACCTCGAAGAAATGGAACTGCTCGTGAACCGGGAGCTTGACTTGGAAACGTTTTATCTTAATAGAAGATTAAATTAAATAGATGTTTTTGCTGATTTCATACTCTTTCAATTTGGCTGTTTTCGCAAAGATTCTTGCTTTCTAACATGGGAGCTGCCATGGCTAATTAATGAGTGTTCTAAAGATGGTAAGGGGAACGCTTTCCTCGGAGGAACGGCCAAGCCTCCTCATCCCGGGGAGGCTCCAATCACGCCCCGCGGAAATCGGACAACACTCACTTTTTTTAAAAAGATTATAAAAAAATGAGCAAAAATGAGATAAAGTGAGATAACCCACAATTTCATCCTAAAAAACAGCCCAAATCACATTATATTGATTATTCTGAACATTTGCATTAATTTTATAATTTGTTAATATATAATTAATAAATGATTTACCAACACACAAAACTTTAAAGGAAGGCGTGATTCCAATGACGTAAGTAAGCAAAGCATGTCAGCATCACATCTCGCTTTTGAGATCGGCCCGTGAAAACTGATTTCAGGATGTGTGGATATGCGGGAATGCGCAATCTTATTTCAGGAGATGATTCCAATGAAGAGTGTCAGCGAAACATGCTAACATCATGGTACGCAAGAAGGTAGCCCGTGAAAACTATCTTCGTAACATGTGGGCGTGTGGGGAATTCAGTAGCAAATGAAAATAAACTAAATAATACATGCAAGACCATTAATTTACATTAATTTAAATGAATGTTAAGTATGTGTATTAGTAAGAAAGGATAGGAAAGTTAATTGAATAAGATTTACTTAAGTTAAGGCGCTGTTTATGTGGTATAGACATAAGCAGCGTCTTAAATTTGTGCTTAAAATTCTTCTTTTAATAGAGAACAAACCGCCGCATCACAAAAGACGCCTTTTTCATATGCCGCTTTTCGTAATACACCTTCAAATGTATTGCCGGCTTTTTCAAGACTCTTCAAAGACGCCAGATTTTCGGGATCATAATAGGCCTCTATTCTATTCAGCGCCATTTCTTCAAACCCATATTTCAGAATGGGTCGAAGCACCTCTGTTATAATCCCCTGTCTCCAATACGCAGGATGAATCTCAAACCCCACCTCTCACTTTAAAATGTTCCTTCTCCCATTGATGAAAACCGCAGCTTCCGATGACTTCATTTGTTTCGTTAAGGGAAATCCCCCAACGTATTCCTTCATTCATACGAAACCGCTCGTTCCATCTTTGAATGATTTCAACAGCTTGTGTTTCAACCTGAAACGACTCCAAGTCATACTATCGGGTGACTTCATCTTTTAAAAAGTAGTCAAATACATTTGGAGCGTCCTTTTCCCCCATCTGTCTTAAACGAAATCTTTCTGTTTCAAGCACCGGGAAGGCTCTTGTCAGCATACTCATTCTCCTTTTCTATTTGTTCTCCTTATTAACTCAATATCGGATTTTCCAATGCCTTCTTGGAAGAGGAATTTCTCATCAATCCATCTTTCTCTGTTTGCTCAAAGCGTTGTGTTATTCCCTTATTCTGGTTACAATCGATGTAATTGGTTAAAAAGGATGGGAGTAAGAGATGAAAGCTCATAAAATCATTGTAAGCAATACCATTTTCACCGGAAATGCCACTTCCCCATTTGACGGGTTCGTGGCTGTAAGGGATGACATCATTATTGGGGTGGGGCCACGTTCCGAGATGGAGTGCTTTGTAGGGCCGTCCACCGAAACATGGGATGTTGGTGATCGCCTCGTGATGGCAGGATTTCATGACTTTCATCTCCATTTATTTTTAGGGGCGATGTTCGAGGGGTTTTGTCAGCTTACTTTCGGTCATACAGAAGATGCCTCGGCAAAAATGGTGGCGCGCTATGCCACGGAACATCCCGATGAGGAATGGGTGCTTGGATTCGGATGGCATCATGTCCGCTGGCCTGGCCAGAACCTCCCTACTCGTCATTCGTTAGATCGTTACATCCCTCACCGTCCCGTTGTACTTCTGAATGAAGAAGCACATAGCGCTTGGCTGAACACCGCAGCTCTGCAGAAACTAGGAATTCATCGGGATACCCCTGAACCTCTTTTCGGGAAAATTGAAAAAGACGAGCACGGAGATCCCACTGGATTTTTATATGAAACGGCAGTTCAGTATGTGGTAAAAGCTTTCACGTTTGATGAAAAAGTAAAAAACAGATTGTTAACTGGGATGCTGCTAAAGACTTCATCAAATGGTATCACCTCAGTTTCCGACATGCTTCCTCTTCCTGGATATACATTGGGGGATCCGGCTTTTTATCAAAGCTTTGAGGAGAAGGGGAAACTGTCATCGAGAATTCATTTCCTCGATGTTCTCGATGGTAATCTGGAACGGGGTGTTCAGTTTAGAGAGAAGTATCAATCGGATAAACTTCAATTTTCAGGCTTGAAGCAATTTCTGGATGGGGTTCCCCTCACCTATACCGGTTATTTACTTCATCCATACTCCGATCTCCCTACAGAAAGAGGCGGTACCATTTATGAACCACATGTGTACCAACAGTGGATTGATGAAGCTGACCGGGAAGGTTTCCGTGTACGTCTTCACGCATGTGGTGACGGGGCGGTGCGATTAGCCCTCGATTTATATGAACATGCACGAAGCGTAAATGGGATACGGGATTCCCGGCATACGATTGAGCATATTGAAGTGTGTAACCCCGGGGATTTCGATCGATTTGCTAAATTAGGAGTGATAGCCTCAATCCAACCTGAGCATCTGACGGCAGGTTCGATGGACACCCACGCCTATTTAGATCGGCTGGGCCTTGACAGGTCACGGTACACGTGGCCGATTGGGTCCTTACAGGAACACAGGGCCAGTATAGCGTTCGGTACAGACTTCCCGATTGTGGATCTGAACCCGATGCTCGGCCTTTACAGGGCAGTCACCCGTAAGCATGAAGATGGCACTCCTCAAGGCGGATGGAATCCTCAGGAGAAAATTTCATTGGCAGCTGCCTTGACTCACTATACGAAATCCCCTGCCTTCGGAAATTTCAGGGAGCATGATTTAGGAACGATCGATGTTGGAAAGAAAGCTGATTTAGTAGTGTTGGACCGGAACCTTTTTGACGTCGCTCCGGAAGAAATGTTGGAGACTAATGTTTGGCTGACAATGATGGATGGGGAAGTTGTGTTTGGAAGGTAATGACAAACCCGATAAAAAAACAGAGGTCCGTCCCTCAAGAACGAGGGACGGACCTCTGTTGGTCTTGTGCTATTTTGTTTCTGGGTCTTGAAGTCCCCCACCACGAATGGTTTTTTCTTCGAATGGAAGGTTAAGTTCTTTGCTTAGTTTTTCAAGGAAGCTTAGCTCACGTTTGGATACGAGGCAGATGACGGTTCCTTCTGCACCCATTCGGCCGGTTCTTCCAGAGCGGTGAATGTATTGTTTCGTATCACTCGGGAAGTCGTAGTGAACGACATGTGTGACATCTGTAATGTCCAGTCCACGTGCTGCAACGTCTGTTGTCAGAAGCATGGACACTTTCCCTGAACGGAAGCGATCCAATGATTGCTTGCGCTCGGTTTTGGTTGATTCTCCAGCCAATACTTCGAGCTCTACTCCTTTAAATTTAAGCTTCTCTTCTATTTCAGAGAGTTTCTCCAGTTGATTAAAGAAAACGAGTGCTTTGATTCCTTTAAAGTATGAGATGCTTCTAAGTGCTTCCATTTTGTCCCGCAATTCACTATACACAAAAACATGATCTACTTTCGGATTATCCAGGTTCGCTTCCATTTTAACGATTTCATGGTTTTGCAGGAGTGTTTCTGCCACACTTTCGGTTTCATCTGATAAAGTAGCTGAGAAGAAGAGAACTTGACGCTCTTTTAAAGTCGATTTAATGATTTCCTTCACTTCACGGATATGTTCCGAGGAGATCATTAAGTCGAATTCATCGACGACGATCGTTTTCACTTCATGCATCTTCAGTTTTTTCAACTTCATCAATTCAATCATCCGACCCGTTGTACCCACGACGATATGCGGCTTTTTCTTCAGCTTTTCGACCTGTTTCTTAATGTTGGCTCCACCAATGAAAGCAGCGCTCGTCACGTCTGTTCCCTTTGCCCATTTCTGGATTTCCTGGTGGATCTGCATGACAAGCTCTCTCGATGGGGCAAGAATGACGGCTTGAGCCTGTTTCCTTGATGGATCGATTGCTTGGATGATCGGGAGTAAATACGCCAGGGTTTTCCCTGTACCTGTTGGCGATTCACACACTACGTCTTTTCCTTCCATAATCAGAGGTACCACTTTTTCCTGTACAGGAGTTAATGTTGTAAAGCCAGATTCTTCCCAGTTCTTCTGAATCGTTGGGGTATGGATAATGCTTGAAATTGAGTTCATTCTATTCGTCCCTTCTTAATCGGACAAGGCAGAAGGAATCGATCTCTCCTCAATTGGTAAGATGATTTCCACTGCCGTCCCTATTTCTTTTTCGCTTTGAAAATGGATATGCCCTTTATGGCGTTCAATGATTTTTTGACATACAGCAAGTCCGAGACCGGTGCCTTTCTCCTTCGTAGAGTAGAATGGTTCCCCCAGATGTTCGAGCCGCTCAGGCTCCATCCCGATTCCATTGTCACTTACTATGACATGTGCCTCCATATCCCGTTCCTGCAAGGTGATGGTTACTCTACCATCCTTATAATTAGGAATGGATTCTACTGCATTTTTAATAATATTGATAAACACCTGTTTGAGCTGATTGACTTCGCCTAAAACATTTATCGGTCTTTCAGCAAGGTTATTATATTTAATTGATACGTTATCAAGATTAGCCTGAGCTTCCATCAACACCAACACCTGTCTGAGGATATCGTCCAGTCTTTCATAAAGGAGATGAGTTTCTTGCTGCTTTCCAAGAATAAGCATCTCCCCTGAAATTAAATCGATGCGATCCACTTCGGAGAGCATAATATCCAAGTGAGCATCATTGATCGTGTTGGTGGTTTGCATCAGTTGAATGAATCCCTTGAGAGATGTGAGTGGATTGCGGATTTCATGAGCCACTGCTGCCGCAAGTTGGCCAATGACAGAAAGCTTTTCAGAAGCTACGACCATTTCCTCATTCTCCCGATTAAGGGTGATGTCCCTTGCGATCGCAAACATCCCTGTGACCCTTTGATCAATGATGATCGGCACAAGGGAGCACCGAAGCAGCTTCTTCTTTTTCTCTCTTAAATAAAGCGTTGTTTCAAAAGTGGATGGGATGCCTTTGAAAGTTTCGACAAAGTGTCCGGTGATCCGTTTCATTTCATCTTCATTCAAATAATTGCTGAATTTCACTTCTTTTAATTCTTCATGTGTGGACTCAAGCATCACTTCAGCTGCTGAGTTCACTGATATCACTTTTCCTTCAAAGCTAAGCTCTAATACGGCATCTGGATTTTGTTCGAACAATGAATGGTAATGCTGGTTCCTGATTTGAAGTTGCCTCTCCTTACTTTTCAATTTTTCATTTGAGAGGATCAATTCACGGGTTCTCCGGTAGACCAATAAAAAAATAATGATTCCTGTCACCAAGATAAATAACCAGCCTTTATAGCGCTGAAAATAAATATACATATTCAGGTTGTCATGTGTCATGACCATGGAAAAATAGTCGGAAAACACAATCCACAAAACGCCTACTAACACATAGGTAATGGAAATTTTCAACGCAATGTCTTTTGCTTTTTTCATCTAGAGTTTTCACCTAAATTCAAATAGTCTTTCCCCTATGGTTTCACAGTTCTTACCAATTTATCAATAATCTTTACCCTTCCCCTCTTCTCTAAGAAATAAGGTAGATAAAGGATAGATTCCCACACTTTGTACAACAAGTGAAAACAGGATGACTCCGAATGTTAAGGAGTGCAGAAGAAATGGACCTTGTTCATTTAAACCCAATAATAAGGCAACAGACATGGTTCCTTTAATGCCCGACCAGGTTAAGATGAATACTTCCTTCCATCCATATGTGTTTCTCCACGTTCCCTTCATTTTCACAACACCAATAATAATAACATAGCGAACGAATAAGGAGAGAACAAATAGTAAGAAGATCCACCCAATTAATGAAAAGGATAAATATCGTGTCGTTTGAATCCCGATTAACAAAAATAAAAAGGTCAGGATGGTCGGTTCGATAACGGTCCAAAAGCCATCCAGATCCTTCCTGAAGTGATTTTCTTTAATCGTTTTTCCGTATTCATAGGAAAGCATGATTCCCGACGACACTGTGGCAAGAACTCCTGAAACCCCCAGTTCCTCCCCTATGTAAAAGGTTCCGTACGCAAGGATGATACTGAGCATAATCTGATATCTGGAATCAGTCGTGAAATGGATCGCCTTGCTCGCAAGCCACCCCAGTGTAATCCCAATCACGATTCCGCCAAGAGAAACCAAAAGGAATTCCCCCAGGAAAGAAGGAACTGAAAAACTCTCCTCTCCAAAGTAAATTCCAGCCACAACCGTAAAAAGGACGATACTTGTCCCGTCATTTATCATCGACTCGCCTTCCACTACATCAGCTATATCCTGTCTATTGGAAGACTCTTTCAAAATTGAAACAACAGAAACGGGATCCGTCGGTGTCAATATCGTCGAAATCAATAACGCTTCTGCAAACGAAATCGAGAGCCATGGATGTAAACCGTAGTAGAAAAGAAGGCTCATCAATAACGTAGTGATGATGATACCGACCGTACTAAGGATAGCGATGATTCCCGCATGCTTCTTCAAGGCCTTTGTTGGAAATTGATAAGCGGAAATAAACAAGAGAGCTGGCAGGAACCATTGGAAGATAATATCCTTGGTGAGAGTGACATCGGAAAAAGCAGGTACAAACGAAAGCACCACTCCAATAAGCAATAAAACGACAGGAACAGGAAAATTCTTTTTCTTTTTATCAATGGTAAAGACACTATAGCCGATCACAAGCAAGAATAATATATGTATAGGCTCGATCATTCACACCTCCAAATAATGCTTATATGTTTTTATTCCTCTCATATTATTTTACTAAACTTCTCCCCAACCTTCTTCCTATTTTTTCAAATTTGTGTTTATTTTTTATTTAATAGGTAAAAGAGTAGCAATGATAGTGAAAGCAGGTGATGATATGTTGAGCATGGTGTACGGAAGCAAAACATTCAGTAAGAGTGGCACGATCACCCTTCCACATAAATGGCGACAGCAGTTTGGACTATTGCCGGGAAGACTCGCAGAACTTTTCTATCAAAACAATTGCCTATATATTAAACATGCGGTAAAAGAATCCACTCACAACAAGCGCTACATCTCAGAAAAAGGAACGGTTCACATCCCAAAAGAACTGCGTGAAGAAATGGGTATGACCCATCAATCTCCCTACTACTTACACATCAATGAAAAAGAGAATTGTTTTATGATCACCAGAGACCATTAACTTACCTCCCCCTTCACGACCCGCAGGAACTGACTGATACGAACACACCAAGGTCCGTCCCTCACCTCGCATCAAAGCGATGAGGGACGGACCTTGGTGTGTTCGATGGTAATGTTGCTTCCAGTTTCGGAGATGGATAGTTTGCGAACGTCCATACTCGGGAAGGATTGCTCGAGTTGACGGAAAAGCCACTCACTTGCTTCCCGTTCCACAAAGCAGGCAATCGTCGGACCTGCACCGCTTAACGCAACGCCGAATGCACCGAATCGATTTGCCACCTCTTCTACTGCATCGTAATGTGGAATCAGCTTCCTCCTGAAAGGCTGATGATATCGATCACGCTTCATCATCTTCCCTACCGTTTCCCAGTCTCCGGTTAGAAATGCCGCCACCAATACATTTGAAATCGTCCCAGCCTCCACAGATTCTTCGAATGATAGACGTGATGGAAGGACATTTCTTGAATCAGATGTTTTCAGTTCAGCTCTCGGGATGACACATACGACATCTACAGGCAGATCCGGCACCGAGACTAAGCTGACACCCTTTTCATGCTGACAACTGACCACAAACCCACCATAGAGGGAAGCCCCTACATTATCCGGGTGACCTTCAAAGCGATTTGCATGGGCAAGCTTCTTTTCTTGTGACAGGTTTAGACCACATAACACATTCGCTAACTCGACCCCTGCTACAACCGCTGCCGCACTGGATCCAAGCCCTCTTGTTAATGGAATATCACTCGACACATAGAGGTGGCACGGAGAAGGTTTCCGACCATATTCGTCCGCCACCCCTTTAACGACTTCGATAATAAAATGTGTTTCATCTGAAGGGAAAATCTTAAGGTCAGACGAAAGCGGGATCACTTTCCATTCTCCCGCTTCATGTACTTCAACGGTCAAATACACATTTAACGCAAGGCCTAATGAATCGAACCCAGCGCCTAAATTAGCCGTACTTCCCGGGACGATGATTTTCCATGAGCGTGGTTCCCGGTTTTTCATACGCCGATCGTCCCCTTAATATAATCCTTCACCAATTCACGATTATTTGGTAATTTCACAGGCGTGACCGGGCTGCATTCCATGGCCGTCACAGGATCTTTCAGCCCGTTCCCCGTAAGTACCGCCACTACCTTCGCTCCCTTTTCGATAAGTCCATTTTCCAATGACTTCTTTATCCCTGCGATGGAAGCGCACGAAGCTGGTTCAGCAAAGATCCCTTCCTTACTTGCCATAAGCTGATAGGCTTCCAGGATTTCCCCATCGGTCACTTCATCAATATGTCCATTTGATTCCTTTAACGCGTCAACAGCCAATGTCCAACTCGCTGGGTTACCAATGCGAATCGCAGTGGCAATGGTTTCAGGTTGGGGGAATATCCGGTCATGAACGAGGGCTGCTGCTCCTGAAGCCTCAAAGCCAAACATTCGGGGAAGGGTTGAAGCATTACGATCGTGATACTCTTTAAACCCTTTCCAATAAGCAGAAATATTCCCGGCATTTCCGACAGGGATTGCAAGTACATCGGGAGCTTCCCCGAGCCCTTCAATGACCTCGAAAGCTGCCGTTTTCTGACCTTCCAAACGATAAGGATTCACAGAATTAACAAGAGTGACCGATTCAGTCTTGCTTAACTCACGTACAATCTCGAGAGCTTCATCAAAATTGCCTTCGATGGAAATGATCTCGGCGCCGTACATGACCGCCTGAGCCAACTTCCCTTGAGCGATTTTCCCCTCAGGTATGACCACTATGCATTTGATTCCCGCTCTTGCTGCATAGGCCGCAGCAGAAGCGGATGTATTACCGGTCGAAGCGCAAATGACCGTCCCGCTCCCGGATTCCAACGCTTTGGCTACAGCGAGGACCATACCCCGATCCTTAAAGGATCCTGTTGGGTTTGCCCCTTCTACCTTTGCATAAAGCTCGATGTCCCATTCTTCGGATAGTGTCTTCAACTCGATTAAAGGAGTGTTTCCCTCATTTAAGCTTAAAAGGGGAGTATCTGCATTTAATGGAAGATACTCTCCGAACTGTTCCAACAATCCTTTCCACCTCATCCTTTTCCTCCCCCTTCCACGCGGTATGAGCTTTCGATCGATTGAATGGCTTCATAATCCTTCAGTTCCATCAAAATATCCTCATAATGATCAAGAGATGCTTTATGAGTGACAACGACAATTTCAGCAAACTCAGCACTGTCTAACGGGTTCTGAAGAATTTTCTCGAAACTGACTCCATGATTCGAGAAAATGGACGTCAACTTGGCTAAAACGCCAACTTCATCCTGAACGTGCAAACGCAAAAAATATTTTGAGTGGATTTCATTCCGTTCCTTCAACTTTTTCGGGAATTGAGGGTTCACTGCACTCTTTCCAGTAACGCCCAGTCTCATATTCTTCATGATACCCACCATATCCGATACGACGGCTGTAGCCGTTGGAAGACTGCCTGCACCCGGTCCATAAAACATCGTCTCGCCAACTGCTTCCCCGTAAACATACACCGCATTGTATTCGTCGTGAACAGATGCGAGCGGGTGCTCATTTTGCAGGAGGGTCGGCTCCACACTTACCTCAACTTTCTCCCCTTCACGGTGGGCATAGCCGATGAGCTTCATTGTATAGCCGAATTGCTCAGCATATTGGATATCCTCACCCGTTACTTCTGTGATGCCCTTTACTTTCACATCGTCTAAATCCACGTTCATGGAAAACCCTAACGTCGAAAGGATCGCCATCTTTCTCGCTGCATCCAGGCCGCCGACATCGGCCGTCGGATCCGCTTCAGCATAGCCTAAGTCTTGTGCTTCCTTTAGAACTTCCTCGAAGGTCCGTCCCTCCTTCGTCATCTTTGTCAAAATGAAGTTGGTCGTTCCGTTGACGATTCCCATCATTTTCGTGATGCGGTCGGAAGCAAGGCCATCTACTAAACTTCTTAATATCGGGATGCCTCCGGCGACACTTGCTTCGTAGAACAAATCACAACCGTTTTCTGAAGCGGCTCTTAATAGTTCCGGTCCATGGAGTGCCATCAGATCCTTATTTGCCGTTACGACATGCTTCTTCTGGTTTAATGCATGGAGGAGATGTTCCTTCGTCGCTTCGATGCCCCCCATTACCTCGACCACAATATCAATTTCAGGATCAAACAGGACTTCTTCAGGATTTAAGGTCAGTATGCCTTGTTCAATATCCATTCCCCTATCTTTTTCTAAATCCTGAACGAGAGCTTTTTTCACCGTCACGGGACAGCCGATTTGATGAGACAGTTTATCCTGATGATTTTCTACAATCTTCACCACTCCAGCCCCCACCGTTCCAAGTCCTAACAGTCCGATTGAAATTGATTCCATAAGCCGAAAACCTCCGTTTGTTTATTTAGCGTGTACATTTGTTCTTGTATAGTGGACATTATAGTTGAAAAAATTACCTATTACAATAGGTATTTGTGTATTTTCAGAATGTAAGAGCTTTCATTATTGGTAGATGATGAGATTGACATTTTTTTATGCTGATTCTACTTGTATCTCGTTCTGTATACTCTTGTTGCACATGCAAATGTGCCATTTCTGACGTTTCTTGTTCAACATACCTCTTGGCTCCTTCATATCGATCTATGTCTGAGTGTTTTTGAAGAAGCCTGTGCCGGGTTTGTCCTTTTGCAATGGTATTTTTAGCGTTGTCTGGCCATTTTTGCTGTTTATTGAGCTGCTTTCTCTGTTGGTTGCGGAACTTTCAATGGTTGTTGCGTAACTTTTACACATAATTGTGGAACTTCCACCGTCAATTGGGCCACTTTTCCCGTTAATTGGGCCACTTCCACCATTTATTGGGCCACTTTTCCCTTTAATCGCGCCACTTCCACCATTTATCGGGCCACTTTCATCATTCATCGTGCCAAACTGTGAACACAGCAAAATACACCTGATAAAAACAGAGGACCGCCCCCGACTACACATATAGTCGGGAGCCGTCCTACTGTCACACAATATGATGAAGCTGCCTGGCCATTTTGGATAAGTCACGATATACAGGGATCTTGCCGGGGTCGGCATTTCCGCCACTGATGACACAGCCAACTTTCTTTCCTTGTACCTTGACCTTTTGGCACATGGCTGCAGCCAGAGATGCGGCTCCCGCTCCTTCAACGAGTGTTTTCTCCCGTTCTAGCATGAACATGATGCTATAGGAAATTTCTTCATCCGTAACCGTGACCATGTCATCTACATATTTCCGGATGATTGGAAATGTGAGTTCTCCAGGCTTCTTCACCAGAATGCCGTCAGCAATGGTGTGAACATGCTCGAGGGACCCTTTATTTCTGCCAGTGAAAAAATTATACGTTGCCGGTGCTCCCAGAGCCTGAACCCCGACGATTTGTACTCGGGGGTTAAAAGCCTTTACAGCAAGAGCCATCCCTGCAAGCAAACCACCTCCGCCAACAGGAACGAGAATCATGTCTAAATCACTGAGTTGTTGAAGCATTTCAAGTGCGACTGTCCCTTGTCCAGCCATCACCTTATGGTCATCAAATGCATGAACATACGTGGAGCCCTTTTTGATTTTCTCTTCAAGCGCTGCCCCGTAGGCTTCTTGATAGGTGTCTCCTGTCAAAACGATTTCAGCTCCGTAATGTTTCGTTGCGGCAACTTTCGTAGAAGGCGTTCTTTTTGGCATGAAAATTTTGGACGGAATGCCGCGCTTAGAAGCAGCGAGCGCCACCCCTTGGGCATGATTCCCTGCAGAGGCAGCGATGATGCCCATCCTTGCTTCTTCATCCGACAATGACATGATTTTATTCATTGCGCCTCTCACTTTGAAAGAACCTGTTCGCTGCAGGTTTTCCATTTTCAAATAGACCTCTCCACCAGTGAATGTATTCAGCGTCGATGATTGCTTTAACGGTGTCCGGTGCACCTGATGACTGATTCTTTCCATTGCTTCTACAACTTCAGTGCTATCCATTAAATTCCCAAGTCACTCACCTCATCATTTTTTTCGTATTCTTCGATATTTTTTTCGTAATCCAGCGTTAAGTCAATCTCATCCAATCCTTTTAATAGCATTGTCTTCCAATAAGGATCAATGTCAAAGGAGACGCGTTGACCCTCCGAATCACAGATTGTCTGATGCCAAAGGGACACTTCAATTTTATATAAATCTACATGACTCTCATTTTCCAATAGGGCATCCACTGTGGTTTCATCAAGTTGAATAGGCAGAATCCCATTTTTAAAACAATTGTTATAGAAAATATCCGCGAAGCTTTTCGCAATGATGATCTTAAATCCGAAGTCCTGAAGGGCCCAAGGTGCGTGTTCCCTTGAAGATCCACAGCCAAAATTCTTGCCGCCAAGGAGAACCTCGGCATCCTGGTATGGAGCGGTGTCTAGTAAAAAGTCGTTTCGTAAGGATTTTCCATCGTCTTCAAATCGCCAATGATAAAACAAGTACTGACCGAAGCCCTGACGCTCTATCCTTTTTAAGAATTGCTTCGGAATGATTTGATCGGTATCCACATTGTCTCTTCTGAGAGGAAACACTTTCCCTTCCACATGATTGATTGCCACCTCTTCACCTCCTATGAAATCGGCATTTTCTCAAGTTTTCGTACATCGGTCAGTTTCCCGGTCACGGCGGCGGCAGCGGCCATGGAGGGGCTCAATAAATGGGTTCTTGATCCGTTTCCTTGTCGTCCTTCAAAGTTCCGGTTGGACGTCGATGCACAGCGCTTGCCCGGAGGAACGATATCATCGTTCATGGCCAGGCACATGCTGCAGCCTGCTTCCCTCCATTCGAAACCTGCTTCTTTAAAGACTGTATCCAAACCTTCGTCTTCCGCTTCTTTCTTCACTTTAAACGATCCCGGAACAACCAAAGCGGTTACGCCTCTTTTTACACTTTGGCCTTTGACCACCTCAGCTGCAGCTCTTAAATCACTTATCCGCGAATTCGTGCAAGACCCGATGAAGACATAATCTACCTCGATATCCTCAATCCGCATACCAGCCTCGAGACCCATATAATGAAGAGCCCTCTCGATCCCTTCTCTTTCAGAAGGGTCGGCATACTCTTCAGGATGAGGGACGTTCCTTGAAATTCCTGCCCCCATCCCAGGGTTGGTTCCCCAGGTCACATGAGGTTCGATTTCTTCACCCTTGACCTCAATTTCGTGATCATAGGCAGCGTCACGATCGCTCTTCAAGGATTGCCATTCTTCTTTACATTGTTGGAACGATTTATCCTTAGGGAGATACTGCCTTCCTTTTAAATAGTCAAAGGTCGTCTCGTCAGGACAGATCAGTCCTGCCTTCGCGCCTGCTTCGATGCTCATATTGCAAACGGTCATTCTTTCCTCCATGGATAGATTGCGGATCACGTCTCCGGTGAACTCGATCACATACCCGGTCCCAAATCCAACTCCATAGGTCGATATGATGTTAAGAATCACGTCTTTAGCCGTGACACCAAATCCCAGCTCACCTGATACTTCCACTCGAAGCGTTTTTGGTTGCGATTGCCATAGGGTTTGCGTAGCCAGTACATGCTCCACTTCACTCGTCCCGATCCCGAAGGCCAGTGCCCCGAATGCTCCGTGGGTTGAAGTATGGCTGTCTCCGCATACAATCGTTTTCCCCGGTTGGGTCAGGCCAAGTTCAGGGCCAATCACGTGGACGATTCCCTGATCGGGATGGTGAATATCGGCAAGGGTGACCCCGAATTCCGCACAATTTTTTTTCAAGGTGTCCATTTGCAATTGGGCGATTTCATCCCTGATGATATGACGTTCTCTCGTCGGGACGTTATGATCCATGGTGGCGTAGGTTAAGTCCGGTCTCCGCACCCTGCGATTTTTTATACGCAGCCCTTCAAATGCTTGGGGAGATGTAACTTCATGTACAAGGTGAAGATCAATGTATAATAAATCCGGCTTTCCTTTTTCTCTGTGCACAATATGTTTTTCCCATATCTTTTCGATGATATTTTTCCCTGCCATGGACTCCCTCCTGGTTTGGTAAGATTTTCATTCAAGTGAAAAGGTGAAATTAGTGCTATGGTCGTAATCGTTGATTTCACAAAACCAGCAAATACGCTCCTACAAGTAGGCCGCCAAGATAGAAGACAGCGCATGATCTGCTTCCAAGCGTTCAACAACTAGCTGGCTCATTGCACCGGTCCCAACTACGGTTCCACGCCCCATCGTCCAAAGATCTCCTGTGCGGTAGCCTGCATTCAGTACTTCCTGAACGGCCATTTCAATCATTTCCGCCTCTTCTTTTAAGCCGAAGGAATGACGGAGCATCATGGCAACAGATAGAATCATAGCCAGTGGATTGGCTTTTCCTTTTCCGGCGATATCAGGTGCTGAGCCGTGCACCGGTTCATAGAGGCCAAAGGAATCTCCTCGTAAACTTGCTGAAGGCAGCATACCCAGTGAACCTGTGATCATGGAGGCTTCGTCACTCAGGATATCCCCGAACATATTTTCAGTTACTAACACGTCGAATTGCTTCGGTTGATACATCAACTTCATGGCTGCGACATCGACCAGCATGTGCTCTACTTTCACATCCTGATATTCAGTCGCCACTTCATTCACGACCTCCCTCCACATTCGACTGGTTTCCAACACATTCGCCTTGTCGACGGACGTTACTTTTTTCTTCCGTTTTTGAGCCAGCTTAAACGCTTTGTGGACGATTCGTTCGATTTCGCTTTTTTCATAGACAAGGGTGTCGACCGCCACTTCATTTCGTTTCCCTTGCCGACCGGATGGCTGACCGAAGTACAAGCCTCCTGTCAGTTCACGGACAATCACTAAGTCCACTTCTTCTACGATCTCCCGTTTCAGAGGGGATGCCCCCAGCAAGCTTTCAAATGCTTTGACTGGACGAAGGTTCCCGAACAGTTCAAACTCTTTGCGAATAGCTAGGAGTCCTTTTTCAGGACGCAGCTCTTTCGGAAGATGCTCCCATTTCGGTCCTCCTACAGCTCCTAATAGTACAGCGTCACTATCTTTACACAGCTTGATCGTTTCAGGAGGTAATGGTACACCGAATCGATCGATGGCAGCCCCGCCGATGTACCCTTTCTCTACTTCAAATTCATGACCGAACCAGTCACCTACTGCCTTCAGTACTTCTAATGCCCCGTCCATGATTTCTTGACCGATACCGTCTCCTGGTAGCACAGCAATTTTTTTCTTCATTAGAATTACCTCCTGTTTTTCGTTTTTAGGAAGAGCTTTGGAAACCAAAGCTCTTCTCTTTTACAAGCTGGCTTCCACCGCTTCCCTGTCCCTTGTGTGTGACTTCCGTTGAGCTGATCGATTCACCGCATTTAAATAAGCACGGGCGGATGCTTCCAATACATCCTGGGCGGTTCCACGTCCACTTGTCTTTTCTCCGTTATATTCAAGTCTGACGTACACTTCAGCAAGGGCATCACGGCCTCCTCCCACTGAGTTGATTTTGTAATCCAACAGCGTTGACTTGCCCGGCAGGATTTCTTCGATTGTATTGTAGATGGCTTCCACACTTCCTGATCCGGTTGAAGCGAGCCGTGTTGCACTTCCGTCTTCGAATTTCAACTCGATCGTCGCCGTCGGGATATTGTCCATCCCGTATTGAACCTGCATCCTCTCTAACGTAAATCCAACACCATCGATCATTTCCGTCTGCTTATTCGTCAAGATGCTGAAGAGATCTTCATCAACGATCTCCTTCTTCTTATCCGCAAGATCCTTAAAGGTATGGAATGCTTCATTCAACTTTTCATCCGTTAGTTCAAAGCCCAGTTCAACGGCTTTATTTTTGAAAGCGTGACGTCCAGAATGTTTCCCAAGAACGAGACGATTGGCGTTTACACCAATCAATTCAGGTGTGATGATTTCGTACGTCGTTTTCTCTTTCAAAACGCCATCCTGGTGAATGCCTGATTCATGGGCAAAGGCATTGTCACCCACGACTGCTTTGTTGGCTGGGACTCTCATCCCTGTCAGCTTACTGACAAGAGCACTCGTTTTCTTGATTTCATCAAGCTTCAGGCGGGTGGTTGCCCCGTAAAAATCTTCTCGGATCCGAAGAGCGACAGCCACTTCTTCTAGTGCAGCATTTCCAGCACGTTCACCGATTCCATTAATGGTTCCTTCAATTTGATCAGCTCCATTTTCAATGGCAGCAAGAGAATTGGCCGTCGCCATACCCAAGTCATCATGACAGTGGGCAGATAGCTTCACTCCTTCAATATTCGGAACATTTTCTCTTACGTATCGAAACAGTTCCCCGTATTTATGAGGCGTAATGTATCCTACCGTATCAGGCAGATTAATGACCGAAGCACCTGCGGCAATCACCTTCTCCATGATCTTCACTAAGAAATTGAGATCCGACCGGCATGCATCTTCTGCTGACCACTGAACGACCGGGAAAAATTTCTTCGCATATTGAACGGCCTGGACAGCTGTATCAATGACCTGATCCGGTGTCATCTTTAATTTATGGGTCATGTGAATCGGAGAGGTGGCAAGAAAGACATGCAGCCTTGGTTCGGCGGTTCCTTTAAGAGACTCCCATACAGCATCGATGTCCCGTTGTTGAGCTCGGGCAAGCCCTGTAACCGAGCTGTGTTTGATCGTGGAACCGATCCTCTGTACGGCATCAAAGTCCCCTTTTGAAGCTGCAGGAAATCCAGCTTCAATGACGTCTACCCCGAGTCTTTCCAGCTGTTTCGCTACCTCGATTTTTTCAATCGTGTTAAGATTTACGCCCGCTGACTGTTCACCGTCCCGTAGAGTTGTGTCGAAGATTTCAATGGTTCGCACTCGCTACCACTTCCTTTTCTTTAGTAGAAGGTTTTTGTACAAATGGCATCATTTTACGAAGCTCGCGACCAACGACTTCAATCGGATGCTGACTCTCACGCTGGTTGATTGCGTTGAATTCAGGACGGTTCGCCTGGTTCTCCAAGATCCATCCCTTCGCAAATTTTCCTGTTTGGATATCATTTAATACTTCCTTCATACGGGCTTTCGTTTCATCATTCACCACCCGTGGACCAGAAACGAAGTCTCCCCATTGTGCTGTGTCGGAGATTGAATAGCGCATCCCTTCCAAGCCTTGTTCATACATCAGATCAACGATCAGCTTCAATTCGTGTAAGCACTCGAAATAGGCGACCTCTTTTTGATAACCGGCTTCCACAAGCGTTTCGAATCCTGCTTTGACAAGGGATGTCACGCCTCCACACAGAACGGCCTGTTCCCCGAATAGATCGGTTTCCGTTTCCTCTTGAAAGGATGTTTCAAGGATCCCTGCACGCCCTGCCCCAACACCTTTTGCATAAGCTAGGGCAAGTTCTGCTGCTTGACCTGAAGCATCTTGATAAACCCCGAAGAGGGCAGGTACCCCGGCTCCTTCTTCAAACGTCCTTCTTACAAGGTGTCCCGGTCCTTTCGGTGCGACCAGGAATACATCTACATCTGCAGGCGGAACGACTTGATGGAAATGGATGTTGAATCCGTGGGCAAATGCCAGTGCTTTTCCTGAGGTGAGGGCCGGCTTGATTTCTGCTTCATATACTTTCGGCTGATGCTCATCCGGCAGGAGAACCATGATGACATCCGCCTGTTCACTTGCTTCTCGTACGGAGTAAACATCGAAGCCGTCTTTTACCGCCTGGTCCCATGACTTCCCTTTTCGTAATCCGACTACAACATCAAAGCCGCTTTCCTTCAGGTTCTGCGCATGTGCGTGACCTTGTGAACCATAGCCGACAACCGCTACTTTCTTCCCTTTTAGAACCTCTTCATTTACATCTCCGTTATAATATACCTTTACCATTTCCCTCATCCTCTCCATTTTTTGAATAATTAGTTTTTTACGAATGTGAAGCTGCTAATTCACAATTGAATACTGTTTCAGATCCGTGACTGATTTACCATTTCCCCTTGCAAATGCTGTGATGCCTGTTCGTGCAATTTCTTTAATCCCGTAAGGTCTTAATAGATCAATGATGGCTTCTATCTTGGATGTTTCGCCGGTTACTTGTACTGTGACGCTGTCTCTTGCCACATCAATGATTGCGGCTCTGAACGGTTCCACGATCCCGTTGATTTCGGAACGGGTCTGCCCTGTGCTCAACACCTTGATGAGTGCAAGCTCCCTGGCGACCACCCCTTGATCGGTGATGTCAGATACCTTCAGAACATCAATTTGTTTATGAAGCTGTTTTAAAAGCTGTTCAATTTTCCGATCATCTTCTACATTGACGACAAAGGTCATTCTCGAAATCCCTTCTACTTCCGTGTAGCCTACCGAAATGCTTTCAATGTTGAACTGACGTTTTGTAAATAATCCGGTCACCCGGTTCAGGACACCACTCCGGTTATGAACGAGGGCCGTTACAATCCGTTTCCTCATGGTTTCACTCCTAACATTTCATGTAATCCCTTCCCTGGAGCCACCATCGGGTAGACATTTTCCTTCGGGTTCACCCAGCAATCGATGAGTACTGGTTCATCACTCGTTAAGGCTTCTCTTAAAACGGAATCGACGTCCTCCTGCGTTTTCACCTGATACCCCTTGATTCCATAAGATTCAGCCAGTTTCACAAAGTCAGGCTGCATGGCGAACACCGATTGAGAGTATCTCTCTTCAAAGAATGTTTCCTGCCATTGTCTCACCATTCCAAGTGTTCCGTTATTGAGAAGGACCACTTTCACAGGCAGGTTCAGCTCTTTCAGGAGAACAAGCTCTTGGAGAGTCATTTGGAATCCCCCATCTCCTACAAAGGCAACCACTGTACTGGATGGGTTCGCTAGCTGCGCTCCAATCGCTGCCGGAAATCCAAACCCCATCGTGCCAAGCCCTCCTGAAGTGACCCAATTATTCGGCTTTTTAAACGAATAATATTGTGCCGCCCACATTTGATGCTGCCCTACATCCGTTGTGACGACCGCTTCCCCGTTCGTCATTTCATACACCTGCTCAATCAAGCGCTGAGGGGACAACACGTCATGGGCCTGGTTATACCAGAAAGGATAGTCCCTTTTATACACTTTAAGGTGCCGATGCCAGACACCTAGATCCGGCTTTATTACTTCATGTTGAAGAAGTTTGACGAGAGCCTGTTTGGCATCGGCTACGATTGGAATCTGCGTATGAACGTTCTTTCCGATCTCAGCTGGATCGATATCGATATGAACTACTTTGGCCCTTGGTGCAAAGGTTGAGAGATTCCCCGTCAACCGGTCATCAAACCGGGCTCCGATATTGATAAGCAAGTCGCATTCATGGATTGCCATATTGCTTGCATAGCATCCGTGCATGCCGGCCATTCCAAGGAACAACGCGTGATCTGCTGGAAATCCGCCTAACCCTAGTAGTGTGTGGATCACGGGAATGTCGTATTGTTCTGCGAAAGTCTTCAATTCCTCTGTTGCCTTTCCGTGCAGAACCCCTGCTCCTGCTAAGATGACGGGCTGCTTCGAAACCTTGATGGCTTCGACCAACTTCCTGATTTGCAGTGGGTTCGGTTGGAAATTCGGCTGATATCCTGGTAAGTCCATTTCTACATCACGTACCGGATAGGCCTGCTGTAAGGTCAAATCTTTCGGTATGTCAACGAGGACCGGACCGGGCCTTCCGGTCGATGCGATATGAAAAGCTTCCTTCACGATTCTTGGCAAATCTTTGAGATCCCGAACCTGATAATTATGCTTTGTGATCGGCATCGTAATGCCTACTACATCAGCTTCCTGGAAAGCATCGGTCCCAATGACCCCTGAAGCCACCTGCCCGGTAAATACGACAAGAGGCAATGAATCCATCATGG
The DNA here is from genome assembly GCA_963787015.1 of uncultured Bacillaceae bacterium. GTDB lineage: Bacteria > Bacillota > Bacilli > Bacillales > Bacillaceae_B > Rossellomorea. The sequence continues at coordinate 365,942 of CAWBBM010000013.1, forward strand.
CATCAGCAATTCCCGTCACAAGATTTGTAGCTCCAGGTCCTGATGTGGCAATGACAACACCGGGTCTCCCTGATACACGGGCATACCCTTCAGCTGCATGGATCGCTCCCTGCTCATGACGAGCGAGAACGTGCTTGATCGGGGCTTTGTAAAGAGCATCGTAAATCGGCAAGACCGCTCCTCCAGGATACCCAAACAGAATCTCAACCTTTTCCTCCCTTAACGCTTTCATGAGCATATCAGCACCGTTGACATATTCTGTTAGCGTCTGTGAAGCCAGTTCTTCCTCAACTTTTGCTCTCATTGCCTATCTCCTCCCTTATTTTAAAAGCGCAGGCGGCTTGATCAGAGGCGACAAGCATAAAGCGAACATGCCGGAAAGGCGTCCTTTGCCTTTTTGGTATGTTTGATTTATGACCTCGAGCCTCTAGCCGCCGGAGCTGGATATATGAAAAGCGCAGGCGGCTTGATCAGAGGCGACAAGCATAAAGCGAACATGCCGGAAAGGCGTTCTTTGCCTTTTTGGTATGTTTGATTTATGACCTCGAGCCTCTAGCCGCCGGAGCTTTATTCATCTACTTTCCAATACAAAAAAGACCTTTCCACCCACTACGACAGAATTCATCTTTCGCAGGGGCGAAAAGGTCTTTATCCTTTCCACGGTACCACCCTAATTCAGAGACAACGAATATCATCTCCCTTTGCAGACTGATCGGTTTCATCAGCCTTCCGTTTTTGTAACGAGTATGATCTACTCGATCGTTCCTACTTGAGACGTTCAGAACGATACTCAGAGGGGATGTCGGTATTGGGAGTATTACTGGTTCGCAGCCCCACCAGCTCTCTGAAAATACGGTTCCAACCCTTTTACCTCTTCTACGTTTTTACTCTATTCTGTTTTCAAAACCCCGCCTGTGCTGGCTGACGTTACAAGTTTGGCATAGCGTGCCAGGTAGCCTTTTTTAATCTTTGGTGGAGGCTGTATCCACTCCTTCTGTCTGAACTGCAGTTCTGCTTCTGAAACCATCAGGGAAATCGTCCGATTCGTGAGATCAATGAAGATGGGGTCTCCATTTTCAACGACTCCAATGGGACCTCCTTCAGCCGCTTCCGGCGAGACATGCCCGATTGAAATGCCTCGAGAGGCTCCTGAAAATCTGCCGTCTGTCATAAGTGCCACTTTCTTTTCCAAGCCACGTCCTGCAATGGCTGCCGTCGGGGCAAGCATCTCAGGCATTCCCGGACCGCCTTTTGGTCCTTCATACCTGATCACCACTACATGCCCTTCTTTCACTTCACCGCTTTCAATACCTGCAAGTGCATCATCCTGGGACTCGTATATAATCGCTTCTCCCATAAATGTTTTAATGGAAGGATCAACTGCCCCTACCTTAATGACTCCTCCGTTTGGAGCGATATTCCCGAAGAGGACGGATAATCCTCCGACGGGACTGTGGGCGTTTTCTCTGCTGCGGATAACATCATCATTTTGAATATGAGAATCCTCCACATTTTCATATAGGGATTTTCCGGTTACCGTGATTCGATCTTTGTGGACAGCTCCCATTTCACACAGCTCTTTAATGATGGCGCTGACCCCTCCGGCATTGTGAACATCCTGCATGGAATAATCTGAGGCCGGGCTTATTTTGGATAAGTACGGAACACGTTCAGCTACTTTATTGATTCGGTTGATGTCGTAATCGATTTCAGCTTCATTGGCAATGGCCAATGTGTGAAGGACGGTATTAGTTGAACCTCCCATCGCCATATCTAACGCGAATGCATCATCGATGGTGTCTTCCGTTATGATATCTCTTGGTTTGATATCCTTCTTGACCATTTCTACTAAATAGTTGGCTGCATCCTTGATTAGCTGATGCCGCTCTTCAGATGTGGCAACAATCGTACCATTCCCCGGCGGAGCCATTCCGAGCATCTCCATCAGTGAATTCATGGAGTTCGCTGTGAACATTCCTGAACATGATCCGCATGTCGGACAGGCATTGGCTTCAATATCGAGAAGCTGTTCTGCCGTCATCCTTCCTGACTGATGGGCACCGACCCCTTCGAAAACGGATACGAGTGATAATGGCTTCCCTTCACTGGAAACCCCCGCTTCCATCGGCCCTCCTGATACGAAAACGGAAGGGACGTTCGTTCGAACCGATGCCATGAGCATTCCCGGTGTAATCTTGTCACAGTTCGGAATGTAGAACACTCCGTCAAACCAGTGGGCGTTGATCACGGTTTCTGCTGAGTCTGCGATCAGTTCCCGACTTGGCAATGAGTACCTCATCCCGATATGCCCCATGGCAATCCCGTCGTCAACGCCGATCGTATTGAACTCGAATGGGATCCCACCTGCTTCCCGGATTGCTTCTTTCACCACTTGTGCAAATCCATTTAAATGCATATGACCGGGAATGATATCGATATAAGAGTTACACACCCCGATAAATGGCTTCTCCATGTCTTCAAGCTTTACCCCCGTCGCATAAAGCAAGCTGCGGTGGGGAGCCCGGTCGATTCCTTTCTTGATCATGTCACTTCGCACGTCATCACCTCCAACTTAGCCAACTTGAGCATTTTGTTTGTATACTTTTCTTCCATCCTGCGTGACAGTGTCTCTGAACTCCTGCAATAATTGGGTTGTATACTTCCCAGGTTTCCCTTCACCGATCACTCGGCCGTCAACCTTCACAACTGCAATGACTTCGGCGGCTGTACCAGTTAAGAACACTTCATCTGCCGTATATACATCATGACGTGTAAAGACTTCTTCTTTCATCTTGAATCCTAATTTCTCGGCAATTTCGATGATGGCATTTCGGGTGATTCCTTCAAGTGCCCCTACATATCCGGGAGGCGTCAGGATCTTGCCTTTTTTCACAATAAAGATGTTATCCGCAGATCCTTCTGCTACATATCCTTGATCGTTCAGCATCAACGCTTCACTTACACCGGCAAGGTTCGCTTCGATCTTAACGAGAATGTTATTCAAGTAGTTTAAGGATTTAACCTTTGGCGACAGAACATCCGCACGATTACGGCGGCTCGCCACCGTAACGATATCGATCCCCGTCTCGTATAAGCTTTTAGGGAATAGAGCTAACTGTTCTGCAATAACGATGATTTGTGGCTTTCTACAAGTAAATGGATCAAGTCCCAAGTTTCCAACACCTCTAGAAATGACCACCCGTATGTAGGCATTTTCCAGCTGATTCTTCTTCAATGTATCAACGATAATGTCACTCATCTCTTGTTTCGAGACTTCGATATGCAACATGATGGACTTTGCTGAGTCATAAAGGCGATCAACATGTTCTTCCAGACGGAATACATTCCCATCGTACATTCGAATCCCTTCGAACACTCCATCTCCATATAGAAAACCATGGTCGTACACAGAAACAACTGCGTCTTCTTTTTTTACAAATTGTCCGTCTAAGTAGATCCACTGTTCGTTCATGTTAATCATTCCTTCCCGAGTCACTATTTTATTTGAATATTCCGAATTTAACTTTTGCACTGAAGAAATTATTGCTTCAGATTCATTGAAATCTATTCAGCTGCAGGTCAGGGAAAGTTGTTATCACCGCATCCTGCTGCCTCAGATTTTTTTATTGAGGACAATATTACTCCCGTTTCCTGGGTAGGTCAACAGGCTTTTTATAAATTGTTTGACTATTTAGATTAATCTGATTATAAGTAACCGCTTACATCTTTGTCCTTATCAAGTTTTTTGGCTGAAAAAGTTTTTTGAGATTTTTTTATTTAAAGGGTGGGATTGTGCCTTTTACTCGCTGAGAATCTCTACATAATATTTTTCGACAAAATCCCATGGGAATAGGGGTTTGGGGAGTTTAGACCTGTGCGTATATAACTGATATATTCTCATTGATTATCGATAATTGAGAATGCAGTTTTCTATTAATATAGTAAGAATGAATGTTTATTACATTTGAATAAAGATAGACATAAAGAATTTCATTCAATATGGACTCTGTTTTTCTTCTATTCCGTAGCGCCTTTTAACCTTTGAATATTCATTCCAGTTTCTATCATTATGAATAATTTTTCATAAAGAAATATATTCTCCCAATAAGTATTTGACTCCATTTTAAACTATATATAAATAAAAAAAGAATCAACCCAAACAACCAGATGGTCTTTGGATCGATTCTTTCTTCATACCCATGTAAACATATAATTGGGATCTTCCACGTCCTTTGCTTTCTTGACAATCTTCAACGGTTTGAAGGTATCGATCATGACAGCGAGCTCCAAGGTTTCTTTTTTCCCGATACTTGCTTCTGTCGTTCCCGGATGTGGCCCGTGTGGAATGCCGCTCGGGTGGAGGGTAATCGACCCTTCCTTGATTCCCTTTCTGCTCATGAAGTTACCTTCAACATAGTACAGCAGCTCATCACTGTTCACATTGCTGTGATTATAAGGAGCGGGAATCGATTCAGGGTGATAGTCATATAACCTTGGGACGAATGAACACACTACAAAGTTATGGCCTTCAAACGTTTGATGAACGGGCGGCGGCTGATGCACACGTCCGGTGATCGGTTCGAAATCTTCAATATTAAATACCCATGGATACAAATAGCCATCCCAACCGACTACGTCCAGTGGATGATGATTTAACAGATGCGAGTGAAGCGCCCCCCTTGACTTAGTGATCACTTCGAATTTGCCTTCCTCATTCTTGGTTGCAAGCTGCTCAGGCCCGCGCAGATCCCTTTCACAAAACGGACTGTGCTCCAATAACTGTCCATACTCATTGCGATAACGTCTCGGAGTCGTGATCTGGCTAAAGGACTCGACGATTAGCATTTTCGTCTCTTCTTCAGGAACGACACGGTAGATGGTGCCGATTGGAATCACCACGTAATCCCCTTTTCCATAGGTGATCGTTCCGAACATCGTCTCCATTTTCCCCTTACCAAAATGGATATAAAGCATTTCATCCCCATCACCATTCCGGTAAAAGCTTGTCATCTCTTCTGTGACAAGAGCTGTGCCGATCAAAAGATCCGAGTTACCCAGTAAGTACTCCCGGCCTTTTAAGGCACATCCCTTCCTCTCGACTTTGTCCGTGAAAAAATGTCGATGACGAAGTGCACCCTCTTCCTCAAACTCCGGCAGATAGCTCCCTAAGTACTCCGTTTTCGCCACGGCCGTCGGCAAATGATGATGATACAGAATCGACTGTGTACCCGAGAACCCTTTCGTTCCCATGACCTGCTCTCTGTAAAGCGTGCCATCCTCTTTTTTAAACATGGTGTGACGTTTGTGAGGTATTTTCCCCATTTGACGATAGTACATGGTCTTCCTCCTCTCTTCTCTTTGCAATCGTATTCCTCAAAACTCCTAGTCCCGTAATCTCTAATTCCACCATATCACCAGGCTTTAGCCACGGATGTGCCTCTGGACCAAGCTCTAAGATGCATCCTGTTCCTACAGTGCCGGATCCAATCACTTCACCTGGATAAAGTGTGACGTCTTTCGAGGCGCGCTCGATCATGTCAGCAAATGTATAATAGATATCCTGATAATTGCCTCGTGAAAGGAGTTTCCCATTCACTTTTGCAGACATTGTCAGGTCAAATCGGTCGCCCTTCCGATAGACTTCCAGTTCATCCTTCGTCACTACATAAGGACCGATTGATGTGGCAAAATCTTTTCCTTTCGCAGGACCAAGACCTACTTTCATTTCGTGCTTCTGAATGTCTCTTGCACTCCAATCGTTCATGATGAAATAACCATATATATAGTCTTCTGCGTCTTCTTTTGAAATGTTTTTTCCTTCTTTGCCAATCACGCAGGCGATTTCCAATTCATAATCCAGCCACTCACAGTCAGCCGGCTTTTCGATGAAATCGAGAGGACCCTTTACAGCTAAATGATTCGTGAAATAGAAGACGGGGATGTCATACCATTCAGGCACAACGTCCAGCCCCCTCCGTTTTCGTGCCGTTTTCACATGCTCTTCGAACGCATAGAAATCCCGTATGCTGAATGGCCTTTGAATCGGTGCCTTTAGTGTGACATCCCGTAATGAATACACTCCCTCATCTGTTTCAGAAAAGGGACCGATTGCCTTCATCCTTCTCAGTCCTTCTTCTCCGAGCGCAATCACGGATAACATGTCTTTGGGAAGGAACCCGCCACTTACAGCGTGGAGGTCCGCTACGTGTTCATCCTGGATGACCCCTGCCCTTACTTCTCCTTCTTTAAAAAAACTAACCAGTTTCACGTGTCATCACCTTTTTCGAATCAATTCAAATGAATCGGATAGTGGTTTCGTGTACATTTGACCGGCAAGTCTTCCAACCGGCTTGAGTTTCTCTGAATCTATTTTCCCATCGTAGTAGAGTTCATCATTGATTCTCACACATTCTACCTTCCCGATAACAAGGCTTCCGGCCCCAGGATGATCGCCGAAATGAAGAACCTCATGAAGAACGCATTCCAATTGAACCTTGCTTTCACATACTCCTGGAGGCTTTACAGTAATGGACTTTTTCTTCGTCAGTCCGACCTGCTGGAATTCATCAACGTCCGGTTCAAATTCAATGGCACAGTTATTCATTTCCTCCACAAACTCTTCACTGACGATATTAATGACGAATTCCTTCGTTCTCTCGATATTTTCAAGCGTATCCTTCTTGCTGCCGTCCTTCCCTCTCCTCATAGGTGAGAAGCAAACGAGCATTGGATCGGCGCAAATCGCAGTAAAAAAGCTGTAAGGTGCCAGATTCGCATTCCCTTCTTCATCAAGGGATGAAACAAAGGCAATCGGGCGGGGCAAAATCGAACCGATCATTAATTTATAGGCTGCCTGCCATTCCAACGACTGGGGTTTGATATCCATTTAGTTCACCCCTTCATTTCGTAAAATCTCTTCTAGCCCATCAATGAATCTTTGGTTATCCTCTTCTGTTCCAACGGTGACTCTGACGGTTGTCGGATATCCAAGGAGAGTACCTGAACGTACGACGAGTCCCCTTTTCACTAGCTCATATGACACCGTGTCTCCATTCAAACCCGTATCCACCATGATAAAGTTCGATTGAGACGGGAAATAGGATGTGCCCAACCGGTCAAACTCCCGCTCTAAAAAGAGGCGACCCTGCTCATTCTTATGAGTACACTCCCTAATAAATGCTTGATCAGTAAGGGCAATGACTGCTGATTTCTGAGCAACCGTATTCACATTGAATACATCTTTCACTTTCCGGAGCTGCTCAGCAATTTCTGCATTCATAACACCGAACCCCACCCTCAAACCTGCCAGACCATATATCTTCGAAAATGTTCTAAGGACAATCAGGTTTTCGAACGCGGAAAGAAGGGGCAGGGTTTCTAAATAATCATCGGTTGTGACATATTCCATATAGGCTTCATCCACCACCACCAAGATATCCGGCGGAACACTCTCGATAAATTGCAAGAGCTCTTTCTTCCCGACAATCGTTCCAGTCGGGTTATTCGGGTTGCACACAAAAATCAGTTTCGTTTCATTCGTGATCGCCTCATACATCCCTTTTAAGTCATGGGTACCGTCTACGAGAGGAACGATAACAGGGGAGCCGCCTTCGATAAGCACATTGGTTTCATACCTCGGAAAGGTCACATCGGCCATGATGGCTTCATCGCCGCTGCTCAAATACGCCCTTGTCAACAGCCGGATCACCTCATCGGAGCCATTCCCAAATACGAGCTGTTCTTTCGTAACCCCTAAAAATGTTGATACCTTTTCACTAAGGTCGACTGCAGCTCCGTCCGGATACAGAAACAGGTCGCTTCCGTTTTCTTTAAACCACTGTTTCACTTTCGGGGAACAGCCATATATGTTTTCATTTTCTGACAGCTTCCTGATTGAGCTTAGACCATGCTCCTTCTGTAAGTCTAAAAGCGTCTTTCCAAGCACATATGGAGCGATATGTGTGACCGCTTCTTTTGTCTTGAACTTTAATGTCATACGTGAATCCTCGCCTTCCTCATGGATGAAGGGGGTTGACTCACGTGTCAGCTTACCTCCAAGTTATAATATAGTACGTGAAAGATGTACGATATTACGCGTAGAAGCAGCTAATCTCTTCATGAGTTAACCCCCTGACCGGTCCTTTGACCCCCGTTATCTATTCTCTATCTATTTTTATTCACTTATAAGTTTCCTCTGCGTTCCTGCTCGCGCTCGATGGATTCGAATAGTGCCTTGAAGTTTCCTTCACCGAATCCTCTTGCACCCTTACGTTGAATCACTTCGACGAATAGTGTCGGACGATCCACAATAGGCTTCGTGAAAATTTGAAGCAGGTACCCTTCATCATCACGGTCTACTAAAATATTCAACTCTTTGATCTTGGAGATCTCTTCATCGATTTCTCCTACACGCTCAGATAGCATGTCGTAATAAGATTCAGGTGTATTCAGGAACTCTACGCCATTTTCTTTCAAGATACCGACTGTTTTAACAATATCTTCCGTTAAAATCGCAATATGCTGTACTCCTGGACCACCGTAGAACTCAAGATATTCCTGGATTTGTGATTTACGTTTGCCTTCTGCGGGCTCATTGATAGGGAATTTAATACGGCCACCATTATGCATCACCTTGGACATCAAGGCGGAATATTCCGTTGTAATGTCTTCATTTGTGAAGTGACGCATTTCCTTGAAGCCCATCACGTTTGCGTAATACTCCACCCATTCTTCCATACGCTCAACATTTCCTACTACGTGATCGACAGCGATGATACCGGAATCTTCATTTTTCAGAGCAGAATCATATTTTTCAAAGCCTGGCATGAAGATCCCTTTATAATCTTTACGTTCTACAATAGTATGGATTGTATCTCCATATGTACCGATTACGGCTTTTTTTACGATTCCGTTATCATCTTCCAGTGTTGAAGGAGGCATGATTTCAATTGCACCCCGGGATATCGCACCACTGTAAGCCTTTTCAACATCATCCACAACAAGAGCAATGTCTTTAATACCGTCTCCATGTTTTTTGATAAATTGAGCTACACGACTGCCTTCGTGAAGGCTTCCCGTTATAACCAACCGAACTTTGTTTTGTTGCAGTACATATGATACTGTGTCACGATTTCCCGTTTCCAGTCCTGAATAGGCAACGGTCTTAAATCCGAATGCTGTACAGAAGAAATGAGCGGCCTGCTTTGCATTTCCAGTATAATACTCTAAATAATCAACATCTCTTACCGGGAATACCTCTTCTACCTTTTTCTGCTTCTTTGCGACATTCTCTTGCATCTTAACCCCTCCATAAACGTTAGTATATTCTGAATATTATATTAAATAGTTTCTTAGAACTTCTCAAGAGCGGCTAGTAAAGCTTAAACGCTTCTCTGTGTAAAAGCGCGTCCCTTATTTTACCTCGCGGGCTCCTTTGTTCGGGGAGGCATGTGCACCGCGTCTCCCTTTAATCCTTCGACCGCTTCGAGTAGACTTTCGTTCATACTGGGATGAGGATACAGTGGAAAACGAAAGTCCTCATCTCTCGCTGCCATTTCCAGGCCAAGTACGCCTGAGGTGATGAGCTCCGCTGCCCCCATCCCAATGATATGAATGCCAAGAATCAAATCCGTTTCACTGTCTGACACGACTTTCACGAATCCATCCTTTTCATCAATCAGCTGAGCGTATCCATTTCCTCTCACAGGGTTCTCACTCACTGCAACCGAATAACCTTCAGCCCTTGCTTCTTCCTCCGTCATCCCTGCATACGCAATCGGCGGACTCATCTGCACCACCATCGGAACAAACTGCAAATCCACTTCCACTCGAAGCCCCGCCATTGCCTCCGCTGCTACCTTCCCCTGCTTGATTGCCTTCACTGCGAGGGACGGACCTTCCGTCGCGTCCCCAATCGCCCATATATGCGGAATGGAGGTCCGTCCCTCTCGATCTGTTTGGATATATCCCTCTTCCGTCAATTCAACACGGAGGCGATCAAGGCCTATGTCTGTAAGGTTTGGTTTTACTTGTCCGCTCACGACAAAGTGCGAGCCTTCGATTGAAACCGTTTCGCCAGTTTCTTTCTCCAGATTCACGATGACGTGTCCGTCCCTTTCACCGGCAGACCGCAGGATGGAATTCTTGATGACATTGATTTTCTGCTTTTTCAACTGTCTGAACAGTTCTTTAGTAATGGCGGAGTCAAATGCAAATTCCTCGCTCAAGAGTAGCGTGACACGACTCCCAATAATTGAGAAAACCGACGCAATCTCCAATGAAATATAATCTGTACCGTAAACAATCAGTTCCTCAGGGACCTCCTCCAGCCGATAAACGTCTCTTTCTTTAAGAACACAGGCATCATCAAACTCGATTTCATCCTGATAATGAAAATCCCCTCCTGTTGCCACAATCGCTTCTTTAAAATTTAAAAGGGTAAATTCATGACCGTTTTCAACTCCAACACGTGATTCTGAAAGGAAGGATGCCGACCCCTTTATGATTTCAACTTGATTCGCTTTACAAAGAGATTCCACCCCTGAGCGAAGCTGGGTGATCTTTTTATTTTTATACTGTTGAAGAGAGGAAAGATTGGTTTCTAATCCCCCGAACTGCATCCCCATTTCCTTCAGATGCTTTGTCTTTTTCAACTCCTGGGCAAAATGGGTGAATACCTTCGACGGAATGCATCCTTTATTTAAACAGGTCCCGCCCAGGTCCTCCCGTTCGATCAATGTCACCTGTCTCCCGAGACTTGCGGCCCTAATGGCTGCGTGATAGCCCCCGGGACCTCCCCCGATGACGATAATGTCTTTCTCTTCCGTGATCTCTCCCACTACCATTTACATCAACTCCAGAAGCATAGATTGAGGCTCTTCGATCAGATCCCGTAATCGATTCGTAAACCTCACCGCCGTTCCGCCATCTGCCACTCTATGATCAAAGGACATGGACACATTCATCATGGACCGGACGACGATTTCATCTTTTTCATTCACCATCGGGCGCTTCTTCGTTTTATGGAAAGCGACGAGGGCCACTTCCGGTTCGTTGATGATTGGAGTGGCTCCGATCGAACCGCCCAATGGCCCGACGTTACTCACCGTGAAGGTTCCACCTTTGATTTCGTTCATCGTCAGCTTGGCCTCTTGTGCTTTGACGGTCAGTTCCTTCATTTCCTCATGTAAGTCCTTCATCGTTTTTCGTTCAACCTGTTTAATAACAGGAACAATCAATCCTTCGTCCGTGTCGACCGCGATGCCGATATTGTGATGGGACTGAAGCTCGACACACTCTTCCTTTTCATTGAGCCTGGCATTAAAGATTGGAAACTCTTTTAAACAAACCGAAAGGGCTTTGATAAAATAAGCTCCTATTGAAATGGACCCACCGCTCGCTTTCATGGTATCTTTCCAGGCTAATAGATTCGTAACATCGATTTCTTCAAAATGGGTACAATGGGGTATCGTCTTTAATGACTGTGACATTTTGGATGCAATCTGTTTGCGTCTGCCCCGGAAAGGGATGGTATCCTGCTCCTTTAATGTTGCTATAGGAGCGAGAGGTTCAGGCTTTTCCTCCCTGATCGGAGCAGCCCCGCTTTCTCCTTTCATATAAAGGAATACATCCTCATCAAGGATCCTTCCTCCTACTCCTGATCCAACCACTTCTTCTATATTGATACCTTTTTCCCTTGCTATTTTCCGCGTATACGGGGATGCCAGTATCCGTTTTTTCTTCAAAACCTGGGGCGCTTTTGGAACGACACGTTTACCTCCACCCCCATCCTCTCTTTCCATCAACAGAACCGTTGACCCGACTGGAATCGTCTCCCCTTCCCTAACCGTAAATTCCTTGACCACCCCAGAAAATGGTGCCGGAATCTCCGCCGTCATTTTATCTGTTTGTACTTCCACCAATGGTTGATCCGCTCTCACGACATCTCCCACTTCCACAAGAAAGTGATTGATATTGGCTTCAGTCATTCCTTCCCCAATATCATGAAGCTTAACTTCCATGGACTCCCTCCTTGTCTAATAGCGTGCCACTTTCTCGACTGCATCAAGTACACGTTTACTGTCAGGCAAATAGAAATCTTCAAATCCGAAATACGGGACAGGTGTATCAAATCCTGTTACGCGCTCAGTAGGCGCTTTCTGATATAAAAAGGACGTATCATTGATGATCGCAAGCACATCATTTCCGACTCCACCAGTGGCATGAGCTTCATGGACCACCACGGTTCTCCCCGTTTTCTGGACAGAGCTTGAAATGAGATCCTTATCTAGGGGATAAAGGGTTCTAAGATCCAGAACCTCGCAGGAAATGCCTTTGTCCCCTGCTTCTTTCGCAGCGTCCTCAGCAACCTTCACCATCGCTCCCCACGCAATGATCGTGACATCCTCGCCCTCTTTAACCACCTTGCCCTTCCCGATTTCCACGACGTACTTTTCTTCCGGCACTTCTTCTTTGGAAGATCGATAACATCTCATAGGTTCCAGGAATAATACGGGATCCGGGTCCTCAATGGCAGCAATCAGGAGTCCCTTTGCATCATAGGGTGTTGAGGGACAAACCACCTTGATCCCCGGCATATGAGTGAAAAGCGCTTCTGTGCTATCGGAATGAATTTCCGGTGCCCTGACTCCAGCGCCATAAGGAGCCCTGATGACCAGCGGACAGGTAAAATGTCCAAGGGTACGGGATCGTATTCTGGATGCATGGGTCATAATTTGCTCGTACGCCGGATAGATGAACCCTAAAAATTGTACCTCTGCCACCGTACGAAAACCGTTCAATCCCATCCCGATGGCCGCTCCGATGAAACCAGCCTCACTTAACGGGGTATCTATGACCCGGTCTTCCCCAAATTCCTGCTGCAGTCCGTCAGTCGCCCGGAACACACCCCCGTTCATGCCAATATCTTCCCCCATCAACAGGACGTCATCACTCTCCGCAAGCATCACTCTCATCGCGTCAGTAATGGCTTGAACCATCGTCAGGGTCTTCATTTTCGTTAAGGTGCTCATCCTATTCACCTCTCAATCGCTCAAGGAGCTTTTCTTTTTGTTCCTGGATCGTCCATGTCGGAGTCTCAAACACATAATCAAAGATCACACTCGGGTCTGCTGCAGGATATGATTCTAACTCTTCGACAGCAAGGTCCACTTCCTTCTCAAATTCCTCTTGGACAGAATTCACCCACTCTTCATCAAGCCAGCCTCTTTGCTTCATGAATTTCGTTAAGCGGTCGACGGGATCATTCTCCATACGTCGGGACTCACTTTCTTGCTGATCACGATACTTCGTCGGATCATCGGCAGTTGTATGGGCGCCGTATCTCCATGTCACAGATTCAATCAAGGTGGGTCCGTCCCCGTTCCGAGCTCTCTCCAACGCTTTTAACGTTTCAAAATAAACGGCAAAAATATCATTTCCATCAATTCGTACGCTTGGAATGTCATAGGCAAGGGCCTTCTGGGCAATGGTTTTCGTTTTCATTTGCTTGTGCATGGGGACGGAAATCGCAAACTGGTTATTCTGGTTGAAGAAAACAACCGGCGCCTCCCACACACTTGCAATGTTTAACCCTTCATGAAAGTCCCCTTCAGAAGTCGCGCCGTCTCCAAAATACACAATCGCTGCATTCCGGGTTCCTTTTTTCTTCTCCGCATAAGCGGCACCAACCGCATGTGGTAGCTGGGTTGCGATCGGAATACCGGGGGTAAAAATATTCATTCCCTCAGGAGGCACACACCCTTCATTACGACCTTTCCAGAAGAGAAGTATATGAAGCAGGGAATGGCCAAATGTCATCGTTGCTCCATGATCCCTGTAGGATGGGAATAACCAATCCTTTTCTTGTAATGCAAGGGCACTCCCTACCTGGGAAGCTTCCTGTCCTTCAAATGGTGCGTATGTTCCGATACGCCCCTGCCGCTGTAAACTTACCGCTTTGCGGTCAAAGGTACGGATCCGGATCAAATGACGATAAAACGTACGGGCTAAGTCTTCTGAAATATCCTTTTCAAACTCGCTTTGAAGTAGTTCACCTTGTTGATCCATGACTTGGACCAATTCATATTCCTCGATCATTTCATCACCTCTTGTGGTGCATTTTTGTCGGTTCTTTGCATTTCTGATTTGGTTTCTTTCTATTTATATTGAAAACTGAGTTGATTTTTGAGACGTGTCACTCGTGAAATTGAAAAGGCAAGATGGTTGAAAGAGCTCATCCATTTGGTTTATGGATGAAAACGTTGAAGCTTAGGTGTCTTTTGGTGTTGGTTGCGGAACTTTTGATGTTTGTTGCGGAACTTTTGATGTTTGTTGCGGAACTTCCACTGCTGATTGGGCCACTTTCACCTTTTATTGGGCCACTTTCAACGTTCATTGGGCCACTTTCGCCTTTTATCGGGCCACTTTCAACGTTCATTGGGCCACTTTCGCCTTTTATCGGGCCACTTTCAACGTTCATTGCGCCAAATTGTGAACAATGCCAATCCTCACTCAAAGCACTCAACATTTTATTCATTGAAAATGGCATTCACGCTTCCGGTTCCTATGTCCTAACCGACCATTTCGGACGCTTCGCATGAGAGAAAAAGCTGTTTCTTCTCGTACGTGAGTGAATCCGATCTTCACAGAAACGATTGGCCGCTTCGACCGTGGTCATGTGCTGATTTTCTGATTCCAGATAAATATTCTGAAGGCTATTATAGATGGCACTTGTCTTTTGAAGTACCCGTTCTTTATTCGGTTCATACAATTCGTCGGCTACCTGGATCAATCCGCCTGCATTGACGATGTAATCAGGTGCATAGAGAATCCCTTTTTCATGAAGCTTCATACCATGAGATAGATCCAATAGCTGGTTGTTGGCAGATCCTACAACCGCTTTTACTCTCAGCTGATCGACTGTGTGATCATTAATGATTCCTCCGATGGCACAAGGGACGAAGACATCCGCATCAACTGAGTAGATCTCATCTCCTGATACGACCTTGATGGCCGCTCCCATGCTTTTCGCCTTTGCAACCAGCTGATCGATTGATTTCTGACTGATATCCGTTACATAAAGGTCTGCCCCTTCTTCCAACAGACGCTCAGCTACTTTAAAACCTACTTTTCCCAAGCCTTGAATAGCATAGCTTTTGCCATGAAGGTCCTTTCTGCCCCAGACGTTTTGATTTGTAGCTTGTAAGCCATAGAGGACTCCCATGGCGGTCGGGATGGATGAATCCCCGCTTCCTCCGTACTCTTCATTAACGCCTACGATACAATTTGTTTCTTTTAATGCATAAACGAAATCTTCAGGCGTGGTGCCCATGTCTGTTCCTGTGTAGAAGCGCCCGTTCAGGGATTCAACAAATTGGCCAAACGCACGAAATAGCTCTGGATGTCTATCTTTTTCAGGATCACCGATAATGACCGCTTTTCCTCCACCAAAGTCCACGTCAGCCGCGGCACATTTATAGGTCATGCCTTTGGATAGGCGCAGGACATCCTCCAATGCTTCATCCACTGATGCATAAGGTCTCATCCGACACCCGCCTAGAGCAGGACCAAGAGTGGTATTATGTATGGCAATGATGGCTTTGAGCCCTGTTTCTTCATCGTTGCAGAATACTACCTGCTCATGATTTTGTATTTTTTGAAACATATCCATGTCATTTCCCCCTGCAAGCTCATCTTTTGTAAACGCTTTCAGTTTTGTCGATGCGTTAGCCAATTCGCTTCCTCCTTTAGCCCTTCTTTTTTAAGAAGTGTATAAAACTAGTTCTCTTTTATTCTTTCTTTAATTTTATCTTTAGATAGAACCACTTGTTTCACTTCACCTTTTCCAATAAGTCTGTCACTCTCTCTATCCCGGACAGTCACTTCGGTTACGATGACGTTTCGTTCATATTTAATCACATTCGCTTTAATTTCCAGAAAGGAACCCTTTTTCGCCGGAGCCATATGCTCCACATTCACTTTGGCGCCCATACCTTCTTCATGATCTTCCAAATAGGGGAGGATGATTTTCCTTGAGGCCCACTCCATGTGATAAACCATCGAGACCGTTGAATATACTGGGTGCACAACGCTTCCTTCGAATTGGGCATACATACTGGGGGTTACTTCAGTCGTTACGACGGCCATATGTCCTTCTACTAATCCAGGCTTCATTACTTCCCCCCTTCAAACGAACAAATCATACATTTTTATATAACGTTAATTCAACGATATAATAACATTTTGTTTTATGAATAGTCAATAAATTGTTACAATATTTAAAATATTATATTAATATAAGTTATGCAGGGGGACGGACCTCCAGCAAAAGTGGAGGCGGCTTGCCCAGAGCCATTGGAGCTAGATGACAGCCCTCCCAACATACCCACCCAAATAAAAAACAACGGAACCAAAGTCCCGTTGCTTTTTACTGAAGGTTGTTTCTTCTTTTATCTACTCTATGAGAGAAGTGCCCGGTCACTAGCCAATTTACTTCCGCGAATCCGCTGGAATTCATGCAATAACCCTTCAACGGTAAGGTGTTTCTTCTCTTCTTCATTCACTTCCAGAATGATCTGGCCCTTATCCATCATAATCAAACGATTTCCAAGGTCCAGCGCCTGCTGCATATTATGGGTGACCATCAACGTGGTGAGCTTATACTTCTTGACAATCTCTTTTGTCAGGTTGGTAATGAGATCTGCCCTGGCTGGATCCAGCGCTGCCGTATGCTCATCCAGCAACAGGATCGACGGTTCAGTGAACGTTGCCATCAAGAGGGAAAGAGCCTGCCGTTCTCCGCCCGATAACAATCCAACCTTTGCATTCAAACGGTTTTCAAGTCCCAGGTGAAGGGTTTCAAGAACTTCTTTAAAGAACGCTTTCCGTTTTTTGGTGACACCCAGTTTAAAGGTTCTTGTCCGGTTCCGTGAATACGCCATGGCAAGGTTTTCTTCGATCGTCATGGAAGGGGCCGTCCCTGCCATAGGATCCTGGAACACACGGCCAATCAGCTTAGAGCGTTTATACTCAGAAACTTTGGACACGTCGTGATCATCAATTAACACATTCCCGATGTCAGGTAACAGTACCCCTGAAACAATGTTCATCAATGTGGATTTCCCCGCTCCATTGCTTCCGATGACCGTGACGAAGTCTCCTGGTTTCAGTGAGAGTTGGGTATCATCAAGGGCTATTTTTTCATCGGGTGTCCCCTCATTAAACACCTTATGAATTCGATTTAACTGTAACACCGCTCTCACCCTTTCCATCCGCAATCGTGGCTCTGTTAACGCGTTCTGCCATTCGTTGAGCCTTTCGTTTCTTATCCTTATAGCGATCCATCACCTTAGGCATAACGAGGGCAAGAATGACGATTGTTGCCGTAATCAGCTTCATATCACCTGTTTCAAGGAAATCGACACGAAGAGCCATGGATACGACCAATCGATAGATAATCGCTCCGCCGATTACAGCGAGCGTCGTACGGGCGATCGTCTTGGTTCCGAATATCGCCTCCCCGATGATAACCGAAGCAAGCCCGATGATGATCATCCCGATCCCCATTCCGACATCAGCAAATCGGCTGTACTGGGCAATCAAAGCTCCTGATAGTGCTACCATTCCATTCGATATCCCTAAACCAAGAATGATCATCAAATTGGTATTGGCCGAGAAGCTGCGAATCATTCGCTGATTATCCCCCGTCGCCCTTAAAGCCAATCCTATTTCCGTTTTCAAAAAACCGTCTGTCAAAAACTTGATTACAAGCGTAATGATCGTCATGATAAATAAAATGCTCCACGTTCCCGGAACAGGTTCCCCGAGTCCAACGGCAACCCACAATTTATTAAGGGCAGCATCGATTCCCAGAGGTGACCAAAAACTTTCTACTCCTGTAAACGCAGTGTCCTGACTAAGCAAGGGGACATTCGATCTTCCCATGATCCTGAGATTGATGGAATATAGGGCGATCATCATTAATATCCCGGATAATAAAGCATTGATTTTACCAAACGTATGAAGTAATCCTGTTATGCACCCTGCGACAAATCCAATCACAATCGCAGTAATCGTTGCGAAAATCGGGTTTACGCCACTGACAATCATGGTTGCAGCCACAGCGGCCCCGGTTACGAAGCTACCATCGACTGTTAAATCAGGAAAATCCAATATCCGGAAGGACAGGTAGACTCCGAGGGCCATAATAGCGTAAATGATTCCAGATTCAAAGGATGCAAATATTGCTGTTGGCACGAATCATCATCCCTTCCTATTTTTCTTCTATAAACTTCCCAAGGTCAGACCAGGCTTCTTGCACTTCCACTCCTTGTTCTTCAGCTGCTGCCTTATTGAACATCAACTCGAAGTTTTCCGGAGCCTGCACAGGGATTTCAGAAGGTTTTTTCTCTCCTTTTAAAATCTTCACTGCCATTAACCCAGTTTGATAGCCAAGATCTTCATAGTTGAATCCACTTGCTGCAATCGCACCTTTTTTCAATGAATCCAATTCTCCTACAAAAAGAGGAATATCCTTTTCATTCGCCACTGTGATGACTGATTCAAGTGCTGAAACAACTGTATTATCTTTCGGGATGTATATGACATCGACTCTTCCAACCAAGGATTCAGTCGCCTGTTTAACATCAGCTGACGTTGAAACTGTAGCTTCTACCACATCCACACCATTTTCTTCTGCAAGCTTATTCACTTCAGCTACTTGCACGACAGCATTTTGTTCACCTGAGTTATAAACAACCCCGATTTTCTTCGCTTTCATTTCATCCGTTATAAAATGGATCGTCTTTGAAATCGCTTCGGGATGAGTATCCGTCGTTCCTGTAATGTTTTCACCTGGTTCGTCAAATGACTTAACCAATTCGGCTCCAACAGGATCAGTAACTGAAGTAAAGACGATAGGAATATCTTTCGTTGCATTCAGTGCGTGTTGTGCACTTGGGGTTGAGTTAGCAAAGATGAGGTCGACACCGTCTCCAACAAAGTTCTTAGCAGCACTTTGTGAATTACTTTGATCTCCTTGTGCGATTTGAACATCATATTTGACGTTTTCGCCTTCCTTGAAACCGTTTTCATCCAAAGCCTTCTTAAATCCTTCAAACGCCGCATCTAATGATGGATGTTCGACAATCTGTGTTACCCCGATGACATATTGCTTTTCACCATCTCCACCACCAGAACTCTTATCACTACCACAACCTGATAGAACCAGCATTCCACATAGCATCGAGATGACAACAAGTAATAAACTCTTCTTCTTCACAGAAATCCCCCTTTTTCTTTTCCTAATGTATGATGAGTAGTCTACAAGACTAGCAAATCCATGTATGATAAAAATAACAATCAACGTAAATACAACGTTATATTATCACTCTTGTCACAAAATAGTCAATAATATTCCGAAAATTTAAAAATTAATATTAGTATAGTCGGTCTTCGACTGTATATCCAGGGGAATAGGGAAAATGATTGGTGTGTGGATGTGATTGGAATGGGCTTTGAAGAAGATTGAGAGATATGCCCGTGTCATATTTTATCCGCATAAACACATTTGGAGCGACATAGAGATCAAGATCTTAAAAACCAATATAGATTTCTCTTCAATTAAAGGTTTCGTGCTATAGTTTCTACACTTCTTTAAAGTTGTGCCCATTTGTGAAAGCTATAAAAAAAGCGCCCTCCCTACTAAGGGACAAACGCTTCAAAACGACACTCTATTAAGACTCAACACTATTTTCGGAAAGTCTTCTAAAAATGTCTGTGGTTTCTTTCATCATTCTCTCTACCAATTCCTTTACCGTCGGAATATCCGACACTAGACCAGACACCTGGCCACCATTAATGAAGCCTTGATCCAGTTTCCCTTCAAGCGCCCCTACCCTATGATAGTCCTCAGAGGTCATGTGACTGAACTCATCAAGAGCCACTCCCTCTTGTTCTTTTTGAATCAATTTGGCTGCATACGGGGTCTTCATGACCCGTCTCACCTTCCCCATAGAACGGCCGACGATGACCGTGCTGTCGTCCTTTGCGTCCACTAATGTAGATTTGTAGTTTGCATGAAAAGGGGCTTCCTCAGTCGCAATGAACCGTGTCCCCATCTGCACTCCACTTGCGCCAAGAGCTAGCATGGAAGCAAGTCCCCGTCCATCACCGATCCCTCCTGCCGCCACGACTGGGATGCTGACCGTATCGACAAGCTGTGGGATGAGGGCAAGTGTCGTCGTCTCAAGATTGGAATTGATGCCGGCTGCTTCATATCCTTCTGCAACGATGACATCTGCTCCTGCCTCCTCTGCTTTTTTCCCTTGTTTTTTTGAGGCAACCACACAGATCACCTTTACATTATGTTCGTGGAAATATGGAATGAGCGGGGATGGATTTCCTGCTGATAAAGAAACGACCGGGATCCCGTGAGTCACTACCAGCCGGATCATGTCCTTCAGGTGGGGAGTGATGGAAACCGGGATGTTTAAAGCGAAAGGCTTGCTGGTCCCCATTTTTGTTTCAACGATGATCTTTTCCACTTCTTCCACGCTCATCGTACCGACTCCGATCGTGCCCATTGCCCCTGCCTCCGAAATCGCCGCCGTCAACTGTGCATTACTGATGTTTCCCATACCGCCTTGAATGATTGGATGTTTTATATGTAATACGTTCGTTAAGTTATTCATTTTAAAAAACCCCCTTCGTTAAATTAATGTTATACTTTTTAGAATTGTTAGACAAGCATTGTATTCATTTCAAAACATTTGAATTTAAGGTTGACAATTTATCCCTAAACACATATTCTGGAATTAACTACTTTGCTATACAAGGTAGTTAACTTTTTATCCCAGTACCTTGTTTTGCAATATACCCATATAGGAGGCGTCACATGTCTATCCGCAGTCAGTTATTAAAGGGGATATTAGATGGTTGTGTTCTTTCTGTGATTGAAAATGAGCCTGTCTACGGATATGAACTTTCTAAAAAATTGCAGTCTTCCGGTTTACAAAACGTCAGCGAGGGGACTATTTATCCGGTGCTGTTACGACTCCAGAAAAATAATTTAATCCGTGGGGAAATGCAGCCATCGGATTCCGGACCTAACCGCAAATACTATTATTTAACGGAAGAAGGGCATTCGGCACTTTATGAGATATCACAGGAATGGGAGCAAATCGTCTCACCGGTCACTACACTTTTAAAAAGGGGGAAGAATGATGATTGAAGCCAAGCAGTTAATTGCACTAAACAATCAAAAGAGGGAAGAATTATCCGAAGAAAACGAGAAATATTACTCTGATTTTCTCATATACATGCGCCTTCAGCTTTCTTTATCTGAACAGCAGACCGAGGAAATTCTTATGGAAATCCTTGACCACATCATTGAGGGACAGCAAGAGGGGAAAACGGCACGAATGGTTTTAGGCGATAATCCTAAAGCTTATGCCGATGAAATCATCGAACAGCTCCCTAATGAAAAGAAGAGGAGCGTTGCCCGCTTTATTTTATCGCTGTCCTTGAATTTGGTAGGGTACTTGCTAATTATCCGTGGACTCGTTTTATTGATAGGTCCATGGTTTATAGAGATTAGTAGTGAAATATTTCCTGTCACTTACGGAATCATCGCATTCATTATCGTTTTCACTAGTTTAATTGGGGTGAGGATCATCTTCTCCATTATTAACAACTCATTATTCAAGGAGAAACAAACCACTGTGAAAGATTCGATCAAAGCTGGTACTATGGGAATGCTTTCAATGGGAATCATTATTTGCTCCACTTACTTCCTCCCTGACCTTGGACCTTCTTTCATTTTTCCACCTGGAGCTTCTTTCATTTCAGGAGCGGTATTATTAGGGGTTTCTTATTTACTGAAAAAATAGAGGTCCGTCCCTCAAAAAAACCACTTGCCGAACCGGCAAGTGGTTTTGATCAATCTAGCAGTAATGGATGTGTCATCACATTATAGCTCAGGTCTTTGTTTTTCAGTTCGTTGCCGTCTTCGAATACACTTTCGAAGAAGCGGGAGGCGGGTTCCGCGAGTTCTTTGTAGTATTCTCCGAACAGGGAGGCTGCGTGTGCTCCCAGCCATTTCTCAGGGAGGAGCTCTTCCGGCAAGCCTGGATCAACGAAGAGGAACTTCCGGTATTCGTGGACGAGCTTCGTTCTTTCTACGAAACATTCGGCATCGCTCATCTGTCCCTTTCCAATCTTGCTTTTATCGATCATATATTGTTGACTGTAGTGAGAAATGAACTCCTGATACCGGTCATTGATTTCGGTCAAGTCCCAGCTTTTTTCAATCAACCTATGATTTTCATTCGGACCTTTGTATTCGGCAATGAAGAAATCAACGTATTCTTTAATATTGTATTTTCCAATCAGGGATTGTACTTGTTTTTCAAGATTGTTGGGCGAAATCCACGTACTCGTTGAAAGGGTCCCAAATCCGCTCCAAACCAGTTCTTTTCTCAGTTCATCACGAATGCTCCTGATTTCTTCAGGAATCGAGTACATGAGAATTCTCCATTTGCCGTCCCATTGTTCGGGCTTCAGCTTGAAGATTCTGTTCGCTGCTTCTTCCATTCGTGTAACGCCCCGTTCCGTCAGGGAGTAGTAGCTTTTGTTTCCTTGTTTCTCTGCCTGGACCCACCCCTGCTTATTCATTCGTGAAATTGCGGCACGAACCGCTTGATCATTGTGACCGAATTCATTCAGGAGGCGAATCAAACTGCCGATCCATATTTTATTTCCATAATGTCGAATGTAGTCCCCATATAGTGTAAAGATCATTGATCTTGTATTCATCGTTGGCTCTCCTTTTGTACTATCCCTTTTTTTCATGACGTTAATTTTACGTTTAGTTAATATAATAGCATAAATGATCCGTGAAAATAAATGAATATACTCGTTTTACATACTCCGTATAAAATGCAGAATAAAAAAGAGCAGGCTCCCTTTCATAAGCCTGACCCTTTAATGATACACCCTCAACATCTCCAGCATCTTCACAAAAGCATATGTATTAACGATCATTTCCTGGGACCAGTTCGCCTCAATCCAATTCACAAGCTCTTCCTGGCTGTTAAACACTTCCCCGCTTGCATCTGCCTTCCTGACCATAAATCTGCCGTTATCCTCATCAGCCACTACGAGACAGGGAGATTCACTTTCTCTTGTTATGATTTCAAACTCCATTTTGCTCACCTCGTTTCTATCTTTTCTATAATAGATATTTTCTAATCACCAAATGAGCCCTGCAAAAAACAGGGCCCGGGTATTAAGCTTCAATATTCTCTACGAGCGTAGCAATTCCTTGGCCGACTCCGATACACATGGTGGACAGTCCGTATCTTACCTTCCTTTTTTTCATTTCATATATAAGGGTGGTAAGGATACGGGCACCACTTGCGCCCAATGGGTGACCAAAGGCAATCGCTCCTCCATTGACGTTGACGATTTCCTCATTCAGACCAAGCTCACGGATGCAGGCAATGGACTGTGCCGCAAAGGCTTCATTTAACTCCACTAAGCCAATTTGTTCAAGGGCAAGACCTGTTCGCTTTAATATCTTCTGCGTCGCATAGATCGGCCCCAAGCCCATCACAGAAGGTTCAAGTCCCGAAGTCGCAGAAGTGACGTAGCGGGCGAGTGGTGTAACGCCTAACTCTTCCGCCTTCTCCCTGCTCATCAGTAAAAGTGCCGAGGCACCATCGTTGACACCGGAGGCATTTCCTGCCGTCACGGTACCTCCCTGGAATAATGGCTTCAACTTCTGTAATTTCTCATTGTTCGTTTCGGGTCTTGGATGTTCATCGATTTGGAATGTAGAGATATTCCCTTTTCGATCCCGCAATTCGACGGGAACGATTTCTTCTTTAAACCTGTCTTCATCTATGGCGCGCTTTGCTTTCATTTGACTCCAGTAGGCAAAATGATCCTGTTCTTCCCTCGAGATACCGAACTGCTTCGCCACGTTTTCAGCGGTTTCCGGCATGGAATCGGTCCCGTATTTTTCCTTTAGACGGGAATTGACGAATCGCCAGCCGATCGTCGTATCAAACATTTCCATATTACCCCTTGGGAAATCCTTTGAAGGCTTTGCCATAACGTACGGAGCCCTCGTCATGCTCTCGGTACCCCCTGCTATGAAGACATCCCCCTCATCCGCTAAAATGGCCCTGGCCGCATAATTCACAGCATCGAGACCGGAACCGCATAGCCTATTGATGGTGGTCGCCCCGACTTCAACTGGCAGGCCGGCAAGGAGTGTGGACATCCGGGCTACATTCCGGTTGTCCTCCCCGGCCCCGTTTGCATTTCCAAGAACCACTTCCTCGATAGTATCCACGGGAACAAGAGGGTTCCGTTCCACTAAGGCTTTAATGACATGTGCACCAAGGTCATCTGGACGCACCTCTTTCAAGGAACCTTTGTATTTCCCGATTGGCGTCCGGACGGCATCGACAATGACAACCTCTCTCATGACTGATGCTCCTTTTCTTTTAGCTTAGTATAGTCATATACACCTTTACCTGTTTTTCTCCCCAGACGTCCAGCCTTCACGTATTTCTCTAACAAAGGTGCCGGGCGATACTTTTCACCGAGCTTTTCATGAAGATATTTAAGATTATTCAATCGCGTATCCAAACCGACTAAATCTCCCAATTCAAAGGGACCCATTGGGTAGTTGAGCCCAAGTTTAATCGCTTTATCGATCTCTTCAGCAGAGCCCAGCCCTTCCTGTAACATGTAAAAGGCTTCGTTTCCTACGAGGGCGCTGATCCTGCTCGTGACAAAACCGGGGAACTCATTGATGACAACCGTCTCTTTCCCCATCATCCCCGCAATCCGCTGAATGACCTCGGTGGTTTCATCGCTTGTCTCCAACCCCTTCACGATTTCAACCAGTGGCATCTTATGTACAGGATTGAAAAAGTGCATGGCGATCACTTTTTCAGGTCGTTTCGTAAAGGAGCCAATTTCGGTCGGACTCATGGTAGAGGTGTTCGTTGCCAGATAGCAATATTGAGGAGCATGGGCATCCAGCACTTCAAATACCCCACGCTTAATATCCGTTTTTTCCGGAACGGCTTCGATGACCACATCCGCATCCTGGACGGCAATCGATAGATTCGTTGAATAGCTCATAAGCTCCTTTGCTTCTACGTACTGCTGCTGTGTGAGCTTATTTCTGTCAATTCCTTTTTGAAAAATAAGCCCAATCTCATTTCTCGCATGATCCAACTGCTCTTGTTTAATATCCACCAGTGTTGTCCGGAAGCCCCCTGTTGCACTTACATAGGCGATTCCTCTTCCCATTACACCGGAACCAACGACAACGATATGCTGCGTCATATTTGTTTTCCCCTTTCTTGCAATAAGGGGTTGACCCTGATAGGACAACCCCCTGCTTGATTATGTCAACTTATACTCCAAATGGATTTAACGGACGGTTTCCAAAGTAAGATATGATACTCTTCGTTTCTGTATAAAGATCAAGGGTTTCAACGCAAAGTTCCCTGCCGAATCCTGATTGCTTATAGCCTCCGAATGGAGTACCAGGGAAAGCGGAGAACGGACAGTTCACCATCACGATTCCTGCCTGGATCGCTTTCGATACTCTTGTCGCACGACCATGGTTTTGAGTCCACACAGCCGATCCGAGTCCGAATTCGCTATCATTGGCCATTTTGATCGCTTCTTTTTCATCCTTGAACTTCATCACAACCACAACAGGCCCGAAGATTTCTTCCTTCACTACCTTCATATCATGGTTTACATCCGTAATGATGGTCGGCTCATACCAGTAACCCTTTTCGAAGCCTTCTACTTTTGCCTGACTTCCCCCGGCAAGGATCGTTGCTCCCTCTTCTTTAGCAGATTGAACATAGCCGTCGATCGTATCCAGCTGATCCTGATTGATGATCGCCCCGATATGAGTTCCCTTATCGTGTGGATCGGCAAGTTTCAGCTTCTTGGTCTTCTCCACGAATTTATCCATGAACTCATCATAGATATCTTCATGGACATATAGCCTGGAGCGCGCTTCACATGATTGACCTGTATTATAGAAGATTCCGAATAGGGAACCGTCCACCGCTGCATCCACATCGGCATCTTCAAATACGAGGTTAGGGGATTTCCCGCCTAATTCGAGCGTGACCCTTTTTAAGGTTTGAGAAGCTTTTTCCATAATGTTTTTACCGATAGGAGTAGAACCTGTGAAAGCTACTTTATCAACCTTTTTATGCTCTACCAAGTAATTCCCGACAGATGAACCTGCACCTGGGATGATGTTGACAACTCCTTCAGGAACGCCTGCTTCGATACAAATTTCACCAAGAACAATCGCAGTCAGAGGTGTAAGTGTAGCTGGTTTTACGACAACCGAGCAGCCTGCAGCAATCGCAGGGGCGATCTTCCACGCTGCCATCATCAATGGATAATTCCACGGAATGATCTGGGCGCATACACCCACAGGCTCTTTCTCTGCTACGTTCGTGAATTGCCCCGGGACGTTATTAACGGTTCCGCGGTGACCCACGATTGCTCCTGCATAAAATTCAAAGTCTTCAATAGCTTGCATGACTTGACCCTGTGCAGCCGATAACGATTTACCGCTGTCCATGATCTCAAGAGAAACCAGTTCATTGAAACGGGACCTCATAATGCCTGCAATTTTGTTCAGCACGCGGGAACGTTTATTGATCGGGAACTTCTTCCATTTACCGTGGTCAAACGCGTTCCTTGCTGCTTCTACCGCTTTTTCAGCATCTTCTACGGATGCAAGTGAGACGGTAGCAATGGCTTCTCCCGTTGCAGGGTTGTACGTCGTAAAGGTTTCTCCCGCACCGTTTTCCATTCTCTGACCGTTGATCACCAATGAATAATGCTCTCTCTTCATTTCAAGGACTTCAAAGCTTTGCTCTTTTACTGTAGACATAACTCCATCTCCTTTTTAATTGAATTATTTTCCGTGAAAGACTGGTCTTCTTTTCTCCGTAAAGGCTGTTACCCCTTCGCGATGATCTTCTGTCTGTCCCGCAATCCGCTGGGCACAGGCTTCTTTTTCTAAGTATTCCTTAAAGGATAAATCGCTGCTGCCCTTTAATAAGCGCTTCATCAAGCCGATTGCTTTCGTTGGCATGGAGGCGATTCCTTCGGCAAAGGCAGCCGTCTCTGCCTGCCACTCTTCAAGTGAGATTATTTTCGTGACAAGGCCCAGCTTTTCTGCGTCGATCGCCTTTATCTTTTCTCCAAACACCGCAAGCTCGAGCGCTTTTGCGTAGCCGACAATCTTTGATAGATAATAAAGATTTCCTGAGTCAGGGACTAATCCAACATGGACGAATGCTTGCACAAAGCTTGCTTTCTCTGACACGACCCTGAAATCACAAGCGAGAGCCAGACTGAATCCTGCTCCTGCCGCTACACCATTGACGGCCGCGATGACCGGCTTTTCACACTGCTCGATTTCTTTCACCATCGGTCCGTAATTATTCCGGAGCACTTCGCCATGGTCCATGGAATCATCTACTTCACTTAAATCCTGGCCGGAGCAAAAGGCCCTGCCTTCACCGGTGATGACGATGGCTCTCACTTCTTCATTTCGAGAAGAGTCCTTCACAGCCTTTTGGATTTCCAGATTGAGTTGACGAATGAAAGCATTCAGTTTATCCGGGCGATTCAATGTAATCCACGCTACGTTATTTTTCACTTCATAATTAATCGTCTCGAACATGCACAAGCCTCCTTATCTCCCTTTATAATCCGGTTTCCGCTTTTCCACGAAAGCCTTCATACCTTCTTTCTGATCCTCAGAGGCAAAAAGAAGATAGAAATTCTTGCGTTCATATTGCATCCCTTCATAAATCGAGGAATCTACTGCTTTATGCACCGATTCCTTGATTAATCGCAGGGAAAGTGGAGGTTTTGAAGCTAATTTTCTCGCAAATCTCTCTGTTTCTTCTATTAATAACTCTTTCGGAATCGTCCGGTTGATGACTCCCCATTCGAGGGCTTGATTTGCTGTAAACATTTCCCCCGATAACAGCCACTCCATGGCACGTGACTTTCCGATCAGCTTTGTCAGTCTTTGTGTTCCACCTGCTCCCGGCATCACCCCAAGATTCACTTCCGGAAAACCGAAGCTCGCATCTTCCGTCGCGAATAAGAGATCACAACAAAGCGCAAGCTCAAACCCTCCACCTAACGCAAACCCCTGGACGGCACCGATGATCGGCTTCTTAATCCAGGCCAGGCGATCCCATTCGGTGAATTGATTCAAGAGCTCTAAATCAATCGCTCCGTCCTCTGCCATTTCATCGATATCGGCTCCGGCGGCGAATGCTCTGCCCCTACCGGATAATAGGATGACTTTTACATTGTCGTTCCGGTCAAATGCCTCAAAAGCATGGACCAATTCAGATACCATAGGACGATTGATGGCGTTCAGGACTTTGGGTCTATTCAATTCGATGAAACCAAGTCCGTCCCTCTCGCTCACTACGATATATTCGTACTCTTTACTCATTCACTTCTTCGCCGATCATAAGAGTGACGAGTTCTGCTGCAAATCCCATTAAATCCTTCCCGGATGCTTTTCCTTCATCGGATTTCATCGCTGCTTTCAATGCTTCATGATTGTCATAATACATTTCGCACATTAAATAATATTTGCCTTCGCCGCCCATTGGAGATCCGACGATTTTCGTTACATCCATCTTTTTAAGCCCTGGAATCTTCGAGGTGATCGGAGCGTGGGTATTGAAGTAGTGTTCATCGAATGTCTCTTTGTTTTCAGGGTGCTTGTATAATGCGATTAGTTTTACCATATTAAAATCTCTCCTTTAATTTTCAATAGTTTAATAGATTTTTTACATCATCGTCGATATCGGCTTCATGGCTTCAAAGGGATTCCGGCACTGTTTGCAGTAGAGGATGCTTCTGCAGGCGGTCGGGCCGAATAGATTCTCCATGGAGGTATAGGGCGACTCACAGTATGGGCAGAGAATCTCCCAATCCTCTTCTCCGGTGAAGTGGCGAGGAGGCGGCGCAATGCCGAATTCCTTAAGTCTCTCCCGCCCATTCTCGGTCAATCTATCCGATGTCCATGGCGGAGAATAAACGAACTTCACTCTCACCCTTTGTATCCCAAGCTTTTCTATGCAGGTTTTCTCCACGTTTCCTCTAATAATCTCCAATGCAGGACAGCCAACAAAAGTGGGTAGAAGTTCAATCATAAGATCATCTTCTTGATGTTCGATGCGATTGACCATACCTAAGTCCACAATGCTGATGGAGTCAATTTCAGGATCTTTCACCGTTTGAAGAACATCTAAAATCGTTGCAGTCATTTCCTTCATCCTTTACCAGCTTGCTGCGGGATTTGTGTTATAGACTTCGCTTAATGTCGCGAGGGCTGTATCTAAATCAGGAGTATGTTCCCCTAGGCGTCCGTTCCCCTTTTGCATACTTACCTTCGGTGGAAAGGCGAGATGAGTAGATTGGAAGACCGGTTGAAGGGCAAGCTCCCAACGCTTCGTCATGCTCTCTTCTCCTTCGATAAGAGCCATAAGAGACATTTCTTTCCCAATTGACCCCAGGGAAAGAACACCATGGAATTCATCCAGTACCCGATCAATCGCCTTATTCATTCGGTCTCTTGCTTCGCCACCTGCATTCATCAGTTGAATGAACCAGGTTTTCCAATGAAGCAGATGATAGTATAATTCTGTATTGATTTTGACGGCCATTTCGGCAAGTGGTTCATAGGAAGAATTCTTTAATGCGTCAATCCGCACCTTTTTGGCGACGCAGTAGAAGTAATGTCGAACCACCGTAAATGCCCAATCATAGCGAGGTTCTCTCAAGTAATGACCGGGTCCATTCACTTCTTCAAGAAGAATGGCATTCCTTCGTTCTGACGATTTCCGTCCATGAGCCAGATGGTCCTGATCTCCCTCTCCCAGATCTTCCAGGAGCTGATAAAACATCGTGGCGTGCCCCATTGTGTCCTGGTTAATGGACGAAAACGCAACATCTTCTTCAATATGTGGAGCGAGTCCCAGCCATTCAGATCCTCGATAAGCAAGGATGAAATCATCATCGGCCAATTGATAAAGCAGACTCAGCAAGGCTTCCTTATAATCTGCATTTGGGATGTCTTGTGGACTTTTCACCTTCATTTCTTCTTCACCAACTCTCCCCATGACATGATTTCTTTCTCATCGAGCATTTCCTGTTCGTACTGTCGCCATTTCTTTTTCAAATAGCCGTACCCTTTTGCATTTCGGTAATCTTTATTATCAAGCCGTGCAACACTTTCTCTTTCCTCTGGTGTCATCATTCGCACGTCTGACCGTTTTACCACCCAAATATCCGAAACAGGCTCTCTTCTCATGAAATTCTCTTGAGCCATTACCATGGCAAGCTCATGGTTCGGAGCTAACAGACTGAATTGATGCTGCATCTGTGCCCCGTCGGACCTTTTACTAAACACTTCAAATTCCTGATAAAAATTCTTCCCCTTGTCAGACATCGATTTTCATTCCCTTCTAACTTACTTGGTCACTGGGGCTTAACGCTTCTCGAACCCAAGCGTTGTTGTCGTAAGATATTTCTCTTAATCGAAGACGATCCTTGGATTTCGGCCCATTATTGCGAATGATTTCCTTAAAACGGCTCCAGTCCGGCTGCTTATAGATCCATAAGTCATTTTCTTCATCGAAGTACATTGTTTCATCTGGAAGTGTCAATCCTAATGACAGCATTCTCGGTACATATTTCGTGAAGAAGTCCTGGCGGAGCTGTTCATTTGTTTTCGTTCGGATGTTGTACTTGATTGTGATATCCTGTTTCGATGATCCTGTTGTTTTCGCATCACCCGGCCCAAAGAACATAAGAAGTGCTTCCCACCAGCGATTTACTGCATCCTGGACTAACGCCTTTTGTTCAGGAGTTCCTTCTGTCAATGCCATAATGATGGCTTCACCATGCTGGGCGTGAAAGACCTCTTCCGCACAAATTCGCTTTAACGCTCTGGCATATGGTCCATATGAGGCATGAAGCATATTCGTCTGAGTGATGATAGCAGCTCCGTCCACAAGCCATCCGATTAGCCCGGCGTCTCCCCAGGTAGGTGCTTCCATATGGAAGACGTTATGAAACTTTAAATCTCCTGAAAACAGATCTTGCATAATATGCTCTCTTGTTTTTCCATAAGGCTTCATCAGATCTTCTGCTACACGAAGCAGGAGCTGTCCATGGCCCATCTCGTCCTGTACCTTTGCCATGATCCCTAGTTTCCTTCTGAGCGTAGGTGCTTTCGGTACCCACTCCTTCTCAGGGAGAGCCCCCATGATTTCACTAATTCCGTGCATGGAAATCAGCTTGATCAATGCATTCCGGTATTCATCCGGCATCCAATCGTCTGCCTCAATCTTTTCATCCTTTTCAATCTTTTTCATAAAATGAGCCATCCGCTCTTCTTCAGTCAACTGCTGATTCGATAATACGTCACTCATTGTAGTCCCTCCTTTATCACACTGTTCATACGCAATCAATAAATCGTGTGATAGCTAATTTTCTCAAAAAAATTATTGAAGCATGCCCTCTCCTCTTAAATCCACAATCCGAATCGCTTTTCCTTCTGAACGGGGGATCTCTTTCGGGCCTCGTACATTCACAGCCATGGAAACGTAACAGCGATCTTTCATCAGGCTCCTCACTCTTTCCTCCAAATGACGCATATTCTCGTGGTGTAAATCGTTAGACATGCCTTTAAAGCATTCATCCGTGACTTCCACCTGCAGTTCCACTAAGTCCAGAGCTCCCTGCTTCTTTAGGTGTACCTGGTAATGGGGAGCGAGTTCATTCACCTGCAGGAGAAAGTGTTCCATTTCAGATGGAAATACGTTCACACCTCTGATGATAAGCATGTCATCGACTCTTCCTTTCACCCGGGACATCTTCACTGTTGTTCGTCCACAGGAACATGTTCCGTGCTGAATCGAAGCGATATCACCGGTTCGGTAACGGATGATTGGAAAGGCTTCCTTCGTTAAACTCGTAAACACAAGCTCGCCGGTTTCACCCTCCGGCAGCGGTTCCAATGTATCTGGATGGATGACTTCCACCAGGAAATGGTCCTCTGCAATATGAAGGCCATCCTGCGCTTCCTGACATTCCATCGCAACTCCCGGGCCAACGATTTCACTCAACCCATAAATGTCGCACGCCTTAATATCCAGTTTCCCCTCCAACGTCTCTCTCATCGAATCCGACCAAGGCTCGGCTCCGAATATTCCATATCTCAAGGAAAGTGAAGCGGGATCCTTTCCTTCTGCTTCCATTGACTCTGCTAAATTGAGAACATATGACGGCGTGCCACAAATGACCGTCGGCTGAAAGTCCTCCAATAATGTAATCTGCCGGGACATGTTTCCACCTGATACCGGCACGGTGATCATGCCGAGCTTCTCACTTCCATAATGGATACCCAATCCGCCTGTAAACAATCCATATCCATATGCATTATGGAGGACGTCCCCTGGTTTCCCACCAGCCATGGCAATCGCCCGGGCAACGATTCCGCCCCACATATCAATATCATTCTGGGTATAACCTACAACCGTCGGCTTTCCGCTCGTACCCGAGGAAGCGTGAATCCTTACCATTTCATCCCGCTTAACCGCAAATAGTCCAAACGGATAATGATCCCGAAGATCCTTCTTATATGTAAGCGGTAACATTTTCAGGTCTGCCAAAGACTTTACATCCCCGGGCTTCAGACCTTTAAGGTCAAACTGGTCCCGGTAAAAAGGGACACGTTCATACACATACGATGCAACATGTTGCAGTCTCTCTAGTTGAAGGCGTTCCATTTGCGATCGACTGGCAGTTTCAATCTCATGCAAAATCAATATTTCAGCCTCCCTGTCCTTATATAAAAATATATTTATATAACGTTATTTATTCGTTTGTATAAATATGTGTTATATTTAACTACTCAAAAGATAACGTGTCTGTGGAAAATTGTCAATATATTTTCAGAAAATTTAATAATTAAAAAGAGGATATAGATTATGAACCTACAGTAGGCGTAGCGTTCATTCGAACTATTGAACCGTTTCGCCGTTATATTTGGGATTTCGCCGTTAAAAATGGGATTTCGCCGTTATATTCAAAATTTCGCCGTTAATAATGAAAATTTCGCCGTTATCCGGTCTAATGTTCTTATCACCCACCCCATTATTTGAAACTTCTCCTCCTGACGGGTAATAAAATTGAGTTTTCTGCAATTGAATAGCTCTCTATGATAGAAAATAATGTTATTTCGACTAAGCTAAGCCCCATTTTCTGTTGCAGCGTCGAAAGTCCTTCTTACTATGCTGCCCAGCGGCAAAAGCAGGACATCGCCCATCAATAGAGAACTCATACGTATAACCATTTCAAGGAGGGTACGAAATGACCACGAAAGAAAGTAAGAAAGAGATCCAAGCATTAGAGCTTGAAATCATGGAGAAGAAAAAGCAGCTGGCTCAACTACGAAAGCAACAAGCGTCACATAAAGTAGAAAACTACCTGTTTTTAACTTCTAATGAAGAAACCGTTACACTGGAAGAACTTTTCAAGGAAAAGGATGAGTTGATCATCATCCATAACATGGGAAGGAATTGCCGCTATTGTTCCATGTGGGCGGATGGCTTGAATGGAGTGTATCATCATTTATTGAGTCGCTGCGAATTCGTTCTAACGTCTCCTGATGACCCAAGCGTCCAAGAAGATTTTGCCGCTTCGAAAGGCTGGTCCTTCCCGATGGTCTCATCGAAAGAAAACACATTCTCACAGGATATCGGGTTTAAAACGGAGAAATCCTCCATGCCTGGAGTATCCACATTCAAAAAAGATACCGACGGAATGATTTATCACCACAACTCGGCTTACTTCGGACCAGGTGATGAATATTGTGTCGTCTATTCACTTCTTGACTTATTACCTGGACATACAGATGACTTTGTTCCTCAGCTGAAACAAAACAACCGCTCTTCCTTTCAGCTGACAAACAATGTGGCGGTCGGGGTGCAGCATTATAAGGAGGCAATCCAATTTTATTCAAACATTATCGGCATGAAAGCAAAAATACACGGAGAAAAGGAAACAATGTTTACGATCAACGGTCAGAATTTCTTTATTGAAAACAGTGAGCATAATACGGTTTATTTCGAGTTTGCTGTGGATGATTTTGAAAGGAGCAAAAAGAAGCTGTTAGCCAGTGGGTGTAAAGTGGATCATATCTATCATGGAAAAAGCGAAATGATTTCTGACCCATTCGGACTGAAGTTTCATTTGTATGAGGTGGGAAAAACCAAATAATAATAAAAAGCTTGCTTTGAAATCAGTTCAAAGCAAGCTTTTTGTTTATTCTGTAGCCGGTTCAAGTGCCGGTTCTTCTTTGGACGGTTCTTCCTGCAATTCTTTATCCCGCTTAATCTTTCCATTCCCGACGGATAAGGCAACCCCTACACCGATTGCAATGAAGATTAGACCTGTTAAGAAGACGGTAGTAAAGGCATCGGACCAAGCTGTTTCAATGGACGTGATCACGATGCTCCCGATTTCTTTCGGGACTTCCAGTAAACCTGGGGTGACAAGTAATCCGAACAATGCATCTGTTTTTTCACTTAGTCCTGTGAGAATTTCGCCTGCTGCAGGATTTTGCTGCCCGGAGGCCACTTCTTTCATATTGTCTTGAAGTGATTGATTCATGACAGCGTTCAATACGGTGATCCCGATCGTCCCTCCGATTGAGCGGAAGAAGGTTGCCGATGAGGTGACGGCACCCAGACGGGATTTAGGGAATTCATTTTGAACCGCAATCATGAGTGTCGGCATCACAAGCCCCATCCCGAATCCCATTACAATCATGTACAAATAGGCTGTATATTCCTTGGAAGCCGGCCCCATTGTACTCATCAAGAAGAATCCTACAACAGTAATCAGCATCCCTGCTGTAAGCACAGTACGATATTTCAGTCTTAGTAATAATCTACCGCCGATGATACTTGCCGTGATCAAGGC
Organism: uncultured Bacillaceae bacterium; assembly: GCA_963787015.1. Classification (GTDB taxonomy): domain Bacteria; phylum Bacillota; class Bacilli; order Bacillales; family Bacillaceae_B; genus Rossellomorea. Next base: position 401,030 of record CAWBBM010000013.1, read on the forward strand.
GATCATCATCGGCGTCATGGTTGATCCAGCTTGAGTTGGCGTAACCCCGAGGATTCCCTGCATGAACATCGGCACGAACATGATCGCCCCGAACATCCCCAATCCCAATAGGAAACCTAAGGCATTGGTTGTAGCAAACACTCTATTCTTAAACAAGCTTAAATCTAGAATCGGTTCTTTCGCTTTGTTTTCTATGAATCCAAACAATAGCAATAAGCCAATTGATCCACCAAAAAGCATAAAGCTTGTTCCTGAAGCCCACTCGAATTTGTCCCCACCGAAATTCAAGCCAATCAATAATAAGACCAATGCCGGAATAAGGGTGATGATCCCTAAGTAATCGATGCTTATCTTATCTGTCAGGCGGCCAACATTTTCATACTTCAGACCAACAAATAATAGAAGTGCCGATAGTAATCCAAATGGTACATTAATTAAGAAAATCCAATGCCAGCTGATCGTATCAACGATAAAACCGCCGATGAAGGGTCCGATGACAGAGCTTAATCCGAATAACGCCCCGAACACACCTTGCCACTTGGCACGCTGCTCCGCTGTGAAGATATCCCCAATGATGGTTTGTGACAGGGGCATGATCATTCCTCCGCCAATCCCCTGCAGTCCACGATAGAGAACGAGCTGCTCCATGGAACTAGCTGTAGCACAAAGTCCTGACCCGATAATAAAAATGATGACTCCGATTAAATACAATAAGCGTCGTCCATACAAATCAGATAATTTCCCTACGATCGGTGTAACCGTCGTGGACGTAATTAAATAAGCTGTGGTGACCCATGCAAAGATGGAAAATCCGTTCAGTTCAGCGATGATCGTCGGCATCGCTGTCCCGACTACCGTTTGTTCAAGGGCACTAAAGAACATACCGATAATTAAACCGGTCAGAACTAAGCGTCTATCGATCCCTGGTTGTTGTGCTGTCATTTTTGTTCTCTCCTTATTCTTCAGTAATGTTCTCCTGCGGCTGCAGCCAGCTTTTCATAAATCGTTACAAGCTGATTCACATCTTCTTCGTTCAGATATGCCAGGTATCGTGAGAATACTTTCCTTCGCATGTTCTTCGCTTTCTCAAAAACCTCTCGTCCCTCTGGTGAAAGCGTTAAATTTACAATTCTCCGGTCATTCTCATCTCTCTCCCTGACAACGAGGTTATGTTTCAGTAAACGATCGATCATGACGGTGATAGCACTCGGCTTTACTTCTAACTTTTCCGCTAATTCCGTTGACTTGGTACCTTCCGATGCAGACAAGAGATAAAGGATATAAAACTGTGGCGAGGTCAGGTTCATGTCTTTTAACAGAGAGGACATATCTTGCTGAATATGCCGATTCGAAACCTGAAAAGCGGCAAACAAGCGATCTATATATGAGTGCTGGATATGTTCAAAGTCCACTTCACCCCTCCATTTCATTTAACTTCAATTAATTAATATTTAACCTATTTAAATATTAAGGAGGTGACCAAAAAAAGTCAACATCTTTTTCCCTTCAAATTTCGCCCTTGAAATAGTCAGAAAACAGCCATAATAAAAACTTTTATAAGTAAATGCTTACATGGAAATTTATCATTTACATCCTATTCTTCACTCTTTATAATCGGGTTGATTGTTTTTCAAACTACTGTTACTAAAAAGGAGCTTGCTCCATGATGAAACAAGTTCAATCCTTATTGAATATAAGCCTAGGTGCTTTTTTGATCGCACTGAATATACATTTTTTCTTGTCGCCAAATAAGGTCGGCACGGGTGGCACGAGCGGAGCAGGTATCGTATTGGCTCAATTCATGGACTTGCCTGTCGGAGTCATCATGTTCACACTTGATATGATCCTATTCATTCTCGGGTTGGTATTGCTCGGTCCGAGTTTTGGTATTAAATCCGTATTCGCAAGTCTTACACTCAGCGGAATGGTTTGGGGGTTAGAGGTGTTTCACCCCCTTCACAACCCCATCGGCCATGATGTTCTCATTCAAATTGTAATCGGGACGCTCATAGGAGCCATCGGAGTCGCCATGATCTTTAATCAGGAAGCTTCAGCAGGTGGAACAGGAGTACTGGCAAAAATCATCCATAAGTTCACAGGTCTTGAACTTGGCCGGGCGGTGCTCGCTTCCGATATTCTCATTGTCATCGTGTCGACGTGGTTCTTTGGACTCCAAATTGGATTGTATGCCTTCTTTGGACTCCTGTTGAAAGGGATGATGATTGATCGAACCCTTCAGTTTTTTAATGAAAACAAGGAAGTGGTGATCATCAGTGAGCATAGTGAAGAAATCAAGGAGTTCATCGTCTTAGACCTTGAAAAAGGAGCTACCGTGCATTCAGCAAAAGGTGCGTTCTCGGATGACCAAAAAGAGGTCATCACCACCATTGTCGGCCGCAAGGAATTCTCCAAATTGAAATCTTACATTCAATCCACCGATGAGAAAGCATTCATTACGGTTCACAGAATGAACGAAATTTGGGGCCAAAACTTTAAATCATTCGTTTAACTGGCTGATTCTTCAGGTGTCTTCAAATAGAAGGCACCTGATTTTGGATCAACCTCTTTTTCATATATGATAGACAGTAGGAAATTTCAGACTGAATGGATGATGACCGTGAAGAAGAAACAGACCACAGAGCTAAGAGTATATGGCCATCTAAAGGACGCATTATTGGCCCGAAAGATTGCACCGGGGACCCAGCTTGTCGAGCAACTCATTTCTGAAAAAATGGCTGTGAGCAGGACCCCCATCAGGCATGCGTTGAAACGGCTGGAAGCAGAAGGGCTTGTCCAGATCATCCCGAATCGTGGAGCTTTTGTCGTCCATCCTACAAGGGAAGAGATTATTTCTTTCTTTGAATTAAGAAAAGAAATAGAATTCCTGACTGTGAAGTACGGGCTCCCTAAAGTGAAAAAGTCCGATTTACCGAAGCTTTATGCCTTCCTTGAAGAAGAACAGGAAACCTACAAAAAAAAGGACCTGCTAAAGTATGTCGATCTTAATAAACAATTCCATTTATTCCTCGCTGAAGTGAGCGGCAATAAATTCCTGATGCGCTATATGGATGAAATGCTTACTCAATCCAATGTCTATCTGTTTTTATTTGATGTGTTTTATCATGTGGAGCCGGGAGAAAATGTCCGTTTCCGTGAGCACGAAGAAATGGTGAAGGCTATTGAAAACAAGGATCAGCAAACGCTCCTAGAATTAATCGACCTTCATATGAAGCACAGCTTCGATGATTTACGCTTAGAGGATAATGGGTATTCTTCTTTGGAGTCGGTTTTAGTAGAGTAGTTTTGAAAGCTCTTTGTAAAGATTGGTGATAGATTAGAGGGCGACGCAGAAGTTTTTTCTAATCATATCAAAAGATTTAAAAAAAGCCTCCTTTCACGTGTTTCAAACGTGGGAGGAGACTTTTTTGATTAAAACAATTTCGTCGTCCAGTCTTCACAGTTCCATACTTCTGTCGCTACATCCAAATAGAATTCAGGTTCGTGACTGATTAAGAGGACAGTGCCTTTGTATTCCTTCAGGGCACGTTTCAATTCCTCTTTCGCATCAACATCCAAGTGGTTGGTCGGCTCATCAAATACAAGAACGTTCGATTCTTTATTCATTAGCTTACAAAGGCGTACCTTTGCCTTCTCTCCGCCGCTCAGTACTTCTACCTTGCTTTCGATATGCTTGGTCGTCAAGCCGCATTTTGCAAGGGCAGCACGTACTTCTGCTTGATTGAAGGAAGGGAACTCGCTCCATACTTCCTCAATACACGTATGGTTACTCTTTGTCTTTATTTCCTGTTCGAAATAGCCGACATGAAGATAATCTCCAAGCTCCACCGTACCTGAAATGGGTTTGATTTCACCTAAAATACTACGTAATAAAGTCGTCTTTCCGATTCCGTTTGCTCCTGATAGAGCAATCTTCTGACCACGTTCCATCTTGAGATTGAGAGGTTTGGATAATGGCTCATCATACCCAATCACAAGATCCTTCGTTTCAAAAATCACCCTGCCGGCGGTTCGCGCTAGTTTAAAATGGAACTCAGGCTTCGGTTTCTCACCTGCCAGTTCGATCATATCCATCTTATCCAGTTTCTTCTGGCGGGACATGGCCATATTCCTTGTCGACACACGGGCTTTGTTACGTGCAACGAAATCCTTCAGCTCGGAAATTTCCTTCTGCTGTCTCTTGAAAGCAGACTCAAGCTGCTGCTTTTTCATTTCATGGACCCGTTTGAATTCATGATAATCACCTGCATAACGATTCAATTCTTGATTTTCCATATGATAAATAAGATTAATAACACTATTTAAGAATGGAATATCATGTGAGATCAAGATAAACGCATTTTCATATTCCTGTAGGTAGCGTTTCAACCAGGTGATATGCTGCTCGTCTAGATAGTTAGTAGGCTCATCGAGAAGGAGGATATCCGGTTTTTCAAGTAAAAGCTTAGCCAGTAAGACTTTCGTCCGCTGACCTCCACTTAAATCGTGGACATCCTTTTCCAACCCAATATCGTCTAATCCCAGGCCACGGCCGATTTCTTCCACCTTTGCATCGATAATATAAAAATCATTATTCGTCAGTGCATCCTGAAGAGTCCCTGTTTCTTCAAGTAATTCTTCCAGCTCTTCAGGAGATGCTTCTCCCATCTTGGCAAAGAGCTCATTCATTTCAGTTTCCATGTCAAACAAGTATTGGAATGCTGTCTTCAACACATCCCGAATCGTCATGCCCTGCTTAAGCTGTGCATGTTGATCCAAATAACCGATACGGATCCGCTTTGCCCATTCCACTTTACCTTCATCAGGCTCAAGCTTTCCGGTAATGATATTCATAAATGTAGACTTTCCTTCTCCATTGGCACCGATCAAGCCGATGTGCTCGCCCTTTAACAAACGGAAAGAAACGTCATTAAAAATCGCACGGTCACCGAAACCGTGGGTTAAATGTTGAACTGTTAATAAACTCATATTCTAAACACCTTTTCTTCCTATACTAAAATTCGCTTCCTCCATTATAAGGGTCATTCCACTTAGAAGATAGAGGGAAATGAACTGGTGCATTTTTCTTTTTTCATTCGATGGCACAAGCTACATCATAGTCGGCAGGATCGAGCTCAGTAGGTTCACCCAATACAAGCTTGGCAAGTTCCGAACCAAGATATGGTCCAACCGTCAATCCTGATGCCCCAAGACCATTCGCCACCCACACGTCACTGAATCCAGGCATCACACCGAAAACCGGAAGAAATCCCGGAGTGAAGGGGCGAAAGCCAACCCTCGACTCAAGTATTGTCCCATCCCCAATTCCAGGTGCAACCTCTATCGCTTTGTCGAGAATTTCATGGATGCCTCCAGCTGTTACCCGGTAATCTAAGCCAACATCATTTTCATGTGTCGCTCCTGCTACGACTCTTCCTTCTGGAAACGCGAGAAGGTATTGATCATTAGGCGGCATGACGACCGGCCAATCTTCCGTCTCTCTTTCGCCTACTTCCAAATGGAGAATTTGCGCTTTTTGAGAGGAGACCAGAAAGTTTATCCCTAAAGGTTGAAAAAGCTCTTTCGCCCACGCACCGGCTGTCACAACCACTCCGTCCGCCGAAAGGGTTTCCTCACCTAGTTTGACGCCCGTGATATGATTGTTCTCGTTTAGCAACCTGGCATCCCCTTGGCGAAATAAAGCCCCATGCTTTTTAGCTCCATTCATCAACGCATCCCGAAGAGCTCTTCCATTTACCCTTGCAGCGCCACTAACGTGAACGGCACGATATTCTTCAGAGAGCAACGGAAAATGATGGCGCGTTTCTTCTGAAGTCAGAAGGGTGAGCTCCCCTATTTCCGGGGCGTCCTCCCTGCGCTTCTCCGCTCTTTCAACCATTTTTCGAAGCTTATTTTCATCCGTATGAAGGCTGATCGCCCCTACCCGCTTATAACCTGTTTCAGTTTCACCGTCCACTTCAAGCTGTCGGATGATGTCAGGATAATATTTCGCTCCTCCCTTTGCCATCCGATACCACACTTTATTCCTGCGCTGTGACAGCCACGGACAGACAATCCCGGCGGCAGCACCTGTCGCCTGTCCTGGTTCATGACGATCTACAACTGTGACTTCAGCACCGGCTTTAGCAAGATGATAAGCTGTAGAAGCACCCAGGATTCCTGCACCAATGATAATATATGATTTCATCTAAAACACCTTTTCATTCGATTTTTCTTTATTCTACTTGAGAAAAAAGTGGAACTCAATGGAACAGGGGTAGGATGGGCGATTTCTATGTAGTCCCCCTCTGTTGTACCAGGTACAATATTACCTGATACAACCACAGTCCACCTCCTAACTAAATCCAAAAACCCCCGTCATTTCCAGACAATTCTCACACCTTTCCCCAAAATAGATTGACAAGTTGATTTAATTCATGATAAAAATTGAATAACCTAATATTGAATAAGCTTTGAAGGAACCCAGTAGCAAACATTTCCCTGTTAAAGAGAGCCGATGGTTGGTGTAAATCGGTACAAAGATGTTTTAGTGAATTTCGATTCCGGAGCTTCTTTTGACGAGATCAAAAGACGGTGAAGGCCGTTATGTGTGAAGAGTGATGGGAAAGATGTTTTTCTCATAACTAGGGTGGTACCGCGATATTCAAATCGTCCCTACGATATGTAGGGGCGATTTTTTTATTTGTTCAAATGTCCCCCACACATCAATAAAAAAAAGAAAGGAGAATAAAAATGAGTCAGCGTGAACAATGGTCATCAAAAATCGGCTTTATCCTGGCGGCAGCCGGATCTGCAATCGGGTTGGGGGCCATATGGAAATTCCCTTATACAGCCGGTCAAAATGGAGGCGGCGCTTTTTTCCTGATCTTCATCTTATTTACTTTACTACTTGGACTTCCATTACTATTGGCCGAATTCTCAATTGGACGGACAGCAGGAAGCAACGCGGTTGATTCGTATCGAAAAATCGCTCCCGGGTCGAAGTGGCACTGGGTTGGGATTCTTGGGATGGTTACATCCTTTATCTTACTTTCCTTCTACAGTGTGATCGGAGGATGGATCGTTGTTTATTTATTCAAAGCCGTAACCGGGCAATTAAATCACCTTTCATCGGATGAATATGCAGAGGTGTTCGGTGCTACGATTTCCAACCCCGTTACCAGTGTATTCGTTCAATTTCTCTTCATTTTAATGACCATTATTGTGGTGGCAAAAGGGATTCAAAAGGGAATTGAACTGGCCAGCAAAATTATGATGCCGGCATTATTCATCTTATTTATAATCTTAGTCATACGGGCCGTAACACTTGATGGTGCGGTTGAAGGAATTACTTTTTTACTACAACCTGACTTTTCCAAAGTAACGTCCCAAACGATTTTAGAAGCGATGGGACAATCGTTCTTTACATTGAGTGTCGGTGTCTCGGTTATGGTGACCTACAGCTCTTACTTGCCGAAAACACAGAGTCTGCCTAGGTCGGCCATCTCCATCGTTGCAATGAATATTTTCATCGTCCTGTTAGCAGGCTTGGCCATTTTCCCGGCCGTCTTTGCCTTTGATTTGGAGCCAGGGGCGGGGCCAGTACTTCTATTCAATGTACTGCCTACCGTCTTCAGTCAGTTGCCTTTCGGGATGTTCTTCTTCATAGCATTCCTTGTCCTATTCTTATTCGCAGCCTTGACGTCTGCGTTCTCGATGCTTGAAATCATCGTATCGGTCATTTCAAAAGGGGAACCCCAAAAACGCGTGAAATGGTCTTGGATCATCGGTCTTGCCATTTTTGTTTGTGGTATTCCATCCGCTTTATCTTTCGGAATCCTTGGTGATAGTACCCTATTTGAAAAAACCATATTCGACTTAGCTGATTTCGCCGTCAGCAATGTATTGCTTCCAATAGGATCCTTACTCATTGCACTATTCGTGCCGATGAAAATGAAGAAAACTGCTCTATATGAAGAATTAAAGCTAGGAAGCGGGTTGAAACGGGGATTATTCGAGACATGGTACTTCCTGATCCGTTTTGTGGCACCTGTCCTAATCGTAGTTGTGATGCTTGATGTACTTGGTGTATTTTAAGTGAAATAAGACTGCTATAGCAGCCGGATACGAATGAAACCAACGCTTGTTCTTTCTTATTTTATTAGGTCGACCCGATTAATCGGGTCGACCTTTTTTTATATCCCATATCCCATTATTACTCCGCATGCCAGTCTTTTTCCTGCGTCTCCGGAAGGCTGCGAGCGAAAGTCATCAGGGCTTTGATGAATAATGACCCCTTTTCCAATGACGTCCTTCACTTTAAACTTATTCGTGAAAAAGGACATTTTGGCGTAGCCATCGTTTGAGAATAGAACAGGGAAATCTCCCGCGTGATTCCCATGAGGCTGATTTTCAGGGTTCCAATGCCCCCCTGCAGAAGTGAAAGGTTCTGCTTGATCCCCTATTTCACAGACCCCTTTTTCATGAAGATGGAATCCATGAGGTCCTACAGGGTTTTGATTCCCATTTCCTTCTTTATAGGATGGTAATCCTGTCACTTCAGCATATACTTCCACCCCACTTTGCACTTCCCGAAAAAAAACATACCCCTGCAATCCTGGTGCTAATGGCCCTCCCTGCATATGAGCGTAAGCCATGTTGGGCGCATTCCGATAATATGAATAAGCAGGATAACCATATTGATAATAATTCATCATCGATCCCCCTTCCATCACATTATTTTATGTTTGAATTCAGGGTGACATGATGAAAAAATGAGAACTTCATATTTAAACAAACGTTTGGTTAACTTCTCAAAACCCTTCCGTATAAGAGGTTTGATCTCCTCATCAAACGTTTGGTTAACTTTTCCGGTGGGGGAGGCATTAGAAGGGCATTTCAACTTCTAAGCAGGAGGGTGTTGATGCCCTTCCCCGTTTGAAGAAACATCCACAACCTGCTCTTTATCAAGATTCTTAGTAGGCGAGGTGAATAACCAGAAATGAATATTGGTTTTATTTTCCTATTACTATTATCCCTTTTCATTTTGTCCAAAAAATGTTATATTTTCAGAAACTTCTGATTTTTATTTCATAGTACAAATTTTAGGAGGGATTGATATGCAGGGTGAAATGAGGTTAATTCCATATTTCATGGACGAAATGATGGTTGATGCAAATGAAATTCCTAAAGGGATTGATTTAATCCAAGCACCTAGCATGTGGAAGAATGGATACAAGGGAAAGGGTATGACCATCGCTATCCTGGATACAGGATGCGATATGAACCATCCTGATCTATCCGGAAGAGTGAAAGGATTTCGTAATTTCACCGATGATGATGACGGCGCGGAAGATAACGTGACGGATTACAGCGGCCACGGCACTCATGTTGCAGGCACGATTGGTGCAAGTGAAAATGGGAGTGGCGTAATCGGAGTCGCACCACTTGCGGATTTGGTCGTGATTAAAGTTCTTGCTGGCAGTCGTGGTAGTGGTGAGTATGATTGGATCGTAAACGGCCTTTTATATGCGATTGAACAAAAGGTGGACATCATCTCCATGTCTTTAGGGGGTCCTTCAGACTACGAACCTCTGCACAAAGCCATCCAGAAGGCTGTAGATGCCGATATTTTAGTCGTCTGCGCCGCTGGTAACGAAGGTGATGCAAATAGCACCACCGATGAATTCTCTTATCCCGCGTCCTACAACGAAGTCATTTCTGTTGGGGCAATCGACCTGCAGAGAAAGTCGTCCTACTTTACAAATTCCAACAATGAAGTTGATTTAGTTGCACCAGGAGAACAAATTTTATCGACCATACCAGGTGAAAAGTATGCTAAACTCAGCGGAACCTCCATGTCTGCTCCTCACGTCTCCGGCGCTCTAGCCCTCATAAAAGAATTCGAACAGGTTTCATTTGACCGAATGCTATTTGAATGTGAAGTGTATGCACAACTTATTAAACGGACGGTTCCAATTGGATTCCCGAAAACGTTAGAAGGGAATGGATTGTTATTCTTGACCGCCCCGGACCTTTTAAGGGAGCATTTGAGAAATCAGCCTCTTGCCCATATTGGATAAACGTCTTCATGTTAAAAAGGACAGCGATCATCGCTGTCCTTTTTAACTGCTTACCCGTTCTGTTTAAGCCATCTTAGTGAAGTCTGTTTTCAACTTCATGACAGATTTGATCAGCACTAAGTCCACTTGCCTCGATGACAGGACCTTGTGTTGCCACGTTTTGAATACCCATAACATTCGTATCCATGCCAGTCACGATACAGCAGTCACAGCCGTTTGCATCTGACTCCTGCTTAAGCTCCACTACATCATGCCCTTTTTCACGTAAGGCTTGCACGACGTTTTGTAAGGATTGTTCAACACCAATTCTCATGCCTTTACACCTCCTGGTTTCTACATATAGGTTTTTCTTTCCTTGAAAAAGATATTCGTCATTTATTTTTTATTTATTTGTTTTCCACTTTTTTTCTGACTTTGCCCTTTCCCATTCCCTACCTGACTATCAGATGCAAACTCCACATCGTTTTTAGCCTTTTGCTTCGCCAATTGTTCAGATGTTTGGTCCATACTTTTCTTTCCTTGTTTAGACATTCTCATCCCTCCTCTGACTTTTATAGAATTAGAATCCCCAATTAGAGGCAAAATATTTGAAGAGCATCCGATTCGACTCACAATGTTTAAATTTTACGATGCCGGGTAAATCATTTATATAACAATAATTAAAAGGTGGTATTTACATGGATGAAGCAAAATTAAATGAATTAATTGAAGGATTAAATGAAGATTTATCAAATGAATATGCTGCAGTTATTCTTTACACAAATTACGCTGCTGTAGTCAGCGGTTTATATCGTCAAGTATTAAAGCCTTTCTTTGAAAAGGAGATTCCTGATGAACAAGGACATGCTCTTTACTTAGCTGAAAAAATTAAAACATTGGGCGGACATCCTACCACGACTCCTGCCCCTGTTAAACAAACAGATAATGTGAAAGAAATGTTGGAAGAAGGCCGTAAAGCTGAAGCTGATACAATCGAACGCTATAAAAAACGTAAACAACAAGCTGAAGAATTGGGTCTTGTTGAGCTTGGAATCAAGCTGGATGATATGCTGGCAGATGAAACCCATCACCTAGAAGAGTTTGACCGCTTATTAAAGGATCCTTCCTTTAACTAATCGAGGAAAGACCGCTTTTACAGCGGTCTTTTTTTATGTGAATATCCGGAAGTCCTTCCATTCATCAAGCAATAGGGACTGATACTTAGGAGACAGGTACCGGTCATCAATCAACTTCAGCACTCCGCGATCCTCCTCAGACCGGATGAGTCTCCCCCCTGATTGAAAAACTTTATTTAGCCCAGGGTATACATAGGCATAATCATATCCATTTTTACCTATCTCGTTAAAATAGTCCTTGATGATTTCCTGCTCCTTACTCAGCTGCGGAAGTCCAACTCCTATAACCATCACACCCTCAAGCCGATCACCTTTAAGATCAATCCCCTCCGAAAAAATTCCGCCTAATACAGCAAATCCAATGACCGGGCGCTCTCTATCGCTTCTGAATTCCTGAAGAAAACCTTCTCTCGCATCCTCGTCCATGTTGGGCTCTTGAATCAGTAATACTGCGTCCAATGACTTCTCATTCATTTCCTCAAAAGCTTCCTGCATATAAGCATAAGATGAAAAGAAGACCAAGTAATTTCCTTTATACTGATTGAAAGTTTCTTCTATTGAACATGTAATCGAGGGAAGGGTCCGTTTCCTGTCCTTAAAGCGTGTCGAAATCGGATGAATCCCTATTTGCCACTGTTCCTTCTCGAATGGTGAAGGAATCATGAATCGATAATCTTCTTCCCCTCCACCCAATTGTTGAAAATAATAGGAAAAAGGATGAAGTGTAGCAGAGAAAAATATTGAACTATGATAGGACTTCGTTATATGTTTAATCAGCTTTGAGGGGTCCATACAATAAAGTTTCACCTCTAATTCATTGGAGCTCTGATTGATCACAAAACGGTGTTCACTGGAAAACAGATGGGCAATCCTCACAAAACCGAGAGCATCAAAATACAATTGCAGGAACTCCTCGGACATGTCCCGATCCCCTTCCCCCAAGCTTTTTTCGGCTATTTCAATGAAGCTCTCCAACACTTCCAGAAGCTCTGAATCCAGATCATTCCGGACATCTTCTCTTTGGTCATTTTTCATTCGGAGGAACTGCTTGTTGACAGCAGTTATACGTTGCTTCAATGTCTTTTGCTCCGGATACATTCTTTTGATTTCCAGGAAAGTGGATTTTTTTAGGGAAGCTGAATACATTTCCCTTCCCCTCCCAACGAGATTATGGGCTTCATCAATCAGAAGAGTCGTCCTTTTCTTACTTTCTTCGCTCATTCTCTTCAAGGAAACCTTCGGATCGAAAATATAGTTGTAATCGCAGATGACTCCGTCCACCAAGTAGGATAGATCAATTGAGTATTCAAAAGGGCATACCTTATGCTTTTTGGCATACGTTTCAACGATTGGACGTGTGATGACTGTTTCGTTTGACAGTATATCGATCAGCGCTTCGTTAATTCGATCATAATAGCCATTGGCGTACTCACAATACTCTTTCTGACAGATCGTTTCTTCTTTAAAGCAGATTTTGTCTTTCGCCGTAAGGGTTACGGTCCTGTGTGTCAGCCCTTTTCGTTCTAAAAGAAGCATAGCCTCCTCCGCTACCGTACGGGTGATTGTTTTGGCCGTCACATAATACCATCTTGAATTCCCTTCTTTCGCTGCCTTAATGGTTGGAAATAAGGTGGAAATGGTTTTACCTGTTCCCGTAGGTGCATTTGCGTAAAGAGATTTGGATTCAGAGACTGTTTTATAAACGGCTCCGGCGAGTTTTTTCTGTCCTTTTCGATAGGAAGGATAAGGAAAGCCTAACTCTCCAATGCTTTTCATTTTATCTTCCTGATTGCTTACTAAAACAAACGCGAATGGAGTATAGGCGATGAGGATTTCGTTCACGATGCCTTCAAGCTCTTCAATGGTATACATATGGATGAATGATTTCGTTTCTTCTGATTCAACCTCGATGTAGGTGAGCTGCACACCGACCTTTGTAAGCTGTTTTTCTTTCGCCAAAAGGTATGCGTAGCATTCTCCTTGAGCCCAGTGGACCCGGGAGCCTGATTCGATGTGATCCAACCTTTTTGCCGTTGACTTAATTTCTTCCACCATCACTTCTCCTCCGTCATAGTGGATGCCATCACAACGGCCCTCGATCTGATAGAGAATATCTTCAATCATTTCTTCCCCCTTCAGAAAGACCTCCTTCTCATCTCCGTCCTTGTATTCTTTCTGTAGTTTCTGATGGAGTCTTGTCCCAAGGGTCATGGAGGATCGGGCTTGAAAGCGTAAATCTATACTTCCTTCCCTAAACACAAACTCCACTAATTCCCTGACAGAGATTTTAACGATATTCTCCATGGGTCGTTTCACCTCATGCTTTCACACAGATTTTATGATTCTAACTTTTTCCCGGTGCTCATATATATTAGACATGCTTTTTGGAACGGAGGACTTGGGAAATGAAGACAAGATTCGTCTTTTATTGTATAGGATTACTAGCTCTATCATTAGGGGTTTCACTCATTATCAAAGGAGACTTGGGTGCCGCTCCCTGGGATGCACTTGCCGTCGGGGAGTCGACTCTACTTCACCTTTCAATCGGGACATGCATCTTCATGAATGGATGTGTCCTCATCTGCATAAACGCCCTGCTATTGAAAGAAAGGATTCAGTGGCTGGCCGCTCTCTCCATCTTTGTCATCGGAATGATGGTTGATTATTGGATTACGTCCGGTCTTAAAATGGTTGAACCGGTTGGCTTCGCTCAACAGTTGTCCCTCGTGATGATAGGGATTCTACTGTTAGGGATTGGAATCTCAATCTATCTGCAGGCTGGGCTCCCTTCAAGCCCAATGGATACCTTTATGGTCGCAATCCATAGGCGCTTCGGATTGAATATACGCAATTCCCGTTTACTAAATGAAGCGATCGCCATCACACTGGCTATTGTATTCCATGGAGCCGTCGGCATCGGAACCGTCATCGTGGCCTGCACGTTAGGATTTATTATTCATATCTTCTATCCTATCATGGAACGTATGTACGGGAAATGGAGTTGACGAATTTAACTGATCAGACTAAAAAAACACCTAGTCCTTTGACCTAAGCGTTTTGATTGTTCATATATGTGTTTGCTGATTTGGAATCGTATTTAACTACTTTCTCACTATTCAATGGTAAGGAGATGGTCGCAGACGTTCCCTTATTTACAATACTTGAATAATGAACATGCCCCCCCATTGCTTCAATGATTCTTAGTGACACGGACGTCCCAAGACCGGTTCCTTGATCTTTGGTTGTGTAAAATAATGTCCCGAGTCTCGCAACCTGTTCTTTCGTCATTCCTTTTCCTGTATCATTTATCCTGACAATTGCTTGTGTATGGGTAACCTCTAAACTAACCGTTACGCTGCCTTGGGAAGGTGTTGCCTCAATCGCATTCTTAATGATATTGACGAAGGCCTGCTTCAATTTATTCCTGTCGGTTAACAGAAACCCATCGTCTTTCAAGTTTGACTCTAAATGGACACCTTCTTTCAGAGCATAAGCATTCAGGAGGAGAGTGACATCCGAGAGGACGTCTTTCACGTTGATTTTCTCTATCTTTTCAAACTCAGGTTTGGCAAAATTCAAATAATCATTAATAATTTCTTCCGCCCTGCCCAACTCACTTAACACAATCTTCAGGTATTCATCATGATCGCCCTTCACCTGCTTCTTCATTAACTGAAGAAACCCTTTGACCACCGTTAGCGGGTTTCGGACTTCGTGAGCGATGGAAGCGGCGAGTTCCCCTAAGGTGTTAAGCTTTTCTGACTTTAAGATTTCTTCCCTCAATAACTTCTTTTCTATCATCCATTCATTGAGTTGGGCTGCAAGTCCCACTCCAACTACCTGGATTCCACCGAATATGAGGACATAGATCCCCATTTCTTTGTTACCTGAAACCGGGACACCTGAGATGAAGGCAAAAGCCAAGAGGATACCCAACATGACCAGGGCTGGCCAGAATCCAAGTAACACAGCGAATTTCACACGTTTTCTTGGAGAAAAAGACCAAAAACGACTGGAAATCAAAAATGGCATGAGCCCAGCTAGAAACGCACTAATAAATCCGAAAACAATCGCATCGCCGCCATTGATGATTCGCGCAGCTAAAATGAATAAAAATACGATAACTCCTGCTTTCCTTCCTCCATAAAGCATAGAAAGAACCAACGGGATATAACGGAAATCCCAATACAGCCCGAAGCTTTCATATGCAAAGATCAAACACATGAACGCAGCTATCCCATGCAATACTCCGATAAAAACAGGAGATTTCCCGAGCCTATGGTTCTCAAGGAGCGAAGTTTGAATAAGGACAGGAGCCAATATGATCAGTACATGTAACAATAATTTCTCGACCAGCATCGATTTGTCTCCCACAATTATAATGTATTATATTACACATACGACAAAATTCCCTCAAATCCTCTTTCATCTTCCAAAAAAACAAAAAAATCCCATATAAACTAGATGAGGGACGGACCTCGCCATTTCTGTCGAGGTCCGTCCCTAAAAAATTCACGCTTCTCATCCCTCAGAATACGAAATGGTGGCATGATCACTCAATTATTTGAACTTTATACAGGGAATGTGAAAGGTCCGTCCCTCCCCTTTTTGGTTCTATTCACCCTTATACTCGATCTCTATCCGAGGTCCGTCCCTCGGATAGAGTCCCTCAGATCAGGTTGTTCATTTCAGTTGTCCTTTGTAGGTGAGGTCTTTGGGGTCGAGGTGGTTGTATTGGGCTTTTAGTATTTGTTGGATGTCTTTGATGGTGTTCTGGATCGGGACCGTTTGCCCTTTGATCTTTGTAAACTCTTCTGCTACGAAGAAGGGCTGGCTCAAGTAGGCTTCCAGTCGTTCTCCTATTTGAAATAGCTCGAGATCTGCTTCCGGTATTTTCTCCTTGCCGATGGTGTTCATCAGAACGCGAATTTCCTTATATCGTCTTAGTACTTTTTTCGCCTTCTTGTGGGTAGCTGTGTGGCTTGGGTCCAACGCGTCATCTTCCAACAGGACGGACGTCGATTGCACTGGATGAATGGCTGGATAGATCCCCCGTGTAGCTAGATCGATATCGAAATAGCATAAGGTATCCAGTGGTCCGAACGGGTCATCTTCATCGACCGCTTCTCCACTCGGATCAAATAAGATTGTCGTGATATCGCCATAATCTTCCGCTTCGAATCGTTCACGTAACTCATACAATTCCCCTGACACGATAAACGAACGGTCAACATATAACAGAATGGTTTCTTTGTTTCCGACGAGCGACACTTCTGCAAATGCATCCTCTAATGTATGACACTTCGCATCTACGAATCCTTCCAAATCACTCAAACCGGGATAGGCTTTATCCGGAGTCAATAAGATCGACTGATACCCCTTCCCTTTTAATACACTTGTCATTTCTGCCAATACAACAAATTGACCAATCTGTGATCGGGCCACGAATCCATTCGTCCCCCCCTGAATAATCGGTGCAAATAAATCAATCGGTTTAATTCCCGTTTCAATCATACTTAATTTCCCTCCTTGAATAATTAATTCATCCAATGTGCAATTTGCCAAATTTGCCAGTGTTACGAGCGTTTTGACTTCGGCACGTCCAACCGATATCTTCCCTGTGCATAAATTTGAAACGGTGGCAGGCCTTAACCCCACTGTTTTGGCTGCAGTCGTTAAATTAGGTACTCGCCGACGAAGCAATGACACATTTAATCGTAAATGATCTTTCATGGTAAATCCCCCCTTACTTAATAAGGTAATTTATTTTACTTTAAAAAGCAATAGATTTTATATCAAAACGTAATTTTTTTGCTCTAAAGAGTAATACAGAACAAAAATATAACGTTTTTCCTAAATCTTTTCATCATTTGTTGTCCTAAATAAACAAGGTCCTACCTATAATAGAAAATAGACTCTTTTCGTTAAAAGGATGACAGCGAATGAAACATATAAACCTCAAAATCTCCAACCCTTTTAAAAAGCAGCGCTTCATCATCCTCACAATGATGATCGCTTTCTTTGTCTCGTTTTCCATTATTGTGTATTGGCTACCTGTTAAAAAGGCAGCTCCCCCTCTTTTCTTTCAGCAAGAAAATGGTCGCCCCCTTGTCATCGCTCATCAGGGAGGTAAGCTCCTTGCCCCTGGAAACACAATAGAGGCGTTCGGGCATGCTGTTGATTTAGGGGTCGATGTGATTGAAACAGATATACATATTACAAAAGACGGCCACTTAGTAACGATTCATGACCCTACGGTGGATGCGACAACTGACGGAAGTGGGTATGTTAAAGATTACACGTTGAAAGAACTCCAGCGCCTCGATGCTGCATACCACTTTCAAGATCTCAAGGGGACATTCTCTTATCGGGGTAAGAATGTATATGTACCAACGCTTGAAGAAGTATTTCAACGGTTTCCTAACACGAAAGTAAATATCGAAATCAAGGATGATAATCCTCAAGACCGGATAGAGGAGATCATCCAGAAATTACTGAAGCTCGTTGCAGAATATAATATGGAAGATAAAGTCCTCATCGCCTCATTCGACCAGAATATTATTAATCTAGTTGAAACATACTCGCAAGGAACGGTGGCTACCCAAGGCGGAAGACAAGAAGCAAAGAAATTCGTCATCCTCCAAAAATTGTTTCTAAGAAACTTATACCAGTCAAAGGTCGATGCCTTTCAGCTTCCTCTTCAAGAGGGAGACTTCGACCTGACACAGCCCATCCTGATCAATGGGGCCCACCGCATTGGTCTCTATGTTCACTATTGGACAATCAACGATAAAGACACGATGGAACGACTCGTAAGGAACGGGGCTGACGGAGTCATTACGGATCGACCTGATTTATTATTAGAAGTAGTCAATAATAAGGAATCCTAAATACTCTATTCATCTCAAATTTGCTCTCTCTACCCTATCTAAATCAAGATTCATCCCTACAATTCCACAAAATAATTACAAGTATATTTGTAATTATCATACTATTGACCTATATAAGTATTTGTCAATCTCTGATAAGGTTAAAATAAGTCAAATGACGAAAGAAGAATAAATATGACAGTAAATGTGTTTTTAGACGATTATCGACACTGTCCTGAAGGGTACATTCTCGCGAAAGATATCGATGAATGTATTGACCTGCTACTTCATTTTTCTATCGATCACCTTTCATTGGATCATGACTTAGAGAGTAAGACACGAAATGGGCTAATGCTCGTACACTACATGGTGGAAAAGCAATTATTCGCTGAACGAATCACGATACATTCTGCAAACTCTGGTGCTGGTAAACAGATGTTCAGGTATTTGAAAGAGGCTCAGAAGGAAAGCAAGATGCCTCAATCAATCAAGATTTTACTACGGCCCTTGCCTCTAAGATGAGTTATCATATATCAAGAACTGTTCTTCTTTAGAACAGTTCTTTTTTGTCCATGGATTTAAATTGACTTTTACTTCCTTTATAATGAAAGAGATAGTATTTTGCTAAAGAGGGTTAAATGATGGATTATCTTAAAAAATTTCAATTTGTCGGAGGAAGAATTGCCAAAACGGGTATCGCTGTATTTCTTACAGCGTTTATTTGTGAGTTGATGAATTGGCCGGCAACCTTTGCCGTGATTACGGCCATCGTCACGATTGAGCCGACAGCTGCCAACTCAATTAAAAAAGCATTTATTCGCTTCCCTGCATCCGCTATAGGAGCTTTATTTGCGGTGATCATCACCCATACACTAGGAGATCACGCCATTACATACGCACTGGTTGCACTCCTGACCATTATTACCTGCTATAGGCTCCATCTCGGAGCAGGGATACTGGTTGCCACTTTAACAGGGATTGCGATGATTCCCACGATCCATGATCACTATGTTGCTACGTTTTTTATCCGGCTTGGAACGACCACAATTGGACTAATTGTATCGACATTGGTAAACCTGTGGATCCTGCCTCCTAAATATGCCAATACGATTTCAACCAACATTCATAATCTTTATTTCAAAACGGGGAATTTATTAGAAAGAAGAGGTTCTGAAGTTTTACAAAACCACTCCCTCCACAGGGAAACCAAATTGATTTTCAATGATATTTTAAGAGAAATCGAGTCGACGGATACGCTTTGTGAATATCAAAAGGAAGAATGGAAGCTTCATCGCTCAAGCCGTCAGGAAATGCGTTACTTCCATTATGAGTTCAAAAAACTTAACATTTTAAGACAAATACTTTTTCATATCGGAAACTTGATCTATCTACCCGTTCAATATTCATTCAGTGATGAAGAGAAAGAACGGATCCTGGATGCAACGCAAAGTATAAAGGGGATCATGCATCACCCATCGTTCCATATATCTGAACAGCATTTCACGCTTATGAAAAATCTTTTAGAGGAATTCTGGGATGACCATGAAGGGCTTCATATGAAACCATTCCAATCTATGAAGCATCACTTTTCCTGCGAAACCGTCATGCTTTATGAACTATTGTCCATTCACGATTTAATTGAAGAACTGAGCGAAATTCATATATTGGAAGAACAACACAAAACCGTGCTGGAGAATGATTGTATCCTGAATAAGTCATGAGGCTTTTTTCCCTCAACCAAAAAGGTATAGACGAAATCGTCTATACCTTTTTGTGATTATTTCAAAGCGATTTTCGCCAACATCCCGATAACCATATCATCCATCGGTGGGTTATGAAGTCCCGCCCTCACATCGCGATAATATCGCTGCATTGGGTTTGAGCGGAAAAGACTCTTTGCTCCGACAATTCTCATGGCTGTATCAACAATCTGGAATGCGCTGTTCGTGACGACATGTTTGACGGAAGCAAGCTCTTGTGCCATGCCTTTCCGCTTTTGAGGCTCTCTCTCCCACTTATCGGCCACTGAATAAAGAATTTGTCTGGCTTTAAACAGTTCCAGTTCTATTTCTCCTATTTTCCTCTGAACTTCAGGGACTTCCTTGATCGGTCCGGGCAGACTGTTTGGGGAATAATCTTTCGCGAATTGAATGGCATAATTTCGTGCTGCAATCGCGACTCCAATGTAGCAAGCAGGTATGTGAAGGAGCCATGCTTTGGGGATTTCATTCTTCCCATCAGGATCTATACCATCCCGCTCTACAAGGGCAGAAGCTGGAAGTTGAACATCTGTAAGAACAAGGTCATCACTACCTGTTCCCTTCATGGACATCGTATCCCACGTTTCATCGATACTTACCCCTTCTAAATCATGATCCACAAGGAAGAAACCTTTTTCGTCTGTGTCACCGATTGTTGCTGATACTAAAGAATAGTCCAGCACTCTCGCCATCGAGGTAAAGGATTTCCTGCCGGTCAGTTTCCATCCTTCTTCGGTTTTCACCGCTTTTGTCTCCGGTAGTCCTCCGCGCGTCGGACTCCCAGTTGCTGGTTCTGTCGCAGCCCGGTTAATAAGTGCATGGTTAGCTGTGATCTTCTCACAAAGATCCTTGAACACCTCATCTTCCCACAACCGGGTTTCCGTTAGTTCCATCAATCCTCCGAGATGCCACCCAATGGATAATGCCGTTGCAGCATCTCCTGTGGCAAGTCTTTCCTGGATCATCACTAGTTCATATAGGCTGATTTCTTCCCCTCCATATTCTTTAGGAAGTGATAATGCCCCATATCCACTTTTCTTTAAGTCTTCAAAATTTTCATAAGGAAAAGCATCTTGCCTATCATACGCCTCACCTCGTTCAGAAAACGCATCCGCAAGCCTGCCTGCCAATCCAACCAGCTTCCTTTGGCGTTCATTTTGTATATACGATTCATATAAGTCCATGGAAACAGCACCTCCTGGTTAATGCATGTCGTTTTACTTTCCTACATCCATCATAATCATTTTGAATATCCAACTCAATTATATTGTTTACTATTCTGATCGGGATACATTTTCACTTTTATCTGTATAAATGGTTTTCGGATGTACCATTCTATAGATAAGCTGATTTTTCATCTCTAAGGGGGGTTACCTTGAGTCAATATAAAAATAAACTTTACATATTCGTACTGATGCTCATTTCATGGATATTTCTCATGTTAGCTGGAAAGGAAAGTATAAAAAGATATTTACCAGCCTCAATATTCATGTCTGTGCTTGTTTATTCTGAAAATGTATTGGCAGAAAGACTGAAATGGTGGACGATCAAGACGAAAATCTTTCCGAAAACGAATGGCATCTTGCCTTTTGTCATAGGGGTTTTCCTGAGCGGTTCAATATGGATTCTTAAATTGAGCTATAAGAACTTTTATCTTTATTTATTCGTGAATATTCTGGTCGATGCATTCTTTACATATCCATTCTACTCCCTTTTCAAAAAGCTCAGTGTGTGGAAAATGGTTGATTTAAAACAATACCAATTATCTATCCTGTTCTTTATTAAATCTCTGCTCATGTATGCTTTTCAAAAATATATTGGAGACCGGATTTACTCCTCTGATTAAAGCTCACTTTCATAAACAAACGAAGCCTGTTGCCGATGCGGCAACAGGCTTCGTTTGTTTATTATGATGCGTTTTCTTTGTCTTCCACTTTATATTCCTGTTCCCAGAACTCTGCATTTTTAATACCTAGTTTCGTTGAGTTGAAGACGGGATCAAGACCTTGTTTCTTCTGTTCCTCATAATCCTTCAACGCTTTAAGAGCTGGTTTTGCCAAGATGAGGATGGCGATCAAGTTCAGCCAGACCATGATTCCAAGACCGATATCACCCAATGCCCAGGCTAATGCTGCTTCTCTTACAGCCCCATAGAAAGTCGCTCCAAGCAGGACGAACTTCAAGATTGTCATCGCTACCTTCGAGTTCTTCCCTCTTAATAAATACGCGACATTTGTTTCTGCCATGTAATAGTAAGCCATGATTGTAGTAAAAGCAAAGAAGAATAATGCGATCGCAACAAATGAAGCCCCGAACCCTGGAATCACTGATTCAATGGCTGCCTGCGTGTATCCTGGTCCTGCTTCAATGCCCTCTAAATTGTTGGCAAGCATCGTCCCATCCGGTCCTTCTGTATTGAAGGAACCTGTGAACAAAATCATGAAGGCTGTCGCCGTACAAACCAGGAGGGTATCGATATATACTGAAAATGCTTGGACCAACCCTTGTTTAGCAGGATGGGAAACCTCTGCAGCCGCTGCAGCGTGAGGTCCTGTACCTTGACCCGCTTCATTGGAGTAGATTCCACGTTTCACTCCCCATGACACGGCCATCCCGATAATTCCCCCGAATGCCGAATCAACTCCAAATGCGCTTTTAAATATCAAAGAAAAAACAGCCGGAATTTCCGAGATATTCATTCCTACAATAATAAGAGATAAAAGAATATAGGCAATGGCCATAAATGGAACGACATATTGAGCGACTCCTGCAATACGCTTCACACCACCAAAAATAATGACGGCAAGTAACACCACAAGACCAATTCCCGTTACCGTTGTATTAAGGCCGAATGCATTTTCAAGACCTAATGCAATGGAATTCGATTGAATCCCCGGCATTAAAATGCTCATCGCCACCAACGTTGCCAATGAAAAGAGAACCGCATACCATTTCCAACCGATTCCTTTTTCAATGTAATAAGCAGGTCCCCCGCGGTATTCCCCGTTCTGCTTCACCTTGTAGATTTGTGCCAACGTCGATTCAATGAATGCACTACTCGCCCCGATAAAGGCTATCGTCCACATCCAGAACACAGCTCCCGGACCACCAAAGGCTATCGCTGTTGCCGTACCGGCGATGTTTCCAGTCCCAACACGTCCTGATAATGAAAGCGCCAAGGCCTGAAATGAAGATACACCTGCACTGGAGCTTCCTCCCCTGAACATTTGGACCACCATGTCCTTGATCAACCGCACTTGTAAAAACTTCGTTAAAATTGAAAATAGTAAGCCAACACCCAAGCAAAAGTAAATCATGACCGGAGACCAAAGGATCCCTACCAACTTGCCAACGAATTCTTCCATGGCATTTCCCCCATTTCCTTACAAAATTATCTAACTATTAAGAATTATATTTTATTTGACACAATATAGACAATCTTTTTTTATTCCTCTTTTATTGCAACAGATAGAAAACCCTTATAGAACAAGTCTTTTCACTTATAAAAAAAGTTTAGGGCAATCTCCCGGAAAAGAAAAAAGATGGCATTCCTTCTGAAATGCCATCCCACCTTTATTCCGAATATCCCCTAACGTGCTTCATGACTTCATTGTCTGCATCCTTCGACTTGCCGATAACCGAAAATCCTCCATCCGCTTCGAGAATCACCATTTTCACATCTTTCAATGATCCATATCCGTTATCCCTGACAGCCTGAAAAACATCCATTTCGGCTATTCTTTCCTTCTTCATTCTCTCACTTATAAATTTATCCCGGTAATATAAAAGACTCGGTGAAGACTTCACCAACTGATCGATTGTGTGAGATCGTACAGATAACCAAGCGACCACATACTGCATCCCAATCAGGACCAGGTACGCTGTCACACCTTCCATCAAGGGCACTTTCTTATTCAGTAGAATGATTCCAAGCACCGAACCGATCCCCACGGTTACAATCAAGTCAAAGGCATTCATCTTAGATAAAGTCCTTTTCCCGGATACCCTTAATAGAACAACCAGAGATAAGTATCCGAGTACTCCAACTATTATGATTCGGTATATTCCGTACCACGTTCCAAAAAACATTTGTCATCACCTTTACATTCATTTTCCTTACGTTTCCCATTCAATTAAGCGCCTAAAACATGTATGGCTCATTATTTTTCCCCAATAAGTTCTTTCAACACTTCAAGGTCTTTGTAAATCTCTTTCTCCAACGAACGATTATAGAATATGGAGGCAGGGTGGTAGGTGGGAAATATGTAAAAATGCTCATCACTCAGCCCCCATTCATTCGTTTCAGGGTCCACCAATTGCCTAACGGGCGAATGTATCAACTTACCGTGCACTTTAGAAATGGTGTAATGCTTACCCAACAATCGCTGTAACCCTACATTCCCCAGTGTCACTAGCCGTTTGGGCTTGATGTGCTGCATCTCATAATCCAGAATCGGAGCATGGGCAACCTGTTCCTTACTATTCGGTGCTCTGTTATATTTCTTTTGAATGATCTCACCATCATTAGTTTGTTTCGAGACGATTTTGTAAGGTCTGCTTCTAACCGTAGAAGTGAAATAGATCTCTTCCCTTGAAACGCCTAAGAAGTGAAAGAATTCATCCAGTACCTTTCCTGCCCGCCCGCTAAATGGCAATCCATTGTGAATTTCTGTTTCTCCAGGAGCTTCTCCTACAATCATAATGGACGGCGATTGCGGGCCACGGCCATACACAAACCCTTCACAGGCGAATGGCTCCATCCGCTTCTTGCAAAGTTTGACCAATTCCTCGGGTATCATGGGCATCCCCCTTCATTTATTGTTATTTCCGCTATTCCCGATAAGCACACTGTGTACACATTCCTATGTTTATTTCGACTTATTTAAAGGAATAGTATGGTTACATGACTGATTAAAGGAGATGGATTAAATGTCACAAGCTGAACTAAAACAACAAATCATAAAGGTTCTGGATGAAAGTAAGATAGGAACGCTCGCAACGGTTAAAAATAATAAGCCACATTCAAGATACATGACATTTTCACATGAGGACCTTACGATGTATACACCAACAAATAAGCAAACACATAAGGCGGATGAAATTGAAGATAATCCATTTGTTCATATCCTCCTTGGCTATGAAGGAGAAGGCTATGGGGACACTTTCGTTGAAGTGGAAGGCCGAGCTTCTATTGAGGAGTCTGCCCATTACAAAGAAAAATTATGGAATGACCATATGAAGCGATGGTTTGAAGGTCCGGATGACCCGAATTACATCGTCTTGAAAATCGAGCCTACTGCCATCCGCTTAATGAATGATGAGGAAGATTCACCTCAGTCACTTGAATTATAACAATAAACACCCTTGACACGTTTTAATATTGATGTTATATTTAGTTATTGTAATCTTGTAACATACATTAAAACGATAGAGAAGATAATTCGTAATTCTATTCTGTTTTGATTTAACAACTTATTCACACTGGATCGGCTTCGGAGCCGTTAGGATGTAAGAGAGGTAGGGCTTACGTCGTTTAGGTATATCAAACGACTCAAGGAATTGCCCGCGGCTGTTTATTATCTGCAAACAACGTTCAAGATATAAATATATTACTTGTGATGTTGCAAGTTACAGACTTGCCTTTATCCGATTAAAGGCAATACCAGAGGGATCGCTAACAGGATGATTAGCCCCTCTACAAAGAGAAACACCTCAAAAGTGCTGACTTTTGAGGTGTTTTTTTATTGTTTTGGATGAGAAGGACGATGTGCTGGAGTAGGGCTGCGTATTTCTACCCAATAACAGCCGTTCCCTTCCGTTTCATTTTCAATTTCTCCACTTTTCTTTTCAAATTTCAACGTTTAGTTTCAATTCTCGTATTTTATTTTCAAATCAGGATTTCCGGACAACCCTGCCACACTTAACCGCTTTCCTTCAACTGACTATGATACAACCCATGATAGAACCCTTTCTGTTTGAGAAGCTCATCATGAGATCCCCTTTCAATGATCCTCCCTTGATCTAATACGAGGATTTGATCAGCCTGACGTATCGTGTTCAAGCGATGAGCTACCACCACGCTCGTTCGTCCTGCCATCAAACGGTTGAGGGCTTCCTGGATCTTCAACTCTGTGATGGTATCAATGCTGCTTGTCGCTTCATCCAGGATGAGAATGGAGGGATTGGAAAGGATCGCTCGTGCAATGGACAATAACTGTTTTTGCCCCTGACTGATGCCGCTCCCATCATGTCGTAACAGCGTATTATAGCCTTCAGGCATTTTTTCTATAAAGGAATGGGCGTTGGCAAGCTTCGCTGCATCCCTTACCTCTTCATCACAGGCATCAAGTCTGCCATAACGAATATTGTCTGCTATCGTCCCTTGGAACAAGAAGCTATCCTGCAGGACAAATCCCATTTGCTGACGTAAGCTTTTCCGTTTAATCGATTGAATGTTCTGATCGTCAATCTCAATACTTCCTTCATTCAACTCGTAAAATCGGGACAGGAGATTGGTGATCGTCGTTTTCCCTGCGCCGGTCGGGCCAACCAGGGCGACGGTCTCTCCAGGTGTGATGGTGAAGGATACATCCTTGAGGGTTTGATCTCCTTTTTCATAGGAAAATGATACATGGCGAAACTCCACTTTCCCCTCAACCGTATCGATTTCCTTGGCACTCCCTTCATCGTTCGCTTCTTCCTCTTCATCTAAAATTTGAAACACCCGCTCAGCGCCTGCAATGGCAGAAAGGAGCGTATTATATTGATTCGCAAGTTCATTCAGCGGCCGGGTGAATTGACGGGCATATTCAGCAAAGATCACGATGACACCGATTGTGATCATGCCATTTAAAGCGAAGATCCCCCCGACTCCTGCAATGACGGCAAAGCTTAGATTGTTCAACACATTCATGAGCTTCGGTATGAATCCGGAATACGTATCTGCCCAATAAGCAGCCGTTCGCAGCCGTTGATTCTTTTCACCGAAATCCTTAATCGCCGTTTCTTCCCTTGAAAAGGTCTTGATGATGGTGTGTCCTGAAATCGTTTCTTCGATATATCCGTTCAACTCACCGATATTCTGTTGATATTGCTTGAATAAGCGGCCTGTCCTTTTCGTAATCCACTTCATCCCAAGAACCATAAGAGGAACAATGGTCATTGTAATAAGGGTCAGAAGCGGACTGAGCCAGAGCATAATCGAGACGGTCCCGACCAGTGTAAGGATACTGGATATGATTTGAATGAATGAACCATTCAAGGTGGCACTTACATTATCGATATCATTGGTCACCCTGCTCATCAGTTCTCCATGCTTCCGCTTATCAAAGAAAGGGATGGAAAGCTGGTGTAATTGATGAAACAAATCTTTCCTTAACCGGTAGACAGTATCCTGGGCGACACCGATCATCCAATAATTCTGGAACCACACTGAAAGGGAGTGAAAGATATACACCGCAATTAAACCGATAACTAATCCTGCCAACCCAGACGAAGTCTTCGTCACAATATACTCATCAATTGCTTTTCCTACAAGGAACGGCCCCATAAGCGACGCTGCTGAACTAATGATCACCATTAAAATGACAAGATACAATATCACTTTCATTTCAGAGAGATAGTTCCATAATCGGCGGAGGGTTCCCTTTGCGTCTTTCGCTTTATCGTTCTTTCCCAATTGCTTTCCCACATGTCTAGACATGATGGATTTCCCCCTCTCCGAACTGAGATTGATATATATGTTGATAGAGCCGGGAATCTTCCAATAGGGAGGCGTGGGGTCCTGATCCGATCAACACCCCATCTTCCAGAAGGAGAATTGTATCCGACTCCATCGCTGTACTAATTTTCTGGGTGATGATCATGGTGGTGCATTTATATTTCTTAAGTGCATGAAGGAGCTTGGATTCGGTTTTTAAATCCAGTGCACTTGTACTATCATCCAGTAATAGGATCTTCGGCTTTCGAATGAGTGCTCTTGCAATCGATAGTCTCTGTTTCTGCCCTCCAGAAAGATTGACCCCTTTCTGTCCGAGGACCGTGTCATATCCATGGGAGAGGTTCAGGATGGTTTCATGAATCTGTGCGTCCTTTGCTGCTTGAATCATTTCTTCCCTGGTCGCATCTTCTTTCCCCCATAAGAGGTTCAAAGAAACGGATCCTGAAAACAGGATGACTTCCTGAGGGACATATCCAATATTCTTTCTTATCCCGTCCAGAGGAATGGATCTGATCACCCTGCCGTCCAGTTCAACAGACCCCTCCGTTGCATCGTATAGACGAGGAATGAGCTGGAACATGGAGGTTTTCCCTGATCCTGTAGCTCCTAATATAGAAACAGTCTGACCCGCTTCGACTTTAAACGAAATATTCTGGAGAACGTTCCCACGGGTTGTGGGATATTGAAACGAAACACCCTTAAAGGTGATGTCTCCCTTAACCTCGGTATTTTCCAGGTTGACTCCCTCTCCATCCTTTAAGTCAACCTCTACTTGAAGAACTTCTTCCACCCTTTGCGCCGAAGCTCTTGCTCTTGAGAAGCTTGTGATGATGAATGAGAAAATGGAAAAGACAGAAGAGATTCTCGTAACATATGTGACGATTGCCACTACTTCCCCAACCTTCGCCCCACCTGCAGCTACATCGATACTTCCGAACCACAAAACGGAAAGAAGGGCGACATTCATCACCAGCATCAAAAGAGGCATAATGATCTCCATAAAGCGGAGGGCACGGACAGTTCGATCCTTCAAATCTTCATTCGCACCATGAAATCTGCTTTCTTCATATTCGCTTCTCGTATACGCTTTGATCAACCTCATACCGGAGAGATTTTCCTTCATGACCTCGTTCACTTTATCCAACCGGGACTGAACTCTTTCAAACAGGCGCCATCCCCGTTTCAGAACCCATAACAGGAACATCCATAAAACCGGGATCACGATTAGTAAGATAAGAGCAAGGCGGGCATTTACAATCAATGCCATAATCGTTGATCCAATGACAAGTAACGGTGCTCTCAACATGATCCTAAGACTCATAAAGATCGTGTTTTGTAGCTGCCTTACGTCATTGGTCATCCTGGTGATGAGAGAAGATGACGGAAGCTTATGAAAGCTCGCAAACGAAAAGGATTGCACCTTCTTATAGAGACTTTCCCGCACGTCATAGCCAAACCCCTGACTCGTTTGAGCGGCAAAAAATGAATTCGTTACACCTGAAATAAAGGCAATGAGGGACATCCCCACCATGATGAAGCCCCATCTTAATACGACATCCAAATCTTCATTCAAAATCCCTTCATCGATGATCCGTGCCATGAACAGTGGATTCAATAATTCTACTGCAAGCTCTACCAGCATCAAACTCCAGGCAACCACCATGGCAATCCGGTACGGCTTTAAAAAATGTATGACCTTCAAACAAACACCCCTCTTACGTCATTCTGCCATTATGTATATATGTATCATTCTATCGTTTTTTTATGTTGGGGGGTAGTTGGAAAGTGCCCTGTGAACATGTCAGGTGCATTTAACAAAAGTGATCCTTCCTTTGAAATCGGTCAGTAAAAAGAGGCCACGCTTCGCACGGCCTCTAATTGCAGTTCAAATCAGTATAGGTTTACTGAATGACTCTCTTTAAAATCGTCCAGAGAATATGAAGTGATCTGACGGTTTGAAATGGTGTACAGCTGATCATCAATATAGAGGAGTCTTTGAACTTGATCTTCCCACTGCTCATAAAACTCTTTGTCTTTGTTTTCTTCAGCAGTGAGCTTTGATTTCAATACGATTCCTTTTTCAGGAGTAATCTCGTACAGGAGCGCACCTTGATAGTCGAAATCGAGCTCATGGCTACTGTTACCTCTTTCATTGTAAACAGAAATCGGAAATCCATAAAGATGCCTCGAAGACACATGCAGTAAGGCTTTATGATCCTCTAACAAAGAGGAATGAGTCCCTGCCCCTCCGATGATTTCTGTATCCGTTTCCTTAGGATGGTGAAAGTCTGTAATATCAAACAGGGATATTTTCATCCCGTTTCGTGTGATTCTCGGCTCTTCACTTACTTCCTTATTATCATTCACCGCTTTCGTATCATAGCCAAATCCGATAAGATGATGGTCATCAATCGGGTGGAGATAGGTGCTGAATCCCGGTATTTTCAACTCTCCCAGCACTTTTGGCTGAGCAGGATCCGACGCATCAATGACGAATAATGGGTCCACTTGTTTAAAGGTTACGATATACGCTTTGTCTCCCATGAATCTGACAGAATAGATTTTTTCTCCTCGTGCTAAATCTTTCACTTCTCCCACTTTTTTCATAGTTGAATTTAATATATAGAGAGCATTGGAAGTAGGTGTATCGCTGTTCCAAGACTCCCCTTTTGTCGTGGCAATTCTAAAATTGCCTTCGTGCTCATCCATTGAGAATTGATTTAACACCCTTCCCTCTACGCTCCCTGATGAGGTGTACGCGATTTTCCCATTTCGAACGGCAAATTTATAAATTTCCGTGTCAGCAGAAACCCGTTCATCCTCCTTATATTTTTCTACAGCCACATAAAGGTTCTCTTTCGACATATACACTGCATTTCCACCCCCAAGATAGGATTGAACAGTAAGGGAATCTTTAGGATCCTCCATGTTCAAGGCCGTCAATAGGGTATAGTTTGGAGAATAGGATTGGGGAAAGTATTTGATGTCTTCCACTGGAATTGGTTCCGTTCCATCCCCTGTCAAACTATCTTTCATCCTCGGTCTCAAATCAATATTTTCGTTCTGTTCAAGCATCCAGTAGTTTGGAAACATATTCGAAATCAAGTAAACGTTAGAATCGATTTTCCTTGACGATACATACTGCCCTTCCACTTCTAGCCTTCTAACCAGGGATGGGTCTTCTTTATTGGAGATATCATACAGCAGTGCTACCGTCATACCGTCCACCGGCATGATCGATGAGATATTTTTTTGTTCGTTCTCTTCATAAAGAGGAAGTGACAAGCTTGTGCCGATGACGAGAAGCGTCTCTTTGTGTATGAAAAGGTGTTGGGGCTGTAAGTCTTTGAACGAAACGGATGAAACCATCTTCATTTCATTCACTGGTTTCGCCTTTGTAATCACAAGCCGCCCATCGGTTGCTTGGTAGATATAGTTCCCATCCGTCTTCACCCTGTCTCCTTCATCGACACCTTGAACCTGATTATTCGTTTGAGAGAACTGAGAGGACGATTGAGAAGATTCTAAAGACACACGATCTTCCATGGTTTGAGATTCGATTTTCTCTTCCCTTCCAAAAAACGTCGTATTTTCTTGATTCAATTTGATGGCTTTCTTGAAATAATTTGTCAACGCTTCCTTCGATTGTATACTGGGTAATTGGGAGGTAACTGTAAAGGGTATATCTGTGTCTCCACCATAGGAGAACCCCCATTTGGTTTTTACCTTTGGAGATATGTGAAGTGTGAATGAGTGAGGTTGAGAAGGATATCCTCCTGGTGGTGCATGCACTTGCAACGATTTCCGATCATTACTCAGCTTCAGGGCTACATCGACCCTCTTTCCATCGGAGTCTTTGACATATATGTTTTGTGAAGTCACGGTCTCTTCCTTAAGAGCCGCAGAAAACCGCAGATCCCATGATTCATTCTCCATCACAAGAAGATCTTCAGCCAGCTTCCCATCCGCCGTCACAACAGGTCTTTGGCTATACATGAACGTTCCTAGTCCAATCAACAGAACAACACCAGCAATTATAAGCAGATACCATCTCTTACTCACTGCATGACCCTCCTATATGTGTTATTTGTTGATTAGACGATTCGGAGGGGGAATCGTTACATGATTGGAGGAGCTTAAGGAAAGATCGCACGAATTCACCCCATCGATAAGGAAGTAAACAGAAAAAGGGACCTCACACAAGTAAGGTCCCTCCCTCTATCTCATTCGTCTCGCACTTGCGTTTACTTTTGCGTTTTGGATGACCTGGTTGATGACTTCTGAGAAGATGAGTCCGATAGCGATGGACCCTGATATCATGAAGGCTTTCGCCGCCAGGTTGATGGCGGCATTGTAATCATTCTGAACGAAGTTTCTCATCGCATCGTACGCAAGTCCTCCAGGAACGAGAGGGATAATCCCGGCCACCGAAAAGATGATGACCGGGGTTTTGTACATTTTTGCAAACACCTGACTAATCACAGCAACGACAAATGAGGCAAGTAACGTAGCAAGAACGGTGTCTGCCTCGTTCAAACTCATGACGATGTAGATGATCCAGCCTAACATTCCGACAATTCCACATTTGAAAAGGGACTGTTTTGGTGCATTGAAGATAATACCGAATGCCGCTGCGGAAATGAAGCTGGTGACTAATTGTTCGATGATGAGCATTCCCTTTTCACCTCAATCTTTTTTAACGAAATACACACTCTACGTCAGAGTGAAAACGACCGCAATACCGGTTCCGATGGCGAACGCCGTCAAAAAGGCTTCTGCCCCCTTCGATAAACCCGATACCAAATGCCCTGCCATCAAGTCCCGGACCGCATTGGTGATAAGGAGACCAGGAACAAGCGGCATGACGGATCCGATGATAATCTTATCCAATTCCTGTCCAACTCCAAGTTGGACAAATCCGTAAGAAAGCATCCCGATAATGAATGACGCCAGAAACTCAGCAAAAAACTTTATCGGAACGAAGCGATGAAAATAGATCAGGCTGGTAAACCCGATTCCGCCTGTAATCAATGCCGGGATGAAGTCCTTCCACATTCCCTGGAACATGATGAGGAAACATCCGCTAGCAATCGATGCGGCCGCTACTTGTATCAGGAAAGAATAAGATAAATCAGACTGATCCAGCTTTTCAAGGGCATTGTAAGCTTCTTCAATTGTGAGATGCCCTTTACTGATTTGTCTTGAAATGCTATTCACAAGGGTTACCTTTTCCAAATCAGTTGAACGTTCGTTAATGCGGATCAGCTTCGTTTTCGTTGGTTCAGATGTTTCAATCGAGAAGATGATCCCCGTGGGGGTAACATAGCTGTGGGATTCTGAAATGCCATAAGAGGCTGCGATGCGCATCATCGTATCTTCCACCCGGTAAGTTTCCGCCCCGCTTTGCAGCATGATCTTCCCTGCCAACAGGCTGACCTCCATAATGTCATATCTTCTTATCATTTTTGCTTCCATACGATCTCTCCACACGTGCTATTTTTTGAATAGGTCTAGTGTATAGGAAAGCATGAGTGTAAGCAATGAGGAATGAGGAATGATCCAAAAAAATGAAATTACGGGCTAGCGAATTCCTACTGAGACGTTCTTGGATCCCTTCACTTTTATTTATGAGCATGAGTGAGCCTGGTGCCCAGAGTATAATAGAGAACCACGCCTTTTGCCGGATGTCTCTAAAACCCGGGTTCTTTCCTATTAAAAAAACCGGCCCCCATCAGGACCAGTCAGTTTCACTATGATGCCTTGCGATTGATTTCTTGATGATATGTCCGAACTTTGATCAACCTTGGTGCGATGTTGGTGATGATCACCAACATAATCGAACATAGTATCGCAGAACCGATCATGGTGATGCCATTCACGACTAAAGAAAAGAGTAACGGGGACATATCATCAGGTGCATACTCGGCAAAAAAGACGAAGCCTGCGATAAAGTGCCAAACATATCTGGCCAGACTCCCTAAAAATGTCGCGAGGATTACCCACGTGATGGCTTTAAATCGACTGTTATCCCCTAATGCCGACTGAACCTTACCAGCAAAGAGCCCGGCAAAACCGATAAAGGCAAAAGCGATGAAATACTCAATCACCATTTGAACCGGCGTGGCAATCCATGCGTCCCCGAGGGCAATCTGCAAGATTCCCCACACAAAGCCCGCCAAGACCCCGGCTCTAAAGCCTCTTCGATAAGATAATAGAAAGATCGGCACCATCGCAATCGAGATAGAGATGCTCGGTGATAGCTTAATAGAAGGAAGTAAATCGAGGATTACAGCAAATGCTGCCATCAGTGATGCTTCCAGCAGTACAACAAGACGTAAATTTTTCATAAAAAATCCCCCTGGGTTTATGAAACGAAACCATAAGAGGGATGAGTGCACAATCTGAAATAAGCAACCTGACGCTTACTTTCCACATCCCTACGCTAGTCTTAACTAACAGGTTCAGAGGGTCAGAACAATATGTTCACTCTCAGCTTTCGCTCCCCTTGTGGTAACGTTTATAAAGTTATAATCATTTATTATACATGAATAATGGAATAGTGAAAGATAAATAGAGTCTTTCATATCAGTCTTGATTAAGGTGTCTCACTCAGAGGGTCATGAAGTATGATGACGGGCATTGATTTAGGGGTAACCATAAATCCGTACACTTTTCCATTCTTATCCTTATACGCTACAGAGTAATCCCCAAACTGGGGTGAAAATTCCACGGTTTGGTATTCAAGATCCAGATCTTGATACTTCAGGTTCACATACAAATTGGTAGCGATTCTCGCTGTCAAGTGCTGTACGCTCGAAATCCGGTTGGCAATTATAATAAGAATGATGGCTAAAGCTATCAACATGACTTTCTTGGTTCTGGATACTCTGATCATTCACCATGCCCCCTTTCATCTCCTTATCACTACTATACTCTTACACTATCTATTATATACCTATTCCCGTACCCATGACAAAAGAGCTACTTTTTAGCAGTTCTTTTTTTGATACCTATTAAAATTCAGCCAGCATGGACTACTGTGCAGGGGTAAACCCTACGTTCCGTAAATTCTCTACGAAAAAAGAGCCGTCGTCATAACAGCTCTATGGTTGAGTATTTCACCATATTTACCTCTTAATCGATTACCGTCTTAAACGAGCGTTTAGTTCCTTTAGACTTGCCAGTTCAACGCTTTCCAGTCTTAACCAAACGTTTGTTTAGTTGTCTAGCATCTCAGTGAGACGGGCAATCTGGCTATTGAGTTCGTCTATCGGAACGAAGCGTGCCTTTCTGAACATTTCTTTCCCATCAACAAATACAATGATGACCGGAACGGTGAAGATGGAGAATCGGCCTGCGATTTCAGGGATTTCTTCTGCATTGGCATGGATGGAAACCACAGATTGATAATCCTCTAACACCCGCTTCACCTGGGGCAGGAGCGCATGGCAAACGGAGCAGTTTGGCCTTGATATGTATAATAACAGCAACTTTTCCTTTTCCAGATTTGCTTCGATGGCTTCTAGTGATTGCACTTCTTTCATTTTTACTACCTCCTTTTTTTGATATCACTCACACCCTGTTTATCTTCTCCCAGACAGGGTTACTGGTAGAAACCTGTTTAATTATCAGGTCCTGTTTTGATACACATACACTTTTCCATTGGTCGGCTTGCTGAATGAGGGACCTGTAAATCCCTGTTTTCGCAATACTTTTTTCATCATTATCATGATACCGCCGTGGCCAACAATCAGAACATCTCTTTCTTCTTGAATGATCCGGTCAACCACTTCGTTGATCCTCTCCACGATTTCACGCTTACTTTCCGGCTGGGATCGATGATTAAACCACCATGCCAGCCTGATCATCATTAAGTGAAGAAAGAACGGCAGCCTCCTTTTTGAACGAAATAATGGAGATAGTCTGATTTCCCTCAGCTCTTCCAAAAATATAATATCCCCGTCATAAACCGTTTCTGCTGTAGTGCGGGCCCTTGATAAGTCACTTGAATAGCAGCTATTCCAATCTATATTTTGAAGATTCACTTCATTTTCTTCTACACCTGACGCATCGTACTCTTCCACCCAATTCATCAGCTCTTCGGAGGTTACAAATGTTGCCGGGTAACCCCTTGTCACTTTAAAATGACGCATGAGACCAATCTTCATACAGTTCACCCCCAGTATCATTATACTATTTTTTGGAAATGAAATAAGCATCCGGTTTAAACCGAACGCTTTTCAAGACTGAAGTTATCCTAACGATACATCCAGGATCATCATCACAACAAACCCCAGCATAAGTCCTAGTGTAGCCAGGTCCGTACTTCCTGAGGATTGAGACTCCGGAACCAGCTCTTCTACCACAACGAATATCATCGCTCCCGCCGCAAACGCAAGGGCATATGGAAGGATAGGCTGTATTAGTAGGACAGCTGCAGCACCGATGACAGCTGCAATCGGCTCAACGATGGCTGAAATTTGACCATAGTGAAAGGATCTTAAACGAGACATCCCCTCTCCCCGCAATGGAATGGATAATGCCGCCCCCTCAGGCATATTCTGAATTCCGATACCGATAGTAAGACCGATTGCCCCTACAAGGGTGGCATCTCCCAGTCCAAGGGATGCAGCCCCAAAGGCAACCCCGATGGCTAGACCCTCCGGAATATTATGTAGTGTAATGGCGAGAAATAGTAAGGTCGATTTTTTAAATTTTGTCGGAGGTCCTTCCGCTTTCTCAGAACTGCTTCCCAAGTGTAGATGAGGTACGACAAAATCTAATAACCTGATAAATAGTCCACCTAGTAAAAAGCCGATCGCAGGAGCAAGCCACGGAATCTGACCATTTTGCTCGCTAAACTCTATTGAAGGCGCCAGCAGGGACCAAAACGACGCCGCAATCATAACGCCTGCCGCAAATCCCAGCATCATATTCAATGTGTGCTTTTCAATTTTCGTAAAGAAAAAAACTGTAGCCGCTCCAAGTGCAGTCAACCCCCATGTCACCATACCTCCGAACAAAGCTTGTACTGCTGGATTAAATCCACTTAGCCAATCCAAGATCATCCCACTCTCTCCTCCCATCTAAAAATTTCGAATACTACCATTTTGTACCCAGGAAACTTTCTTTGTCAAAGATAAGGGCGTACTGCCTATTTATCATAAGCCAGAACTCTTCTAAATAAGGCATTCCAATGGGGTGTGTATGTATCAATTATCCTTCCAAACTTTAAACAACCTATACCTAAAGCGAAGGTGGCTTGATTAGAGGCGATCAGTATATGGGGAATTTTGCGAAAAAAGCCCTTCACAAAAAAAGCGCCCCGTCATAACCAGACTGAGACGCACTTCATATTATTCCTTAATGGCTGTTTTCCACACGATCAGATTCGTGACGAGTAAAAGAACCAGGTAGATTGGAATACCAAACGGAATCTGCAGGGCCAGATAATGCAGGGCAAAAAACACACCGACGATAAAATAAAACGGCAGTACTTTCCAGCTGTCGCTTTGCTGGATGCCTTCAAAGCTTTCGGAGAAAGGCAGTGTTCCCCTCATCAAACCTAAACATACAACTGTAAATATACAGGCACTTACAAAAACGATGAAAACCTCAGGAATGATACGGTAACCAAATAAAAAGATGAAGACAATACTTATTAAGGCATACAAAGGGAGAAACAGCTTCATGAGGAATGCTTTTAATGTCCCTTTGTAGATGGAAGCCCTGCTACTGACAGGGGCCACTTTGTACACCCAGGACCCTTTGTATTTACCTGAATAGCTGAGCATCATCACCACTGTGGGGATGACGATAAAGCTTGAATAGATCGATAAGTACATACTTGAAGTCAACAAGTCTTTCCTTGTACCATCCATCAAACCATTGAAGATGAAAATAAATGGCATGATCATGGCGAACCCGAGGGCAGGATACACCTTTAACTTAAATTCTCTTTCATTTTTCATCATATAGTCTGCGAATCGGTAAAACGCTCTCTCTTCTTTCGATTTAGAGAAGACTTTCATCAGCCCATCCCCGAATCGGAAAGCAACTTTCTTCTTTTTTCCACTATGTGAAGACAATTTCTGAAGATTCTTCTCAAAGGTTGGCAATGCTTTCACATAAACGATAAGGGCAAGGAACGGAAAGACGACGGCGATACATGAAAGAATCAGGATCATTCCGTCACGGTTTCCGTTCAGCAACCATTCAAACGGAGCCCCGAACCAGATTGGAGGCAGAAAGATGTTCCACCACTTGGGTGTAAACGAAATCGTTAAATCAACAAATGAAAAGGAACGAGCCACAACCTGGTATCCTACCGCCAGGCCAATCGATAATCCGATTTGAACGTAATTGATGATGTCCTTCAGCTTTTCTCCATCAAAATATTGCAGGATGAAATAATAAAGCATGGCCGTAAACACAACAATGACTATGTTCATGAGGACGATCCCTGCCAAGAAGATCAAAAAGAAAGAAATCCCTTTATTAATCAAGCCTACAATCAAAGGAATGGCCGTCAGTGAACCCGTCAGGAAAAACAGATAAATAAACACGTGAAGCGTTTTAGCCAGACTGGTGGTTTTTCTTTCGACAGGCTTCGTAAAGAGAATCGTATGATCGCGAATATCCAGGATGACCACCGAGAAATCCGAAATCATGGAGGTCATGACGATGAAAATCAGTATGGCAAAGGTAATGCTCATTTGGAAGATATATTGATCCCCAAAAAACATAAAAGGAATCACAAATAACCCAAATAAGGCGTATACCCACAGGGATTTAATAAAGCGGTTTTCATCCTTCCCTTCCTTCCTCCCTTGCTGCTGGAAGATCGTCGGGACCCGCCTTTGGTCCATTGTGAGTTTGACTTGGAGGATTCTTCTTAATAATCGGTAATCAAACCCAAGCTTCGTAATTAATCCTTGAAACCAATCCAGAAACAACAGTGTACGAAATTCCTTCATCCTTACACCTCTTGCACAACAGAAACAATTTCCGTTGCCGTTTCCTTATGCTCATTAAATCCGGTTAATTGATTGAAGATTTCTTCCAATGACCCTTCCATATTCTGATTCTTTAATTCTTCAAAACTTCCATCTGCCACGATTTGTCCATTATGCAAGAGGATGATGCGGTTACTGATCTTCTCCACCACATCCATGATGTGTGAAGAATAGAAAATGGTTTTCCCTTGTTCAGCAAGCTGGGCCAGTAATTCTTTAAAGATCATAACCGAGTTGGCATCCAATCCGTTGATGGGCTCATCGAGGAATAAAACATCGGGATTATGTAATAGGCTCGAAATAATCAAGACCTTCTGCTTCATCCCCTTTGAAAAGGACGCTATTCTTGACTCATACACCTCGGATAATCCAAACAAGCTCATGAGTTTCTCCGCTTTCTTTTGGGCCCTTTCCTGCTCAAGCCCATATAACTCTCCCATGAACGTGAGGTATTCTTCTGCTGTTAAGTTATCATAAAGGTCCGCCATTTCAGGAACATAACCAATACGTTTCTTATACTCAACTGAACCCGTAGAAATGTCTTCACCGAATAGCGTCACCTGTCCCGAATACTCTTCTTCAAGACCGAGGATAATCTTAACTGTTGTACTTTTCCCAGCGCCGTTCGGACCGATATAGCCGATGATCTGTCCTTTATAAACATCCAATTGGACGCCCTTTAACACTTCCTTTGCCCCAAACTCCTTTTTCAAATCTTTGATTGATAGAATCGGTTCTTGTACGTCCATATGAATCTCCTTTTTCCCTTAGATATGCCTATATGCTAACATAAATTACCTTTTAAGGAAGATGATTATATGAAAATGCTGATTTTTCCGTTTACTTTCCCACTGATCTATTTTCGTATCACTTCTGAAAAATTTTTCTTCCCCCCTTCACAAACTGGTAGAACTTGTTATATACTTTAACTGTATTAATACGCATAGTACACTATACACAGTTGGGAGGGTGGATATGTTTGAGCTTGATTTAAGAAGTCGTAAGCCCATTTATGAACAATTAGTCGAGAAATTAAAAGAATTAATCATCAATGAAGTGCTGAAGCCTGACGAGCAATTGCCTTCTGTTCGTGCACTTGCCCAGCAGCTGACCATAAATCCAAACACAATCCAAAAAGCATACAGGGAACTAGAAACACAAGGATACATTTATTCGGTGAAAGGACGGGGTAGCTTTGTTAATCCTTCAAGTCACATTCAAAACGCGGAGAAGATTATGAAAGTAAAAGAAGAATTGTCTAAACTTTTGTCTGAAGCCATGTATTTAGGAATCACAACAGAAGATTTAAAGAAGATGATTGCGGATATCGAGGAAACGGTTGGAGGTAATCAAACTCATGATAGAGATTAAAGAAGTAACGAAAGACTTTGAAGGCACGGAAATCATTCATAATATATCTTTTTCTGTTCAAAAGGGTTCGATTTACGGACTGCTCGGATCGAACGGGGCAGGAAAGACCACCTTACTTAAGACGATCGCTGGAGTGCTTAAGCCTGCGAGCGGTGCGGTTTTCTTGCGGGATGAGCCTATTTACGAAAATATCGGGACGAAGGAAACCTTGTTTTTCATCGCTGATCAACCGTTTTTCTTTGCCCATTATACATTGATTCAAATGGCACGGTTTTATCAGAACACCTATAGCCGGTGGAACGAAGAGCAATATGCATCTTTATGCAGCCTGTTCGGAATTGATCCACATAAAAAGCTTCATAAATTCTCCAAAGGCGTCCAGCGGCAAGCGGCTTTCATACTGGCTCTGGCCACTCAACCAGATGTGCTGATTTTAGACGAACCGATGGATGGTTTAGACCCCGTTGTGAGGAAGAAAGTCAAAAGCGTGCTGATTTCAGAGGTAGCCAATCGGGAGATGACCATCATCATCTCGTCTCACAACCTGAGGGAAGTGGAGGATATTTGTGATCATATCGGGATTTTGCATCAGGGTCAATTTTTACTGGAGAAGGAACTTGATGACTTGAAGTCAGGCATTCATAAGGTGCAACTGGCATTCAAAGATGACATCCCAGAGCAACTTTTCGCGAAGCTTGAAATTCTGCATAGGGAGAACCGCGGAAGTGTTTCCCTCTGCATTATTCGAGGTGACGAAGAGCAAGTAAGAGATATCATCCAGCACTATCATCCGGTGATTTTTGATTTATTGCCATTGACCCTGGAAGAAATTTTTGTTTATGAAATGGAGGACGTCGGATATGCCATCCAAAACATCATGGATCAATAAGGAAATCGTCATTCAAAGCTTTCGGAGTACTGGATGGGTGGGCATTGTCTATTTTGTCGGCCTACTGTTTGCTTTGCCTGTTGATATTATCGGTCAATTATCCAGGGACAATCCATCCTATCCTGTCGCGATTTACGAGAATCTATTTAAAATGCAATACCTGATACAAATGGGATTGATGCTGATTATTCCGGTCATTCTCTCGTTGTTCCTATTTCGTTATCTACATGTG
This sequence comes from uncultured Bacillaceae bacterium, assembly GCA_963787015.1. Lineage (GTDB taxonomy): Bacteria > Bacillota > Bacilli > Bacillales > Bacillaceae_B > Rossellomorea. The sequence continues at coordinate 442,080 of CAWBBM010000013.1, forward strand.
AAACAAGCTTGTGACTTCATGCACAGCCTCCCGATTAAGCGCAGTAAATTATTTTTCCATTTTACCGGGGTGGGGTTTAGCCAACTCATCATTCCGATTGTACTTAATACGCTTATTTTACTATCTCTTTATATGTTCACAGATCTTCAACAATTCATTGAGGTCAGTGACATTTTAATCTGGTGCGGCATTACTACAGTCGTGAGTCTGCTTCTGTTCACAGCAGCTACCTTTGTGGCTATGATAACAGGCCTGACCGCTGTTCAAGGTGCACTGACCTATATTCTGCTCTTATTACCAGCAGGAATGTTTATGCTCATATGCTTCAGTTTGAAAAATCTCTTATTCGGATTTCCTGAGGATTATTTCTTCAATGTCCAAATTGAGAAATATTCCCCGCTCATCAAGGCGGTATACCTTGAGAATACACTCTTATCCGGTATAGACGTCTTGCTGTTCATCACTATCACTCTCGTATTATACGGTTTATCGTACATGTTATACAACATGAGAAAAGTGGAGGCTGCCTCCCAGGCCATAGTGTACCCTTTCTTGAGACCGTTGTTTAAATATGGTGTCGCATTCAGCTTCATGCTGGTTGGCGGGATGTACTTCTACGGAGTATACCAGACTCAAGGATGGACATTATTCGGGTATTTTATCGGATCTCTCATCGGTTATTATCTTGCTGAGATGGTCTTACAGAAACATTGGAGAGTCTTCCGTCACTGGAAGGGCTATGCAGGATTTGCCTTCGCCGTGGCTCTTCTTGGTTTACTCATTCAGTTTGATCTTTTCCAGTATGAAGAGAAGGTACCTGAATTGGCTGATGTTGAAAAGGTTCACGTTAGTTCGAGCTATTATTCGTTAACCGATAATCCCGATAATCTGATTAAAGATCCGTTTATGACAGATCCAAAAGCCATTGAAGCCGTTCTGGATCTCCATAAGGAAATTGTGGGCCATCAGCATCAAACCAACTCGTCTGATGAAAATCGCGAACAGCTCTTTCTTTATTACAAGTTGAAGGATGGAAGCACGCTTGTGAGAAATTATCAGATTGATAGAGGAGAATTCGATTCTGAGTACGCCTCCCTTTATGAAAAGAAGGATTATAAAGAGAAAACAGAACAAATCTATGGTGTTGACTCAAGGAATGTCGATAAACTCACCATCTATAACGAAACGGGGAACAAACCTGGCATCACCATCGCCGACCCCGCAGAAATCAATGAAGCCATCGATATTTTAAAAGAAGAAACGTATCATGATTCGTTTGAAGATCGTGACAAAGTAAATCTTTACAACGTTGAACTCCTTTTATCCGACGGTCAATGGTCAAATGTGGGCGTAACACATAACTATAAGAAATTCATAAGCTGGCTACAGGATAAAGGATACTTAGAGGATATTAAGATGACAGCATCAGATATTGAATGGATGTATGTGACAGATCAAGTACCTAACAATGACCAGTTATCTCAACCAATGGAACAAGCAGTTAAGGAGTTAAAGGAAGAAAACAAAGGAATCGAAGTAAAAGGTGCCGACCAGATTGAAACGATTATGAATCAACTGGTATATGATCATGTAAATAGTGGATACACGGTCATCATCAAGTATCAGAACAACGGCTCTTTCCAAACCCTTGGGTTACAAAAGGAAGATGCACCTTCCTTTATCAAAACTGAGTTGAACAATTGAATTTAAAAAGTCGAGGTGACCTTATGGACACATTGGAAACACACACATCTCCCATCACTTTCGAGGAGATGTATGAACATTTTCACAAACTGATCTATCACATCGCTTATAACCTGACGAAGGACGTCCATTTATCTCAGGATATCGTCCAGGAAACTTTCCTGAAAGCATATGTGAAAATAGACACCCTGATGGATGGGTCTAAAACAAAAGCATGGCTCACTTCGATTGCACGGTTTACGGCCATTGACTTCATCCGGAAACGCTCGAAACTTAGTGAAGTATGCATAGAAGATCATGAAGAGTTACATCCCATTCAGGATCATTATCCGTTGGAAGAAGAAATCGAAGCACGATTCCTTATGAGCAGCATTGAATCCAACATCAAGAAGCTTCCTCTCTCTCAACAGGAAGTCATGGTATTGAAAGTCACTGCCGACTTGAGCGACAAGGAGATCGGCTTTAAGCTGAACCTCCCTCCCTCAACGGTCAAAACCCGTTTTCACCGTGCAAGGAAACAGCTATATACCATTGTTCATACAAATATATCTGCATAGGAAAAGGAGCCTCGGTGAGAAGGCTCCTTTTCCTGTGGAACGAGGGATTTGAAAATAAATCCCCACTTTTGAAAACAAATGTCCTGAATTTGAAAATAAACTCTCATTTTTGAATATAAATCCAACTAATATTAGAATATTACTAGAATTAAGAATATTAATTGGTAACAATATACTAAACTTTCCTATATAAAGAGTTCGCTCAGAAGTATTTCTACCTTATTCATTGACAGCCCTTCCAATAGGTTACAAAATAGAAGAATAAGCCAATTTCAAAGGGAGAGTCTATGGATACACATTCGTCTCATTTATATGAATATTTAGTTGAACATGCCTTAGAATTTACAGAAGACTGGTTAAGCTACCAGAAAGTCAAACCTGGATCACACTACTCTCTTGATTCTCCACCAGAAGTGCTCAATAAAATCAAAGAACAAAATTCTCATTACGTGAAACTTATTGCCAAATGTCTGTTGCTTTCGACAGAAGAGACAAAAGAATTAATTTCTAACTGGACAAAGGAAATGGCTGCCGACCGCAGTAAGTCAGGTACGACCCTGGATGAAGTTGTACATAATTCAGGTGTATTCAGAAGGGTGTACTGGACGTATATCGAAAAGTTCGTGGAAGAAGAATCCGAATTAAACATCCAGTTTAAAGAGGTATTTGAGTGGGAACGGAAGATTAACTTCGCCTTGGATTATGTTTTAGAAACGTTCACATCGACGTTCATGTCAATCTTGATGACCAGGCTTCATGCTCAGTCTACGTTGATTAAGGAATTAAGTACACCTGTTATTTCTTTAACCTCTGAAGTCGGACTCCTTCCTCTCATTGGGGATATCGATACGGACCGGGCAAGGTCAATAGTGGAATCAACACTCCAACAAAGTGCTGATTCCCACCTATCCTTGTTGCTCATCGATTTATCCGGAGTGATTCTGATCGATACCATGGTTGCACAGCAAATCTTTCATTTAATCGATGCCTTAAATCTACTGGGAGTGAAATCCATCATCACGGGTATCCGTCCTGAAGTGGCTCAGACCGCCATCCACTTAGGCTTGAATTTCTCTAAGATCCACACTGAAAACTCCCTAGAACGAATCATCGCGAGTGTCATTCAGGACAACAGTGAATTTTCTCCTGTCTAAACGCGAAACAGAATCATTTTTTAAAAAAAGACTGATTCAAAAAGGGATCCCCCTTTTATGAATCAGTCTTTTTCTTAAGAATAATGACTGGAAGCTTTAAAGCTCGCTTTCACCATGTACTCGTGTTGAAACAGTTTCACTTCAAATAAAGTGATCGGATCGAAATACTGTTCTGGATTTGCTTTCATTTTCTTTAATGCTTCTTCATCGACCCTAATATCTGTTTCCGTATCTTTAATCGTCACTTCTAATTGCTTGAACGGCTCCGCAAAGAATGAATGTACATCCTGCTGCAATGATTTTTCAAATAAATCAAATTGGAGGAAGAATTTATCGACAACTGATGCAGTAATATCTTGATAATCCTCGTTCTCCAAATAGCGTTTGTATTGATTGTGGAGAAGCGACTTGTTCTGAGGAAGGACTCCCAAGAGCTTTCCTGCACTCTTCAATAAGAATTGGGCAGGCTTAAATCTCAATAGAATATTTTCTTTATCAATTTGTGCTCTCGTCCCCATTCTACTTACATCCCTGCGCCAGTCGTCAATCACTTGGAAATCGCATTGTAAAACGACTTTATCCTTCCCGAAAAGGGCGTTAAAGGTTTCACTCATTTCATTCAAATACACCTGACTATCTTGAAGCTCTTGCTTTGAGTATGCAAGCCAATCCTCAAGGGATGTAACATATCGAGGCATGAGATCCCCTTGAATATACTCTTGGATTCGTTTATTCATCGCGTCATTTAATTCAGTATGGATCTGCCTGAAGTCACTTTCTTCGCTGATTAATTCCGAGCAGCCGCTAAGGATGACAGGAATCTGTTCGGAGATTTCCTTCTTCATGGCTTCTTTCTTCTTATGGAAAGAATCTTTGATGATCGACACCTTTTCGCTTTGCATGTCTCCTAAGTAGTTCTCAAATCCATTTAAGCGTGACAGGATATCTTCGTTATTTGCGATAGCCTCTTTCAAGTCATTTTCCCGATTCTTACGCTTTGAGTATAGATCTCTTAATGTCTTTCTCACCAGATAAAATAATTTGGCTCCACGTTCAGATTTGAGGGTGCTTCCCTTAAACCTGTACTGTTCGTTGATGAACGCTTCTACATCGTTTCGCTGCAGATGAACGGCTTCTAAGGATGAGTATGGCAACACCTCTGCGTCCGGGAACCATTCCCGTGCTTTGTTTCGTGTCGATTCAATGATTTCTTCAGTATGGTCTGAATGGGATACCTTGTCCATTTTGTTTAATAAGAAATGAACGTTCACAGGCTGTCCGATTTCCGTTATTTTACGTAAGATTTGTCGATCCTCTGAATTGAACGGGGCATCGGCATTCAAGACATATAGTAACCCATCGGCTACAGGATAAAAAGCGGTCAAATCATCCAGATCTCTTTGCCCTGTTTGAACGTCAATGATGGCACTTCCATTTCCCTTAAGAAATTCAGACGGAATCTTATACTCGACAAATGCCTCTCTTTGCATCAGTTCTTCAAAATCAGCGATGCTTTCTACTTTATGAATCCCCTGATCGTGGATCTCATTCACTTCCACCTGCTGATCGTGATAGCTATAAATGATGGTGGAATCCTCAGCCTCCCCGACGCTTTCACCCAGGACAGATTGAACGAAGGAAGACTTCCCGCTTGAGGTGCTTCCAGCAATCAATAGGTGATGCTCACTCAGATCCATTAACTGCTCAGCGATCCACTGGGTTTTATAGCTTACTTGCGAGTCATTACGTGCAGACCAATGAATGATTTTGTTTAAGAACAGAATGATGTCTTCGAATCGGGCCTGATAGTCGTCCCCTTCCAGAAGGACCATTTCCGCCTCTTCGGTTACCACCTGCTCGATGCTGTAAGAAAACACGTCGTTCCAGGCTAAAACGGCTGCCGCCGGGAATAGGGGTTGATGATCCCTGCTCACTTTCAACCAATTGGTCAGCATACTTGGCATAAAGCCTTCCAAGTCTTTCACAAGGTAATCGCCTTCCAGGAAGCCCATGTACGCCTCTTGAAATTGAGAGAGGATGTCCTGCCATGATTCGTTCGGAAGAACTTCTACATATTCAAAGATCGTATTGACCGTCAGCATCCATTCAATATGTCCAGCCGAATGACTTCTGTAGCTTGTCCATAGAGAAGAAACCAGTTCTTTGAATTGCTTGCGATCCTTTTCATACGCGGCAATCAACAGATCATAGAAATAATTCGGGGCAAATGCCCTTGTATATCCTTGGTCTCCATATTCCCTCAGGACCATAAACCAAGAAGGATCCCCGGTTCGAATCGATTCCTGCACCGCCAATTCCACGGCTTTCTTCCAGTCCTCTTGTTCCTCATAAAATGTTCTGGCAAGGGCTGAGACATTCGGATAGTCAGGATCAATCGACAAAGCCTTCTCGATTATGCGATAGGCAGACTTGATCTTGTTTCGCTCGATATAAAGGGAAAATAACTGCAGGGACACTTCCATCGTGAGGATTGTACTTTCTGTTTGGATAGCGGTGTATACATCTTCTGCAGAGGAAAGCATCCCTAATTCATAATAAGAATCTGCAATATTTTTCTTTGCCCAGGGCTCAAGCTCATTCAGGATGCTTTCCCATTTAAAGATGGCCGCTTCATAGTCCTTGCTATGAAAATACACTTCTCCTTGTGCAAAGCGAATGAACGTTAAATCGTACGGTTCATTTTGCTGCTCTTCGACAAATGCTTGTCCAAGCACTTCGATCGGATGAGGTGCCCCGTCATGGTCTACTAAAAACGTTTCATAGAATGACTTTTCCATCAGTAATTTTTCTTCTGTCATAATGCCCTCCGTTATATGTGGGCCCCCAGTAGAGGAGACTCACAGACTTGTCTATTTCTATCATTCTAACAGAATTTCATGGTGATAAAATTTCATTTCCTTTTCAATTTCCGATTGATCCTTTCTGCCTTGATGCTTAGGAATCACGTCCATTACAGAAAAAAGGACTCTCCATTACGAAAGGCTGAAGTCACCTTTATAACAGATAGTCCTTTATACTTACCACCAATCCCCCATCATCAAACTAGGGTGAAGTCTGGTGAACAAGTTTTTTATGTTTACGGCCTTCAAAAATGGCCACGACGAGTGCAATGAGCAGGAATAGGCTGGAGATTTGGAATAGTACACCTGTCTCAAAATATTGAGCCAGGACGCCAAATACTAAACCGCTCAGTCCAATCCCAAGATCGATGGATGAGAAGAACATGCCATTTGCCACTCCTCGTCTATGATCTGGCGTCATAGATAATGTCCATGATTGAAGCGTTGGAATCAGCGATCCAAATCCAACCCCGAATAAAATGCCTGCTATAATAATAAGGAAATCAGAATGTGCGAAAGACAGCACCCACATCCCTATAAACGTAATCGCGATACAGAAACGGACAAGCCCCTTAGGTCCGCGCTCATCGAACCATTTTCCGGCAATTGGCCTGGAGAGGGACGCCATGATCGCATTACATAGATAAAACAAGAAGATATGTTGTATTCCACGTTCTTCCCCGAAGATGACGATAAACGTAACGATCGAACCGTAACCGAACGTGACCATAATGGTAATGAACGCAGGGAACCAGCTTGATTTCTCGACTAAAGAGCCAAGATAAGAAAACGTCAAATCTTCCTTCTTCGTTTCTTTGACCACTTGAGGTGTTCGGTAGTGGACGATCCCTAACAAGATAATCGCAATGACACCAAGGGCACTTGATGTGATGATCAGGTTCGTGAAAGTCGTTACCTGGAATAAGTAGATGCCGAGACTCGGAGCAACGATCATCCCAATCGTAATCGACAGTCCATAATACCCCATCCCTTCTCCTAAACGGGATTTCGGTACCACATCGACGGCAGCCGTTCCATTAACCGTGGTGGACCATCCCCAAGCGAGTCCATGGACAAAGCGGAATAATAGAAAAATCAACACAACACTCGACAAGGGATAAATCACCGTAATCGCGAGTAAAGAGATCCCCCCTATTAAAACAAGAGGTTTCCTGTCCCTATATTCCAACATAAACCCAATGAACGGACGGCTTAGAACAGCACCAATTGAAAATAATGTCGTCACCAATCCAATCTCAAGACCCGATGCACCCAGCGACTTAATATAAGGTGGAAGCGTCGGAATCAACATCTGAAATGACATAAATACAAACAAGTTTCCTACCATCAACATAATAAAAGACCTCGTCCATAAACGATCCTTTACCTTCACCATAGGAAAACCCCCTTTCAACATCTATCAACAATCCCCTTCGTCTTAAACAATGAGGATACTATTTCGGATTACTAAATAATAGCACATAAAACATAATTGCGATACGAATGAACACTCGTGAATACCAGCTAAATAGTTTACAAAAACTGAAGGGAAATGATTGAAAAGGAAATAACTTCTTAAGAATAACTTAGGTGCAAAGCCTTATTCTCACCAAATAAAGCTCTAATTCCCGACCTTATATTGAAATGACAAAAAATTATACTATAATAACAACATGATCAAAATTTCTGAATAATCATTTTTATCCTTAGTTAACACACAACCAAGAATGGAGGTAGTTCCTTGAAGTATACGTTACGACCAGTAGGCGATCATGCAGTCGCCATCCAATTAGGAAACTCAATCAAGCAAGAAACTCACGAACTTGTGAAAGCGGTAACAAACTTTCTCGAAAACCAAACAATCGATTGGCTCGTAGAACTTATTCCTGCATTTACAACCGTCACCCTTTATTACGATCCAATCAAGATCATGACATCCAACAAACCATTTCAAAACACATCGCCATACTCGATTGTCTGTTCAGAAATCGAACATATCCTATCCCAACTCACAACTGGAGAACAATCACAATCACGAATCATCGATATTCCCGTCTGCTACGGAGGAGAATTCGGTCCAGATCTTGAGGAAGTCGCAAACCAGAACGGAATGTCTTCAGATAAGGTCATCCAAACACATTCCAACGGTGAATACCTTGTATACATGATTGGCTTTGCACCCGGTTTCCCTTATATCGGTGGCATGTCTTCAGATATCGCGACTCCGAGAAGAGAATCACCTCGGCTGAAAATACCTGCAGGAACAGTCGGGATTGCAGGAGAACAGACCGGCGTCTATCCCATTGAAACACCAGGTGGGTGGCAGTTGATCGGTCGCACTCCCTTAAAGCTATTCAAACCGGAAAACGACCAGGCACCTAGCTTACTAAAAGCTGGGGATCAAATCCGGTTCAAACCGATATCACTAGAAGAATATAAAGCATTGGAGGAGGAACAATGATAAATGTAAAGAAACCCGGCCTCCTGACAACCATACAAGACCTTGGAAGGTATGGATATCAAAAATACGGTGTTATTGTGAGCGGAAGCATGGATCCTCTCGCTCATAAAATCTCAAACCGCCTTGTCGGTAATAATGAAAACGAGGCTACTCTTGAAATCACTCTAATGGGACCGGTCCTACAATTTCAGGAAACCACCCTTATCTCGATTTGTGGTGGGGACTTATCTCCAACTATTGATGGGAAGCCTGTCCCGTTAAGGAGATCCCTGTTGATCAAAGCTGGAAGTGTCCTTAAATTCGGTGCATCCCGAAATGGCTGCCGCAGTTACCTTGCAATCGCCGGTGGATTTAATGTACCAACGGTCATGAACAGCAAATCAACCTACGTACGAGCAGGGATTGGAGGTATGAACGGCCGATCCTTGCAGGAAGGCGACACCCTGGAAGCAGGACCACTGAAGAAGGAATCTGAAAATATTATTGAGTATTTACTTCCGTATTTAGAGGACAGCGATTTCACAGAGATCGATTGGTCGATTTCATCTGAATTTATCTCATCCTATCAACAGAAGCAGGCTATCCGTGTGATTCCTGGAACGGAGTATGATTTATTTTCTTCAGAAAGTCGTGAAAACTTTATTAACAAACCCTTTAAAGTATCTGCTCAATCAGATCGAATGGGGTATCGCCTGGAAGGTCCGTCCCTTCATCTTGAAGAGGCTTTCAACATGATTTCAGAAGCGGTTGTTTTTGGAACGATACAAGTTCCATCGAATGGGAAGCCGATTATTTTATTGGCTGACCGGCAAACAACAGGAGGGTATCCGCGAATCGGGTACATCGCTTCAGTGGACCTTCCTCTCATCGCCCAAACAAAGCCTGGGGAAGAATTGACATTCACTATGGTCACTCAGGAGAAGGCGCAAGAGCTATACATAGATCGGGAAAAACAATTAAATCATTTAAAACAGGGCATTGCCCTGAAATGTAACACTTAACACAAACCATGACAGCAAGGGAGCGAAACACTTGAAGAAAAAATCGAATTTTAGCCTTTTGTTGGGAGCAGCGTTCTTAATGGCCACATCTGCCATTGGACCGGGTTTCCTGACTCAAACAACCGTCTTTACCGAGAAGCTTGCTGCAAGCTTTGGTTTCGTCATTTTAATTTCCATCCTCATTGATATCGGTGCCCAGCTGAATATTTGGCGAATCATCGCTATTTCAGAAAAAAGGGCCCAGGATATCGCGAACGATGTCTTACCCGGATTAGGCTATTTCCTATCCATCCTCATCGTCGCTGGCGGCTTGGCCTTTAACATCGGAAACATTGCCGGGGCAGGACTTGGGACGAATGTCCTGTTCGGAATTTCACCTGAGATGGGTGCGTTATTTAGTGGGATTGTAGCGGTTGGAATCTTTCTTGTGAAAGAAGCAGGAAGACTAATGGACAAGTTTGCACAAATCCTGGGATTACTCATGATCATCCTTACAGTGTACGTGATGTTTACGGCGAATCCTCCAATTGGGGAAGCTGTAACGAAAACATTTGCTCCAGACACCATTGATTTCTTAGCCATTATTACGCTAGTAGGAGGTACAGTGGGAGGCTATATTACGTTTGCCGGTGGTCACCGCTTATTGGAAGCAGGAATAACCGGGAGACAAGCACTTCCAGAGATTACGAAAAGCTCTGTATCTGCCATTGGTATCGCATCCATCATGCGAATCTTTCTATTCTTGGCAGCTCTAGGAATTGTCGCGCAAGGATTTACATTAGACCCTTCGAACCCACCTGCGTCTGTGTTCCAATTGGCTGCAGGTGATATTGGGTACAAAATGTTCGGAATTGTTATGTGGTCCGCTGCTGTTTCTTCCGTTGTAGGTGCCGCCTATACGTCGGTATCCTTTATCCGGACGTTCAGCCCACTCCTGGAAAAATATCATAAGTGGCTGATCGTTGGATTCATTTCAATTTCTACTCTCGTATTTGTGATTGTTGGGAAGCCCGTCGCTATTTTGATTCTGGTAGGTTCCCTTAATGGATTGATCCTGCCAATCGCATTAGGCGTCATGCTGATTGCCGCTCATAAAACGAAAATTGTCGGTGACTACAAGCATCCGATTTGGATGACCGTATTCGGTGTACTGATCGTCGTGGCCATGTCTTATATGGGAGTATACGCATTGATACAAGGAATTCCTCAATTGTTTAGTTAGATGTAAAAAAGACCTCGGATCCATATTAGGGATCGAGGTCTTTTTTACATCTGTCCAGGACAAATCAGAACATTGGTTTCGGTACCCTGGCACGCAATCAAACGCCAGCGAAAAAAGAGACCCTATTGGTCCCTTTCCTCTCTACTGAATGATATTCTTCACACGACCAACTTGTCCATCAGCCAACCGGACTTTGATGCCGTGTGGATGATTCTGTGAGTTGGTTAAAATGTCTTTCACAACTCCTCGGGTCAATTTGTTTGTTCTTTGGTCTTTTTTCAGGACGATGTCCACTTCGAGACCTGGTTTAATATTGGAACGCTGTTGTCCGCTCATTGTATTCTCCATTTCTATAGATAATTTCCGGAATGATACAGGATCAGTCTTCGTCTTTCACATCGATATCTTCCGGAATCGGTTCACTTAAATAGTCAGCGAGCTGCCGCTTCATTTTTTCCATTTGCTCCAGATGCTGATTAAATTGATCACGGTATAATAAATATTGTTCCCCGTCATGTACCGCCCGTATTTTCTTTTGTTGCACAAGGCTTTCGATATACGATTCAGGCAGGGACAGAAATACCGCTGTTTCTTTAATGGTGAGATACATGGGCTTTCTTCCTCACTTTTCTTATTCCTTCATCCGTGTTCAAGAGGACCGATGATGACCGCTCCAATCAACTGAGGGGGTGAAATCAACAGTATTCTTACACACGGCTATTCCATTAATTCTATTTTCGCCACCGCTTCGCAGTGCATCGTTTGCGGGAACATATCAACAGGCTGAATCTCTGTTGTCTTATATCCCCCGTCTTCAAGGATTCTAAGGTCCCGGGCTAGTGTTGCTGGATTGCATGATACATAAACCACTTTCTTCGGTTTCATCGCTAGGATCGTGTTAAGCAGCGCTTCATCACAGCCCTTTCTTGGAGGGTCCACCACAAGGACATCTGCTCGAATTCCTTCTTTATACCAGTCTGGGATGACAACTTCAGCTGGCCCTGCTTTAAATTCTACATTCGTCATATCATTTAACGCAGCATTTTGCTTTGCATCTACTATCGCCTCTGGAACAATTTCAACCCCGTACACCTTCTTTGCCTTTTGGGCAAGGAATAACGATATCGTCCCAATCCCACAATACGCATCGATGACCGTCTCTTCACCTTGCAGATCCGCATATTCTAATGCTTTATCGTAAAGCACCTTCGTTTGCTCAGGATTCACCTGGTAGAAGGATCTTGCAGAAATCGCAAACTTCACGTCCCCGATATAATCATGGATCACTTCTTCCCCCCATAATACGCTTGTGCTGTCTCCCATGATCACGTTCGTTTTTTTAGGATTCACATTATGAACAATCGATTTTAATCCTTCAATGTTCCGAACAAGTGCTTCGACAATGGCTTTCTTATGAGGAAGCTCTGCTGTCCGCGTGACTAGGACAACCATCACTTCCCCCGTCGCATACGCCGTCCGTGTCATCATATGACGAAGCGTCCCTTTATGATTCTTTTCATCATAGGGACGGACCTCCATCTTCTCGCAAATGTCCTTCACATGCTGGATCACTTCATCATTCTTTTCATATTGAATGATGCATTTATCCATATCAATAATCTCATGACTGCGCTTCTGATAGAATCCGGCTACAAATCGGCCATCCTTTTCCCCTACAGGCACTTGCGCTTTATTCCGGTAGCGCCATGGTTCATCCATTCCGAGAACAGGGTGCACCGTTACGTCATGTAACTTCCCGATACGCTGCATCACATCACGTACATTTTTTTCTTTAGCTTGCAGTTGTCCTTCATAGGTCATGTGCTGTATCTGGCAACCGCCGCATTCCTTGTAAATAGGGCAAGGAGGCTCCTGGCGAAATGGACTTTCTTTCGTGCGTTCTGTCAGACGCCCGAAACCATAGCCCTTGCTCGTCTTCACGACCTTCACCTTGCCTTCTTCACCTGGCAGTGCATCGGGTACGAATAATGGGTATCCGTCGACCTTCGCGACACCATTCCCATCATGCGTCAAATCTTCGAATACCGCTTCATCTATATAATCATTTTTCTGAACTGGTGTTTTTTTACTCACGTATATCTTCCTTTGCGAATTCCTTTTTAAGACTCTACTGATTGTACCATAAATGATAAGGGAGAATGAAATGGATGGAGGTCCGTCCCTAGTAAATAAAAAAGCATCGAACGTGGGCTCGATGCTCTTCGGGTTTAGGAGGATATGCTTTCGCTATCTGTTCTTCGAAGTGACTCGATGGCTTGATTCAGGTGAGATTTGAAGTCTTCAGTCTTATCGATTTCACTTTCTTAGAGTGACCTGATGATACAAATGAAATTATCAATAAGATGATCCGACTTCATGCCTCTACTGACGAGCACGCTGTTCAGCCAGAGGGCATAATCAGAGAAAACCTTCGATTCACCTACATCGGCAGCAGATTCCAGATAGTTAAAATGATGAATATTATCTTCATAGCATTTCTTTCGTCCGGCATCACCAAATCTTTCATTCAATTTGAATTCACCCTCCCAGTGACGATTGTCCGCCATGCATTTCATTTACTTTGCCAGCTTTTGAAGCTAAAGGTACACAATATCTAACATATTTTTCACTTTTCTTGATTGCTTGTCAAAACTTACCGCGTTTTAGCCGATGAACAAAGGGTAAAATGGTATGTGCAATAATTCTAGAAAAGAGAAGGTAGATAAACATGAACCCAGACTTCTTAGTAAACCTTATCCTGGTAGGAAATGTGTTTCTTGGTGTGTTATTTGCTCTCAAGTCAAGAAGGTGGTGGCTACCCTACATTTTCATTGCCCTCACTTTTTTAACCTTGACCTTTGGATTTGGGATATCCCTCTTATTAAATAAAGAATCCATCCTCGCTTATCTATTTGTATTCGTGGTTGGACAATTAATTTGGGTTTTTGCCTTTGTAATGGTTGCCCACTTATTGTCATGGTTTGTCAGGAAGGTTCCTTTCCGTCATAAGCAACAGATTGGCTGGGGATTTTTGATTGGATTCCCTTTGACGTTTAGTGTGTTTTTGCTTGTTCACTGAGCATGATTCTTTTTGTCGAATGGTGCAGGATGGAATTTTTGATTGGTGTAGTCTGAGAGTGACGCATAAACCAATATTCCGACGCATATATTCTGATTGTGACGCATAAATCAATATTCTAACGCACATAACTCTAACTAACTCCTATATAAAAATCCAAAAAAGGAATGCCATCATCTAGACGGCATTCCTTTTTTCATTATTCAGCTTTATCTTCCGGACGAATCTTATCAAGGGGAACAAAGACTTGCAGATGACGGTAAAGATTTTCGAATTCAGCCGGAAGGACTCCTCCAAGCTCACCGTCTACATTCAGCTGTACCTTCTCTTTGGCTTTGATTTTGATTCGATTGGCTTGAGTATAGATGACGTTTGGATCATTAACGTGCTCCCCGCGAACGGCCAATGACGCAATCCGGATGAATTCAGCCAGATTCGTTTTCTTCAAAATCAATAGGGAGAATAATCCATCATTGATCGAGGCATCAGGAGCCAGTCGCTCAAAGCCTCCGACCGAGTTGGTTAGTCCAATGAGGAAGAGCATAGCTTCCCCTTCAAATAACTTTCCATCGTATTCAATCGATACATCGGTCGGTTTAATGGAGGGAAGCATCTCAATACCTTTTAAATAATAGGCCAACTGTCCCATCATGGTCTTAAGCTTACTTGGTACCTCATAGGTTAATTCGGTGATTCTGCCTCCACCAGCAATGTTAATGAAGTATCGTTCATTCATGCGTCCAATATCGACAGGGATGGTTTCACCTTTTGTAATCACATTAATGGCCGAGCTGATATCCCTTGGAATGTGGAGGGCCCGGGCGAAGTCGTTCGTGGTCCCCATAGGAACAATGCCAAGTTTCGGTCTGTAGTCCTGTTCGGCTAATCCGTTGACTACTTCATTTAACGTGCCATCTCCACCTGCAGCGACTACGATATCATATTTACGCTCTACAGCAATTCGTGCAGCCTCGGTTGCATCCCCTTCGCAAATCGTTGCGTGAACCGAGGTTTCATACCCCGCCTGCTCTAGCTTGATTAATACTTCCGCAAGATGCTTTTTGAACAGCTCTCGTCCTGAAGTAGGATTGTATATAATTCGTGCTCGTTTCATACCCATCATCCTAATCTGTATTAATTCACAAAACTCGTCCATCTATATTCCATCTATTACCATCATATACTAATTCATTTTATTCATGCAAAGGTCGTTCGGCAGGCTAATTAATCTAAAGCGTCTACCGGTCAATATCATAACTCTTTTCACTGGAAAAATCTAATGAAATATAAAATTTGTCAGCTAGTCATCCATTCTTCCCTGGTCTTCTTCATAAAAAATTCATAAATTAACATGTGCTATCGTAAAGTTTAAAGATTACCCGACTTGGAGGTGCTCAGATGGATGTATTACTTTTGGTTCATGTACTATCTGCCATCATCGGTATCGGCCCTACATTCTTTGCCCATGTTCTGACCCGTCCCAACATGAGCGTTGAACAATTGAAAGTCACCACGGTTTTATATAAGCGGTTAGAACTATTCCCGAAAATAGGGGGAAGCATAGCCGTTTTAACGGGATTCCTGCTTTTCTATTTAGGGGACTACGGCTCCTTTACCCAAGTGTGGATTTTTGGATCGATCATTTTGTATGTTCTCGTTCAGATCATTTTCATAGTTTTCATCACCCCTGTTTACAAGAATATCAGCGCTTGGATTACCTTGCCTGAGAATGAATTTTTGACAGGGGCACCTCCTGAAGAAATACAGCGTCACATGATCATCTTCAATCGCTATTTCTATTTGGCATCATCACTTGGGGTACTTTTATTCATTTTTATGATAATGAAGCCTTAAATAGAGTAGGACCTTTGGATGAATGATTGGCGAATAGATGGGGTTCCTGATATGGCAAGAATAGTATGCCTTTATATGGAGACAAAGGGCTTCGTGACACTTGGTGATAAACGAGGATGGATCTCTAATGTATTCGAAAATCAGCACAAAAAAAAACCATCCAGAATATCAAACCGATATTCTGGACGGTTATGGGAACAACTTGATATTTCGCTGCTGTAAGAACTGGATGGATTCTTCAAGGGATTTCATATCAAAGTGGTAGACCTCCCCAATAATATCTTTCCATTTTTCCAAGTCCTTCATTTGATATTCCCGGATATTACGATACGTCATGACTTTCAATGTTTGGTTGCGAAGGAAGTAGCACTGGTTGCCCTGGAAGCGTACAGCAGTGATCCTCCTCATCGTGATGTTGTCATCGGAATCCTGATAGGAGGCTTCGATATCACCCTCTAACTCTTCTTCCTCCAACGGAATCCATTCGATTGTTTTTTTCACAAAGGATTTTCCATTTGAACGCCGGTCGACCTCAAATTCCCGGATGTCTTTCTGGATAAAGGTGATTTCTTCCCCAAACCCGTGAAGAAGATGTTTCTTTCTAGCCTCAAGCTCAACTGGCTTCATAATTGGAGAGCCATATCCAACATCCACATATAGTTTACGATTATCAATAGCAATCATTAATCCAAGATGACCTGGGTTCACTCTGACAAATTGGCTGTGGAATCCTAATTCTTTCAATAGTCTCCCAAAGTTAATATTTAATGTAAAGCAGGTCCCTCCCCACCCTTTCAAGTGAAGATTTTCAGCGAAGGTGTGTAACGAAGGCACAAACGATTCGCCTTGAGAGAAATAATAAAATTTACTGAAGGTCTCATAAGGAATCCTGATTAAGTGTTGTTGAATAAGTCTTTGCAAATAATTTAACGAAGGAGGCTCTATGTCCATATTTAAATAGTTCACATATCTCTTAACTGCTTCCAATCCGATCACTCTTTCTACTTTTTCATCAGGCAGACTGTAAACTGGTGTTGAAGTGAAAACTCTTGGAGAGAATCGTACCGTTTCGACAGGAAGGTATGTAAGGATTGCAATAATCCTTCTTTCTCTGTATCCCCTATGTGAGCGAGCCATGATAAGGCCCCCACCCGTTCACACCAAGTCTGTAAGGTAAAGTCGACCGTATAATAAAATGAATAAAAATCTTTAATCATAAAGTCAGCTTCCTGCCATTCTAACAACCATTCAACCGGAAATCCATTGACTTGATTTTCTGGAGAAACAGTTGATTCCGCTTGGATCATCTCGATATTTTCATATAAAAACGTCATCGTATCCTTGACTACTCCGTGATGCTGAAGGAAGCTTGAATCACTTACAATGAACGTGCCTTTTTCCTTTAATATCCGCTTCATTTCACTTATCGCTTTCGGCCGGTCGAATAAATGCCAGCTTCTATGAATCATCGTCACGTCATAATAATGATCTGGTAGATTCGTTGATTCAGCTGTCCCTGTCAGATATGGGATTTCCAAGTATTGCTTACTCTCCAATGCCTTAGCTGACTTTCTCAGCTCAATGGAAGGCTCGACACCAATCACCTCGGCTCCACGTTTATGAAGCTTCCTCGTCATGACACCGGTACCTGAACCGATTTCAGCCACTTTTCTTCCTTCCCACACAATTCCCCTCACCTTTAATGTGTCAAAAAACTGATGTGGAATATCATCACAAGACGCAGCATAACGGGCGGTCATATTACGAAAATTCACTTCCATTCACTCTCTACCCCTATCATAATGGATTTTCACTCTACTGAACGTTACGATTTCATGTCAACTTAACCCACAAACCTGCCCACACCTCAAGCAGCTCCTACCTACTACATTCGGTACCCAGAGTCGAATCTCCTTTAGAAAAGCTAGAGGGACGGACCTCGATGTATATTATATCGTCATAGTTCTTTTTCTATTGAATTACAGGTTACTCTAAGAAATTATCCTAATTTGCTTGGGGATAAACCTTGGGGAATATTATATATCTATCATTTAATGAGGGTATTGGAGTATGAATTAGAGGTCCGTCCCTCACAACAAGACAAGAAAAACGGTCATCAGAGATGACCGTTTGGAGGTATGGTGTTCTTATTTGTTTGCTCCAGTTGCGATTCGCTTTACGTTTTGTTCAGCGGTTTTTGCCAAGTCTGGAGTGAATCCGTTTTTCATTCGTTGATTTTCTTCATTAAAGTAGTCTTGAACTTCTTGATCAAATTCTATTTCAATGAGATCACGAATATCCGTGATTCTAAGGGCAATCATAATAGATACAAGATGGGCAACCGTCAATGATTTCTTCTTGAAATTCACGAGTTCATTAATTGTAGCCACTCTTAATCCAGTTAAGCGATGAAGATCGCCTTGTGTCAAACCTCGTTCACGCAAGATTTCTCCCAATTTAATGTGAATTTTATGGGGAAATTTATTTAGCGCCTCTATTACGATAATATTTGTCTTTTGGTGAATCATGATGCTTCAACTCCTCATCCTATACCATATTAACGTGATTTCACCCATTCGTGAACCGGCAAAAAATACCATCATATAGGGTATTTTTTACCATTATGATTTTAGCATGGGAATGAGGGCATCATGAAGCGAACAGAAGGAAAAGACTGGGGAATACTCCCCCAATCCTCCCTTCACGTCCATCGATTTACATCAATATGTTTTGAACTAAACTTGTTTTCAAGCTATCATATACTTCCTGCCATACGACGCCATCTTTCGAATATTGAGAGGTTAGGCGTTGAACCATTTCTTTCTGCCTCTCCGGGAAGAGCTCATGATCCTTAGGAGGAAGCTTGGCACGCTCATCATCTACGATTTTCTTTACCATAGGTGCCCTCGGACCCCATACCAGCTTTTCATTCCCTTCACGATCAATGAAAATAAAAATCGGAATCGCTCTCGACGTACCGTTTGTTAAATATTGATCCATCAGTTCAAGGTTTTCGTCCCGCACTATCATGCGGACATCCATCCCTGCTGCATCTGCCACTTTCAGCAGGATGGGAATATTCAACATGGCGTCCCCACACCAGTCTTCCGTGATGGCAATCACGCGTAAAGAATGTTCCCCCAGTTTATTCAAAACTTCTACGTCTTCTTCTGGAATCATAAAGCCATTCCGGATCGCTTCTGTATTTTCTTTATGGACCTTCATATATTCTATGTATTCTTCAGATGTCATTCCTTTATCAAACCATTGTTCTAAATTCATTATTTCCTCCTCCAGTAATCCACACATCAGTGAACACTGTACACTTTACTCGGGAATTCTCTCTCTAGCATATTCATGTTTCCCGCATTCCACAAGTGAAATCTTCTTTCCAATCTATTCAAAAATTTCAATTGAACGATTATGCCTGTAGGAATATAATATAAGAAAAGCACCTTGATGAACAGGTTCTAATGAACTGTAATCAGGCGATTCCCGTCCATTAAAAAAAGGAATAGCGCAGAGCTACTCCTCCACCATTTTTCCAGAGGGGGATGGAAACAGGCCAATAAAGAAAGAGATATATTTCTTATACATCTTTCTTTAACAGAAAAAAAGCTGACTCAATTGTCAGTTTCATCCTCGTATTTTTTGGTTATAGTAATTGAATATAGGACGACCCTTTTTTATTGAACCACCTTATACATCCTGTGATTTCTCTATTATTTTTGCCACTTTATTATAGTAGTAGTTCAGCTCGACTAGGCTATCTGCCTCCTTCAATCTCTTTAAGTAGTGACTCGCTTTTTCATAGTCTTCTGGTGGCAGTTCAACCTTGATTCTATTTTTCTTCCACTTCGCCAACAGGTTTCACCTCATTATGGTTTGGTGATCCTCCCTTAGAGGTCGGTTCGAGCTGATAATGAGATAGCTCTTGAATGTAGGATGCTTTGGTACTTGCTAAATTTTGTTCGATTTTTCGAGTGATAACGGAACTTCCCCCGATTCCCGATAATAAACTGATATAGATGACGTACCACATCGGGACGGTGTCCACTACCGGTAAAACGGACAGATACCCTGCCAGAACCCCTATGATAATATCCTTTGTTGAGCCAAAAAGATAATGTTTCTCACCCTGGTCATCGATAAATTTTCGCGGAAAAGTGAAATGACCATTTTTGAAAACCAGAATATGTCCTAAGCCCCCAATACCACCCATTAACATTGGCAACAAGATCACTTCGAATAAGGACATTCTATCCACCCTCTGGAATCATT
The DNA here is from genome assembly GCA_963787015.1 of uncultured Bacillaceae bacterium. Taxonomy (GTDB): domain Bacteria; phylum Bacillota; class Bacilli; order Bacillales; family Bacillaceae_B; genus Rossellomorea. Next base: position 462,254 of record CAWBBM010000013.1, read on the forward strand.
TACTATTATTATATATTATTTACAGAAAATTCAGAATAGATAATTGGACGCATTTTGTCCACTAAAGGAGCCCCATTATGAGAAAAATTGTGATGAAAGTCTCGTCAGTCGACAAACTTCGATTCCAAAACTATATGATGCAGTTAAAGAGAGCGGAATCCAAAGCCGAAGCGGATTCGTATTATCGCTTAGCCAAACAGATCCTGGAGAAGGCAAAAAGAAAACAAATGTAAATATACTCAAGCCTGAAAACAGCACACATTCATCCACCCAAACCCATAAAAACCCAAATGGTGATCAAAAAAACTGCAAAAAAAGAAGAGCCGTTACAGCCCTTCTCTTCCATTCCTTATTTAGTTGACTCCTACTGCATTATACGCTGCGTTTACACTTGCCACTTCTGCACTTCCTGCACCGTATAAATCTGTAGCCGCCTGAACGGCCGCTGAACGAAGCTGACTGTAGTTTGAAGAAGGTGTTAAGTATTGAGTCAGCGCACGGTAATAAATCTTCCCGGTCTTAGCCGTTCCGATACCCGTTACCTTCACACCATAATGTGTACCACCTTGGCTTAAAAGGTACGCCGCTTTATTTCCGATTCCACTATTGATATGAACCCCACCATTGTCTTGCGTTCCTGTGTATCTGACAGAATAGTGATCGGGATCACCGTATTTTGCCGGATCAGACATGGAGCGAAGTGAATCTCCACTCGTATTCGGAGTATAAATATCTTCCCCGATCTCCCAATCCGGATTATTATTGGCATCGAACTCTACTAATGTTCCAAAGATATCGGACATGGATTCATTGATGGCACCCGACTCATTTTGATAAATAAGATCAGCTGTTGTATCCGTGACGGCATGTGTCAGCTCATGGGCTACAACGTCCAATCCACCTGACAGAGAAGTGAATGTGGAGCCGTCTCCATCACCATATACCATCTGCTGACCGTTCCAGAAGGCATTATTATAGTTTCTGCCATAGTGAACAGTCGATTTAAGGGCACCGCCATTTCCATCATAGCTGTTGCGGTTATGGGTATTCTTATAATAATCATACGTTGTCCCCGCATAGTAATGAGCATCCACCGCAGCAGCGTCATAGCTTGCGTTAAATACATTATCGCTATCTGTCCACAGTGAGCCTGGCAGGCGGGTACGATTCGATCCATCATACGTGAACACTCCTGCTCCTCTCGTAAGATCCTGCAGATAATAAGTAGAAGAAGACAGATACGTGTTCAACGATTTTGTATCCCCGAGTACTCCCTTTCCAGAGCCAACGGTGTTCGTTCCTCCTGTTGCTGTACCACCACCGCCAGGTTTTCCACCAGCTTCATGGATTTCATTGACTTTTCCAAGGATGTTCCCAGAGACCGCATCCACGAAGTAATTCCAGTTTCCTGGTTCTGGTGCAAGGAAATTATAGTTTACGAGATACGCATAATGAGCTTCCCCATCTTTCACATAAATCACTGAATCTGACTTAGGGGCGTATTCATAATCCGGCTGACTGCCAATGTAGCTGACTAGATCTGTCTCCCCTTTTGCAATGGCCGCTTTTTTCGATACTTTCTTCGATTGTTTCAGGGCTTTGTTGCTATCTAAATTGCCTACAGGAGCGCCGGACAATGCTGTCAAAATACCATCTTTATTCACGTGCGCCGTCAGAACTGCTCCGTAAACAGGTGTCCCCTTATAGACCTGCTGAATGCGAAGATATGTAAACCCTAAATCATCTTTCTGTTTTTCTTTAACTTGGAAAGATAATTTTGCATTCCCTTTGAACTTGAATGCCTTTTGTTTTTCCATTAAGTAATCAAACACGATTGTTTCCGGATCCTTTGATGATGCCTTTGTTAATTGGCCTGATATAAATTGCGGTGTCCCCATGTTCGAATTGAAATTCACCTTTTCATTCACATTCGAAGCTCCAAATGCTTCTGAAGCCAATACCGGACTCATCATTAATCCTGCTGTCAAACCTAGTGCAACGACTTTTCTCTTCAATTACAACACCTCTTTATAAGAATTTTCAAATTATTTAAAACATTATATACACTATAGTATAAGCACCAATCATAGCGAACGAGTCTAAAGACCTACATTTTTCTTTTTTCAACATCGGGTTTAATTACCTAGACAAAACGTGCCTAAATCACTCAAATCAGGAAAACTTGAGCTAAAAAGAGGGACGGACCTTGAACTAGTTCAAGGTCCGTCCCTCTTTTCCATAAAATCGCCCCCTGGAAACAAACCGTTTCCAGGGGGCGATGTTGGTCGTTTATTAGCGTTTTTGAATTTCTTGAAGCAATAATTTATTTACAAGTGGCGGATTGGCCTGGCCTTTAGTGGCTTTCATGATTTGACCGACAAGGAAGCCGATGGCACGGTCTTTTCCATTTTTGAAATCTTCAATGGATTGTGGATTCGCATCCAGTGTTTCCGTCACGATCTTCAATAATGCGCCTTCGTCAGAGATTTGAACAAGTCCTTTATCTTTCACGATTTGTTCTGGATCTCCACCGTTTTCTACTAATTCTTTGAACACTTTCTTCGCAATCTTGGAAGAAATCGTCCCTTTTTCGATTAACTTGATCATGCCTGCGAGTCCTTGAGGAGTCAGTTTAACATCTTCAAGCTCTTTCTGCTGTGCATTTAAGTAAGCTGAAACCTCACCCATCAGCCAGTTGGACGCAAGCTTCGCGTCTGCACCTGCATCAACCGTTTCCTGGAAGAAATCAGACATTTCCTTCGTCAATGTCAGAACCATGGCATCATACGCAGGTAGACCCATCTCTTCTACATAGCGCTTTTTACGCACATCCGGAAGCTCAGGAATCTCTGCACGGATGCGGTCCATCCAATCTTGATCTATGTGAAGATGTAATAGATCCGGCTCCGGGAAGTAACGGTAATCATCCGATCCTTCTTTTATACGCATAAGGATCGTTTTACCTGTTGATTCATCGAAACGAAGCGTCTCCTGTTGAATCAACCCTCCGGATAATAGAACCTTCTCCTGGCGGACGATTTCATACTCCAATCCTTTTTTAACAAAGTTAAAGGAGTTCAGGTTCTTAAGCTCGGCTTTTGTACCGAACTTCTCCCGGCCAATCGGACGAAGGGAAATATTAGCGTCACAACGAAGTGATCCTTCTTCCATCTTACAATCAGACACACCTGTGTATTGAATAATGGATTTCAGTTTCTCAAGGTATGCATACGCTTCTTCCGGTGTTCGGATATCCGGCTCGGATACGATCTCAATCAAGGGAGTTCCTTGGCGGTTATAGTCGACAAGGGAATAGCCGTCGCCTGAGTGAGTCAGTTTTCCTGCATCTTCTTCAAGGTGAAGGCGGGTGATGCCGATACGCTTCTTCTCACCATTCACTTCAATTTCAATCCAGCCATTTTCACCGATTGGCTTATCAAATTGAGAAATTTGGTATGCCTTCGGGTTATCCGGGTAGAAATAGTTTTTACGGTCAAACTTCGTATCCGTTGCGATTTCACAGTTCAATGCGATTGCAGCTTTCATTCCGAATTCAATGGCACGCTTGTTAACGACTGGAAGTACACCAGGATATCCAAGGTCGATGACGTTCGTATTCGTATTCGGCTCTGCTCCGAAATGGTTCGGTGCCGGAGAAAACATCTTACTGTCCGTTTTTAATTCTACATGGACTTCTAGTCCGATTACTGGTTCAAAGTTCATTGATTTCACCCCTTACAGTTGTGGTCTTTTTGTATGGAAATCTGTAGCCTGCTCGAATGCATGAGCTACGCGATATATCGTGCTTTCGTCAAAATGGTTCCCGATGATCTGCAGTCCAAGCGGCAATCCTGTTGAAGAGAAGCCACAAGGTACAGAGATTCCCGGTACACCTGCAAGGTTTACTGGAATCGTTAAAATATCGTTTGCATACATCGTTAATGGATCATCGATTTTCTCTCCGATTTTGAAAGCCGGAGTTGGTGTTGTTGGTCCAATAATGACATCATATTTCGCAAATACATCTTCAAAGTCTTTCTTGATCAGTGTACGAGCCTGTTGTGCTTTCTTGTAATAAGCATCATAGTAGCCTGAGCTCAGCGCAAACGTTCCAAGCATGATACGACGCTTCACTTCATCTCCGAAGCCTTCCGCACGTGTTTTTTTATAAAGATCAAGAAGGTTCTCCGCGTTCGGTGTGCGGTAACCGTACCGAACACCATCAAAACGCGCAAGGTTTGCAGATGCTTCAGACGATGCTAATAAGTAGTACGTTGAAACACCGAATTTAGAATGAGGCAGTGAAACCTCTTCCCATGTAGCGCCCATGCCTTCCAATACTTTCAATGAAGCAAGAACGGCCTGACGGGCTTCTTCGCCTACACCTTCACCTAGATATTCTTTCGGTACAGCAATTTTCAGGCCTTTCACATCACCTGTAAGGGCCTCTACATAATTCGGAACCTCTACATTCGCTGAAGTGGAATCATTCGGATCTAGCCCTGCAATCGCTTGCAGCAAGTAAGCATTGTCTTCTACGTTACGAGTGATCGGTCCGATTTGATCAAGTGAAGATGCGAATGCTACAAGACCGAAACGGGATACGCGTCCGTAAGTCGGTTTTAATCCGACCGTACCTGTGAATGCCGCCGGCTGACGGATCGATCCACCTGTATCTGAACCAAGTGAGAACGGAACTTCCCCTGCTGCAACGGATGCTGCTGAACCACCTGAAGATCCACCTGGGACCGTTTCAAGATTCCACGGGTTGCTCGTCTTCTGGAAACCGGAGTTTTCAGTTGAAGAACCCATCGCAAACTCATCCATATTCAATTTACCGATCGTAATCGTATCGGCACTATGTAATTTATTGATGACTGTCGCATCATAAATCGGATTGAAGTTTTCAAGGATTTTACTTGCACACGTTGTGCGAAGACCTTTTGTAACGATATTATCTTTGATACCGATCGGCATTCCGAAAAGAAGGCCTTTCGATTCATCCGTACCAAGCTTGGAATCCATTTCCTTCGCTTTACTGCGGGCATTTTCTTCATCTAATGTTAAAAACGCTTTTACTTTATCTTCCACGGCATCGATTCGTTTGTACGACTCGTCTACCAGGTCTGTGACAGATACTTCTTTCTTATGTAAAAGTTCATGAAGCTCTGATAATTTATGGTCAAATAATGACATGAGGTCCCCTCCTTAGTCCAAGATCGATGGAACGCGAACTTGTCCATCTTGTTTATCTGGTGCGTTTTTCAATACTTCTTCACGTGGTAGCCCTTCAACAGGCTTATCTTCACGCATAACGTTCTTCATATCCAGTACATGACTTGTCGCTTCCACATTTGAAGTATCCAATTCATTCAGCTGCTCGGCAAACCCGATAATCGCATCAAGCTGAGTTGTGAACTTTTTAGCTTCATCCTCTGTGATGGCTAGTCGTGCAAGGTGTGCTACATGCTTCACTTGCTCTTCAGAAATTCTAGACATCTTCTTCACCTCCGTATATGTTCGAACACTCACAATACTATTGATAATACCAAAATTCGCTTCATTAAAGCAACTATGATACGTGATAACAATGGTTGTTCATACTTCCATTTATTCTATCACGAAAAAGCGGTGCCGGTGTGAGTTTGTGAGGGACGGACCTTGGGTGGGGATGGTGACAGAGGAAAGTTGAACGGAAATGGTGGCTCACTTGAGGTTTTTTAGAACTGGATCATCAGGTTTTTAGATGAAACTAGATGTTTCCGGACGAAATTCAGTCTTCAGGAGTAGGGTTCTGGTCATTTTTTGAGCTGGTGGAGTGATTTTACGTGTGAAAAGGGGATTTTAGTGGGGGTTCTGAAGAGTTTATGCGTCATTCCCACCCGCCATTGCGTCACTTTTTCAGTTTATGCGTCATTTCCATCCGCCATTGCATCATTCCCTTAAACAATCGCGTATTTTAACAATAAATGGAATATCCACCATGACCACTCTCCCTCCCATAAAAAGGATTTCTTCTCCCCAAAGACGAACCTTTACCAAGAGGTGATTTCATGAAACTATACAGCTTCAAACAAAATTCAGGCAAATCCATTCAACAATTCGATAGTCAAGGAGTGACCATCCATCCATTGTTAAAGCCTGATGAGACGTTCCAAATCGGGTATTTCTATTTAGAGGAGAATAGCGTCCTCGGCATGCACCCTGCCATGTGCGATCAGCTTCTGATGGTCACGTCCGGACGAGGATGGGTGAGGGTCCAGGGGGAAGAAAAAATCATCGTGGAGCCTGGAACGGCCATCTTTTGGGAAAAAGGGGAAATGCACGAATCGGGATCCGATCAAGGGATGACGGCGATTGTCGCTGAGGGAAGTAAGCTCGACCCGAACCGCTATCTCAACATTTAATAGAGCATCCCATTTGCTTCCACCCTTCCAATTGATTACCTTTAAAGGGAGTACATATAGTTGAAAGGATTTTCAATATGCATCCCTTTTTATCAACCTTTATCGTCGGGGTGTTGGGTGGCGGGGTGTTCACCTTCCTTCACCTGCCCCTCTCCTGGCTGCTTGGTTCCATGGTTTCCGTCTTTCTCATGAACAAGTGGACGAATATCGAGTTAGCATGGCCGTCTTATTTCAGGGACCTCGGATTAATCATCGTGGGCTATGCCATTGGTCAATCGTTCAGTCAGAAAACCATGATAGAAATTTTCACTCAGCTGCCCTCAATGCTGACGATGACGGTCACGATTATCGTGTTCAGTATGGTCCTTGCTTATATCACGTCTAAAATGACGGGAATCGGTCTGTCCTCGACCATTACCGGAAGTATACCGGGTGGGCTTTCACAGATGGTGGCTCTGGGGGAAGAGATGAAAAATATCGATTTGACGGTCGTGACGATCCTTCAAGTCATACGATTACTTTCCGTCATCTTTGTTGTACCGTTCCTTGTCTTCAGCCCCATTTTAGCTGGAGGCGGATCTAACACAGGTGGTGTCACATCTTCCTTACATACCCCATCATTTCAGTGGAGCTTTGTCCTATTTTTCATCATCGCTATCGGATCCGGGATCATGGCTAAGAAAATCCACCTTCCTACCCCGACATTACTGGGACCGATCCTTGTCATAGGCGGTTTCATGGTGGCTGATTTCCCGATTCCCCATATGCCCAGCCTGTTCATTATTTTGGCTCAATTATCATTGGGCATCTACTTTAGCTTCTTGATGAATTTCTCGTCATCCAAGCACTTGACCAGGTTTATCATGTGGGCTTTATTTACTTCTTTCTGCCTGCTATTATGCTGTGTTGGTCTTAGCTTTCTATTAAGTCGCTGGCATGACATTTCATTTCTCACTGCCTTTATAAGCCTGGCTCCTGGAGGAATGGCCGAAATGGCCTTGGTCGGACAAGCCGTCAACGCAGATCTCTCCATCATTACAGGCTATCATTTGTTCCGGATCCTATTTATTCTGTTTGTCATCCCAGCGATTTTGAAGGGGTTATTTAAACTCTCTTTCTTCCAAAAGGGCAAACACCATTAGAAAAGCTTATTTTTAATCGACGAAAACAGGCTTTTCTTTTGCTTCGGCTTAAAATCATAGGTCTTTTCACTTTTTTTCTGCACATAGACCTCTTCTTGATCTATGGCATGATCATATGCGAGAACGAGTCCGATTTCTGTTTCGATGTCCTTATTTGTCACCATGGAAAACGAGACATGATACGTATCGGCAAGCTTGATGTATTTAGATAAATAGGTGTAGCTCATATTCCCATTTAGTAAAAGCTTTGCATCCGGGTGCTTCTTTAAGTTTTCCTGAACTTCCTTATACACGCCCTTTTCCCTTACCTGACTTTGAGTCAAGGCAATGACGATCCGCTCTCTCAGCGTTCCGAGAAACTTCCTTCTTTCATCAGGTTTTGTTTGTTTCTGCCCGTACATACCATTTTCCAAGTAATCATCAATTGTTGGTCTGTTCAAAAACACTGCACCTCCAAAACGTCTATTCACAGTTTCTCCTACACTATATGTTTACATGTGTTCATTTGGGTCTGTCTCATTTTCTCTTATGGGAATGCTTTCAGGCAACTAAAAGGGTCCGCTCCATATCCGGAGCGGACCCTTAATATTTTAAACCACTATAAAAATACCGATTGTAAAATCGCCTTTTGAACATGTAATCGATTTTCTGCTTGCTGAAACACGGCTGAGTACGGACCGTCAATGACGGCTGCTGTCACTTCCTCTTCCCTGTGAGCCGGAAGACAATGGAGGAATTTCACGTCAGGTGCTGCATGTTCAAGCAGCTGTTCATTCACTTGATATCCACTGAAATCTTCAAGGCGTTTGGCCGCTTCTTCCTCCTGCCCCATGCTTGCCCATACATCGGTATAGACAACGCCAGCACCACTTACCGCTTGAGTCGGATTGGAAGTAATGGTGAAGCTACCGCCGCTTATCCCAGCAAGCTCCACGGTCTTTTCAACAATTTCTTCTGCCGGCTCATAACCTTTGGGACACGAAACAACAACATCCATTCCAAGCTTTGCACAAAGGATCATGAAGGAGTGGGCTACATTGTTTCCGTCACCAATATAGACTACCTTCTCCCCCTTTAAAGTACCTTTAAGTTCCAGGATCGTCAGGACATCCGCCAATGCCTGGCAAGGATGATACGTATCGCAAAGTCCATTGATGACAGGTACACTGGCGTGTCTAGCCAACTCTGTCACCTTCAGATTCTCGAAGGTGCGGATCATGATCCCATCCACATAAGAAGAAAGGACCCTAGCTGTATCAGCGATTGATTCCCCCCTTCCAAGTTGAATATCACGGGAATTCAAATAAATCGCATGCCCTCCCAACTGGAGCATCCCCGCTTCAAAAGAGACCCGTGTTCTCGTAGACGACTTTTCAAAAATCATGGCAAGGGTTTTTCCCTCCAGTGCTTTTGAATACGGATGTTTCTTCAGATACTGTGCCAGTGATAAGAGCTCATGTACTTCTTCCGTCGTGTAATCTAACCACGTGACCAAATCTCTCCCCTTTAAAGAAACCTTTACCGGTGATGGCGCCACATGTGAATTCATCATACTCTGCTCACTCCCTGAATGGATTTTGTAGGGGCTAATGGAATCGGCTGGACATTCTTTGCATCCTTACTTCGAATAAACGCATATAGCGTTTCCGCTTCGGTCAATACCGTAACCCCTGCTTCTAATGCCGTCATTCTTCTTTTCTTCATTTCATCCGTTTCTTCATTGCTGAAATATACACTGGCATTGTCTGTTTCAATCCAATCATGAAACGATGATTCATTGGACGTTTGATATTGCTTTAATTCGTTACACTCACTGTCCACATAGAGAGTACCACCTCTTCGGACTCCCTCATGGATTTCTTCGAATACTTTAAACAAGGCTTCTTCGACTGATACTCCGAGGCATAATCCCTCTCCTGTCGATTTCATGTTGGCGCCAAGTATTTGATCGATTTCCGGCAGGGCATGGGAAGAAAACACAGGGTACTTCACACCGACCACGTCTATTTCTGATGGAGGGGTAAAGGAATCGATGGTTATCTCCTCATCACACATGAGATCGGTGGCCATGTCGATCAATGAGAAGCCAAGAATCTTGCTGATGACCGGAACCGTTCTGCTTGCTCGGGGGTTTACCTCCAATACAAATACCTCTTGATCTTGTAACAAGAATTGGATGTTCATGATCCCTTTGTACTGAAGACCTGATACAATCTTTCGGGCATAGTCTTCGATTGTCTTCTTGATGACGTCTGATAAGGATTCAGAAGGGAAAATAGACATACTGTCGCCTGAATGGACGCCAGCCCGTTCAATATGCTCCATCACCCCAGGGACATATACCTCTTCCCCATCTCCCACAAGATCGATTTCGACTTCCTTACCTTCTTTAAACTCATCTATCAATATAGGGAAGTACTCTTCATCTGCTCCCTGGATAAAGGTTTGCATTTCTTCTAACGTTTGTACTTTCACCATCCCTTTGCCTCCAATCACATAGGATGGACGGCAGAGGAGAGGAAAGGCTAAGTGGCCAGCTACTTGCAACGCTTCTTCTTTACTGTGACAAATATCTCCTTTCACACGTGGAATCTTTACATCATCCAGAAATTGATAAAAACGTTCCCGATCCTCTACACGATCAATGATGTCTGAAGACGTTCCGAGTAATCGGACTCCCTTTCCCTCTAGAACATCAGCCAGATTCAATGCAGTTTGTCCACCAAATTGAACGAGGACCGATTCAATCTTCTCGTGCCCGATAATCGAAAGAATCGACTCTTCCGTAATCGGTTCAAAATACAACCGATCTGCCGTTTCATAATCTGTACTCACGGTTTCAGGGTTATTATTCACCATGATGGTCGTGTATCCATGCTCTTTCAAGCGTTGAATCGCCTTGACGGCACTGTAGTCAAATTCGACTCCCTGGCCGATTCGAATCGGGCCCGCCCCAATGATCAGAACCTTCTTCTTTCCTTGCAAAGGTTGAATTTCATTGTTTCCATAATAAGTGGAATACGCATAGTTGGTGATTGCTTCGAACTCGCCTGCACATGTGTCCACCATTTTATAGGCGGGGAAGATGCCGTGACCCGCTCTCATCTTTTGTACGGTTTCTACTGAGTTCCCAGTGAATGCAGCGATGGTATGATCTTCAAATCGACATTCCTTCGCTTCTTTTAACATCAGAGGAGTGAGTAGCGATTCCCTTAGCATTTCTTCCATGGACACAACGTTCTGTAAGATTGACAAGAACAGCCGATCGATTCCCGTATTCCCATGAAGATCGTGAATTGAATGCCCCCGTCTAAACAACTCCATCAGTTCAAAGAAGCGGAGATCCGTCGGGGAAGCAATCCTTTTTTCCAGCTCCTCTGAAGCTACCTCAGTCATCTCAGCCTTGATCGTTTCCAAGGACAGATCTAACGATTGAAGAGCTTTCTGAAAAGCTGCCTCTAACGAACGCTCAATCGCCATCACTTCACCGGTCGCTTTCATCTTCGTTCCGAGCACCCGGTCCGCTTCAGGGAATTTATCAAATGGCCACCTCGGGAACTTTACGACGACATAATCAAGTGCCGGTTCAAAGCTTGCAAACGTAGTTCGGGTCAATGGATTGATGATTTCATCCAGGGTTTGACCAACCGCAAGCTTTACGGCAATCTTGGCGATCGGATAACCGGTGGCCTTCGATGCCAAGGCGGAAGATCTGCTCACCCGGGGGTTCACTTCAATCACATAGTACTGGTTACTGTCAGGGTCTAAAGCAAATTGTATATTGCATCCTCCCACTACCTCTAACGCACTGATGATATTAAACGCCGCGGTTCGGAGCATATGAAACTCCTGGTCGGTCAACGTTTGGGACGGTGCGACGACAATCGAGTCACCGGTATGAACTCCTACAGGGTCGAAATTTTCCATATTACAAACGGATATACAATTTCCTTTCGAATCTCTCATCACTTCATACTCAATTTCTTTGAACCCGGCGATACTTTTCTCTACCAGTACTTGATGAATCGGGCTAACCTTCAGGCCGGTTTGGACGAGTTTACAATATTCATCCCTGGTTGTGGCAATCCCGCCACCTCTTCCCCCGAGCGTATAGGCGGGGCGGACGATAATGGGTAAGGCAATCGCTTCTGAAAAATCGAGCGCTTCCTGAAGATCATGAACGATGGCACTTTCAGCCGTCGGATGACCTAATGCATTCATCAAGGTTCGAAATTTCTCTCGATCCTCACCCTTTTGAATCGAATCCACCGAGGTCCCGAGTAACGTTACCCCATACTTCTCAAGCACCCCTTTTTCATCCAGCCCGACGGCCAAGTTAAGGGCGGTTTGACCACCAAGATTGGCTACCAGTCCATAGGGGCGCTCTTTTTCAATAATAGCTGTCAGGGTGTTGATCGTAAGGGGTTCACAATACACTTTGTCAGCATAAGTGGTATCCGTCATGATCGTGGCCGGATTATGATTCACGAGAATCACCTCATAGCCTTCTTCCTTCAGGGCCAGACACCCTTGCGTTCCGGAGTAATCAAATTCAGCCGCTTGCCCGATGATGATGGGTCCTGATCCGATAATCAGGATTTTTTGAATACTAGAATCTTTAGGCATACATCTTCTCTCTCCCTGGTTGTTTAATCGATTGATAGAATTGTTCGAATATCCACGAAGCATCCTCCGGTCCTGGACGGGCTTCAGGATGAAATTGAACCGACAGGATCGGCTTGTTCTTATGTTGGAGTCCTTCTAAGGAGCCGTCATTGACGTTCATAAATCGCGGTTCCAACCCGGTTCCTCCCAAACTATTCCCGTTTACAACGTAATTATGATTTTGCGAAGTGATGAATACCTCACCAGTTTGTTTATCAATGACGGGGTGATTCGCCCCTCTATGACCGAATAACAATCGCTCCGTATCTCCGCCGAATGCCAGGGCGATCAATTGATGCCCTAAGCAGATGCCAAGTGTCGGAAGCTTCATCATATTCTTCTTCAGCACTGGTAAGAAATCCACCATGTCTTTCGGATCTCCGGGACCGTTTGAGAGCACCAGTCCATCCACATTCAACTGATCGAGTACATCCAATTGGTTATACGGTATGACCGTAACTAGACAACCCATGTTGACCAAACTCGATACAATCGATTTCTTCACTCCGAAATCAACGACCCCTATATGCTTATCCCCGCCCCCTAGCTCCCGAATGTGAGAAAGGGCAACCTTTTCAATTTGTCCTATTCGTTTCTTTTGATCGGGGTGAATTTCTGTATGTGCTATACATGCATTTTGGCTCCCGGCGTCTCGGATCTCCTTCACTACCTCCCTCGTATCCACCCCTGTCATGAGTGGAATCTTCCACTTTTGAAGATAGTCTTTCAGAGAAGAAGTGGCATGATAATGGGAATACAACTCAGGTGACCGGAGCATGATAACCCCTTTCACCTGGGGCTCTTCACTTTCGGAATCATCCTCATTCACCCCGTACTGGCCAACGAGCGGATACGTGAAGACGACGATTTGATCTTTGTAGGATGGATCGGTCAGCACTTCCTGATATCCGGTCATTCCTGTAAAAAATACAATTTCACCCTGAACGGGATTGTCTTCCTCCAACGTGACATCCCCTATAAAGGTGCTACCATTTTCCAAGCATAAGTAACCGGTCATGAGTTTACCTCCTATTATCGAATATTTATTTGAAATAAAGTATTTTTATACATTATAGTCTAAAAAAATAGATTAATAGACACTAGCCGCTCCCTGTTGCTCCACTGTGCTCACCAATATTCGGAGTGCCTCATCAAGTTCGTTGTAAGTGACTGTTAACGGTGGCAATAAACGGATCACATGGGCTCCTGCCGGGAGAGTTAATAAACCATTGTGTCGCAGCTCATTGATAATTTCATTAACTTCGCAATCGAATTGGATGCCAATCATGAAGCCGGTCCCTTTTACCTCTTTTACAATCTGACATTCCTGAAGTTGATTCTGCAGCTCTTTGATAAAGTACTTGGATTTACTCTTAACCTCATGCAGGAACGATTCATCGAAAATCGTTTCCAGGGTCGCTTTCGCCGCTGCCATCGCCAAGGGATTCCCCCCAAATGTCGAGCCGTGTGTTCCAGGTGAAAACGATGGGATGAGTTCTTCCTTCCCAATCATGGCTCCTACCGGAAAGCCGCTTCCCAATCCTTTCGCCGCTGTTACGATATCAGGATCCAGGGAATAATGCTGATAGGCAAAAGGAGCTCCTGTACGCCCGATGCCCGTTTGCACTTCATCGATAATGAATAAAGCACCTAACTCCCTGCACTTCCCCTCAACCGTTTGTAAGAAGGAGAGAGTCCCTGGATTGACCCCGCCTTCTCCTTGGATCACCTCCACCATGATCGCTGCCACGTCTTTTTCTTTCACGTTTAAAAGAGCAGATTCATCGTTAAAAGGGAGGTAGTCAAAGGTCGGTAGTAAGGGACCGAACCCACTATGGATCCTTTCTTGGCCAGTCGCGCTCATCGTGGCAAAGGTACGCCCGTGAAAGGATTGTTTGAAAGGTCAGAATCTTCGTTTTCTCCGTATGCTTTTTCGCTAATTTAATCGCTGCTTCATTTGCTTCAGCCCCACTGTTACAGAAGAAAACTGCATCCAAGCCACTTGCAGAAGCGAGAAGTGAAGCCGCTTCTTCCTGCTTGGTAATGGGAAACAGATTGGACACATGCCAAAGCTTCTCCAACTGTTGTTCAACAGCCTCCTTTACGACTGAAGGAGCGTGACCTAAATTACAAACGGCTATTCCTGAAATGAAATCCAAGTATGTTTGCCCATTAGAATCTTGTACCTCCGTGCCTTTTCCTGAGACTAATTCAATGTCTAACCGATTATACGTTGGGAATACGTGACTCATACCGCCTGAACCTCTTTTCCTTCTGTTATTCGCGTTCCAATCATTTTGCCATCCTGAATGATGCCATCCTGACAACCGACAATCATGACTTCATTCATATTAGGGTTCAGGGCTGATAGGGCTGCCTGCACCTTCGGGATCATCCCGCCATGGATCACACCGGATTCAATATAATGAAGAATCACATCTTTTGTTACACGTGAAACAAGCTCATCGTTTTTTAAAATTCCTGGTACGTCTGTGACAAATACCAACTTCTCTGCCTGTAAGGATTCAGCTATGGCGGATGCAGCCAGATCGGCATTCACATTCAACCTTTGCCCTTCCTTAGTCATGGCAAGTGGCGCAATAACCGGCAGGTAGTGTAACGAAAGCAGGTTATGTAGCAGCGTAAGGTTGACCTCCTCAATTTTGCCGACAAATCCCAAAGACTTCTCATCTATGAAAGTCGCTTTTAATAACCCTGCATCGTACCCGCAAAGTCCAACTGCGTTCAATCCAGATAGACTGAGCCGGTGTGTTAACTCACCATTCACCTTCCCCTTTAACACCTGTTCCGCAATTTCAAACACATCCCCGGTTGTTTTTCTTTGTCCGTTTGTAAAGGTGGATTCAATTCCCACGTTGTCAAGCATGGCCGAAATATGCGGCCCTCCCCCGTGAACAAGGACCACATGGTAATGATGCTGAAGCTCCTTGATACTTCTTGAAAAGGAGGTGCTCAGCTTAGAAAGGATACTTCCTCCCAATTTGACGACAATCACAGGCTTATGTTCGGTAACTTGCATTGATTTTGACGTAGTCATACGTAAGATCGCACCCCCAAGCTTTCCCTTTTCCTTCACCATCGTTCAACAGAATCGCAATGTTCACATGTTCCGTTTGCATGTATTGACTTACACTCTCTTCATCGAATGATTGAGGGGTTCCCTTAAAGAATACAAGCGTCTCTCCAATATAAATGTCACATAGATTGGGTGTGATCGTTACATCACTGTGTCCCATGGCACCTACAATCCTTCCCCAGTTCGGATCGCCGCCAAAGAGGGCTGTTTTCACTAAATTGGAACCAACAATTTTTTTTGCCAGGATATTTGCTTCCTCATGAGTGTGGGCACCAGTGACATTCACTTCCACTAGCTTGGTTGCCCCTTCACCGTCACGGGCGATTTGTTTGGCGAGGTCCTCACAGACAAGATTCAACCCCTGTTGAAAGTGCATCCAATCCGGGTGATTTTCATGCAATGAATCGTTCCCCGCCATTCCGTTTGCCATGGCTATGACCATATCATTGGTGGACGTTTCCCCATCTACGGTGATTTGGTTGAAGGATTGATTGATGGAGGTGTTAAGTGCTGTTTGAAGAATTGCCGACTCAATATTCGCATCGGTTGTAATAAAGCCGAGCATCGTCGCCATATTCGGATGGATCATGCCCGATCCTTTCGCACATCCTCCGATTGTGACGGTTTCTCCACCTATTTCTACTTGATAGCAAGATGATTTTTCCATCGTATCCGTCGTCAGGATCGACTGATGAAAAGCACCGGCAGCTTGTTGATTGGAATCGACCTCGATTTCGTTGCAGCCCTTTTCCACCTTTTCCATCGGAAGCCACTCACCGATAACCCCGGTGGATGCAACGGCTACGTATTCTTCCGGGAC
Source organism: uncultured Bacillaceae bacterium (assembly GCA_963787015.1). GTDB lineage: Bacteria > Bacillota > Bacilli > Bacillales > Bacillaceae_B > Rossellomorea. Next base: position 478,385 of record CAWBBM010000013.1, read on the forward strand.
CTGAAATCGATCTGCTATCCACGCTCTTGTCTGATACGCATCTTTCAAGCCTTGTTCGCCTGTACATGCATTCGCGATTGCACTATTCACTACGATCGCTTGCAGCTGCCTTGATGCAGAGATGCTTTCTTGCGTGACTTTGAGGGGCGCAGCTTGAAAATGACTTTGAGTATATACGGCTCCGCATTGTGCAGGCTTCTCACTGTAGATGACTCCGAAATCTTTCTTATTGTACCGGAGGCCGGTATGCATCCCGCCTGCCTTGTAACCGAGAGGCGATAGAATCGTTCCTCCCTTGATTTTTTGTACTGCCTTCTCTTTAGCTAGTTTCATTGATTCTCCCCCCTCTTACGGATAAATTGGATTGTGATGGAGTCCCGTCGTCTCGTCCAGACCAAGCATCACATTCATATTCTGAACCGCTTGCCCAGCAGCCCCTTTTACCAAATTATCGATCACGGATACGATCGTGACACGGTTGGTTCGTGAATCGTACTTAATGGAAAGATCACAGAAGTTTGTGCCGGATACTTCTTTTGTGCTCGGGAACTGACCCATCGGACGAATTCTGATGAAGGACTGTTTACGATAGAAGTTTTGATAGACTGTTTGTAACTCCTCAGTGGTGCTTCCATTCGTTAATTCTGCATATATCGTCGCCATAATTCCACGGGTCATCGGAATGAGGTGTGTCGTAAACGTAATCGGGCCCGCTTCCATGTTCCATTCCTTCAATTGCTGTTCAATTTCCGGAATATGTTGATGTTCATGAACTTTATAGATTCGTAGATTTTCCTGTGTTTCAGAAAAATGACTGGATAGGGTAGCCTTTCTTCCCGCCCCCGATAGACCCGTTTTGGCATCAATGATAATGGATTGGGGATCGATCAGTTCATGATGAAAAAGCGGTGCCAAGCCAAGGAGGGTCGCAGTCGGAAAACAGCCGGGATTGGCAATCAATTTCGCCTCCCCGATTGCGTTTCGATTCATCTCGGTTAGACCATATACAGCTTCTTTCAAGATTTCAGTCGGTGCAGATTCTCCTTTGTACCACTCTTCATATTCAGCTGGATTCTTTAAACGAAGGTCGCCGGAAAGATCAATCACCTTTGCCCTCTTTCCAAGTAGCCTTTGAGATAATTCCTTGGAGACGCCTGATGGCACGGCCAAAAAGACGAAATCCAGCTGTTGCATTTCCTCGATCATCATCGGTTTCACTACTTCCTGTGACAGGCCGGTGAGATGAGGATACTGTTCCACATAAGGTGATCCTTCCAACGAAGATGAATACAAAATACATTCATCAACATGGGGGTGTGTCGATAATAATCGATACAACTCCACTCCACCATAGCCAGTACTTCCAACAATACCAACATCCATTAACATTCACCACACATAATAAATTTAAATTAGGTCTTATTATATGGATGTATATTAATAAAATCAATAGTATATTTATAAATAATTCCATAACGTGACTCTTTTCACAAAATTGCTCCGATAGTACTACTAGGAATGAGCACAAAGAAAGGTCCGTCCCTCGGAGCTTGAAACCCACCGAGGGACGGACCTTCTATTTTTATTCATCACATATGCCGAGCTATTAGAATTGGGCTGCCTCCGTTGAACCTTTCAGGGCTGTTGTCGACGATGTTCCACCTGAGATCACCATCGATACTTCGTCAAAGTAGCCAGTTCCGACTTCACGCTGATGTCTTGTCGCGGAATATCCATGCTTCTCGCTTGCAAACTCTGCTTCTTGAAGCTGAGAATAGGCAGCCATTCCACGTTCTTTGTAGCCCCTTGCAAGCTCGAACATACTGTGATTCAGTGCATGGAAGCCGGCAAGCGTGACGAACTGGAATTTATACCCCATTTTCCCAAGCTCCACCTGGAACTTAGCGATCGTTTCATCATCCAACTTCTTCTTCCAATTAAAGGATGGAGAGCAGTTATACGCCAATAGTTTCCCTGGATGCTCAGCATGAATCGCCTCGGCAAATCGGCGGGCTTCCTCCAGACTCGGTTCCGACGTTTCACACCAAACTAGATCGGCATAAGGAGCATAAGCAAGCCCCCTTGCAATCGCCTGGTCAAGACCTGCATTTGTACGGAAGAAGCCTTCAGGAGTTCTGTCACCTGAAATGAACGGAGCATCGTACGGATCTACATCGCTCGTGATGAGATCTGCTGCATTTGCATCTGTACGGGCAACGATCAAGGTCGGTACACCCATCACATCAGCAGCAAGACGGGCAGAAATGAGATTCTTCACGGATGTTTGGGTAGGGAGAAGCACCTTTCCCCCTAAGTGTCCGCACTTCTTCTCAGAAGAAAGCTGATCCTCAAAGTGGACAGCAGAAGCTCCAGCCTCAATCATCCCCTTCATTAATTCGAAGACATTCAACTGGCCACCAAACCCCGCTTCCGCATCGGCCACAATCGGCACAAACCAATCAATCGATTCGTCCCCTTCCACATAGTGGACCTGATCAGCACGCTGCAGTGCCTGGTTGATCCTTTTCACAACGGAAGGTACCGAGTTCGCCGGGTAAAGACTTTGATCAGGATACATCTGGCCAGCTAAATTGGCATCGGCTGCAACTTGCCATCCACTTAAATAAATCGCCTTCAGTCCAGCTCTTACTTGTTGGACAGCCTGATTGCCAGTCAGAGCACCAAGGGCATTGATATAATCTTCTTCGTGAAGAAGGTTCCAAAGCTTTTCAGAGCCGTGCTTGGCAAGGGTATGCTCGATGTCGATCGACCCTCTTAAGCGAATCACATCTTCAGCAGAATATGGTCTGGTAATACCCTTCCACCTTGAGTCCATTTCCCATTTTTCTTGTAGTGCCAATACACGTTCGTTATTTGCTTTTACCATTTAGAATCTCTCCCTTTTGTTTTTTTAGTTGTTTTTGGTGAATGCTTTTTTAGATTCGCTGCAGGTGGGAGGTCCGTCCCTCACTCTGCTGAAGTGGTAATATAGTAAAGAGTTTAAGCCTGATGCTGCAACCTTTTGACGGCTGCGATTTTTGTTCCAGGTCCGTCCCTCTATAGGATTTGGTAGCCTGGGATGGTGAGGAAGTCTGTGAATTGGTCGTTCTGGATGAGTTGGTCGAATAGGTGGACGGCTTCTTGGAATCGCCGTTCTTTGTACTGATCGTCTCCTAATTGACTTTTGAGTTTGGTCAGTTCTTCTTGCTTTAATTGTTCATATAAGTCGATGGTGATGTTTCGGCCATCATCGAGAACTCCCTTTGGGTGGCGGATCCATTGCCATAGTTGAGCACGGGAGATTTCAGCTGTTGCCACATCTTCCATCAGGTTGTGGATCGGCGCCGCTCCCTGTCCGCTCAGCCAGGAAGAGATGTATTGAATACCGACGTTAATATTTAATCGGACACCCTCTTCTGTTATCTTTCCTTGAGGAACTTGGAGAAGATCTTGTTCTGACACTTTCAGATCCTGAAGCGTTTTTTCTTCGATTTGATTCGGTTTCTTCATTTCCAGATTAAATACGTCCATGGCAACCGGTACAAGGCCGGGATGAGCTACCCACGTTCCATCATGACCGTCACGGGCTTCCCTTTCTTTATCTGCTTTCACTTTGTTAAATGCTTCTTGGTTCTTCACGGAATCATTCTTTACCGGAATTTGTGCTGCCATTCCTCCTATCGCTGGCGCTCCCCTCCTATGACAAGTCTTAATCGTGAGCAGGGAATATGATCTCATGAACGGGGCCGTCATCGTAACCAATGAGCGATCCGGCAGAATCACATTTTCTTGTTCCCGAAGCTTTTTAATATAGCTGAAAATATAATCCCATCTTCCACAGTTCAATCCTGCTGAATGTTCCTTTAACTCGTAAAGGATTTCATCCATTTCAAATGCCGCCGTGATGGTTTCAATCAGGACCGTTGCTTTAATCGTCCCTTGGGGGATCCCAACATATTTTTGAGCGAATGCAAATACATCATTCCAAAATCTCGCTTCCAGGTGACTTTCTAATTTAGGTAAGTAAAAATAAGGGCCTTTGTTCAGTGAGGTTACATACGTCGCGTTATGAAAAAAGAATAAACCAAAATCCACTAAGCTCGCGGATATAGATTTTCCATCCAGTTCAATATGCTTCTCTTCCAGATGCAATCCTCTAGGTCGAACGATTAATACCGCATGCTCTTTGTTCAGTTCATATCGCTTTCCGTTTGTTTCGAAGTCTATTGTTTGATGCACAGCATCTCTGAGGTTGATTTGTCCTTCTAAGAGGTTGATCCATGTAGGTGAAGTCGCATCTTCAAAACATGCCATAAAACATTTCGCGCCGGAATTCAACGCATTGATGACCATTTTCCGATCGACCGGTCCGGTAATTTCGACCCTTCGATCCTGAAGAGCCAGAGGAATCGGGCTGACCTTCCAATCACTTTGTCGAATCGATTCCGTTTCAGGTAGAAAGTGAGGAAGCTCTCCTCCATTGATCCGCTCCTGCTGTTTCTCTCTGTTGTGTAACAGATCTCTACGTCTATCTCCGAAACGTCGCTCCAATTGTTCTAAAAACTGTAGTGCCTGCGGGGATAAAATATCATCAAATCCAGGTTTCATCTCCCCTGTTACCTTGATCCCAACCATTTTGGTAGACATGGAACACCATCACTCCTTAAACGTATCAAACAAATCTATTGTTATAATACAGATTTTTTAACATGTTTGTATTATATAACAGACTTTTTTAATTTGGAACACCTTTTCTCAATTTTTCTTTCGACAAAATTCGCGAACTATCAAAAAGGGGGGCCGACAAGGAAGAAGAAGAAATCGAAGGTCAGATCTTACAGCCGCTTCCAGACCAGAAAGAGAATGCAACGAACAAAAAAGAGGTCCGTCCCTCAGCCACCTTTCGTGACGAGGGACGGACCTCTCTGATTATTGTTGAATTATTTTACGATGTCGTTTGCAACGGCTTCGTCGAATTCAGCTTGAATCTCAGCACTTGGCTGTGGTCCAACCTTACTGAAGATGATAATCGCAAGTACGGCCAGGAAGAAACCTGGAACTAGCTCATACAGTTCGAATGGAATGATCTCAGCTACAGTCAGCTGTTTCCAAACTACGACTGTTACAGCACCAGTGATCATACCTGCTAGCGCACCGTTTCGTGTCATACCCTTCCAGTATAGAGACAGTAGGATAATCGGTCCGAATGCTGAACCGAATCCACCCCAGGCATAACTTACCAGATCAAGGATCTTCGTTCCGCCGCCATTTGCAGGGTTACCTTGTATCGCAAGCATAATTGCGATGAAAGCGATAAGAAGTACTCCGATACGGCCGACCCATACCAATTCATTATCAGAAGCATTTTTGCGGATGATGGCTTTGTAGAAATCCTCAGCCAATGCACTTGAAGAAACAAGTAATTGGGAATCGATCGTACTCATGATAGCAGAAAGGATCGCTGCGAGCAGGATACCGGATACCCATGGGTTGAATAATACATCTGTAAAGAAGATAAATACTTTCTCAGAGTTATCAACATCGCCAGAGATCAGCGGCATGTCTGCGAAATACGCAAGACCTGAGAAACCTACCAATACGGCACCAATCATTGATAATGTCATCCAGCTCATACCAATCCAACGCGCTTTTGGTACATCTTTCGTGGATTTAAGTGCCATGAATCGAGTGATGATATGTGGTTGACCGAAGTAACCAAGTCCCCAAGCAAGGAGTGAAACGACCCCTATACCTGTCATCGTGTTCATAGTATCCAGATTAGCTGGATCAACAGCGCGAACGGCGTCAACTGTTGCATTCCATCCACCAAGTTCTGAAATGGCAACGATTGGCGTAATCACTAATGCAAGGAACATGAGAATCCCTTGTACAAAGTCAGTCCAACTTACTGCCAAGAATCCTCCAAGGAAAGTGTAAGAAATGATGACAATCGCACCAATCCATAGGGACTGATTGTAAGTCATATCGAACGTTTCCTGGAATAATAACGCTCCGCCTACAAGACCTGAAGATGTGTAGAAGGTAAAGAATACTAAAATAATTACTGCTGAAATTACACGAAGAAGACGGGAACTATCTCTAAAACGATTTTCAAAGAAATCTGGAACCGTAATCGAGTCGTTTGCGACCTCTGTGTATGAACGTAATCTTGAAGCAACGAACCTCCAGTTTAAATAAGCACCAATAATTAATCCAATACTTAACCAAATTGACCCTAAACCAATTGCATAGGCAAGACCAGGCAGTCCAAGTAACAACCATGAACTCATGTCAGACGCACCGGCACTGAGTGCGGCAACCCCCGGTCCTAAACTACGTCCTCCAAGAACGTAATCCGATAAGTTGCTTGTTAATTTGTAAGAAATAATACCGATTGCTAGCATTCCGATTAAATAAACGATAAATGTGACTAAAGTAGCTATATCCATTGTGTAGTTAGCATTCTCCTTTCAGTGAATTTGTATTGCATAATAGTTAGGTGCTTAATCTAACTTTCGAACCATGCTTTAAGACCTTGTTGAATGTCATTCCAACAGTCCTTTACCCCATGCATACGGGTTGTAAACTTATTCACTCATAAATGTTTGAAAAAGTTTTTTCTGCGAAGCGACTTTCCGTAACAAGTTCACAACGCTATTAATACTATCATACATTCTCATGTATAACAGACTGAATTTTCTGATTACATTTACCTATGTGAATAAATATACGGTTAAATTGTATATATTTTTATGAAAGCGCTTTTTTAGCTATATCTATTCATAAAAATTTATAAAATTAAGTTACCTTTTGTTCACAATTCTGTTTCAATTTCAGTTTTCCACTAACGTTAGCTACTTTATTTTGCTACAAAATGTTGATTTATATACACATGATTTTTTGCAGAAATAAATATGGATTTAGGGTATTTTTTGCTGATTTTCACAAAAGAAAAAGCATGAAAAAATCCCATTCATGCTTTTCAGTGTTTTGTTATTTTTCCCTCTAGCTCTATTACTCTTTTTTCTAATTTCTTATTTTGTTCAAGGACAAGCATTACGATTGAAAATGCTCCGCCTGCCAATACAAGTGCAATGAATTCCATCAACTCTTCCTCCTTCCCCCTTGCTTCACTCGATAAATGATATGCGCGATAATATTTGCAGGAAGAAATAACGGATTCATTTGGGCATTTTGATGAAGAATCTGCTCTTGAACCGGCATATCCTCATATATTTTCCCCTGTGCCTTCTTTCTTTTCTTCTCTTCCTCCATTCTTTTTATATAGCGGTATTGAATGGGCACCATGACGATCGTCACGATCAATAATATACAAGCAACGATGAGTCCGAAAAGGTAATATCCGTTCATTTTCTTCTTCCCCCCCGTAGGTTCATATTAGTGTCTACGTTTTTTGAGGATGCTTGGTTTCATTTTTTTGGAAAATAGTCACCAGTTCTCTTTTTCCAGCAGAAGTCTTCGTCTTGCTGTCCAATCAAAAGCTAGAACAAGCTAAAAAGCAAAAAAATCCGAACGAATTCGATTCTAATCTAAGAACTTCGAATGGTCGTTCGGATTTCCTTCCGCTAAGACACCTTGTCCCAGCCTCATTCGTAAATGTGTAAATAGGTTTCTTTACTTCCCGGTTTTTTCACAATCAGTGCTTCCGGTCCATAGGACGATGAAACAAGGAGTTCCACGTTCCAGTTGTCAGGAGTCTGCTTGCCTACCAGATTGGAAAGATGTTGGGCGAATCCGATGGTTTCTGCCTTTCCCTCGAAGGAAAGAGCAACCTCGAATTTCATGGTGGACAGCTTCTGATTTTGATAAAGTGCCTGTCCTGTCAGACCCGTGTACACAGGAAAATACTTTTCTATATCGGTTTTCAGTTCATTAAATACTTTGTAATCGTTCGGATGATTCTTCTGGGCTTCCGGGGAGGGGAATAAATAATAATCTTCATTGATCCCTTCCCAATTTTGAACGCCATTTTCATTTGCTTCCACGGTTGTGGAGGCAAAGAAGTGTCCTGGGACGACCTGATCTTTTGGTGCCTGCTTGTAAAGTGAGATCATGATTGGAACGTTTTGGAGTTCTTTTTGCTGACGAAGGCGATCAAGGACTTCGTCTGCGATTTTGGCGCCCTGTTCTTTCAGGGCTTCGTTGCTTATGTTTTTAACGGTTCTTGTTCCATTAGAAAGATTGGTTTCATACTGCACTGAATTCAACGAAAGGGCGATCGCCACTCCACCAAGCTTTACCTTGTTGTCTTCCTTTTTCATTAAATAATTGTGTTCAATCACATGAGCCAGATAGATGGGAGCGTTCTCTCCGCTTGATTGTACTGGATTTAGCCCCACATTCTCAGACTCCTGCATCCCTTTTTCCTTCAGCTGTTCACTGGTATACTTTCTTTGAAGCCAGCTATCAACTGTTTTCTTTGTGAGAAATTGACCTTCTTTGAAAAAGTATTCATCTGTCGAGAAACGATTTTGGGCAATCCGGAGTAAGCCCGTTTCAATCTCATTGATATCGTATCTCGAGCCTAGATCATTGACGACGACCCCTCGGGCTTTACTCGTTTCATACGGAAGCATCGTTTTGTAATATTCTTTAGAGATTTGGAAACTTGGTATGATGGCTTTCTTCGCCTCTTTATCCTGATTTTCCTGAACGACCTGATCCTGTTTTTCAAATGTCGGAGCACAGCCTCCTACGAACAAGAGTGCGGAGAGAGCGACCGAAATCCTTTTTTTCATTACTCGTTACACCTCTTATCGGTTAAGTTCTTCCATCAGCTTGTCCTCATCCCAGACTTCAATGTTTAATTCATTGGCTTTCGAAAGCTTGGATCCCGCTTCTTCCCCAGCGATGACAAGATCGGTTTTCTTACTTACACTGCCGGTTATTTTCCCACCGAGCATTTCGATCTTTTCTTTTGCTTCATTCCTGCTTAATTGTTCGATCTTCCCCGTCAAGACAATGGTTTTACCGGCGAAATATGAATCGACGTCACTTGCTGAAACCGGCTTTGGCCCTTTGTATTCCATGTTCACACCTGCACCTTTTAGTTCCTGGATGAGTTCTTTTACTTCATCATTTTCGAAATAGGCAACAATGGCTTCAGCCATTTTATCCCCGATTTCATTAATGTTCGTCAGCTCTTCCTTGCCTCTTACCATGAGTTGATCCATGGTGCCGAACTCCTGGGACAATGTTTTCGCCGCTTTGGCTCCTACATGACGGATCCCGAGTCCGAATAACAGTTTCTCCAAGGAATTCCCTTTTGATGTTTGGATAGCCTCCAATAGATTATCAACCGATTTTTCACCCATTCGCTCAAGCTGAAGGAGTTGTTCTCGCTCTAATCTATATAAGTCGGCGACATCTTCAATCAATTTTTCCCTGAATAACTGGCTGATCACTTTTTCTCCGAGGCCATCTATGTTCATAGCGTTGCGGGAAACGAAGTGAATCAGTCCTTCACGAATTTGAGCGGGACATTTTGGATTGATACAGCGAAGGGCCACTTCTCCCTCAAGTCTCACTAGCTCACTTTCACACTCCGGACACTGAGTCGGCATCTTGAATTCCTTTTCTTCTCCGGTTCTTTTGTCTTCTAATACATTGACCACTTCAGGGATGATATCTCCCGCTTTTTTAATGACAACATGATCGCCGATTTTAATATCTTTTTCTCTGATTAGATCTTCATTATGAAGGGAAGCCCGTTGAACAGTCGTTCCAGCAACACGTACAGGTTCGAGTATGGCCGTTGGTGTAACCACACCGGTACGGCCGACGCTTAATTCAATATCCTTTAACACTGTGACAACTTCCTCTGCAGGGAACTTGAAAGCAATCGACCATCTTGGACTTTTCGCTGTCGTTCCGAGCTGTTCCTGTTGTTCAAGAGAGTCGACTTTAATGACGATTCCATCAATGTCATATGAAAGATTCGGACGTTGCTCTGTCCATTTCCCTACAAATTCAAGGACTTCTTCGATCGTCGCACATTTCTTCCGTTCAGGATTCGTCTTAAATCCGAGCTGCTCCAACGTATCTAGCCCCTCACTATGAGAGTCGATTCCCGTATCCCCTATATCTGCTAACGCGTATAAGAAGATATCAAGATTTCGTGATGCTGCGATTTTCGGGTCCAGCTGTCGAAGGGAACCAGCCGCCGCATTCCGTGGGTTGGCAAATGGTTCTTCCTCTTTTTCTTCTTTTATTTTATTTAAAGCTTCGAATGAACCTTTAGGCATAAAGGCTTCTCCCCGGACTTCGAATGACATCGGTTCAGAAATCTTTAAAGGGATCGAACGAATCGTCTTCAGATTCGATGTGATATCTTCGCCTATGGATCCATCCCCTCTTGTTGCTCCCTGAACGAAGACACCGTCCTCATATCGAAGGGACACGGCTAAACCATCAATCTTCAGTTCACATACGTAAGAGAAGTCTTCGCCGACCGCTTGACGGACGCGACGATCAAAGTCACGGAGATCCTCTTCGTTGAAGGCGTTCCCAAGGCTTAACATCTGGGTTCTATGTTCCACTTTTTTAAACGAATCCAGAATGGCTCCACCCACACGCTCAGAAGGTGAGTCGGACGTTTTCAAATCCGGGAATTCATCTTCCAAGGCGATCAGTTCTCTAAGGAGCTGATCGTATTCGGAATCGGGGACAGATGGCTTGTCTAGCACATGGTATTCATAATTATATTGATTTAACAGTTCATGTAACTCATTAATACGCTTTTCGGCTGATTGTCGATCCATTTCCACAACCCTTTCTTGCTTATATGTTCAATTATTTAAACATAGTCGAAAGGAGGGTCCCCCTTCCGACATGTTACGCTTTCTCAATTGGAGCAAATTTGGCAAGGAGACGCTTGACTCCCATTGGGCTCGGGAAAGCAATATCGAGCTCGACACTGTCTCCGGATCCTTTCACGCTGACCACCGTTCCTGTGCCCCATTTCTTATGCTGGGCCTTATCCCCAACTTGCCATGCAACAGATTCACCACCGGTTGTCGTTTGGACCGGTCGGGAAACAGGCTTTCTGGGGGCAGGGCGTGCATTTGATTTAGACGCTGATTTACCGAATGGCGTGAAGGCACTTTTCTTTTCTGCCATGACGTCATCTAACAGGTCAACGGGAATTTCACTTATGAAACGGGAAACTGGATTCATTTTCGTTTGCCCGAATAATGTTCTCATCTGGGCATTGGTCATAAATAGCTGCTCTTCCGCCCGTGTTATCCCAACGTAAGCTAGTCGGCGTTCTTCCTCCATTTCATCCTCTTCCATAAGAGAACGACTGTGAGGGAATACCCCTTCCTCCATTCCCATAAGGAATACAACAGGAAACTCCAGACCTTTTGCCGCGTGAAGGGTCATTAAGATCACTGAATCCTTCGGCTGATCATCTTCATCGAGTTTATCGATATCAGCTACAAGAGCAAGATCTGTTAAAAATGCCACGAGGCTCTTATCATCATTGGACTTTTCAAAGCTCTTCGTTACAGACAGGAACTCGTCCAAGTTCTCGAGTCGGGATTGAGATTCGATCGATTTTTCCGCTTTTAACATATCCGTATAACCGGATTTCTCAAGGATTTCTTCTACCAATTCTGTGACTGACAGATACTCCTGCATGCTTGTGTAGCCTTTCACCATCTCCATGAATTCAATCACGGCTTTCGTAATCTTAGGGCTTAGTCCAATGAAATCAGCTTCTGCCAACGCCTTGAACATGGAAATATCATGATCCCCTGCATAACGGGCGATTTTATCGATTGAAGTTGCCCCTACGCCCCGTTTTGGAACATTAATGACACGTTGAAGGCTGATGTCATCATCCGGATTCGAAATAAGCCTGAGGTAAGCAAGTATGTCCTTGATCTCTTTACGATCGTAGAACTTGATGCCCCCGACGATGGAGTATTCTATATTCGATTTAAGCAGAACTTCCTCCATGACACGAGACTGGGCATTTGTACGATAAAGAATCGCGAAATCTGAGTACTTTCGCTTTCCGCTTTCCATCATTTCCTTGATTTTACCCGTGACGAATTGAGCCTCAGTCTGCTCGGTATCCGCCCTGAAATAGGAAATCTTCTCACCGTCATGATTTTCCGTCCACAAGTTCTTCGGTTTACGATTCGAATTCTTCTGGATCACTTCATTCGCTGCCTGGAGTATTCTCTTCGTTGAACGATAGTTCTGTTCCAGGAAGATGACCGTTGCTCTCGGGTAATCCTTCTCAAAGGAAAGGATGTTGGCGATGTCTGCACCGCGCCAGCGATAGATCGATTGATCTGAATCCCCTACAACACAAAGATTCTGAAAACGGGAAGCCAGTAACTTAACGAGCATATACTGCGCTCTGTTCGTATCTTGGTACTCATCTACGTGGATGTATTGAAATTTCCGTTGATAAAATTCCAATACTTCCGGTACACGTTGAAACAATTGAATCGTCGTCATGATCAAGTCATCAAAATCCAACGCCTGGTTCTTCCGCAACCGCTTCTGATATTCTGTGTACACATCAGACACAACCTGGTCATAATATCCCCCTACCTGCTTGGATAATTCTTCAGGAGTCGTCAGCTCATTTTTAGCAGAACTGATGGATCCCAATAGGGAACGGGGATCGAATTTTTTCGGATCAATGTTCTTTGCTTTTAAAATCGCTTTAATGACCGATTGCTGATCCGTGGAATCGAGAATCGTAAAGTTACGGTTCATCCCGATACGGTCTATATCCCTGCGGAGGATCCGTACACACATACTGTGGAAGGTTGAAATCCAAATGTTCTCGGAAGCCCCTCCCAGGATGTTTTCAATACGATCCCTCATTTCTCTTGAGGCTTTATTAGTAAAGGTAATCGCTAAAATATTATATGGGTTAACCCCTTTTTCCACCATCAAATACGCAATTCGATGCGTCAAAACTCTCGTCTTCCCCGAGCCTGCCCCTGCCATAATCAGTAACGGTCCTTCTGTCGCTTTCACAGCTTCAGCCTGCTCGGGATTCATTCCATTCAACAATCGATCAGTCAAAAATTGCATACTCTCACACCACCATAACGAACGTACGTTCTATATTTTTGTTTCTATTATATCTTATTTAGGGACGGACCTCCAGTTCTAATCCTTACCCTTTTACCGCTTTTACGGTTTTCAATGCTTCTTTCACATTCTCATATACAGCATTTCCAACGACGACAACGTCTGATACAGCAGCCATCTCTTTCGCCTGCTGGATCGTTTTAATGCCGCCACCATAGAATAATGTCGTGTTCTCCAGTGAATCCCTTACCTCTTTCACGGTTTCAACATCCCCATATGTACCACTATACTCCAGATAAAAGATCGGCAGGTTGAACATTCTCTCTGCCATCATGGCATATGCTGCCGCATCTTCACTTGAAATATCTGTATTGGCTTCCGTCACCTGTGCCGCCTTGCAGTCACGGTTCAATATACAATATCCTTCTACGAGGATTTCGTCCCAATTCATGATTTCTCCATATTCTTTCACTGCCTGGTGATGCAACCCCGTGACCCAGTTCATGTTCTGACTGTTCATCACCATAGGAATGAAATATAAATCGAAGCCGGGAGTGATTGACTCCAAATTCGATACTTCCAGAATACAAGGAACCGTATATCGTCTCACTCGCGCCATCAAATCAAGAACCTTTTCAAGGGTTACACCGTCCGTTCCCCCTACCATGATGGCATCTGTTCCTGATTCACATACTGCCTCTAAATCTCCATCATCGATTGTCTTATTCGGATCTAGTTTAAATACATGGCTCCATTTTTGGACATCATACATGCTTTGTTCCTCCATTCTTACATCCATCTAACGTATTATATCATGTGTAGAAGGGAGTCGCATTACCTCAAAAGCGGAGGCGGCTCGCCCAGAGGCGACAAGCATAAGATGAACCTGACAGAAAGGCGCTCTTTGCCTTTTTGGCAGGTTTAGCTTATGACCTCGAGCCTCTAGCCGCCGGAGCTGGATGACATCAAAAGCGGAGGCGGCTCGCCCAGAGGCGACAAGCATAAGATGAACCTGACGGAAAGGCGCTCTTTGCCTTTTTGGCAGGTTTAGCTTATGACCTCGAGCCTCTAGCCGCCGGAGCTGGATGACATCAAAAGCGGAGGCGGCTCGCCCAGAGGCGACAAGCATAAGATGAACCTGACGGAAAGGCGCTCTTTGCCTTTTTGGCAGGTTTAGCTTATGACCTCGAGCCTCTAGCCGCCGGAGCTGGATGACATCAAAAGCGGAGGCGGCTCGCCCAGAGGCGACAAGCATAAGATGAACCTGACGGAAAGGCGCTCTTTGCCTTTTTGGCAGGTTTAGCTTATGACCTCGAGCCTCTAGCCGCCGGAGCTGGATGACGCTCAGTCAAAAAAAAAACAAAGACCGCTCATCATGACGACAGCGGTCCTACGATTATTTTTCTTCCTGGTGTACACGATCCAATACAAGCTGATAGGTATCGTTTCCATAATTCAAGCAACGCTTCACGCGTGAAATGGTTGCCGTACTTGCTCCTGTTTCTGTTTCAATCTTATGATACGTCTTCCCACCCTGAAGCATGCGAGCCACTTCCAGACGTTGGGCAAGCGATTGTATTTCGTTGATTGTGCAAAGATCATCGAAGAATCGATAGCATTCTTCAAGATCTTGTAGAGAAAGGACAGCGTTGAATAACTGATCTAGCTCCTTGCCTCTTAATTTATTTATTTGCATTAAAAAGACTCCTTTTCCATCTATTATTGATATGAAACAGATCCCGCTAATCCAGGGGAGCTTGGAATAATGTTGATCCATGTAGATCCTTTTTGCAAGCTTATAGGTTTATCATTATCATATGGAAGAATCCGACCATCTACGTTCTTCCACTCTACTTCCCTTAGCTTCCCCTTTTGAATCAAGTAGGCATCCCCGCCGGATTCAAGATCAATGTCCCGTCTTCCTGCATCGTCCACCACTGAATGGGGCGTTTCCACTATAAAGAGATTTTCTACTAAAACAGGGGCTTTGGAATCGTAATCGATGGTCTGTTCACCATCTGAGTAACGCTCATATTTGCCCTCTTCTTCATTGAAATCATACATGACGTTAAATAACTGATTATGGCTATACGAAATCATGACGGATTGGGCTGATTCTCCATTTCCACTCCCTTTGTCACTGAAGTTCAATGATTCAGGGGGGCGCTCCATGTCAAAGCCGTTCTTCTCTGCCCCCTCAATGATATGCTTATATGAGATATAAGAATTATGAGGGGCTTTGCGAAAACTTGCCCGCTTAAATAAAGTCCCGTCGTATTGCATACCGTTTAGATTATCGATAAAGCCGCCCGTCAACATTTCCTTCGCCTCTGGACTATATCCATGGGCCACATACAGACTGTCATACCCTTTAGCAAGCTCTATATAATAATCTCTCGCACTTCGGACTGGACCGATTTCTTCCGGCATTTGGCTTTGGAAAATCGCTAAGAATCGGGTGATGTCCCCTTCTGCTAACACTTCATACACAATGTCGGCTTTCGATAGGCCAGATTGTGGACGGGCCTTCGGATGATTATTCACCATAACCGCTACCGATCGAGCAGAAGACTCTTCCTCCTGCGCCATCCCGGTTAAGGGGGATTGATTCATCCCTTCCGTTTTGACACCTGTTTCTTCTTTTACTACGTGCGTTGCCGTTTCTTTATCAGATTCTTTCTTTATCTCTTTATCTGAACTACATGCGACAAGTGTAAACGAGCTTAACGCAATAATCAAAGCTCTTTTCAGCATGTTAATTAACACCCCTATTACTATCCCTATACTTTATTATTTTAACGCATTATTGTTGGAAAGAGTACCGTTTTCTTCATTACATCATAGATTCCCTTCTGTGTCATCCGGATGTATGGCAGATGTGTGGACTGTAGAAACAACAATGTATAAATAGGATCCAGAAAGCGATAACCTCTTTCTTTCAATAAGTCTTTGAGTATTTTTTCCTCTTCAATAAGTTCCGGCATCTCTTTATGTGAAAGCAAGCCGCTTAATCGAAGTGGGATTTCGTGAAGGACTGCACCGTTCTCTGTCAGAACGATTCCGCCGCCGATTTCCTTCATTCGACTGAACGCCGCAATCATATCCGGTTTACTCTTTCCGATCAAGATAATATCTCCCGTATTCGAATAGGAAGACGCAAAGCCCATGACGCCGCTCGAGAATCCTTTAATCATTGTGCTGATTCTCCATTTACCATTCCGGTCCAGAAGCATGAGGAATGATTGATCATGGTCTGGCTCAAGTACGTCAGTAGATGGGTTAATGGAAATCGAATATGGTTTGGTAATGACATCGTTCACCATTTCAATTCCGAACGGCATGGAGAATTGAAGATCGTCGTAGCCTACTTCCCAATCGAGGGTCAAAGGCTTGAATCCGTTTGTACTCCAATTGATTTCGATAGAATCCTCCACTTGTTCACTATCTCTTCTCACCCAGGTTCCCTTCGAAAGAACGGAGACGGGGGTCGGGTCATCTTTTGCAGCAAGGAAATTGATATTTGCCACTCTTCCTGTAGCAATCATCCCGTGTAGGTGAGTGATGTGATAGTAATTGGCGACGTTATAGCTAGCCATATTATATGCTTCGATCGGAGGTATTCCCTTATCGATCGCCATTTTTATCATGAAATCCAATACACCTTTTTCATAAAAGCCCGGTGTGGATCCGTCTGTCGTGAACAGAAGGGAATCATATGAATCGATCCCTTGTTCTTTAAGTCCATCTAAAAGGGTAGGCAGATCCGGTCTGATCGATGAGTGGCGCAATGTGACTGTCAGACCTTGAATCAGGCGCTTGTACACATCCTCCCCGGTCATCGCTTCATGATCGCCATCGATTCCTAATAGACGGAGCTTGGCAATCGTTTTGTCAGAAGCCCCTGGAAGGTGTCCTTCAACGATCTTCCCCATCCGCTTCGCTTCCTGCATCCAGTGGAGAATCAAGTCGTCCCCCTGGAGAAGTCTCGGCCAGGCAGTCAGTTCTCCCCCTTGCAGTACAGAATCATGCTCCAGCCATGATTTCACTTCACCATTTGAAAAGGTGACCTCTTCATTCATCATCTCTGTTTGTGAGTCAAATCGCGTCCACCAGTACATTGTGACAGGCAATTCATTGAACTCCCTCAATAAAGTAAACGCTTTCTTTTTTTCCAATTGTAAAAACATCATCAGGTTATCATTGACGAATGTCGTTGTACCAGTTTGGGATGCATACTTGGAAAAAGATTGGGGATTATAAAGCTGAAACGGATGTACATGCGGTTCTATATATCCGGGCACGAGGTACTGTGATTCACAGTCCATTATGTCACATTGCTCAAGGTTTTCCGGGAGTTGGTCACCTGTGTATACAATTCGATCTTGGTAAATCCAAATGTGGCCTTGCACCCATTTCTTCAAGGTCGAGTGCAGGTACGTTGCATTCTTCAACAGAAGGCTTGGAGATAATTCTCCATTCAGTACTTGTACATGTTCTCGTAGTTGTTTGTTCTTCCATCTGTAGCGCTGTTCCAAAGTGAACACTCCTCTAGTGGAATGGTATTAGTTTAAGTTTCATTTTATGTTAACATATTTTACTATTTAACGCATTAACGGTTTACAACAATTATGTGAATTTTCTATTAAGGAGGAGTTAAACATGAAAGTATCATCAAACATAGGGATTATCAATGCCCTCATCCGCATCACCATCGGTTTTACGATTCTAGCCTGGAGCACATCGAAGCTTGCAAGACGTCCTTGGAGGGATTCCTATCTCGTGATGGCCATGATCGGTGCCATGAAAGTGGGAGAAGGAATCCTTCGTTATTGCCCAGTCACAGCCCTGTTTGAAAAAGCAGGAGACGGAAATGGAGGAAACAGCGGGTTCTCAGGCTTTAAAGCAAAGGATATGATGAACTTTAAAGACATGCTGAAATCCGACAAATCAACCCAACACCATGATCAGCCAGAGCACCACCAAACAGACCAACACAACCAAGACCCGTTGAAAAACACAAAAAAAGAATCCAACTTCAACCCCGAACAACTCACCAACCAAGAAGTCCAAGAAGCACTAAACGGGGACAAAAGCGATAGAGGGACGGACCTCCCTTCTTAAGCAAATGAGGGACGGACCTCTCCCTCACTTCCCCAGTCCAAAGCGTTTTTACCGGGTTGGGGTTCTATTTAAACGATAAAGTGCCGAGGTCCGTCCCTAAGAAAGGACATGACCCGGCACTAATGATCAATCATTTATTGAAAAGGAGTTGTTTGTGATGTTTTGGGAGTACTTAACGGATATGTCTTATGTGTTGTTTTCGTTAATTGGTGGAATAATTGCCATTGCTTATGTGTATGTCCGTAAATCTAGGAAGAGACGCGTTCGATAGCTTTCTGCCCGATATCTCTTCTGTAGAATAAACCGTTCCACTCTAACTTCGCTAATTCTGCATACACATCAGATTGAGCTTTCGCAACAGATGGCGCAGAGGATGCGACAAGTAATACCCTACCACCATTCGAGACAAGGGCATGTTCATCATTCAGCCCGGTTCCAGCATGGTATACAAGGGTCTGTTCATCTAATGATTCCTCCAGATGAGGCAGGGAAATCCCTTTCTCATATTTTTCTGGATAGCCATCCGCTGCCAGTACGACTCCAAGAACCGCATCGTCTGACCATTCCAATTGTACCGGCTCCGCTTCAATCATGTTCTTCACAACGAGACCGAAGTCAGATGTCAAACGCGGCAGCACTACTTGCGTTTCCGGATCACCGAATCTTGCATTGAATTCGATCACCTTTGGCCCCTCACTTGTGAGCATCAGACCTGCATAAAGAATACCGGTAAAGGAACGATTCTCTTTTACCATCGCTTGAGCGGTTGGATAAAGGACGGTGGAAATCGCTTCTTCCACAACAGCATCCGAAATATGGGGAACTGGGGAATAAGCACCCATCCCGCCAGTATTCGGTCCTTGGTCTCCATCAAAGGCACGCTTATGGTCCTGGGCAATCACCATCGGATAGACGGTTTCGCCATTGACAAAAGCCATGAGTGAAAATTCTTCCCCAAACAGACACTCTTCCACTACGACTTTGGTTGACGCATCTCCAAATTTCTCATCCAGGAGCATCTCTTCCAACGCCCTGATTGCCTCTTCCTCTGTTTCTGCAACCACGACACCCTTACCGGCAGCAAGTCCATCTGCCTTCACCACGATTGGAGCACCGACCTCTTTTACATACTCGATCGCATTTCCAACGCTCGTAAACACTTCATACTCAGCCGTAGGAATATCATATTTTTTCATCAATTCTTTAGAAAACGATTTGCTTCCTTCAATGACGGCTGCTTCTTTCGTTGGTCCAAATATCTTGAGACCCTCTTCCTGGAAACGATTGACGATACCATCTAATAATGGGTTTTCAGGACCTACAAAGGTAAAGGCAATGTTTTCTTTATTGGCAAACGCTATCAGTTCACTCACATCGGATTCATTATACGGAAGATTTGTCGCAATGCTTGCAATCCCTGCGTTCCCCGGTGCACAGAATACTTCTTGCACACTTTCACTCTCTGCAAACTTCTTACAAATGGCATGTTCGCGACCACCACGACCGATCACAAGTACTTTCATCTTGAAAAGCCCCCTTCTTTAAGAAAACCTCTCCATTGTGTATGAGATGAAGAGAGGTCTGTATGTAGAATGGATATAGAAAAATGGGTGGAGATGGAGGGACGGACCTCCTATCAATCCCCTACAACCCATATATCCCATGACGAAATCCTTTTCCTACAAGGTCTGGACGTTTCTTGACCTATAGATTTAGTCCGAATTTAGAGGTCCGTCCCTAAAAATTAATGCTTAAAATGGCGAATTCCGGTTAAGACCATGGTGATGCCGTATTCGTCGGCTTTTTTGATGGAGTCTTCGTCCCTGATGGAGCCCCCCGGTTGGATGATGGCTGTAATGCCCGCTTTCGCAGCTGCTTCCACGGTGTCATCCATCGGGAAGAATGCATCGGATGCCATGGCGGCTCCTTTTGCTTTTGCTCCTGCCTGAAGCAGGGCAATGTTTGCAGCACCTACGCGGTTCATTTGTCCTGCTCCGACTCCAACCGTCATATGAGCATCCGTCACAACGATGGCGTTCGACTTCACATGCTTCACGACTTTCCAGCCAAGCTTCATGCTCGCCCACTCTGCTTCTGTCGGCTCCCGTTTCGTCACGACTCTCAGATCTGCATCGTCAAGAGTGAACGTGTCGTCCGCTTGAACCAACAAGCCTCCCTCGACCGTCGTTAACTTACGCTCGATCTTGTTTGTAGATTCGAACGGAACCGTCAATAGACGAATATTCTTCTTGCCTGAAAGGATTTCAAACGCCTCATCACTGAAAGCAGGAGCGATGACGATCTCCAGGAAAATTTCATGAAGCTGCTTCGCTGTTTCTTCATCCACCATTCGGTTCAAGGCGACGATCCCACCAAAGATAGAGGTAGAGTCCGCTTCATAGGCTTTCGAGAAAGCTTCATTAATCGACGCTCCCACTCCGACGCCACATGGGTTCATATGCTTCACTGCAACTGCCGCAGGTTCCGTAAACTCCTTCACGATTTGAAGGGCCGCATTCGCATCATTGATATTATTATAGGAAAGCTCTTTTCCGTGAAGCTGTCTTGCCATGGCTACTGAGAATTCAGAACCGAGTGGCGCACGGTAGAAAGAAGCCTGTTGATGAGGATTCTCCCCGTAGCGGAGCGTTTGCTTCAACTCGTAGGTTCTTGTAAAGCGCTCAGGATTTTCTTCTCCGGATATATCAGTCATATACTCAGCGATGAATGCATCGTAAGCAGCCGTATGGCGGAACACTTTGGCCGCAAGCTTTCGACGCTTCTCCAATGATAATTCTCCTTGAAGCTTTAACTCGGTAATCACTTCATCATAGTCTAAAGCGTCCACAACCACCGTTACATATTGATGGTTTTTCGCTGCTGCACGTAGCATCGTCGGACCGCCGATATCTATATTTTCGATTGCTTCTTCTACACCGACGTTCGGCTTTGCAATCGTTTGTTGGAACGGATAAAGGTTGACACACACCAGGTCGATCCCTTCGATTCCCTGTTCCTGAAGCTGCCTGCGATGGCTTTCTTCACCCCGTTTTGCAAGGAGCCCACCGTGGATATTAGGATGAAGGGTCTTTACACGTCCTTCAAGGATTTCCGGGAATCCTGTTACCTCTTCGACTCCCATTACGTCCACATCATTTTCTAGAAGAAGCTTCTTCGTTCCACCTGTCGATATGATTTCGTAACCTAGTGCCTTTAATTCTGTAGCGAATTCGATGACTCCGCTTTTATCTGAAACACTGATCAATGCTCTCTTTTTCAATGTCTGATCCTCCTCTGCCTTCTGTTATGCTGATTTTATTCCATTATTATATCGATTTGGAGATGAATTCGAGGGTTTTATTACAGTAAAAGGGAAAAAGTGCCCTGTGGTTTGGCTGGTTGATTATGGGGTTGTGCGTTTTTCTTTGTTGTCGCACCTGTCTTGATGTGGTGTTCTGCCACTTTTGGTGTTTGTTGCAATGGGGTATTCGTTTATTGGGCAACTTTTTGCGTTCATTGGGCCGCTTTCAACGTTTATTGGGCCGCTTTTTGCATTCATTGGGCCAGTTTCAACGTTTATTGGGCCACTTTTAACGTTCATCGGGCCACTTTCCCTATCCATCGCGCCAAATTGTGACCATATATAAAAACCCCAACAACAACAACAACACCCCACTCAGCAGTACCACTCTACCATTCCAATAAAATGCCCCCCGAATTCCAAGGTCCGTCCCTCATCACTTTACCACACTACCATGATAAAGTAACCTCTTTCCTCTCCCGGGGGTTCTAGTGTCCGGTTGTGAGGAAGAGGTGGTTCAGGGTGGTGGGGTATAGGTGGTGTTCGACGTGCTGGATTTTGTCCTGTAAGGATTGTTTGGTTTCGCCTGTTGTGATCCGGACGATTTCCTGTGCGATGATCTCCCCTGTATCCATCCCTGCGTCTACGTAGTGAATCGTGACGCCGCTGATTTTCACTCCGCCGTCGATTGCCTGTCCGATGGCATCTTTTCCTGGAAAGGATGGGAGAAGGGAAGGGTGAATATTGACAATCCGACCTCCGAAGTTTTCCAGTAACGTAGGACCAACCAATCTCATATATCCTGCTAATACAATAAAATCAACACCCAAATGAGCCATCTCATTTAGGATTTCCTGTTCGAATGCCTGCTTGTTTTCGTAATCTTTTGCCCGGAAAACGAAAGTGGGGATTCCTGCCGATTGAGCGCGGTGAATAACAAATGCGCCCGGCTGGTCACAAACAAGTAGTTTGATATTCGCTTTCAGTGTTCCTGCCTGAACAGCATCCACCAATGCTTGAAAATTACTTCCGCTTCCTGATGCAAAAATGGCCATCTGTCTCATGACTCGCCCCCGATATTGACATGCTCATCCTTCATGTCAACGAACGAAACGGACTCCGTTTCCAGCGGACACACGTCCGATGATAAAGGCTTTTTCACCCTGTTCGTTGAAGAATTGAAGAACGTCTTCTGCTTGACTTTCATCAACCGCTAACACAAATCCAATTCCCATGTTGAAAATATTGTACATTTCACTGCGGGGAATTTCCCCATAGTGCATAAGAGCAGTGAATATGCTTGGGATTTCCCAGCTGCCTTCTGTTATGTCTGCCTGTAAACCATCAGGCAGCATCCGTGGGATATTCTCAATGAATCCCCCACCTGTAATATGGGACATCCCATGAATCGAGAATTGTTTAAGTGCGGCTAATACTGGTTTCACGTAAATCTTTGTTGGTGTAAGCAATGCTTCTTTTAGTGTGTTCCCGAGTTCCGGTAATGATTCTTCTAAAGAAAACGACTGATCTTCGAAGAATACTTTTCGAACTAACGAGTACCCATTACTGTGTATACCACTTGAACCCAGTCCGACTAACACATTTCCTTCAGAAATTTTTTCACCTGTGATAATCTCTTTTTTTTCACAGGCTCCTACAGCAAATCCGGCAATATCATATTCATCCTCAGAATACATGCCTGGCATCTCAGCTGTTTCGCCGCCGATCAGTGCACAGCCCGCCATTTCACATCCGTCCGCAATACCTTTTACAATACCTTCTATCTTCTCTGGAAGTGCTTTTCCAGTCGCTATATAATCTAAGAAATACAGTGGTTCCGCTCCCTGGACAACAATGTCATTCACACACATGGCCACACAATCAATCCCGATCGTATCGTGTTTATCAGCCATGAAGGCAAGCTTCAGCTTTGTTCCGACTCCATCTGTGCCCGAGACGAGGACGGGTTCCAATAAGTTCAAGGAAGATAAATCGAACATGCCCCCAAAGCTGCCCAGTTGACCCAGAACTCCTTCACGGGCCGTTCTTTTTACATGCTTTTTGATCCGGTCGACCGATTCGTACCCTGCTTCGATATCTACTCCTGCTTGACGATACGCGTTTGCCATCATGATTCCCCCTATTTCACTAACTCTTTTTCATGTGGATGAAGTGTATCCGGGTAGATTTCCGTTGGATACTTCCCTGTGAAGCAAGCCATGCATTGACCACGATTTTCCGATGAATCATTCCTGTCAATCGCCTTTATCACACCGTCTGTACTCAAGAAAGTCAGAGAGTCTGCCCCGATGATCTGACGCATTTCCTCCACTGAGTTGGAAGAAGCGATCAATTCTTCATGAGTCGATGTATCAATGCCGTAGAAGCAAGGGTTCTTGATGGGCGGTGAACTGATGCACACGTGAACTTCCTTCGCTCCCGCTTCCTTCAGCATGGTGACGATCCGCTTGCTCGTTGTTCCCCTTACGATGGAGTCGTCCACCATGACGACACGTTTGCCCTCAACCACTCCTCTTACAGGTGAAAGCTTCATCTTCACACCCTGCTCACGAAGGGATTGGGAAGGCTGTATAAACGTGCGTCCTACATAACGGTTCTTAATAAGACCCAATTCGTAAGGAATCCCTGATGCTTCTGCATAACCGATTGCGCTTGAGATACTTGAATCGGGTACACCCGTTACAACGTCCGCTTCAATCGGAGCTTCCTTAGCAAGTTCTATTCCCATCCGTTTTCTCGCGGAATGAACATTGATTCCTTGAATATTGCTGTCCGGCCTTGAGAAGTACACATATTCCATCGTGCACATGGCATTCCCACCTGAAAAACTAAACCGTTCTGAGGTCATTCCCTCATCATTGATGATCACAAGCTCCCCCGGTTCGATATCCCGTACAAATTCAGCTCCGACGATATCGAAGGCACATGTTTCAGACGCAACGCAGTAAGCATCCCCAATCTTACCTAGTGATAGCGGGCGCAGACCATGGGGATCAAGTGCCACCATCATTTCCGTTTCCGTCATCACCACAAATGCATAGGCGCCTTTTAACATGGTCAGCGCATTTTTCACCCGGTCTTTCAAGTTGAAATAACCGCTTCTTTTTATCAAATGAGCCAGCACTTCTGTATCTGAACTTGTTTGAAAAATACTCCCTTGTCCTTCAAGTTGATGCTTCAAGGCGTTTGCATTAACCAAATTCCCGTTGTGGGCAAGAGCAAGGCTTCCATTCTGTGAGTTGAATAGGAGGGGCTGAACATTTTCATATCCTCCGCCTCCAGCAGTGGCGTAGCGAACATGACCGATGGCGGCATTCCCTTCCAACTTCTCAATCGTGCCTTCCTGGAACACTTCCGTTACGAGGCCTTCCCCTTTTAAGCAACGTAACTTGTCTCCATCTGACACGACGATTCCTGTTCCTTCTTGACCTCTATGTTGCAAGCTATGAAGTCCGTAATACGTAATCTGTGCAGCATTGGGATGTCCCCAAATACTGAACACTCCACACTCTTCGTTTAAACCTTTGATTTCAGCAGGCATGGGATCGCTCCTTTCCAGGCTGACTCTAATTCTTCTATTGAGGCTTCTAGGATGGTATCTCCATTTCCAGATGCCACATTGATTTTTCCGTGTTCTGCTACAATTCCTACTGCATTCGCATCTGGAACAAGCTTCTCGAACTGATCCTTGTTTTCCGGTTTGACTGAAACGATGAATCTGGATTGTGTTTCACTGAATAGGTCAGCAATGTGGTTGTCACCTGAAAGCCTAACATCCACTCCCAATCCTTTTGTTCCAAAAGTTGATTCTGCAAGAGCCACTGCGAAACCACCTTCAGCGATATCATGTGCCGATGCCACAAGCCCTTTTTGGATCGCTTCTAACAGCTGCATTTGGCGGCGAAGCTCCGTTTTTAAATCGATTGCTGGGGCTTTGCCGAAGATCTTTCCTTCTGTCAGCTTTTGAAGCTCACTTCCACCAAACTCTTCATGGGTTTCACCGATCACATAAATATGATCTCCCGCTTCCTTAAAGCTTTGTGTCGTAATATGATCGAGGTCTTCAATCAAACCTACCATCCCTACAACAGGCGTTGGATATACTGCAGTACCCATCGATTCGTTGTACAAGGAAACATTTCCACCGATGACCGGAGTAGACAGCTCACGACAAGCTTCACTCATTCCGTCAACGGACTTTTCAATCTGCCAGAAGATTTCCGGCTTCTCAGGATTTCCGAAGTTTAAGCAGTCCGTAATCGCAAGTGGAATCGCTCCTGAACAAACGATATTACGCGCTGCCTCTGCTACAGCGATCTTCCCTCCGACTTCCGGGTCTAAGTAAAGGTAACGGGAATTACAATCCGTTGTCATAGCAAGCGCTTTTCGTGTACCGCGTACGCGGACAACCGCTGCATCTGAACCAGGACTCACAACGGTACTTGTTCGTACTTGATGATCATATTGATCGTATACCCATTCTTTACTTGCAATCGTCGGCTGCTGTAATAAAGCCGTAAGCGTTTCTTTGTAATCCTCTATCTCTGGAATCTTTGTTTCCATTGCTTGAAACTCTTTATAATATGCCGCTTCTTGAGAAGGCTTGTTATAAACAGGGGCTTCCTCAGCCAGTGCATCAACAGGCACATCCGACACAACCTCTCCATTGTGAAGCAGGCGAAGACGCTTATCATCTGTTACCTTACCAATTGAAACTGCCTCTAAATCATATTTGGAAAATAAATCGACAATCTCTTGTTCCCGGCCTTTTTCAACGACGATCAGCATACGCTCTTGGGATTCTGATAAGCATCATTTCATATGCAGTCATCCCTCTTTCACGCTGTGGAACAAGATCAAGGTCCATTTCGATGCCGGATCCCGCTTTACTTGCCATTTCAGCGGAAGAACTTGTAAGACCAGCTGCTCCCATATCCTGAATACCGACAAGAGCATCGTTCTGTACGAGTTCCAGACACGCTTCAAGAAGTAATTTTTCCATGAATGGATCCCCGACTTGAACCGCTGGACGCTTCTCTTCTGAACCTTCATTTAATTCCTCGGATGCGAAAGTAGCTCCGTGAATGCCGTCACGACCCGTTTTCGCCCCTACATACATGACTGTGTTCCCTACACCATGGGCTTGCCCTTTTTTTATATCTTTATGGTCGATCAATCCGACACACATGGCGTTTACAAGCGGATTTCCTTCATAAGAAGAATCGAATTGAACTTCTCCTCCAACTGTTGGAATTCCGATGCAATTACCATATCCTGCGATTCCTGCTACGACTTCTTTAAATAGATACTGAACACGAGGAGAATCCAACTCTCCAAAGCGTAAAGAGTTGAGGAGTGCGACAGGTCTTGCCCCCATCGAGAATACATCTCGTATAATGCCCCCGACACCCGTTGCCGCTCCTTGGAAAGGCTCGATGGCCGACGGATGATTGTGACTCTCGATTTTGAACACCACTGCTTGATCATCGCCAATGTCAACAATTCCAGCTCCTTCTCCAGGTCCTTGAAGAACACGTTCACCTGTGGTTGGAAACTTCATCAGTACAGGCTTCGAATTTTTATAGCTGCAATGCTCTGACCACATAACAGAGAAAAGACCAGTCTCCGTATAATTCGGTGTTCTTCCCAGAATGTTTTCCACCATTGAAAATTCTTCGTCTGTTAAACCCATCTCACGATAAAGCTTCTCTTCTTTCACTTTTGTTGAAGTTGGTTCAAGCATTAACGACATGTTTTTCCCTCCAGTGTTTCACAATCGATTGAAATAATTTCTTCCCGTCTTCACTACCTAGTAAAGTGTCCATTGCACGCTCAGGGTGAGGCATCATCCCGAGGACATTTCCTGCTTTATTTGTAATTCCCGCTATGTTTTCAACGCTTCCGTTCGGATTTTCATCGGTATACGTGAATACAATTTGGTTGTTTTCACGTAAAGTGATCATCGTCTCTTCATCACAGAAATAATTCCCTTCACCGTGAGCAATCGGAATTTGGATCACATCATTTTTTTCATAGCCATTCGTAAAGATGGTTTCATTATTTTCAACGGTTAACGGAACCGTCTTACAAATGAACTTCAAGCTATCATTCCGGCGCATGGCTCCTGGCAGTAGGCCTGTTTCCAATAAAACCTGAAATCCGTTACATACACCTAAAACCGGTTTTCCTTGCTCTGCCGCCTTCACAACCTCTTTCATGACGTTCGAGAAACGGGCAATCGCTCCTGAGCGAAGGTAATCCCCGTACGAGAATCCCCCTGGTAATAGAATCGCATCATAGTTTTCCAGATTATCTGCATCGTGCCAAACGTATTCAACTTCTTCCCCGATTTCGTCTTTGATCGCATGGTACATATCGATGTCACAGTTAGAGCCCGGGAATACAATCACTGCAAACTTCATTGAGCGACACTCTCCTCGATTTCATATCGGTAATCCTCGATAACAGGGTTAGCAAGCAGGCGATGACACATTTCTTCGACTGTCGCTTCGACGTTTTCAACAGTTGATGGAAGAGTAAGCTCCATATACTTTCCTACTCGCACATCTTCAACCGCTTTAAATTCCATTGAATGCAACGCTTGTTTCACAACACTACCTTGAGGATCTAATACACTTTCTCTTAATGTGATATAAACCTTTACTTTGTACATAGCTTGTTTCCTCCTAAGCGTTCTAAAATGATAGAGTATACTTCTGTTAAACTGCCTATATCTCTTCTGAAAACATCTTTATCAAGCTTTTGGTTCGTCTCTGCATCCCATAACCTGCACGTGTCCGGTGAAATTTCATCCCCTAACAAAATCGCACCGTCACGATCTTTCCCAAACTCTAATTTAAAATCGACCAGTGTGACGCCCGCTTCTTGAAAAATCCCTTGAAGAACTTCATTCACCTCAAGTGCCATATCCCTTATCTCGCCGCGCTCTTTGCGGGAAGCAATCTCGAGGAAATCAATGTGATCATCCGTTATGAGCGGATCCCCAAGATCATCGTCCTTATAATAAAATTCGATGATCGGCTTTTGAAGAGGCGTTCCTTCTTCTCTACCAAGCCGCTTTGACAGGCTTCCTGCGATCACGTTCCGAACCACGACTTCAATCGGGATGATTCGTACACGTTTGACCAGCTGCTCATCATCCGATAACTGTTTAATAAAATGACTCTTTATTCCTTTTTCAGCGAGCTTTGAAAATAGCAAGCTCGAAATCTTATTATTTAAAACCCCTTTGCCGTCGATATCCGCTTTCTTCTCCCCATTGAAAGCAGTGGCAGAATTCTTATACTGAATCCACACAACCTCTTCATCACTCGTTTCGAAGATTTGCTTCGCTTTCCCTTCATATAAAAGCGTTCCTTTTTCCATATGAAATCCCCCTACTCGCTGAAAATTGCCAATCTTCAGTCTATATTTTCATAAAAAAAGGAAGGGATTCTGCTAAAACCCCTGCCTTATTCTTTTATCAGAAGGGCTTATTCCACTAAGCCACAACGTTCAAAAATAGTATCTACATGTTTTAAGTGATAGTTGTAATCGAAGCAGTCATCAATGTCAGAAGGTGAAAGCTTCGACGTGATGATTGCATCTTCTTCAATCAGAGAACGGAAAGCTACTTGCTTCTCCCATGCTTCCATTGCTTTCGGTTGAACCGTATCGTACGCTTCTTCACGGGTCATCCCTTTATCGATAAGAGCAAGGAGAACACGTTGAGAGTAGATCAAACCAAGCGTACGATCCATGTTGCGCTGCATATTCTCCGGGAAGACCGTTAAATTCTTGATGATATTTCCGAAACGATTCAGCATGTAGTTAAGCGCAATCGTTGCATCAGGCAGGATCACACGCTCTGCAGATGAGTGAGAGATATCACGTTCATGCCAAAGTGGCACATTCTCATATGCTGTCAGCATGTACCCTCTGATCACACGTGCCATTCCCGTCATGTTCTCAGAACCGATTGGATTACGCTTATGAGGCATAGCCGATGATCCTTTTTGACCTTTTGCAAAGAACTCTTCCACTTCACGTGTTTCACTCTTCTGCAAACCGCGGACCTCAACGGAAAACTTCTCGATGGAAGTCGCAATCAATGCAAGTGTTCCCATATAGTGAGCGTGACGATCACGTTGCAATGTTTGTGTTGAAACTGGAGCCGGCTTAATGCCTAGCTTTTCACACACATATGACTCGACAAAGGGATCAATATTCGCATACGTTCCAACAGCACCGGAGATCTTTCCGAATTCCACACCATCTGCCGCTGCTTTGAATCGCTCGACATTCCGCTTCATCTCTTCATACCAAAGGGCAAGCTTCAATCCGAAGGTAGTCGGCTCAGCATGAACTCCGTGTGTACGGCCCATCATGACTGTATGTTTGTGTTCAATCGCCTTGTTCTTTAAAATGTCCACGAATCGTTCCAAGTCTTTCAGAATGATGTCGTTGGCCTGCTTTAATTGATAAGAAAGGGCTGTATCCACAACGTCCGTTGAAGTTAATCCGTAATGAACCCATTTTCTTTCTTCCCCAAGGGTTTCAGATACTGCTCTTGTGAAGGCTACCACGTCGTGACGAGTTTCTTCTTCGATTTCATTAATGCGTTCCACATTGAACCCTGCGTTCTCACGGATCTTTGCAACATCTTCTTTCGGAATATCCCCGATTTCAGCCCATGCTTCACAAGCCAGGATTTCCACTTCAAGCCACGCTTGAAAACGATTTTCCTCTGTCCAAATAGCTCCCATTTCAGGGCGTGTATAACGTTCTATCATACTAGTCGTCCTCCGATCTTTTCTTGCACCTTCCAAACTCCAGCTTCGCCTATGCCAGTCAATGTCTCTTCCACATCGTCTGTTAAAAGAGTAACATGTCCCATCTTCCGTTTCGGCTTCGGTATATCCTTCCCGTATAGATGAATAAACCAGTCTGGATGCTTTGGAACAGCCTTCATAATTGGCTCTATATGCTCTCCTAATAGATTAACCATCACAGCGTTCTTTAATAAGGTAGGTTGAACAAGTGGCCAGTTGCACACAGCTTTAATATGTTGGGCAAATTGAGAGAAGTCACATGCTTCGATGGAATAATGTCCGGAATTATGAGGCCTTGGAGCCAGTTCATTGATATATATGTCTCCGTCCTCTGTGAGGAACATTTCAATGGCAAGCGTTCCAACAAGGTCAAGTGTCTCACTGATTCTCTTCGCCATCTCGATCGCTTTATCTGCTACTTCCTTACTCACCCTTGCCGGTGCAATCGTTTCATGTAAGATGTTATCCACATGAATATTTTCCACTACCGGGAAGTTGGTGTGCTGCCCATCAGGATTCCGCGTCACGATGACGGATAATTCTTTGTCAAAAGGAATCCATTTCTCTAAAACACACGGGCCATTCTCCAATAATTCAGCGGCTACTTCTATATCGCCCTCTTCACGGATCACATACTGCCCTTTCCCGTCATAACCGCCCCTTGATGTTTTCAAAACCACTGGATAGTCAAGCTTTTCTATATTATCACAGATATCCTGATGTTGTTTAATCACAGCATAAGGAGCGACTTTCACCCCTGCAAGCGTTAGGGCTTCCTTCTCCATGATCCGGTCCTGGGTAATCCGGATCAATTCAGCCCCTTGAGGTAAGTAGGCACGTTCAGACAACCATTTCAGCGCATCGTAATCGATATTTTCAAATTCATATGTAATCACGTCGCATTCTTCTGCCAGTCTGTACAAAGCGTCATACTGGTCAAAACCTGCCGTGATTACAAGATCTGCTACTTGGGCACATGGTGAATGGGGCGACGGATCCAACACAGCCACTCGAAAGCCATTTTGTTTCGCGGAAAGGGCCATCATCCGACCGAGCTGACCTCCGCCAATGATCCCAATCATCTGTCCTGGTAAAATCGTCTTCCTATTCAAGGTCATCACTGCTTTCCATCACTTTTTCCCGTAACGCTTCCCGTCTATGTTCTAAAGTTGAAGCTAACTCTGTATCTCCAATGGAAAGAATCTGTGCCGCAAGGAGTCCTGCATTGGTCGCTCCCGCCTTCCCGATCGCTACCGTCGCAACCGGAACCCCGCCTGGCATCTGCACGATCGATAGCAACGAATCCATTCCGTTCAGAGCCTTCGATTGGACAGGAACCCCGATCACAGGGATTGTCGTCTTTGCAGCCACCATGCCAGGTAAATGGGCAGCCCCACCTGCACCGGCAATAATGACCTTCACTCCACGACCTCTCGCACCTTCCGCAAATTCAAACATATAATCAGGCGTCCTGTGAGCCGATACAACACGTTTCTCAAACGGAATCTCTAACTCTTCCAATACCTCACACGCATGCTTCATTGTTTCCCAGTCCGATGTACTTCCCATGATTACTGATATCATAATGGTGACAGGCACCTCCCGTAATTTACCCGAATCCCGTTTTACAAAAAATACCCAGATCAATTGTTCTCTACACTCGAGAGAAAGCAATTGATCTGGGTATTTTACAGAGAATGGTCCTCTTTATCAGGTAAGGTACATAACCTGAGATCCGTATCCAGACATCTACTTTCCCTCATAGTCCGACCATTTACGGTAGTCAGGTAGAGACTCATGGGCCATATTCCCATTATTATATGAGGGTATTCGGTTTATTTGTCTCCATCATAACGTGATATAGAGACTCTGTCAACGAATAATCGAACGATAATAAAAGTCTGAAAATTAATGTTCGGATTTGAAGCGTTTATTCTTCTATCTTCTTCCCTTCAAACACAATGGACTGTTTAATAGGGACATATTCCGTTTTTTTTCCTTCTTTCTGCTCTTCAAAAACGGGCTTTTCCATCCGTCTTACCGGCATATAGCCCATTTCTTTCATACGGTCCAAGCAGTCTGCGATTGTCTCATTTTCTTGTACTTCAAATAATAATTTCTTTTTACTCATTCTTTTAATTTTCCTTTACGAATATTTCGGACAGTCTTCACCCAGAACCCTCCGTGGATCGCTTTCGGTTCATATGCAATGATGAATGCTTTCGGGTCAAGCTCTTTAATTGTATCATAAAGCTTCATCTCATACTTTCTCGGAGTGAGGATCTGCAGGGCCATCCTGTTCCCTTCCAGTCCATTCGCCTCCCAGTTCGTCACCCCGTATCCCCGGGCACGCAGTTCATTCGGAAGAGCCTTATCATATTCCTTCGTAATCACGTTCACGGTGATATATCCAAGAGCCAGCTTCTCCTCGATTTTCATCCCGACAATGACACCAAGACCATACCCGACAGCATACGCAATCAAGTTCTGGATTTCATTCAAATTGTCCAGCACCAACCCAAGACCTACAACATAAATGACAACCTCGAATGTACTCACAAAAGCCGCAATATATCGATAACCCTTTAACGTCAAAATCATTCTGATTGTAAAAAAGGACACGTATACAACATTGATCAATAATATGATCGCTACCATCACAAAACTATTGTCTAACACCCAGATGCTCCTCTCTCCACTACTCCTTGTAGTTTGCTCAAATTAAGTTCCTATTTTACTAGAAAAAAGAGATAATATGAACCACTTCAAGAAAAATGACTTATGATTTTCAGATGACAATTTTTAGAAATTCAAAAGCCTTACTATGTATCTTTCCTCATTTGATTACATTAAAACACAAAACGGCTTTCTGATGGTAAAAATCCCAATCAGAAAGCCGTTTTCCTCTGTTCTGGATTATAGCGATTTTAGCTTGTCGACAACCTCTGAAGGCTCCACACGATCTTTATAGTCTGCCTTCGTATACTCGTAAGCAATGGTTCCATCCTGCTTAATGATATACGTCGCAGAAACAGGAAGCGTCCATGAATCACTGTCATTCGCTTTCTCAAGATCCAGACCTTTTTCTTTATAAATCTCCACTAAGTAAGGAGGAAGCTTATAAACAAGATTGTATTCATCTGCCACTTTGTTTCCTTCATCACTTAGGACGAAATAATCCAGCTCATTCTTTTCTTTTGTTGAAAGAGAAGCATCCGGAGTTTGCGGACTGATCGCAATCAGATTTGCACCTGCTTCTTTAATGTCGTCCATTAGCTGTTGGTACGCACGCAGCTCCATATTACAATATGGGCACCAGCCGCCGCGATAGAACGTCAGAATCACTGGGCCTTTCTTCAACACATCCTCCAGTTGAACTTCTTTCCCTGCCGCCCCCGGTAAGGTGAAGTTTGGTGCCTTCTCGCCGACACGAAGACCCTTACCCTCGTCTGAGTTCTCAAGCTCATCAATCGCTTTCCCCATTTTATCCTGTACGCCTTGAGATGCATTCTGTTTAAATTTAGCGATATAATCATTGTACTGTTCACGCATGTTGGTTGTTGCCATTTGAATGACCTCCTTTTGATCTTGTGTACAGTATAAGAGGATTTCATTTGGAAGAAAAGTGATGTGCTTGGTTGGATTGGGTTTTTGAGGTTGAGGTGGGGGTGGTTTGTTGGTTGGTTTGTTGGTTGGTTTGTTGGTTGGTTTGTTTGTTTGTGTATGTGTTGGTTTATTTGTGAAGTATTGAACATACTTATAGAATATTTAAGAATCATGCCTTTTCAGGTAAATTTATTTGCAAGTTTGATAGAATCAGTCCTTTTTTTCTTTAGATTGAGCACTTGGCGACAATTTTCATTGGATATCTGTATTAGAAGAAGGAAATTCATAAAAGGGGGCGCCATATTCATCGATTGAAACGGTCAATTATAAATATTTGCGTCGTTTTGGAGCCTATTTGCGTCGTTTTACAATTTATTGCGTCACTTTCAACCGTTTATGCGTCGTTTTTTTATTTTATGCGTCATTCCTAAGGGTTTTTGCGTCGTTTTTTTCATTTATGCGTCACTCCCCCATCAGTACAGTCAAGTCCTTAATATTGTGTAAATTCCTTACTTGTCATTTTCAACTGTTAATCGGATATAGGTGTTAGATTCAACATTTTTTTTCGAAACTTCCATGATTTAATTCCTTCATAGCCAGGGCAGGCTGTCAAAGGCTCTTCACTTTGACAGCCTGCCCTGGCTATGAAACCATTCGAATGGGAAGTTTCACTTAAAAATGCTTAGGGCTTTTTAAAAGGATTTTCTTTTTGAATATGTGGTTTGTTGATAATGAAGCAAAACTGCCCCGATCAAACGAAAGGCTGACTGCGTGTTAGGAAAAATACGTATGACTTTTTCTCTTCTTCGAACTTCTTGATTTAAGCGTTCCAAACAGTTGGTACTGCGAATATGTGGTCGAATTTCTTCGGGATGCTCCATGTATTGAATGGTATCTTCAAAGCCTTCATCGAAGATTGCCAACGCTTTTTCATATTTTGTATTCTCGCTAAACTGACTCATCAATTCTTCTTTAAAGTTTCTCATATCTTCGATTTTGACAGCTTCAAACACCCTCTTAATCATCGTTCTAATTTCTTTGGAATCTTTCTTAGGGAGGTGCTGAATGATATTTCGTTTAAAATGTACATTACATCTCTGCCAACTGGTTCCAATAAACTCGCGAAGAACAGCTTTTTGTAGACCTTTATGGGCATCTGAGATCACAAGCTTAGGGGATTGAAGACCGCGGGATTTCAGTTGTTGAAAGAACCTACTCCAACTCTCATAGCTCTCCACATGATCGACCATCAATCCTAAAATCTCACGATTATTTTTTTCTGAAAGAGCTGTGGCAATGTAAACGGCTTTTGAGACGACACGATGGTGTTCACGCACTTTTATATACATGGCATCTACAAATATAAACGGAAAATAAGTGCCGTTCAAAGGTCTCTTGGCCCAATCATTAATGATAGGATCTAATTTTTGAGTTAGGGAAGAAACAAATGATTTTGAAACCGTCTCTCCACAAAGCTGTTCCACAATATGAGTAACCTTACGAGTAGAAACACCGTTAATCACCATCTCGACCATAGAAATGACAAATGCTTGGTCACATCTTGCGTATTTTTCAAATACAGAAGGTGAAAAATCACCATTACGTGTGCGTGGAACCTTCAGTTTGAGTTTTCCAATACTCATTGTAAACTCACGTTCGTAGTAGCCATTCCGATAATCCAAACGATTAGTAGATCGTTCATAAGAAGCTGCTTGAAGGTAGTCATCTCTCTCCCTTTCCATGTATTCATTTAATACAAGGACGATGGCTGACCGGACGACCGTTTCGATATTAGAATTTATTACTGCTTCTTTTAAAGAATCCAAATCTAGGTTAAACTGTAATTGAGTCATTTTATTCCTCTTCTCATTGTTTATCGTCGTTGAAAACAGTGTTGACAAGAAGGAATAAAATGACTCTTTCTTTTTACACAATTATATGGACTTA
>CAWBBM010000014.1:0-30574 GCA_963787015.1 uncultured Bacillaceae bacterium
ATTGAAGGATTATGAGGCATCTCGGCTTCGTTCCCATCAAATCAATGATCATCACTGCTGTTTGAGGGGCTTGCTGTAAGGCGACTTATTAGAGAATAAAACTCTAGTACTCTCTCTTTTGTTCTTGGCCGTAAGGTGATATTTCAGTCAAAACGGAAGCCCATGCTTTTTCATCCTGTTCCTGGAGCACCTGTATCAAGGTTTTCATGATTGGATGTGTGTTTTGCACTTTAAGGGCGTTCTCAAGTTTCTCTTCATATAACGAATAGTCTTTTTTTCACTCATTATAGTTAAGCACGTCAAAGACGAATCCGGTAATGTTGTATAACTCATTGTAAAAATCATAATCTAGCCATTTCTCATTACTTAAATTTAATCGATTAGCAGCTTCTTTAAATCTCACAATTTTATCGGCTAAAGAAATAATCTTTTCAAAATCAGCAATCTTTTTGTCAATGGAACTAATAAGACGCTTATCCTCATGATCGATGAATTCACCACTGACTTCATCAAGGTTGGCATTCCAAGTCCTAACCGCTTCCTCTTTCTTCTTCTTCAACAATAAATGCTGCTGAAGTACATCAATTTCTTCTACATTTCTTATAGGCTGCCCATTAATGATCGGAGTTTGCCATAAGTACTTGGCATTCTTGCCTTTAGTGAGACCAAACACAGCATTGGGCTTTTTATTCTGTCTTAATCTTTCGCCCAACACGTATATATCCGCTTCTAATTCGTAATCCGATTTATCCGGTAGATTAATGTCGTAACTAATAATCGAACTGTTAATGGAAGCCATTTCTTTATTCATTGATTCCATTTCCTTGAGGAACGTAACCCAACGCTCTTTACGCGTATCTCCGGCCAGAATATCATCAAGAATCTTATGGGATGCAGTGTCTTCTGCTAAAAGTTCTTTGTAAGCAAGAATAGCTGACAGCTGCTCTTTTATCGTTTGAGCATACTCTTTCTCAATAGGGAAGCGGACCTTGTCTGTATGAACAATAACCGTATCATTCTTATGTTTTAAATCTCTTCCAAGATTTAACCACTTTTTCATTTCTTCAGGACTTTTTAGAAAGTCGGTTTCAGGAAGGATGGATTCCTTTAGATATAAGTCCTCTTTTTTCAATCTTCCTCTTAGCCCCCATAGGGATAGAAACTCTTCTTCTGAAATGGGAAGATTAGTGTTGAGTTGTAATTTGTCCAAGATCCACTTGTAGTCTAAAGGCTCTTCAATTAACATTTTAGCGGCATCTGACTTCGTCATTACATTGCCTTTATACTCGATCTCTGTCCTTTCGCTCTTGCTGTATGCTAAGAGTTGATTCTTGAGTTTGGCTTCTTTTCTTCGGCTTTTATCTAAATCTTCTTTACTTCGAGCGATTTCAGCTTCTAACTTTTCTGTGGAAGCATTTCCAAGTTTTTCGGATATGGTACGGATTGATTTTTCAATCTCTCTCAGCGAATCCCTTCCCCTCCGAGCAATGGAACACACAAGTCACGAATTTCTGCTGGAATTTTATCTTTCAATACCTTTAACGGGTTCTCTTTTTGACTTGTGATCAATACTTTTTTTCCATGAGCCAGCAAATGAGACACAATGTTAGCGATTGTATGGGTTTTACCCGTCCCTGGAGGACCTTGAACAGTAAGACCATAATTTGTCGCTAACCTTCTTGCGATATCCTTTTGTTCCTCATTTGCCGCTAAAGGAAAATACAAATCGGTACCCACTTCATCCCATTTCAGGTTATGGACAGTTTCTTCGTTAATTTGATTCCCTACAATGGAATCGATTGTTGCTGGTACTGGATAATCTTCCTCCTGCATCAATTCGATAATCTGCTCCAAATCATTCTTTAAAACTTGATTATCTTTTTTCCTAAGAAGAATGACATACTCGTCTAAATGACCTACCGCATTTTTTGTAGGAAGTAATGTTTCTCCATTACCTGAAGTTCTTCCTCCAGCATCCACTAATTGCATAAATTGACTCGAGAGATCTTTCACATCTTCTTCTAAAACATCCTTGTACCTGGCTAACCTTCCAATGTTCTGAATCCCTTCCATATTAGGAAGTGAGATTCCACTTAAAATATTTAGTTCGAGCTTATACCCTTGGTTTGTAGGTTTAACTGTAATTACACCTTTGTCAGTATCAAGCTCAATATCCAGTTTAGTTGTAAACAGGGGATGATGAATGGCGCCAACTTCATGTTTCCAAGTAAACAACGTTTCACCTAACAGGAGCTCAAGCCCCTCTCCTTCCCTTTGAAAATCTTGATGGATTCTGAAGAATAATTCATAAAGAGACTGAACTTTCTTCATCCTTGTTACTTCTTTTGCCCAATCATGCCATTCGGTTTTCCACTCACTAAACAGCTTCACCCTGGAAGTGTCATCTTCAAATTTCACTTCCACTTTCTCGTTATCTTTTAACACAATTTTTGGATCCGGCATTTGTGGATGTTGATTTTCTTTATTATAAGGATATGTAATCCACTCTTTAATCTTTTTATCTGGTTGTGGAGGGGTTAATACATCCGTGGTTATCTTCTGTCTATGAATCTCTAAAACTGCTTCCTCGTCTTTCCCATCACCAAAAAGAAATACATCCTCCCCATATTCCTTCAAGGATTGTTTATTCCAACTTTTATCATATTCGGTATAATCCCGAATCACATTAAAACGCAAATTGTTAACGGCCAATAAATACTCAAATAACTGTCTCGCCTTGTCGTTCACTTACAAACACCTCTTTATCATTTCTAATAGTAAATATATCACAATTGTATGTTTGGAAAATTAAGTTAATGAGGATGGATTAAATTACTAATGATTATAATTAAAATTCCTTTTTATTTCTCAGGTCAAGTAAATAAGAACAAATCTTATTATGAAATGTGTTTTATGCCAGTGCATGTCACAGAGTGCGCGCGAAGAAAAGCAGGAAGAAAACGCCAACTTATGTGTAATTTTATGGTAAAATATTCACAAACAGAAAAATTCCCTATTAACAACCGAGGTGTCCTATGCTAAAACAACTACTCTCCAAACTACTACCAGCCAAAGATGAAGCCAAACCTGAAATCATCGTACAAACCCAAAAGGTATTCCTATACGAAACGGACCCATCCAAACTAGAAAGCATCATTCAGTCCCCCGCTCCTAAAGGCCCGCAGCCAGGGTACGTGAATATCATCCAGGAACATATGAATGGCTGGTTCAAAATCGTAAGCTCCATTTCCATTGATAAAAGCCTCAATGTGTTCAATGTGAAACAGCCCTTTGATTATCACCTGGTGTATTTGATAAAATCCGGTGATGTTCAGTCGACCAAGAAAGCATTCCATGATCACTTTGCTTCGAAACAGTTACAGGGTGAGTGGTATGATTTCTCTAGTGAAGATGTTGCTTGGATTAAAAGTGGTACTTACAGTCCAGAGATTGCAGATACGATCGGCACTCACACTCAAATGAGCAACGAACAGCCCTTAACGCCTAAACAATTGGATTACGCCAAATCAATGATTAAAAGATTAGGATCTTCCTATTCTCTTGCTGTTGAAGAATCTGCCTTAACCCAGATGGACCTGAAGCGACTGTCGGTCTATTTCCGCTTTAAGAATCAAGGGGCATTGAAGAATCTTGTTGAATCTGGTGTTATTAAGAAAAAAGAGCTCGTCAAACGCTGATAAGAAAAAGGTATGAACAGAGTGCTGCTCATACCTTTTCTTAGTTTCATCCGCTTTTCTCGCTCGTTTTCTTCTGTTCTTTTCTCTCGAGAAGGCATTGATCAAAGTACTGCGTGAATTCTGATTCCCCTGAATAGGACAGACATAAATACTCTTTCGCCCGTGTCATACCGATATATAGAAGGGACACTTCTCTTTCCACATCTTCCTCCAGTGCAAACGGCATGTTATCCACATTCACAATGAAGACCGCTTGAAAGTCGAGTCCTTTGCTGCTATCAATTGTACTGATTTTGACTCGGTTATCATCCTTCTCGAAACTCCGCTTGGATTCACTATTCTCCGTTAACCAGAAGTAGTCAATCTGCTCTTTTTGAAGTTCGCGCTTTAGAATGTCAATGTAGCTTGTGTTAAAAGATTTCTTGATGCGGTAAAGGATGAGCATTTCCGAGAACGGAACATGCTTCTCTTTGTTCAGCTTCTTTATTTGTCTTGCCACTAAACTTGCTTCTTGATAGAAGTGATCTGTCTTGATAATAGCTGGCTCAATCCCTTTCCTCCGTGTACTTTGAGGAGCGATGATTTCACCTTCAAAATCTCTCGTTACGACTTTATTCTTTAAGGAAGAATGCGTCCTATAGAAGTCCCATGCGAACTTCACCACTTGAGCAGTGTTCCGATAATTGATGCTTAACACTTTCGACCTTCCTTGGAAACTGAGGCCCATGTCCTGTAGGTAACTTCTTTTCCGTTTATAGATGGACTGAGCCCGGTCCTCTACTAATAGAAGAGATTTGGTTTCTGGATTAAGAAGACTGGACACCAGTTCAAACCAGGAAGATTCAAAGTCCTGGCCCTCATCAATCAGAATCGCATCATATGTAGGGAGAATCGCTTCCCCGTTTTTAATCTTTTCAAGCACAGTGGGCAGCTCTTTTTCCTTAATCTTGAGATCGTTCTTCAGCCAAGAATGAAAGTTACGAACTGAGATATGATGCTTTTTCTCTTTCACTTTTTGAGCTCCAGAGAAATCAAAATCAAAAAGATTATCAGGCTCATTCATCATATGGAATACAATCTGCTCAATGTTCCGGGCAAGGGAAATATTGTAGCAGAGAATCAGGATCTTCCAGTCCGGCTGTTCTTTAGCCAGTAGTTTCGCCCTGCTCGCAAGAATAAGCGTCTTCCCACTACCCGCTACTCCACGGATCAGCCGGTTCTTATCCCCAATCTGCTTCGCCAGGTTCTCCTGATGCAGATCCATCGCTTTAATATCATGTAGCGATAGCAACAGTTGATCTTGGTATGGAACAGGCTGCTTAAACTCCGCACTGATTCGCACTTCCGGAAACAAGTGATAGCGGATCGCGTCCATTTCTTCTTTTGAGAGGGGCTTTTGCAACCGGTACGGAATCGTAAACATATTCAGGATCTTCTCGATTAAATTCTCTTCTGAGAAACCATCCTTCTCCGGATCAATCTCATCCCTTGTCAGACAGAAAGACGGTTCCACCACCGCATACAACCCATTTTCAATAAAATCCTTCTGATGCAAACGGGTAAACACCGCCCCAAATCCATAAGGGAACTTTAACTGAAATTGATATCGTCCCTCCAACTGAACAAGATTCTTATCCTTCTTCAACACATCCGCAATATGAAACACGTAATCTCTAGCCTGCTTCAAAGGATTCTTGGTCTTCCTCTGCTCCCCCGAAGACGTATGTAAAATCCACTCGTCATGATTCAACTGAAACAACGTATTCTTCGTATAATCCTTTACCTCTAACACAACCAAACCCAAATTCGGCCCAATAATAACAAAGTCCGGCCGCTTCCCATGAATCTCAGGTTCATAATAAACTATATAATCATCTGGCAAATACGTCTTCAACGTACGAAACAACAACCTCTCCCCAGCCGTAGCCGACGATCGGATCGCTTCTGGTATGGTGTAAGCCATGTGAACACTCCAACTGTTTGTGATGGTTATATTATACTACAAAAGTTGTGGTATTTTTACATTTAGTGGTTATTTTCGCCAAATTATTACCACAACAATCAAGCGCACAGGTGTACACATGGACGATTCTCCCCTTACCAACGCAAAAAAAGAAGCACGGAAATCATCCATATGCTTCCTGATGTCATTATCGAATGCCAACCTATCATTCTGAAATCTTCTCTACTTTATATAGCAGAAAGTAATCAAATGATAAGTGATTTACGTCCATTTATGATTAAAGGATCTCAGAAAGCAGATCTGCGTTATCCTATCGAGCAGGATGTGGCGTTGACTTATTGCGTGAAGGTTCATTATGGCGGGAGATTGGAGTAGGGTTGCAAAAAAAAGTCCGTCCCTGAACCTGTGAACAGCATTAGTCACGGACCTTTATCAATCAATTTAGTATACGTATGCAAGGGGCATGGTCGTTTCACAAAAATTCTCTGGCTCAAATAGCAACATCTTCTCATAAAAAAGGGACATAGCCATCGCTATGTCCCCCTCACATACCCTACTTCTTTATCTGAATCTTCGATGGTTTTTCTACTTCTCTACCATCACGATCAATCACAAGTATTTCCCAATATTCCAAGCTTGGAACAGTAATGACCAATTCTTCCTGATCCCAGCTGTACTCAAGTTCCTCCATCATGCCTTCCCGTTTGTCAGGACTTGCTGCATAGACTTTCAGATCCGGGAGTTCTTCAGCTGTTTGACCGATCGGGTATCTAACCGTCAGCTCTTTTTGAGTTTCAGGCTTAGCAGCCGCGTTTCTCCAATTAGAGTCATTGTTTAATAGATTGATAAGGTGAACGACCTCATAGTCTTCAAAGCCTTTATTGTTCTTGTTATCCCTGACGATGGACCAAATGCTGTTCTGCTCGCCG
This sequence comes from uncultured Bacillaceae bacterium, assembly GCA_963787015.1. Taxonomy (GTDB): domain Bacteria; phylum Bacillota; class Bacilli; order Bacillales; family Bacillaceae_B; genus Rossellomorea. Next base: position 6,591 of record CAWBBM010000014.1, read on the forward strand.
TTGTTAGTCACTTTGACTTCTTTCCCGCCCGCTTCTGCTTTTATTTGTTTATCTGTCTGGGTGCTGTCGAACAGAAGATTTTCATAGGCTGCAAAGAACTTGTAGTAGTCTTTCATTGATTCTTTGAGTGAACCGCTCATTTTCTTGCTGCGGTTCGGATAGTATTCGTGAGCCAGCATGTTTGGCCCTTCCTCGAATTTTTCGGCGGTGCCGATTTCGATATGGGTCGCTCCCATGGCGGCGAGGCCGGCGTCCATCAGGCGGACGGAAGGTTCATCGAATAATCCGATGGTCATGCGGCGCAGGTGGATCGTTCCTTGTTGTCCTTCTTCCTGCTTCAGCGTGATTTTATGCTCCCCTGCCGATAGCTCAGGCAGTACGACATATCCATCTTCGCTGTATGAATCGATATTGCCGGTGCTTTTGAAGACGACTTTGTAAGGGTTCGCCTTTCTCATCAAGGACAGGCTCACCGTCGACATAGATGGTCCTTTCCGTATCGCTTCCTGCGTTCGCATACGTGAAGATGAAGCTTGTTTCCCCTTTTTCGGCGACATCGACGTCGAATGTCACTTCATCGCCCGTATGGCCGAAGTTCAGCAGTGTATCCTTATAGATGTGCATCGGGGATAAACTGTCTGCCGTTTCTGCATGTACCCGTTTATTTCCTATTTGAAGATAATCCAGTTTGACGCCATCATCATCTATATCCTGGACTTCCATCTTGATGATGTTCCTGCCTTCTTTCAGCTGAATATCCTTCATCTCAAGATCTTCCCAGCCATCCGAAGAAGAAAATACAACCTCTCCTGCTTTCTCTTTGTTGACCAAGACTGCACGTTTGGCATCTCGTTTTGAAACTGAATCATTGTTGTATCTCCATTTCAAATCATAAGAACCGGCTTCAGGCACTTCAACGGCAAAATTCAGGAAGTCGCCTTCATCTTTGAAGTCATAGATATGCCCTGTAGTCGTGGTGATCCCATGGCCGTCAGGGGCAAAATCGGCTTCCTCCACCTGATACTCCACGCTGCCTGCTGTCATGCTGTCGAGATTGATGTATTCCCCATTTGAAGCCATTTCGAAGATAATTTCATGTTCTCCTGCCGGTACCTTGGCGTTGATGGTCTTCTCCACCATGGCTCCGTCCCAGCCTCCCGGGGTGCTTGAGAACTCCGTTTCAGAAACCGTCTTGCCGTCCACATATTGATTATTTGATGGGATCAGCTCCCCGTCCACATAGATGTTGATATGAGGATTGTTCCCCGTCCTGTATTTGAAGCTGAGTGTATCGGTTTCTTTCGTATTATTGACGTTGAACACGACCCGCTGACCTTTGTTTCCGAAGTTATTCGTATAGCCGGGATCGATCGATACCTCGCTTGTTCTTGAAACGACCGGAAGCCAGCCGATTTCCGCTTCTTCTGCTTCGATTACATTGGTTCCCGATTCAACCTTATCAATTGAAATGCCTGTTTCTTCTGTTTTCCCTTCCATTTGAATGGAGAGCTTATTTTCCCCGCTGTACAGATAGATGGATGCTTCCGCTGTTCCCCATTGGCCATCTGAAGTCGAAGGCAGCGACAAGATGCCGGCTTTCTTTCCATTTACGAAGATGCTGCGTTTCGTTTCTTCTCCAGGATTTTTATATCTGACGGAAATGGACGTTTCTTTCGATTCCCCTGCATTCATCGGGAAGGAAATGAAGTCTCCCTGCTGTTTGAAGTCCATCACTCCCTCGTCAACTGTTTTTATGAGCGGCTCATGTGATGGTTCCCAGCCGACTTCGGCTTTTTCTGCCTGATAACGGTCCTCCCCTACGGAGAGATAGTCGATTTTAGCACCTGTATCATTAACTCCGTCGGCTTTCAGTTTTATCTTGTTCTCTCCCGCTTTGAGCTTGACTTCGGTCTCTTCCGTGGATTGAAACGATTCCCAACCGCCTGTCGGATCGAATTGATGGAATCGCTCGCCAGTTCCCCGTTCACATACAGATGACGGCTGACCGCTGTGCTTTCCACCCCGTATTGGAAGCTGACCGGATACGTTCCGGCTTCGGCGGCATCGACGGTGAATTCAATGAAATCACCATCCGTCTCAAAATTGTACACGTGTCCATGCTTATCCACTTTACTGCTGATCAGCTCTGCATCCTCTGCTTCATACTCTTTCTCATAGTCTGCTTTTTTAAGGACGAGACTGTCTACGTTCAGCCACAAATTATTTGTATTCAATGACAGTTTGATCTCATTTTCCCCTTCTTGCAGGTCGACTGTCAGGCTTGTTTCCGCAACCGGGTTCCCCCAGCCTGTCTTCTCACTGAATGGAATCGTGTCTATTTACGAGAGCATCATTCACGTGGATTTTCCCGACAGGGCTTTCTCCGTTGTCATGGCCATACTTAAGGTCCACCGTATAAGTGCCGGACTCGGGTGCCTCGACCTTCCAGATGATCTGGTCTTCATCCTTCATCCCGAAATCCCCGACCCATCCAGGGACCTTCTGAATCCGTGAGATGAAATGTTCGGACCTCGGCACTCCCTCTACATCCGCGACGTTGTAATGCTCGCCCGTCGCCTGCTTGTAGTTCATGTACCCGGCAATGACGACGGCCTTCCCGTCGTTCGTTTCCCTGGTTTCTTCTACTACCTTCAGTAAGTCGCGGTAGTGATCTTTATCCTGCCAGATTTCGCTGTAATCAAAGTCAGTCTGTGTAGACGGCCGCGGCACGTCACTGTATCCTTCGTTGCCCCCGACCATATTGAATGTGACAAAGTTCTTGGAATCATTGTTCTCGCTCAATGATGGCCTTCACCGAGTTGATGAGAGAATCATAATCTTTCGAGAAGTGGCGTTTATTGCCTTCATAGTCATATAGATAATCGTTGTCATGGAACCCCCACTGATCGAGGTGCATCCCGTCGAACCCGAATTCATTTACGCCCCTCACAAACTCCCGGTTGATATATTCCTGCCATTCGGCATTCCCCGGGTCCTGAAGGTAGAGTCCGGTCGGCGGGTTCACCCAGTCAAAATAAAATCCTTCCTGGTCACTTAAAGAGGGGTGCGGGAAACTCGCATTCTTCTTATACAATCCCCATTCCTTCTTCACCCCGAAATCTTCATAGTTTTCCCTCGCGGCATAGTTCATTTGATAGGCCATGGCAGCCGCATTGTATTTCTGCGCTGCATCGATCTGCTGCTTCACCGTGAGTGGATAAAGCTTGCGTCCAAGCAAGTCATCATAAGCCGTATCTTTATCGATATCTTCCGAGATGAAGTTTCCGTCCTCATCAAGCACCGGGTTCCCTTCGCTGTCGGTCTTGGAATAAACGGACACATCATGGCGCCACATCCAATCATAGAATTGGAAACCATTCAAATAATACTCCTGGGTCAGCTGCTTCATCTTCTTTTCACTTTCGGCTGTCGATTCTTGAGGGAATTCGGTTGCGTAACCATAACGGGGATACTGGGTCCAGTCACTTGAAACATCGATGGCTGCCGTGACGATTTGGTCGGATCCCTTGAATGAGGCTTTTACTAGATATCCTTTGAAATCATCTGACGGCGGTGTCCAATCCACTTCAATCCCTTTCAGTCCTTTTTTTACGTGGATCTTCTTACTGCCTTCCGCGACCTTTTCATTGAGATGATAGACTTCTAGATGGAGATCGCCTTTCCACTCTTTATCGGTGTTGAATAAGAGGGAGAGCTTCACTTGTTCACCGGGATTATACCTTGATTTGTCGACCAGGAAAGCAGAAATCGGTTCTGACGGAAGGTTCTTTTTGCTTTGGGCTTTTTGTACAGCCTCTTTTGGATTGTCTTTGGCTTCAGCATCTTGGGGTAACGTGAATGATGTCAGGGCAAGGTTGATGGCAACCAGGCCGGCAAGGGGCAGTTTCATTTTACGATTGATATTCATTTCCTTCCTCCTCATGTAATGGCAGGGCCTAAACCCTGCTGTATTTACCTGCTTTCAAGCGGCTCGACATTCCCCAACCTAAGAACCGGAGAACCCTGCTCAGGACACGCCCAAAGCACAGCATTCCTGATCACCCGCTGTATATCCTTGTGATAATACGTCGGATACGTCTCATGCCCCGGTCTGAAGTAGAAGATCTTCCCTCTTCCGCGCCGGTATGTACAGCCGCTCCTGAACACTTCTCCTCCTGAGAACCAGCTGATGAAGATGAGTTCGTCAGGCTTCGGGATGCCAAAGCGCTCGCCGTACATTTCTTCTTTCTCGAGTTCGATGACTTCCGGGATGCCATTCACGATGGGATGACCTTCCTCCACGACCCACAGTCTTTCTGTATCATCGGCTTCCCTCCACTTGAGTTCTCCCGTCCTGGTACCCATCAATACTTTGAAGACTTTCGAATTATGGGCTGAATGCAGCGGGATGAATCCCATTCCATCGAGGATGCGTTCTTTCACTTTCTCTACAATGTGGTCGCTCACTTCATCATGGGCGATATGCCCCCACCAGATCAGCACATCCGTTTCGTTGAGAATTTCGTCTGTCAATCCGTGCTCTGCTTCATCAAGTGTCGCCGTCTTCACCACGAACTCTTCCTGCAGGAAGCCTGCAAGTGCTTGATGGATCGCCGCAGGATAGATCTCCTGTACAGCCGGATTCGATTGTTCATGTCGATATTCATTCCAAATTGTCACGTTGATCATTGTGATTCCTCCATTTTTTCTAGTTCTTTTACGACTACTTCTTTTCGTAATGTATTGGATAAGAGAACGGAATCAATCACCCTCTGGACGACATAGCCGTCTCTGAATGTCGGCCTGTCCCTATCTTTCTTATTGAGAATGGCGTCCACCCATTTCCATAGTTCGTTTCTATCCGTTAGACGCCATGGGCGGAAACGTTCTTCGGAAGGCTCGGCCGCATCGTCCCACGGCACCGTGTTTTCCACTTTAATATCCTGCCAAGGACCCTTTAATGGTGCATACCTGAGTCTGATCCCAAGTTCACTGGAAAGAAACTGCAGTGCTCCTTTCTCTCCTTTGAACATCAGATCGATTGTCTGGTTCCGATTTCCCTGGATTGAAACCCAGCTTGTATAAAAGGATCCCTGGACTCCTGATGGAAACGAAGCATGGAAGTAGGCAGAATCCGCCGCTCGATCTTTATTTACGGACTCACTGAACCTTTCCATCCTGCCGTTCTCCAAACGCGATAGGGAAGCCGAAACTTTCTCGATTTCTTCTCCAAGGATATAGTGGACGGCATCGATGAGATGGGAACCCAAGTCAGCGAGCACGCCGCCCCTTCCTCCCGATGAATGCGTGCCGCGCCATCCCGGTGGACCTGATAACCCGTAATCACCCGAATACTCGAACTTTCCTTCATACACATTGCCTATTAATCCACCCTCTATCAATTCCTTTAACCGGACGACGGCAGGGTTCTCCCGATACGTGAAATTCACTCCATGGATGATGGCGTTTCGTTCTGCCGCATCCCACATCGCTTTGGCCTCCCTGGTATCCATAGCTAATGGTTTTTCACACATAACATGGATATGTTTTTCTGCAGCGAGCAAGGCGATATTATGATGACTGGAGTTTGGGGTCACGATGCAGACGCCATCGATGTCTTCTTCCAGCATTTCCGGGTAGGACTGGTAGCTGGATGGGATGCCGTATTTGGCGGCTAGCCTTTCCGCATTTGTTCCATTTTGACTGCAGATCGCCTCCAGGATGACGGAGGGATGACGTTTCAAAATTGGAAGATACCATAGATCAGCAAATGAACCGGAACCGGCGACAGCAATCTTTATTTTTTGATTACTCATAACGTCTCCTTTCTATTCGTCTATGTTTACGGACTGACCTTTCTCTGCTGATTCGATAATACGCTCCAGCACCTTTTGATTCTGATAGCCATCATGGAAGTCAGGGATTCCGTCATGCTCCTGGCCAGTCAGTAAAGCGGTGAAATCCTCCAGCTGCTGGCGCTTGTACCCCGGAGGAACCTCCAGGGTCTCTTTCGTTGTTTGAAGCTCATTCCCATCAACCAAACTGAGCAGGACTTCATCCGGTTTTTCACAGTTGACGTGTATCGTCCCGATATCCCCGTACAATGTCACTTCATGCTGATTCCCTGATCCGATTGCGTTCCTCGTCGTCAGGAATGTCCCCACCACATCATGCTCCAGCACGGCATGGAAACTGACGTAATCGTCCACTTCCACTTTGATGCATCGTAACCGGTTGCCGGATCCCTGCGTTCCGGGACAAAGGTTCTCATTAACGCAGATACTGATTTGAATTCCCCGACAAGGAACCTTGCGCTGTCGATCATATGTGCACCGAGATCACCCAATGCCCCCGTCCCTGTGACCACCTTATTGAACCTCCATAAATACGGGACATCAAAGATCGGTGCACCGAACGATTGAAGATAGCGGACCTCCAGATGACGGAGGGTACCGATTTTATTTTCTTCAAGCAGCTTCTTGGCATATCTGAAGGCTGGTATATAACGGTAAGAAAACCCGACCATGCACGGAATCGGTGTCTTCTCATAGAGTTCCGCCAGATATTCCGCTTCCTTGAAATTCAAGGTGAATGGCTTTTCTGCCATGATGGGTTTCTGATGACGGATGCACAACTCCAACACTTTCGCATGCAAGTCATTCGGTACAATCGAAATGACGGCATCAACAGTCGGATCCTGGATGAGCGATTCCATCTCGTTAAATCGCTTCTCGTTCCCAATCCCCTCTTCCTCTCCCACTTTATTCAGGAGTTCATCGTTCACATCGCACAACGCGCTTAATTGGAGTTGATCCAACTCGGAAATCATCCTCCGGTGGGCATCCGCCATTCCTCCAAGTCCGATCAGACCTACCTTGATTACGTTATTCACTGTCATATCTGTTCCCCCTTTGCTTCTACTTTCTATTGTAAAGACAACACCTCTCCAGAAGAATAGGTAGAATGAAAGCGCTTAATTTATGACACTCATTCATGTATATAAAACACTTTCTCACAGAAAAAAGCAGCACGCCGGCTGCTTTTTTTCTGCGTTGTTAATTTAATTTATATACTCTCGCTTCATAAGGTTTTAATTTCCCATTTTCCTCAAGATGATTATCATTACTTTCATAATTACCAATCAGCAAAGAAGAAGATTCAAAGTGAAGACCTTCTGGCAAAGTAAAGGCTGCATCCTCCCCCGTGAAGTTACACAGAATCACAAGCTTCCCTGCCCCTAGCGTCCGGGTGTAGGCGTAGAGTTGCTCATGGTCATCAAGGATGAGATCATATGTGCCATAAACGATGATGTCATGTTCTTTACGAAGGCGGTTCAATTCCTTGTAGTAATAATAAATGGACGCAGAATCCTTCAACGCGTTTTCTGCATTGATTTCCTTATAGTTCGGATTGACCTTCAGCCACGGCGTACCGGTTGTAAACCCGGCATGTTCACTGTCATCCCATTGCATTGGCGTCCTTGCATTATCCCGTCCTTTACGATAGATGGCTTCCATGATCGTGTTGTGATCTTCTCCGCCTTCCGTCACTTTTTCACGGTACATATTGTGAATTTCAATATCGTTGTACTCTTCAAGGGAGTCGAATGCAACATTGGTCATCCCAATCTCTTCCCCTTGATAGATGTAAGGAGTTCCCTGCATCATATGAAGGAACGTAGCAAGCATCTTGGCAGATTCAACGCGGTATTCCTGATCGTCCCCGAACCTCGAGACCATCCTAGGCTGATCATGATTATTGAGATAAAGACTGTTCCAGCCCCTGCCTTCAAGGTTTTTCTGCCATTTGGTCATCACCTGTTTTAGATCGGAAAGCTGCCAGTCCTTCACGTCCCATTTACCACCCGGGCCGGAATCCAGATCCATATGTTCGAAGGTGAAGATCATGTTCAGCTCCGTGCCCTCTTCATTGGCATATCTGGCGGCATCCTCCGGGGACGCTCCCGGGCATTCGCCGACCGTCATCATGTCATATTGTGAAAGGACTTCCGTATTCATTTCCTGTAAATACTCATGCACCCGAGGACCGTTCATGAAATAATCTCCGCCCCAGTCATATTTCTTGCCTCCCGGTGTGCTCGGCAGTCCTTCCTCTTTTGAGATCAGGTTGATGACATCCATCCTGAAGCCGTCTACCCCTTTATCGAGCCACCATTTCATCATGCTGTATATTTCTTCTCTCAGTACAGGGTTCTCCCAGTTGAGGTCCGGCTGTTTCTTGCTGAAAAGGTGCAGATAGGATTCATCCGTCGTGTCATCGTGCTGCCAGGCTGAGCCACTGAAGAATGAAGTCCAGTTATTCGGTTCATTGCCGTCTTTGCCGGTGCGCCATATGTAATAATCACGGTATGGATTGTCTTTCGATTTTCGCGATTCCACGAACCATTCATGTTCATCCGACGTATGGTTGACGACCAGGTCCATCATCAACTTCATCCCTCTGCCGTGCAGACCATCCAATAAATCCTCCCAGTCTTCCATCGTCCCGAATTCGTCCATGATCGATTGATAATCGCTGATATCATAGCCATTATCATCATTCGGGGATTCATAGACAGGGGACAGCCAGATGACATCCACTCCCAATCCTTTTAGATAATCGAGTTTACTGATGATTCCTTGTAGATCCCCTATTCCGTCTCCGTTACTGTCTTTGAAGCTTCTTGGATAAATTTGATAGACGACGCTTTCTTTCCACCATTTCTTCTCCATTTCCCTCTTCCTTTCTATGATGAGAGCTGACGGTCTATATCTGCCGCCGCTTGCTTTAGTCCTTCTTCTACACTTACGTAACCGCTGAAAATGTTCCTGAAGGCATTTGTCAGGATGGTGTTGATTTCTTCCCATTGTGGCACCGGCGGCCTTAAAAAGGCTTCGTCGATGCTTTCGATATAACTTTTATAGTAAGGATACTCTTCCGCGATATTGGCTATGTCCACTCGTTTATTCGTTGGGAGCAAGCCAGCTTTTAGAAGAAGGCTCTGCGGTTCTTCGGTAGTCATCCACTTAATGAACGTCCACGATGCTTCCCGGTGTTTCGTGCCCTTGGTGATGACCGCATTCTCACCTCCGAGGATGGAATGCTCTTCTCCGTTACTCGGAAACACGCCTGATACCGTTTGCTGATTGACTAGAGCCAAGTCGTTTTCTGACCTTACGCTATAGAACCATGGACCTTCATCAATCATGAAATAATTCCCTGAACTGATATTCTGCCACGTTTCCGGATATCCGCTGAGTACCTCGGACGGAATGAATCCGTTCTGGTATAAATCCACCAACCCTTTAAGGGCTGAGATGCTCTGTTCACTATCCAGATAGCCGCTTGCCTTTGTATAATCCTCGTTCATCACCTTCCCGCCCAATCCGTAAAAATAGGGGAGGGCATTCCAAGGGGAGACGTCACTGATTCCGATTTTCAGGTTGTTTTCCTTTACGACCCGAATCAATTCGTCCATCGTTTCAGGAAGATGATCCAGCTCCAGCTTCTCTACCACTGCTTTATTGTAAATGGCTGCTTTCGTATTCGTATTCAAGGGTAAACCGTAGTAGTTCCCTTTGAATCGATTCGACTCAAGTGGATTCTGAAGGAATCGTGTCTTGACCAAATCAAAGTCATCATATTCACTGATGGGGTACAGTAAGTCCAATTGGACAAATTTAGGCATCCAGGTTATATCCATTCTGACGACATCGGGTGTCCGGTTGACAGAGGCCCGTGAAATAAGTGCTGACATCAGCTGCTTGCTATGGGGCTGCCTGACAGATTTGACATCGATCCCAGGATATTTCTCTTCGAATAATGGAATGATTTCATTCTCAAAGATTCTCGTTTCTTCATCGCTGTAGGTGTGCCAGATCTCTATTTCTTCAACCTTCTTCTCATCAGATAATTTCAGTTTCTTTGAATCATCGATGATGTGTTGATTTCCGCAAGCGTTCAATACAAGTAATAGGATAAGTATGATGGTTGTCCGGAATCGAATCATATGAGACTTCCCTTTCCCTCTCTATTTATGATGCTCCGTCCTGTAATCCCCCGGAGACAGACCCGTGACTTTTTTGAATAATTTACTGAAGTATTTAACATCATTGAAGCCTGATTCACTGGCTACTTCATATACCTTCAATGAAGTGTTACCCAGAAGTTCTTTCGCTTTATTGATTCGGAGGCCAATAACGTAATCGATGAAATTGATCTCCATGAAACGCTTGAATAAAATGCTAAAGTAATTCCGGCTGATATGAATATGGTCGGCGACGTGCTGAAGAGTCATCTCTTGTGTAAAATGGTGATGGATATATGATAGGGCCTTATCCAGCAGCTCATTATCCGTATTTGGGTGTTTATTTTCCGATTCCAGCAGGTGGTCACATTCATTCTTCGCTTCATGGAAAAGCCCTGTCAATTCCTCCAGTGTTTCTGAAGAAGCGAATTTTTCCATATGGTCCATTAATACGCTTACTTCAACCTTTTTCCAATAGAGTGCCTTCAGGATATACCCTGCTTCCTTCTTGACGTTGTCGGGGTGCATGTCCTCTTCCTTCCAGCGTGCAATCCTCGCCTCGAGGAAGTTCTCAAGTGATTCTTCCCCATGAATTTGAGCTTTTATCTCTTCAAGACTCAGAGGCTCCTGAAGCATTTTCACTCCTTTTTCATATGAAAAGATCTCAGTGTTACGTTGGAAGAAATATTGTTTGCCTGAAAGAAAAGCATGATGGTATCCCTCGACCAATTTTTCCTGATCTGAAACCATTGCATAGCTGAACACCAGTTTCAGCGACGTTTCCTTTTCAATCCACTGCTTTAATTTGTTAACAGTATCCCGGGGTTCTTCCGTATTCCCCAAGAAGAAAATCAGCTCATTTTCGCCTATCGGAAAGCAGTACCCGTCTTCTGTCTCTCTATAGAAGCGCTCTTGTATTTCATCGATGATCAAATTTTTATAAAGGAAACCAAATTCATCTTCGAGTCGATCAAGGTCCTTTATGCTCCCAAGCAGGAGAAGCTGGGGCATGTGAAGAGATTCAATCCTTTGTTCACACGGCTGGAACGGTTCTTTCTGCAGAAGGATTCTCTTGATCGATTGTTCCGTCCTCCGCCTGTCGTTGACCTTATTGGTCTGTTCCGCCTGATCAAGCTTCTCTGTCACTTTTTCCTCCTCGAGGATTTTGTCGATACATTTGTGAATGGTCCTTGAGAATTGATCTGGTTCAAGTGTCTGTTTCAATATATAATCGACCGCCCCATGTGTAAGGCCTTCCCTGACATATTCGAACTCGTTGTAGCTGCTGACCAGGACCACTTTTAGCTTAGGGTTCATTTGAAGCGCTTTCTTCATTAACGTAATGCCATCCATTACAGGCATCTTAATATCGGTTATCAGGATATCCACATGACCGGTACGTTCCATTGCGTCCAGCGCTTGTTTTCCATTTGAAAAATCACCGATCAAGTGAAGATTTTCATCCCCCCAGTCGATGGAGGATTTCAGGCCGAAGCGGATAATCGGTTCATCATCCACAATCATCACGTTATACATCATGATCACCCCCGGTTTTCGTCATCAATACAAGCTTCACAACGGTCCCTTCCCCGCTGCTGATTTCAAGCTTCGACTCAGGACTGAAATAAAGTCTGATGGAATCAGCCACATGGCTTAACCCGATTCCTACATATGAGTTGTCTCCAACTGACGACCTTTGCACTCGTTGTAACATATCCTGCTCAACCCCTACTCCATCATCCCTGATTTCGATTTGAATTCCACCAGGGATATTCTTACCTGTGATCCATACGGTCCCTTCCGTTCCTGTTGGTACGATCCCGTGAAAAATCGAATTTTCCACGATCGGCTGCAGAAGCATCCTCGGAATCTCCCAATCTTCCACGCCCTCTTCAAAATCCGTAACCAAATGGAATTTCTGCTCATACCTGATTTGCAGGATCACCATGAATTGTTCAACCAAATCCACTTCTTCCTTTATGGAAATAAAGGTCCCGGTCTTTCCCATATTTCCTTCAAGGAGTTTCGATAATGCAGTAAGGGCGGTGTTCGCTCTCTCCGTCTCTTTGAACTGGACGAGCCACCGTATCGTACTCAATGTATTAAAGAGAAAGTGAGGATTGATTCTGTGCTTGATTGCCCGCAGGACGGCTTCCTGCTTCTGATGCTGTTCTTCTTTCACTTGCTCTAGTAAATCTTCCACCCGATAGATCATATGGTTGAATTCGGAGCTCATCATTCCAATTTCATCCTTCGAATCCACACTCGTACGCACCTTTAAGTTCCCCTCGCCGACAAGCTTCATTTGCTCCGTCAAGATCTTAACCGGATCGGTCACTTTCTTTGCTATGAAACTTCCGACGAGAATCGCCAATATTCCGAAAATGATGGATGCACCGATGATGATTTTTTGAATGGAAATGATTTCGCCTGTGATTTCAGAAGTCGGCACCCTTCCGACAATCAACCAGCCGTTCCCGATCGGTTCCGTTACGCCGTAATAAGGGATATCATCCTCTTCGAATTCGAATTCCCGTTTATCAGATAGGATATACTCCCGCATTTGCTTATTCTGAACGGGATTGTTCAGATTCTCTAAATCGTTATCGATCACCACTTCCGCCTGCTCATTCACAACAAAGAAGTGGCCGGTCTTCCCAAGCTTGATTTGATTGATTTTGTCCAATATCGCTTTTCCGTCCAGGCTGACCTGGATATAGGCGATGTTCTCCATCGTATCAAAGTCTTTCAACACCCTGGTGATGGGCAGAATAAGATCGGTGTTTTCACCGGCTCCACTGAACCGGTCGTATTGAAGTCCATCCCACACCAGCTCTCCATCTCTTCGAACCGCTTCCTTGGCCCAATCCATTCCATCAATATTCACTTTTGAGAGCTTATAAGGGGAAAAGGTCCCGCTTCCCCAGCTCATCCCGTCTTCCTTCAATACATAAATGATCCTCACGAATGAACTCGTATATATATTTGAATTCAAATACGATGTCATATATTCTTGATTTTCTTCTGTCCCTGAGGAGCGATCGTTCAAGTCATCCTTCACGATCTCCTGTATTCTTTCATTACTATAGATGAGATCTGACATATCACTTCCGTTGGAGAAGATAAAGGACAGGGATTCCGCTGCCTGTCTCGCAATCTGCCTTGACGATTCCCTTACATTTTCTTTTACGACATCCGAAGCGGAATGGTAGAAGAACACACTATTAAAGACCGTAGGGATTAAACAAACGACTAATATGGTGAGAATGACCTTGGCAGCCAGCCGTTTCTTTAGAAGCTGTATCATCTGCTAATCCCTCTTTCCGTTATTCTTGTTATCTATCATATCTCTCCTTCCCAGTAGGAGCAATAGGTCCTATTTATAGTCGATCACGACCAGATCCCAATACTTGAGGGATGGGACGGTGAACGTAATCGAGTCCCCTTTTTGCTTGAAGTCAATCTCCAGAGGGGAACCCTGATAGGCATCAGGCGTTGCCACCCAGACCTTGCTTGCCTTCCCGTCCGCTTTCACTTCCACTTCGATATCATTTTGTTCATCAGGTTCAGGTTGCGTTCCTTCATTGTCTCTCCATTCGAGGGAAGTGGCATCAGTTAAATTAATCAGATGAATAAGCTCTTTATCCTCTTTCTTTTTGGCAAATGACCAGATGGAACCAAGCTTCGGCTGATCTGATACGCTAAGGTCACCTTCTACCTTCACTTCTGCCTCCGTTTCCTCCACCCCATCGCGGAGTAGATTCTGATAGGCAACCAGGAAGTCATAGTATCTTGTCAATCCAGTGTTCAGTTCGTCACTCATGCTTAATTTCTTATGAGGGAAATACTCTTTCGAGAGCATATTTTCACCGAGTTCCAAGTGAGACCCTCCAGAAGCAAAGATGACCGCATTCGTCATCAGGACACCTGGTGTATTGAATTCTCCCATCGAGTCAGATAAATCATAGTTCATGTAAGCAGCCAGGACCGTATTCAGCTTCCCTTTGCTGTATTGACTGTTCTGATCAATGACACCTTTAAGACTCGAATACGTATTATGACCATCCCAAAGCTCCGAATAGAGGAAGTCCACCGGTGCCTGGGAAGCGATATATCCTTGTGCATACTGCGAAACGGCATTCATGACCAGATCGACACCCAGTTCCTTTTTTGCTTCATTCAAGAATGGTACATACGTAGTCGAAAGGTCTACCGTCTTCCCGTCACCATTCCAAAGTACGCCTCGGTCACCAAGCTGATCGACGTGCCATCCGTCAAAATCCAGATGATTAAACACTTGTTTTTCTTCATTTAGAATGAAGTCCTGCCATCCTTTATTGGAAGGATCCATCAGGTAAATATCACTCGCCCAATTATCAGGAAGGGGATGATGATCCTGCTCTTCGGCATCCGGATCCTTGAATAGGCCCCATTCCTTCTTCACTCCCTCATCTTCAGCACCTTCATAGCTGCCGAACAGGAGATTATAATTCATCGCCTTCATATTCTTTTCATGGGCAAGGGAAATGTAGCGTTCGATTGTATCCCGTGATACTTCCCTGTTGGCAATATCCGGCCAGTTTTCGGCAAGCTTACCATCTTTCATCTTGAGAGGTTTCTCATGTTTATACTGCCAGTCGTAAAATTGCAGCCCATTGATATGGAATCGATTTAAATGGTTGATCACATCTTCCTGCTGATCTGCTTCCATGTCGTAAAAATCGGCAAGATACCCGTATCTCGGAAACTTGGCCCAATCGGAGGATACATCAACACCTATGTTCTGGTGATCAATGACTTTATCCCCTTGTTTCACATACACTTCCACCATATATCCCTTAAAATCATCTTTTTCCGGTTTCCATGTCCACGATAGGTCTTCGTCTTTCAGGTTGATTTCTTCCTCTTTCACTGTTTCTGCCAAGTGTTTATACTGAACCAGTATTTTTCCTTCTTTTACTTTTTCCTTCAATGATAATGAAAGCTTCACGGATTCCCCCGGTTCATAGGCGGCTTGATCCGTGATCAGTTCATCCACCCATTTCCCCTGCTGAATCGTCTCTTCTTGAAAGACAGGTTCAGCATTTGAATTCACACAACCGAAAAGCATCGCTGCTGTAAGTGACATGCTTGCCAGAACGGTCAGGCTTTTCTTTTTTTTCATTTTTCTCCCCCTTCCTCTTATATGAGTTATCCTTTGACCGCTCCTTCTGAATGTCCGCTTTGTACAAACTTCTTCTGGAAGATAATATAAATGATGATCACCGGCAGAATCGCAATCAAAGAAGCTGCGAAAATCCATGACCAGTTACTCGCATATTTCCCCTGGAACATCATAAGTGCAATCGGCAGCGTTCTCATCGCTTCATCCTTGATGATCGTCAACGCAACAAAGTACTCATCCCATGTCCCCGAGAAAGAGAAGATCGCCATGGTACCAAGGGCCGGCTTTGAAAGAGGCAGATAGATCCTTCTGAAAATGGTCCAGTTCCCGCCTCCATCCATCAAGATGGATTCTTCCAATTCCTTCGGTACGGTCTCAAAGAACCCTCTCAGGAAAAAGGTAGAACCGACGACACCACCGCCTATATATAACAGCCATAAACCCCAGTATGTGTTAACGAGCCCGAGATTTTTGATGACGGTAAATTGAGGTACGATTGCAAGAACAAGAGGAATCATCATTGTGAATAGAAAGATCCTGAATAACAGTTCCTTGCCTGGAAACGTAAACCGGACAAAGGCATAGGCGGTCATTGCTCCAAGGAAAACACTTCCCACGGTGGCGACACCCGCTACCAGTAGGCTGTTTAAGAAATAACGAAAGAAGTTATTCTTGTTCCAGACAATTTCATAGTTTTCTAAATTGGGGACTGCCGAGAATACTTCCTGCGGCTTCGGAAGTGAGTATGCCCCGCTAATGAATGTCGTCATCACCATATAGATAAAAGGTGTGATAAAGACGATGACCCCTAATATGAGAAACAGATAAACAATCAATTTACTAAAAACGTTCCCATTCATATTTTTACCCTCCTTCTATCTACATGAATTTCTGATTGCTCAATTTCTTCTGCTGCGTGAATGTAATCAGGAAGATCGTCAGCCCCATCATCACACCCAATGCTGAAGAATATCCAAAGTTGAAGTTACTGAACGCCTGTTTATAAATCATGCTTTGGAGCACTTCAGTCTGCCCCATCGGTCCGCCGTTCGTGATGAAATACACCTGTGGGAAAAAGTTAAAGGCGCCCATGATTAAATTAATGATGACAAATGCCGTAATCGGACGCAGCATCGGTATGGTGACAAACTTGAAAGCCTTTATTCCGCTTGCCCCGTCGATTGCTGCCGCTTCATAAAGATTCTTCGGAATCCCCTGGAGTGCCGCTAAATAGATGACCACTGTCCACCCCACTGTTTTCCAGATGTGGAACAGCCAGATGACGATCATCGCCGTCCACTGATTCTGCAGCCAGCTGATCGGCTCATCCACGAGTCCCAAGTTCACAAGCATAAAGTTAATCAACCCATCCTCGCCATCGGCAAACAGATAACGGAAAAGGAAGGCAACAACGATCCACGACGTGATGATCGGAAGATAATACAACGTCCTGAACGTAATCTTGTACTTAACAAATTGAATATTGATCAACACAGCAAAAAACAACCCTAAAAACCAGTTGATCGGCACCGTGACGACTGCATTGAGAAATGTATTCCTGACAGCGTACGCAAAAGCCGGGTCCGAAAAAGCCTTTTTATAATTCTCTAAACCGACAAAAGGACTTTCCGCACCGGGAATGATGTTATAGTCCTGAAAGCTCATGACAATCCCCTTAATGAGAGGATAAATGACAAAGATACTGGCTCCTGCAAGCCCGATCAGAAGAAAAGGGGATACTGCCAACCATTGCTTTGCCCCTTTTTTGAACCTTTGGGAGAATGGCTTTTTTTCAGAAAGAATAATGTCACTGTGATTATTATTTAGATTCGGGTCCATCTTAATCCCTCCTTGTTTCCGTATGAATGAAAGAAGATACTGCACCAAATTGGTGAGTACCTTCCCATGTCAACATTACTGTTGAAGAATGGCATCCGCTTTCTTCGCCGCATCATCCATTGCTTCTTTCGGTTTCATTTCTCCGCGCATCACTTTCTCGAAGTTCAAGTTGATGACCGTTTCAATTTCAGACCATCCAGCAACCGGAGTACGCGGCAGCGCTGTTTCAAGCTGTTTGACATATTTCTCGACAATCGGATTCTCAATCACGCTTGGATCATTCGCAGCTTTTTCATTCGTTGGAATCAGCCCAGCTTCCGCCATCAATTTCTGCGGCTCTTCCGTCAGCATCCATTTCGCAAACGTCCATGCTTCCTCAGGATGCTCGGAACCTGCAAATGTGACAAGGTTCTCACCGCCGATAACAGAACGGCTTCCACCGGGACCTTCAGGAATCAGACCACTCACAGTCTCTTCTTCCGGTTTGAACTTACTTCCTTCTTCATTTCCAAGGATGCTGTAGAACCAAGGGCCGTCATCCAGCATAAGATACTGATCTTCTTTCATACCATCCCAAGCGCCAGGTTCACCGCCAAGGATCGTAGGGGCAAGAAGACCGTCCTTCTGCCAATTTGCCATTTCTTCAACCGCAGCAATGCTTTCTTTGCTATTTAAATAGCCATCGAACTTTGTATAATCATCGTTGGTCATCTTACCGCCAAGGCTCCAGAAATATGGAAGGAATCCCCAAGCGTTACTGCCTCCGATACCAATTCCACCTTTAGCACCTGCATCTACCGCTTTTTTCGCGGCATCCTTCAGTTCATCCATCGTTTTAGGCGCTTCCTTGTAGCCAGCTTTCTCAAGTAAATCTTTATTATAGATTGCTATTTTCGTATTCGTATTTACCGGTACTCCATAGTACTTACCGTCATAGATATTCGTAGCCATAGGGGCTTCAAAGACACTGCCCTTGACTTCCTCAAAACCATCCATGCCACTAACTTCCTGAAGGGCACCCATCTTGGCAAACTCAGAAACCCACACAATATCCATACGCATCAAATCAGGTGCTTCCCCACCGGATACCCCGGCAATCACCTGCTGCTTCAATCCTTCATAAGGCATCCTTGTAAGCTTCAACTCAATATCAGGATGTTCTTTTTCAAACAATGGTTTGATCTTCTCATTAAGAATGACTTCTTCCTGATCACTATACGTATGCCAATAATCCAACACGACCTTATCGCCACTGCTCTCAGATCCAGTCTCACTCGATCCCCCGCTGCATCCTCCAGCAAATAACATCGTGGATATCGCTGCACCAGCCATAAACTTCTTCCAAGCCTTCATATCCTTAACCCCTCCCTTTCTATACCTTCATTTTCCTTGAAAGCGCTTTACTATAAAACCGCTTACATTTTTAGGATGGTGTTTTATGTTTGATTGTTTCGAAAGGTCTGTTTGTTGTGGAAATGAAAAAAGTGTCATATTTCTCTGATTTAGAGAGATATGACACTTTTTGGGTGGGGCATCATTATAATTCCCGTTAAAAATGAATAGATGAAACTCCTTTTGATAAAGAATCGATCCTTATCCTTCCAAACTCTAGATTAAGGTTAAAACCCCCAAGCGTTCATACGATATTAAGTATATCTAACCACCAAGGAGAAACTCATGCTATTATTCCTAAACTTCCTAAAAAAGAAAAAAAGTGAACCCAAACCAAAACAATCTGCTAGTACCGCACCATCAAAACCCAAAAGAACCAATGAACAAATCGCTACAAGAAAAGGAGAACTGGGAGAATACAAAATCGATATCCAACTAGATCAACTACCCAAGACTTACCGCCATCTAAGCGATCTCCTTATTCCAAATCCAAAAGCAAAGTCAGGTTATTCCCAAATCGACCATGTGGTAATCACTCCATACGCGATCTTCGTTATTGAGACCAAAAACTACCAGGGTACTATTTATGGTGGTAAAGACCGGAACACATGGCTGGTCAATGGTAAGTTCAAAATGATGAATCCTTTTGTGCAAAACTATGGGCATATTAAAGCACTCTCTTCACTAATTGATGAGAAGTACCATGATTGGTTTGTTTCCATGGTTTCATTTACAAAGCGCTCTACATTTAAAGTGGATTCCGATTACCGTAAGATCGCTTCTAACGAATTGATTATGTATGACATCGAGTTGTCGGAGTTTATCCATCGGAAAGAATCGGTATTGAAGATCCAGCATAAAGAACCCCTTTTAAGTGAGAGTGATATTTCGACTATTTATCAAGCCATCCTACATGCCAATATCCCTGACCCAGAGGTTAGAAAAGAACATACACAGGCACTGAATGAACCTGATAAAAAGACCAGTTCCACTTCGAAATGTGAGATTTGTGATAAATCTGTTTCTAATAAGGTTAGGGCTTATTGTTTATCGAATCCTACTTTTAAAGGGAAGGTTTATTGTTATGAACATCAGAAGAGTGTTGGAAAATAGAACTGTCTTTTTATCAATCTAGCAAGAGAGGGTTCACATGTACCTTAGAGACAAAGCCAAGGGGCATATCCCTCTCCTCCCATAAGCCTTAAGGCCTACACAAAAGTCCACCTCAGGCTCATTCTCAACAATGGCTTTACTCTATAAACTTAGTACATACGGTATATATGAATGAGGAGAGTGGAGAAAGTGACGAAGAATGTTTATTTGATTCATGGTTTAATGGGAACAGGAGAAATGCATTTCAAGGAGCAATTAGGTGCTTTACGTGAGGAATTCACTGTTATTCCAATTGATTTGCCGGGACACGGTCAGAATAGCAGGGATGCTGATGACCCCTTTTTCGAGCATACTCTTGAGTGGCTTATAAGTGAACTCAGGAAAAGAGAGCCTGGTATCTTAATTGGACTTTCAATGGGAGCAAGTTTCGCCCTGCATGCAGCAATCAGATATCCCGAATTGACAAAAGGCATTGTCCTGACAGGCTATGTTCAAAGCATCCCTGAAGAAATGCACGCCATCATGGAAAGACAATATCATTTTTTACATAACATCAAAGCAGAAGCACCTGAAGTAGTGAAAGACTATCTTCTTCTCCATGGCCCACGTTGGGAAACCACGTTACACAGGGTGGTGAAGTGTTTCACTTATCATTATCCGGGAGTATTTGATGAGCAAATAAAGAAGTTGACTATCCCTACACTTCTCATAAATGGCGGAAACGAAAAACATGAAGTGGATTCGGTCCACCACCTATCATCCATGAACAACCTCATCACACCAGGAATCATTCCAAACTGCGGGCACTTAGCCAACATGGAAAACCCTTCGATGTTTAATCGAATGACACTGGAGTTTATTAATAGTATTCCGTAGGTGAAATTGAGGGATAAGGTCCATGACCTCATTCCTCTCTCCCTCTCAAATACTCTTCATATACCCCTTTTGCTTTATCTTGTATCGGTAAATCCTTTACTAATCTTCTATGTATATCAAGTAGCAGTTAAAGTATCCTGCACAGTATGCCTAATGATGGTAGTAAAAAATTAGAGTATGCTGTTAACCCCCCAGCTCCCTCATCCACCACCAACGTCACATCCCCATGCCCTTTTAACACCGAAGCAGGAAACTGTTCATCAGGGACACATTCCAAGAGCGTTTTTACTGCTTTTGCTTTATGACTGCCGGAAGTAAGCAACAGGATCCGCTTACTTTTCAGTATGGATTAGATTCCCATCGTAATCACATGCCGAGGAACGTCGTCCAGTGAAGAAAAGTATCTGGCGTTGGCCCTTCTGGTCGATTCTGCAAGTGCCACGACGTGAGTTTCACTGGTAAGTGAAGTTCCGGGTTCATTGAACCCAAAATGGGCGTTTGAACCGATTCCCAAAATCTGCAGGTCTGGGGGACTAATCTCTCCTATCAACCTTTCATATAGGTTACACTCTGAATCCATTCCTTCAGCACTTCCGTTGGGAATATGGGTGTTTTCAGGGAAACATTGATATGGTTGAAGAGGTTATTCATCATATAAACGTAATAGCTCTGTGGATGCTCTCATCCCAGTCCGATATATTCATCGAGATCAAAGGAAGTGACATGACGGTAGTCGACGTTCCTTTCTTCAAATCCTTTTATCATCTCCCGGATGCACGGTGACGGTTCTGAGGCTTCCTAATAATGTCTAACTTGCTACAGGGAGATGAACCTGTCCCTCCGCCCCATCCTATCCCATAATAAAAAGCACTGCTGTTATGCAGTGCTTTTTGTGTGAATTAATTTATATTTTCCGGTTTTTATTTTTCCCAAAAGCTTCTTTCAACCGTTTATTCGTTTCGTCAAACCTCTTACCTTTTGCCTCAATGTACTTTTCGTCAGCTTTTACTTTACCGGAGGCAACATGAATGATCTTTTCATCCTCATTACGAATTACATGTGTACTCATTATTTTATCCCTCCAAGTAATTTGATGGCAAAATTACGAAATAGTGCTGGCTCTGTTTCTATTATATCACGCATGATGTCTTCTTTAAAGCGTTGAACAGTTTCTTCCGTCCAAAATGAATCGACAGGATAATGAAAGCAAATGACATAATGACAGGATTTTATCCCAAGATATAATTGTCTTTTCTCTTCACTATAAAATAATTCGGGGTTTTCACTTTCAAAGGCTTTGACCACATAGGAAGTAGAATCTTCTAAGCTGTATGCAGAGTTATCGTCGCTTGCCAAACCGGATGCAGCAATTAATTGAAGCTCTTGATCTGCTGTCTTTTTATATAGTGTGCTGCCTGAGCAGGATTCATATTCACCAAGTATTTTTTCAAAGACTGTTCCTGGTTTTGAATAGATGGTACCTTTTTTCAAAAACCGCTGCAAATATTCCAGAAACATTCTAGGATTTTGTAGTTCCCCTTCTCTTAAATAATCGATCATTCTAGAGGTGAACTCTGCATGTTTTCGATAAGTTGGCCCTTCTGAAATTTGTTCATCTATTTCATCTTTCAGCGCAAGATACCTGCTGCCTTTACGAAATAAATCACTAAAGTACCTTTTAATTGTTTTTATCGTATCGACCCCAAGAGCAATCTGTTCAAGGTAGTGTCCTTTTTGATAAATATCAAATAAAAATCCCCATACATACGAATCAATACTGTCTGACTTCTCAGGATGTTTATTCCAAGCTTTTTCTGCAATATCCTTATAGGTATCAGGTTCCATACCTTGGTTGCCCTTTTTATAATCTTCAACCATTTCAGCAATCATAAACCTCAGGTCATACCAGAACAAACGGTATATATCTTCTTGTACAAACACAATAATGTGCTTGTTATTTTGATGGGCAGCTTGAAATTCACAGTGTGTCACTGTTGCTTTGTAAGATTCAATATAATTGCCAGCTTTGTGGGACACAAATAGCAGGAAAATATCGCTTTCACCTACATGTTCCAGACAATTTCCAACCAATTCTTGCGGAGGCCACGGTCCAAAATCTTTCTCATACATTTGAGGATAATGTTCCATCGTTTTTAACTCAGTATGTACTTGCTCTCTTAGTAGTCTTAATCCAGATTCAGTAGCAGAACTTATAAAAACTTTCACTGGTTCAGCCATCTTAACACCTCTTTAAAGTTAAGTACATTGTACTAATTCGACATATTTCTCGAAATTCCTTTAAATTCCAAAAAAATACGCACGGGCAATTCCTGCAGGATACTTGAAGGTCCGTCCCTCGATGAACTAGTAGAACCATTCCCCAAAGCAACCAGGGGGACAGGTACCTTGAGGAGTAAGCTGCAGCCTCCAGCAAATAACATCGTGGATATCGCTGCACCTGTCATAAACTTCTTCCAAGCCTTCATATCCTTAACCCCTTCCTTTCTATACCTTCATTCCCCTTGAAAGCGCTTTACTATAAAATCGCTTACATTTTTAGGATGGTGTTTTATGTTTAATTGTTTAGAAAGGTCTGTGCTTCTTACATGAACAGCCAGAATCCGGGCATGGGGTAATCGTTGTATCACCTCCATAACCAGCGAAATAAATAAGTTGTACTTCACCAGAAGGAGTTACTCCTAAAAATATAAAATGAGACACAGCCTCTTCAAGTATAAGGGTAAATCCGCCTTCTACATCTGAAGGTCCCGGAGTGGTTCTCGTTCCTGTTCCCACAACCAGGTTCTACCTTGTCCAATACAGTCTCTAAGTAATTTTTCATAACGGCTTTCGCTTGTTTATGATCAGGGATTTCTTTGTAGTCAGGTATCTCCGGCACCCCTTCTAAGGCTTCACCGGATTCTTGTTCATATGTATGCACGATAGCTTTCCCTAAATGTTTCATTAATCGTTCGGGCGTCTTCTTTATAGTATTGGCTTCAATATGGGTCGCATCAATACTTACGGTATTTCCATTGATAATTCCCTTATCCACACACTGTCGGACAATCTCCATAATGATTTCATCGAGGGTGGATTCACCCAACCGTTGCGTTCTGAACTTAGAGAGAAGACTCTTGTCGGGGAGTTGGTCCTCAGGGTTAAGACCAATAAAATAAAGATAAGCAAGACTTAGACTTGCCTCCACCATGATGTGGTCATCAGATAAATTATAGATATATTGTAAGAACAGAAGTTTACACATCATTTCTGGCTCTTTTGCTGGTCTGCCAAAATTTTTACAATAAGAGTTCTCTAGTAAGCTATTAATAAAACTGAAATCTACCGCTTTCAAAACCTTTTTAAGTATATGTTTTTCAGGGATTTTATTGTATAATTCAGAATGAAAGCTATATTGCTTTGGCTCTGGTCGAAGCATAGAAAGGCCCCCTAGTATGGTTTGTGTTTGGTCGCACTAATTATACCATTAGGGGGCTTTTTGTTTGTGAAAAACCCGAAGGTTCTTATTAAAGGCACATATTATGTCTATAAAATTGACTTTTTCAGTGGTCT
>CAWBBM010000015.1:0-32319 GCA_963787015.1 uncultured Bacillaceae bacterium
AAAGGGTTTCATTGGAATAGACCTGATACCCGATCCATCCCCCTTGAAGGCATAGGATGAGGAGGATCCCCAGCTTTTTCCCAGCAAGGATTGAGTACGATTGCGAATCTGAACTGGCCTTCCTGTCCAGGTGAACAGCCACCCCGACGAAGATGATGCCTAATATGGCTAAGAGCAGGGATTTATGGACGAGCTTCCAGGCCAGATCGTAATACAGCTGTACGATGAGCATGAACCAGAAGATCAGGGACGAAACCCAATAGAAGGTGCGGTCCTGTTTTTTGAAATAATAGACGCACCCCGTTGTAATCAGAAAGAATAGAGCGTTATAGATCATATGAAGCGTGAACGAAAGATCGATAGCTGTTAACGAGAAGAAGGCAAGAAATCCAATAAGAAATGCTCCATATTGGAGGACATGCTTTTTATAAGTAGCAAGGTAAACGGCCATATTCAGGAGCACCATCACGACAAGGAGAGGATGGGTGCCCAATTCCACCGTTTGCCCAAGGAAGATCCCCAGGTTCAATTGAAACAAAAGATAGAATACCATCTTCGCAGCGGCCCGTTTTTCAAGATAAAACACAAAGGCAAGAACGATAAACATCACAAACGAAAAATTTTCAACTTCACTGGCTATCATCCCGATGACGATGCCGGTCATCATGAGTGAATACTTGACAGGGGACGGCCAGCTCGTTAGCGTACTGGGAATGACAAGAAGGACCGTGGCGAATAGGAATAATCCCACCATTGACACATCAACCATTAAAAGTGAAAGCAGACCGAAAACGGACGCCACGATGAAAACAGAGGCGATGGTCGTGACGCTTGCGACGAAGATGGTCTTCGTCCAGTGACGGGAAGAGGCATGCCTCCGTAAATAGTTCACAAGGAAAACACTTCCCGCTAATAACAGAACGGCAGCAAACAGGAGTCCGACAAAGAAAAGGCTGGACACATACCGGGCCATCAGCTCGAACATCTTGATGATGATAAAGCCTGTTCCAAACATCGAAAGAAGGATGAAGGTGGATGTGTCTTTATGAAAGTACCTGTACACGCCCAGTGCCAGGATAACCACATAAAACAGGGCGAAGAAAACGGCATACTCGTTATCAAATGCCGTGACTATGAAAAGGAGATTGGCTGAAATCAGGCTCAAATAAAGAAGCGTTTTGGAGGCGATGTAGCCTTTCTTTATAATCAGAAAGAAGAGAGTGTTCACGATTCCTACTCCAAATGCAATCCACGTATGGGCGAGTGACCATTGCCCGATTGGAGTCGAAGGAAATAGATAAAAATAAATCGTTAAATGGAGGAGGATGTGGGTTAACGCGTAGAAACCGCTGTACCTTGTGTACAAGCTGAACAGGAAGGCCGGAATGGACCAAACAAGGAACAACAAGTAACTGTCCGCATGGGAATTGTATAGCTGACCGAGTAAAGCAACGGACAAGCCGAAGGAAATCACCCCGCTCACCAGCATCCAGTTTGAAAGGAAATGGGTACCCCTTACCACACGTTCCAACAGAAAAGCTACTCCATAGAACAATACAATCAACGACCCCGCCAATGCCACCTTCTCAAGCCGCGAAAACACCTGCCAATTAGAAGCGAAAAAATAAAGTGCACTTGCCAAAAGAAACACAACCCCGAATAAATACGACAATGAAATTACTTTCTTCAAACGGTTCACCCCTTTTTTAATTGATATTCTACTATATGAGGGAGCAGAGGGATATAGGCATGTGGGTGGGACACGGGGACAGACACCCTGTCCCACATTAAAAAGAGACGGTGGAATTAACGATCCACCGTCTTTGTTTGTTTATCTGGGACAAGGGACCTGTCCCTATGTCCCAGACAGTTGCGAAATCTCCTCAATCTTTGGTGCAAGAAACGATACATAAGGTTCATCATTCCGTAGCTCAAACATGTGCAAATCACGCTTGAAAAAAGGAAGGGCTTCATCGTATCATTCTTTAGCTCATAATTGTAGTCAATGTGATAATGAAGTTCACCCAGTCTCCAAAGCAGCTCCTGATCAAAGCAACAGTATTCCGATGATTCTTCCAGTTCCCCTAAGCGTGTAAGCACTCTGGCTATAGTATAAAATAACTTGGTTTTTATCGATTTATCTTGTAATTGTCCGGTTGTATTCATGGCCGTTTCGACTTGGTTAAAATAATGAAGAGCTTCATTATTTTGATGTAGAGAGTAATGAATGGCACCGTTGCTTGCAAGGATCTGCATTTCTCGCTCAGTCATCGCCTTTTCCTGATGAGCGGTGAGGTGAAATGCATTATGTAAGAGGGAAAAGGCTATTTCCGCATCTTGTTTCACTTCAAATTGATTAATCCCCTTGTGAAGTTGAAGATGTTCATTGTCTTTATAAAATAGTGCAGTGGGACATGGGGAGAGGTGTCTCATAGGGTGTACAAATAAAGCTGCCACACGATGCATCGTGTGGCAGCTTATTTATGTGGAGGGAGGCAGTATGGGATGTTTCCGCGCTTTCCTATATTAATATAAAAGAGTGGACCTATGCTTCTCTATTATTTAAACGAAGCATACCCCTCATCCGCCATCACAACACTACCATTAATCGCATCCGCTTCCTCCAACGAAAGCAGATAAACCGCATTAGCCAATTGTTCAGGCTGGGTCAGTTTATTCCCCATGACCTTCGCCTTCATGGAATCAATGATGCCGTGGTCTTTATAACCCTGGATGATCGGTGTGTCCACGACTCCCGGTGCGATCCCGACAACCCGTATTCCGTATGGAGCGAGTTCAAGTGCCGCTGATTTCGTCATCATGTTGACGGCTCCTTTAGTGGCATGGTAGGCAAATGTGTTCGGTGATGCCAGGACGCCGAATACAGAAGTCGTATTGATGATGACGCCTTTGATATTCAGTTCCTTCATCTTTTTAGCGGCTGCGATGATGCCGTAAGCAACGCCGTGCTGGTTGATATCGATGATCTTATGATAAGCGTCCATGTTCATATCCGGGACAGGTGTAGGAGACCCGATTCCTGCATTGTTGAACATGATATCGATTCTTCCGAATTCTTCGACTGTTTTTTCGACTAAGCTGGTAACGTCTTCATGCTTGGAAACATCCGTTTTAATGAAGATGGATTCACCGCCTGCGGAACGGATCATCTCCACTGTCTCATTACCCAATTCTTCATTGAAGTCCGCAACGACAACCCGGTCTCCTTTTTTAGCAAACTTCAGAGAAGTTTCTCTTCCGATTCCGCTTGCTCCGCCTGTAATGACCGCTACTCTTTTCGTCATGTGTAATTCCTCCTTGTTTTTACATCTAAATTAATTTTAACATTCGCATAAATTTATTATAATTTAATTAAACTAACATTTAGTTAAGTGTAACTTAAGGAGGGACGGACCTTGAATATTGAACAATTGGAGCATGTGGCAGAGGTGGCAAGGGCAGGGGCACTGACGAAGGCGGCGGAGCATTTGCATGTGAGTGCGTCGGCCGTGAGCCAGTCCATCAGTAAGCTCGAGCAGGAGCTGGGCGTCCAGATCTTCACCCGTAATCGTCAGGGGACTGCGTTGACCGCTGATGGAAAGAATATTATGAAGAAAGTGGACAATGTCCTGGCTGCCATTGGAGAACTGAAGGAAGAAGCGAACCGGTGCACGGATACCCTTGGCGGGGAGTTGAAGATTGGCATCATTCCCGGTCCCATCAACCTTCTGATTGATGTGGTGTCTGCGTATAAGAAGGATAATCAGAACGTGAAAGTAGAGATTCATGAGATAGGGCCGGTGAAGATTATTGAAGGAGTAGAGAACAACGAGCTGGACATTGGCTTGATTTTAACCTCAGAGACATTCGATGTTCAGCATCATGAACTGGTTGCGGAAGAGCTCATGGAAGGAAAGATGGTTGCGGGTGTTCATGAACATTCTCCGTTAGCATCCTTCGACCAGCTTACACCCCAACAGCTCAACAATGAAACGCTCGTCTTGTACAATGATGAATATATTAAGCAATTTGCGTTCGATACGTTATCACCTTATGGGCCTCTTGATATCCTTTTTACTACCAATAATATAGAAGCCATTAAAAGGGCAGTCCAAAGTGGGGTGGCGGTGACGCTGGGGATGGATTATTCGTTCAGGGCTAGTGCGCCGTATTCAACGCAACCGATTATTCCAATTGAAATTGAAGGGGGAGGGAAAGATTCTCTTCATCTTGCATTGATCCGGAGGAAGGATAGTGTTCCTTCGCGGAGGGTGAAGGAGTTTATGAAGAGGGTTCGGAGGGAGTTATAGTGGGAGGATACCTGCCATCAGCGATCAAGGGCCCTGTCTATCTATTTCATGAGATGATTATAGAAAACCACAATATTAAAGGAGAGTTCCAATACTGATCCAGTGTGCCAATAAGCTTCTTGACGAATGGAAGGGTGCTCCGGTCAATGAGGTTGGAGAACGGAATCCGGTAGCAGCATGGCATGCCAATGTTTTAAAAGTCGGCAGGCATACGTTCACGGTGCTGGTAAACGAACAGAACCGTTACGCCATTGTCCTTTACGGGTTGAAAGCCAAGGATACGAAGAAGATTGATGATCTGTTTGTGAAAGCCATTCGCGAAGTGTTTCGAGCGGAATCTATCAAAGAAGAAATCATAGAAGACTACCTGGAGTCGTCTTCTGGGGGATAATTGGGTGCATCCCATCGAACTCGATCAATTCCTCTACGACTCCACTGCCAATTACTCCATCTGTGTAGAAGGGAAGGGAATGCCCCGCCTGAAGATGTCGGAGCTAAACCGGGATTCGATCAATTCCTCTCCATCATTCAAGACCCCTCGCATCCTGACCATTGGGAAAAATGAAAGAATGGGGAGAAATGCAGGGGTACGAGGGTTTACTGAATGAAGAGTGAAGCTTTGTTATGCAGAATCTCTAAATCTTGTATGTTCACTTTACCTCATCGGTCATGTCCAACCATTTCATTTTCATTTGGAATCCTTCAAAGGATGTGACCATTTGGCCAAGCTGTTCCCATTTTGGTTAATCGGGGACGGTACTCTTTTGACTTTTTGCTTGAATATGGAAAAGTCAAATTGCTGACTAGATAATGATGATTTTTTCACAGTTGCCATCATTTTGATCCACTTATGCCACCAAATTAGCCCATCTACGCCAAAGAGAACTCCACTTAAGTAGTACTTTTCGTAAGAGCCAGAGGTTGCGGACAGTTGATCCGCCTAATGCGGATGAAGAAGCCATCAAGTGCGGAAGATAGATCCACTTAATGTGTGGAAGGGAGCCAGTTGTTTTTGAAACCATTGGAATTTGATTACAGAAGACTTAAATAGTTATCTGGTTACACATTTCCTAGTGGTCTCACTCATCGGCACCTTCGCCATTTTATTTACCACAGTACGCCAGGAATCTTACCAGGTAACGTCAACGCGTTTACCTTTGTGAATATGAAAACGCCTTTTCTGTTAAACAGGAAAGGCATTTTATGATTTTATAGGACGCTCAGATATAGATCCAGCGAGTCTTCGACTTCTAAAGCGGTTAGCTGAATGAAGTCGTCGAAGTTTTGAGTCGTGTCTGATTTATCAAGTGCTTCATAGTAAGGCAGTCGATTTTGTATTTTAAAGATAATGGGTGGATATCCTGCTTTCATTAGTTCAAGGTTGAGTAAGAGGCGGGACGTTCGTCCGTTTCCATCTATGAATGGATGAATACCAACGAAGATGCTATGCAGTTTTGCAGCCCTTACAACTGGATAAAGGTCTTGTGCCGTGTTCATAAACCATTTCATCATTTCATCCATTTCATCTTGAATGCGAAAATGAGGAGGCGGTGTATGCTGTGCCCCTGCAATGGCCACTTGCTGATCTCGGTACATCCCTGCATAGTCATCATGGATCCTTTTAGTACCAGGAGATGAAGGTTATTGTTCTGCCATTCAGAAAATGGTTCGTTCTTTTGTACGATGACTTCTAAGTGTTTCCTTATGGTTTTACCCCCGTGGTAATTTCTTCTAGGACCAACTCAATCAAACGTTTTATGTTATTCAGTCATGATTCTGATAAGGTCATAGTGATAGTATCGACGGTTTCTTTGACGATCGTCCCCGAATATCATTTTAAGTTGTTCTAATTGAGCAACGTTTTTTCTAATGGTAGAAGGAGCTAAGCCGGTTTGCTGTTTGATTATTTCTACTGTTGCTATTGGATTAGTGAAAAGAGCCCCCCATACCTTTTGGATAGACGGTTGATCAACCCTCTTCATCCCACTGTTGTATAGAGCTTCGGCTTTATCTAATTTCTCATAGTGATGTTCAGCCATTCGAATGGTTGCTTGTAGAAAGAAAGTAATCCAACTCTTCCAGTCAGGTTCTTTTCGACCTACTGCCCTTACTCCGTTTAACATCGAGTAATACTTGAATTTTTCACGTTCCAACTCTTCACTTAGGAAGAAGAATGATGAATCGATTAACTTGGAGTGAAGCAGATAAAGTACGATTAATATTCTTCCTAACCTCCCATTTCCATCAAGGAAAGGATGGATGGATTCAAATTGGGCATGTATAATGGCGGCGTTAATTAATGGATGCAGATTTTCAGCTTTTTCTTCAATATAAGGATGGCCATTAATATACCGTTCCAAGTTTATCATATACTCTCCCATTAAATGTGGTTCGGGTGGGATATAGGACGCATCTTTTAAGTGTTTTGTAGGACCTATGAAATTTTGGATTTTCCGGTACTCTCCAGCCGTACTGGTGGAACCACGAGCATCTTTCATAAGTTCTTTGTGCATGTCCCGGATTAATCGTTCTGTTAAGGGGTAGCCCATTTGAACTGATTCCAACCCCAATGTTAAAGCCTGCTGATAGTTTCTTACCTCTATTTTTTCCCAATCCTGTTTTTGATCAATGTTATCTTCGAGCATTTCACTAAAGGTGACCTGAGTTCCTTCAATCCTTGTTGATTGAACAGATTCATGGAGTGTTAATAATTGAATGAATGATTCATTTACTAATGAATACCGAAGTTTTTGACGAAGTCTTTCTAATTTTGAAGAGGCTTCTACGACTTGTTTATAGAACGCCAATTCAGTTTCTGGGTCAAATTGAATGGGGAGAAAAGGTAATTTATATGGTTGCTTCATCATCTAACACCTCCAATGACAGTAATTTTATTATTATGTTCTATAATACGCCAAAACATAAGTTAACGCTAATAATTTATTTTAAAATATCGTTATTTGGTCTGCACCCTACCCTACTGTCTCTCCATTTCTCGAGAATTGGAATGGCAAAAACAAAGACAAAAAGCCAAAGAGCCAGAAGATGAAGAAGTCGAAAGAGAAATGCAAGAAAGGATGAGAAGAGCGTCTTTAAGACCAATCGAGATTCATCCAGACGGTTGGGAGCACGGATCTAAAAGACAAAACCGTTATAGAAACTACACTTATCAACAGAATTCTACTGTAGCACACTACGAAAGTACAGAATATAAAATAGAGAAGGTTCGAGATTTGCTGTTGTCTAAACCTATTACAGGAAAACTCTACATCGGTGGCGATACGCAGTATTGGCGGAAGGTGATCTTGAAGTGGATAAACGAAAATCAATCAGGAGATACCCTTGTTGTATCGTTGAGGAAAATAATCGGTTATTTGAAGAATTCAGGAGTCCCTTTTACTCAAAAATGATAAACTTGTTAAATATCCGATTAAGGATTTCCTTGAATTTTATGTAAAAACTTCAAAAGTAGAATTAAAGAAAAAGATTGAACTAATCATTCAAGATTAATTTTGGGGAGAGTGAACAGGTAGGGACCTGTTCACTCTCCCCATTTAATGCTGTTCAACCAATATCCGTCCATTTTTGCGTTTGAAGTTCCGTAAGGGTTCCTTTCCTTTCAGCAGTTCCTTCTTCAAGGTCTTCCAAAGTCACTTCTTCCGGCATTGAACGTCTATTAAGCTTTCCGAAACGCTTTTTATTATAGAAGCTCCATCCATATGATAGGAAGGTGATGAAAATGATAAATATGGCTGTTAATGGGAGTACAAATTGCAAAAATCCATGATTGTTGATGACAATGATAAAATCGAACACCGAAGTGAAAAGGAATCCGATTAATGCGATGATGATCAGCCACATACCGCCACTGATGAAGTGTTCCAATATCCTCTTTTTCTTCTTTTTTTGTCTGTGCAGCATCATGTTTCTTTCCCTCTATCCGGACTATCCCAGATGGCATACTCTTTTTTATTTGTGGTGAGAATTTTAAAGGCTTTCGGGATCGCTGGAACCAACGCGAATACACTTATCATCCAGTACACCATCGGATACCACCCTGCCCACCAAACGTATCGGATCATGTCCTTTTCATATTGTCTGTCAATGAATAAAGCCACGACTAGCTGAACGATTGAGATGAAAGCGATATACGCACCGTAAAGAAGCATATAAGGAGAAA
The DNA here is from genome assembly GCA_963787015.1 of uncultured Bacillaceae bacterium. Classification (GTDB taxonomy): domain Bacteria; phylum Bacillota; class Bacilli; order Bacillales; family Bacillaceae_B; genus Rossellomorea. The sequence continues at coordinate 8,491 of CAWBBM010000015.1, forward strand.
ATCCAAAGAACAGTAGATAGATTAGGTAGAGCAGCCAGGAAATAGACCACAGAATACTGAGAGTCTGTTCAATATAAATGGGGTATAGTCTTCTTTGTCGGTAATCTTTGAAGATGGTTCTATGACGTAAGAGTACTTCTATTCCACCTTGGGCCCATCTGATTCTCTGATTCATTAGTCCTCTTACTGTTTCAGGAACGAGCATCCAACACAGCGCCCGTGGCTCGTAACGTATATCCCAGAACCGTTCCTGAAGTTTCCAGGTGATCCCGATATCATCCGTGATTAAATCCTTATCCCAAAAGCCAACATCAAGAAGGGCTTGCTTCCGAAATGCCGCAAACACTCCTGAAACAGTCATCATTTTACCTAATATCCTTTGAGATCGTTTAATCAACCCAATGATGGAGGAATACTCCACTACCTGAATCTTCCCTAATAAGGAACGTCTGTTACGAACACGGGGGTTACCGGTTACAGCTCCCACCCTTTCACTTTTCCCAGGGGTTGTAAAGTGGGGTACCATATAGCGTAACGCATCTTTATCCAATATGGCATCACTATCCATCGTCACCACAATTTCACCTTTCGAAGCGATGGTCCCATAATACAAGGCGTTGGCTTTTCCTTTGTTTTCGAGAATGTTGATGACCTTCAGTCGGTCTATAGAGAAGGATAACCCGGATAAAATTTCTTGAGTTGTATCAGAACTGCCATCATTGATGACGATGATTTCATAATGCGGATAGTTGAGAGTATCTAATTCCTTTACGGTCTCCTGTATATGAGTCTCTTCATTGTAACAAGGTAAAAGGATGGAGACGAAAGGAAGCTCCTTCAGATGATCTTCTATTTCCAATGGATTTCTTTCACGCCTTACATAGAACAGAAGACCCGCAATGATCCAAACGAGGCTCATGAACAAAGGATAGATGAAAAGAAAATGTCCAATGGAGTTTATGATTGTAATGGTCATGCCTGACCTCCTTCATGCTGCTATCCTCCAATTGATAAGAAGATGAGGCTTTCAATAGAAGAATGATAGATTTTATTCTTATAGGTCTTTACCACTTTGAAGATCATGGTACACATGGAAAGTATTGTTCGATGTGTTAGTAGAAAGTAAGAAAATAGCTTCTAGAAGATTGAATCATATGGAAGGTAGGAATGAAAGACTTTGAATGGTCGCTTGTTCGAAAGTTAATGGTAGAAATGGTGAAATTATGTAGGAAGGGTAATTATGGGGGTGTAGGACATATATCCGGGTCCATTACATCATCGCTCTTTATGTTTTCGCTGATCTATATTGTCGGAGCGCTAATTAGTGTGTTTCTAGCAGCAAAATTCTTGTCTGAAGGATTCACATTGAAAGAATTACTGGCTCAATTCGGCGGTGTTCTTGTTCCATTTTCTTCATTGAAAGTATTGGCGATTCTTTCTGGCTTAATGGGTTCAGTTCAACTGACCTATATTCTGACAGGGATCACACTTCTTTATGCCATTGTCATCATGCCGGCAATTGTTGTGTACGATAGAGCAACGAAGTCTCATCAATCAGTTAACTAAATATACTTGGCTGCGAGCATCTGCGTTGTCTATTTTTATTACTTATCTTGTGATTCGCACGAGTGTGATGGAGTTTATGGATGAGGTTGGTTCTTTACTAAATATGGGATTTAAAGAAGCACGGGGATGGTCTCTTGCTTCTTTTTATTAAGCGGAAGCATCAGAAGAACGAAATCGCTAAAGCGATGGCTAAAAAAAATTTCCCGAAGATATTTAGGTTCATTTAAAGTATAATAGAGAGTGAAATGTGGAAAAAAGCGCAAGAAAAGAGCAAAAAGATTGAAATTCCATATTTCGTTACACAATATAATATTCCTTCTTTATTTTGTGAATAATTTATGAACATTGAATCTTAATTTATTTCCCATAGCCAGGGACCGCGACTTCCTTCTTCCTGGCAATCAAAAATTTTGTGGGCATAGTTATTACAAATATATAGTGGAAAGGCACCACTAAATTAATACCCTAGTGGTGCCTTTTTGCGCGCAAAACTTCCGATTGCCCCCTTTAAGAACCGTCCCCGTACTTACTTACAGATCCCTACTATCCACTTCCTCAGTGGATACCAGATCATACATCTTTAAGGCATCATCTGTAGAGGTTATTTTGTACTTGCCTTCAAATGCTTTGTATTTACCTGTGTTGTCTTTGTAATAGATGTTGTATTCTTCCGTTGTGTAAACGTAGTAAGAGCCATCTTCCAATGGTTCGACTTTCTCGATTTCAACGTTTATGAGGTCTTCGGTTATTCCTTTTTTCTCAAGGTGGTCGATATAGTCTTTAACCGTTTTTGAATAGGTGGAAGAGGAGTCTATATCATCTGATAGAATTGAAAAGTCACGATTGTTATATGCTTGAACGCCATTGGAAATAAAGGATTCAACAAAGGATTCCACATCATCACTGACTTGTTTTTGAGAAATGTCACTAAAGGCCGGTGCAATCTCCATTTGCTTTTTCAGTGCAGCGGTATCGATATCGATCTTTTGAGCGTTGCTTTCATCAAAATCCCACGCGGAAGACCAGGAGGCGACACTCCATTTTTTACTTTTTGGTGCATAGCTTAAAGAGTAGTTACTCACATCACTCTCTTTTGTCAGAGATATGGGGTCTCCTGAATACACATAATCCTGCATCCATTCTGCGCGGGTTGGTAGAGTGGCCAGCCATTCACCATCCACTTCCTCCAGGTATATGGCTTTTGAATCTACTTCCAGACCTGTAATGTATCCGAATGTTTTCCAATCATCCCCCGATAACTCTTGAAAGGAAGAAGAAACAAAGGATGATACTTTGTTGGATTCCTCTTTAAGATACTTTTCATCTTGATAGGCAAGGGCTTTGGAAAGGTTAAGGAAGTATTGTTTCAGTCCTTCCATGACCTGATCCTTTTGTTTGTCGCTCAACGCCAAAGGCGCATCAAGTACATCGTCATCAATGGCCAGGACATCGGATTGAACCGTCCCGAAAGGCAGGTCTTTCTTTACTTGCACCTCCATGGAACCATCTGTAAGAACCGGGCCGATTTTAGCGGTGTTGTCTTCTGCGGTCTTCATCCCGGTATCCTTTCCGTTCACCCACACAGAGGCACCTTCGCTATTCGTATGGATTGTTGTATAGTCGATGTCGAAGAAAAGATCCGTGTCCGTTGGTCCGACATGTTGAATATCGACTTCCTTTTCCAACTCCACGAAATCGGAAGTAAGGACTGCCTTGACTTTATACGTTCCAGGTATGAACGTCCCGAAATTGACACTATCGCCTTCTCCGGATTCAGGTTTGATTTCTTTTCCGTTGACGTAATAACGAAGGTCGTCGTAATTTGTGTAAACAATCATAGGAGAGGACTCCATGATGAAATCATAATTGTCGTAAATCAGGAACTTCTTCCCTCTTTTTTCAAATGTGATCAGCTGGTCGGGAGACTCAAGATCATCATTGGCTTTAACTGTATGGGCATCAGCGGTTTTTACATTGTTATGTAATTGGGTTATCATGCCTTCTTTTTGGTCCGGGTTTTCTTTTAAATAGGTAAGAAGAGCCTGAACATTTTTCTTTGTAACTTTTTCAGAGTCTTTTCTTGAATCAAGAATACTGACTAATTCATCGATATTGCCTGTCTCTAAGTGTTCCTCGAAATCAGCCATCAGGTTTGATTTATCCGTTAGGGAGTCGCCCACTTTATATAGCGAAATACAGGCAATGAAGAAAAGCAGAGCGGCTCCGATGATGATTTTTGTTTTTAAGGATAGAGAGGCAAGGGAAGGCATACTGGGTTCTCTTTTGGTGTGTGTTTCTTTCCCGTGTATGTTAGCCCCACAGCTGTTGCAGTGGGAGGTGTTGCCTTGAACTTTCTTTCCGCAGGAAGTACAAAATTTCACAATGATTTCTCCTCTTCTTTACATGTTTAGTGAAAACGAATGGTTGTCTCCAGTCTTCCAGAGACAGCCATTCGCTTTGTTCATGATGAAAACGGCGCCTGATGGCTGGTCTGACGATTGGTCACCATCACTGCCGCATAGCTGATTCCAAATGCAAGGAGTGTGCTGAAGATAAACGTCCCAATGATGGAAAATCCAAGCGTGACCGTAAATACATCATCGAAATTCGTATCGATGGTAAGTTTCGATATGGAAACCATTATGGCGTTGACGATTCCAAAGGTAACGGCATAGACTCCCAGCTCATATAGTATGTTTCCATGGGATGATTTGCGAAATAGATTCCCTGCCCACGAGTGGAGAGCGATTGGAATAAGCACTAACATCCAAATCCAATTGAACCCGTCAAAAAACTCAGTCAGGGCATCATCATCCCCTTCCGATGCCTTTGGCCCGCCAATCAGTGAGTAGCTGGCTTTCACTGATTCACCATCTGCAATCAGATCAAACTTCAGGGTCTGAAATTGGGCAATATTCCACAGGTAGCCTCCTGCTTGCGTTCCTATTAGGACGTCACCTGCAAGATTGTCCGTTGTTACTTCATCATTTGATGAAACATAGATCGAACCTGCAATCATCATCAGGACCAACCCGATCATCGAATGGAGAATGGCTCTGGAAATCGAAAGGCCAAATTGATCATTGGTTGAACGCTGTTCGTTATGTAACGAGAATATAGAGCCTATACTTGTAAAAATCATACTGATTATAATAGCGTTAAACATACTTTCTATGAAAGGATAATCTGCACTTACGGTTATGTCCCCCAGTAATTCGGTTGGATCCGAAATATCCATGGATACGCCGGCAAAAATACTGAAAATTCCTACCAACAGGCCATACATGATGGAAAAAGAAAGGCAAAGCTTCAGATTTTCAATTACATTGTTTCCAGCATGACGGTTCATTAAGAACCCGGTGATGATTAATACGATTGCCGGGATGACTAACAGGAAGAATAATCCGCTTGTCGTTGACAGTACACCTTCGAATAGTAGGGCACGTGCACTGTACTCCACGCTTGCCATATGGCTGATCATAAAAATATCCGAAAACGATAACAGCTTAACCCCATCGATCATCGGTCCAAAGTCACCGCGGAATGAATCTCTCAAGAATCCATTTATGACAGAACTACTTATGAGTGAAATGATGAAGAGCACCGCCAAGGATATTCCATTCCACAGAGCAAGTTTCTTCAGAATGTTCGTATCAGAAAACATGTCTATAAATTTTCGAGTTTCCTTGGCACCAGTTCCAAGAAGCGGCTGGGCAGATCGATTCGGTCCACGGGTATCTTGCGTTTCCTTTACTTTACTTAATGTCTGGCCGCATTGCTGACAGTAAAGGGCGCCAGTGATTGCTTCGTGACTGCAATGGATGCAGTATCGGATGTTTTCCTGATAGGTTAGGACATTTTCATTATGTATCGCTAATGCTTCACCATCGTTAATACAGTAGAGAGCACCTTCTGTGTTCTTTGTTCCACACTTTTTACAGTACAATGTTTCTCAGCCTCCTTTCTTTAGATAGACACCTTTTTCCCACAGCAATGACAATAATTCGCATCCGGGGAAATTTGTTCTCCACAGTGCAGGCATCCATTGGTCGATTCAGGCTCGATTTCCACCCTTTGTTCCACATTCACTCCACAGCCCCCACAGAATTTCGAGTCCAAATCATTCGGTGTTTCACAAGCCGGGCAGATAATGGCATTCTCTTGACCTGGCTGGCTTGAAAGTTCGTTCACTTTTCTTGATGTCTTATAGATTACGTGATCCATATCGACTAAGGTAGAGGTCAAATCAAGTAATTCTTGATCTTGGATTTCACCGATCCTGATTTTTTTATACACTTTCTGCCCCAATTCAAGCAGTGTTTTCGATTTTTTGACAGAAGTATCATGAATGTCTTTCTTTAGTTTATTGATTTCCTGTACGGTTTGTAACTTAAGCTTTCCTTGTTCAATGCCACCCTGAAATTTGGACAGGCCTTCACCTAATTTTGATTGAAGATTACTAGACAAGATTCAAGTCTCCTTTACGCAATAATTTAGTAGTGTCATAGATCCATGATTAATAAATGGGCCATAAAAATACCACTCCAGTGAGAAATCGGAGCGGCAATAAGAACGAAAGATCATTCCGTCCCTTATTAAACTGCTTTTGACAAACCGGAGATGATTCCTCTGGATTGTAGTTCACTTCTGGTGGTTTCATCAGCAGGTCGGTAGCCTTTTTCAAGAAGATCTTTAATGAAGATTTTATTATATACAAATGAGAATATGATACCTGGAATCCACGCCCCAAATCCAAATGTAAAGGCACCTACGATGGCGGCTGTAAGAAACATAATGACCGCCCATTTTAAATCTCCTCTAATAAGGGCTGGGAAAAATCCAAAAAAGAAAGTCGTCCAACTGAAACCGACCTTCACTTCTTTTGTAACTCCCGCTTCGTTTTGCAACCGTGCTTTCACTCTGCATTCCTCCTTCTTTAGTTATAGTACTTTAGTATTGTATCATAATATATTCAAAAAATAACTATATTTTCCTTTGGGCGAGGGGACGGTTCCTGCGCCACGATAAGGGTGCATTCATATAGGGAAGGTTCATACTTTGAACTTGTCTGAAGAACTCCATCTTGAACTTCAGAAATTTTTATGGAATTTTTTCACAACCGGGAAGCTATAAAGCGATTATTGTAAACTGTAGTCTATCCACTATGTCAAAGAACTGTATAGCCCAACTATAATCATTTCAAATGATAAGGAGATGGAGCACTTGATCATTAGGAGAATGAATAAAGATGAAATTGAAGAAGTAAGGATTAAAAGAGTTGAATGTTATGAAGAATACAAGGGTTTAGTATCAGAAGAACATTGGGATGCTTTGAAAGGGACTTTATCATCTGATAATGACTTAATGCCCGGTGTAGAAATTTTTGCAGCTGAAATATGTTGACATATCGTAGGGAGTATCGTTCTATTACCAGGTAAGATCGAAGCATATGAATGGTCTTCAAATGCACCAGACTATCCTGAGATTCGAATGCTCTCGGTTGATCATGCATGGAGAGAGAAGGGAATAGGAAAATCCCTTGTGCAACATTGCATAAATTCCTCACCTAATCAGGGATACAATGCCGTATAATTGCATACAGCTGAATTTATGAAAAATGTATTATCCTTATATACAAAAATGAACTTTCATCGAGTTCCTCAGTTTGACTTTGACTTTGAGTCTGCTGGTGACGGGGTAATAGTCAAAGGGTTTAGATACTTTATTCCACAAACGAATGTAAATAAATAGGGGGAGGGGGACAGGCGCATTGTCCCTACATTAAAAGAGACTAGTGAATTAATCCCCTAGTCTCTTAATTAATTCTGGGAGGGAGGGACCTCTAGGGAATTGATCAGCTATTACCTCTGAAGAATACTCCTTATAGGATGCACGCTTTCAGTGCTGAAATACCTTCACCATTCCGATTGCTGACAAACACTAACGGAATGTTTAAATACTTGTATCGTAAGTTTCTATTTAAATCTACTTTCACGGCGATATCTATCATTATTCTGATTCGTTGAAGTATACAAATCAATTTGAATTTAAACCATTACACCTAGGATCCGACAACATACACTTTGTTGAACCTCACTATGTAGATCCCTACATTCGTAAGGATGGAACTTTAGTGAAAGGGTATTTCCGGGATGGGGATGGAAATTCCTCTATAGACACTACCCTTGAGCAAGGCGGCGGTTATATAAGAAGTAACCCTGATGGTAATCCTTTTAATAATTTGAAATAAAATAGAGGATTATAGAGTTCCTTGAAATTTTCATATTTATTTTTCTTTTAGGATTGGGCCGAGTAAACGGTATGCGATCCTTACTTAGACTATCCATTCGATAGTCTTTTTTTCATGCACTATAAGAAAAATAACCATTATTTAGGCGAGTTATATGTCCATTATATCAATTATATTTTTTAATTTACTTCCATCCCAAAGCAGTGTGTTTGTCTTACCAGCCAATGATTTTGCAGATGGTGTAAAAGTACTATTTGTGATAACCCAGGAAACATCTGCACCGTAATACTCTTTACCTGATACCACTTCTTGCACAGCTTTATTGCCAACCGCTCCTGCGTACCGTTTTGCCTGAATAGCATAAGTTTTACCAGATTTAGTTGCAATGATGTCAACACCTTGATCACCCGATGCTTTGGTTACTTTAGCTCGGAATCCCAAATGCTGTAGTAATTTTACTAAGTGATGTTCAAACTCCTCACCAGACATTACTTCAATATCTTCTAACGTGATCTTTTTTTCTTCAATTATACCTTTTTCACTAAAAAGCTCATTTTCTAATTTAAGTAGTTCATAGTGTTCTTGTTCAGCTTTTACTAGATCGAATATATCAACAAGGTTATAGCTTTCATCTATTAAACCTTGTTCAACCAAGTATGTATGAAGAAATCCTAGGTATTTAAACTCGGATATTTGCTCGTCTACTATCTTTATGAACAAATGTATAGCGTCCTCAATACTTTTTTCATTTTGGTCTAATTGAAGGATGGGATAAAGTTCGTCAGCTAATTGTTCATAATTTTTTTTCAAAGCTACGTCCTTGAGTAAGGCTAAATAGAACTTTTCATTTCTTTTTACTTGATAACCCTTTTTCATAAGTAACTTGAAAAATACCGAAATATTCTTGGTGTAAAAATTCCAAGCGTTTACTTTGGTATTCATATAGTTGGTATGATGAATCCAAATGTTATCATCTCCACCTTCTTTGATACAGGAGATTAAATAATCTATTACCTCTGGGATAACCAAGTCAAAGCAATTATGTGTTTCATTAAACTTAACCATTAATTCATCCAATTCTTTATCTTGCTTAAGAGCTGAAAATTCCTCTAGTTTCTTAATAATTCCTTCTTTTTTATGTTGTTCGTGATTTAAATCCACTATATATGGATATTCAAAGCTAGTTGAAGCACGAAGGACATTTTCATCGTAACATCCATACTCCTTATATTTTTCATCTACTTGTTTCAGAACACTACATAATCTGCCTATACTCTTTTTTCTTATTAAAACAGGATTTTCGTTAATTTCTTCAATTTCTATTTTCTTTCTATTCAACTCGTTAAGCTGTCGTTCCAATAATATATTTTTTGCTTCCTTCTTTTTTATTTCACCATCCAATAAACTATTTTGTGTACTTAATTCTTTGTTTTTGTTGATTAAACTGTTGATTTCTTGTTCTAATTTAAATTTAAAAGCTAATTTATTCCCTTGTTCAGCAGCAAGAAATTCAACCTGGCCCGTAAGTGTATGCAATTGTTCTTTTTTTTTACTCATTTTAAATTCTGCTTCTTTCAGTTGGTTTTCTAAACCATTTAACCTATGGATAGCCTCTCTTGTCTTGGCTTGTATTGATGCTAAATCGATACTAGCTTCATCAATTTTCTTTAAGTTCTCGTTTTTTGTTACAACAGCATTAGTAGCTTCTTTAATGAAATTCAGCAATATCTATTCACCTTTTCTTTGAATTACCTAATAAAAAATATTCATTATTTCTTTCTCTATAATAGATAACTCACCTACATTTGCCAATAAAAGTTTTTAACTACTGATGAATAATCGGTAAGCAGGGAGACGGTTCTCCTCACCTCTTATTTACTTGATTCAGTCATTACTGATTTAGAACCGCTCAGAGATCAAGTGATTGAATGGATGGAATTTATTGAACTGGAAAACGATTATTATCAACGTAAGACATCAAATACTGTCCAACCATTGGTAACCCTTAGTAGCCTAATGTTCGGTAATGGAGAAGAAGAAGATAATATAGGGGTTTTTGGCCTATATGCTGCATATATGGAGGCAGAATATTTACAAAATGAAGATGTTATTGAGGGGATTTTCGCTCAAACTATCATAATTATTAATGATTTAAAAGAAAGCATATTTAATGCATTTATTGAAGAGAAAAGCCCTCAAGTTATTAGCTATTATGCTCATGGAGTCTCTGATAAGATTGATTTTGGAACCTATACTGTTGATGACTTAATTTAAGGGGATGAACATGTTTTTTTCAATAAAGCTTCTGCATAAGACGGATTTAATGAGTGCACCAATTAAGACAGTTATATAGAGAATAAAATAATCTCTTTTTTTTGGTTAAGGAATGGAGTGGGAACCAATCCCACTCCACCTCTTCAATCTAAATCAACCTTCACTTCATCTAACTCAACAGGAATATTCGCACTTAACGACCCTAATGCAACCCTCATGCCATAATTGTTTAGGTCAAAATCATCAATATGACGAATATCAAATGTACTTCTAAAACGAAGCTCATCTTTATGAGCGGTTTGAACTGAGTGCTTGATAGGCTCATCATCGTTTTCCTTTTCTGATTCCTTCACTAAAATAACATTATTTCGCGCAAAATCCTTAAAGAAGTTAAAGTCCCTGTCCATCTCATCCCCGTTGTTCACTTGGAAGTCAACTGTAAGGGTATGACCATCAACTGTTATATCTTCAATCGCTACAGCCAGATTCTGTCTATCTGCCTTCACTTCGACAGGTGTTGAGGTATTCAGCGGAACAAATTGATCCTTTTCATTTATGGCTACTTTCGGGTGAATCTCTAGATACTTTGTTTGCTCTTTTACAGCTTGTGGAATGATACTTCTTCCTTTAACAATGTATTGGTCGTTATTTTTCGTCGTTTCCAGGTCAATCCCATCCGTGGAGATGTTCATTTCATCTCCTTTGTCATCATAGACTTCTAGCCTCACCTGATCATGCTTTCCTTGAGCCGGGAATGTTGCCGTGTAGTTAATGGCGGTCGATGCGTTCCCCAAGATAATGGAGTCAAAATGAACCTTAACAGCTGACAGCTCTTCACTGCTTTCTTTATCAAGCGTAACGGTTTCATAAGGTAGCTGTGTAATTGGGACATCAAACCTCCAGTTTCCTTCTTTCCCGCCAATCGTTTTGAATTCAAGTGGGAAGGTCACGTCCGATGGCAATTCTGATTTCGGATAACTTAATTGGATGTGGCCGATATACCCATCATCTATCGGTTCCATGTGAACGAGTTCTTTACTATCTGAAATTCCTTCATCTCCATCAAAGATTTCATAAAGCCCTGCGACCTGACCGCTTTCCTCTGTGTTCATTTTTCCTTTCGCTTTAAACGTTACTCCTACAACAGCTCCGTCATAGTAGGCGTTGGTAATAGAGACATCGATCCCTTCACTGCTGGCGGTTTGATTAAGTTCCGTTATTAATTCTTGGGATTGTAAGCTTCTGCCGATGGAATCGTTGAACGTTTCATAAACTTTTCCCAGTAAAGGTACATCCGCCATGACATGCGACAGTGAGGGTGAAATGAAGCTGGAAGAAACGAAAAGGGTGGCAGCGGCTACTGACGACCATACTACTGTTCTGGTTTTCTTTTTCGTTTTAAATGCATCAGAATCAGCCCGATTCATCCCATTCTGAATGGCTTTTAAAACATCATCCTGCGGTACTTCAATTTTTTCATATGCTTTTTGAAATGAGTTTTTTTCCATTATGATTCATTCCTCCTAACAACTTTTTCAAACGTTCTTTCCCTCTACTTAAATGGGTTTTCACTGTATTTTCAGGTATGTTCATGACTTTGGCCACTTCGCTTATTGGGAGATCCTGAAAGTAGAAAAGGATGATGGCGTCTTTATATTTCTCATTTAGCTGGTTTATGGCCACTAATAAGTCCAGACTTTCGACATCTTGTTCCCTTCTATCAACTTCTCGCTCGCTCATAATGTCTTTAGGAATCTCTTTCTTCTTGCGTTTTAATACGTCATACGAACAATGGATCAGGATCCTTGTTAGCCAGGTTAAGAAGAAATTCTCAGTTTTCAGTTGGCTGATTGACTTGAAAGCTTTGTAAGATGCCTCCTGAACCACATCCAGAGCATCTTCACGATTTCTAACATATAAGAACGCCGTACGGTACAACTGATCACTATGCAAAACAAGAAGCTCCTGCAGACACTTTTTATTCCCCTTTATGGCCTTCTTAATAAGATTAAGTTCATTCACTGGTTGCCCTCCTTTTGCCCATTAGAGTGAGAATGGTATAAATAAGTTTCAACATTTTTATATTCATTTGAGGGAAGCGAGGGGATGGTTCTCTTGCTTCCTGGCAGCTAGTACCGCAATTTCTCCTGAGAAATGTATATCTTCATTATAAATAATAAATCTATATTGAGGTTTAGATTCTCCAAGCTCCCAGTCATAATCTTCACCTATTTCATGAGAAGGTGAGAGTAGTAGCGAGGTAGGGACTGAATCTCTTGCTTTTCTTTTATGTATACACATGAATTTCATTATTAAAATGACCTTTCTTCTCACCATAGTATCGTTCCGCTTTCCCTTCTAGTAGTAGACCTTTCTTTTTGTGCCTGGAAAAAATAGTTCATCCAATGGTGTCCATTTTCACTCTTTTCACCTATTTAAGAGATGAATAGAAGAGAAGGGTGGAAAAGAACATGAAATCAGGATGTCAGGTAGCGGATCAAATTGGAGAACTGGAAATCATGGGGAATATCGTTCCTCATTTATGGTATAAGAACATCACCTTTTCAAGCGGGAAGGCTCATTTTGTCGCGATTGCCCTACTCGCGGATATCGTGTATTGGTACCGACCGACAATGGTCAGGGATGACAGCGGAATGATCATCGGTGCCAGGACGAAATTCAAAGGGGATATGCTGCAAAAGAGCTATCAGGCTTTTGCTGATTCCTATGGGTTTACCAAGAGGCAAGTGAAGGATGCGATTGATTTTCTGGTGGATCATCACCTCCTCCTTCGCGAGTTCAGAACGATTTCGAGTTCAAGTATTCTATTGAATAATGTCATGTTTCTGCAGCCGGTTGCTTGTAACGTTCGACGGATAATGAAAGAGAGGATCAATGTGGCTGATCTTTCTTTTTGCCCACCAACTACGACAGAACGTAAGAGGGAGGACGTTTCACCGGAGGGTCCATCCACCGGAAACGCGGGGTCTCCTACGTTGGAGCGTAAGACAAATACAGAGAGTTCTTCAACTAGTACTTCAAATAATAAAACCAATGATGACCATGATGTGGGAGCACTTGCCTTCTTCATTGAAAATGGATTTGGGCAGATGGGGAGTTACATAGAAGAGAAGATTAAGGGGTGGTGTGGGAATTTATCAGGTGAGCTGGTTATGGAAGCCATGAAGCGGGCGGTCGAAAAAGGAAAGGTGAGTTGGGGATACGTAGAAGCGATTCTAAGGAACTGGTTGAAGGATGGGGTGTTGAGTCTTACCGGGGTCTGGGAAAAGGATGCTGCATTTAAATCGAAGAATAAGAGAACAAGCAGAAGGAAGAAGCCTATTCGGACCGAGATGCTTCCGGAGTGGTTTGGGAAAGAGAAGGATGACGTGTGTGATAGAGCAGATGATGATTTCGAGAAGGAGAAAGCAAAGCTTCAGAGAGAGTTAGTAGCGTTTGCGAGGTCTTGATTCCAAATGGTTGATTGGCATTTCGGTGTTCATTGAAACTAGCACCCTCTTTTTCTAAACAAACGTTTGATTAAATACTCTTAGCGTGGTGATCATGCTTCTTATACACTTAAACAAATGTTTAAATAAATAGTGAGACCATTTTCTAAAGAAAAAATGGTCAATTTGAATCCAACAAAACATTTCCAACGTCTAACAAATAGAAATAAGGACAAAGGTGTGGACGGAATGGGGCAGCAGTCGATGGAAGAGGTTGTGGCGGAGTTTTGAAGAAACAAGGGGATTCATTCCCTTTTTATATATATAAGGACTCCATGCACCCCAATTTTAAAGAGAAAATAAACCATAAAATTTAAGGTTAGGTTTAGTTTAACTTATGATTCCTTTTAAGTTGAAAGTATAGAATTTTATATGGAATTGGTAGTCTCTTTGTTGCTATTTGAGGTGAGGTAATGGGTTCAGACTCCGACCCGATTACGAGAAGAGGGGTGGGGGGAGATGACTCCCCATTCTCACATCGCTTCTTTAAGCCCCTTCTTAATCAATAACTGATTCGCCGGATAACTGGTAAGAAAGCCTAAAACCATCGCTATCTGCATCATAAACCAATAAGTAGGTTCAGAAGGCTTTGGTGGTTCAGCGAATAATAGATAATGGACAACGGCCATCCAACCGAACATCCCCACTTCAAAGGCAATCAGGGAAAGAGAATCGGCTTTTACAGCCTGTTTGAAGGCGTTGAGCTTTCCAGCTTCCTTATTCATGGGATAAATCGCATAAAATTGAAAAATGATACCGAAGAAATAAGCCAGTATGAATTCTACCGTATAATGAGCGAATAACGTGGAACCGGCAATCATGAGCCCAGTCATCGCTACAATCGGAACACCGACAGCATCACCGAAGGAGCAGCCTGCCGAACAATGACTGGTCGACACAAATACTTTGGCCGCTTTTGCCCGATTGTCTTCTTTCTCCAGATCCTTCGCCTTCACCCGTCCCCACTTAAAGTACGTCCACAAGGCAATCGGTCCGAAAAACCAACCGTTGATCGGCCACACCACATTCATAATCTTCATCTTTTGAGGGTGCTTGGATACATCCCATAATATAACCAAAGATGACATTAACCCAATCCCCAAGAAAATCCACGAAATCGTCGTTAACACCAAATCATCCTTTCTAGTTTATCATCTATAAGCAAATATACCCGTTAGAGTGCTAGGATAATCTTTTTTGTGGAAGGGGAGACAGGTACACTGTCCCCAAAATGAGTCTGTCCTCTGGGTGCCAAAGGGTAACTGGGACAAGGGACCTGTCTCTTTCTCCCATTCATGTTAAAATCATAGAAAACAACATCTAATCTCACTACATAAAGGAGAGTCCCTATGCTGATCCAATGTACCAAGAAACTTCTCGACGAACTGAAAGTGACCCCTATTGAACAGGTTGAAGAAGGAAATCCTTTGATATCGTGGCATGGAAATCTGTTGAAGATCGGCAGGCACAAGTTCATAGTGTTTGTAAATGATCAAAACCGATACGCGGTTGTCCTTTACGGGCTGAAAGCTAAGGATAAAAAGAATATCGATCGCTTGATTCAGGAAGCTATTCGTGAAGTTCTTCAATCGGAATCCATCAAAGAAGAGATCATTGAAGAGTATTTGAAAGCATCAACCGATTTTACTTTTGCTAAAACGAAGGACCGAAAACAGGTTGCGAGGTTGAATAAAGCATGTGAATGGATTCATTTTGCCGAAGACTATTGGGATGCGGACACGATGGTTCAAGTAGAGATGAGTAAGTGGATCAGTTCAGTGTTGGTGGGAGACGGAAAGAAAGGATATTTTCATCCAAATGAAGTGATGTATAAGGATCTCGAGGGATTTTCTGGTCAACCTGTTTTCGATACAGAAGCCTTGGTACTCAAGGTCACATTGGAACTCGATCACCACTCTGTTTGGCGGAGGATCAGAGTACCTGTGAACATCACGTTCACCGCGTTGCATGAAGCCATCCAGACAGCTTTCTCATGGCAAAACAGCCACCTCCATGATTTTACCATTTATGAGAAAAAGGCAGACGGTTCCCGAAAGGAAAGTCTGCAACTGATCTGTGATGAAGAAGCCTTCTCCTATAAAAGAGGGGTTCAGATGGAAATGGAAACCGGTCATAAAGTAAAACAGTTCCTGCCGGCCACAATCGTTTATACCTATGACTTTGGTGATGATTGGAAGCATACGATTGAAGTGGAGCAGATCGTCGACGACTCCACCGTCAATTATCCAATCTGTTTGGACGGAGAAGGAAGTGCCCCGCCTGAGGATGTAGGGGGAGAAGCGGGATTCGATGGATTCCTTTCCATCATTCATGATCCCGCTCATCCTGACCATTTGCAAATGAAGGAGTGGGGGGGAATGCAAGGGTATGGGGAGTTTGACATGAAAGAGGTTAATTGGCGATTAAAGAGAGGGTAGAGGAGAAAGGTTGGCTTCCTATCCCTACCAAAATTAAAAGAGGTCGGATCAACCGGCCTCTTTTTTGCTTACTTCAATTTAATTTGAACCGGCTTGCTTTCCTGCGGATGGATGGTTTTTCGATTGTTCTTTTGCAACGCAGTTCGTTTAATTGAGCTTGTCACATCGTGTATCATATCCCCGATATCATGAGCGGACTCAATTAACGGATCAACTGCCTCCACTTTCCCTTTTACATCAACCGAAATTTGGTTGGCTGTATGAATCAGTTCTTCTGCTTCTTCTGTAATGCCGTTTACCGCTGTCCGGGCGTCAGACAGAGTCTCCTTCGTTTCAGCAAGTGTTGCCATGACTTTTCGTAATGTCAGAATCAAATAGATGACGAGAATGGTAAACGAGACCGCTGCAATGGCAGCACTCCACTCAAGCACTTAAGACCAGCTCCCTTCTTTTCTCTAAGTGTATGAGAATTATGGGCGAGACATTCCGTTTCCGGGATTTGGAATTATGTAAGGTATATTGAGCGTCGGGAGGTTCTTAAAATGGGCAATCAATTTCTCACCCAATGTTTGTGAATACTGCCGTTCAGTAACATCTTTATATGTTACACAAACAGTATCAAAGGAAATAAACATATTATCCCAATAAATATAATTATTTTTATACATTCTTACAAATACCCAGAATCAAGAAACGTTCCCCTGTGACAATGCTACTAGTTCCTTATAATCGAAATTACAGGAAATTTGTCATACTGCTATAGTATTCCAGAGAGGTATTTACAGGAACTTGTAATGATGGGTAAGGACATTAAGAGCATTATCTATCTTCATAATGAATGCAAGTGTTATGCGTTATGAAATCCTCCTGAAATCTTATAAAGGTGGGCTGGTTAATGACCAACAACCAATTGACTGAGGTGGAGAGTGTTGAGTTTATTTAAACCTTATCCTTGCACTATGCAACATGATGCTTCGGATTGTGCCGCAGCGGCCATTTCGACTATTTTACAAACGTATAAATGTGAATATTCCATAATGAAAATCAGAGAAATCATCGGAACAGATGCCTATGGAACCAGTGTCAAAGGTATAGTCGAAGGGTTGGAGAAGCTTCAATTTAATGTTAAGGCCATTCGAACAACGACTTACGAAATCACAAGAGATATGACTTTTCCTGCAATAGCGCAAATAAAAACTGATGAAGGTCTTAATCATTTTGTTGTCATCCATAAATTATCCAGAAATGATCGATTCTTGATTGCAGATCCTGACAGGGGATTAATGAAGCTCGGATTTGAGGAATTTGACAGCTTGTTTACAGGCATTCTTGTATTAATGGTACCTAATAGTGATTTTGAAAAAATTTCGTACAAAAATACAGGAATGTTCGACTTATTTAAAGTACTCATCTTATCTCAAAAGAAACTTTTAATGCTCATCATCCTTGCCTCCTTATTGTTGAGTGCTATAGGCATCCTTTTAAGCTTATTCCCTAAAGTACTGATGGATGAAATCATTCCCTATCAATTAAAGAATAGTCTATACATCTTTTTACTAGTATTTGGACTGATTACCTTATTTCAAAATATATTAACCGCTTTTCGTCAACACATCTTGCTTTATTTGTCTAGGAAAATCGATATCCCCCTGTTGCTGGGTTATTATAATCACATTATTCATCTGCCATACCAGTTTTTTGTTACCCGTAAGGTAGGTGACATTATTACCCGCTTTCAGGATGCGATGACGATAAAGGATATTTTCACTACAGTCTCCATATCTTTAGTTATGGATGTCATGTTAGCTTCGATAACCGGATTTGTTTTATGGAAGATAAATCCGACTTTATTTGGTGTTTTGTTAATCATGGTTGTGATTAATATTCTGCTAATATATTTTTTTAAGAAGCCCTACAAAAAACTGAACTATGAGCAAATGGAAGCTGGTGCATTGCTAAACTCCCATTTAATCGAATCTATTAAGAATATTGAAACAGTGAAATCTCAGAATGATGAGAAAGAAAAAATTCATAAGCTTGAAGAAAAGTTTGTACACTCGTTAAAAATCGATTATCGAGAAGGTGTTATCAGTAATATTCAAGGTTCTGTTTCTAATTTTATTGGCTCCTTAGGAAATTTAGTGTTTATGGCAATTGGTGCCATCAGTATCATGGATGGGAAAATGACGATTGGGGATTTATTAGTATTTCAAACCTTAAGCTCATATTTCACAGAACCGGTTCAAAACCTTGTATCCCTTCAATTAACCTTTCAGGAAGCTCAGATTGCCATGAAACGTTTAAGTGAGCTTATGACTCTTGATCGTGAAGATCATAAGAAGGAGTTAATTTCGAATATCAGTCTAAATGGGGAGATCGCATTTAATGACGTCTCCTTTGCATATGGATCCAGGCCTCCTGTCATAAAAAACTTCACTTTAAAGGTACCGGTGGGTTCTCGTGTTGCCTTCGTTGGAGAAAGCGGCGCGGGAAAAAGTACGATTACTCGATTGCTTTTGAAGTTCATGAGTGCGAATGAAGGGGAAATTTCCATAAATGATTATGATATTGCTGATATTGATCACAATTATTTGCGAACTAAAATTGCCTATATTCCACAGAATATTGAGCTATTCACAGGTACCATAATGGATAATTTAAAGGTTGGTAACACCAAGGCTACCTATGAAGAAATGGTATTAGCTTGTAAAAAGTCCGGTGCACATCAATTTATTGAAAAGTTGCAAAATCGTTATGGTACATTTGTCGAAGAGTCTGGCAACAATTTTTCCGGAGGAGAGAAGCAAAGATTGGCCATTGCAAGAGCTTTACTCTCAGATCCTGATCTCTATATCTTCGATGAGGCGACTTCTAATTTGGATTCATTTAGTGAACAAAGAATCCAAGAATTGATTTTCGGACAAAAGCGCGATAAAACCGTCATGATTATTGCGCATCGATTGTCCACCATCGTTGAGTGCGATGTCATTTGCTTTATTGAAAATGGAGAGATTCTGGAGAAAGGGACACATGAAGAACTGATGCAATTAAACGGGAAATATGCCGAGTTGAATCGATTACAGCATGGGGTAAATACTCCGTCGACTATAATCATTCCAGATCAGGAGGAGATTGAGTATGTCTAAATTGGAAGTAAAGGAAAACAAACGACTACTATTAAAGAAAGTAATCATTTTCGAAATTCGAAATATAGAATTGGATAAACTTGAAGCCAATATTCAGAAATTCATTAACTATACGCAAGTATTAAATATACAGATGTTTGGACCGCTCATTACGAGACTGGTAGGATCTAATATCCAAAAAGATGGAACCGTCAAGTATGACTATGATGTCATCATACAGGCACATGACTATCTACAATATAAAGATAAATTCAAGGTGAGAAGTGAATATAATTGTGATCATTGTATTTATGTACGCTATGAAGGAAAACCCGAAAATTTACCTTTTGCACACTCTAAATTAGAACTCTTTATGTATGAAAATGACCTAAGTTCAAATGGTGAAATATATAATGTATTCGTCTCAAATACACAAGAAGAAATGATAGTGGATATTTTTAGGCCGGTACTTCAACATGCAGCTTTATAACAAAAGTGACCTTAAAGATTCCAGAATCTTTTTCGACAAGACCCCACCAAATTTTTTGAAGATTTTTATTGCTTTTACTTTAGGTGTTTTTGTATTCACTACATATTTTTCGACCGTGTTAACAAAGCCATACTTTGTAAGGGCAGAAGGAACAGTCATTTCGAAAGACGATCAATTTATTTCATCACAAGTAAATGGGCAAATCGTTACAATCAATAAACAAGAAGGAGAGGCCGTTTCAGAAGGAGATGTGCTCTTTACGATCTCAAGTGGCCAAGAAGGGTTACAGCAATCAGCAATACAATCGCAAATAGATGAATTGAAAGAAAAAAATAAGGTGCTTGACCGCTTTGAAGAATCGTTGAACCAACAAAAGAATATCATGAAGGATTCCGGCATCGAACAAGAATATTATGGGAAAGTGGAGTATTATTTACTCCAAATACATACCGACCAATTTGAGAAGAACAGCTTAAATGATCAGATAAGCAAAAAGTATGCTAAAAAGGAAGATCCTTGATGAATTAGACAGTTTTAAAAAAGAATTAAACACTATTGATAAATCAGAAGAAAACACCACCTTTATTATCGATGAACTAAAAGGGAAGATTGAAGCAAAGGAAAGTGAAATTGAAGGGGTCACAGATGAAATAAGTCAGTTTGAGCAGCAAAAAAAGATCCTGCTTCACAGTCTAAACAGGTCTTGTCCCAATTGAAGAGCGAACTGGGTTCTAATAGAGCCTCTACTAAATCAAAGCTTGTTGAATTAGAAGGACAGATGTCCATTTATTCTGGCCAGGAGTCTTCCCTAACCATTATTTCCAATAAAAGTGGGATTGTACATTACTTAGTCCCAATGAAACTGGGGATGACCATCCAGGCGAACCAGGTCATTGCTCAAGTCTCAAATGGGGAGGACCAACTTGAGGTCGAAGCATTTATTGACTCTCGGGATATTTCTATGATCCGCGTAGGTGACAAGGTAAAGCTCTCCATACAGGGAGTCAACATTCAAAAATATGGAACAATCGAAGGGGATGTCACATCCATAGATTCTGGAACATTAACGCAAGAAACGAGCGAAGGAAATCTCGTTTTCTATAAATGTGTGATTTCTTTAAAGAAAACAGAACTAGTTGCTCATGATGGCAACGTCGTGAGGTAATTCATTCAATGCCTGTGGAAGCAAAGGTCATCTACAAGAAAGAGACCTATTCTGACTGGTTATTAAAGATGCTGAATTTTAGAAAGCTTTAAACGAAATGGTCATGACATACTCAAAAAGGAATGGATGGACTATGAAAATCCTAACAAAACTTCACATCGTATTTTATATTAGCTTATTAATATACATTTGTTTGATACCAAACAATTCAACTGATTCCAATATTGTAAAAGTACTATTCACGTTAATCATTCTGGCATTGTTTATAGGTATGACGGCAATGCTTTCAGTGGTGACGTTCAATAAAGAATTTTCTACAGAGAAGAGATATGCTTATGCAATTGTCTTTCTGCTACTTTTAAATGTCGTCATTTATTTGCCACTTGGGCATTCAGTTTATGAAGTCACCAGCAGCCTGTTACTGCTTATTTGCATCATGGCAGCCCTTTTTATCCTAACAAACATATTGGTTTATAAACTGAAAGACTCTTTACTGAGGAAAGGTTTTGATTATTCAGGTGAACTAAAACAGTTTCTGAAAATGGGCGACTCGTTAAAAGGCACTCCCTTGATGAAAATGGTGAACCGATTAGACTATTTCTTTTATGGCTATTGTATCGCGGTCTTTACGCGGAGGATTATTTCTATTCTCGTCAGTGGTCATCTTGATATTGATATTTTCTGTAAATCCTATGAAACAATTGAAAACGGAATTTCTCAAAAGCGAATTGATTTCCAAGAAGGAAACGTTATTTGCGATTTCCTCTTACTATGGATGCTATGCCATTTCGATGGTTTGGTTTTCGTTTTTCCCTAACCCTTCCGCTCTTCTGATTGGTAGCCTGAGTCTATTAACGATTAAAAACTATATTCATCGTATGGCAAAAGAGAACTTTCACCACTCAAGTTAGGAATGGGTTGATACCTTATAAGGGTATATCGTACTTCGGTACTTTATATAAAAAATTTAGAGAACCAAGGAGGAATTATCATGGAACTAGTATTACCGCAAAAGTATGTAGAGTTAGAACAAGAGGAGATGCAATATCTCGACGGGGGTGCGTATTTATCTGCCAGCCAATGTAGAGGAATCGCTGCGAGCATCGCACTATCTCCGGGTGCTCTTATTGCTGGAGCTACTGGTGCTGCAGTTATTTCTAAGGTTATCCGCTATGCTAAAGGTGTTGGAGGACCGATGGTTGGATTATTGGGACTGCAGCAGGGTATGGAACTGGATTTGTATCTAAGGTAGCTTATGGTATTGGAAAAGGAGCATTATCAGGGAGAGGACTTTCCATCGCATGGTCTGGGTCCATTGATTGGGATGAGAACTATATCGGTAAAGCTTCCTGGGCATGATGTAGCACAAAAGGAGAATCTTCATTTGAAGATTCTCCTTTATTGTGTGTGCCGAATTAAAGCAAACTAAAAATATCAAGATGTTGGTTAATTGCCTCATGTTCCTTGATTAAGTCATCAAATGAACTTGCGGCTTTTTCAGATAAATGATCATCCTCATTAAGCTTGAAAATAAACTTGGAAATTAAATAGTTCTCAGCAGCCGATGAATACGTCTCCAGTTTCTCCATGCACATGGCTTTCTGATAATATAGTTCCCCTAATCCGTAAGTTGATTTTTGCTGTTTACAATATAAAATACCTTGAACGGATGTACTTAATGAATTCTCATATTGTTTATTCAAATAATGCTCGCCCAAATTAAAGAATAAACGAGTATAAATCTTGGGGGAACTTGTCGGGATGCTAGAATTTATATACATTTTTGCTGTTTCAAATGTAGTAATGGCTTGTTTAATTTTTTTAACTCTATTAAAATGTTTCCCTTTGTAATGAGTATTTCAATTTCTCTGAGGGATCTGTATTGATTGAAGCTTCTTTCAATTTTAATGCTTGCTCTACTAGGTGTAATGCCGCTTCAATTATTTTACCACATGGAGGGCAATGATTGATTTATTCCAACGAATAAATTGGCGATAATTTTTTTGTTTTAATAATGGACTGTTCTCCTCCGTTTTAATGAGTCCGGCAAGTTTTTGGTACTCCCGATTATTAATATATCTTCTTGCAAGGGTTATAACATCATCTATATAGTCATTCCTTGGAGTATCTAATGAGTCATAAAATAACTAGTATCTACACCAAGCTTTTTTGATAATTGATAGAGTACTTCTGCTGAAACAGCAATTTTCCCTTGCTCGATTTGGCTGATAAAGGCCTGTGTACAAATACCTTCACCCAGGTCTTTTTGAGACATAAAAGAATTCTTGCGTAAAAATTGAATCTTCTCCCCTAAGGTTTTCCGAAACTCTTCCATTCATCATCAACTCCAACCTAAAAAATACCAAATATTATAATTATTTTTATAATATTATAAAAACCTGGATAAATAAAGACTTAATTACTAATTTCTTTGTATTAACCTACGATATTGAAAGAAACAGGAAATTCGGCATTCTGCTATAGTAATATAGATTTTGAAAAATTTAGGAGGAAAAGACATGAGAACTGGAATCATTAAAATACTTTTATTAGTAACAATTAGCTTAGGTAGCTTAAGTCATATTCCCATTGAAAAGGGGATAACTCATCTAAATAATATGGATTCACTTCAGGATGAAAGAGATATTGGTCCTATGCATTAGAGGGTGTCAACTCATGATTTCACATTGGCAGCGCGGGGAATCTCGTGCTTCTTTTTGCATGAATTCTAATATCTGAATTTAGCGGAATTATTGTTTAAAGAGAATAGATACACAAGGTCGCCATTTTTCAAAGTATTATTGTTTTGGTGGTCAGGACTATGACTTTGGAAATGGTGAAATTATAGAAAATAAGACTAGAGGGCTTGATTTTCTAGATGATAAGAAGAGTAAATAGGGGACTTCACTTGGATAATAGCGAAGGACTCCCGCCATATTAAACAAACGTTTGGTTAAACAGCTGAGAGGTAGAAATCATGGTTAAAAAGAAGGTAAACGATTGTTTAATAGC
>CAWBBM010000016.1:0-50000 GCA_963787015.1 uncultured Bacillaceae bacterium
TAAAGCGTTGTCTCATTCAGACGAGGACAAAGCATTAACGGCCCTAAAAGAAACGATTCAACAAAAGAAGAGTTCTTTCGAAAAAGCGGAAGAAGAACGGATACAGCAAGCGATGGAGATAGCAGCAAAAGAAGATTTGAAAAATCGCACTGAGGCAGTCAAAATTGTTTCCATTGAACCGGAAGTAGATGAATATGGAGATGTCCATTTCTATGGCGAAATTAAGAACGTTGCTACTACCTCTATCTACTCTGTTGAGATTGAATACTCTGTATATGGTTCAGATGGAAGTCTTCTGACGACGGGATATACCTCTACATATCCGTACTCCATTACTTCAGGGGCGACAGCTCTGTTTAATGAATCCGTCTACGGGGTGTACGATGAAGCACCTACTGTAGAAGTTGATAACATCACATGGTATTTGGAATAGGAAAGGGTGATAGAGATGAAAGCAGGCTGGATCATGAGCATTCTCACCTCATTAATGGTTATGGGTGGAGAATTTTTCTGTGTATTGGATCAATAAAGAGATTCCAAAGCAATTAAAAGCACAATCGGCCATTGCAATGGTCACAAGCGAAAAGGAAGACAACAAACCAGAAATGACAAAAGAGCTTAAAGAAATTATTCGGGACGTTCAAAAGGTTGTCGTGAAAATCGAATCCACCGACGGAATAGGTTCTGGTTTTCTCTATAATGAAAAAGGAGATATTGTCACGAATGCTCATGTCGTTGCAAATACATCGGATGTGAAAATTAGAACAGCCGATTCAAGAGAGTTTGACGGTAAGGTAATTGGAATCAGTTCAGATACAGATGTAGCCATCGTACGAGTGCCTGGACTTGCCGATTCATCTTATTTAAAGGTAAGCCAAAAGGATATAGACCTAGGGGAAGAAGTATTAGCGTTAGGAAGTCCTTTGGGTCTGCAAAATACTGTCACAACAGGTATTATCAGCGGAGTTGAACGGGATTTCGATCTGGACCCTTATCATTATGAAGATGTATATCAAATTTCAGCACCCATTGCACCAGGTAATAGTGGGGGTCCATTAGTGGACATGAAAACCGGTGAAGTCCTCGGCATTAATTCAGCAGGAGTCGAGCAAGGATCGATAGGTTTCAGCATCCCGATGAAAAACGTCCTTTCATTGATTGAAGGGTGGTCAGAATCCCCTTTAACGTCTCTGCCCGAAGTTGCAGCTGAAGAACAAGAATATCAAGAAGATTTAAACACTGAGGTTGCAGAGTATGTCGTTCATTATTTCTATGAAAGCATTAACTATCAAGACTATGTAACAGCTTATTCATTATTAGGAAGTCAGTGGCAAAAAGAAACAGCCTTTGACGACTTTCGCAGCGGTTATCTGCAAACTGATTCCGTAACGATTGATGACATAACCTGTACAGACAATGGTTCCACCTTCACAGTCATCACGATTATAAGTGCAGAAGAAAGCGTAAACGGAGAAGAACAATACAGCAAATATCGACTTACATACAAGCTCGGCAGCGAAAATGACCAACTAAAAATACTTTCTGGAGAAGGAAAGAAAATTGAATAGGGAAACAGGAAGCATGGGAACGGTTCGAGACCACTGAAAAAGGGGTTGATCGGGGACGGTTCCAACTTTACTTTTTGCATTATTATATGAAATAGGAGGACTTTCCAAAGGCCATTAATTAAACAAGGGCTAGGTTCCGATCTCCTCTCGAGTATGGTTGGGCGGGGACGGTTCTCACTCAACTTTTTGAATATGGAAAAAGTGGTATTTTATAGGGTAGAGTAGGAACCGTCCCCACTCTACCTGACGGCAATGGGTCCTGAAATGGTTCTTTTCGTATAGCTTAACCAATATTTTTTGTAACACAGGGACCTGTTCCTTTGGCCTACCGCAACCGCACCAAAATCCCATCCCCCTTATCACTCACCTTCACCACAGCAACCTTCACTTTCCCTTCCACATCCATCCCCGTTCCTTCCGGGATGAAGAAATGTTCGATTCCATAGGTGATTTGAGCGCTATTATTCCAAGAGCTTGTTACCTTTCCGTTCAGGAGGACATCGCCGGGTTTCTTGTCGTAAGGAGAATTCCATTTCCCTTTAAACTTATAAACACCTGCATATTCATGGATGCCTTGTGCATTTTGACGTAACACGATGGTAACGGGACCGTTCTCATCGATGGACGTATCTTCAAGCTGGGAAATCGCATAGTTCAACTCCACATAGTCACCTTGCAGAAGAGATCTCGGATCGACAGGTTGAAGATCCAGTATGACCGTTTCCCCGTTTTGTAAAAGGGTTTCATTGGAATAGACCTGATACCCGATCCATCCCCCTTGAAGGCATAGGATGAGGAGGATCCCCAGCTTTTTCCCAGCAAGGATTGAGTGCGATTGCGAATCTGAACTGGCCTTCCTGTCCAGGTGAACAGCCACCCCGACGAAGATGATGCCTAATATGGCTAAGAGCAGGGATTTATGGACGAGCTTCCAGGCCAGATCGTAATACAGCTGTACGATGAGCATGAACCAGAAGATCAGGGACGAAACCCAATAGAAGGTGCGGTCCTGTTTTTTGAAATAATAGACGCACCCCGTTGTAATCAGAAAGAATAGAGCGTTATAGATCATATGAAGCGTGAACGAAAGATCGATAGCTGTTAACGAGAAGAAGGCAAGAAATCCAATAAGAAATGCTCCATATTGGAGGACATGCTTTTTATAAGTAGCAAGGTAAACGGCCATATTCAGGAGCACCATCACGACAAGGAGAGGATGGGTGCCCAATTCCACCGTTTGCCCAAGGAAGATCCCCAGGTTCAATTGAAACAAAAGATAGAATACCATCTTCGCAGCGGCCCGTTTTTCAAGATAAAACACAAAGGCAAGAACGATAAACATCACAAACGAAAAATTTTCAACGGCACTGGCTATCATCCCGATGACGATGCCGGTCATCATGAGTGAATACTTGACAGGGGACGGCCAGCTCGTTAGCGTACTGGGAATGACAAGAAGGACCGTGGCGAATAGGAATAATCCCGACCATTGACACATCAACCATTAAAAGTGAAAGCAGACCGAAAACGGACGCCACGATGAAAACAGAGGCGATGGTCGTGACGCTTGCGACGAAGATGGTCTTCGTCCAGTGACGGGAAGAGGCATGCCTCCGTAAATAGTTCACAAGGAAAACACTTCCAGCTAATAACAGAACGGCAGCAAACAGGAGTCCGACAAAGAAAAGGCTGGACACATACCGGGCCATCAGCTCGAACATCTTGATGATGATAAAGCCTGTTCCAAACATCGAAAGAAGGATGAAGGTGGATGTGTCTTTATGAAAGTACCTGTACACGCCCAGTGCCAGGATAACGACATAAAACAGGGTGAAGAAAACGGCATACTCGTTATCAAATGCCGTGACCATGAAAAGGAGATTGGCTGAAATCAGGCTCAAATAAAGAAGCGTTTTGGAGGCGATGTAGCCTTTCTTTATAATCAGAAAGAAGAGAGTGTTCACGATTCCTACTCCGAACGCGATCCACGTATGGGCGAGTGTCCAGTGCCCGAATGGAGACGAAGGAAACAGATAAAAATAAATCGTCAAATGGAGGAGGATGTGGGTTAACGCGTAGAAACCGCTGTACCTTGTGTACAAGCTGAATAGTAAGGCCGGAATGGACCAAACAAGGAACAACAAGTAACTGTCCGCATGGGAATTGTATAGCTGGCCGAGTAAAGCAACGGACAAGCCGAAGGAAATCACCCCGCTCACCAGCATCCAGTTTGAAAGGAAATGGGTACCCCTTACCACACGTTCCAACAGAAAAGCTACTCCATAGAACAATACAATCAACGACCCCGCCAATGCCACCTTCTCAAGCCGCGAAAACACCTGCCAATTAGAAGCGAAAAAATAAAGTGCACTTGCCAAAAGAAACACAACCCCGAATAAATACGACAATGAAATCACTTTCTTCAAACGGTTCACCCCTTTTTTAATTGATATTCTACTATATGAGGGAGCAGAGGGATATAGGCATGTGGGTGGGACACGGGGACAGACACCCTGTCCCACATTAAAAAGAGACGGTGGAATTAACGATCCACCGTCTTTTCTTGTTTATCTGGGACAAGGGACCTGTCCCTCTGTCCCGAAATCTCTTCAATCTTCGGTGCAAGAAACACCACATATGGCTCATCATTCCGGAGCTCAAACATGTGCAAAGCGTGCGTGAAAAAAGGAAGGGCTTCTTCGTATTGATTCTTGAGTTCATAATTGTAGCCAATTTGATAATGAAGCTCCCCCAGTCCCCAAAGCAACTCCTCATCAAAGCACCATTTGATGGCTATATGACAGTATTTCGATGATTCCTCAAGCTCTCCTAAGCGTGTCAGCGCTCTCGCGATATTATAAAATAATTTGGTTTTAATGCTTTTATCTTGTAGTTGTCCGGTTGTATTCATGGCCGTTTCGACTTGCTTAAAATAATGAAGGGCATCGTCATATTGATGTTTGTTGTAATGAATGGCACCGTTGCTCGCCAGGATCTCCATTTCCCTCTCAGACATCGCCTTTTTCTGATGAGCGGTGAGGTGAAATGCTTTATGTAAGAGGGTAAAGGCCGTTTCGGCATCCCGTTTCACTTCGAATTGATAAATCCCTTTGTGCCAGCAAAGAAGTTGAAGGAGTTCATTATCCTTATAAAATAGTGGATTCTTTTCCTCGTTCTTGACCAGTTCCATCATTTCCTCGTATTTCCGATAAATCCTAAGGTGCCTCAGTTGTTTTTCCACTTCTAATATGTAATCGAGGCGTGGAGTCGTCCCGATTTCAAAGAAATAGTTAACGTCGACTCCAAGCTTAACCGAAATTTGGTACAAAGCCGTGGCGCTGGGATAGATATCCCCATTTTCAATTCGGCTGATCAGCGCCTGAGTACAGATTCCTTCTGCGAGATCCCCTTGGGTAATCCCGACAGCCTTTCTCAATTCTCGGATCTTTTTTCCGATGACTGAGTAATCCATTGGTCCACCTCCTGGAAGGTTCGATTGTTTATATTTTAACAGAATAGTAGAAGATTCAGAAAAGGTGACAGAACAACAGTTGTGAGTGTTTAGTAGATCGCAAGTTGAGAACGATTGCTAATGCAGAAAAAAACTATAGAAGGTTCACCCTTTTCAGTGTCCATCCTATTGGATTCTAAACTGGGTGTGAGCTAGGGAGTAAAGGTGACCGCATCTGTAGAACAAACAATCAGGAGATACTGGTTGGGTTCAGTGGGTAGGAACAACACAACTTTTTATATGAAAACGGAAAAATATCTTTATCTAATATCTGGTATAGTGTGTTGGAAAATTTTATTTGTAGGAGTAAAATGGTAATGAATAATTTCCTTAAGGGGCAGAGGAGGGAATTAGTGAGATACAACTCAACATTAACAATTATACTAGTAGCTATGGTTACAATTTTATTATCAGGCTGTTTAAATTCACACTATGATGGAATGATTAGTGCTAAAAATGATGAATTTAATAGAGTATTAGTCATTCAAAATGTTTCTAAGGATTTAATAGAAGATAAAGAAATCGGTGAAATCATAAAAATCTCCCCAAAAAAGGAGGGTATATGGTTTAGTGTTCCAAAGGATAAATACGAAAAACTCAAAAAAGGTGAAAAAGTGGAAGTGGAATATTTGAAAAATGCTGATACGTTAGATTCTGATCCACCTATAATGAGTGCGAAGGATATTATGGTAGTTAAATAAAGGAACCAGAAGTTCAGGTCCTACTGGTTCCTTTTTTAGAAATGACTGCTACTAGGTCAGTGACCCATTAGCTATTTTCGTCACGCTTTTTGCCCAAGGGACATGTCCCAGTGGCGAATTATTTAAACGAAGCATACCCCTCATCCGCCATCACAACACTACCATTAATCGCATCCGCTTCCTCCAACGAAAGCAGATAAACCGCATTAGCCAATTGTTCAGGCTGGGTCAGTTTATTCCCCATGACCTTCGCCTTCATGGAATCAATGATGCCATGGTCTTTATAGCCTTGGATGATCGGAGTGTCCACGACTCCCGGCGCGATACCAACGACACGAATTCCGTAAGGTGCAAGTTCAAGCGCCGCTGATTTCGTCATCATGTTGACGGCTCCTTTTGTAGCATGGTAGGCAAAGGTGTTCGGTGATGCCAGGACCCCGAATACAGAAGTCGTATTAATAATGACCCCCTTAATGTTCAGTTCCTTCATTTTTTTAGCCGCTGCCATGATGCCGTATGCTACGCCGTGTTGATTGATATCGATGATTTTATGGTAAGAATCCATATTCATATCGAGAACAGGTGTAGGTGACCCGATTCCGGCATTGTTGAACATGATATCTATTCTTCCGTATTCTTCAACGGTTTTTTCCACTAAGCTGGTTACGTCTTCATGCTTGGAAACGTCCGTTTTAATGAAGATGGCTTCGCCGTCGTTAGAACGAATCATCTCGACCGTTTCATTACCCAATTCTTCATTGAAGTCAGCGACGACAACCCGGTCTCCTTTATTGGCAAACTTCAGACATGTTTCTCTACCGATTCCGCTTGCTCCACCTGTAATCACAACTACTCTTTTCGTCATGTGTATTTCCTCCTTGTTTTTACATCTAAATGTATTTTAACATTCACATAAATTTATTATAATTTAATAAAACTAACATTTAGTTAAGTTTTGCTTAAGGAGGGACGGACCTTGAATATTGAACAGTTGGAGCACGTGGTAGAGGTGGCAAGGGCAGGGTCGCTTACGAAGGCGGCAGATCATTTGCATGTGAGTGCGTCAGCCATGAGCCAGTCTATCAGCAAACTGGAACAGGAACTCGGAGTCCAGATTTTCATACGGAATCGGCAAGGTACAGCGTTGACGTCCGATGGGAAGAATATAATGAAGAAAGTCGAAACCGTCCTTTCTGCCATTGGGGAACTGAAGGAAGAAGCGAACCGGTGCACGGATACCCTTGGCGGAGAGCTGAAAATAGGCATCATTCCCGGTCCGATCAACCTTCTGATCGATGTGGTATCGTCGTATAAGAGCGATTATCCGAACGTGAAAGTGGAGATTCATGAGATGGGTCCTGTGAAGATAATCGAAGGAGTCGAACATAACGAGCTTGACATTGGACTGATCTTAACCTCGGAAACATTCGATGTTCAACATCATGAACTTGTGGCGGAGGAACTCATGGAAGGGAAGATGGTAGCGGGTGTTCATGAACATTCCCCCTTGGCATTCTTCGACCAAATCACACCGCAACAGCTCATCGGTGAAACGCTCGTCTTGTACAACGATGATTATATTAAACAATTTGCGTTGGATACTTTATCACCTTATGGGCCTCTTGATATCCTATTTACCACCAATAATATAGAAGCCATTAAGAGGGCGGTCCAAAGCGGGGTGGCGGTGACCCTTGGGATGGATTATTCGTTCCGGACCCGTGTGCCCTATCCGAGTCAACCGATTATCCCGATTGAGATAGAAGGGGCTGGGAAAGACTCTCTCCATCTTGCGTTGATCAGAAGGAAGGATAGTGTTCCTTCGCGGAGGGTGAAGGAGTTTATGAAGAGGGTTCGGAGGGAGTTTTAGGGCCCAGGGGACATGTTCTTCGGGTCTTACTGTGGAGAATGGGAGGGTACCCTCGGAAAAGAAGAGAAAAAGACAACCTCCTTGCCCTTTCCATGTGCACTGGGACAAGTGACCACTCTCCATTTATTCCTTATCTTTTATGTTTTCTTCAACTTTTCTATTTCTTTATCGTATTCCAACATTTATCTGTCAAAGTCAGCATCCTTTTCCTTTCCCATGACTTGGTCCCCCTCTTCATCTTGTTCGATTTTTAAATTATAAGTCTCTAGAGTCCTCTTTTATGAATATGGGAGCAAGGGGCTTGTCTATCTTATTCATGTTACTATTATAGAAAATCGCCATTTAAAAGGAGAGTTCGTATGCTGATCCAATGTACCAAGAAGCTTCTTGACGAATTGAAGGTTATTCCGGTCAAAGAAGTTGAAGAAGGGAATTCTTTAATAGCATGGCACGCCAATGTTCTAAAGATTGGCAGGCACAAGTTCCTGGTGCTTGTAAATGATCAGAACCGTTATGCCATTGTCCTTTACGGGTTGAAAGCAAAGGATAAGAAGAAGATTGATGATCTGATTGTGAAAGCAATTCGTGAAGTGTTTCGAGCTGAATCGATTAAAGAAGAGATCATTGAAGACTATCTGGAGGCGTCTTCTGAATTTACTTTTACTAAAACGAAGGACCGAAAGCTGGTTGCCAGGTTAAATAAAGCATGTGAATCCGTTCATTTTGCCGAAGATTATTGGGATGCCGACTCAATTATCCAGGTGGAGATGAGTAGGTGGATCAGTTCGTTGTTGGTTGGAGACGGGAAGAATAGTTATTTTCATCCCAATGAAGCGATGTATGAAGACCTGAAGGAAATGTCAGGTCAGACTGTTTTTGACACGGAAGCTCTTGTGCTTAAGGTCACGTTGGAACTTGATGATCACACAGTATGGAGGAGGATCAAGGTGCCGGCAAACATCACGTTTACCAAGTTGCACGCAGCCCTGCAAACAGCTTTCGCCTGGCATGACAGTCATCTCCATGAGTTCACCATTTATGAGAAAGGGGAAGACGGATCTTTAAAGCAGAGCCTGGAATTGGTATGTGAGGAAGAAGCCTTAACCTATGAAGGCGGTGTTCCAGTGAAAATGGAAACCGGGTATCAGGTGAAACCATTCCTATCGGGGAAAATCGAATATACCTATGACTTTGGAGATAATTGGGTGCACACCATCGAACTGGAGCAAGTCCTCGACGACTCCACTGTCAATTACCCCATCTGTGTAGACGGGGAAGGGAATGCCCCGCCTGAAGATGTCGGCGCAGAACCGGGATTCGATCAATTTCTCTCCATCATTCAAGATTCCTCACATCCTGACCATTCGGAGATGAAAGAGTGGGGAGAAATGCAGGGGTATGAGGAATTTGATATCAAAGAGATTAATTGGCGGTTGAAGATGTAATGGGACAGAGGGACAGGTACACTGTCCCAAAAATGAAAAAGACGAGAGGATGATTCCTCTCGTCTTTCCTATATTTCTGGCTCTTAAAAATGAATCGACATTAAGATAAAAATAGCAGAAGCACTTGTCGTGATACACAACAGATAGATAATCATTACGGCCTGAACTTGCGACAGTCCGTAGCTCAGCAGTCGATGGTGCAAGTGCAGTTTATCCGCATGGAAGATCGACCTGCCCTGCTGGATTCGTTTTAAGAAGACAAACAGAGTATCAAAGATCGGGATCGCCAGTATCAATAGCGGGATATTGATGGTGATGACCGTGATGGTCTTCATAGCCCCGATAACGGAGATGGCCCCGATCATGAATCCGAATAAGGTAGACCCTGTGTCCCCCATAATGATTTTCGCAGGGAAAAAGTTATGAGGTAAGTACCCGATTGCCACCCCTAACATGAGTGCAGAGAGGAGTGCGGAAACCGGTTGATTCATTAGGATTGACGTGACCAGGAAAGTGAATGCGAAGATCCCGGCCATCCCGCCTGCCAATCCGTCCAGCCCGTCCATGAAATTGATGACATTAATGATGAAGATGATCCATACCATGGTGAACAGCTTACCAAGTACAGGTGAAAGCTCCATATATCCTACTACAGGGATATCAATCTGCGATACATAGTCCCCAAATTGAACGATCAAGAACGCAGCGATGATCTGAACCAGCAGCCTAGGGAATGGAGAAAATTCTTTTGACTTTGTTTTATAGTAGTCGTCGATGAATCCGATGGTGCTCAGCATCACAACCGCCAGGATCAAGGCGATGGTCAAGTTCGGGGGTAAATAATCGAACCAGCTCAATAATAGGATGCCAAGAAGAGTAACGACGGTAAACACGGCCCCTGCCAGCATTGGAAGAGGTTTTTTATGAACTTTTCGGTTGTTGGGATTATCGACGAAATTGATCTTGATGGCGAAGGGGATAATGAATTTGACCCCTATATACGTCACGATGGACGTTAAGAGAACGATTATCAGAGATAATGTGATCATTAGGATAGGTGCTCCTTTGTAAGAATAGGATATCTAGTAAACTTTCAATTGTTCATTTTCATTCAGTATAGTACATAGAGTGAGGATTTTCTACATTTTGTAAAAATATATTTAAGAGAGATGAAGGGCATTGGGAGAGGGGACAGTTACTCTATCTCAGAATAAAGCAGAAGACGTAGGAACATGTCCTCCGTCTTCTGTCGTGGGTAGGTGGGACAAGGGACAAGTCCCGCGTCCCACCTTACTTATTCAATACACGATACAAAATCACACTAGTCTCCGCTCTGGTTGAGTGTGCCAGAGGATCGAACTCTCCGTTGCTGCGTCCGAAGACGAGGCCAGCACGTGATGCTTCGTAGATTTCTTTCGAGAATCTGGTGCTGAATTGGCTGTCATCTTTGAATGTCTCCAAGGATTCTGTTTGCTTTAGAGCTTCCGGGTCTATCGACTTTCATGGCCCGTACGATCATCGCCACCATTTCCTGTCGGGTGATGTTCTGTCCTGGTCGGAATGTGCCGTCCGGGAATCCGTTGATGATACCCATTTGGTGAGACGCTTCAATGTAAGCGGCAGACCAGGATTGTTGTGCTGTCACATCTTTAAATGCACCTTTTAATTCAGCTGTCTGTACATTGAGCATACGAGCTAATAAGACAGTGAATTGTGCACGGGTGACAGATTCATCCGGTAAGAAATCAGACTCTGTTTTCCCTTGGATGATGAGTCTGGAAGCTAAGTGTTCAATTTCGGTCTTAGCCCAATGGGTTTGAATGTCGACAAATGACTTACTGTTTTCAAGCACTGTGAAGGATGAAAGCTGCTTTGCTTCCATGATCCAGTTGTCTCCGACTTTTTCTCCACCTGCAAATTGCCATTGTTCGGATCCTTTATTCATGCTTACTCCGAAGATGGCTTTTTCACTTGCAGTTGAAACGTTATTCGTAAGCGAGAGAGAAACGGTAAATGGTTTCGTGATCATGGAATTTAACGCTGGATCACTAAATTCTACGTTCAATATATTTGTTAGGAATCTGTCCCCGTCTTTGGTCTTTGGTTTTTCAAACGTAACGGTAATGGCTAAGTCAGAGGATCCCTTCGCTGCCGCAAATGTTTCCTTTGGAACAGTGATGGCAGCCCCGTCGATACGTAACGTTACGTTTTTCTTGCTGTTTTGGATCATTTGTTGAATGTCAGGCGATAGGACGAACGTAGCACCTGCTGATTCTTTCGGTACAGTCAGTTCAAGAGTCGAGTCTTTTTCAATGAGTTGCTCTTTAGTGACGATGATTTCAACTACTTCACCTGGTTTCGTTGGCTCCGGTGTGGTTGGTTCGGGATCTTCCGGCGGTTGAACCGGATCACTTTCCCCGGTGGTAAAGGTCCACACATCTGATGTCACTTCTCCACCGAATTCGTCCGTTGCTTTCACGTACCAGCCATATTGTTGATGATTTTTTAAACCATTCCACTGTACTTCTGCTTTATTGTCCACTGCTGTTTGCTTACTTCCGATTTGATTTTCTGTAAAGACATTCACTTCAAATCGATCCGTGGAGACTTCTTTACTTGTTGGTTGAAGCGGAAGGTCGATGACAAACTCGTCTTTACCTGGATATTGGTCCGTGTTGTAATAATTATAATCATCCAGGTATGGTGAGTAGGTCTTGACATAGATTTTATTGTCGGCTTGATTCACATGAAGGAGTCGTAAGTAACCTTGTCCTCCTTCAGGCCCGCCTTGATAATCAGCAAGTAACTGATATACCTTTCGATCTGTCTTACCGTCACCGTTATCGTCTATTTCATCGACCAATGTTTCGCTATCATGGTAATGGCCACTGAAGGATGCAATGACATTTTTGTTTGGCTTAATGACCTTTTCGAAAATGTCGTCTCCAAGAGGGCTGCGATTTCCGGATACAAGGAGGTATTCATGGAAGTTTAGAATCGCCATGCGGTCCGGGTGCTCTTGTAACACTTTATTCATCCAATCCATTTCTTCTTGTCCGATTCCCCAGCCCATGTACATCATGATAAAATCATTTCCGTTTGAACTGATGAGATCATAATGACCACGGTTATCTTTATATGATTCTCCGTAATAAGACTGATTTTTAAAGCGATCTTCTCCGAAGTACTTGGAAAACTGAGTATAATCATTTGTTTTATGGTCAACATCATGA
Organism: uncultured Bacillaceae bacterium; assembly: GCA_963787015.1. GTDB lineage: Bacteria > Bacillota > Bacilli > Bacillales > Bacillaceae_B > Rossellomorea. The sequence continues at coordinate 12,329 of CAWBBM010000016.1, forward strand.
TTTCCTGCTAGCACCCCGTACGGAACCTGTGCATCTTCCAGTACTTTCATGTATTCATCAGCATACGCCCACTGCTTTTGATCATCTGCTTGATCCACCAGGTCGCCTGTATGGAAGACGTAAGGAATATTGTATGTTTCTTTGTTTGCGGCAATCCAGTCCACCATTTTTTTGTAAATATGTGGGTAGCTTTCAGAGTAATATTGTGTGTCTGACATCCAAACCATTGTATAGTCAGAGGATGCTTCAGGTGCTACTTCATCCTGGATCAGCACCTGAACTTTATGGTCTTTCATGTAGTCAGAACCTTGAATAGTTGCCTCCAATGAGAAATGTTCTTCCCCTGCGACCTTCCATTGCTGCATGTCCCATTTTGATTTGGCAAAGTTCCAGACATACATGGATACTTTACGGCCGGCCATTGATTTTCCGTCCCATTTAAGTTCTACGATATCCTTTACAGATACGCTTGAGTCAACACTTACTTCAAAGCGTTGATAAGGAAACTGGGTAGTGGAGGTGGTCGTCATAAAAGTTCCATCCAGTTCATCTATCTTCTGAATCTCCTCGTTGGATAAGACCGTTTCTCCGTCCATCTCTAAACGGGTGGGAGGTTCTGTATCCGCAGCATGGGACACTACTTTCACCTCGGAATCCGATGGTTTATAGTGAAACCCTTGATAAAACGCAGCACTAAGCTGGTCATTCGTAGGATCTTTTACTTCAACAGAAAGGGTGGTACTATTCCCGATCCCAGTCGCATTTGGTTGAGGGTTTACTGCTTTTGGCTGGATTGGATGCTCATCCACTACATGAAAGAGCACCGTTTTCTTCGCCTCGTTCCCAACGATATCCTTGGCAGTCACTTCAAATGTATGCTTCCCTGCAGATAGCTTAGCAGAAGAGGTCTCGTAAGGAAGCTCTATTTCCTTCCCGTCCAGAGTGGCTTTCATTTCAGTTACACCTGAAAATTCATCCTCCACCGCTGCATTCAAGGTGAATGGACCTTTGTAGTCTTTCTCTTCGGTCACCGTTGGCTCAATGGTCGGGGCTGAATTATCAACGACTACTTTAGATGAAACTGAATTCGTTCCTTCTGTCGCCGTAATTGCATTCTCTCCCTCAGAAGCCTTTTTCGTATCCCATTTATAGGCCTTAGCGATAAACTTTTCACTCGGAATCGCAAACGAAAAGTCATAACTTGGAGTAGCTGATCCGCCGTCTCCTACCGTTAACTCTTTTTCATTATCACGATAGTTTGGATCGTACATCACCGTTCCATCACTTAATACGAGACGGACATTCTTAATATAAAAGTCATCTCTGTTCTCTTCTGAATTCGTATCAAAAGGGGACACCTTTGTGCCCGAACGAATCGAAATGACCGTGTCCTCTTCAGGGGTGATTTGATTTGGTTGAATCGGTACACTCATGGTGACATAGGAGTTGACGGTATCATCAAAGATGGATAATACTTGATCACCCATGGTCACGCCATTTTTGAAAAATAAATTGGTCTTCTTCACTTCAAATGAGAAGTATGCTGGCTGTTCAAGAGCTTTGTAGGCTTCGGCTGTCACATCCTGATCACCAATCTTCAATGATATTTCTTCATAGGCAGATGGTGAAGAAGTGGCTGTCACGATCGTTTCTTTGCTTACAATTGCTTCATCTTTCATATTCAAGCGCAATCCTGTGTGTTCATGTTCACCTAAAATCGTAATGGTTTTCTTTTCGGTTTCGATATCGTTTGTACCATCTGATACTTGCAAATAATATTCAATCGATTTTTTACCGATTAACTCTGGTAAATAAATGGTATGGTGGTAAAGTGAGTCGTCATAGTTTTCCATGAGGTTCACAGACCGGTAACCAGGCTGTTCATTATCTTTATAGAAAAGCTTCACGGTTTTCACACCGATATCATCTTTTGCATCAATCAGAAGATGAAGAGTTCCTTTCTCTTCTACTTCATTTACATTTGTTAAGTCTTCAAGAGTAGGATCTTGAGTATCCTCTGTCAGTTCTACTTTTTCTTTAGGAACCTGCGTTGGAGATACAGTCCCAGGTGTCGCCACCTCCGTACCTGAGCTGATTTTCACCATCTCGTTCTTCCCATTGGTTGGAAAAGCGTACAGGATTCCTTTGTTCGCTGCTGTATCGTCTACATTCGGGATGTCATTATAATAGGAAGTAGCGATTTCCTTCCCCGTATTCGTGGCAATCACGATTCCCCGGTTGCTTGCATTGGCCATACCGTCAGAGTGGACCTTGACGATGTTTTGGTTCTCTATAAGCTGAGACTGATAATTTTGGTTGAAATCAGCCACGGTTTTGTCGCCGTTCCCTTTATTGATGATCCAGAAAACGAGTGTTTCCCCGGATGGAATGATGACATCTTCTTTTTCACCCGGCCAGGTTAGGTCGGCTTCTGGCCCATCCATTGGATAACGGTAGCGGATTTTATAATCTTTAAAATTGATATCCTTGTTGGAGTTATTATAGATTTCGATAAACTCATAGCCATCCAGGCCGTTTACGTTATCAGAATCTGGTACAACCTCGGTTACTAAAAGGGGAGGGACCATTTGAACATCGTATTCCGCCTTTTTGATGGTGGGGGTGTACGTGTCAGTAGAGGATTTATTGGTGCCATCCGATGCTTCAATTTTATAAAGTAATTGCTCTGAACGAAGAGCTTCTTTTGAAATCGTAGCTTCGTAGGTTGAATCTTCTTTCAGGGTCATGGCTGTTGTCACCCACGGGCCTTCTGCATCTGTGCGGTGCGATAGGGAAACTGCCTGAACCTCTTGGTTATCCTTAACTTGAGCCTGGATGGTTACATCCTGGCCACCCGATGATTTCGGTTACTGGTGTGTGGGTGATGACGGGTGCCTCAGAATCATCACCTGTTTTTACAGGTTGTGGTGGGACCTGACCTTCTAAAGTCACACCAGGGTTTGCTTTAATAGAGGATCCCACTTTCACCATTTTGCTTCCTGTCAAAGGATATTTATAGGTAACCCCGCTGTCCTCTTTCACATCTGCTGCTGCATAGGTCGCTTCTGAGAACTCGGTACCCAGGTCATCCGCAATCTTTAATGTCTTTTCCGCGCTATTGGACATCCCGTCATCTTCTACGGTAGTGAGTTCAGCTTCTGATAAGCTTGTCCCGTAATTGGAGTTGAAGTCTTCTAAAGTCGAATCTGCATTTGCGCCATTTTTAATCCAGACGACAAAGGATGATTGGGAGGGGACCACTTTATCTTCTGTTAAATTCCAGTCTTCGCTCGTGCCCGTTGAAGGGGTATAGTAGATGAGCTTGTAATCCTTCATATTGACTTCTTGATTGGTATTGTTATAGATTTCAATGAATTCATAGCCATCTTTGGAGCCGACATTGGTGGAGTTCGGCGTAAGCTCTGTGATGAAAAGTCTGGGGGCTGACTGTGGATCGAACTCCTCTGTTTGGTTGATGCTTACTACAAATGGACTTTGGGTATCGGTCGGATATGTAACGGTATTCGTTCCATCCTTCACTTCAATGTAGTAGGTCAAGGTGGAGCCTAAATAGTCTTCCGCAGGGATTTCTGCAGAATAGGTTTGATTACCATTGCTCGTTAGTTGAATTGACTTAGATGGAAGGGCGTCGTTTGTTTGGTATTGCACTGTTGCTGTGAGAAGGTCTTGATCATCTTTAACTTGAACGTTTATAGATAGGTTTTGATTGTCATCAACAGAAGTTACTGGTTGGTGGGTAATCACTGGCGTTTGATTCTGTTGATCGGTCCCTGCAGGACTGACTTGTTCTACATCGATGATTCCAGGGCTGGGTGTGGAATTGATCTGAAACGTCACCATGTCTGGCGAGTTTCTTTGAAACTTAAATTCTTTCCCAAGATCTTCAGATACTTCATTCCCAAGGTAGCTGGCAGTGGATATAACCTCATCACTAGCCCCTGTTATCTTAAATCCTCTTTCGCCTCCATTAGCCATTCCAGTAAAACCATTTCCTGAGAATTCTACTAGATGATCATCATCTAGAGTGGAGGAAAAATGTGCGCGAAAGTCATCCTTTGTTTTGCCGGATTTATTAAACCATAAAGCAACCGTTTCGTTCGCTTTAAGAGAATAGCTTGGAACGGTTAGTGCCACATCAGCATGAGATCCATCTGTATATATGTAGGCAAAATGATAGTTTGATAGATTTACTGGATCACTTGTTGGATTATGAACCTCGACATATTCAAAGTCCTCAGCCCCTAGGATGTTTGGAACCATTTCCGAAATGAGTAAACCTGGTAGTTGATCTGCTGCCTGTGTTTTAACTGCCGGTGTTAAGTAAGTTAAAACCATCGAAACGCAGATGCTCAATAAAAACACCTTACTAAACCTGTGATTCATCAATTCTTTTCCTCCTATTTTTAACTATTTTGTCATTATTAATACTAATGACTAATTGTTAAAGGAATATGAAAATATTGTAAAAAATTGGGGCGGGCGGACAGATACCCTATCACATGGTATGTGGGGCCGTACCCTTGCTTCCCAAAGCTCCGCAAATGAACATTTTCATAGTTTGTAGGGTGTTTAAATCTATGAAATGTCCTACTTCGATTCTTTTAAGGAGGCATAATAGTGTTACGACAGAATGTACCAAGTCGAAGGTCTGTCCCATCAGGAGGAGGGATGGTTCTAGAACAGGGAGAAAAAGGATACCAATCCCCCTGACTGGATCAAGAGGGCCCTTAAGCGGCTGGAGAAGTACGGGTTGATCCATGATGTTGTGGAGAATGGGGTTGTGCTGACGTATGAGGATTGGTAAGGACCACTGGCCGACTGATCTGCGTTTAAACAAACGCTTGATTAAACGTTAAGAATCTTGAATTGTTGATATATCAAAAGCTAATCAAATGTTTCATTGATTTCAGGGATGGGGGTCAAACCTCCACCCAATTTCGTAAAACGGCAAAAAGGTGATTGAGGAACTAAAAAAATCTATTCACAAAAAAGAGGCCGGGAAATGTTGATCCGGCCTCTTATTTCTCACTTCAATTTAATCTGTACCGGCTTGCTTTCCTCGGTATGAATGGTTTTTCGATTGTGTTTTTGCAAAGCTGTTCGTTTAATCGAGCTTGTCACATCGTGTATCATATCCCCGATATCATGAGCGGACTCAATTAAAGGATCAACCGCCTCCACTTTCCCTTTTACATCAACCGAAATTTGGTTGGCTGTATGAATCAACTCTTCTGCTTCATTAGTAATGCCATTTACGGCTGTCCGGGCGTCAGACAGCGTCTCCTTCGTTTCAGCAAGTGTTGCCATGACTTTTCGTAATGTCAGAATCAAATAGATGACGAGAATGGTAAACGCGACGGCTGCAATGGCGGCACTCCACTCAAGCACTTAAGACCAGCTCCCTTCTTTGTTCTCAGTCTATGAGTAAGGGGGCTTAAACATTCCTATAGGTGGGTGGACTTCGCGAACAGTCAAGAATATAGTAAACTTACCAAAAATAGGACGGTAATTTCGGCCAGTTTTTATGATAAAATTGCCCATGGTGTTTCATACCAGATTAGTAAAATAAATATAGAAAGGCTGTTTTTAAAGAGATTGTTGCTTTGCGTACGTTTCTCAGAGTTTGAATAACGTGTGTACACTTGCTCTTCCGGAACGTTTGTAAAAATGAATTCCGGGTTCATAGAAAGCAAAATACAATAAGATATTGAAAAACAGCCTATAGAAACAACTAATCTTACATCTAGATCATTACATAAAGGAGAGAGAGAAAATGGGTCAATTTTCTAAACATTTTCGTAAGGCATTTGCAGCAGCTGCAACGGCCGCAGTGATTTTTGCAACTGCGCCGACTGCCTCAGCATTCACATTTAAAGACGTATCAGTAAGATATGAGCTCGCTGTCGATTATCTGGTAAGAGAAGACATCACAAACGGTCTTTCTGAATCGGAATTTGGAATCACTGAACAAATCAAACGTGCAGATGCAGCTGTCATGATTGCCAGAGCACTGAATTTAGTAGGAGACGACGCACCTGATACGCGGTTCCAAGACGTTCCTGACCGTGCAAAAAACGCGGTGAACATCCTTAAGAAACAAGGGATTATCAATGGAAAAACGTCCACTCGCTTTGGTTCGAATGATACGTTAACCCGCGGGGAAATGGCGATCATCATTGCCAGAGCTTATCAGCTAAAAGGAGAAGCGGACGTTCCATTTGTGGATGTGAACAATCGATACATAGAGTATGTAAAAGCACTCATCGCGAATGGAATCACTCAAGGGAAATCTGAGACGATATTTGGAACTGGTCAGGAGATTACGAGAGGCGAGTTTGCCCTTTTTATCTTCCGTTCGGAATCCCCATATAACCCAGTGTTCATTAAAGTCATCCAACCAGAAGACATCAAAGCCCGTACATTCATGGATGTTTCCCTTCCTAAGACAGTCAACATCCTCATGAGAGGGAATAATCTAGAAGAAAAAATGGTGAGCTGGGAGATGATCGACTTCAGTTCCCCTGGAGATTACGTTATTCAAGGTGAAATTATTGGAACAGACTTAAAGACATCTCTAAGAATAACGATTGAAACCACACCAGAAGCGGTCAATGCCAAAAAAGCGGATGAAATTATTGCATCTTTACCAGAAACCATCACCTTAGAGGATGAAGAAAAAGTAAAAGAGGCACGGGCACTCGTTGATGAAGTGCTTCAAAGAGGAAGCGAAGAAATGGTTGAAGGACTTGCGACTCTTGAGAAAGCAGAAGACACGATTGAACTTCTTTACGCGATCAAGGATGCTGAAAAAGCAATTGAATCCTTGCCTGAAACCATTACAATGGATGAAAAAGAAAGTGTGGAGGCTGTAAGGGAAAAAGTGAATGCTGTTCATGGGATGAATGCAGAAGCTGTGATTCCAACTATCGAAAAGCTAGAAAAAGCCGAGCATACAATCCTTTTGATTTCTCTTACAAATAAAGCGGAGGATGCGATCGAGATGATCCCAAGTCCGGTTACTCTTGATGCTGCAGAAAAAATCGAAGCAGCCCGGACTAAAGTGGATGAAGTATTGAAGGTGGACGGAGATGCTGTTATAAAAGGAATAGCTGTCCTACAAGAAGCTGAATCTACTATTAAGCTTCTCCAAACTGAATATCAGGCAGAGGAAGCCATTGCCGCTCTTCCAGCCTCGATTACTTTAGAAAATCGTCCTGACGTAGAAGCAGCACGTGAAAAAGTAAACGCAGCACTTGAACTAGATAAGAGCATGACAATCAAAGGATTACGTAAACTTGAAGCAGCAGAGAAACGTATTCAAGACCTACTTATCGAAACTGCACAAGTGAACATGAACTCCAGTCAAGTTAAAATGAATACAAATAAAACATATCAACTAACAGCATCGATTACACCATCGGAAGTTTCCGATTCTCTACACATGACTTGGACTTCAAATAATCCAACAGTTGTAACTGTGGATGACAATGGACTTGTCACTTCCCATACAGAGGGATCGGCAGTTATTACAGTCGAGCTTGCAAATGGAAAGTCTGCTGAAAGTGTGATCGAAGTCACGGATCGACCGGAACTTACGTTTAGTCACGGTACAAGTCAAATCAACAATGTCATCAAAAGCTTGAGTACTTCTTTTTATAATTTGAGTGCGAACACCGTAACGGTTAAAAAAGTTGAGATTTATGAAGGCGGAACAAAAAAATCCGAGTATACTGAAACGAACTTGAAGGATGCTGGGATAGATACAGAAATATCTTACTATGAGAAATTTTCATTAAGCATCACATATAACTATGGAGGACTGTTAGCTTCTAACGGTGTCCATGTTCTCTATACGGTTCAATCGGGTCAAGGGACGTATCAGTTAAAATCAGTCATTAAATAGCAGGTAAATTGGAAAACCCCTTCTTTTTCAAGAAGGGGTTTTTGGCTTGCGTGAATTGGAACAGGGGGACATACTTCCTCCTTGTTATTCAACCGATATCCGTCCATTTTTGCGTTTGAAGTTCCGTAAGGGTTCCTTTCCTTTCAGCAGTTCCTTCTTCAAGGTCTTCCAAAGTCACTTCTTCCGGCATTGAACGTCTATTAAGCTTTCCGAAACGTTTTTTATTATAGAAGCTCCATCCATATGATAGGAAGGTGATGAAAATGATAAATATGGCTGTTAATGGGAGTACAAATTGCAAAAATCCATGATTGTTGATGACAATGATAAAATCGAACACCGAAGTGAAAAGGAATCCGATTAATGCGATGATGATCAGCCACATACCCCCACTGATGAAGTGTTCCAATATCCTCTTTTTCTTCTTTTTTTGTCTGTGCAGCATCATGTTTCTTTCCCTCTATCCGGACTATCCCAGATGGCATACTCTTTTTTATTTGTGGTGAGAATTTTAAAGGCTTTCGGGATCGCTGGAACCAACGCGAATACACTTATCATCCAGTACACCATCGGATACCACCCTGCCCACCAAACGTATCGGATCATGTCCTTTTCATATTGTCTGTCAATGAATAAAGCCACGACTAGCTGGACGATTGAGATGAAAGCGATATACGCACCGTAAAGAAGCATATAAGGAGAAAATCCAAAGAACAGTAGATAGATTAGGTAGAGCAGCCAGGAAATAGACCACAGAATACTGAGAGTCTGTTCAATATAAATGGGGTATAGTCTTCTTTGTCGGTAATCTTTGAAGATGGTTCTATGACGTAAGAGTACTTCTATTCCACCTTGGGCCCATCTGATTCTCTGATTCACTAATCCCCTTACTGTTTCAGGGACGAGCATCCAACACAGCGCCCGTGGCTCGTAACGTATATCCCAGAACCGTTCCTGAAGTTTCCAGGTGATCCCGATATCATCCGTGATTAAATCCTTATCCCAAAAGCCAACATCAAGAAGGGCTTGCTTCCGAAATGCCGCAAACACTCCTGAAACAGTCATCATTTTACCTAATATCCTTTGAGATCGTTTAATCAACCCAATGATGGAGGAATACTCCACTACCTGAATCTTCCCTAATAAGGAACGTCTGTTACGAACACGGGGGTTACCGGTTACAGCTCCCACCCTTTCACTTTTCCCAGGGGTTGTAAAGTGGGGTACCATATAGCGTAACGCATCTTTATCCAATATGGCATCACTATCCATCGTCACCACAATTTCACCTTTCGAGGCGATGGTCCCATAATACAAGGCGTTGGCTTTTCCTTTGTTTTCGAGAATGTTGATGACCTTCAGTCGGTCTATAGAGAAGGATAACCCGGATAAAATTTCTTGAGTTGTATCAGAACTGCCATCATTGATGACGATGATTTCATAATGCGGATAGTTGAGAGTATCTAATTCCTTTACCGTCTCCTGTATATGAGTCTCTTCATTGTAACAAGGTAATAGGATGGAGACGAAAGGAAGCTCCTTCAGATGATCTTCTATTTCCAATGGATTTCTTTCACGCCTTACATAGAACAGAAGACCCGCAATGATCCAAACGAGGCTCATGAACAAAGGATAGATGAAAAGAAAATGTCCAATGGAGTTTATGATTGTAATGGTCATGCCTGACCTCCTTCATGCTGTGATCCTCCAATTGATAAGAAGATGGGGCTTTCAATAGAAGAATGATAGATTTTATTCATATAGGTCTTTACCACTTTGAAGATCATGGTACACATGGAAAGTATTGTTCGATGTGTTAGTGGAAAGTGAGAAAATAGCTTCTAGAAGATTGAATCATATGGAAGATAGAAATGAAAGACTTTGATTGATCGCTTGTTCAAAAGTTAATGGTAGAAATGGTGAGATTATGTAGGAAGGGTAATTATGGGGGTGTAGGGACAGAGGGACAGGAGCCGTGTCCCAAAATATAATAAAGACGAGGGGGATATCCCCTCGTCTTTATTTAGGTCAGGTTGGGATGGGACAAGGGGCCTGTCCCCACGTCCCATTATGGAAGCTCACGTACATTATACGAAGCGACATATCCTTTTTGTCCCGTTCTGACAATTTCAACAGGATACCAAACAAATTGATTTGTTGATTTTGGATTCACGTCATAGACAGGTGCTGCTAGAATGTTCAACTTTTCCGCTGACTCCATTCGGGTTCCTGTAGATCTTGTTGACGCATCAGAACGAAGAGTGGTTCCGACATGAACGACTTGTTCACCTGGTTCAAAGTAATGCTTGGACGGTGTGTAGTCGTCATAAAAATCATAATGCTCTTTTTTAAATACAATATTCCAATCCGTATCTTCACCATAATGGAAATCATCTACCGTCATAGGAATCTGAAAGATTTGCGGAGTAACTAGCCCATTGTTATCCATATCCCGATAAACTCTCATCTGATAGGAATCAAAGTTATGTTCCCCGGTGTCTTTATAGAAAGGACTATTCACTGCCACAGCGCCATTATATCCCATGATGGCAAAATACCAGTTTTCAAGATTCATAGGGTCTTGATCACCAATGGTAGGCAGTGAAGAACTCTTATACTTGGATGCAAGGGTTTTGATTCCTGCTTCAATATTATACGTGATATCATACTTTAACTTTTCTTCGTTAAAATCGAATTCATACGGCGGGGTGATCTGCATGATTCCGATGCCGCCATCGCTACTTATAATTGGATTACCTTTTGAATCGAATTGCTTCCACCCACTGCTTTCAACTGAAGCAATACTTTTCACTACTTCCGGTGGTACAACCGTGTCTGATTCAAGTGCAGCCTTCGTGATTAAGCAGTTGACCGTTTGATAGTCCGGATTGGTTCTTGATTCCGGATCATAGCCACATGCTTTGACGTCCAATCGGAAATCATCACTCGATGCTCTTGCTAAGAAAGCGGAAAATTGGGCGCGAGTAACCTGTTTGTCAGGTTGGAACGTTCCATCTGCATACCCTTCCGTTACTCCAAATGCAATGATTTGACGGATAGAGCGGTAAGCTTGCATCTGAATTGATACATCAGTAAATGGCACCAAGGCTTCGTCCTTACTATCAAAAGCTCGTGCGATGAAAATCGCCATTTGACCACGAGTAACTGTATCGCCAGGCCTGAAGGTGTTATCTCCATAACCAGAAATAATCCCATTTTCATAGGCTGTCTGGATATAACCTGAACCTGTAGTGGATTTGCTCACATCTGTAAATGAGGATTCACGCGGCTCATCACTGTATCCCAGGACTCTTCCAATCATGATTGCAGCCTGGGCCCGATTCACAGCCTGGCCAGGTCTGAACTCACCATTATCAAATCCTTGAATGACACCCTCATTATACAAATACATCATTTCCTCGTAAAAAGTCGTTCCTTTATGTATATCGGTGAAACCCTGGGCACTGGCCGATGAAGAAACTAGTCCAAAGAACAACGCACCGATCAGTAATATACGTAAAGCATGTTTCATGTTCATTCCCCCTCGTAGTACTAGTGTAATAGAGTTGTAAGGTAATTGGAAGTATTTTGGTAACATCATAATGTTTGAGTCAGACCCAGTTAAAGTGTTTTAGGGAATGACTGATATTCTACAATAGGGATTTCATTTCTTCAATCTTCTGTTTAAGAAACAATATATATGGTTCATCCCTACGAAGCTCAAACATATGTAAAGAACGCTCGAGATAAGGGAGTGCTTTCTCGTAGTCAGTCACAAGCTCATAGTTATAGCCAATTTGATAATGTAGCTCACCTAATCCCCAGAGAAGCTCATCGTCAAAACACCATTTGATGGCTTTAAGGCAGTAAGCCGTGGACTCCTCAAGTTCTCCCACCCGTGTAAGGACCCTTGCTATGTTATAAAATAATCGGGTTTTGATTGATTTATCTTGTAGTAGTTCTGTTGTTTTAATGGACGTTTCCACTTGTTTGAAATAGCCTAGTGCTTCCTCATGATTTTGTAATGAGAAGTGGATTGTACCAGTACTGGACAAGATTTGCATTTCTCTTTCGGACATCGCCTTTTTCCGGTTGGCTGTCAGGAAATACGCTTTTTGCAGTAATGAAAAGGAAGCCTCTGAATCCTTCTTTACTTCATACTGGTAGATCCCTTTATGCCAGTAAAGAAGCTGAAGCTTTTCGTTGTCTCTATAGAAAAGGGGATTCCTTTCCTCTGTTTTGATCAAGTCCATCATTTCTTCATATTTTCGGTTGATTCTTAAATACCTTAACTGCTTCTCCACTTCCCGAATATAATCCAGCCGTGGTGTGGTCCCGATTTCAAAGAAATAGTTCACGTCGACACCCAGCTTCACCGATATTTGGTACAAGGCTGTGGCACTTGGATAGATATCGCCTTTTTCAATTCGGCTGACGAGCGCCTGGGTACAGATTCCTTCGGCCAGCTCTCCTTGAGTAATGCCTGCAGCCTTTCTCATTTCCCTTATTTTATTCCCTATTATTGAGTAATCCAATGCTACACCTCCTGGTCCAGGTCATATTTTTATAGTGTACCAGAAAATATCCTATTTAATCTTGGGCAGATTTGATGATAGTAACGGGGAGTAAGAGCCGGGTTTGTGGGAATAATGCCGGGATGGGGAAATTTAATGGGCGGTATCGCCTGAGTCTTGGAACTCTTTCTATAATAAAAGAGAGACTTTAAGAGTATTGGTTTAAATTTTCTCGATGAATCCCAGATCAGTCTTTATACCTATTGAAGAATATTGCACTCTCCCATAAAATGTAATAAGTATTACAAAAATTACATTTATGTTACAGATAGGAGTTATACAATGAAAAAGATCATGACTACACTGGCTTTATTTCTCATCATAGGGTCCATGTTCAATGCCACCAGTGGGGCGGCACAAGCTACATTTTTCGATGTAAATGAGTCTCATCCATTCTACGAAGAGATTATGTATCTATCAGATCACAATATTGCGAGAGGGACAGTCGTAAATGCATTCCTTCCACAAGAAAAAGTAACACGTGCTGCGGCAGCGACAATGATCGGTCGTGCTTTACAGTTAGATGGTTCAAAACGACCTTCTTCCTTCTCTGATGTAAGCAGTCAGAGCTACGCAGCCGGTTATATCGAATCAGCGGTAGAAAAAGGAATCATCAAAGGGTATTCAGATCATACCTTCAGACCCGATGAGATTGTCAATCGAGGGGAAATGGCGATTTTCTTATCGAGAGCATTTGAGTTACAGGAGCAAATCGACGTCGATTACTACGACATCTATTTGAAGATGGCTTCCTATGAAGCGATTAAGAAGGTATCAGAAGCGGGTATTGCTCAAGGGTTGAACAATGGATTTTATCTTCCGTATAAAGAAATTACCCGGGCGGAATTCAGCGCGTTTTTAGCACGTGCGTTAGAGCCTGAATTTCAAGTAGAGGTAACCAAATTTAAAGAGCCCTTGGTAGTTGAATATAAGAGAGTCGGTTATAACTTAGTTGGTGTGAATTACCCTACTAGATCCATCATTACAGCTGAACCTAACTCAACTATTTTATTCCGGAACTTAACGAAGGGTGAGCCGGGTTATGTCGTACAGTATAGTGGTAATGCAGTTGCCCAGTACATGCCGGTGAACAACATTGTATTAACGAACAACAGTGGTGAATCCTACATCCAATTAGGTGGCGGGAGTAGTGTTCTTTATTATAAGCTTGAAGTGAAATAGGATTCGGGAGCAAAGGAAGCAGGGGAGTCTCCTGCTTTTTTTGCTAGCTGGCCATTCATCATAATTTGCCAGAGTAGAACATAAAATGCAGTGTCTGTTTAGGGATTCACTCAACTATTTAGTCTCATGAGATTAGTTATAAAAGCAATGATAAAACTTGAGTGTTTTAAATTATTAAGTTACTAGAAAGGGAGAAAGAGTAACCATATGATAATGGCTAATCCTAACATACAAATCCCGAATAACAAGGAAATCGTTTAAAATATAACGATATGATTGTTTTCAGAAAACAACTTTTTTGAAATGAATAGAACAGCGCCTAGAAAAAGTTCCATGAATGAGAGTACATCAATGCCAGCGGTAAAGTCATCTCTCATCCTCATCATATTTCTTAAAAACTATATAGACCGCATTTCCGGCAAGTAAAAGTAAAATGATCGTAATCATGATTAAGAAGAAAAGTATCCAAGTTGAAAATCGCTCCTAGGGTGAAATCTATTTCATTCTTCATGGATGTCTAGTTTTTCGTAGAAATCATCCACAATAGGAAATATATCTGGCTCCGTATGATAATAATGTTCATCTATCTCTGACAATGTAAATCGGAAAGTAGATTCGTCTTGCTGAAACAACGTGATCGAATAACGCCAACCGGCTCTTTTTTCTTGATCTTCGTCAGGAATGAACTTTATATTTTCTAGTTCATTCAAAAACTTGTTTATCACTTTTTGGTCTGTGACCGTTTTTTTATCACCAGTACTACCGTCGACTATGGCGAGCTTCGTTACACCATCAAGGTCGTTCTCATAAAATTCAGGGAGTGTCTTAGTTTCTAAACCGCAACCGACTAGAACAAGCATGGTGAAAAAAATGAAACAAAATAAGTTTTTCAAAAAAATCCCCCTTTACTCCTTAGGAATCACACATCGTCCTCCTTATTTAACATTCGAGACTTAATGATTAAAACCCTTCTTAGTGGGACATGTGGACAGGCACTCTGTCCCATAAGTGAAGAGGCAGCTTTTCCTTGGAATAGGGGGGTGGATTCTTTGAGACGGGGACTTGTCCCAATGAAACTTAAGTAGTCTGCATACGTCTAATATGAAAAGAGAGAAAAAGGTGGGGTTTTATGAAGGAAGTAATAAAGAAGCCATGGGTGAAGATTATCCTGATCATTATTCTGGTGTTTGGTCTTGTGGAAGTGATCACGGACCTTACGAAAAGCGAAAAGGAATCGATGAATAATTCTATTGGAGGATATGCGAACAGCTCGATCCCAGTATTTGCCGAAGTGGTTCAGGGGGGCAATTACAGAAAGGGTACAGGGAATATCTTCACAAAGGAAGGTCCTGAGAGTACCTATAAAAAAGGAGCAGTGGAGGTTGTCCCAGGAGAAGTATTTACGCCTGACATCCCCTCGTTTCTACAAAAAATCATGACAAAAGATGGCTACACCACAGAAGTTACATTCGAAAAGGTAAATAAAAGTGCAGAAAAACCAATCGTACTCTACTCCAAAAAAACAAGTGACGTTAAAGATTTTCAGGTGAAGATTCCGAGACCACATGGAGCCCTGTATCGATATACGCTCACTGTAAGAGATGGAGACGGGAATTTTAGAGATATTCATTATGACCCTCTTTATGCTTCTCTAAAAAATGATAATGTGGCGATCAATGTAGAGAAGAATAAATATCATCCTGAAGAAGTGTTAACGATGAGCTTAACAAACTGGGGTCCAAACCACCTTTCCTATTTAGAAGAGTGGAAAATCTATCGCTCCGTTGGAGGGAAATGGGTGAAGGTGGATACATGGGGACCACCGGAATCCTATCCAGATATAGGCCGGGAGGAAACGATTTACTACCCAGAACACGCCCTTCTAGATGGACATTCCATCATGCTGATGCCATGGACCACGAATGCCCTGAAACTAAAAAGAGTACCCCTGATACCAGGGACATACAAAATCACAGGCACATTTGGAACCTCCTCCAAGCAATTCACTTTGGAAGACAGCTTTATCGTTGATTAAGATGGGACAGTGGGACAGCTACACTGTCCCACACTTAAAAAGCCGAGGGGACGTACCCTCGGCTTTTATTTGGCTCTGGGACAAGTGCCTGTCCCTCCGTCCCATTACATAGCTTCCTTTACCCCTTTCCGAATCAAGAACTGATTAGCAGGGTAACTAGTAAGAAATCCTAATATCATCGCGATCTGCATCATGAACCAATAGGTGGGCTCGTGAGGCTTCGGGGGTTCAGTGAATAATAGATAATGTACGATGGCCATCCATCCGAACATGCCCACTTCAAAGGCAATTAATGATAGGGAGTCTGCTTTTACTGCCTGCTTCAGTGCATTCAGCTTTCCATCGTCTTTGTTCATTGGGTAAATGGCGTAAAATTGAAAGATGATACCGAATATATAAGCGAGAATGAACTCCACAGTATAATGTGCAAACAGGGTAGATCCTGCAATCGCTAAACCACCTAGTGCAACGATTGGAACGCCTACAGCATCCCCGAAGGAACAACCTGCCGAGCAGTGGCTGGTGGACACAAATACTTTCGCAGCCTCGCCTCGATTGTCTTCCTTCTCTATATTCTTAGCCTTCACCCGACCCCATTTGAAGTATGTCCACAATGCAATCGGACCTAAAAACCACCCGTTGATCGGCCAAACCACATTCATGATCTTCATCTTTTGAGGGTGCTTACTTACATCCATTAAAATAATAAGGGAAGAAATCAATCCAACACCAAGAAAAATCCAGGAAACAGCGGTTAACACGAAATCATCCTTTCTTGTGTAACTTTCTATAGGGAAATATACCCGTTATTGTATGGAGTTAATCACTTTGAGGGAGTGCGTTTTTGTTGGCTATTCGGTAGATAGGGACTTGTCTTTCACAACACAAACTATTTTCATCCTATTTTCAACAAAAAGTCTAAAAATTTTTGACATCTTTCCCAAAGGTGAAAATTGATCCGGTAAAGAATTAGTACTGTAACGAAACAATCCCAGGGGTGTGAACCGATGACGTATCATAAAAAGAAACGGTTTTGGTATCTAAGCAATATCCTTTTCATAGCAGGGCTCCTTTCCATTACTCTAGTCACCTATTTCCTTATTCAATCAATCAGAGAAACCTTCTACCAAAATAATTTTGAACATCAATACACATTTTTGTCATTGGAGGAAGATGGTGATGTGTATCCAATCCAAGTGTTTCATGGAGTCAAGGTCAATACATTTGTGCAAGGGGAAGAGGAATCAGATAAGAAGAGCGGAAATATCATCTTTGAAGTGAAGGATGAACCGGAAGCAGAACTGAAAGGGTATCAGGTAGATTCTGACCACGAAGGAATGAGCGCGTTTACTAATGCGATTCAGTACAAAGTGATGGTCGATCAGGAGAAAGGGAAGGAGTCATTCATTGTGGCAATGAAAATGACACCTCCATCCAAGATAATCAAATCAGAACCCGTCAAATATCGAACGTATAGCATCAATGAAAATGGAGTGATAACGGAAAGTAATTTTACCACTGACACCAAGTCAAAGCTTGAGACACAATGGATAAGGGGGCTTTCAGGGGAGAAGGCTGGATATTATTCCAACCTGCCTTATCAAAAAGGTGGATCCGTATCCTTGATCTGCCTTGCTTTATTCGGGATTGTTTCTAGTGTAGGGGGCATTTGGTTACGACGAGGGTTTCTAAATAGCGAAAGGGATCAAGCTGCATAACTGTTTATTAAATATGAAGCAAGAGGAAGTAGATCTCTTGCTTCTTTTTTACGACATTCTCAAAGGAAAACGTTGAGGAATTCGGAATCACATGGGACAAGGTACCTGTCCCATGTGTATTTAATGATGTAGATGTATTATAATTAGGTTGATTGTTCTTTAATAAGAACGGTTAACCTAATTTATTCAGTAGAGGATCATGTACTATGAGGTTACTACTCGTTTATATCGCTTTTCTTAACCTTCTAGATGCTACTCTTACAACGTATGGTTTACATTTCAACTACATCACGGAAGGTAACTCTCTTATGAACTACCTGTATCTCAACAGACCATGGCTTTTCCTTTACCTCAAACTCCGGCTCTCTGTTCTATTATTGATTATCCTTTACTATGTAAGTAAGAAGAAAAAAGCATCGAAGATATTACTGAGCATAGCAATAGTGGATGCCACATCATATACGATCACTTGTTTTTTACATGGATATTGGATAGTGGACTTAATGGTCTCCTGATTAAGGAGAAGCAGCTGTTCACTTTCCTTACGTTCATAACTTACTCAAAATCTCTTTTCTTCTCTTTTCCACAAAAGAAAGAAAGCGTTCATCTCTTCGCACTTCAAACATGTGAAGTGACTTGTCAATATAAGGTATTGCCTTTTCATATTCCCCCATAAGCTCATAATTATAGCCTATTTGATAATGCAACTCTCCAAGTCCCCATAGGTGTTCCTCATCAAGGCACCACTTAATCGCTTTAAGGCAATAATCCGTGGACTCTTCATAATGACCGATCCTTGTCAGGACTCTGGATGTATTAAAAAATAACCGCGTTTTTATTGATTTATCAAAAAGTTGCTCGGTGTGCTTCATAACCCCTTCTACCTTTTTATAATGATGGAGAGCCTTTTCATGGTTATTTAAGAGTGATTCCCACGTGCCAAAGGTCATAAGGATTTCCATCTCTCTTTCAGATGCTGCCTTTTTCTGATTGGCTGTCAGCTCATAGGCTTGTTGCAATAAAGGGAAAGCTGACTCTGGATCTTTTTTGGTTTCAAACAAAAATATGGCTTTATGCCAGTACAGAAGCTGAAGTTTTTCATTATCTTTATAGAAAAATGGATTTTTCTCTTCCGTCCTGACCACATCCATCATCTCAGCATATTTGGCATTCACTCTAAGGCTTTTCAGCTGTTTCTCTACCTCTCGGAAATAATCGAGGCGGGGAGTGGTCCCAATTTCAAAGAAATAGTTCACATCTACTCCAAGCTTTAAAGAAATCTGATAAAGGGTCGTGGCACTTGGATAAATATCTCCCTTTTCAATCCGGCTAATGAGCGCCTGCGTGCATACCCCTTCAGCTAGGTCCCCTTGGGTTAACCCGACTGCTTTTCTTAATTCTCTTATTTTTTTTCCGATGACAGAGTAATCCAACGTTTTACCTCCAATGAATGAACCTTTTTTTACTATTTTATCAGAGATGGGTGGGGTGTGGGGCAGGTAGGTTGTCCCACTTAAAAGAGGACAGATGGGACAACCTACCTGCCCCTCTGTCCCGTTTCACTCATATAAAGTATATCTATTTTTCCCCTGTTTTTTTGATTCGTAAAGTGCTTTATCCGCGTTACGGATTACATTTTGGGGATCAGAATCATCTATTGGCCAAGAGGCACCACCAATACTACAGCCAATCTGCACTTTCTCCTGTTCAAGGATGAATCCTTTGTTCAGAGAAGCAATGATTTTTTCTGACATCTTTATTCCTTTATCCGGCCAGTCGGGAGATGTAAACATGACGAGTAGAAACTCATCGCCTCCTATTCGAAAGGCATAATCGTCCCTAACCATACTAGCTTTGATCCTTTTCGCCACTTCTTTCAATAACAGGTCTCCAGCGTGATGACCAAGAGTGTCATTGACAGCTTTAAACCCGTCTAAATCGGTATATAGAAATAGAAGATTTTTTTCTTCCTTCATTGCTTTTTCAGTTGCTTGTGGTAAATACAATTCTAATGCAATTCGATTAGGGAGCCCTGTTAATTTGTCATAATGGGCCAGTTCCTCCATCTTTCCGAGCTTTTGTTCCGTATGAAGAAGTGACGTGATCAAGTCACGAAGAGAGGTGGAGAGTATATGTATTTCTTTTATTCCCTTAAATTGTGGAATAGAGACGTCCTCTCCTTCTCTTAATTGATTGGAAGCAGTGGAAATCTTCTGCAATGGCTTTGAAATGATTCCGGCCAGAAACCATCCAATAACGGCGAATATACCCGCAATGGAGGCTCCAATCCACATGATTGTTTGACGTAATTCGTGTACAGCTTGAAATGCAACATCTTCAGGCTGACGCACAAGCACGGTCCACCCTAAACCTTCGTAATCCAAATACCCGTTTCCACTTTGATATCCCGTTACATATTTTTTATTATCTGGCCAAGTCTCCATTGTATATCCATTGGTTCCTTCCTGAGCGGAACGAATACTCGAAAGCTTTAAAGACTTTCCAACCATCTCATTCGGTCCGAGGAGAACAACCTGATCCTTCCGGCTAATAATGAATACTTGCAGGTTCTCAAGCTTTTTTTGTTCGACTGAATCGAGAATGGCTTTCTCTACTTCTCTGGACCATTCCCAGCTTAAATGAGCGGCAAGGACCCCAACGAAGGTTCCCGAATTATTCACAATGGGCGTACTGATATCGACGAACTGTATGGGTTCTCCTGTAGGGTTTGGCAATTTATCTGCAAGTAGCTTTGCATCATGTACATCCCCAATAAAAGTACCGTTTTTCCCTTGCTGAAAGACTGGCCTGGACGAAATGTCAGCGCCCTCCAGAAGATGATCGGTTGACGCAAGCACGTTACCATTCTCGTCAGTTAGGCCAACCCATGAAAAAGAAGGAAACGCCTTTTTTAACCTGGAAAGAAGGGCTTGCACCTCTTCTTTCTCGTCAGGTTCCTTAATGACATCTAACTGACTTAAAACATCTATTTCACCTTTCCTTGCCCACATAAACCGCTCCAATTGATCAGCCGTTTGAAACGAAATACTTGAAAGTGAGGACCCGATCTCTTCCTTAACCTCCTCAGATGTTTGATAGCTGATCATAACACTTAAAATTGTTGATAAAATCAATACAAGTAAGGCAAAGCTTGCTGACAGTAGTGTTCGTAAACTCATTAGTATGTAACTCCTTAGATAAAATCTTCCTTTATTATTATCGACAAAGTTATTCTGAACATTAAGGTAGAAGGAGTAGTATTCGTAAACTTGATAGCAAATTAATTATGAGGGCATATCTGGTAGTAAATCAAACTAACTAGTTCATTATTAAGAATTAATATGTTCTTAATAAAAGTAAAAAAATACGAAATTAAGAGATAAAAAGAGAGAAACACTGTTTTTTGTTCTTTTTAACGAATAAACGGCTGAATTCAGGATTTTCCAACCTGTGACATTTGTCTTATACTTCAAGTGTAAGGTTCGTTAAAAAGAACAAAATAATCTTTTGAACGAACCAAATAATAAGGTGAAAACGAGGAGGAATTTTAAAATGGGTATTAAGCAAAAATTAGGTTTAGGCGTAGCATCAGCGGCACTAGGATTGGCATTGGTTGGGGGAGGTACATATGCGTACTTTAGTGACAGTGCAGAAGCAAATGCTACTTTTGCAGCTGGTACATTGGATCTGAGTGCAGATCCAACAACGATCATTGATGTTGATAACATTAAACCAGGTGATACAATGCTTCGTTCTTTTGATTTAGTTAATGGAGGTACATTAGATATAGCGTCTATTGACTTAACAACAGACTATACTGTTCATGGTAATGGGAATAATTCAGAGGACTTTGGTAAGCATATTCGAGTTAACTTCTTAATAAATGCGAGATAAATTAGATGCACCGATTTGGTCAACAACATTGTATGACTTGAAAAATATGTCACCAGATGTAATCGAAGGGAATTTCTGGAGTCAGTTCTTTGCGGAGCGTGGAGGAAATCTTGCTGCGGGTACATCAGATAAACTTTATGTTCAATATGAGTTTGTTGATAATGGCGGAGATCAAAATCAATTCCAAGGGGATTCTCTAGAGCTTGAATGGACTTTCAATGGTATGCAAGGAGCAGGCGAAGCGCGCTAATATAAATAAAGAGAAAGGTGGGTCCCCACCCACCTTTCTTCAATTAAATATCAATTTAATTTTCTGAAGAAGCTAGAAAAAATTAATTTCTGGCTTCTTCAAGAAATTAATTTATCACATATCCAAAGGATGTGATCTCCATAAGATACCCAAGAAAAAGAAAACACAAAACTCCAACAAAAAAGTGGAAGCTCCTCTGCCAGCTAATGGCCATCTGGTATGCCACCACCATTACGACTTCATTTATAGACGGCAGTACCGGAGCCTATTTTAACGACCAAGACCATGTAACAGGTGTCATAACTGCAGGTACCTGGAGTATCTGGGATAAAAGTCTCATTAAACTTTCCTGATAAAGAGGATCGAACAGTAAATGCATGTTCTCCGGTAGACATTTCAGCCAGAATTAATGAATACAGGCAGTGCAATGCAAGGTCCGACAGAATATCGCAGTGTACTATGCAGCCTCAGGGAAAATCCTAAGAATTGGGAAAGCAATGTAATTAGTGGAGATATTCAGCCAATTAATAAAGGTGAAATTGACTACTATTAAAGGCTAGTGTCAATCAACCGGGAGAATATAAATTTAAAGCCCTCCAACGCCCGGGCACAACAATAATGAAGACATTCGACATGAATTATGGAGTGAAACAATCACTGTTAAATGCGAACAAGAAACATATAGAGGCACCGGACAAAGGCGGAGAATGAAAGTAAACCGAGACACCTGGGAACAAAGACAAAGAAGATAAAAAGAAAATCAGGAAGTAAGTATTCCTGTTCCTACTACTGAACAAAGTGAAGAGAATATAAAAGAAGAAACACCACCAAAGGAAGAAGAGAAACAGGAACCTGAACAGCCTGCAGTACCTGCTGAGCCAGAAACAAAAACAGAAGAACAAGCTGAGGTGAAGGCAGCAAGTGAGCAAAGTGAAGGACCACCAAAGAAAGAAGAGCCATCAGTTCCTTCTCCTTCTTCATCAGAAACAACTAGTATACAAGAGTAAAAAGAAAGGTAAGGATGATGAAAAATGAAACTAAAATTGGCAAAGAAAATACTGAGTACAAGTATCACGGTCGTTCTATATGCTGTTTTGTTTATGATGATATTCGTCGTCGTTTCATCAAAGGCATCAGGCGGAGAGCCTCAATTCTTTGGCTATCAGATTAAAACGGTACTATCAGGGTCGATGGAGCCTGGTATTCAAACAGGGTCAATTATTGCGGTGAAACCTGGAGGAGATATGACGCGATTTTAAAAAGGGAGACGTCATAACGTTTAAAGAGAAAGACAAAGAAAAAGAGAACATTCTAATCACTCACCGAGTTTTAGAAGTGACCAAAAGCGGTGACCACGTGATGTATAAAACAAAAGGGGACAATAATGATGCCCCGGATCTTGAACCTGTCTTATCTGAAAATGTCGTGGCTGAATACAAAGGGTTCACGGTTCCCTATATAGGTTATTTCATGAATTTCATGAATTCGAAAAATGGGGCATTGATGTTCATCATCCCGGGTGTTTCTACTCCTTGTATACTCAGGATTTACGATTTGGAAAGCCATCTCCAGCATCGAACTTTCATCAAAAAAGGAAGATTCCATAGAAAAGAACGTATCATAAATTGTTTCTGAAGAGGCAGGGAATAATCTCTGGCCTCTTTTATGTAGGTTTGCTTTATAATACTATTATATTATTTTCTTGGTATCTCTTGTGTAAACAATACCTTAACGATTAACCCCCGAGTGAAACGGTTTCACGTAAAACAATAGAGTGTCGAGCCGTTTATTAATGTTCACCGATAATCTTAAGTGAAAATAACACATTAGAAAAAATATCCCCCATTTACATATAGAAGTAAGAATGAATATAGTTTATAATTGAAAAATACAGATAATTGCAATCGTTTGCATTAGTTCGGTATTCTCATCAAATCGTGATGTTGAGACAGGTACTATAGTCCCATTAAGTAATCAAATCCGGGACAATGAACCTATCCATCAGTCCTCATTCACATTTTTTTATGCACTTGTGCAAACGTTTTCGCAATAAACATCCAGAGCACTTCTATTATTCTATTAATCCAATTAGGGGAGGAAAGCGCAAATGGGAAATCAGACAAAACGTCGATTTTCACTCTTTATGGTATTGCTGATGTTCATCAGTCTATGGTCACCGCTCACACCTGCTGCATCGACAGTGGAATCGGCAAGTTCGGCAACCAATGTTGAAACAGCAAATTCCAGTGATCGGATGGTACGTTTCACGTATACTCGTGAAGATAAGATGTATGATGGCTGGAACATCTGGGCCTGGAACACAGGTGTAAAGGATGATCAGATCAATTTTGACTCTTATGATAACGGTGTGGCCGTGGCGAATATTGCCGTTGCACCTGAAACAGAGCAATTCGGATTCGTTCTGCGCAGTACAGAAGATTGGAATACAGCGCAGAAAGAGTTTAGTGATCGTTTTATTAAAGTGAACAAGAACGACACTCTCACCAAGGCGTACATAACAAGCGGTGTGGAGAAAATTCGTATTGTGCCGGATGGTTCGGCTCCTGTCATTGATCAGGGGAATGCGACATTCTATTATCGCGACAAAGACCTTTTCAAGACGGATCAAATGAATACTATTGAAAAAGTAGAATTACATTTCAACGGGGAAACAAAGGAAATGACGTATGAGCCGGAGAATGAACGTTTCGTGCTTGCATACGGAAACATTCCAAACGGGAAAACCCCTTATACCTTCTTAGTTACAAAAGATGGTGTAACGACTGAAGTAAGTGACCCTTATAACACAGTCAATGGTGAATCTTATCTTGATTTCCAAAAAGCTGAACTTACAGTGACTGGTTCCGTTTCACCGGCAGCCGTGGACTATAATGAAAACGCTGTCTTAAAAGTAGATATTGAAGGATTAACCGATGGTGTAAAAATTCAAAAAATCACGGCAGATACTTCTTCATTAGGCGGATCGGAGAAGCTTGAAATCGATCCATCATTAAATGAAGTGACTCTTGCCGTTGATGATGACATAACAGCGGGAACGAAAGCAATTCCTCTTACCGCCGTGGATTCTTACGGAAACTATTACGAGGGAACGACTGAAATCGAAGTAAAAGCAAGACAATCTGTCGGTGATTCAAACCTTGATTGGGATGAATCCATTATTTACTTTATGCTGACAGACCGATTCTTCAACGGGGATACGTCAAATGATGATCCTTACAATCTGAATTATGATAAAAGCAAACGGGGTACGTATCAAGGTGGAGATTTTAAAGGAATTACAGAAAAACTGGATTACCTTGATAAGCTTGGCGTGAACACGATCTGGATCAGTCCGGTTGTGGAAAATGTAAAGTATGATGTCCGCTCCGTTGAGACAAACGGTGAATCGGATCAGCCCTATTTCGGATACCATGGCTATTGGGCCAGTAACTTCGGAGAGCTGAATCCTCATTTTGGCTCCATGGATGACTTCCATAACCTGATTGATGAGGCACATAACCGCGGGATTAAGATCATGGTGGATGTCGTGTTGAATCATACAGGATATGGGTTGAAAGAAATCAACGGAGAGCTTGCCGAGGATAAGCGTCCTGCAGGTTACCCAACAGATGCAGATCGTGAAAAATACAGCAACATTCTCCGTCAGGGTGCAAATGTTGGTACTGATGAAGTGGTGGGAGAATTAGCTGGCCTTCCTGATGTGATCACGGAAGATCCTGAGGTTCGAGAACAGATCATTGATTGGCAAACCGATTGGATCGAGAAAGCGAAAACCGATAAAGGAAATACAATCGACTATTTCCGTGTCGACACGGTCAAACATGTGGAAGACGCGACCTGGATGGCTTTCAAAAACGCCATCACGGAAAAAATGCCCCAGCACAAGATGATCGGGGAAGCATGGGGGGCAAGCGCCGACAATAATTACGGCTATCTTGATACGGGAATGATGGATTCACTCCTCGATTTCGGTTTCAAAGATATCGCTCGAGAATTTGTAAACGGCAACGTGAAAGCAGCCAACGATAAATTAACGGCTCGAAATGGAAAAATTGATAACACGGCAACACTGGGACAATTTTTAGGCAGTCATGATGAAGATGGATTCCTGTATTCGTTAGGCGGGGATAAAGGCAAGCTGAAGCTGGCTGCCTCTCTTCAAGCCACTTCAAAGGGTCAACCGGTGATCTACTACGGTGAAGAGCTTGGACAGAGTGGGGCGAATAACTATCCCGAGTATGATAACCGCTATGACCTTGCTTGGGATAATGTTGAAAATAATGATGTGTTGGATCACTACACGAAGATCTTGAACTTTAGGGGGGCACATTCCGATGTGTTCGCAAAAGGTGAGAGACAGACTGTCGGTGGTTCCAATAGTGATAAGTTCCTTGTATTCTCACGTGAATATCATGACGATGACGTATATGTTGGTCTGAACGTAGCGGAGAAAGCTAAAGAGATTACCTTAACAGTAGATTCTCCTGAAGCTGTCGTTACCAATGCTTATTCTGGAGAAACCTACAATGCTGGTAGCGCAAATGAAATTACGATGACTCTTCCATCCAAAGCAGACGGTGGAACGGCACTGTTAACCGTGGAAGGTGGTACCATCACGGGTGCAGCAGCCGGATCAGGTTCCGGTGGTGGAGAAAATCCTGAAGTCGAACCTGTACCGGAGAACAACCTCCGTATCCACTACAACCGTACCGATTCTAACTATGAAAATTACGGTGCGTGGTTATGGAATGACGTGGCTTCACCATCCGCTAACTGGCCGGTAGGTGCTACCATGTTCGAGAAAACCGACAGCTATGGAGCATATATTGATGTACCGCTTGCTGAAGGCGCAAAAAACATCGGATTCCTGGTTATGGATATTACAGAAGGCGATGGGGGTAAAGACGGCGGAGACAAAGCCTTTCCGATCACATCAACTGACATCAATGAGATTTGGATTCAACAAGGCTCAGATAAGGTATTTACGTATGAGCCTGTTGATCTGCCGGAGAATACGGTGCGTATTCATTATGAGCGTGAGGACGGCAACTACGAAAACTTCGGTGTCTGGAATTGGGGAGATGTCACAGCACCTTCAGTTAACTGGCCTACAGATGCAGCAGATTTAGCGGGCACCGACCGCTATGGTGCTTATGTAGACATCCCGCTAAAAGAAAACGCAAAAGAAATCGGTTTTATTATGCTGGATGAGTCGAAAGGTGATTCAGGTAAGGATGGAGGCAACAAGACCTTCAATCTATTAGACAAGTATACTCATCTATGGGTGAAGCAGGGTGATGATACGGTCTATATTTCTCCTCATGGGGACGTGGCGACAGGCTTGGTGTCTGCAGAGGTCATCTCTGAAGATGAGATATTACTAAACTTCACCATGACAGATGGATTGACAGCGGAGAAATTAGTATCTGAACTTTCCATCAAAGACAGTGAAGAAGCAACTGTCTCTGTTGAAAGTGCTGAAATCACCGGTGATAAAACCGTTGAAGTAAAAGCAGGTTTAGATCTAGAAAAACTACCATTATCGATTACCTATGCAGGCAGAACCGTTTCAGCTGCTGCCGGATGGAGATTACTAGATAATCAGTATGCCTATGATGGGAATGATCTTGGCGCAACCTACAAAGATGGGGATGCTACATTAAAACTTTGGGCGCCAAAAGCAAGCAAAGTAGTGGCAAACTTCTATGATAAGGAAGACGCTGCCACAGAAATTGGTAGTGTAGAACTTACTCTGGGTGAAAAAGGCGTCTGGTCTAAACAAGTAAAAGCAAGTGACCTGGAAGTATCCGATCTTGAAGGCTACTACTATCAATATGAAGTAACCAATGCCGGTGTAACAAAAAAAGTATTGGACCCTTATGCAAAGTCAATGGCCGCTTTCACTGTTGACACGACAGGTGAAGCAGGACCTGACGGAGATTCTGTAGGGAAAGCAGCAATCGTCGATTTAAGCGACACGAACCCTGAAGGATTCAGTCATGCCGACATTGATGGGTATCAAAAGCGTGAAGATGCGGTTATATATGAGGTGCATGTCCGTGATTTCACGTCAGATCCCAGCATTCAGGATGATCTGACTGCACGATGGGGTTCTTATGAAGCCTTTATCGACAAACTGGATTACATCAAATCATTGGGTGTGACACATGTTCAATTATTACCCATCATGGCTTGGTATTACGGCGATGAAACGAACATGGACGAACGAGAGCTTGAGTATTCAGCGGGAGGCAATGAGTATAACTGGGGTTATGACCCGCACAGTTATTTCTCTCCGGACGGTGCGTATTCACAGGATGCCACTGATCCAGAGCTTCGGGTGAAAGAAACGAAAAAATTGATCGATGCGATCCATGATGCGGGTATGGGAGTCGTCCTTGACGTCGTCTACACCCATATGGCGAAAACAAGCACACTGAACGACATCGTTCCAAATTATTATGCATTCCAGGATGATAAAGGAAACTTCCTTGGAGGCTTCGGAAACAACCTGGCTACAAACCATACGATGGCTGAGAAGCTGATGGTGGACTCGGTGAAATACTGGTTCGACGAATACAAAATCGATGGCATGCGCTTCGATATGATGGGTGATGCCAGCTATCCTGCTATCCAAAAAGCCTATGACACGGCGGCTGGTATCAATCCCGAACGCATTGTTTATCGGTGAAGGCTGGAGGACGTTTGCCGGTCATCTATCCGATCCTTCTCTTAAAGGTATGGGAGCCGATCAGGATTGGATGGACAAAACCGACGATGTAGGAGTATTCTCCGACGAAATCCGAAATGAACTGAAATCCGGTTTCGGTTCAGAAGGTGAGCCGCGATTCCTTACAGGCGGCGCACGTGACATCCAAGTTATTTTTAACAATATCAAAGGGCAACCTGCCAACACAGCAGACGACGATCCAGGTGATATGGTTCAATACATCGCGGCACATGATAACCTGCCATTATACGATGTCATTGCCCAATCAATTAAAAAGGATCCGGCTGTCCCGGAAAATAACTTAGAGATTCACAAGCGTGTTCGACTTGGTAACTCAATGATTTTAACCTCTCAAGGAACGGCCTTTATCCATGCTGGCCAAGAGTATGGAAGAACCAAGCAATGGCTGGGAGAAGGGGTACCTGAACAGAAATACTTTGAGCTGGAGGATGCTGCAGGTAACCCATTCGGTTACTTCATCCATGACTCATATGATTCATCGGATGCGATTAACAAATTCGATTGGGAGAAAGCGACAAACAAAAAAGAATATGCTGTTAATACAACGACGAGAGAATATACAGAGGGTCTGATTGAGTTGAGAAGATCAACCAACGCTTTCCGTTTGGGCGAAAAAGAGCTGGTGGATACGAATGTATCATTACTCGATTTCCCTGAAATTGTGGGTACAGACTTACTGATTGCTTACAAAAATGTATCGACGGATGACACGGGAGAGTATTATGTGTTCGTCAACGCCGATAACAAAGAGCGCACACTCACTCTGGGAGACTATGACTTCTCCAAAGGCAAAGTTTTAGTGGATAACGATGAAGCAGGCACGAAGCCTGTTTCAGAAAAGTCCGGTTTCAAATTGTCGAAGGACACCTTGACGATTGATCCCCTGACAACGATTGTCATTAAGGTCGGTGGGAAAGGAGCAGGAGACGGTGGAACGGAGCCGACTGGGCCGACAGAGCCGACAAAACCATACAAACCTGCTAAACCGAATACCTTAGAACTACCAGTCGGAGCTACACAAGTAGTGAAAGAGAAGAATCCATCAGGAATGGTGGAAGTCATTACGAAAATCGTTACAGAAAAAGTGAAAGACATTGTGGATGCCATTACAACGAAGAAAGACACACTCGTGGTACCTTTGGAAAAATCGTCTGCACCTGATGAAGTGGCAAAAGTACAAATACCAGCTACTTTTTTCGCGGAAGCACTAAAGAAAAACAAAAAGGCCATGATTGAAGTTCAGACAGAAACAGCGAGCTACTTGTTACCTGTATCTGAAATAGATGTCGATGCCTTGGTGGGAAAATTCGGAGTATCCATTGAAGAGATTCAAATCACGATTTCCGTGAATGTTGTAAAAGCACCATCTACAACATTGAATATTGTTTCCGATGCAGTTGACTTCCATATTGAAGCACAATCTGGTGAGAAGAAAGAGGAGATTTCTACATTTGATACATTTGTAGAAAGAGAGATCGTTGGAGAAGATGAATTCAAAGCAGAGAATTCAGTGGCGGTGAAATTCAATCATGACGGAAGCTATACAGCTGTTCCAACATTATTTGATGGAAAAGTCGCGACGATTAAATCACTCACGAATTCTACCTATGCCATAGTAGAGAATGCCAAAACCTTCTCCGATGTAGATGGCGTCAACTGGGCAGAAGACTACATTTTGAAGCTCGCTTCAAAATCTATCATTAAAGGGAAAACGAAAGACAGGTATGCTCCTGGAGAAGACATTTCACGTGCTGAATTCACTGTACTATTAGTACGTGCATTAGGTCTTCCAGCCCAAGAGTATGCTAATCGTTTTTCAGACGTAAAAGGATCCGAATGGTTCAATGAAAACGGAGAACTGATGGCAGCTGTCCATTATGGAATCATCAAAGGAAAAGAAGACGGAACCTTTGCTCCTGGTGAAAAGCTTACCCGTACTCAGGCAGCCGTCATGATCTCAAGAGCCATGGAACTGGACTTCATCGGCTTTGACGCTAAAAAGCTCGACACAACGAAAAAAATCAAGGACTTTAAAGACGCAACCCAAATCTCAAACTGGTCAAAATCAGGCATAGAAAAAGTCTACCAGGCAGGCATCATGTCAGGCATGACCAACGGGACTTTTGCACCGAACCAATACACGAAACGGGACCAAATGGCCAAAATTCTGTCTGGATTTCTTATAGCAAGTGAATTGATGACAGAGTAAGTGTTCCATCAATTAAACCAAAGCATGAGTTCGGTACATACCGGGCTCATGCTTTTTGTTTAGGATCGTACAGGTTTCGTGTTCCAATATGAAATGAAAGAGTGAATGCAATGGGAAAGATCCAAGCTGAAATACTACAAAGTGAATCACTCACCAAAATACTCAAGAAAGAGAGAATAGGTATTAATAGAAGGGGATATCTTTAGATGGGGTTTTGAACTCAAGATGTTGGTTGCGTATGAGGATGTTACTATATATAGAAGGAACAAGGGAATTCTCCCTTGTTCCCGAAACATTAAGTTGGGGCGCGCACCTTTCCTTTTATCCCGTTATTACTCTGGATACTGGTTATAGATTTTCCACTTTCCTGAATCGTCCTTTTTGAGGAGGTAATAGCCGTTGTTTATGGTTGTGTTCTTTTCTTCAACATGGCCATCAGGATAAATGTATTTTGCGTAGTTGGATGTGCCGGTTACTGTAACTTCTGCAAACCGGTTTGTTATGAATTCAGTTGATGTTTGTATGTCATCATAGTTTGCGGATGTTGTAATCTCATATCCTTTTTTAATAAGCTCATTATTTCGTCTAACAATATCATTTGCAGAGGCCGAATAATATCCAGTTGTGTAAAGGTCGTAGACTTCGGAGGATTGTTCAAGGTTTAATGAAGCATCCGCTTCGGCTTTTAAGAAATCTTTTACAAGCGTCTCTACAATCGTATCCTGTATAGCACTTTCATATTCATTCGTAATAGCCCGATACATAATGACTACGGCCTGTACGCGGTTGGCGAGATTGCCCGATTTGAACGTGTCATCACTGTACCCCTGAATGATTCCGAGTGAAGCTGCTTTGTTGATTTCTTTTGAAAAGCTTGCGTGGTTTGGTACATCAGGAAACATTTTCTCTGTGTATTGGGGAAAAGGTACTGTATCTTCGAATGCCCGGACAATCATAGCGGCCATTTGTCCTCTGGTTATGTAGTTTCCCGGCTTGAATTCTTCAGCAGAATAGCCATTGACAATTCCTAGAGAACCAGCAGTATTGATATAGTCAAAGTACCATCTTCCAGGCGTTACATCGTTGAATTTCGGTGGTAATGATTTAGTGGAAATCCCGAGAGCGTTGATTAATATTTTTGTGAATTCAGCTCTAGTAATATTTTTATTTGGTAGGAAACTCATATCACCGGTATCCGTGTCTATAAAACCATCAATAATATCTGCTGAAACAAAATCATCGATCTCCCAGAAACCGAACTCATCAGTCGTCATGTCGGTTATGTAATAGCTTTGTAAGGAATCTCCATTGGCACTGGTAATCGTAGAAAATCCTCCTAAACCTACAGTAATGGACAACGCCATTATTAATAAATATTTCATTATATTCAATTCTAATACCCCCTATTTTTATGTATATCGCGCTAATATAGTAACATTTATGAAATGTTTGTAATGTTAGAAACATTATCCAATTGAGGGGCGGTAGGCATCTTGTCTCTATTCTTTTTTTTGGATACGCAAAGGGAGAAAATATATCCAGTTTTACCATTGGAACATATTACCTATTGAGGAAATTCATTTCCGTGCGTATAATTACAATTACATTACAAATATTTAATTAATATTACAAAGGGGTGCTTAAATGAAGAAAATTATCGCGATCGTCGCCTGTATGTTTGTGGCGGGATCTTTGCTTGGTGTGTCGATTGCCAATGCGGCATCTTCCTTTTCTGATGTGAAAACAACATCTTCGTTTTACGAAGAAATCATGTATCTATCAGATAATAACATTGTCAAAGGTACTGACAATGCATTTTATCCACAGGAAGAGGTAACGAGAGCAGCTGCAGCTACCATGATCGGCCGTGCACTGAGTTTAGATGGGACTGAGAGGCCTTCAACGTTCTCCGATGTGAGCAGTCAGAGTTATGCAGTTGGCTACATTGAATCTGCGGTGGAAAAGGGGATTGTAAAAGGGTATCCGGGTAATATGTTTAAACCTAATGAGCCTGTAACAAGAGCGGAAATGGCGATTTTTTTAGCCAGAGCATTCGAATTAGAGGAGAAATTAGACTTTGAATACCTTGATATCTTTCCAACGATGGCTTCCTATGAATCTATTTTAAAGGTATCGGAAGGCAGGAATTGCTCAAGGGTTAAATAACGGGTTATTCTTCCCTGCACGCCACATTACAAGAGCGGAGTTCAGTGCGTTCCTTGCCCGTGCACTGGAACCTGCATTCAGGGTGGATGTAAAACCATTTAAGGAGCCTCTGACCATTAAATATAATACTCTGGATTATAAAGAGGGCGATGTTTACGTTCCGGATTATAAGTTAGACGACGTAAATATTCATAATGGTGATCTTATTATTGTGGAGCCAAACTCACCTATTAGAATAGAAGCCCTTGAGGAGTACGCTACGATTAAAACAAGAGGGGAGGGTATCTACAGTCAAACTGCGCCTTATGGAAATTCCTTAATTGTTACAGGAGATAAGGGAGTAGGGCAAATCTTAATTTATCTCGGGAATGATAGACTCTCCTATACAATTGTAGTAAGACCGGAACAGGACCTGGCAAAAAATCCGTTTTCACCACTATTTCTTGAAACTGCGCAATACGGTCATATGCTAGGCTGTGAATTTGGTATGAAGGGTGTTACCGCTAAACAAATGAATGACTATTATAGCAGTTCGATCGATGAGAGTGCAGATCACACCTATGCCAAATTTGGTGCTTGCCGGTATGATTTTAAAGTGCCTCTTAACGAGAAGGACCTTAAAGTAAATGGGATTACAAAAGATATGAGGGGTAGTGATTATACTCCTTCAGACATAGAGAGGCTGCTTGGAGTTCCTGCACCTGCAAAGTTCCTTCATCCAGGTTACTATTTCCAGAGCTTTGATGCCGGAGACTATTTTATTCAGTTTATCTATGATAAAGACACGAAAAAATTGGAGTATTATAGAATCAGAGAATCATATAATTGAATTTTGGCAGTGTAAATCACAACTATTCAGGAGGTAGAAATATGAAAAAATTAATAGCGGTGTTGACTTGCTTCATAATGATGGGATCAATATTCAGTGTAACAAACACAAAGGCAGGTAATTATTCTTTTAATGACTTAGAAGAATATTCACCTTTCTATCAAGAAATTATGTACTTGGCAGACAAACATATCGTTTTGGGAGTGAGAGGTTCTTTTTACCCTCAACAAGGAGTAACAAGAGCGGCTGCTGCAACGATGATTGGCCGTGCGCTGTTACTTGATGGGACGAAAAGGGAATCCTCTTTCTCGGATGTAGGTAGTCAGAGTTATGCTGCGGGTTACATTGAATCCGCAGTGGATATGGGAATCATCAAAGGGTATACAGATGGAACCTTCAGACCTGACGAGATTGTTTCCAGAGGAGAAATGGCCATCTTCCTTGCCAGAGCATTTAATCTTGAGGCGGAAATGGAACTAGGAAAAGACTACAATGATATTCATCCTTCAATGGCTTCTTATGAGGCAATTGTAAAGGTATCTGAATCGGGAGTGGCTCGAGGATTTATCGGTGGCTTCTTCCGTCCGGATCAAGACATCACCCGGGCGCAATTTAGTGCGTTTCTTGCGAGAGCTTTAAACGCAGGTTTTAGAGTCGAAAACTAAGGTATACAGTAGTTTTGACCTACTATGAGAGTAAATATTAAAGGGACAAAGGGACAGGTGCTATATGACCTGTCCCTTTTCTATGTCATATCATCTATATTAAACCCGACCTGACTTGAAATAGGCAATTACTACAGCAGAATCTGCGTTGCGAGCAAGTGATAATAGGTATTATCCGTACTTAATCCGTTGAGTGGTTTTGATAAACAGAATCAAAGCAAAGTTCAAATTTGTCTGGATCCACATTATCGTCTCAGGACACAAATGAATGGAATTATGATCTCAATCTTGTTTAAAAGGTTGAGTTTTTTTGTGTGAATTTTAAACAAACGTTTGTATAGTCGTCCAATTCGTATACATACTAATTTTAAATGATTAAAATAATTTTTTGTTATAAAAAGATTTGTTCATTATTAAGAATATATTATATACTTATAAAGAACACTTAAAGATCATAAGGCAAATTAAAGTAACCAATGAATAGGAGGATCCAGTTGATAAAGAAGCTGCTGCTGTATATCTTACTCCTCAACCTCTTAGACGCATTCCTCACAATGCTTGGATTACATTACGGACATATAACGGAATCAAACCCTCTCATGAATACTCTTTATCACACAAATCCATGGCTGTTTCTACTATTCAAGGGAGGTTTGTCCGTTTTCCTGCTCATCCTTCTTTATCACCTCAACCCGGAGAAACGATCTTCTAAAGTGTTACTTCTTGTTTCCCTCACCGCAGCAGTATCCTATAGCTTTATTTGCCTCATGCATGGGTATTGGCTTTGGGAGGTCGTCGGCAGTGGGGCGGGACTGGCATAGACTCAAATAAAAGTGGCCTTCTAATCAGGCCTCTTTTTCAGTTATTTCAATTTAATCTGAAACGGCTTGCTTTCTTGAGTATGAATCGTTTTAGGTGTGCGATTTTGGGAAGCGGCACTTTTCAAGGAGCTTGTCACACTCTGGAACATGTTCCAGACGTCATGTGCGGACTCCACCAACGGATCAACAGCTTTCATTTTCCCTTTCACATCAACGGAATTTTGATTGGCGGTATGAATCAGGTCTTCTGCTTTCTTAGGAATGCCGTTCACGGCATTCCTTGTGTCAGACAGCGTCTTTTTCGTTTCGTCCAATGTGTCCCCCTTGGAGATCAGGCGAGAATCGTTGTATTTGAACATTACCTGCAAGAAGAATATGAAGAACGTTTTTAACAGAAAATTGATCATATTAATGACGGGAATCCAGTATGACTTCCGGATAGTGCGTGTTTTGTTGTTGTGGAGAAGAAGTGACGAGGACCTGTCCCGCTATCGTAGGTTTTTGAGACTGTTAATCGAGTAGATAGGTAGATTCCGTTTTATCATATTTTATTAAACAAACGTTTGATTAGTTGATGGATCCCTTCTAGGACCGGTGGTGGAATCAACTAAATAAACGTTTGTTTATTTCCAACGTTTTCAAGCTGCCTATCCCTTCTCAAATCAATCTGTCATTTCTACGTTATGTTCCTCAGCTAATGTTTCAGTTCATTCGTGAAACTTCTTATACCTGCTATGCCTTCTGGAAACATATTATTTGCATCAGAAACCATGTCATAGTCCTGCTGATCGATGGAGGCAAGTATTTTTATCAGGGCTTTGCTGAATATTTACGACTTCTATATAACTTTCGTGTAATTCCAGTACCTCGGATGTTTTAGCATCAACTGCCACAAGCTGTCCGATAAAATCAAGATAATCATGGAGATTCTTACCTTAATTTAAGGAGCTTTTAAATTACCTATTGATAATACCTTAAGAAATGTGATATATTCTTTTTCGGCTTACAAAAATGTTATAGTGAATAAGTTGGAAAAATTCACTTTTCATGATTTAGAAGTTGACTTCTGCGAAATTAATTGATATAGTAATACATGTCCTTAAGTGGACATTGAAACGAATGGCCCATTGGTCAAGCGGTTAAGACACCGCCCTTTCACGGCGGTAACACGGGTTCGAATCCCGTATGGGTCACCAAATTTCTTTAAGCAATATGGAGGATTAGCTCAGCTGGGAGAGCATCTGCCTTACAAGCAGAGGGTCGGCGGTTCGATCCCGTCATCCTCCACCAAAGATTTTTGCGAAAGCAAAATATCTTACCTTTAAGACTTCATTTGAAAATAAACATGCCGGTGTAGCTCAACTGGTAGAGCAACTGACTTGTAATCAGTAGGTTGGGGGTTCAAGTCCTCTTGCCGGCACCATTTGGTTTCTTGTAATAAGATGAGCCATTAGCTCAGTTGGTAGAGCATCTGACTTTTAATCAGAGGGTCGAAGGTTCGAATCCTTCATGGCTCACCAAAGATTTTTGCGCAAGCAAAATATCTTTCCATATTTATTTGCGTGATTCATTTACGTGGATAGTACAGATTCATGCGGGTGTGGCGGAATTGGCAGACGCACCAGACTTAGGATCTGGCGCCGCAAGGCGTGGGGGTTCAAGTCCCTTCACCCGCACCATTTATTTCGCGGAAGTAGTTCAGTGGTAGAACACCACCTTGCCAAGGTGGGGGTCGCGGGTTCGAATCCCGTCTTCCGCTCCAGAACTTTTTGCCGGGGTGGCGGAACTGGCAGACGCACAGGACTTAAAATCCTGCGGTAGGTGACTACCGTACCGGTTCGATTCCGGTCCTCGGCACCAAAGAATTTTGCGACAGTATTTGCGAAGCAAAATAATTTTCATTAATTTGCGAAGCAAAATATCTTACATTACTTAGTGGAAAAAACAATAACTCATTTAGCGCCCGTAGCTCAATTGGATAGAGCGTTTGACTACGGATCAAAAGGTTAGGGGTTCGACTCCTCTCGGGCGCGCCATATATCGGGAAGTAGCTCAGCTTGGTAGAGCACTTGGTTTGGGACCAAGGGGTCGCAGGTTCGAATCCTGTCTTCCCGACCACTTCTTTTGGGGCCTTAGCTCAGCTGGGAGAGCGCCTGCTTTGCACGCAGGAGGTCAGCGGTTCGATCCCGCTAGGCTCCACCAAAGATTTTTACGAAAGTCAAATAGACTTCATTATCTTTGCGGAAGCAAAATAAATGTCCTTTATGTTTACGAAAGTCAAATAAACTTCATTGGTTTTGCGAAAGTAAAATTCAATATTAAAGTAAACATTTCGTGGCGGTGTAGCTCAGCTGGCTAGAGCGTACGGTTCATACCCGTGAGGTCGGGGGTTCGATCCCCTCCGCCGCTATTACTTACTACATAACGTGCAATTTATAAGGACCCTTAGCTCAGTTGGTTAGAGCAGACGGCTCATAACCGTCCGGTCGTAGGTTCGAGTCCTACAGGGTCCATTATACGGAGGAATACCCAAGTTCGGCTGAAGGGATCGGTCTTGAAAACCGACAGGGGTGTAACAGCCCGCGGGGGTTCGAATCCCCCTTCCTCCTCCATTTTTTATTCAGTGGAAATAT
>CAWBBM010000016.1:55000-67258 GCA_963787015.1 uncultured Bacillaceae bacterium
GATGATGAGGCAAATCCCGTCATCCTATAAGGCTGAGCTGTGATAGCGAGCGAATTATAGTAGCGAAGTTCCTGATTCCACACTGCCAAGAAAAGCCTCTAGCGAGGAAAAAGGTGCCCGTACCGCAAACCGACACAGGTAGGCGAGGAGAGAATCCTAAGGTGAGCGAGAGAACTCTCGTTAAGGAACTCGGCAAAATGACCCCGTAACTTCGGGAGAAGGGGTGCTCTGGTAGGGTGCAAGCCCGAGAGAGCCGCAGTGAATAGGCCCAGGCGACTGTTTAGCAAAAACACAGGTCTCTGCGAAGCCGTAAGGCGAAGTATAGGGGCTGACGCCTGCCCGGTGCTGGAAGGTTAAGAGGAGTGCTTAGCGTAAGCGAAGGTGCGAATCGAAGCCCCAGTAAACGGCGGCCGTAACTATAACGGTCCTAAGGTAGCGAAATTCCTTGTCGGGTAAGTTCCGACCCGCACGAAAGGCGTAACGATCTGGGCACTGTCTCAACGAGAGACTCGGTGAAATTATAGT
Source organism: uncultured Bacillaceae bacterium (assembly GCA_963787015.1). Classification (GTDB taxonomy): domain Bacteria; phylum Bacillota; class Bacilli; order Bacillales; family Bacillaceae_B; genus Rossellomorea. The sequence goes on from CAWBBM010000016.1 coordinate 55,526, forward strand.
ACCTGTGAAGATGCAGGTTACCCGCGACAGGACGGAAAGACCCCGTGGAGCTTTACTGTAGCCTGATATTGAATTTTGGTACAGCTTGTACAGGATAGGTAGGAGCCTTGGAAACCGGAGCGCTAGCTTCGGTGGAGGCAATGGTGGGATACTACCCTGGCTGTATTGAAATTCTAACCCACGCCCCTTATCGGGGTGGGAGACAGTGTCAGGTGGGCAGTTTGACTGGGGCGGTCGCCTCCTAAAGAGTAACGGAGGCGCCCAAAGGTTCCCTCAGAATGGTTGGAAATCATTCGCAGAGTGTAAAGGCACAAGGGAGCTTGACTGCGAGACCTACAAGTCGAGCAGGGACGAAAGTCGGGCTTAGTGATCCGGTGGTTCCGCATGGAAGGGCCATCGCTCAACGGATAAAAGCTACCCCGGGGATAACAGGCTTATCTCCCCCAAGAGTCCACATCGACGGGGAGGTTTGGCACCTCGATGTCGGCTCATCGCATCCTGGGGCTGTAGTCGGTCCCAAGGGTTGGGCTGTTCGCCCATTAAAGCGGTACGCGAGCTGGGTTCAGAACGTCGTGAGACAGTTCGGTCCCTATCCGTCGTGGGCGCAGGAAATTTGAGAGGAGCTGTCCTTAGTACGAGAGGACCGGGATGGACGCACCGCTGGTGTACCAGTTGTCTTGCCAAAGGCATCGCTGGGTAGCTATGTGCGGAAGGGATAAGTGCTGAAAGCATCTAAGCATGAAGCCCCCCTCGAGATGAGATTTCCCATCACGTAAGTGAGTAAGATCCCTAGAAGATGACTAGGTAGATAGGTCAGAGATGGAAGCATGGCGACATGTGGAGTTGACTGATACTAATCGATCGAGGACTTAACCACATGATAAAGCGGAGGCGGCTTGAACAGAGACGACAAGCATTTCTGGGCAATCAGAAGAGGGTGCCTTTTACCCTCAGCTGATTGAACTGAAATGACCTCGAGTCTCTAGCCGCCGGAGCTAGATTGCAACAACTGGTCGATATTCGGCTTTCTTGACATCAATTCTTTATCTAGTTTTGAAGGAACAATCCTTCAATTGAATAGTCGTCTGGTGATTATGGCGAAGAGGTCACACCCGTTCCCATGCCGAACACGGAAGTTAAGCTCTTCAGCGCCGATGGTAGTTGGGGGATCTCCCCCTGTGAGAGTAGGACGTCGCCAGGCAATATGTGAAAAAGAGTAGCCCGATTGGGTTACTCTTTTTTTGATTTTCGTTCGATGGAATGGTGGTTCGACGAATATTTATGAGTTATCTCTCCTCGACAGCACTGCGAGGGTAGGGAGGAGCAAGAAGTTCGAGGACGCGAAGGAGTGAAGACCGGAGTGTGGTTCCCACACGAGGATCTGAACGAGTGAAGCGGACGAAGAGATTCGCCGCTCATCACTAGCCGCAGCCTTCAGCGCCAATGGTAGTTGGGGCTTCTCCTGTGAGAGTAGGACGTCGCCAGGCAAATAGATGAAAAGAGTAGATCATTGGAGTTACTCTTTTCTTTGATGGAATGGTCAGCTTTTGAGTTTGGGATTATGACGAGGATAATGGGTAAAAGACGCATAAGTGGACAAGAATGACGCATAAATGAAAAAAACGACGCATAACCGGTTGGATATGACGCATAAAATGAAAAACTGACGCAATAAATTGTGAAACGACGCAATAACTTAAGATTGACCGTTTCATTCTATGAATATAACGGACCTTTCTAGGAATCTTTACTTTCCAATACACATTTCCAATGAAAATCGTCTCCGAAAGTTCAATCTAATGAAAAAATAACTTATTCTATCGAAAAAAGAATAGGATTCAATCTAACAATTAATAAAGCTTCATAAATTACAAATTTGTTCATTATTTCACAAATAAAAGCCAGCGGTGTCAAACACCCACACCAAACCGTTCCAACTCCATCCTTCCTCCATTCTTTTACCTAGTTGTATGGAAAAAGCCTTAAGTAATCTTCTCGTGGGCATCACAAAAAATCACACTCATAACAGGTTGCACTCTTCAAATCGACTGGGTTTTTCCGCCTATGCAGAGTAGGAAGTCGCCAAACAATGAGAATAGACTTGCCACCAAAGCTACTTCTTTCTTATAATGATTTTTTGTCCATAAACATACCAAACACTCTCAACAATCATAAATCTTACAATAAATACATAAAAACCCATATTACATATTCGGAGAAGTTGACTTCTTCATCTATAAGTTCTACGATATTAGTAAATAGAGGTTTGATTCGAAAGGGTGGTACTCTTGCAAGGTTCTTCTAGTACTACGATTGACCAGTTTTTAGCATGGCTTGAACATGAAGGGAAATCATCAAATACCATCTCGACATACCAGCAGGAACTTAAGAAATTTGAGAAATGGCTTAAAGGAAAGCATCAAGAGCTTGGAGGCATAACTCAGAAGGATGTTCAGGACTATATATTTTTTTTAGAAGAAGAGGGCAAGAGTCCGATCACAACAGATAAGATTCTTGGAGTGATCCGTACTTTTTCCAAATATATAAAGAGACCGGATATAACGTTTGACATCGAAATTAAGCATGCAGTTAAAAAAAATGATATAGATGCTCTGACTAGTGATGAATGCGATCAGCTTTTATCTGAAGTAAAAGCGAATGAGAATGAAAGAAATTGTGCGATTGTATACATGCTGCTTCATACGGGGATACGTGTATCGGAGCTTTGTGAATTGAATAAAGCCGATCTTGATTTTCAGCATGATCAGCTTAGCGTAATGACTGGTCATCACGCTGAAAGGGTCATCCCCCTGTCAGAAGGATTGAAGCATCATCTCCTGCAGTACTTACCTTTCAACACTAAAGAGGATGCGTTATTCGTTTCTAAATCGAATGAAAGATTAACCGAGAGAACAGTACAATATATGTTGAAGAAATATGGTGTAAATGCACAAAAGCTGCGTCATACGTTTTGCCAGCAATTGATTGATAAGGGAGTTGCCTTAGAAATTGTCTCTAAGTTAGCTGGGCATAAGGATATCAATGTGACGAAGAAATATGCCAGGTCAAGGATCCAAGAGGCTGAGTATGAGAATGCAATACGTCAAACATTTTCAAAGGAATGAATGAGTAGCCATTGTTAAAAAGCTAGTTTCCTAAGGGTTGTCGATTAATGACAAAAGGCGTGCGAGGGCTGTTGATATACTAAGAAACCACCACTGATTTGTCTTTGAAATAGCAACGAAATTAAGGGGAATTGCCAATAAAGGGGTGCTGAGAAATTATTTCTCTGAGCATCCCTTTTTGGTTGGGAAAGTATACTATTTTGTAAAAACATAAGAAATTTCCAAAATCAGATAATGTGTAACGCTTCATTTTTCCTAATATTTAGAAGTAAACATTATATAATAACGCCTACCACCTTAACCCAAAATCGGTCTTGTAGAAATTAAAACAAACGTTTAGCTTTCTTTATTTTTATTGATAAATTAACTTTAATTCGAGTTAAACAAACGTTTGATTTGTTTTTGAAAAAACTTTATGACTCCTTATTGTCGGTGATGAGGAAGGAAAAAGGATGCGAACCAAAGTCCGCATCCTTTTTTTATGAGTTTAAGATATCGACTTACCCAAAATCGATACCTTTGTAAGGGAGTAAGTAGCTAGCTTACAACCCAAAGTCTTATCGTACCTCTCCTTTATATCATTAATTGCTAACTCCCGTCGACGTTAAAAAGTGGAATTAGTGTATCTCTATTACAAATTTTATTATTATTAGTAATTTAATAGGTTAATATTCATGCTTTAAAATTCACCCATTACTTATGCAAGATAAATTTCATTACTTTGGTGCGCAGTTGGGGAGGACTAACTGATTTTCTTTCAAATAATCATCTCTATGTTTCGAAAAAGCAACGTTCAAGTTGAAGATGGTCTAATCTGTGAAAGTGAAAATGAATTACTGTAAGTGATGAAAGAGACAGAATGAATGACGTATGAAATATTATGGGTTATGGAGCCAATCATTCAAAAAGCTGGCCAAAGACTTTACCATTTACCTATACATGGCTGTTTGTAATCGTCTACCTTTTCATTAAATTCTTCTCTACATACTCTATGTCATCCTCCCCCACCATCCTGCAGCCCAAAGGAATCGGAGTCTTTTGAATCTGTATCGAGAGTTTATTCAACAATTTCGTCATTTTCATTCGTTGGGACTCATTTAAGATGAATTGGACCCCGTATAGGAAACACTCTCCGCTAGCCTCTTGCTTCCACGCAATTTTCCCAAGTAAGCTGATTGTCTCACCGAGAATCTCTGTACGGTATTTAAAAAGGATATCCGGTGAAGCCGGTAAACGTAAATGAGTTTTAAATCGTAAACCACCAGGGCCAATATTATCCACTAATACTTCCGTTGTCCCCAACTTGGCCTCCTTGCCCGTTATCTTCACAATGGTGAGGTCTGTGATCAAAGGGTAGGTTAAATCGAGGCGGAATGCCTTTCTCTTATCTTCAACTGGGATTATAGGCTTGGGTTTGATGGGTGTTAGTATTGGTTCCTTGAAGAAGGTGGTGAATTCTTCAGGGGGGACCGGTTTACTGAATAGATATCCTTGTATCACATCACAATCGTGTTGGCGCAAGAAGCGGAGTTGATTCTCCGTTTCCACTCCTTCTGCAACGACTGTCTTTTTTAATCCATGTGCTAAGTATATAATCGACTTCACAATCTCGGTTTCACTTTCGTTGTGGCAGTCCCGGATGAAGCTCCGATCAATCTTAATCGAATCCACTTGGAATTTCTTTAAGTAAAGAAAAGAAGAGAAACCGGTGCCGAAGTCGTCCAGTGAAAAGGTTATCCCCATTCTTTTAAGATTATCGATTGATGAAATAAACGATTCTTCATTTTGAATGAGAGCACTTTCCGTGATCTCCAGATCTAATAAAGAAGGTGTCACCCCTGTATCTTGAAGAATCTTGAGAATGGTTGATACCCAGTCATTTTTCAGGAATCGTTTAGGAGACATGTTGATCGAAATCGGTACGAGAGGCGTATTCAGCTTTCTCCACTCGTTTAGTTGCTCACAAACTGTGCGGATTACCCAGTCCGTTATAGGGATAATTAATGCGTTTTCTTCTGCTATGGGAATGAACTCATGAGGGGAGATCATTCCCCATTCAGGATGCTGCCATCTGATTAATGCCTCTGCCCCGACAAGTTTTCCGGTTGTGGTTTCTACTTTTGGCTGGTAGTGTACGAGAAGTTCATTGTTCTTGATTGCTTTACGAAGATCTTTTTCTAATTGAAAAATTTTAAATGATTCAATATTCATTGAAGAGGTATAGATTTGATAATTGTTTTTTCCCATTTCTTTTGCTCTATATAAAGCGGTATCTGCCTTGCTCATAAGCATCCCGGCATCTTCACCATCGGTTGGATAGATGGTCATTCCGATGCTTGCTGTTATAAACAATTCATATCCATTCATGTAAAAGGGCTCTTCCAAGGATAGGATCAGTTTTTTGGCGAAAGAGACCGCTTCGTCTGTAGCGTCGATTTGACGGAGTAAGACCGTGAATTCATCTCCTCCGATCCTAGCGACAAAGTCGTGGTTCGAGAGGTTTTCTCGGAGTCTGGATGAGATCTCTATTAAGAGTTGATCCCCTTTCATGTGACCAAGGGTGTCATTGATCCGTTTGAAGCCGTCCATATCAATGTACAAAACGGCGAATTGATTCTGAAACTGTATCGAACTCTCAAGAATGGCATTGAGTTCTTCTTCAAACATTCGTCGGTTCGGAAGGCCCGTCAAATAGTCGTGGTAAGCGATATGGGCCATTAATTCTTCTGATTTTATTTGTTCTGTCATGTCTGTGATAATTCCGTCCAGCCGAATGAGTTCTCCCTCAGGACAGAATACAGGTATGGTGTTGTCTTCAACCCATCGAATGCTTCCATCTCTATGGGTGATGCGATAACGGCACCTTGGTGCTTTACGAGTGTTTAGCGTTTCCTGCCTGTCCTGGTAAAGGGGAAGATCCTCTGAATAAATAAGATCTGACCAAACAATTCTGCCTTCTTCAAATTCCTCAGATGTGTAACCCGTAATGCTTTGAATCCCATCCGACATAAACTGTACGCTGTTTTCACGTATATCAACCGACCAGATTCCCGCATCAAGATTATTGTAGATTTTCTTGACATGTTCCTCTTGCTCTTGCATTTTCGTTTGGATCTGTACTTGCTCGGTTATATCATGGGACGTTCCGATCATGCGGATGGGACGTTTATTATCGTCCAGTAGAACATCGGCATATTGATTCAGTACATGCTCTGACCCGTCTCTTTTAATGATGCGATAGGACAGGCTGAAGATGGACTTCTCTTCAATGGCTTTCTTATAGTGTGATTCGAATAAGTCCCGGTCCTCTGGATGAACACGCTCAAATACCTTCTCGTAGGTAGGATATTCATTCATGTCCAAATCAAACATGGCATACATGTTATCGGACCAATGCGCTTTGTTCTCGGTAATGTCATAGTCCCATGTTCCGATATCGACAAGTTCTTCTAAATGGTGGACGCTCATCTCTAATCTGGAAAGGGTTTCTCGCTTTTCTTCTATATCCGTAATATCACTAATAAGTAGCAACACACCAACGACTGTCTGATTTTGAAACAGAGGCAGGAGATAGACGCTGGTTTCCACGATCTGTTCATTTTGAAGAATATGGAGACTGTGATAATGCTGAAATTCCCCTTTTATACATGTATTATAATGATCGAGTGTATTGGCAATATAAGGTGGTAAAACATATTTAGAAATAAATTCATGAATATTCTTAATTTTTTGGTCAAATAAAAGGGAAGTTGCTTTATTGCTCGCAAGCATGTTGCCATTAATATCAAGGATATATATGGGGTCAGGATAATGCTCGAATAATAATTCATACATATTAATCAACTGTTCGTTGTTGATTATAGTATTATTTTGAGCTTTTCTTAGAAGATTCATTATATTTAACAAGCATCCCAGCCCCTTTCTAAAAGGTATTTAGTGATTTATTATGACAATTATACTATGAAAAATATACCATAAGAAGGGTGGAGTTGGGAACGAATCTGATAGAGAATTTCGACGAATAATGATTAATTTCCTTAAATTGTGAGATTTTTCTTAAAAAACTTACAATTTAAATAGTTATTTTCCATAATTAGTATATAATGGTAATTAAGTCTCGTGTTTAAGAAGATTCATATAATAGGGACTTATAATAAAGAGGAGAAGGATGGTGTTTAGATTGAAAGGTTTAGAACTACTGGTTACTCGAAGGACGATGGCGATCGGGCCTGCTTATGATGGGATTCATCAATCGGTCGTGTATGACTACTCGGGAAGGAAAATGTTCAGCATGAAAGCCCCTATGGATATTTTAGAAGAGTCGTGCATGACGTACCGGTCCACCTATGATGGGAGGATTAAAGCCGTTCGGCATGCGTTCGACTACTTTAGAAAAACACCTCTTATGGTTTGCCCGCAACAATACATCTATGCGATACCCACTATTGCCCCAACCGATTATGATTGTATCTGGTTATTCTGCCAGCATATTGAATCATGCACAACTTCAGAAGGAAAAACCTATGTCCACTTTAAAAATGGAGGGCAGTTAGAAATCAATTGCTCTCGGAAAGTATTCATGAAACAAAGGGAACGGGCTGCTGTCACCATGAATCACTTTTCAACCATCCCGAACCTTTCAGCACGCAACAGAAGTGACACCGAACTCTTTCTGCCAGGATTCCAATCCGGACTCATGGACTCAACAGAATTCGGCGAGGATACTTCCTTCGATCATTGAGGGACGGACCTCTAAATAGGATAGCTAAAACAGGAGTAGGAAGCTTGTTCCAACTCCTATTTGTCGTTGAATCTATTTTTGCAAAAAGTTATAACTTCTCTTCATCGGTCTATTTTATAGGCTCTTTTCGTCAACATTGTTGCTATTGGAGGTAGCGAGTGGAGGTGCCCTGCGGGGTCTCAGCTGTCTAGCCCCTCGAGGTCATAAGCTAAATGGTCCTAAGAAGGAGAAAACACCATATTAAGCCCATTTAACTTATGCTTGTCAGGCCCGAACGAGCCGCCTCAGCTTTTCGAATTTCCCGCAATTCCCTCAGGATCCCTACACCTGCAGCGTAAATCAACTTTCTAAGCATGAGGCTAATCTACTACCATACAAGGCTAGAAAATATTAATATTCGACCTGTGCAGTGGTCGATTTTAGCTTGAATAGTAAGATACTAGTTCATTCGATTTTTTAAACTATTTAGCTCTGTCACGAAAATCTCTTTAGATGGTGAGGGGAACGGGGGAGACTCCTGCGGAAAAACGGGCGCGCCGAGACCCCGGAAGCGCAGCTGAGGAGGCTCGGCCGTTCGTCCGCCGGAAAGCGTAGCCGTTCCCCTCACCATCTATCTCACACTCATAGACAGAGCCTTGGCAGCTCCTATGTTAGAAAACAACAATCTTTGCGAAAAGGAATATCTTAAAATAATATTTCATAAATTATAAAATACAATTGAAATTTAATTTTAAAAGTGGTATGTATATAAGTAATGAAAACGCATACAGATTTTTGGAGGAATGATGGATGAAAGACAATGTTTTTGAATTATCGACTGAAAAGGTGAATCAGAATACGCTTAAAATCGATACAGCGAGTAGTGGCGAGATTCTGCGCATGATGAATAAAGAGGATCAGAAAGTAGCATCAGCGGTTAAAGATGTCATTCCTGAAGTGGAGAAAGTAGTCGATGCAGTAGTGAAGTCCATTTCGAGTGGTGGGAGATTGATTTACATGGGTGCCGGTACTAGTGGAAGGCTCGGGGTACTTGACGCGGTGGAGTGTCCACCGACTTTCAGTGTGGGCAGTGACGTCGTCGTAGGCTTGATTGCAGGCGGGGAAAAGGCATTCGTGAAAGCCGTTGAAGGCGCCGAAGATGACGAAGGGCTGGGTGCATCTGATCTGAAGGAAATCGGTTTGACGAACGGGGACACTGTGGTTGGAATCGCAGCAAGCGGGCGCACTCCCTATGTCATCGGGGGCTTACGTTATGCAAAGGAAATAGGGGCGACGACAGTGGCGCTGTCCTGTAATACAGGCTCTAAAATCTCTGCTGAAGCGGAGATGGCGATCGAAGTGGATGCAGGACCGGAAGCATTGACGGGATCCACCCGCTTAAAGGCAGGAACGGCACAGAAAATGGTCCTCAATATGATTTCGACAGCGGCTATGATCAAGCTGGGTAAAGCATATGGAAACCTGATGGTCGATGTGAATATTAGCAACTATAAGCTTGAACAGCGGGCGATCGGAATCATTGAAAGCATCACCGGGACAGATAAGGAAACGGCAGCCGCAACGTTGAAGAAGGCGAATAATGAGGTGAAGACGTCGATTGTGATGATCACCCTTGGTTGTGAGTACGAGGAAGCAAAAAGCCGGTTAGAGGATGCGGACGGATATGTTCGTTTAGCCATTGAGAAATAGTTGAGTGATTTTGTGATCTTTCATAAATCGAGAGTGAGAAAGGGGTAGGTGAAATTGACGAACAAGGAATTGGCTGGAGTACTTTTAGAAATGTTTGGCGGTGCTGGCAATATCGCAAGCTATGAAAACTGTATGACGAGACTGAGAGTGAAAGTATACAACGAAGAGCTTGTGCAGAAAGTGGACATAAAGAAGACTGAGGGAGTATTGGGGTTTGTGGAGGATGAAACCTACCAGGTGATATTGGGACCGGGAAAGGTCAATCGTGTGACCGAGGAATTTGGCAAGCTGGTGTCATCAGACGAGCTTGATTTGAAGGCACGGGCGGCAGAGAAAAAGGCCGGTTTGAAGAAAAAGAATGCAACACCATTCAAGTTGCTTCTAAGACGTGTCGCGAATATATTCATCCCACTAATTCCTGCTTTGATTGCGTCAGGATTGATTACAGGATTCACGAAGTTCTTCGTCCAGGCCGGCTGGTTAAACGGGGAATCCCAGCTTGTCATGATGCTCTCCATTATCGGAAGTGGACTATTCGGTTATCTCGGTATCCTTGTCGGGATGAATGCGGCGAAGGAGTTCGGCGGCTCAGCGGCTCTTGGCGGCTTGGCTGGTATCTTGATTATCAACCCGGCGATTGGGGACGTGACACTGTTTGGAGAAAATCTGCTGCCAGGCCGTGGTGGATTAATCGGGGTCTTGATTGCGGCGATTTTCATTGCCTTTGTTGAGAAGAATGTACGCAAGGTGATTCCTCAGGCAATCGATATCATTGTGACGCCTACGATTGCATTACTGGTAACAGGGTTATTAACGTATACCGTGTTTATGCCGGTGGGAGGATTCATTTCAGATATCATTACAAACGGTCTTCTTTCACTGATTGATATGGGTGGAATCGTTGCCGGATTCGTGCTCGGAGCGACTTTCCTGCCTCTTGTGGTAACGGGCTTGCATCAAGGCTTGACCCCTGTTCATTTAGAGCTGATCAACACGCTTGGGGACGATCCGCTTCTTCCTATCCTTGCGATGGGTGGAGCAGGTCAGGTTGGGGCGGCTTTTGCCATCTTTATGAAAACGAAGAAGAAAAAGTTGAAGAGAGCGATCGGCGGAGCACTGCCGGCCGGGATGCTTGGGATCGGTGAGCCATTGATCTTCGGTGTGACCCTGCCGTTAGGAAGACCATTCCTCACCGCTTGTCTAGGTGCCGGATTCGGTGGGGCATTCCAGGCTTACTTCGATGTCGCAACGTTTGCGATCGGTGTATCCGGATTGCCGCTGATTTTCCTGGTGAACGCAGGTGAAATTCTCTATTATACTCTTGGACTATTGATTGCGTATGCTGCAGGCTTTGCCTTGACCTATCTGTTTGGGTTCAAGGATGAAATGGCGAGTGAGTTTGAATGATCGGGATATCCGTTTATTTGTCTGATGAAGGAGCGGGAGAAAGTATTCTTCAGGCTTCTTTAGCGGGCATCAAGCTTGCGTTTACGTCGCTTCATATTCCTGAAGAGTCAGGGGTGAGTCCTGAACGAGTCGGGGATCTGCTATCGATTTTTCAAAAGGAAGGAATCGAGGTGTTCGCTGATGTATCGAAGAACACACTCGCCTTTCTGGGATTGAGTCGTTTCGAAGAGTTGAAGGAATTGGGTGTATCTTCATTGCGATTGGACGATGATTTTACAATCGACGAAATGCTTGAGCTCTCCTCGGAATTCCGGATTGCCATCAATGCCAGTACCGTTGGGGGAAATGAACTCCAAGGGTGGATCGATAGCGGATTGGAAACAGGGAACATGATTGCCTGGCATAATTTCTATCCAAAGCCTGGAACAGGGTTGGATCAATCGTATTTTCTAAAGCAACAGAATCGGTTTGAAGCGTTAGGTATCCCAGTTTACGCTTTTATTCCAGGTGATGAAGAGAAAAGGGGACCACTGTGTAAAGGTCTTCCCACTTTGGAGGATCATCGCCTTCAACCTCCTTATGTAAGTGCCATTCAATTAAGTCATTGGGGTGTGGCAGGTGTATTTGTCGGAGACCCTGGTTGTTCACAGGAGCTGCTAAGAAAGCTTGTGGAGTTTGATCGGGATCATGTGATCGAGCTTACTTATGAAGGAAACGGTGAGATAGAAGGTGAGTACGGTCTGAGACCTGATCCTGGCAGGGATGCCATTC
>CAWBBM010000017.1:0-208154 GCA_963787015.1 uncultured Bacillaceae bacterium
AAAAAGCCCGGGAAATCTCCCGGGCTTTTTCACGCACTATTAGAGAACCGAATCCAAAAATTCTCTCGTTCGTTGTTCTTTTGGCGAGCCGAACAATTCTTCAGGCGGTCCTACTTCAACGATCCGTCCATCATGCATGTACACGACCCAATCGGCCACTTCCCGGGCAAACCCCATTTCATGGGTCACGACGACCATCGTCATCCCTTCTAAAGCAAGCTCCTTCATGGTAGCCAACACTTCTCCGACCAACTCAGGGTCCAGTGCCGAAGTCGGCTCATCAAAAAGCATGATTTCAGGCTTCATTGCAAGTGCTCTGGCAATGGCGACACGCTGTTTTTGACCACCCGATAACTTGGATGGATAGACATTTTCTTTATCAGCAAGTCCTACTTTCTTTAATAATTCTTTCGCATCCTTCTTTACTTCTGCCTTCGATACACCTTTAACGTAAACCGGGGCTTCCATTACATTTTCCAATACGGTTTTGTGTGGGAAAAGGTAGAAATGCTGAAACACCATCCCTACCTTCTGACGGATCTTGTTCAAATCATGTGTATCCTGATTAACTTCATCACCCTCAATGACGACCTTCCCATTGTCTTTCAGTTCCAGGAAGTTTAAGCAACGAAGCAATGTACTCTTCCCCGAACCACTGGCTCCAATAAGACAAACCACGTCACTTTCCCTTACGCTAATATCAATGTCCTTTAGTACATGTAAATCACCGAAGGATTTATTTAATTTCTCTACTTTAATCATTTCCTGACTCACACTAAATCCCTCCCGCATCTTTATTAATCACTGACAGACATACGTTTTTCGATTATATTGACAATCGTCGAGAATACCAATACAAGAACCAGGTAATAGATTGCTACAACGAGCAGGTATGTCATGTAATCAAAGTTATTCGATCCGAGTGTCGTCGCCACACTGAACAATTCAAACATCCCGATGAAGGAAGCAAGAGATGAGTCCTTCAATGCAATGATGAATTGGTTCCCGAGCGGTGGCAGGGCACGTCTGAATGCCTGAGGCAGGATGATCCTTCTCATGGACAATCCAAGTGACATTCCAAGAGAACGCCCCGCTTCCATTTGTCCTTTATCAATGGATTGAATGGCTCCACGAAATATCTCGGCGATATAGGCTCCATTATGAAAAGCAAGACCCATGACGACAGACCAGAAGCCTGAAATATTCAATGAAGTTAATCCGAAGTAGAAAATGAAGATCTGAACAATTAAAGGTGTTCCCCTTACAACGAAGATGTATAAATCCGCAAGCAGTGACAAGGGCTTGATTCCGGAAATCTTTAAAAATGCGAAAAATAAACCAATCACAATCGCAATAAGGACCGAAACAAAGGTTAATTGGAATGTTAATAACATTCCTTTAAGAAAAACATCATATGTACCGGCAAAGGTTTCTAAAAAGTGCATGAACTTCCCTCCATTCAACTCTAGTAGGTGCTTAAACCAAAAAGCGAATGCGCATAAAAGCACATCCGCTCTGTGTCATGCTGCTCTTACTCTTTCTCTGGATCCGATGTAATATCTGTTTTGAAATATTTTTCACTGATTTTCTTTAATGTACCGTCTTCTCTTAATGTTTCAAGAGCTTTATTGATTTCTTCGAGTAGGGCTTCATTGTCTTTACTTACAGCGATTGCCTGATCACTTCGGCCAATCAGTTCACGTGCTTCAAGGTTCAAGCCGGAAGCAATCGCTTCTTTACCTGTAATGAAATCAGTAATAACGGCATCGTGCTTGCCTTTATTTAATGCTTCAAGAGCCACAACGTCACTATCGTATGCCTGGATTTTATCCGTTACTTCCTTAGCTGTGTCTGCGTAAGTAGATCCTTTCGATACGGCAATTTCCATATCTTTCAAATCGTCCAATGTTTCAACGGAGCTGTCCGAGCGAACGAAAATCTGTGGTCCAGAATAATAATAAGGAGTTGAGAAGTTTACTTCTTTCAAGCGATCCTCCGTGATCGTATGACTGGCAACCGCTGCATCAAAACGACCGGATTTCACTCCTTCTACAATCCCTGCAAACTTGAATTTCTTCTGCTCAGGTTCAAGATCCATTTCTTTCGCCACTGCTTCAGCGACTTCAATATCGAAACCGGACATGGTACCATCATTATTCGTAACACTAAATGGCTTAAATTCACCTGAAGCTGCATAAACAAATTTTCCTTCTTCTACTAACTTTGCACCATTTTCTGTCGTGGCTTTTCCGCCACAGGCTGATAGAAGAAGCACAGAAATGACTAATAAGACTAGGCTTTTCCAATTCTTCACTAGCTAAAGTCCCCCTTATGTAACTTGTAATATTTTTAATCTTTCATAATTGTATCAACAATAGAGAAAATTCTCAAAATTCAAATTTGACTTATTTTGGTTATAATTATCCATTTTTAACGATGAACCGAACTCAGCTTGTTTAGAGATACATATGCGAATGTATCCTTTCATTTCCTTTCATATACTCCGATGATATAGGTCTATCAACCTTATACGGACTTCGGTAGACCTTCTTTTATACTACTCTCAACAAAGGATCCGCTTGAAAATACACAAATAAAAAGAATCGATCCAATGCTCAAGGCATATGAATCGATTCTTTATGAAAATCTACTTTTTATAATACGATTTGATTGCATCCCAGGCTTTGTCTTTTCCGAGTCCAGTTTCGGAAGAGAACATGATAAGGTTATCTTCTGTATCCATATTTAATGTTTCTCTTGTGACTTTCAAATGCTTCTGCCATTTGCCTTTCGGAATCTTATCGGCTTTCGTGGCAATGACGATACAAGGAAGGCCATGATGCTTAAGAAAATCATACATCATCACATCATCATTTGACGGTGCGTGACGCAAATCCACAATCATGATAACCGCTCTAAGCTGTTCACGGGATGTAATGTACGTTTCAATCATCTTCCCCCATGCTTCCCGTTCTGTTTTTGAAACTTTGGCAAAACCATAGCCGGGTACGTCAACATAATAGAGGGTTTCTTCTATTTTATAAAAGTTTAACGTCTGTGTTTTACCGGGCTTGGATGAAATCCTTGCCATACTCTTTCGTCCAATCATTTTATTGATGAATGAGGATTTCCCTACATTCGAGCGCCCCGCCAGGGCAAACTCAGGAAGGATATCGCCAGGATATTGTTCTGGCCTGACTGCACTGATGACTAGCTCAACTTGATTTACTTTCACTTCTTTTCACCTACTAATGCTTTCTCTAAGACTTCATCAATATGGGATACGAGGATGAAGGTTAATTCTCCTCTGACACTTTCAGGAATATCATCAATATCCTTTTCGTTATCTTTCGGAAGGATAATCGTTTTTATTCCGGCACGATGAGCACTTAATGTTTTTTCTTTCACGCCTCCGATTGGAAGAACTCTTCCTCTCAGGGTCATTTCACCTGTCATTCCTACTTCTCTGTTCACGTATTTCCCTGTCAGGGCGGATACGAGCGCGGTCGTAATCGTAATCCCTGCTGAAGGGCCGTCTTTAGGTACTGCACCTTCAGGAACGTGAATGTGAATATCATGCTTCTCATGGAAGGACTCGTCGATTCCAAGTACACTTGCTTTCGATCGAACATAGCTAAAGGCAGTCTGTGCTGATTCCTTCATGACATCTCCCAATTTCCCGGTCAACACAAGCTTCCCTTTACCTGGTGCAAGGGATACCTCGATCTGTAGTGTATCTCCTCCTACCGTGGTATAAGCAAGTCCTGTTGAAACTCCGATTTGGTTTTCCACCTCTGCCTGGCCATATCGGAATTTTCTCTTACCAAGAAACTCTTCAATATTGCTTGACGTGATCACGACGCGCTTCTTCTCTCCTGAGACAATGATCTTCGCTGTTTTCCTGCAAAGCGCCGCCAGTTGACGTTCTAAGCTCCTCACACCGGCTTCCCTTGTGTAGTAGCGGACAATATCAACAATCGCCTCGTCCCTCACTTGAAGCTTTGATTTATTCAAACCGTGATCTTTAATTTGTTTTTCTAATAAATGATGCTTCGCAATATTTAACTTCTCAAGCTCAGTATAACCTGCAATCGTAATGATTTCCATTCTGTCTCTTAATGGACCTGGTATAGTGGACAAATCATTGGCAGTAGCGATAAACATCACTTTCGATAAATCATAGGTCTCTTCAATATAGTGATCACTGAAATGAGCGTTCTGTTCAGGATCCAAGACCTCAAGCATTGCTGAGGATGGGTCTCCTCTGAAGTCAGAGGACATTTTGTCAATTTCATCGAGAAGGAACACCGGGTTGATCGTACCCGCTTTTTTCATTCCGCGGATGACTCTGCCTGGCATGGCTCCTACATACGTACGCCTGTGGCCTCTGATTTCAGACTCATCACGGACACCACCGAGGGAGACGCGGACAAAGTTACGACCCAATGATTCCGCAACTGAACGGGCTAAACTTGTTTTACCGACTCCAGGTGGTCCGGCAAGACAAAGGATCGGTCCTTTAAGAGATTTCGTTAATTGCTGAACAGCAAGGTATTCGAGAACTCTCTCTTTTACTTTTTCAAGACCATAATGATCTCTATTTAGAATTTGTTCCGATCGCTTAATATCCAGTTGATCTTCGGTTTCAGTTGACCATGGCAAGGAAACAAGCCATTCAATGTAATTCCGGATAACGGAGCTTTCAGCGGAACTCGAAGGCACCTTTTCGTAACGGGCAAGCTCTTTTAATGCTGTATGTTCAACATCTTCCGGCATGTCAGCTTGTTGGATCTTTACCGTCAGGTCTTCTATTTCACCCGTTTTCCCTTCTTTGTCGCCTAATTCTTTTTGAATGGCTTTCATTTGCTCCCTAAGGTAATACTCTTTTTGGGTTCTTTCCATGGATCGTTTTACGCGCTGTCCGATTTTTTTCTCTAGGCTGAGCACTTCTTTTTCATTGTTGATTGTTTCGATCACCATTTGGAGTCGCTTCTTGATGTCTAGGGTTTCAAGGACGTTTTGCTTTTCCTTCATTTTAAGAGGAAGGTGGGAAGCAACGATATCCGCAAGTCTGCCTGGTTCCTCAATATCTGAAACTGTGGAATATGTTTCGGCTGAAACCTTTTTTGATAACTTTATGTATTGTTCGAAATAATTCAATAACGTTCTCATTAAAGCGTCTGTTTCTGATTCTTTCACTTCTGAATCCTTAAATTCCTTTACTTTCACCTCATAGAAATCCTTCTGATCAGTGAATGAAGTGATTGATGCCCTGGTTAATCCCTCAACCAATACCCTGATGGTCCCATTCGGTAATTTAAGCATCTGTTTAACCTTGGTCAGAGTTCCCATTTCGTAAAAATCTTCTTGTGTTGGCTCATCTATATTCATATCTCTTTGAGTGGTTAAGAAAATTAAATGGTCATCCATCATTGCTTTTTCTAAAGCTTGTACGGAGCGCTCACGTCCAACATCTAAATGCAAGACCATTGTTGGATATACAAGTAAGCCTCGTAATGGAAGGAGGGGAACCGTTAAATTATTTTGATTTGACACATATAACACCTCCGAATTTTGCTCTCTAAGTCTTTGTACAATTCTAACTTATTTACTAGGTAGTGTCTATTAAATAGGTATTTACAACTTTATTCAATCCATTTCATGTCTATTCCTTTTTGTACTATGTTGCTAACCTACTGGCTGATTCCCCCTATTCCTACTTCTATCGGGAAAATAGACTTTGGATCACCAGGCCATCCGTAATGGAATAACAGAAATGAACGTCCATCCACTCCTTCAAAAACAAACCGATTCGGATAGACCCGAATCGGTCAATAGTCTATACACTTTTCTTATTTTGTTCGGTGATCATGTCAGATTGCGAAAGTGGTTCTTTCAATAGGGCAAGATCCAAGACTTCTTTAAGTTGTTTTACTGGTATCACTTCTATTCCCTCTATTTCACTTAACATCGCTTGTTGATTATCGTAAGGAATGATCGCGATAGTAGCTCCGGCTAATTTAGCTCCCTTCACTTTCGCTGCTACCCCACCGACTGGTTTCACCAGCCCATGGATACTAATCTCCCCTGTTACGGCGATAGTATGTTTAACTGGAATGCGATAAATGGCAGAATAAATACCAAGCGCCATGGCAATCCCTGCAGAAGGTCCATCAACCGGTACTCCTCCAGGGAAATTCACATGTATATCATATTGGTCTGCTGGCACTCCCATTGAGCGAAGGACCGTGATCACATTTTCGATAGATCCCTTTGCCATACTCTTTCTTTTTATCGATTTACTACTATTTCCGATGCTTTCTTCTTCAACTATGCCCGTCACATTGATTGCACCTTTATCAGTGGCAGGAATCACAGTTACTTCAATTTCAAGCAATGATCCTGTGTTCGGACCTGTGACTGCTAAACCATTAACCAAACCAATTGTGGCTTCTTCATTGATTTTTTTCTGATAGCGTGGTGAGAGCTGACTGGATTGAATGATCCATTCTAGCTCATGATCAAAAATTTCCTTTCTATTTTCCGTAATGGCGACACCTGCTGCAATTTGAACCATATTAACCGCCTCTCGTCCATTTCTCGCATAGGAAGAAAGGGTTTCAAGTCCCTTTTCACTTATCGTCATTCCTACTTTATCAACGGCCCCGGAGGCTACCTTTTTCACTTCATCGTGTTCAAGTTCCCTGAAAAACACTTCCATACACCTGGATCGAATGGCTGGAGGAATTTCACTCGGTGTACGGGTGGTTGCACCGATTAATCGAAAATCGGCTGGCAGGCCATTTTTGAAAATGTCATGAATATGGGTTGGGATTTGGTGATTTTCTTCATTGTAATAAGCGCTCTCCAGAAAAACTCTGCGATCTTCCAACACTTTCAATAATTTATTCATTTGAATGGGATGCAATTCGCCAATTTCATCAATAAACAATACGCCCCCATGGGCATTCGTCACAGCCCCTTGTTTAGGCTGTGGGATTCCGGCTTGTCCCATGGCTCCTGCACCTTGATAAATGGGATCATGAACAGAACCAATCAAGGGATCAGCAATACCCCGTTCATCGAAACGTGCTGTTGTGGCATCAAGTTCAACAAAAACAGCGTTGGGTCTAAAGGGGGATTTTATATTCTTTTTGGCCTCTTCCAAGACCAATCGGGCAGCTGCCGTCTTCCCGACACCAGGAGGACCATAAATGATGACATGCTGAGGATTCGGACTGCATAATGCTGCTTTCAGCGCTTTGATTCCATCTTCCTGGCCTACAATATCTGCAAAGCTTGCCGGCCTTACCTTTTCTGCAAGAGGCTCAGTTAACGAGATGGATCTCATCTTTCGGAGCTCTTCCATTTCTTTTTTCGATTCACGATCAATGGACACTTTTTGCGTTCGCTGATTTTTCAATAGGTTCCAAAAATACAGTCCAATGATGATTCCGAAGAATAATTGGATAAATAAAGCGATGCTCGTAAAGCTCATTCGTCTCCCTCCAAGTAGATACAAGTTGTTATCGGTTAGTATCTCCTCGACCATGAGGGAATAAACAAAAAAATTCGCAAACTCAATCATTCAAATATGGGGTTAATAATGAAATAGTAAGCGACTCTTGATCGCTAGAGAGCATGTAGTGGATGGTCTCCGTTCCAGTTGCTTACCTTCCCATCGGCGGTCGGTGAAGCTCAAGGGACTCACCTGTTTATAAAATGAGTACCAGGATCCATTTCACTTTTTTTCTCTAATAATTGGCAATCCTCGATATCCAATGACCAGAGCCCGGAATTCAATACCACTCCTGAGTTCACGATTTGAATTTTATTCTTAAAGATAGGACCATCCAATACAAACGTATGGTATTCGCCTAATTCTCCCATTGGGCAGCTATCTTGTTTCTGGATCTCATTATAAAAATTCCAATCGAGAAATCTTCCAGCCCAGGTTTGATCAAAAATGGTTTCAGATGCTCTGCATATGACAGCTGAAAATCCAAGGGAAATAAACGAAGTTAATAATTGATTGGCTTCATCCTTGGATATCCACACTGGAAAGATAGGTGTGATGCCTGCCTGATCGGCTACTTGTACATTCCACATCTTGTCTCCTTCAGAATATAAACTTCCAAAGGCAATTTCTTCGATGCCTTTTTCTTTCTTTAATTCTGTCAGTGCGCTAACGAGATTTTTTTCATAGTCATCCCCTGAATTCACCAATACTAATGGCATCCCCAATGCTTTTGCCTGCTGTCTGACTATTTCCAACCGGATGCCATGTGCATGGTTCCTATCATCTGATTCAGATACCATTGACACGAGACAAACGACTTCTTTTTCTTCTTTTAAGATGCGATACAAAGCTAGGCATCCATCTTTTCCACCGCTCCATGAAATGGCCACCTTCGTCTTCTTCCTCTCCAATCATCTCACGCCCTTTTGTATTAGAATTTCATACAACATGTTAAAAAAGCCAAGAATGAAGAATCATTCTTGGCTTTACGTTAAACTATTAAGCTGATGTCTTTTCTTCGTTTGGATCGATCATTGTTCCATCTTCAAGCATTAAATGCGGTGCCGCATCTCCAAGAATCGTTTCTTTCGTAATGATACATTTCTTGATATCATCACGTGATGGAAGATCAAACATAACATCCAACATCATGTTTTCGATAATTGAACGTAATCCACGTGCACCTGTTTTACGTTCGATTGCTTTTTTCGAGATTTCAATAAGAGCATCTTCTGTAAACTCAAGCTCTACATCATCTAATTCCAGCATTTTTTGGTATTGTTTCACCAATGCATTTTTAGGCTTTGTCAGAATTTCAACCAGGGCTTCTTCGTCTAGAGGCTCAAGGCTTGAAATGACTGGTAGACGCCCGATGAATTCTGGAATTAATCCAAATTTCAATAAATCTTCAGGAAGAACTTTAGAAAGTAGGGATTTATCTTCTTTCACTTCTGCATTTTTAGGATCAGATCCGAAACCAATCACCTTTTGACCTAAACGGCGTTTGATGATTTGTTCAATGCCATCAAATGCTCCACCACAAATAAATAGTACATTGGACGTATCAATTTGGATGAATTCCTGATGAGGATGCTTACGTCCGCCTTGTGGAGGAACGCTTGCTACCGTACCTTCAAGAATCTTTAGAAGGGCTTGTTGAACCCCTTCGCCTGAAACGTCTCTCGTAATGGATGGATTTTCAGATTTTCTTGCCACTTTATCGATTTCATCGATGTAGATGATTCCTTTTTCGGCTTTTTCCACATCGTAATCAGCAGCTTGGATCAATTTCAATAGAATATTCTCTACGTCTTCCCCTACATAACCTGCTTCCGTTAGAGAAGTGGCATCTGCAATTGCGAAAGGAACGTTCAGAATACGTGCAAGTGTTTGAGCTAGTAGGGTTTTACCGCTACCTGTTGGCCCGATCATAGAGATATTACTCTTAGAAAGTTCCACATCATCCGCTTTACTCGTTGAGTTGATCCGTTTGTAATGGTTGTAAACGGCTACAGCTAGGGATTTCTTTGCCTGATCTTGACCGATTACATACTCGTCCAGGATTTCCCGGATTTCACGAGGTTTTGGGACGTCTTTGAATTCTACTTCTTCTTCTGTACCCAACTCTTCTTCGACGATTTCCGTGCAAAGTTCGATACATTCATCACAAATATACACACCTGGTCCAGCGACTAATTTACGAACTTGGTCTTGTGTTTTTCCGCAAAAAGAACATTTCAGTTGCCCTTTTTCATCATTAAATTTAAACAATGATTTTCACCCCTTCGTTAAAACTTCATAAAATCGTGCATTGTTTCATTAAACGAACGATTCCTTACTTCCCTATTACCTAAAGTTATGTACTGCATTTTATCATATTATATGTTCGTAAAGAAATTGATACGATTCTTAAGAATCATCTTATTATGTAACGTGCATTTTAGCAAATGATTTATATTGCTAATGACTATTTTGTCCAAATAAAGCAGGGAAATGTAAGGAATCTTATTATGTATGTTCTTGGTGAAAAATAATGAAACCCCGTTTAATAAGCTTTTTCCAAAAATCGTGGTTCTTATTCTTGATGGTCGGATAAAATTTTTATTAAAAAGAGTATAGTATTTTGACTCATTTTGCCACAGAAACAAAAAACGCCTAGAGCAAACGAGTTTGCTCATTCGTTTTTTGTTTCTGTGGCAACTTTTCAGCAGAGCTGAAAAGCGTGTGAAACATTCGTTTCACACGAATGAGCCAAAATACGATGTTATATCTCGCTTCATTGTACAAAACAAGGCACGAATGAATCGCGCCTTGTCTGCTATTTTTATTATGCTACAGTTTTGCTATTATCTACAAGGAATTCTACTGCTTTACGAACTTTAAGGTCAGCTTTAAGTGTGTCAAGGCCGCCTAGAGCTTGTTTGATGTTGTCAGCAGACATATTGTATTGTTCAGCCATTTTGTTAACTTCTTCTTCTGCTTCTGCATCCGTTACTTCAAGGTTTTCTGCTGCAGCGATTGCTTCAAGTGTTAGGTTTGTGCGAACGCGTTTACCAGCATCTTCTGTCATTTGACCGCGAAGATCTTCTTCTGTTTGACCAGAGAATTGGAAGTAAAGATCAAGGTTCATACCTTGCATTTGTAGACGTTGTTCGAATTCTTGCATCATACGGTCTACTTCAGCTTTAACCATGACTTCTGGAATTTCCACTTCAGCATTGTCAGAAGCTTTATTTACAAGAGTTTCACGAACTGCTGTTTCAGCTTCGTTCTTTTTAGACTCCTGAAGACGATTTTCGATTTTTTCTTTTAGTTCAGCAAGCGTTTCAACTTCTTCGTCAGCGTCTTTCGCGAACTCGTCGTCTAATGCTGGAAGTTCTTTCGCTTTGATTTCGTGAACTTTCACTTTGAACGTAGCAGGCTTACCAGCAAGTTCAGCTGCATGATATTCTTCTGGGAAAGAAACTTCTACTTCTTTCTCTTCTCCAGTTGTTACCCCAACCAATTGCTCTTCGAAACCTGGGATGAATTGACCAGAACCAAGTTCAAGTGAATAGTTTTCAGCTTGGCCGCCTTCAAATGCTTCACCGTCAACGAATCCTTCGAAATCCATTGTTACTGTGTTGCCTTCTTCAGCTTTTCCTTCTTCTTTAACAGCTAGTTCAGCTTGCTTTTCTTGAAGTGAAGTAAGTTCAGCTTCTACATCTTCTGCTGTTACTTCTGTTTCCACTTTTTCTACTTCAAGGCCTTTGTACTCGCCAAGTTTCACTTCTGGCTTCACTTGTACTTTAGCAGTGAAAACAAGTTCTTTCCCTTTTTCCATTTGCTCAACATCGATTTCAGGACGATCGATTGGATCGATTCCAGTTTCTTCGATTGCTTTCGCATACGCTTCAGGTAAGATGAAATCTAATGCGTCTTGATAAAGTGATTCTACACCGAAACGTTTTTCGAACATTCCGCGAGGCATTTTCCCTTTACGGAATCCTGGTACATTTACTTGCTTTACAACTTTTTTGAATGCTGCGTCTAAACCTTCGTTTACTTTTGCAGCTTCTACTTCAATTGTAAGTACTCCTTGATTACCTTCTTGTTTTTCCCATTTTGCTGACATACTGTTCCCTCCAACAATCTATAATTGATCTTGAATTTTTTACGCATAGTAGTAGATAGTCCTGTATAAATCTAGCACTATCATCGTAAATATATGAAAAACTTTTACATTACAACCACTATATTATAACATACAGCCACTGTCTTTCAACAGAGAGCATTTAAATATTAGGAGAGGAAATTTCCTCTAACTCCTTAAGTTTGGATAGAATCCCCTGAGATTGCGTGTTTTCTACTTGCTCTCTTAACTGTTCCTCAAGTATCGTATCTGCAAACATCCCTGCCGTGTAGTATTCATACACAGAAGCAATAACTTCCGTTTCTTCTTCAAGCTTAAAAGGATAAAGAAGAAACGCATGTCGCTTCAGTAATTCCTGAGCGTGTTGAAAGAGAGTTGGATTCGTCTGGGCAAGAGAATCATCCAGTGCTTTCGAGACACCAGTGAAGAATTCAGACTCAAATACATCTTCCAATGCAGCAGGATAAACCCGGTCCTCCCTGCCAAACTTTGATACAACTACTTCTTTATCCACTCCATGCTCTCTTAAAACATTCAGGACCATCGTTTGCAGGAATGGATGAGAATCTGAATCCTTTAAAATCGCCTTTAGCTCCCCAATAAAAGGCTGAATATTCCGGTGAACCATTTGGGCAACAAGTAAGGTTTGTTCCTCAAGACTCTTTCCTGATAGTACAGATGACAGGTCTTCTTCACCAGGTTCTTCAGGAATAGAAGCCTTGCCGTTTAGCACTTTTTCACTAAAGTGAAGGAGCTTTCTGAAATGTTCTTCTTTTTCAAAGGGAACTTCTTTTTCATCAAAAAGAGCGTGAATCGTATCGACTACTTCGCTGTGCTGATGCAGTTGGATAAGGATCATCAAATACATATCAACGACTTCGAAATAGTCACCGATCCCTTCAAGGAGCATTTCTCTACATATGTATTTGGCTTTATCATACTGCTTGCTTTCATAGAGAGACAATACAAAAGCTGTATTGATATCGGGGTTATCCGGTTCTAGTTCATAGGCTTGTGTGAGCAGCTGTGAGGATTCGTGAACCTCTCCACTTTCCAATGCCTGTAAACCTTTTTCGAGTAACCGATCCTTCAAGCCTGGGAACTGGACAATCTTCCCTTTTTCTTCTTGGTTTCCCTTTGTCATAATACATACCTGCCTATACTTTTTAGTTGCCTTTAGTTTAGCACGATATCTTTTGGATAACAAAAAAAGCTTACCTGTATGAAGGCAAGCTTTGTATATGTAGGTTAATGGCGTCCCAGGAGAGATTCGAACTCCCGACCGACGGCTTAGAAGGCCGTTGCTCTATCCTGCTGAGCTACTGGGACGTGATTTGTTTTTCAAGGACAATATTTATTATATTCACATAGCATCAATAAGTCAACAGGTTTTGAGAAAAAGTTTAAATTTATTTAAAAAAGATTTTTCCACTCATTATCTGAAAGCAATAGAACCTGCCGAAGCAGGTTCTAAGCTTGCAGAAAAACATTAAGTTACTCTATAAGCCGGGCCGCTCACCATTACGGATGGCTGAAAAGATTATATCGGCGGAATTTTAAATTTAACGGCGATATCCTGAATATAACGGCGAAATTTCTAATTTAACGGCGAAATCTCAATCTTATCGGCGAAACCCACTTTTCCACTCCTTCAGAACCTGCCAAAGCAGTTTCTACAGATGAAAGGATTGCGTCAATTCATCAAGTACCTCATGCTCATGCGTCAGGAACTCTACTCTTATTTCTTGATCAACGACATCTACTAATGCATAGGTGCGCTCACTTCTTCCACGGGGCAGCAGAATGCTCCCTGGATTTAGAAACAATGTGCCATTCGTCAATTCTGCACCCAAAGTATGTGAGTGACCAAAGAACACAAATTCAGCACCCATTTCTTCTGCTTTGTAACGCAGCTTCATCAATGACATTTTAATTCCATAGTGATGACCGTGAGTCACCATGATCGAATGTCCCTCTACTTTTTCTACGAGATCGTCCGGCAATCGTGCGTCCATGTCACAATTCCCGCGAACATTCAAATAAGGTGACAATGCAGGATCATCCGCACTCAATTCGGAATCTCCACAGTGAATCATTGCATCTACGCTAGATTGATACTTCTTATTGAGTTCCATTAGTTCTTCTTTGGATCCGTGACTATCACTTACAACTAAAAGTTTCATTATGCTCACCCTTTATACAAAGTCTGAGATTATATTCCTAAGTTTCTTTATCGCATGGCCTCGATGACTGATTTGACTTTTTTCATCTGAAGTTAGTTCCGCCATAGATTTTTGAAGAGAGGGAACGAAAAAGATTGGATCATAACCGAATCCATTGGTACCCCTCTTTTCACGCAGAATTAGCCCTTCACATGAACCCGTCACTGTTCTGGTCTCCCTATTCGGACCAGATATTGCTAGTACACAGTGGAAACGTGCAGTGCGATCAGTTTCTTCAACCGCTTCAAGTTCATTCAAAACTTTTTCCATATTCGCCTCGTCACTTTTTTCTAAACCTGCATAGCGTGCAGAATATACTCCTGGACGACCTTCGAGGGCGTCGATTGCCAACCCTGAATCATCGGCAATCACCAGTTCTCCTAATTCTTTCGCAACGGTTTCTGCCTTCAATATGGCATTTTCCTCAAACGTTTCGCCTGTTTCTTCGACATCCTCAATGTGAGGGAGGTCTAGTAATGTTTGTACCTCATATCCGTACGGTGCAAACATACGCTGAAATTCTGTTGCTTTTCCTCTGTTTTTGGTTGCTATGATTACTCGTTTTGTCATCGGTCAACTCATCCCTTTATTGAAATCTTTTAACTATCTCACCTAATGCTTGTTGTTGAATTTGGAATAGCTCGTGGATTCCTTCTTGACCAAGCTTTAACATTTGGTGAAGCTCGTCCATTGTAAAGGTTGCTTCTTCACCGGTACCCTGAAGCTCTACAAATTCACCTTCACCGGTCATGATAATATTCATATCCACTAATGCACTGCTATCTTCAATGTAATTCAGGTCCAGCACAGCCCCGTTTTCTTCAACAATCCCGACACTTGTTGCAGCTAAAAAGCTTTTTAAAGGAAATGATGAGATTTTTTTATTATCCTGAAGCTTGGCAAGGGCCACTGCCATTGCAACGAAAGCTCCCGTAATCGAAGCTGTTCTAGTCCCGCCGTCAGCTTGAATCACATCACAATCAATCCAGATCGTACGTTCTCCCAATGCGTCAAGATCAACTACCGCTCTTAGAGCACGGCCAATCAGACGTTGAATTTCCATCGTTCTGCCTGATATTTTCCCTTTGGAAGATTCACGGATGTTTCTCGTTTCCGTTGCTCTAGGCAGCATAGAATATTCTGCTGTGATCCAGCCTTTTCCGCTGTTTCTCATGAAATGTGGCACTCGCTCCTCGATGCTTGCATTACAAATAACCTTTGTTTCCCCCACCGTTATTAACACGGAACCTTCCGGGTGCTTTACGTAGTCTGTCTGGATATCGACATTTCGCAATTGATTCTTTTCTCTACCATCTGTTCTCATACGTTTCCCTCCTGTATATTCATTCGTTATGTAAAAATAGGTCCAATCAAAAATAGAAGAGGCGGCAGTCTGCCAACCTCTTTTTTTAGGTGATTCTATTATAGTATATCAAAAAATCGTTATTTAAAAACTAATTGCATTCACATTTTCTGGTCTTGTCACTGGTTCAGTGATCGTTTTACCGTCTTTCGATACTGTAGTCGCCTCACCATTCACTAGTACCGACACCCCTTTGATTCCCTTTTGCTCCGTTAAAGAAAGTACGAGGGAATTGAGCATATGTTCAGACACTATTTTTTCTTCAAGGCTTCCGTAGACAGCTTCGTTAAAGTTTAACGTCACCGTTCCGTCTTTAAGCAATGGATCATCCAATAGCTTCGCACCAGTAAAGTCGCTTGCAAGGGAAGAGGAATATCCAGGTCCTTCAATTAATTCCTTCACCACAGCGGTGATTTCATCTTCTGACTTCGAGCTGACGCGCTTGGTGACCGGGACATAATACGTTTTATCATCGGTTTGTGAAACATAATAAACGGTTAGCGGTTTGGTACTCGTAGGATCCACCACGCCCGAAGTATCAACATTGATTCCGACTTTTCTCGTTAACCCCTTGTCATCGATTGGTGTACCGTTGACAGGCATTTCCGTTAGTGGATATCCATTCACCCGAAGTTCTACCTTTTCAACCGAATCGAACTGAGTCAACGTCCAAGTCACCGATTGTAGAATTTTCTGCTCATCTTCAGGCTGGTAATTGTTAAACTCTGGAGAAAAATCTGCAATTGCCTTGCCGTCTTTAATATCAACTGTCACTTGTGTATCTGCCGGAAGTACAGCTCTAAACCCATTCGGTAGCACATTTTGTACAGGGCCGTTCACTACAAGGTATTCGAGTGCTTGTTTTGCCACGCTTTCCTGACCAGGAAGCGGTAAAGATTGGGAGACGACATATCCTTTTTTATCGATTAAATAAAGTTCTGTCATCACAGTTTCAGCATTCGCTTCTTCCTTGCTCACTTTTTTCTCTGATTCTCCTCCTTTAGCTGTATCGACCTTCTCCCCTTCTTTTAAGTAGGAGAGATCTTGAGGAGGGTCAATCTTTTCTTTACCATCACCGAAACTAAGTAATCCACAACCTGAAAGATATACAGAAGATGCTAAAACCGTTACAGCAATTGACACCTTTGCTTTTTTTGCCATTGGGAAACCTCCTAAAAGACAGTTTGTACTAACATATATACGAGCCCAATCCATAAAATAGACCGAAACTTTTTGAAATAGGGTACAAACGATATAAAAAACCATTCGATTACAAGACTCTACTCTTGTAATCGAATGGTTTCTGCCTTTACTTCTCCAACATTCAGCCAATCCGAGGCAATCCTCGAAAAGATCGTTTGGGATCCTGTATTGAAAAAGCGATGTACAGGCTCAAGCACGCCTCTATATAAAAGATTGTAATAATCAAGAATCGTACTTACTTCCCTGGCTGTTTCATCTCCTGAGCTTATTACACTGACCTCCTGCCCCATATAGCCTTGAATCTTAGGCTGCAAGAGCGGGTAGTGGGTGCATCCCAGAATCAACGTATCGATCCCTGAACCTTTTAGCGAATGAAGTGTTTCTTCTACGATATCCTCCGCCATCGAGCTGTCATACTCTCCACTTTCTACTAATGGAACAAACTTAGGACAAGAGAGCGATGTGACATTCAAGCTGCCGTGAAGGGAATGAAGAGCCTCTACATAGGCTCCGCTATTAATCGTTCCCACGGTTCCGAGAACACCGATTCTCTTATTATAGGTATGCTTGATTGCCGCTCTCGCTCCAGGATGGATGACCCCTATCACCGGGATATCCAAATGGGTCTGTATTTCGTCCAGGACCACTGCTGTGGCTGTATTGCATGCTATAATCAGCATTTTTATATCGTATTGCATAAGATAGCGGGTCATTTCCCACGTATACGCTTTTACTTCCTGTGCTGACCTCGGTCCATAGGGGCAGCGGGCTGTGTCCCCAAGATAGTAGATGGTTTCTTTCGGTAACTGCCTCATCACTTCTTTTGCGACGGTCAATCCGCCTACACCTGAATCAATGATGCCAATTGGTTGAATCACATTATTCCCTCATTCTGGTTTTATTTCTTGATGAAGTTTTGCTAAATTATCTTTTAATAATAGCACTTCCTGATCTGAGAAATCCGTTAAGACGCTCTGTAAATAATTCTGCCTTTTATTGATGACTTCTTCAATAATTCTTTCGCCCTCTTTTAACATATGTATACGTACGACACGGCGGTCACTTTCATCCTTGACTCGTTCTACCAGCTGATTCTTTTCCATTCTATCAACCAGATCCGTTGTCGTACTGCAGGCTAGGTACATTTTATTTGAAAGGTCACCAATTGTCATATCCCCATACTCAAATAGCCATTGCAAGGCGATGAACTGAGGGGGGGTGATGGTATATTGACTTAATATTTCTCTTCCCTTTTGTTTAATGATCGATGATATGTAACGTAGATCTTTTTCAATATCTGCAACGAGTTGTGGATCCCTATTGGATTGATTATTCGTCATCATGACTCTCCTTTTTATATGAGAAACTAGATATGTACTCCTTATGAAAAACGGGAAGTGATCGGCATTCCTGTTTCAGCTTCGATTCAATGATGGGACATATGGCCCCTTATTAGCATTTTCGCCTTTTTCGGGTAAAAATTCAAGGCAAGTTCGCAAATGGCACAGAACTAAAAGAGACTGACTCTTATTCAAACAGTAAAAGGTTTTCGCGGAGAATCCTATTATTGTTTGTCTTTTAGAATCAGTCCCTTACATTTAAAGCTTGAGTTCCCCCATGCGAAGAAGCTCTACAACAGCTTGAGATCGCCCCTTCACTCCAAGCTTTTGCATGGCGTTGGAAATATGATTTCGAACTGTTTTTTCGCTAATAAATAGATCACTAGCAATTTCTTTAGTGGTTTTGTCTTGTACTAACAGTTCGAATACTTCTTTTTCTCTTTTGGTGAGCAACGGTTTGTGTGTAAAATCATTGTCCTTCAATTATGGTAACCCTCCTTGCCTTCGCCAGCTTTAAACCGCGGGGATGGGTATTATTGGTCGTCAGGATATCATATGTGAAGGTAGGGTTTAGAGTGACATAGAGAAGGAAGTTAAATAAAAAATAGGCAGCGCTTACTTTCACAAACTACACTGGGCTCGAGACCACCCTTTTGCAGTCAAGCTTCTTCTTCATTTCTTCCGTCCACGGAACACCTTTTCCAGTTTGCTTAGAAATTTGTACCATGGTCCCTCTACCTGTAAAGCAAATCTCATCTTTTTCATTCAGACCCATATAGTGTAAATCCACTGAAGAATGACCAACACGATTCGCCTTCACATATACCCTCAACATTTCGTCAAAGAATACTTGTTTCACAAAATCACATTGTAGATCTGCAACGACCGGAATCGTGTCGTGATTTGGCTTAATCCAGTTCTGCATAAATCCAATGTATTTTAAAAATTCGATTCTGGCTTCTTCGAAATAAGTGAATGGAATCGTATTATTCATGTGTCCAAACATATCCGTCTCAGAAAACCGAACCTTTATATGGATAGAAAATGAGAATTCTTTTTGCCATGTTTCTATATCTTCAATGTATGTAAAATGTTTCAAATTGGCTCCTCCTTTTGTAAATGAAAACAGAATAAAAAAATGAATGGTGGTTCATTTTAATTATACCCCTTTTCTGAAAAATAAGAAACCTGTAAATGAAAGTCTTTTCTAACACATTGGTGGTTATTAAAAAACCATCCTAAAGTCCTCTCTAAACTAATTTATATGGGTTCCTTCCCTTCTTCCTTTATTCTTCCCTCGACTTCAGGAGAAATGGGGGAATGTTTTTCGAGGTATTCGCTCATCACCTCGTACAGACTGAGATACAGTTCGGATATCCTGCCGTTTTCTTTGGCATTTTGAAACATAGTAAACCCATCTCCCCCATTTGCCAGAAAGGCATTGGTGGCCACCCGATACATTTTGGTACGGTCGATACGTTCTCCTTGCACATGCGCGTCAATGATTCGTTCGCCCACAGGTTTGGCCGGATCAAAATGAAATGAAAGGCCTGATACTTGAAGAAATTGCCCCGCTTCTTCCCCTACCTTTGCCACACTATGTTCTAATGCCTGCAGGATTTCCTCTCCTGTCAGTTCCAGTGTCACAAGGGCATTCCCAAAAGGCAGTACTTCCAAGACTTCACCTATTGTAATCGTTCCTCGATCGATGGAATTTCTAATTCCTCCCCCATTTTGGAATGCGATTTGGGTCGGGGCGAATTGATTCGCTTTTTCCAGCATGCTATCGGTTATGAGATTTCCTAAATTGGTCTCTTTTGTTCGCACGTCATGACGAACTCCGATTAATGGAACTGTTGTTCGACCTATGGTTGTGATCTTTAATTGTTCAATCGGTTTCATTAATTGCGCTATTCGATTTTCAGCCCATGGATCGGGAGGAAACAATTCTTTCCCATGATCATCTTGTGCCAATACCTCGATCACCCCTCCATTCCAGTCCGTCAGAACTCCCTCTTTTGAAAAAGTGGCATGGACTTTTCCCAGAGCTTTCCCATATTCATGGGCTTGAACAATCAGTGTTGGCTCTGTTTTCACATTGTAGACTAGGGGAGTGGTCAACTTCGAGTGAGAATGACCTCCGATGATGATATCGAGTCCTTTTACTGTTTGGGCGATTCTCTTATCCTGGAGTAATCCTAAATGAGACAACAAGATAATATGCCTTACACCCATTGCTTGAAGCTTCGACACTTCCTCCATCACTCTTCGTCTTCCGTTTTGAAACTCTATTTCTTTACCCGGATCAGAAATATTTGCCGTATCTTCCGTTGTCACCCCGATGATTCCTACCTTTACCCCTCTTACGGTATGAATGATAGCGGGGTAAATCTTCCCTCCTTCTGCGTTATCAGGTATCCTATTTCTCATTAGGGGAGCAAGATCACCGTCGAGACCGACATCCACATTGCTGCTCACTACCGGAAAAGACAACGCTTTGATAAATTCAGCCAATACACCGCTCCCTTTATCGAATTCGTGATTTCCAAGCGTCATAGCATTATAGCCGATTTTATTCATTAATTCAGCATCAGCCTGACCCAGGTATTGATTAAAAAACAACGTACCAGAAAACACATCACCTGCATCCAGAAGAAGGGCTTGTTTATCCTTTTTCCTTTCTTCTTTGATGGCTGTGTGAAGATATGGGATGTTTTCTAAATGGGCATGGATATCATTCGTATGTAATATCGTTAAGTCGAGTAAGCCGCCCTTTTCGATTGCCATCGTCTTTTCATCCAAATTCAAAGAGAGTGAGATAATCAATAATACAAGTACGACTAAATATCCAAACCGCTTCACATTCATCCCTCCTGTTTTCTTCAATAGTGTCTTATGTGTCTACTATGCATCAAAACCCTGCGATTTATGAAAAAAACAAAGGCTCTTTTCGTAAACTTTGTTGCTATTGAAAGTAGCGAGTGGTGGTTGATTTCCGCTGCAGGTGCTCGCTTTCCGCGGGGCGTGAGTTGAGCCTCCTCGGGCTTTGCCCTGCGGGGTCTCAACTTTCCCGCAATTCCCGCAGGAGTCGAGCACCTTCCGCTACAATCAACTTTCTAAGCATGAGGACGAATCTACTATCATACTCGGCTAGAAAACATCCTTTTTCAACATGTGAATTGGTCGATTTTAGTTTGAATAGTAAGATACTATTTCATTCGTTTTTTTCACTACTAAGCTCTGTCACGAAATCTATTTAGATGGTGAGGGGAACGGCGGAGACTCCGGCGGGTATCGGGCGTGCCGAGAACCCGTTCGGCTAAGCTTGAGGAGGCTTGGCCGTTCGTCCGCCGGAAAGCGAAGCCGTTCCCCTCACCATCTATCGCACTCACTCATAGACAGAGCCTTGACAGCTCCTATGTTAGAAAACAACAATCTTTTGCGAAAAGAGCCAAAACAAAAAAGCACTCCCCCGAAGGAAAGTGCTTTTCATTAGTAGTGATTAATCAACCATATGGTCGCTTCCGAAGAAGTTTTTGAACATTTGGAAAGAGGTTTCTCTGTTTAGGGCTGCAATCGATGTCGTCAAAGGAATCCCTTTCGGACAAGATTGAACACAGTTTTGAGAGTTACCACAGTTTGCAAGCCCACCGTCGCCCATAATCGATTCAAGGCGCTCATCCTGGTTCATGGCACCTGTTGGATGCGCATTGAACAAGCGAACTTGAGATAATGGAGCTGGTCCGATGAAGTCTGATTTACTGTTTACGTTTGGACATGCTTCTAAACATACGCCACACGTCATACATTTCGATAATTCATACGCCCATTGACGTTTCTTCTCTGGCATACGCGGTCCAGGACCAAGATCGTAGGTTCCATCAATCGGAATCCACGCCTTTACTTTCTTCAAGCTGTCGAACATGCGACTGCGGTCTACCTGCAAGTCACGGACAACCGGGAAAGTACGCATAGGCTCAAGACGGATTGGCTGTTCCAATTGATCAACTAGCGCAGTACAAGACTGTCTTGGCTTTCCGTTGATCACCATTGAACAAGCTCCACACACTTCTTCCAAACAGTTCATATCCCAGTTGATTGGAGTAGTATGTTCCCCTTTTGCATTGACCGGATTACGACGAATTTCCATTAATGCAGAAATAACGTTCATATTCGGACGATAATCAAGCTCGAACTCTTCTTGAAAAGGGGCAGTTTCCGGACTTTCTTGACGAGTAATAATAAAACGGACTCTTTTGTTTTCACTCATCATTTATTTCCCCCTTTACTCTTAGAATAGTCACGCTTACGTGGTGCAATAAGTGTAGTGTCTACTTCCTCGTAATGGAATTCAGGAGAATTCGTCACAGGATTGTATTTTGCCATCGTTGTTTTCAGGAATTCTTCATCATTACGTTCAGGGAAGTCAGGCTTATAATGGGCTCCACGGCTCTCGTTACGATTTAATGCGCCGATTGTAATAACACGTGCCAGCTGAAGCATGTTCCACAATTGACGGGTGAAAGTAGCTCCTTGGTTGCTCCATTTAGCCGTATCATTGATATTGATATTTTTGTAACGCTCCATTAGTTCCTGGATTTTCTCATCGGTCTGTTGAAGCTTATCATTATGACGTACCACCGTCACATTATCCGTCATCCATTCTCCAAGCTCTTTATGGATGACATAAGCATTCTCAGTACCGTTCATAGACATGATGTTATTCCATTTTTCCTCTTCTTGTTTCACATAACGATCGAATAGAGAAGATGGAACAGACTCAGACGTTGTCTCTAAACCTTCGATATATTTAATCGCATTAGGACCTGCAACCATACCGCCGTAGATAGCAGACAGTAATGAGTTCGCTCCTAATCGGTTACCACCATGCTGAGAATAATCACACTCACCAGCTGCGAATAAACCAGGGATATTCGTCATCTGGTCATAGTCAACCCATAATCCACCCATAGAGTAGTGAACAGCAGGGAAGATTTTCATTGGTACTTTACGTGGATCGTCGCCCATGAACTTCTCATAAATCTCAATGATTCCGCCAAGCTTGATATCAAGCTCTTTTGAATCCTTATGTGAAAGATCAAGGTAAACCATGTTCTCACCATTGATACCAAGCTTTTGATTCACACACACATCAAAGATTTCACGCGTAGCGATATCACGTGGTACCAGGTTTCCATATGCAGGATACTTCTCTTCAAGGAAGTACCAAGGCTTACCGTCTTTATACGTCCAGACACGTCCACCTTCACCCCGTGCCGATTCACTCATAAGACGAAGTTTATCATCCCCCGGAATGGCCGTCGGGTGTATTTGAATGAACTCACCATTAGAATAGTAAGCACCTTGTTGATACACGATTGAAGCAGCTGAACCTGTATTGATAACAGAGTTTGTAGACTTCCCGAAGATAATCCCCGGTCCACCTGACGCCATGATTACGGCATCGGCTGCGAATGATTTAATTTCCATTGTTTGAAGGTTTTGAGCAACAATCCCTCGTGCCACTCCTTCGTCATCCACGACAACGCCAAGGAATTCCCAACCTTCGAACTTGCTTACTAATCCTGCTACTTCATGACGACGTACCTGCTCGTCCAAAGCATATAATAATTGTTGACCAGTCGTAGCACCTGCGAAAGCAGTTCTATGATGCTGAGTTCCACCGAAACGACGGAAATCAAGTAACCCTTCAGGTGTACGATTAAACATGACCCCCATACGATCAAGTAAATGAATGATCCCTGGTGCCGCTTCCGTCATTGCTTTAACTGGTGGTTGATTCGCTAAGAAATCCCCACCATACACAGTATCATCAAAATGTTCCCAAGGAGAATCCCCTTCTCCTTTCGTATTAACGGCTCCGTTAATACCACCTTGTGCACAGACAGAGTGAGAACGCTTAACGGGTACTAGTGAGAATAAATCTACTTGCGTTCCTTTTTCTGCTGCTTTAATTGTGGCCATCAGGCCGGCTAAACCGCCACCGACAACGATGATTTTGCCTTTACTCATCGTGACTCACTCCTTTTCCTACCATACTTCAGAGCATTTACTTATTCTATAAGACTCGTATATCGTTTCTGCTTATACGAAGGCAAAGATTGCACGCATACCAACAACGGATAATGCTACAAAAATTCCGATCGTAACATATGTAGCAATTAATTGAGAACGTGGTGTAACCGTAATTCCCCAGCTAACGCAGAATGACCATAGACCATTTGCAAAATGGAAAATCGTTGAAAGAACACCAAGCACATAAAAACCTAACATCAATGGATTAGATAAAATGTTTTCCATCATCTGAAAGTTCACTTCAGCTCCAAAGGCCGCTGCGACCCTGGTTTCCCAGATATGCCATGTTACGAAAATAAATGTAATCACTCCAGAAACACGTTGAAGTAAAAACATCCAGTTACGGAAATAACCAAACTTACTTGCATTATTCTTAGACGTGAATGCAATGTAAATTCCGTAAATTGCATGGAAATACAATGGAAGGAAGATGATAAAAATTTCAAGGAAATAACGGAAAGGAAGACTTTCCATAAAGTGTGCCGCTTGGTTAAATGATTCTTCCCCACCAGTGGCAAAATGGTTCACGACTAAATGTTGTGTTAAAAATAATCCAACTGGAATAACACCTAGTAATGAATGAAGCCTGCGATAATTAAATTCTCGATTTCCAGCCATGATTTACCCCCCTTAATGATAAAATATGAATTCGTTTTCTAATGTGATTTATGGATGATTAGACGACGATACATATTTTATGTTGTTACACTAATGTGACAAGTTCATTTTACTCCCAAGGAGTGGAAGCGTCAAGAAAACGTATACAATAATTCGACAATATCGCAAAAATGTTTTTTGATATTTTGACAACAGAAAAGACGAGGTTTTGCTCACTTAGTTGTTCGAAGATTCTAATAAATAGGCAGTAAATATTATACCACCAAAATATCCCAAGGTCATTTTTTCAAGGTATGGGATGATAATTCCCCTTTTCATGTATATAATAGTTTTATAGAAAGAGGGGATTTACTTGGAACAGAAAAAAGAAGAAGTACAGCAACCGTCCGTTCCAATCTTCGGATATGAAATGTTACGAGACATATTGATTCCAGACATTTTAGGCAAGCACACACCTGAAATTTTATACTGGGGCGGAAAACAGCTTTCCCGTAAGTTCCCCCTTCATTCAACAGAGGAATTGTCTTCCTTTTTCAATGAAGCCGGTTGGGGAACCCTTACACTTCTGGAACAAAAGAAAAACGAGATGACCTTTGAATTAAACGGGCCTGTGATCGAACGGCGCCTGTCCCTGAAAACAGATGTTAACTTCAAACTGGAAACAGGGTTCCTTGCAGAACAAATTCAGCTTCAAAGAAAATGCGTGACTGAAGCCGCTGATGAATTACATAAACGGAGTCAATCCGTAAAAGTGGTTGTACGATGGGACGACAAAGACCTGATCGAATAGTCCCTCTCCATCCCAACTAAAGGGTTGCCCAGATGATTTCAGGGCAACCCTTTTCTATGTTGATCCTACAATGTGATTTCTTCCTTTTTTACTGCATCCAAGTGAAAGGCCGTATGTAAGACGCCGGCTGCTTTTTGCATATTTTCCCCGTCCACAACTGCAGACACTTTAATCTCGGAGGTGCTGACCATTTTCACGACGATCTTATTCTGAGCCAATACTTCGAACATTTCCGCTGCCACACCTGGATTTGAGATCATCCCGGAGCCGACAATCGATACTTTCGCAAGACCGCTTTCATGTTCCACATGGGTGAAATTCAACCGTTCTTTATGTCGCTCCAGAACGGCTAGTGTCTCCTCCAGGTCCTGTTCTTTAATGGAGAAGGATAAATTGGTCGTATTCTGATCGGTCTGGCTCTGAATAATGATGTCAACATTCAAATGATTTTTAGCTAGTGTGGTGAATACAGAAGATAATCCTGTTAATGCGTTTTGAAGTCCAAAGACAGTCACCCGGATGATTTCATCTTCAAAGGCTACGCCTCTTACAATCAGGTTTTGTTCCATACTTGCTTCCTCCTCAATATACGTTCCTTCAACTCTTTCAATGCTGGATCTTACCTCTAACGGAATTTGATAATTCTTAGCAAATTCCACTGCCCTTGGATGCAGGACCCCAGCCCCTAAATTGGCTAGTTCAAGCATTTCATCATAAGAGATCGAAGGTAATTTCCTTGCCCCTTTTATATAACGGGGATCAGTTGTATACACCCCGTCTACGTCTGTATAAATATCACACCGTTCAGCTTTCAGCGCAGCCGCAATCGCAACCGCCGTTGTATCAGAGCCCCCACGACCGAGCGTAGTGATCTCACCCGATTCAGTCATGCCCTGGAATCCAGCTACAATGACCACCCTTCCTTCCTGTAGGTGAGACGCCATTTTCTCAGTATGAATGTTTGTGATTCTTGCATTGCTGTGAACTGATTCGGTTTCAATCCCTGCCTGCCATCCAGTGAATGAAATCGCATCATGGCCAGCATGGATGAGAGCCATTGTAAGGAGTGAGATGGTCACTTGTTCCCCGGTTGAGAGCAGCATATCCATTTCTCTTTTGCTCGGTTGGGATGTAATCTCCCTCGCCAGGCCAACGAGTGTATCCGTCGTTTTCCCCATGGCAGACACTACCACGACGACTTCATTTCCTCTTTCTTTCTCTTCAGCGATTCTTGACGCAACATTTTGAATTCTGCCAACAGATCCTACTGAAGTTCCACCGAATTTCTGAACAATAATACTCACAACTTCTCCCTCTTTCTGAGCGCATATTCATGACTCATTTTTTGATGATGAAGAGTACAATCACAATCATCCTAAAGGTTCTTGGTACATGGTCAGTTATCGACCCTGCGCTGATAATAAAAAAAAGCAATGAGAATAATATCTCATTGCTTTATGAACATACAGCAGAACATACGTAATAGGTTCATCGGCATTGTGAGATAGCTCTCCAAGATTGAATCATCTTGACAATCCTACATTTCTTAAACGTAGAACCAGCGGGCATAGTATGAGACTATAACCACTTCGGCGACTCTCCCCTTTCCAGGCATCTCAACGGAGCTCATACTCCTCTTCACCTGTACTCTTGAAGTTCGCACCTCTATCACCACTTTAAAAAGTGATAATGGTATTAAATTTTCATTTATTATATCACACAGAATTTTGTGATTCAATGCACAATTCAAAATTAATCTCATTTCATATCTTCGCTGTTTTCGTAAAATTTGTTGCTTTTTCAATTAGCAAATGGTGGTTGATTTCCGCTCCAATCAACAGAAGGATCAACTTCAACTGGTTACTAAGAAGCAATTAAACTATACGCTTATTAAGAGAAACTTATTTATCTGAAACTATGCTTCCTCGTTTCAGATAACCCTATTTCAGCTTCTCGACCAATATCTTCGCCACTGCTTCCGGAATTCCTATGTCAGTAAACTCCTCAACCGTAGCTTCCTTCATTTTCTTCATGGATCCAAAATGTTTTAATAGCTGCTTTTTACGCTTAGGTCCGATGCCTTCAATGTCATCAAGTGTCGATTGAAAGGCACTCTTCCCTCTGAGCTGGCGATGGAAGGTAATCGCAAACCGGTGAACCTCATCCTGGATTCGCTGTAAGAGATAGAATTCCTGGCTTCTTTTTTCCAGTGGGACGATTTGCAATGGATTCCCATACAACAACTCCGACGTTTGATGCTTATCATCTTTCGCCAATCCGCCGATGGGGATATCGAGCCCTAATTCCAGTTCAAGGACCTCCCTGGCTGATTCAATCTGACCTTTTCCTCCATCGATAATAATGAGGTCAGGGAGAGGAAGACCATCTTTTAGAACTCTCGAGTATCTCCTGCGAACAACTTCCCTCATGGAATCATAGTCATCAGGACCCTCCACGGTTTTGATCTTGTACTTTCGGTACTCTTTCTTCGCAGGTTTACCGTCTAAGAATACAATCATTGCAGAAACAGGGTCGGACCCTTGAATATTCGAGTTATCAAAGGCTTCAATCCGGAACGGTGTGTAAATGCCCATATGTTCCCCGAGTCGTTCAATGGCTTTAATCGTACGTTCTTCATCTCTTTCAATAAGGGCAAATTTTTCTCCCAGTGCTTGATTCGCGTTTTTCTCTGCTAGTTTCACCAGCTCTTTTTTCTTTCCACGTTTAGGCTGGGTAATTTTCACATCCAACAGTTTTGTAGCGAGGTCCACATCAATTTCTTCAGGCAAAAATAATTCCTTTGGCTTAAAGTGATTCGATTTCGAATAGAACTGACCGAGGAACGTAAGGAATTCATCTTCCGGTTCATTGTATAAGGGGAATAAAGACACATCCCTTTCAATGAGCTTTCCTTGCCGGACAAAGAATACTTGTACACACATCCATCCTTTATCAACAGAATAGCCGAACACATCCCGGTCGGTGAAATCTGTTGTCGTCATTTTTTGCTTTTCCATCGTAGCTTCAATATGAAGGATTTGATCACGGAATTCCTTTGCTCTTTCAAATTCCAGATTTTCTGACGCCTCATTCATTTTTTCGGTTAACTGTTTCTTAATGTCTTTGTACCCACCGTTTAGAAACCTGGAAATTTCATCAGTCATCTCTCTATAGGTATCCTTGCTTACTTCTTTGATACATGGTGCCAGACATTGCCCCATATGATAGTAAAGACATTCCCGATCAGGGAGGTTCGTGCATTTTCGTAACGGGTACAGCCGGTCAAGGAGCTTTTTCGTTTCATTTGCTGCTCCTACATTCGGGTATGGTCCAAAGTAACGGCCTTTCCCACGCTGGACCTTACGGGTAGTGATTAGCCTTGGATGCCGTTCATTCGTTAATTTAATGAAAGGGTAACTTTTGTCATCCTTTAACATGACGTTGTATTTAGGGTCATATTTCTTGATTAAGTTCAATTCGAGCACAAGGGCTTCTAAGTCGGATGACGTCATGATGTACTCGAAATCTTCTATTTCCCCCACAAGACGTTGCGTCTTTGCATCGTGGGATCCAGTGAAATAAGAACGCACACGGTTTTTCAATACCTTTGCTTTTCCCACATATATAATCGTCCCTTGCCTGTCTTTCATTAAATAACATCCAGGCTGATCGGGAAGAAATGATAATTTATTCGAGATGTTCTGGTTCATCCATTTTCCTCCTTCCTGATTTGTACTTCCTTACCTTTCCATTTATACAATGTAAGGTCATGATAGATGGGATCCATGAGCTCATTAGAATGAAAGTGTTTTTCTACTTCAATAAGCGAATCAATCGATACGCCCTGCTGCTTAAACCCTTCCACCACTTTATTCGTTAAGTAGATATCCCGATTGTGATAATAGTCTTCATCCACCGAGAAGACCTCATAGGTTTGCACCTTTTTATGACGATAAGGGACTTCAAGATACTCAAGCACCCTCGATTCTTCCCATGTATAAATGATAAGTGGCTGCTCTTTCTCCTCTAAATAATGGGCCAGCTGATAGACAGCCGGGACTTGTGACATATGACTATTTAATAGCTTCCCCGTATGGAAGACCTGAAACATTAATAAGAAAAGGAGTAAAAACAAACGGGTGGGTGTTTGTCTCCCTGAGCATATTTTTACTGCAATCAAGAATGATCCCATTCCGATTAAAGGAAGAGCATGTCGCGGCTTCATCACATTCTGAGCAAATAATGCCCATAGAACATAACTAACCAGAAGGACAAGCATCAGTCTGATGATTATACTATTCCCTATTGGCACCTTCCATGCCATGAATAAGACGATAATCATCAAGAGTAAAACAGGAATGGATTCGCTCAACCATCCTGTCCAAATGGTGTTCGTAAACACAAGCTTGATCACCCGTTGGTATAGACTGAGGTCCGATGCCCCGATGGCGCCTCCCCATTCTTTGAAGTGTCCATTTGTAAAGGAAAGAGCTAATCGAAGAAAGCTGCCATATCCCCCTTCTGACATACTGATTGCTGAAACCCAGAGAAGTTGGAAGAGAACTCCAATAAGAAGATAGAGAGGCATCTCTTTGAATTTGATCAGTCCGCTCTTCCATTTCAAGTACAGCAGCATTAGAATTCCCAAGCCTAGGACTAAATAGGACAACCTGATACCAAGCAGTAAGCTGAACATGAACAGAGGGAGGATTAGAAATCCGTTATGATGTCTATCGTGAGCGAATAGTAAACCCCATATGTACCACCACATCATTCCGATCGCAGCCCCTTCAGACATCGGTTGATTCACCATCAGGACAGTAAAGCTACTTGTATAAATGATAGCAAGCGCCATGACTGAGTAAGACGGATGAACGATTCTTCTTAGTAATAGAAAGACGGGGATCGTCGCGCTTCCATATACCATTATATTAAAAAGTGACAACGCTTTGGCAGGGTCATCCACCAGAAGATGAAGGGCTTTTCCTCCCAATATGAAATAAGGGTAGCCAGGAAAATGTGGCTGCATCTGGTACATATCAAAATGAAGGACCCCCAGAGAGAAATCCACCATGTCCCAAGTAGCTGCAAAGGATGGGACCCATATCCATTGAAGGATAAAAACAAGAACCACCGCCAACGCCCCCACCCCATTCGGCCAACTAATGTACTTTTCAACATTCACTTTCACAGGCTTCCCCCTCATACTTTGTCAACTATAGAATCATTTGTTTTGTAATTGCTCTTTTCGTAAGGTTGTTGTTTTCTAACATAGGAACTGCCAAGGCTCTGTCAACGAGTGTGTGCGATAGATGGTGAGAAATTCGTGGCAGAGCTCAAAAGTTAAATAAACGAATGAAAATAGCATCTTACTATTCGAGTTAAAATCGACCACTGCACACGTTTAAAATTGATGTTTTCTAGACATGTATGGTATTAGATTCGTCCGCATGCTTAGAAAGTTGATTGTAGCGGAAGGTGCTCGACTCCTGCGGGAATTGCGGGAAAGTTGAGACCCCGCAGGGCAAAGCCCGAGGAGGCTCAACTCACGCCCCGCGGAAAGCGAGCACCTGCAGCGGAAATCAACCACCACTCGCTATATTAGAAAACAGAAGATTACGATAAGAGCCTTTGTAATTAAACAAACCTTAAAAAAAGAACCAAACGCCATTCCTCTAAAGAGTTTACACCTTTCGAAAAGGGTGTTCAATCTTTAAGAACAATGGAGTTTGGAACTTCTCCGCACTTATTTAGCTTGTGGACGTAGGTCCGAGACTCCCGTTTTCACCTGCTCAGCAGCTTTAACTGTCTTGGGCTTTGAAGAAGTCAGGAAGTAGATCGCTACGAAATAGCCGATATATGAGATCACTTCCTCGATGGAAGGCATGGAAGAATATCCGAATAACGCTTTAAGGAATATGCCGACATCACCGGATAACCATGGTGCACTTCCCGTATCCCTTAAGTAATGAGCATAATCGATCGGATGCTCAGGCAATAACCATGTAAGGTCATAAAGATGTGGAATCACACTGCCGATCATTCCTAGATCCTGCATCATGGAGATGGCCTGAACG
The DNA here is from genome assembly GCA_963787015.1 of uncultured Bacillaceae bacterium. GTDB lineage: Bacteria > Bacillota > Bacilli > Bacillales > Bacillaceae_B > Rossellomorea. Next base: position 31,361 of record CAWBBM010000017.1, read on the forward strand.
AGCAATCCTGCAGAGATCAGAATAATAAATGCACCGGTTACTTTAAAGAAGCTCTTCAAGGAAATTCTCATTGTGCCTTTGAAGAATAAATATGCGACTACAGAACCGATCACTACGCCGGAAAGGGCGCCCCATCCTTGCATCGCCGCTCCAATATCACCACCTGTGATGGCTGCAAAAAAGAAGACGGTCTCGACTCCTTCTCGAAGCACGACAAGGAAAGAATGGATGACCATCCCGACGATGTTCCCGGTCGTAATAAATGTCTTCATTTTCCCTTCCATATTGCCTTTTAAATTCCGACTATGTTTCGCCATCCAAAAAACCATTTGAGTAAGGAGGACAGAGGAAATCAACATAATGCTTATTTTCAAATACATTTCACTGCCCATGGCAGCAAATCCGGTAAAGACAACCTGGAAGAGCATAGCTACTCCGACACTTGCTAATACTGCTAAACCGGCTCCTAGCCAGACGTACTTTGTATAGTGACCAAATTCCATTTTCTTCAGGTAGGTCGTAATGATCCCGATAATCAGTAAAGCCTCCAGCACTTCACGAAAGGTGATCAGCAACGCTTGTATTTCCATTGTAGCTCCTCCTTACTATGTAAAACAGTAACAGTTATGTTTATTTGCGTTTTCGTATGGCATAGACGATAGCCGCTGCCAGTCCCCCGACAATCAGGATGATGGGCAGCCAGTTTTTCAAGTTCGAAATATCTGTCCATTCTTGTTTTTGGCTGGATTCCTCGGTTTCACTTTCCGCAAAATGTCCCACTTCAAGGCTTTTAATGTTGAATTCCTTTTGAAGGGAAGCAAGTATGGACTTCTTACTTTCTTTATACGCGTCTTGATCGGATTCTTTTGTGCCGACTCCGAATAAACCAGGATTCCCTAAAGATTCGAGCGCTTGATCGAACTCTGAACGGATCTTTTTATCCAGTTCGGGATTCTCGCCTTCCACCTTGGGAGATAATGTTTTATATGTAGCAAATCCTTTTGCCAATAATCTCTTACTAGTATCATATTCAGAAAAGTTTTTATCAATGCCCTCTAACCTTCTTGCAATATTAAGGACGAGTAATTCATCTAGATGTTCGATTGCCTGTTCTTTTTCTTTCTTTTCAAGTTCGGCGAGAATGACCTTGGAAGGCTTTTCACCCATATGTTGGTCCACTTCTTCTTGAACTGTTTCATAAATCTTTATAGACTCTGAATAGTTTGGAGGGTCTTCATCGAGCTTGATCATAATATCTTTATAAGCCTCAGCTATTTTCTCTTCACTGGGATCGCCATATGAGTAGGCTGATGCCGTTGAAGGTAGAACAAAATGACAAAGTAAGAATAATAGTGCAACTGTGATGAACGTTTTTTTCATGTGTGTTCCCCTCCTATTTTCAATGATAATGATTATCATTCGTATTGTCAATAAAAAATAAGCACTTCATCATTGAAATGAGAGTACTTATTTTCTGTGAAGAGTATGGAATTATGAGGATGCAAACACTTACTTTACAAAATGATTCGATCTTTCAGTAAAAGGGATCAGATGGGCATGTTCTTCAACATACACTTTCTCAACGGGTTTCTTCATTTCTTTAAATATGGCCGGAAGTACTGAGGACATATAAGATTGAAACTTAATGAAGGATCTCCCTGTTGTTCGAACATAGTATAAAATCGGGATTTCTTTCACCCTGAACCCTTTTCGTACAAGGTTCAGCGTCAAAACCTGAGCATAATTATAGTCATGGATAATGTCTGCATGTTCCATGGCCTGTCTGGAGAAAGCTCTCATTCCTGACTGACCATCATAAATCCATTTTCTGAGGAGCAAGGATTGTAGTGCCGTAAAGCAATAGTTCCCCAAACGACGATGAAGCTTCATCCCATTGATCGTACCTAAGAACCTTGATCCCATTGTATAGTCTGCCTCCCCATTAAAGATTGGCAGCAAAAGATCCGGTATCTGTTCGGGAGGATATTCACCATCTGCATCGATCATCACCCCTATATGGGCACCTAAATCAACCGATACATTCAAACCCTCTCTTACAGCCGCTCCAAGGCCACGATTATCATCAAACGTTACAATGTGATCTGCACCAGCCTGTTGTGCGACTTCAACGGTATGATCCGTTGAGCCATCGTTGATCACCAATACTTCTACCTCCACCCAAGGATGAATAGAGCGAGGCACTCGCTTAATCACGTCGCCTATAGACTCCTCTTCATTATGAGCAGGCATAAACACGATGACTTTCTGTTTATTCATGTTGCTTCCAACTCTCCTTTAATGCCTCTTTTAATACAGGTCCCCTGCTATGACTTGGGTAGGGAGCACCTAGTAGGTAAGCAATGGTTGGTGCCATAGACACAAGGCTTCTTTTCTCCTGGACTTTCTCCCCTTGTTTCACACCAGGGCCGACCATAAAGAATGGAACATACCTTTCTCCTTCATCAAGATGGCCATGCCCGCCGATTCCATCTGCTTGACCATGATCCGCACAAACCATTAATGTTGTATTCTTCATCTTTCCTTCTGACTCCAACCACTCAACATATTCTTGGATCAAAGCATCTGCTTCTTCAATTTTTTCAATGTATTCATCATACAAGACTCCTCTACTATGGCCGATTTGATCGGTACCGATCAATTGGACAATGAATAGATCCGGGTCTTGTTCTTTCATGATTTTTTTCGCTTTATTAATAATATTTCGATCTGCTTTGTCTTTATGCATGACAGCCGTTACCGTTTCAACGTCCTTGCCGAAGGAATCAACCAAATGTGCGATCCCTAGCATTTTTCCCTTTTTCCCTACTTTTCGAAGCGAATCAAAGATGCTTTCCACCTTGATCCCAAGCCTCCACACCATATTCGATTTCATTCCGTGTTCTCTCGGGTAGGTGCCGGTGAACATGGAAGAGAAGCAGACAACCGTCCTTGCAGGATAGACCGTTTCCATATTTAAATATTCGGTCCCCTGGTCCATCAACCCATCCAGATACGGAGTATTCGCTTCATAGAACCGCTCTTTCCTCATTCCATCAATAACAATCACAACTACTTTATCATTTAAAGATTCCTCTTGTGCCGGTTCATCATTCGTAAAGGAATCATACTGCTTCGGCTTCCAGTCAAAAAGAAAATAATGAAGGATGAACGCAAGAGTCACGACTCCTCCGTAAAGATAGAAATACGTCATCGGAAGGACTTCTCCATTCGACAGATTCGACATGATCCCGTCCCACACTGCTAATAATAATAAGAATTTCGGCAGCTGCTCTTGGGCATTCCCACTGGTGGAGTCACTGTTTTTTAATACAAGCTTCCAAAATCGGGTGAAATTCAACCAATCCGTCCCGATGCGAAGATGATAGTAAAACGTTCCCCAGAAAAAGACAGTAAAAAAGAAATAGAGTCCGATCCCCAGTCCCCAAAGAGCTAAATCAGGTGACTCAAAAAGCAGCAGGAATCCTATGACCGGGACCCACAAATAGTTACGTAAGGACAATGGAAAGTCATAAAAGAAATAGATAATAAATAATGGAATAGTAAGTAGTAAGCTGATTAGGAAAGGAAAGACTTCACCGTGAAGCAATCCTTGAAAATGAAAGATCATCATTGTACCAATTACAAATATCGGGGTGAACGGCTTCCCTTCATTCAGCAGGTTCCACCCTCTGGCCGCTACTTTTTCAAATTTTGATGCACTTTTCAAACTCATTCATCCTTTCATCCTGATCCATCGTTTAATATGTTTGATCGGAACAGGTGATAATACAATTACAACTCCTCCTACTAGATAAGAGAAAAGAAATTTCAAACCGTGACTAAACAATGCCATTGAAAGACCATACTCAAGGGGAATCCCAATTGAGAGTAAGGTATAACTCATAATCGACTCATACGTACCGAGTCCACCGGGAGCAAATTGAAACAACTGTCCTAATATGGTCACACTATTGACCCAAACTGCCTCTCCAATCGCTAACGGCTTCCCAATCATCGTTCCGACCCCATAAAGAATCGCACCTTCTAATATCCAACTTGTGAGGATAAGGGTGATAATCCATACACCCCTGGCCCCTCTTAAGGCATCTTTCAGCATATCGAAATGTCTTTTGAACAAGTCAGGGAAAATCATCTTAACGGCGAATCCACCAGCTAATAGGAAACATACTATTAAACCAATGGAATACAAACCGGGAAGCTTATAGGGTAGTGAAAAAAACGGGAAACCCAGTACGAGCAGAAGTAGTAGAGACAAAATGTCCATTATCCTTAGTACAAACACGGAATGGAATGACCTCTCGACACTGATGTTTTCACGTTGATTCATCACCATGACACGTACCCCGTCCCCCACTTTCAAAGGCAATAAGTGATTAAACAGCAAGCTGTAAAACAATCCGATTAACGTGCTGGTCAATCTCACGTTAGCATTCAGGTATACTTTCCATGCGGTTCCTTTTAAGAGAAACGAAAAGAAATAGAGTCCCACTATCATAACAATCGTAAACGGATGGGAGAGCATTTGCTTACCCGTTTCAAGCATATATTCCTTATCAAAATAAACATAAAGTAAAATAAAAAATAGACTCAAAAGAATGATTCGGACGCCATTTATGACGAGTTTATAATACGCTGTGTTCATATTCTCTCATCCATTGAACCGTCCTCTTTATGCCCTCCCTGAATGAGATGGCTGGAGAATATCCTAGAATCTCTTTCGCTTTTCCGATATCCGCCCAAGTCGAAGTGACATCCCCGACTCTCCTATCACTAATGTTCAATTGAAGAGAGGGAAAGTGGATTTTCAGTTCACTTATCAATTCACTCATGGACACGGGGTTTCCATTCCCAAGATTAAATGTTCCTGTTTCCTTACTTACGATCGCCTTGCAGGTTCCACTCACGATATCATCTATGTACGTATAATCCCGCTTATTTTCAAGTCCAAAAATGGGGATTTCCTGATTCTGCATAAGTTTATTGATGAAAGAATAAATCGCCATGTCAGGTCTCCCCCATGGTCCATACACTGTGAAGAAACGGAGTATCGTCAAGTCCAGGTCATAAATGGACGCATACGCCTTGCAAAAAGCTTCGGCACCATACTTTGCAGCCGCATATGGAGATACGACCGCTCCCGTTGCTTCCTCTTCTTTTGAAGGTCTTTGATCGATATTCCCATAAACAGATGAGGATGAGGCAAATAAGAATTTCTTGACGCCACTTTCCCCCGCCATCCTTAACGCGTTAATCGTGGCTTTGATATCATAGTCCACATACTCATGAGGAACATTTATTGAATGCGTGACTCCTGGAATAGCAGCTAAATGAACGACACAGTCTGCTTTAAAATGATGAAACACTTCCTGCAATTCTTTTTCATCTACTAATAAATCCTTTTGCTCGAAGGAATAAGTGCCCTTTTCCTGTACGAAGGATAACTGTCTTTCTTTTCTTTGCGGGGAATAATAGGGATGAAAACTATCTATTATCAGTAATTCATGTTTCTCTTCAATCAGTTTCCTTGATAGATGGGATCCAATAAATCCGGCACCACCTGTAATAATGATTTTCAATTTCTTACACCTCGTACCATTACGATTTAATCATTTTATATTGTATCTTACTTTGATAAGAAAGTGAAAAAGGGTTGACCCCTTTTGCGTCAAAAAGCACAGCCTCTTCAAATTCATACGAAATTGAAAGAGGGACTTCTCACACTTGATCGGGGTCAACCCAAATGACTATTTATTCGCTTTCGCAATCACATCGTTCAACATTTTTTCAATATTCGTTCTTACAGTTTCTGCTTTTTCTTGATCTTGTGATTTAACAGCTTCTAAGTAGCTTTTTGCATCCGTTGATAATGTTTGATACGCCTCTTCTCCCATAAGAGAGGTGATATCAGAAGAAATAAGATCAATGAACAACGCGCCTTCTAAGGCAGTGATGACCGATTTATCTTCTCCCCAACTCTCTTCGCTTTCTTCATATTCATGGAGGGCGATTTTAGAGAATCCACGAATAAATGCGTGGTTTACTGCTTCAGGATCAATCGATTTCACATCCGTTTGCAGATCAAATTGTTTGTTTATGGACTCTGCTTCTTCAGGTGCATTTCCTGATAAGTAACTTGCAAGAGACTGATAGAATGCCCAGCCTTCTGCTTGCTCGGCTTTGGCAGCCACAGGATTTTCTTTCGCTTCTTCAGAGGCTTTCGTAGCATATCCGTTTGGCAGGGCCCCGGAAGCTAGATAAAAGGTCTTCATTAATGTTTTATCAACGACCTGTTTTCCAAGCTGAAAGCCCAGTTCATCATCTTCTTCAACCGCTTTCTCTATTTCCTGGAATCCACCGTTTATTGCATCCACCATATTTGTATTATAAGCTTGGTCCCTTTTTTGTACAGTGGGTTCAAGAATTTCATAAAATTCTTTCGCCTCTTCTATTTCTTCCTTTACTTCTTCTTTGTTGCTCCAGTTTTCAGCCACTTCAGAGAATTCATGCTTCACCGTTGTATAGAATACCTTTTGCATTAATTTATCGAATAACTGAGCTACTACCACTTGATCAAGAGAGCCGTCTTTCCCTGCAGCAAGGGCTGTGGAAATATGTTCATCGACTGAGTCTTCAAACTCCTGGTCACGCTTTTGAACAAGTTCCTGTAACTGATCTTCATAGATTGAAGTCACTTTGTCATAATCAACTTCTTCATTTTCTTTTGCTTTTGCAAGTTCAGCATTTGCTTCCTTAAATGAAGCTTGGAAATCAACTTTCGAAGCTTCGGCTTCCTCTTCTTTATCTACCTGTTCTTTATCATCAGATGAAGAGGATGTTTCTTTCCCCTCATTCTTATCTCCCGACCCGCAACCTGCCAACACAGTTCCTGTCAGTAAGAATGCAGCAAATATCTTGGTCAACTCTCTCTTTTTCATATGTATAAACCCCCGAATTTTGTTAAATGATAATGATTTTCAATTCCATTTAAAATTATATCGAGAATGATTCTCATAGTCAACGTTTTTTGAAAAATTAGTGAAGAAAGTTTGATTGGTCGAAAAAGGGATGATCATCGAAGCAACGAGTATCGTAATTAAAGGAGACGAGAATCGGATGGTGAAGTGTGAGACACTCGTAGAGTTTGTTCAGATTTTAAATGTGAATGGGGTAATAGAGATGATACCAGTGCGGATTACGGGGTATGTTGCGTGGCTTTTGAGGTTTGTTGGGCCACTATTGTAGTTCATTGTGTTACTTTCAGGGTTTATTGGGCCACTATGGTAGTTTATTGGGCCACTTTCAGGGTTTATTGGGCCACTATGGTAGTTTATTGGGCCACTTTCAGGGTTTATTGGGCCACTATGGTAGTTTATTGGGCCACTTTCAGGGTTTATTGGGCCACTATTGTAGTTTATTGGGCCACTTTCAGGGTTTATCGGGCCAAATTGTGAACACTGATACCATATTACCCCAGCAAGTATAACTCATTCTTCCCAAAACATAAAAAAACACCGGAGCTACAATCGCAGCCCCGGTGTTTTATCAACCTTTATTATGCATGTTTGTTCAATAATTCAGCAAGTGCTTCCTTAGGTTGGAAACCGATTACTTTGTCAACCACTTCGCCGTCTTTAAGAACAACTAGAGTCGGGATACTCATAACCCCGTATTTACCTGCTGTTTCTTGGTTTTCATCTACGTCGACTTTGACGATTTTTACTTTGTCGCCCATTTCGCTATCTAGCTCTTCAAGAACTGGAGCGATCATTTTGCATGGTCCACACCAAGGTGCCCAGAAATCCGCTAGTACCAGTCCAGAATTTGTATCAGTTGGAAATGATTGATCAGTAGCATGTGTAATTGCCATATATATGCGCCTCCTAAAATCTTTTAATGTAACGTTAGTATATCACCGTTTATTTGGGGATGCCATTAATCTGCTCGTAGGTAATATCCCCTTCTCAAAACGGAATATGCAAAAGAAGAAAAAAATAAGGAGCAGCCATTAAAAAGCAGCTACACCCTTATTCTTCATTCATATTATGTGTTTACCCTCTGACCGCTACTGTAAAACGTCGGATTATGAAGAGGATACTTTAAGCTTTTTGAATTCTTCTGTAAGCATCGGTACGACTTCAAATAAATCTCCAACGATTCCATAATCGGCTACGTTAAAGATGTTTGCTTCAGGATCTTTATTGATTGCCACGATCACTTTCGAATTCGACATACCGGCTAAATGCTGGATGGCTCCAGAAATACCACATGCAATATAAAGGTCAGGCGTTACGACTTTACCTGTTTGACCAATCTGTAAGGAATAGTCACAGTAATCTGCATCACAAGCCCCGCGGGATGCACCGACTGCTCCACCAAGAACATCGGCCAGTTCATTAAGCGGGTTGAATCCATCTTCACTCTTCACTCCACGTCCACCGGCAATGATGACTTTCGCTTCAGAAAGGTCCACACCTTCGCTTGCTTTACGAACTACCTCTTTAATGATTGTGCGTAAGTCTTTGATGTCAACGGAAAGGGAAGAAACTTCTCCTGAACGTGACTCATCTTTTGCTAATGGCTCGATGTTATTTGGACGGATTGTTGCAAAGATCACTCCGTCAGTTACAATTTTCTTTTCAAATGCTTTCCCGGAATAAATCGGTCTTGTGAATACGAGGTTTCCGCCAGCTTCCTCAAGGTCAGTCGCATCAGAAATCAATCCGGTGCTCAGCTTGCTAGCCACTTTAGGTGATAAGTCTTTCCCAAGTGCAGTATGTCCGAAAATGATTCCTTCAGGCTTCTCTTGTTCGATGACCGAAAGAATTGCTTGGGAATAGCCATCTGACGTATACTGTTCCAATTTGTCGTCTTCTACGATCACAACTTTGTCCGCACCAAAGTGAATCATTTCTTCACCTAAAGCGCTTACACTTTTGCCGATTAAAACACCTACTACTTCTCCGCCCTCAGATACTGTTTTACCAGCTGCAATGGCTTCAAAGGAAACATTACGTAATGATCCGTCCCGAACTTCTCCAAGTACTAATACTTTTCTCGCCATGTTAAATACCCCCTGAATGTTAGTTAATTCTGTGATCTTGCCTTATATAACTTTCGCTTCATTGCGAAGAAGTGAAACAAGCTCTGATACTTGAGCATCCAATTCGCCTTCTAATACTTTACCTGCTTCCTTCTTCGGTGGAAGGTAGATTTCGATTGTTTTTGTCTTCGCTTCTACATCATCTTCGTCTAAGTCGATATCATCCAATTCCACTTCATCTAAAGGCTTCTTCTTCGCTTTCATGATTCCTGGAAGAGATGGGTATCGTGGTTCGTTTAATCCTTGTTGAGCTGTTACTAAAAGTGGAAGTGATGTTTCAATTACTTCTGAATCCCCTTCTACGTCACGTGTGACTGTTACAGTTTCACCGTCAATTTCCAGTTTCGTGATTGTTGTTACATAAGGAATATCAAGCTGTTCTGCTACACGTGGTCCAACTTGCCCAGAACCACCATCGATGGCAACATTACCTGCAAGGATTAAGTCTACTTCCTGCTCTTTTAAATAGTGGGCAAGAATTTTGGCTGTTGTGAATTGATCTCCATGATCAAGATCATCTTCTGTATTGATAAGGACTGCTTTATCTGCACCCATCGCTAAAGCCGTTCTCAGTTGCTTTTCGCTTTCTTCTCCGCCAACCGTTACGACAGTTACTTCTCCGCCATGTGCGTCGCGAACTTGAATCGCTTCTTCCACTGCATATTCATCGTAAGGATTTATAATAAATTCCGCTCCATCTTCAGCAATTTGACCGTTTTGGATCGAAATTTTCTCCTCAGTATCAAACGTTCTTTTCAAAAGTACATAGATGTTCATTCGTAAGTCCCTCCTAATAATGTAAACATTCTTTCCCTTAAAAAGATTTCGACAATTTAACCCCTTTGAATGGGCAGCTCGAAAAAATGTTTCATTCAAACTGCCCCTCAATAAGAGTTTACTATATTACTAGAATGTATTCTAGCCTTTAAAGTGTGGTTCTCTCTTTTCTACAAATGCTGAGATTCCTTCTTTAGCATCATCCGACACAAAAATCTCACCAAAAAGATCGGATTCTCTCATTACGCCCTCATAGAAGCGGTCATCTTTTGTATAACTTAGCAGCTCAATAGCGGCTTTCATCGCACCAGGACTTTTCTTGGCAATTTTAACGGCCATTTCCTTCGCTTTATCAAAAAGTTGATCTTCAGGATATGCTTTATTTGCAAGCCCCCACTGAACAGCCTCATTTCCACTGATTGGTTCACTCGTTAACAGCATTTCTGCTGCTTTTGCTCTTCCTACCAATTTCGGTAGTCGCTGGGAACCTGCAAATCCAGGAACAAGTCCCAATTGAAGTTCCGGCAGTCCGAGTTTCGCATTTTCACTTACTAACCGGATGTGACAACCCATGGCAAGTTCCAATCCACCGCCTAAAGCGGCTCCATGAATGGCTGCAATGATGGGCTTTGAGAAATTCTCCATCCGTTCAAAAACGTCCTGGCCTTTTTTTGCCAATTTAGAGAATTCCTCACCGGTTTCAATGGTCGTGAATTCTTTAATGTCAGCACCTGCTGAGAAGAAGCGACCTTCACCTTTCAGTAAGATCACCCGCACATCTGAGTTGTTTTCCAGTTCATCAAGGATCGCATCGATTTCTTTAATGAGCCCGCTCGCTAATGCATTAGCGGGGGGTCTTTGAATCAGAACCGTTGCTACATGCCCCTCTAATTCCCATGATAAATTTTCCATCTCTCATCCCCCTATGCTAATTTAGTTCCTGCCGCCACATCCATGAAGCAATAGTTTGTGAATAGCAGGGACTTGAGCTACTAAGTCATATTTCTGATCATTCATCACCCAAGTTGTGGCACTCTCATCCAACGTACCAAAAATCATTTGGCGTGCCAAGCGAACATCCAGGTCTTGAGAAAATTCCCCGGTTTCAATTCCGCTGATCAATATTTTATCGACTAATTGGAGATAGCCCTTCAATACGTCATTAATCTTCAAGCGGATATCTTTATTGGATTGTCTCAATTCTAACTGAGTAACGAGCGCCAGGTGATGATCATCCGACAGTATTCTACAATGATTTTCAATCATCACTAATAATTTCTCTGAAACTGTCTGTTTTCCTGCTATAACTTCTTCAATTTTTTCTACAAAAAGAACCATTTTCTCTTCGAATAAAGAAATCAGGATGTCTTCTTTATTTTTGAAATAAAGATAAATCGTTCCATCTGCCACTCCTGCTTGCTTCGCAATCTTAGACACTTGTGCCTGATGGTACCCATTTTCAGCGATAACAATCACAGCAGCGTCGATAATTTGTTTGTATTTAGGTTTATTTCGTTTCATAAGTTCTTGACCTGCCTTAACAAAATATGAATGACTGTTCATTCATATTTTAATAATAAAATGTTTCTCATAGATTGTCAAGAATAGACACCCTGTCCAATTCCGGGCCAAAAAGAAAAACCAATGAGTACTAGTTTAACTTGTTTTCTGTTCATTTTCTATTCTTTCACGCTCTTCTTCTACAAGGGCTCTTCTTAGTATCTTCCCTACAGCTGTTTTCGGCAGTTCCTTTCTAAATTCATAGATCCGTGGAACTTTGTAGGCAGCCAGGAATTTCCGGGAATATTCATTGAGTTCTTCTTCCGTAATGGATTCTCCTTCTTTCAGTACGACGTACGCCTTTACGGTCTCACCTCTATACGGATCTGGGACACCGGCAGCTACAACCTCCTGGATGGCAGGATGCTCGTATAGGACTTCCTCAATTTCCCTTGGATAGATGTTAAAGCCACCTGCTATGATCATATCCTTCTTGCGATCAACAACATAGAAGTAACCCTTCTCATCCATATAGCCTAAATCCCCCGTTAACAGCCAACCGTCCTTTAACGTTTGCTCTGTTTCTTCAGGACGGTTCCAATATCCCTTCATCACCTGGGGCCCTTTGACGACAATTTCACCAATCTCATTAGCTGGCAGAGGCTCCCCTGTTTCTAATGAGAAAACGGCACTATCCGTACTTGGCCACGGTACACCGATACTTCCTTTTATTCTCGCCTTATCCCAAAGGAAATTGGAGTGGGTGACCGGCGATGATTCTGTCAATCCATACCCCTCTACTAATTTCCCACCGGTGACTTCCTCGAATTGCTGTTGTACTTCCACCGGTAATGGCGCACTTCCACTGAGACATGAATCAATGGATGACAGGTCATAATTCTTTAATTCCGGATGATTCAAGAGACCGATATAGATCGTAGGGGCACCCGGGAATAGGGTTGGCTTCTGTTTCTGTATCGTCTTCAGCGTTGTTTCAGGATCAAATTTAGGAAGCAGAATCATCTTATATCCCTGCATAACCGACAGAATTAGCACTGCAGTCATGCCATATACATGAAAGAACGGAAGAATGCCGAGCATCTTTTCTTCCCCTTTAGTACACTTATACAGCCACAGGTCACACATGGAAGCATTCGCTACCAGGTTTTTATGTGTCAGCATGACTCCTTTCGGAAATCCTGTAGTACCGCCGGTGTATTGAAGAAGGGCTAAATCATTTTCGAAGTCGAATTCTTCCGTGGTTACTTCTGGCTTCGACGTTTTCATGATTTCCGTAAATAAATGGTTTTGCCCGGAATGATTGACTTTCACGACGATCCCATACTGCTTCTTTTGAATAAATGGATAGATGAGATTCTTTGGAAATGGCAGGTAATCTTTGATAGCGGTTACAATTATATGCTCAAGATCGGTATCCTTCATCACCTTCGACACTCTTGGATATAAAATATCCAATGTGAGAATCACTTTGGCACCGGAGTCCTTCATTTGATATTCAATTTCCCTCTCCATATACAATGGGTTGGTTTGTACGACAACTCCACCTGCGTATAGGATTCCGTAGTACGCAATGACGGATTGCGGCGTATTGGGAAGCATGATCGCCACTCGGTCACCTTTTTTGATTCCTAACGATTTAAGATAATGGGCGAATTTAAGAGCAGACTCATATAATTCGGTGTAGCCCATTTCCTTACCCATAAATTGAATCGCTGCTTTCTCCCCGTAAAGAGTTGCTGCTTCGGTTAAATAGGATTGTAATGGTTTCGGGGTGAGGTCGAGCTCGTGCGGTATCTCTGCTGGATATTCAGCAAGCCATGGTTTGTTCATTGTAATCCCTCCTTATTGATTTTTTAGAAAATTCCTTCTATTTATTATTATAATATAAGGGGACTTCAGTTACAATTTGAAATAATAGAGATCGATACTTTCTTCCTATCTATGAAGCTTGACCTTCCTTACAGATCCTTTTCCCAAAGAAAAAAGACTGCCTATTCAACCATATGACAGTCTGATTGTACAATATTATTATTTCGAGATTATTTCTTTACTACTGGTTTCCATTACGTAAAGAACACCATATAAATGATGCCAACTAGAATAAAGCCCCCGCACAGGGTGAGTAAAACCTTCGCCAATGTTTCCATATTCCCTCTCCTTACGATATACCGGCTCCTATTACATAGGATAACCCGACTGAAATCGCCAATGAAATGAAACCTACGGCCCGATTATCATTTTCAATTTCTTCATCAATTCTAAACTTCGGTGTGAGAAATTCATAAATGAAATATCCAATCAGCAATAGTAAAAAGCCGAACACACCCCATCCTATCGTCGTTAGGATGGTATCATTGTGGCTGATGGAATGTCGGAAAACATTTGCTATCCCAAATATTTTCCCTCCTGTCGCCATGGCCACAGCCATATTCCCTTTTTTAATTTCTTCCCAGTTTCTATACTTCGTGACCAGTTCAAAGACGGCCAGGAATAAAACCATACATAAGATGACCACGCTGTAGTTCCCTGCAGTTTGAACAAATTCATTTTCCCAAAAATTCTCCATCGTAAAGCTCCCTTTACCTTGTTATTTACTCTTTTTCAAACTTAATGCACATGGCCTACTTAAACTGAACGACCGTTACACCCGTTCCGCCTTCACCTGCATCCCCGAACCTGATGCTTTTAACCGACCGGTGATTTTTCAAGTACTCCTGCACTCCTTGCCTTAAAGCTCCCGTACCTTTTCCATGAATGATAGACACACGGGGATAGCCTGCAAGCAGCGCATCATCGATGTATTTCTCCACTCTAGATAATGCATTTTCATAGCGTTCTCCACGTAAATCAAGTTCAAGGCTGACGTGGAAATCTTTCCCCTTCACCGTGGCCATTGGTTTGGTTTCGACTTTTTGTTGAGTTTGAATGAATTCGAGATCAGATTCTTTCACTTTCATTTTCATAATCCCCATCTGAACCTGCCATTCTTTAGCCGATACCCGTTCGATCAAATGACCTTTTTGATCAAAGCTTAGAACTTTCACTTCATCCCCCGGTTTTAATTCAAGACTAGCTTGAGTGGTTTTTTTCTTTAAGCCGGACGTTTTCAACTTCGGAGTTGCTTCTTCCAGCTGTTTTTTCGCTTGGATCAATTCATGTTCTTTGATCTCGGCTGATTTTTCCTGTTGCATTTTCCGTAAATCTTTTATCACTTGTTCAGCTTCTGTCTTCGCCTTTTCAACAACTTCAGCTGCTTTTTGTTGAGCTTTTTCGTAAAGTGTATCTTTCTTCTCGTAATACTCCATCATTTGTTTTTGCATATCTTTATGCATCTTCTCTGCTTGCCTTAAGAGCTCATGGGCTTCCTCAAGCTCCCGTTCCCCCTGGCGTCTGCTGTCTTCTAGTGATGCAATCATATTTTCCACTTCTTTACTATCGGTTCCAATATGGGACTTTGCTCGATGGATGACTGAATCAGTAAGCCCAAGTCGTTTTGAAATCTCAAAGGCGTTACTTCGTCCCGGAACGCCGAGCAATAGCTTATAGGTAGGACTTAATGTTTCTACACTAAATTCCACACTGGCATTCACGACTCCTTCACGATTATATCCATACGCTTTCAGTTCAGGATAGTGGGTGGTCGCTACAACCCTTGCACCTGTTGCATGTACTTCATCCAAAATGGAAATGGCCAATGCCGCACCTTCCTGAGGGTCTGTACCTGCCCCAAGCTCATCAAACAGAACTAAACTTTCATGGTCCACTTTTTTCAGAATGTCCACGATATTGACCATGTGGGATGAAAAAGTACTTAAGCTTTGCTCAATGGACTGTTCGTCTCCAATATCGGCATAAATGGTACGAAAAACGCCAACTTCAGATCCGTCCAATGCCGGGATCGGGAGGCCTGATTGCGCCATCAGGCTTGTTAAGCCCAAGGTTTTAAGGGTAACGGTTTTCCCGCCTGTATTCGGTCCCGTGATGACAATGGAGGAAAACTCATTTCCCAACTCGATATCATTCGCTACTGCTTCATCGATCGGCAGAAGGGGATGACGGGCTTTATTCAACTTGAACCGACGTTCATTGTTGATCTTCGGTTTCGAACCTTTAATGGATCTCCCGAATTTCGCTTTTGTAAACATAAAATCAATGTCTGATAGGACGCTGACGATCAAAAGCAGTTCCTCGCCTGATTCTTGTACACTTTCGGTTAGCTCGAGGAGGATCTTTTCGATTTCCGTTTGTTCTTTTAAGCGGAGTTCACGAAGCTGATTATTCAGCTGGACAATGGCCTCGGGTTCGATAAATAAGGTTTGCCCCGACGATGATTGATCATGGATGATTCCACCATATTGCCCCCTGTACTCCTGTTTAACCGGAATGACATATCGATCGTTCCGAATCGTGATGATCGCATCGGATAGCATCTTTTGAGCATTGGATGAACGGATCATCCGCTCTAGTTTCTCTCTGATCCGGCCTTCGTTAGCACGGAGCTGTGTACGGATCGAGCGGAGTGTTTCACTTGCTGTATCAAGTATTTCACCATTCTCATCCACGACTTTTCGGATATCCTGCTCTAAGTGAGGAAGGGGGATCACCGTACCCATTTTCTCCTGTAATAGAGGAATTTCCACCTCCTCCTCCAACAACTCGTCTACGAACAATGTCATCTTCCTGCTTGCCCGGATTGTGCTTGCCACTTGAATGAATTCAGATGGGGATAGCATACTGCCGATTTGTGCACGCTTGACATGGGGGCGTATATCAAAAATCCCCCCGAGTGGTGCGTGACCTTTCAAACGGAGAATGGTCATGGCCTCATCCGTCTCTTCATGAAGAGACGTGATTTCCTCAAACTCAACAGAAGGTATGAGGGCGGAAACCTTTGCATGCCCCAGGGCAGATGCGGCATATTGCTTTAATAATTCTTTAATTTTGTCAAACTCTAGCGTCTTTAGTACTTTAGCATTCACGGAATGTATTCCACCTTTTATCAGTTTCGCTTAATAAATTTGATTAGCTCTTGTTTATCCCATGTATTGATGACCGTATCTTTCTTGATCCAGCCTTTTCGAGCCGTCCCGACCCCTATTTCCATAAATTCCAGATGATCTGTACTGTGAGCGTCTGTGTTGATGACAAGCTTCACAGACTGATCCTGGGCCTTACGAATATTTTCAGCAGATAGATCAAGTCGATTTGGGTTTGCATTCAGCTCTAAAACGGTATCGGTTTCTTTGGCAAGTTGAATCAGAAGATCTATATCGACGTCATAGCCTTCTCTTCGACCGATGATCCTTCCGGTTGGATGAGCGATAATATCCACATGGGCACTTTTCAGGGCTGTGGTCAGCCTCTCCATGATTTTATCCTGAGATTGTGAAAAACTCGAATGGATCGAGGCGATCACAAGATCCACCTTTTCAAGGACCTCATCTTCATAGTCCAATGTGCCGTCAGGAAGAATATCCATTTCAATTCCTGAAAGAACCTCAATATCATCATACTTCTTATTGATTTCTTTTATTTCCTCTATTTGTTTTAGTAATCGTTCAGTTGTAAGTCCATTCGCCACCCGTAAATACTTGGAGTGGTCTGTGATCGCCATATACTGATACCCTTTGGCACGGCACGCTTCTACCATTTCTTCAATCGAAAATGCACCATCCGACCAGGTGGAGTGCATATGAAGATCGCCTTGGATATCTTGTAATGAGAGGAGAGGATAATCCTTATGGAACTCTTCCACTTCTCTACCGTCTTCCCTCAGTTCAGGCGGAATCAATGGCAAGTCAAAGTGATGATAAAATTCTTCTTCTGTTTTAAAGGTCTTCATCTCACCCGTCTCACTACTCTCGACACCATATTCGCTGATCTTTTCACCACGTTCTTTGGCGAGCTGACGCATGCGGACATTATGATCCTTCGAGCCTGTAAAATGGTGAAGGGTCGTAGCAAATTCTTCAGGCTTTACGATTCTGAAATCTATGCTGACATCCCATTTGTAAGAAAGAGTCAGAGAAACCTTCGTATCCCCTGCCGCAATGGTTTCAACAATACGGGGCAGTTGCAACAGACCTTCCTTTACCGCTTCGGGTTGCTTTGTTGAGATAATGAAATCCAGATCTTTGATCGTTTCCCTCATTCGCCTTAAACTTCCAGCCCTAGAGTATGTTTGAATACTGTCGATCCCGGAAAGATATCCTTCTATTTCTTCCGCGATCCCCATCATAAATCCAATCGGAAGGCGGTCAGGTCTCTTACCAACCTGTTCAATGGAAGCAAGGATCTTCTCTTCGGTCTTTTTGCCGAAGCCTGCCAATGCCTGTATTTTATTTGCCTTGCACGCTTCTTCCAGGTCTTCGATACTTTCGACCCCAAGCTCACTATACAACTTCGCAATTTTCTTTCCACCTAAACCAGGCAATTGGAGGAGGGGGATCAGTCCCTTTGGAACCTCCTCTTTCAACTCTTCAAGAACAGAGGACGTCCCTTCCTCTATGTACTCTTCAATGACGCCAGCTGTTCCTTTACCGATTCCGGAAAGCTTCGTGAAGTCGTTGATTTCCTGTAAACTCCGGTCATCATTCTCCAGTGCCGCTGCCGCTTTTCGATAGGCAGATATTTTAAATGAATTTTCGCCTTTCAATTCCATATATATTCCAATTGTTTCTAATAATTTTATAATATCTTTTTTATTCAAGAGATTCACCTACTATCTTAGAATTTGACTGTTTCGTGAAATAAGAAATGGTTTACTACACCGTTAATTAGAGCGGAAATCTCTTTCAACCGCCAAACTACTCCATCTATATAGTAGCAAAATTGATATAAAAAGAAAAAAGACTGACTTATAAGATGAACATTTTCCGTTAAGGAACCCTTAACGAACCTGAGTTGCATACTTATAGTCAGCCCTTTTTCAGCCTACATATTCAATCCACCAAGATTTCACCATATCAGAGAAAACAGGAGTATGTTTCACCATCGCTTGCGCAATAAACGAGTTATTGATGAGTGTTTGAACCGACTCGATCGGCAATAATACAGCAATAAATAATAAAATAAAAATCATTAAGTATGCTTCAATAAAGCCTAATATCCCTCCGCCAAGTACATTCAACTGCTTTATTAATGGAAGATGGGCGACAAAGTCAAGCATCGATCCAATAATCTGCAAAATGATGCGGGATGCGAAGAAAATCATCGCAAACGCAATAACCCGATAGTATGCTTGATCTAAATGTGTCGATTCAAAAATCATATTTAAGGTGGATTGCTCATCCAATACAGGATAAGGAATCCACAATGTTAGCTTTGGTGCAAGCTGATCATAATATATGTATGCTACAATAAAAGAGACAATAAATCCGAATATGTGGACGACTTGTAAAATGAATCCACGCTTTAGACCTATGAAAAATCCTAATACAAGGATAATTAGTAAAGCTAAATCCAGCATCTTTTTTCAATCCTTTAATCGTTTAATTTCTCGTTCCAGCTCTTCAAACTTCTCTTGCAGTTTGAGATAATCATTCACGGCATTCACCGCTGTCAAAACAGCCAGCCTACTTGTGTCGAGAGACGGATTCATGGAGTTTATTTCTCTCATTTTGTCATCCACTTTAGAACAGACAAATCGAATTTGACTTGTTGATTCAGTCCCAACAATCGTATATTGTTGACCATATATGTCAACAGTGGTGCGTTTTTTTTGTTCTTCAGACAATCTGAAAGCCCCCCATTCATAAGAATCCTACACATAATCATACCATGAAATATCTTTAGGTTGGAAGGAATTTGTCATATAAGCTCACATTTTTTATTAAAATCAAGAATTTTGTCATAAGGAGAGAGAAACGTGGCCAATACCGTCATACAAACAACGAAAGCAACAATCGACCAAATGAAAGACCATTACAAAAAGGTGTTAGTAGATAAGCTGCCTCCAGGGGCCATATTTGTAGCTAAGCCATCTGGATGCACGGTTACCGCCTATAAGTCCGGGAAAGTGTTATTTCAAGGGGCGAATGGAGAAGGTGAATCAAGCCAGTGGGGCACAAGCGAGCCTCCCAAGGTGAAATCCCCTTCTAAAGGGTCGACGACATTGCCTGATAACTTCGCCAACTGGTCTGTCGTCGGATCAGACGAAGTCGGGACAGGTGATTTCTTCGGACCGATCACAGTAGTGAGTGCTTATGTAAAGAAAGAGCATATACCCCTCATGAAGGAATTAGGCGTCAAAGATTCCAAAAACTTATCCGATCCTCAAATCACCAAAATCGCCAGGGACTTAATCACCACCATCCCCTATTCACTGCTCATCCTGCACAATCCTAAATACAATGCGATGCAGGAAAAAGGAATGACCCAGGGGAAAATGAAAGCCCTCCTCCACAATCAGGCCATCCTTAAACTGTTAGAAAAAATGGACCCGGAACAGCCTGAAGGCATATTGATTGATCAATTCGTAGAAAAAAATACATATTTCAAACACATAGCTGCCCAAAAGGAAATCCAGAAAGAACGAGTATACTTCAGCACAAAAGGAGAAAGCATCCACCTTGCAGTCGCCGCGGCATCGATCATTGCCCGATACGCCTTCTTGAAGGAGATGGACAAATTGAGTGAAAAAGCAGGTGTCGTCATACCAAAAGGGGCAGGAAAACATGTAGACGTGGCCGCCGCCAAGATCATCAAGGGAAAAGGAATCGAAGAATTAAAGACTATGACGAAATGGCATTTTGCCAATAGTGAAAAGGCGATGAAGTTAGCGAAGAAATAAAAGAAAATCCGCATCGGATGTGCCGATGCGGATTTTTGTTTGGTTGTTGTTCAGCTGTTGATTTTATTTGATTGATTATTCAACAGTTGAATTTCATCATTTTTTCAGCTGTTGAATAGACTGCAATTTTTGCCTGTTAAATATCATAGGTATTTCTACTGTTGAATATCCGTCCATATTTCTCCTGTTAAAAATATTCGATTATTCGCCTGACAAAATCCCACTGTTTTTTAACAGGCAAACTCCTCGGCAAACTCCACACAAAAAAAAGATGCCAGACAATCATCGTCTGACACCTCACACCAAGAACCGGGTTATCCTCTCAACTCGGCTCCCGCTTTTTCTTTCACTGTGGCAAGTACTTTATCATGTACTTTCACTACTTCTTCATCCGTTAATGTTTTCACCGGATCGAAGTACTTTAATGAAAAGGCAAGGGACTTCTTCCCGGCTTCCATATGCTCCCCTTCATAAAGATCGAAGACTGAAACTTCCTTCAGAAGCTTTCCTCCTGCATCCTTGATGATGGATTCTACTTCTCCTGCTTTCACGTCTACATCGACAACCAGGGCGATATCTCTTGTGATTGATGGGTGACGCGGAATTGGCGTGTAACTTAGTGCCGGCTTTTCATAATGGAAAATAGGTGAAGCCTTCAGTTCGAACACATAGGTTTCGTTAAGATCCAATTCTTTTTCCGCTTCCGGGTGAATCGCTCCGACAAAACCAATCACTTCATTGTCCAAGAGAATGTCAGCTGTTCTTCCCGGATGCATACCATCTACGACTGCTTGTCGGTATGAAATTGCTTCAGAAACACCGATTTCTTCAAACATTCCTTCAAGGATTCCTTTAGCAACGTAGAAGTCAACCGGCTTCTTCTCTCCTTGCCAAGGGTGTAGATGCCACAAGCCTGTGAGAGCTCCGGCAATATGTTCTTCTTCCTGAGGAAGCTCTTCACCGGATTCATTTAAGAACACAGATCCGACTTCATAAAAGGCAAGAGAGTCGTTTTGACGTGCTTTATTGTATGAAACCACTTCAAGTAGCTGTGGAATGATGCTTAAGCGAAGATTGCTGCGCTCCTCACTCATTGGCATCAATAAGCGGACAGGCTCCCTTACGTCCAGTGCATATTGGGTGGCTTTTTTGTCGTTTGTTAATGAATACGTGATCGCTTGAAGGAGGCCGGCTCCTTCTAAATATCGGCGAACGGTACGGCGTTTCAGCTGATGATTTGAAAGTCCACCAGGCGTTGACTCTCCCTGAGGAAGAGTCAGCGGAAGGTTATCATAGCCGTAAAGACGTGCCACTTCTTCCAATAAATCTTCAGGGATGGTGATATCTCCCCGTCTTGTAGGAGCTGTTACGGCAAACGTTTCTCCGTTGACCTCTCCATCAAATTGAAGACGACGGAAGATATCTTCCACTGTCTCAACTGACATCGATGTTCCTAGTGAAGAATTGATCTTTTCCAGCGTAATCTCCACTTTAACCGGTTCCACGTCCATTTCGTTAAATAAGACAGTGCCTTCAAGAACTTCACCTTCAGCATATTCAGCCATCAGCTCAGCTGCTCTCTCTCCTGCTTTCAGAACACGGTCAGGATCTACTCCCTTCTCGTAACGGGTGCTCGCTTCACTTCTCAGACCATGGTCTTTCGAAGCTCCCCTTACAATCGCACCTGTGAAGTAAGCTGCTTCAAGAAGAACCGTTGTTGTATCATTCTGAACTTCTGAATTCGCTCCACCCATCACTCCGGCGAGGGCAACAGGCTCTGTGCCATTGGTGATGACAAGCTGGCTGCTTGATAGGGTTCTTTCTGCATCATCCAGCGTCACGAAGGTTTCTCCATCCTTCGCACGACGGACAAGGATCTCCTTTGATCCAAGACGATCGTAATCGAAAGCGTGAAGGGGTTGACCATATTCCAATAGCACATAGTTCGTAATATCAACGACATTATTATGTGGGCGGATCCCTGCTGAAATCAGCGCGTTTTGCATCCATAGAGGAGATGGACCGATTTTGACGTTCTTAATGATTTTCGCTCCGTATAGAGGATTGTCATCCTTCGCCTCTACCTTTACGGTTACGTAATCCGAAGCCTTTTCACTTCCTTCAGATACCTTTGGTTGTGGAAGCTTCACTTCACGGTCCAGGATCGCAGCTACTTCGTACGCCACTCCCAGCATGCTTAAGCAGTCAGAACGATTGGGTGTTAAGCCAAGCTCTAAAATCGCATCGTCAAGATTTAATCGTTCCACAGCATTTTGACCTACTTCAGCATCATCCGAGAACACATAAATCCCTTCTGCATGCTCTTTCGGTACAAGCTTCCCTTCGATTCCAAGCTCTTGCAGGGAACAGATCATCCCGTGAGAAGCTTCGCCACGAAGCTTGGCTTTTTTGATTTTGAAGTTTCCAGGCAGGACCGCTCCTACTTTCGCAACTGCCACTTTTTGACCCTGCGCTACATTTGGTGCCCCGCAGATGATTTGTACAGGTTCTTCTTCCCCTACATCCACTAAGCATTTATTTAATTTATCCGCATCAGGGTGTGGTTCACATTGTAGGACATGGCCCACTACCACATTTTTGATTTCTTCCCCGATTCGTTCCACACCTTCTACTTCAATCCCGCTTCTGGTAATCTTCTCTGCTAATTCTTCAGGTGTTGTACCTGATAAGTCTACATAATTCTCCAACCATCTATATGAAACAAACATGTGTGAATACCTCCTATCGATTTTCTTCTATTCTTGAGTGCCGAACTGTGTCACAAAACGCGTGTCGTTTGTGTAGAAATGACGAATATCATCAATACCGTATTTCAGCATGGCAATACGTTCAGGCCCCATACCGAATGCGAAACCTGTGTATTTCTTAGAATCGAATCCAGCCATCTCAAGAACGTTCGGGTGAACCATTCCTGCTCCAAGGATCTCAATCCAGCCAGTCCCTTTACATACACGGCAGCCTTTTCCACCACATATTTTACAAGAGATATCCATTTCAACAGAAGGTTCTGTGAATGGGAAGAAGCTCGGACGAAGGCGAATTTCTCGGTCTTCACCAAACATTTTCTTGGCAAACACTTGCAAGGTTCCTTTTAAATCACTCATACGGATGTTTTCATCAATGACAAGTCCCTCGATTTGTGTGAATTGATGAGAGTGAGTTGCGTCATCCGTATCTCGTCGGTACACTTTCCCTGGACAAATGATTTTGATCGGCCCTTTTCCTTTGGCGATTTCCATCGTTCTTGCCTGTACTGGTGATGTATGAGTACGCAGTAGTGTCTCTTCTGTTATATAGAAGGAATCCTGCATATCACGGGCCGGATGTCCCTTCGGAAGGTTCAGGGCTTCAAAGTTATAATAGTCCTTTTCTACTTCCGGTCCTTCGGCGACGGTATAACCCATCCCGATGAATAGGTCTTCGATTTCTTCCACAATCATCGTGAGCGGATGATGATTCCCTTTTTTAACAGGGCGTCCCGGTAACGTGACATCAATCGTTTCAGAAGCCAGCTTCTTTTCGACTGCCTCTTTTTCAAGAATGGCTTGTTTGGCTTCGATGGTTTCTGTAATGGCTCCGCGAACTTCATTGGCAAGTGCCCCCATTTTCGGGCGTTCTTCTGCTGACAGTTTCCCCATGCCTTTTAACGCTTCGGTGACAGGGCCTTTTTTACCTAAATAAGCGACACGAATCGTGTTCAGTTCTTTTAAGTCAGTTGCTTCATTAACCTTTTCGATTGCTTCTTGTTGAAGGGATCGTAATTTGTCCTCCATTATTCTTCCTCCTTTAATATATATCGTCCGAATGGTCGTTTGAATGGGTTTATAGAAACCTATACAAATAAAAAAACCCCATCCCAAAAAGGGACGAGGTTTATATCGCGGTACCACCCTTATAAGCATATCCTATAGGCAGATATACTCACTTCATTCGGATAACGGCTTTGCCGGAGCATCTTTACATTCATAAAGCTGAATGGTCCCGATGCCAACTCGAGAGGTGAAATATTCGCATCACGTTTTCTTAAGAATGCTTTCAGTCCAGGGCACTCTTTCCCTTGAAGATCATCATGTGCTACTTTCCTCTTTCAACGTTTTTAAGTTATATGTGCATTATTATAGTGAATATCGAAGCAGATTTCAAACCTTTTCAAAGATTTCACTGCCCATTTTTAAAATAGTACAGTAATATACCTGCCGCAATCGCTACATTCAATGATTCACTCTTCCCGTAAATCGGAATGTAGAGGTTCTGATCTGTTTCCGTTAGAAGTTCCTTCGACATGCCATTCCCTTCATTTCCTACTATTAAAGCAAAGGAAGAACTGGGCTTTATCGTGGTGTACTCTACACCACTTTCCAGAGCCGTCCCGTAAACAGGGATGTTCCGCTCATTCAAGTTCGAAATGGTTTCAGTGAGATCACGTCTGACAATCGGGATATGAAAGTGACCTCCTTGTGCAGAACGTAATACCTTGGGATTATATGGGTCCACCGTTCCCTTTCCCAACACAATCATATCAATCCCTGCTGCATCTGCCGTTCGAATGATGGTTCCGATATTCCCGGGATCTTGAAGACCATCCAAAAGCATGAACGTTTCCGCTTTATCACGATCATGCTCATCTTCTTTTTGCTTACAAATGGCAAAAATCCCTTGAGATGTCTCGGTATCAGATAGGGCTTTTCCCACTTCATCTGATACCATAGTCATGGAAACCGAATCCACCGTCCATTGTTGCGGAAGATCGATCCCTTCCACAACAATCAGCTCAAGGACCGTATCCTCCTGCTTCAATGCTTCTTCCACAAGGTGAAAACCTTCAACTATGTATGTACGAGTAAGATCTCGTTCTTTTTTTGTCAATAACTTCTTCCATTGCTTCACAACAGGATTTTTCGAGGATTGAATAAACTTCATTCGTATCCGCTCCTTTAGATTACTATTCAAGGTCTCATTATACCTTAACTTTCCTACATAATAAATTCAATTTGACGCAAGATAACAATGAATTCCTCAACAATCAAAAAAGGAGAAATGTGTGATGAGTCTTAACTTACGAAATGCAATCATTCACAACGTGTCTGGTAACAACCAGGACGAACTAAGAGACACCATCGTAGATGCAATCCAAGGGGGAGAAGAAAAGACCCTTCCTGGACTGGGTGTGCTTCTTGAAGTATTCTGGGAAAACGCAGATCCACAAGAACAAAAAATGGTTCTCGAAACGTTAGAAGAATCATTGCAGCAGTTACAAGCACAGTAAGGACAAGGGTAACCCTGTGAATGGGTTGCCCTTATTTATTGTCATTTACGATTCATATATTCGTCAGGAATGAGAAAGTACGTTTGACGAACAATACAGTCTGATTAAGTCTTCCACCGTTCAGAATTTCATACGCATCTCGATTTTATGAGCCGGTTTTCGTTGCTTATGAGCCACATTTCAGATTTAGGAACATATTCAGTACCGCGAAATGGAAAGATGCCTGAGATTCAACAGGAATCCCAGGCATCTTTTTGTTAGCTCTATCTCAGCGATCATCAATCAAACGTAATTTTCGCCACTGTATCATTGTCTAATTTCTTAATCACTTCTGTAATCAATTTAACGGCATTCTCATAATCATCACGATGCATCATCGCTGCATGGGAATGAATATAGCGTGTGGCCACAGTGATGGATAAAGCCGGCACGCCGTTTGCTGTTAAATGAATCGCACCAGAATCCGTTCCACCGCCGGCAATTGCATCAAATTGATACGGGATGTTATGTTCATCTGCTGTATCTGTTACAAAATCACGGAGTCCTTTATGTGAAACCATGGACGCATCATAAAGAATGATTTGGGGACCTTCTCCCATCTTACTTGAAGCTTCTTTATCAGAAACACCCGGAGTATCTCCTGCGATTCCAACATCTACTCCGAAGGCAATGTCAGGCTGAATCTTGGCTGCAGACGTTCTTGCTCCACGAAGACCGACTTCTTCCTGCACCGTACCGACACCATATACGACGTTCGGATGCGACTCATTTTGAAGGTTCTTCAATACATCAATGGCAATCGCACATCCAACGCGGTTATCCCACGCTTTCGCAAGAAGCATTTTCTCATTATTCATCACCGTGAATTCAAAATGTGGGACAACCATATCTCCTGGCTTCACTCCCCATTCCTGTACTTCTTCACGGCTTGATGCACCAATATCAATAAACATATCTTTAATCTCAACAGCTTTTTTACGTGCTTCTGGAGGAAGGATATGTGGAGGTTTAGAACCAATGATACCTGTGACCTCCCCTTTGCTAGTCACAATGGTCACTCGCTGAGCAAGCATGACCTGTGACCACCAGCCGCCAACGGTTTGAAAGCGGAGGAACCCTTTACTGTCGATTTGCGTGATCATGAATCCTACCTCATCAAGATGTCCAGCGACCATGATTTTAGGGCCGTTCTCATCGCCGACTTTTTTAGCGATCAAGCTTCCCAGATTATCCGTTGTGATTTCATCTGCAAACGGTTCTATGTATCTTTTCATTACGTCTCTTACTTCTCGTTCATTACCCGGTACCCCTTTAGCATCGGTTAAATCCTTGAGCATCGTCAATGTTTCATCTAATTTCGTCATTATTTCGCCCCCCTAAATATTACTACATTTCCATTATACTAAAACATGTGTCATTCATCAAAATTCCCTGATTCTTCTTTACTAGGAAAAGGAAGTTCTTACAGATTAATATCCTTCTTTTTGACGATTATAATTCACTTCATTTTTCTTCACATACGCATCAAATACTTCTTCATGTGAAAAGCCTAGAAGTTCTCCCAAGTAGACGTAATGCCGGAACAATTGTTGAAAATGCTCAACGGAACGTTCTTCAGCAAAATGATTCGCCTCTTTAAACACTTCCAGGAATTGTTTCGACACATCTTCATTTGTGTAATTGGTCTCACCTAGATCAAATTGCATTATACCAATTTCTATCCCCAATGAGAGGATGAAGTGTATCCCATCTACAAATTCTTCGAGTATCACTTCCTTTGATGAGGACGGCTTCTTACTCCAAAACTTAAAGCTTCTCGTTTCATTTGCCAGCTCCCCTACCTCAACCAGCAATGCAAGTATCTTCTTTTCAATTAAATCTTCCTGCTCCAATCCATGTTCTTTTTCAATATGCGCATCCAGCTTCTTTTGCATGTCCAATAGCTCTTCAATATTCATGTTCTTCTCTCCCCTTAGATGTCTGTATTTACTGCACTCTCTCTTAGTATGACAAATTTTTAAACAAATTTTAAATAATATGAAACCTTTTTTCGTTTTTATCGTAAATAATAGTGGAAGAAATATGCCTATGGAGGTAATGGTTATGCTTTGGCTAATACGGTTAGTGATTTTTTTCCTCATTCTTTATCTTTTATACAGCAGTGTCAAATACATTATCAACCCAAAGCGAAAACTGGAGCTTGCCCAAGAACAGAAACGTTTTTACTTTCTCGATGATCAGGAAAATGTCCGAAAGAATTTTCACATAACGTATAAAGGTGTATTATTTGAAGGAGAAAAATATTTAGGGGCTACAGAAACATCCTTTGAAGTGGTGTCGATCTTTGTGTGGTCAAAGAATATCTCTTCGTTAAAGGGGATCACACAAGAAGATTTTGAATACCTGAAGAATGAAATCAAAGAACGGTATCCGAATGCCAAGCTTGATTGGAAGAGTCCGATTCATGAATTCCTTCAAAATAAGCAACAAAAAAATGACTAGCAGAGCTGGTCATTTTTTTTATTAGGGAAAAGTACGTAAAGTGGCTTTTTCCTTCTAGGACGATTTAACTTATGACTTCAGGGGCTAGACGAGTGGAGACACCGCAGAGCACCCGTTCATTTACCCGGAAAGAACTCTCTCCATTTAATGACTCTTACTTTTTCTCTTAATAGGTAAAATAGGACGAATAGTGCAAGGAAGATCATAGCGAGAATTGGTGGGGAAAATTGTTTGATGTATTGGCCGAAAACGGTATAAAAAAACGCCAGGGGCACGTTTGAAAGAACAGAAGCACGAATGAAGGGTTTTAGCTCCTTCTTCCGTTCAAGCAGGCATAGATTAAGCAATTGATAATGAACAAATGGAATCAATCTGAGCACCGCGATCTGGCCTGTGGTCAAGGTGGCATTCCTTCCGAACCATCTTTCCTTCAACCTCAGGAGCTTTTCATAAAAAGGCGTAAAGCTTTTGATGACAAAATAAAATGTGACAGATAAGAGCGTTAATCCGATTAAAGAATACAGAGTGCCAAAGATACTTCCGAACAGGACTCCTCCCGCCATGCAGACAAGGGCTACGGGAATGAACAGAAACTGTCTGAGGATATGAAATAAGATAAACAGAACAGGAGCCAAATACCCACTGGCCTCCATGAAGGCGAATGCAGCAACCAACCGTTCGTCCATGGTTATCATGACCTCCTTCTGCTATTCTAAGCTGTTTATTTACTCTCTCTCTATAGTATGTAGCGCAGACGGGGGAAAGAATGAAAACTTTGGTTTCTACAATTTGGCATTCAGCCAGATAAATAACAAGCAATGGAGCATGACCAGTAAAGGGAGGCCCAATGAAAATGGTTTGTGCTTCGTTTTATGTCTGTACACTTTCATTCCGAGGTATGCTCCGACACTTCCTCCAAGGATCGCCACCTGCCACAACACACGCTCACTAATGCGGTATTCGTGTCGCTCTGCTTTCCTTTTATCTCTGCCCATGATGACAAAGCCGATGATAGTGATGATGATGGCATATAGATATAAGATACTTGTCAGTGTACCCATGGTTTCTACCTGCTTTCCAAAGATATTTATATAAGAAAGGACCGGCCGGGGGGCCAGTCCTCTTTAACTACTAACAAGTTAGCAGTTTATTATTTGTTTAGTTGAGCTTTAGCAGCATCAGCTAATTGGTTGAATGCTTTTTCGTCAGAAATCGCAAGTTCAGCAAGCATTTTACGGTTTACTTCGATACCAGCAAGCTTTAATCCGTGCATTAAACGGCTATAAGAAAGACCGTTCATACGAGCAGCCGCATTGATACGTGTGATCCATAATTTACGGAAATCACGTTTCTTTTGGCGACGGTCACGATAAGCATACATGTATGATTTCATGACTTGTTGATTTGCTACTTTATATAAAGTATGTTTGGAACCGTAATAACCTTTGGCTAATTTAAGAACTTTTTTACGACGTCTGCGTGTTACTGTTCCGCCTTTTACGCGTGGCATAATAATTCCCTCCTGTTTCTATTGCTTCTTATTTTAGGTTGTCGAGCATGTGACGAATGCGTTTGAAATCTCCTTTAGAGACAACAGCCGCTTTACGTAGCTTACGTTTTGCTTTAGTAGATTTGTTTGCGAATAAATGGCTTGTGTAAGCGTGTGAACGTTTAAGTTTACCAGAACCTGTTTTCTTAAAACGCTTAGCTGAGCCGCGGTGAGTTTTCATTTTTGGCATGAGCTTTTCCTCCTCGGGTCCTTTATTTTTCGTTAACTGGTGCAAGCACCAAGAACATACTACGACCATCCATTTTCGGTTTTGATTCAACGGTTGCTACATCTTTACACTCATCACTGAAGCGATCCAGAACACGTTGACCAATTTCTTTGTGCGTAATCGCACGACCTTTAAATCGGATTGACGCTTTAACTTTGTCTCCTTTTTCAAGGAACTTACGAGCGTTACGAAGCTTAGTGTTGAAATCATGCTCATCAATCGTCGGGCTTAGACGCACCTCTTTAAGATTGATGATTTTTTGATTCTTACGCGCTTCTTTTTCTTTCTTCTGTTGTTCAAACTTAAACTTACCGTAGTCCATGATACGAGCAACGGGTGGTTTTGCAGTTGGAGCAACAAGAACAAGATCAAGATTTACACGTTCTGCAATTTCAAGAGCTTCATTCTTGGTTTTAATACCAAGTTGCTCACCGTTTTGATCGATAAGACGTACTTCACGGGCACGAATCGTTTCGTTTAAGATCATGTCTTTGCTAATAATTAGCCACCTCCAAGGTTTATTAAAAGAATACACGGCTTTGGTCGACGCACTCACAATCCCCTTTGCATGTATTAAACATACAAAAAAGATGCGAGTGTCGAAACACCCGCATCTGATTATTAAGCATATATATAGGCTTTAATAGTCAATCACATACCTGTAAACAACTTTGAGAAGCGTTATTCAGGTGAGAAGCGGGTAGCTCCTGCTTGTACCAATCTGTATTCAATTCACCTTAGATAATATATCACATGACAATACCGCTGTCAAATAATCATTCAATATCACAACGTATTTCATACTATCAGACATCTAAGGAGAGTGCAATAGTTTTTTAAAAATTTATATGGGAGGGACGGACCTTGAACTGCACTCCAATTGTTAGACACAACTATCATTTGGAGGTCCGTCCCTCTTTCTCTTTTATCGTTTTGCTTCTTTTGTGATGTGGCCGATGAACTCGTCAAGGGAAATTGTTTCTGATTTTTGTTCTCCGTATTTACGGACGTTTACAGCTGTTTCCTTGATTTCATTGTCTCCCACCACAAGCATGTAAGGAACTTTACTCATCTGAGCTTCACGAATTTTATAGCCGATTTTTTCATTACGGTCATCGATGTCGACACGCAATCCTTCAGCCTGAAGTTTTTCTTTCACTTCTTTCGCATAGTCGAAGTGCACATCCGGAGAAACCGGGATCACCTGTACTTGAGTTGGAGCGAGCCATGTCGGGAATGCTCCTTTGTATTCTTCAATTAGGAATGCCACGAAGCGTTCCATTGTTGATACGACTCCACGGTGAATAACAACCGGGCGATGTTGCTTTCCATCTTCCCCTACATATGTTAAGTCAAAGCGCTCTGGAAGTAAGAAGTCAAGTTGAACAGTCGATAGCGTTTCTTCTTTTCCTAGAGCTGTTTTCACTTGAACATCCAGTTTGGGACCGTAGAATGCCGCTTCCCCTTCTGCTTCAAAGTACTCAACATCCAGTTCATCCATAGCTTCCTTGATCATCGCTTGTGCACGGTTCCACATGTCATCGTCATCGAAATACTTCTCCGTATCCTCAGGGTCACGATAGGAAAGGCGGAAAGAATAGTCATTTAAATCAAAGTCTTTGTACACTTCCTGAACCAGGCGAACGACACGTTTGAACTCTTCCTTGATTTGATCAGGGCGTACGAAGATATGAGCATCATTCAGAGTCATCCCACGTACACGTTGAAGTCCTGATAAGGCACCTGACAATTCATATCGGTGCATGAGCCCAAGCTCAGCGATACGAATCGGAAGTTCGCGGTAGCTGTGGATGTCGTTTTTGTAAATCATCATATGATGAGGACAGTTCATTGGACGAAGAACCAGGTCTTCATTATCCATTTCCATTACTGGGAACATGTTTTCCTGATAGTGATCCCAGTGACCGCTTGTTTTATAAAGTTCCACGCTGCCCATAACCGGAGTATATACGTGGTCATAGCCAAGGCGCTCTTCTTTATCAACGATATAACGCTCGATGATACGACGGATCGTCGCACCCTTTGGAAGCCACATCGGCAAACCTTGTCCAACTTTTTGCGAGTTCATGAATAAATTCAATTCTTTACCGATTTTACGGTGGTCACGCTCTTTCGCTTCTTCTAGAAGACGCAAATGCTCTTCCAGATCCTCTTTCTTGAAGAAAGCAGTTCCGTAAATCCGTTGAAGCATTTTGTTATCGCTATTTCCACGCCAGTATGCGCCAGCGATGCTCAACAGCTTGAATTCTTTAATTTTATTTGTAGACGGAATATGGATTCCACGGCATAGATCGAAGAATTCACCTTGCTCATAGATGGAAACCTGTTCACCTTGAGGAATCGCTTCGAGTAGTTCAAGCTTATACTCGTCACCGATTTCTTCGTACATTTTCTGCGCTTCGTCGCGGCTTACTTCTTTACGGATAACCTCTAGGTTTTCACCAGTGATCTTCTTCATTTCTTTCTCAATCAGTGGAAGATCTTCCGGAGTGAACGTATGCTCCGAATCAATATCATAATAGAATCCGCCTTCGATGACAGGTCCGATTCCAAGCTTCGTTTCAGGATATAGACGTTTAATTGCCTGGGCCATTAAATGCGCAGTACTGTGGCGAAGGACTTCCACTGCCTCTTCTGAAGGAGGAGTGACGATCTCAATCGCTCCATCTTCTTTTATTCCAGTACGCAAGTCAATCAATTCACCGTTTAGTTTACCTGCAAGTGCCTTCTTCTTCAGTCCTGGACTGATAGACGCAGCAATCTCTTCTGTTGTTGTTCCTTTAGGAAACTCCTTAACATTTCCATCAGGGAACTGCATTTTCACTACTTCTGACATGTAATTTCACTCCTTATGTGATGTAAAATTGACTCTTTCCCGTTCCTTACAATCATCAGGACGGACCTATGAAATGTCCAAAAAAACAAAAAACCCCGCCCCTTCACGATTGAAGGGACGAGGTTAATAAATAAACTCGCGGTTCCACCCAACTTCTCATTGTATAAAAATGCTACAATGACTTCATTGAAAACGAATAACGACATTTAGCCGTCAATCATTACTATGAATCCTTACTGGATTCAGTTCACAATTGAAGTTCAGAGGTGGTAAATACTTCTAACGAATTAGGAAGCTTGCAGCCTGGAGACTTCCCTCTCTGTGAATGGAATAGGAATATTGTTATCCTCATCATAACCTATGTTTATTGACTTATTATGTAGGTATTATAATCGGTTATGTTTTGAAAAGCAAGAGGAATCGGCAAACTGACTATTCATTCGCAAGATCTCACGAAGGATAAAGGAGTGTATCGGGAAAATAACTGAACGGTAACAGGTCGACCCGTTCCTCAAAAATATTCTCAAGCGTCCTGATCAATTGATGGTCTCCGTTTCCGTAGACGAAAATCTTTTCAGGAGCAAGGGAAAGCAGAGGTGCAATCGTATACGAATCAACGTATAACGGGTGGTTCGTAAGTAGGCGTTTATCAATTGCCTTGGTCAATTCCTGCCTGGATATCTCTTTCATATCTTCATCAAAGAAACGAAACCCATATCCTGTTGAATATAGATGAATCGTCTTCATCTTCAGTTCCCTGGAAGCAAGATATTCCCTCAGCATATGAACAAACATCTGATATTCCTGTTCCATCTTATATTCTTCAATAGCAAGATCTACGATTTGAAGCAGTCTTTCCTGAAGCTCCTTTAGTCTGAACTTGCTGAACGAATCAAATGAAATCGGGGCATTCCCTGGAAGCAACCGTTCCAGGCTTCCGTGGACATACTTCACCTCGTCCCACTTACTGATCAACTCCATCAATTCAGGACGTTCCCCCATCCTCATCTCTGATACGATTTCTAATATTTGATTGATTTCATGACTATCTTCATAGAAGTACTGTTCCCTCAGGAGGTGTTCTGACCAGTCCATGCATTTATCATTTAAGACAAATTTGGAAACCCCGTTGAATAGTTTTTCTTTTTCTTTAAAGAAAGGGGAAACTTCTATTGATAGATTATAGTGAGCTTTATGTTGAAAAAGCGTTTCATGAAACCATGATTGGATGAATTCTTTGTTGAGGTACTCTTGAAGCTTTAACGCATCACTTTTTTGTTTGAAAATAAATTCAATCAAACTTTATCGCCTCCTTAAACCCAAATCCCTGATTTATATATATGGGAGGCTTGTATGAATTAGAAGTTTATCAGGGAATTTAATTTTCTCTTTTCAAAAACAATGATGCTGATTTCAGCTAAATAGTCGAAATTTTTTTATAGCAAAAAGAGAGGAGAATCCATGGGGACTTCCTCTCTTTTAAACTATTCTCTTCTATTCCGCCCATCGATCAAGACGGGTTGGGATAGGTATTTAATACGCTCCATGATCCGTGCTGCTTTTAGTTTTTCTTCTTCTCCTCTTTGACTGTATGTTAAGTGATGAGTCAATTCGTTGAAGTTGAAGTTGGAGGTGAAGAAGGTCGGCAGGTTCTCGAGCATTCTGTACTGGAGGATCGTACCCAGGATTTCATCCCTTCCCCAGCTGGACATGGTCTCGGCACCAATATCATCAAGCATGAGGATCCGAGCTGATTTCACCATCTCTAATTTTTCATTTACCGTGTTATCGCCCAGTGATTGTTTGATTTCCCGGAAGAATTCGGGAACATATACAATCAGGGAGGCAATCTTCTTCTCGGCCAATTCATTGGCCATAGCCCCTAACAAATAGGATTTGCCCACTCCGAACTTCCCGTAAAAGTATAAACCCTTGATTTTTGTACCTTCCGTATAATTCTCCACAAAATTCTTAGCTAAACGCACAGCCTCTAAACGGCTCTTTGAATCTAGGTCAAGGGTTTGGAAAGATGCCTGCAGTATATCCTTTGGCACATACAGACTTTTGATGAGACGCTGCGAGCTCGTTCGTTCATCGTGGATGACTTTTCGAGGGCAGCGGTGGTATTCGATATCAATCGTGTTCCCTCTTATGACTAAATGAGGGTCATATCCCTCCATCATATTCTTACATTCCTCGAGAGAAGGACAGTACCGGCATTCTTTACTTTGAGAAATGTATTCATAAAGCTTCATCAAGCTTGCATTGACCATATCATTTGTTACAAGTCCTTCGTTCTTTCGGATAAAGTCTTTTACATCATTGTTTTCAAGGATTTCTTTCTTCATTTGCTCATATCTCTGTTGAAACGAACCAGTTGTCGCCAACCTTTTCAGGGTGTTGTTTATTTTCTCCACCGCAACGTTCACCTACTTCCGAAAGTTTTTGAGCTCTTCTTCAAGTTTTTTCTTTTCTGCTTCGAAATCGTATTCTTCCACCTGGGAATCGGTTTCTTTCGCCGTTTCATCTTCCTTGAACCATTCAGGAAGCTTCTCCGTCCGAATCGGCTTTCGTCGCCTGTTCGATTTCGTTTCCTTTTTCCCTTCAGCCCATTCTTGATACTGCTTATGTTCCTTTTTCGCTAAAACCATCGCTTCACTTGCTGTGGTCACCTTTTTCCTCGACCAGTGGGATGCGATTTTCTCCATATATCCCTTTGTGAGCTTCATATCCGTTTTCAGCAATACATATTGAACCAGAACATTCATGACACCGATCGGTAACTTCTGTGACATGAGTACTTCTTCAACAGCCTGGAGGTCTGCCTTGGAGGGAGCTCCACCATTTGATATGTCCGACAGAACATCCTTCGGCGAAGTGGTTTCCAGATATTGAATAAGCTCTTCTTCTTTCGAGAGGGGTTTATCCGATTTCACAGGTGCTTTATTCTCGATTCTTGTCGTCAAATCCGGCAGTTGATCACCTGTTTGCAGCCCATACCAATCTCGTGCGGTTTTACGAAGTAATTCCACATCAATGGTATCATCTGCATCCAGGGAGCTTAGGACGATATTCTTCATTTGAAGAGGATCGATACCGTACAGATAGCTAAGCTTTAATACGGTTTCCTTCACATGGGATGTAAAAGCTCTACGGGGAACCATCGATTCGGACAGCCCTGCCAGTAGCAGCTGGAAATCAAAATCGACTTCATCCAGTGAAAGACCATCGTTCTTCCCATATTTCAAATATTGTTTACCTGATTCCGTTGCAGAATCCGCATTGGCATCATGGTGAAGAAAGTTAATTTGCTCAGATGTAAATACATCCTGAAACGAACGGGTGATGTTTGTATACTGCTTCTTATCTACAGATATGTCCGTGAAAAATTTCTTTAATCGCAAATAATGAGTACGCCCTATTTTACGATAAAGATATACATTTAGCATACCATCATGAAAGAATTCCTCGGGAGTCAAGGGGGGCTGCAATTCATAGAGAAAGCTGCGGTCTTCGCCGTCCCTCGTTTCATATGCCTTTAATAACCCAATCCCCTCAAGCTTCATCCTCGCCTCATATACGTCCTGAAGGTTGACTGACAGAACGTTCATCAGATGATAATGGGTGGAATCTGTCGACCACAGGCGGTTCTCTTCAACCTCCCCCCATAAGCTCATATAAAGACTGTAGCAAACGGTACCGATTAAAGGCTGGTATAAGAATGTAATGATTTTCCGATCATATTCCTGAAGCATCCCATTTGTCCCTACAGTGTAGTGATCGATTGGCTGTATTTCATTCCAATGCTTCTTCATCATAGTTGGATTCTACCTTTCATAAAAAACTCAGGAAAAGCTTATTGTTGATTTTCCTTACGAACTAAATTGATTGGTCCGGGAATCAACCGCTCTGTTTAACAAAGGAAAAGATAAAGAGAAAAGAGCTAAAGAATTCCATCTTCAGCTCATTCTACTACTCTTTTTTTATTAATTCCTTTAGTTCGTCTATAAACACATTAATATCTTTAAACTGTCGATAGACAGATGCAAAACGGACGTATGCCACTTCATCTACTTTGGCTAGGTGATCCATGACCATCTCGCCGATCTTCACGGATTCCACTTCAGATGCACCTTGATTCCGAAGGTCTTTCTCGATATCCGTTGAAATCTTTTCTAATCTTTCAAGAGGGACGGGACGCTTCTCACATGCCTTGATCAGTCCTCTTAAAATCTTTTCTCGACTAAACTCTTCTCTTACCCCTTCTTTTTTCACCACAATTAAAGGAAGCTCTTCAACCTTCTCAAAGGTAGTGAAGCGAAAATTGCATTCTTCACACTCTCTCCTTCTTCTGATTGAACGTCCTTCATCTGCAGGACGGGAGTCCACTACTCGTGTACCATTATGCTGGCAAGACGGGCATTTCATAATATCAGCTCCGTTATTACATACTATTACCTTCATCATATAAAAAAGCCGGGACATACACAAGCGTAAAAGGATTTACCGTTATTTCACTTTTTTCATTTCACTGTCCAGCCTCTGATAATAATGGTTGATTTGTGCCTTCAAAACCGTATATGTGCCAAAGATTTTCCCTTTATCTGCGCTGATTTTAAAATCGATTGCCGTTTCGAATGGTCTCACGGTAATGACCGTGGCAACGATGAATAGTTGAGGCATCCCATTTTTACGGACCGTAATTTCCCCTCTGTCTTTCGATTGGGAAATCACTTCATACTCAGATGATGAGAATAATTCTAAAACGGCATTAAATGCCCCTTGATGCATGGATTTATAATAGCGCGTTTGCAATTCCTTGTCGTCATGTGCATCAGACGTCTCACATTCTGATTGAAATCGTTGTAACAAGGTTCTTATTCCGCTCATATGAAGTTCCTCCCTTTATTTACCCTTATTTTACACGAAAGAGACAAGATTGGAAAATAGGAGAGAAAAGACGGATAAATATAAAAAAAAGAGATGCATGAAACACGCATCTCTTTCGGTTATTATCGATTAAAGGGCTTGAGCCTGAGACTTTTTCACTTGTACCGGACCCATTCCACGTGGTAATTCAATCGTTTCCCGTGTGTCCGCACCTAGTGCCTCTGCAATATATTCAGCAGCGATGTTAGGATCTAATTCACCGCAAGTATATACATCAATGCTTGCATAACCATGTTCAGGAAAACTGTGAATCGTTAAGTGTGATTCAGAAATGATCACTACTCCACTTACACCTTGAGGAGCAAATTTATGAAATGCCACCTCGCGTACTTCTGCACCTGATTTAAGCGCAGCATCTACGAATGTTTTTTCAATACCTACTACATCGTTTAATTTTTCAAAATCGCAACCCCATAATTCTGAGATTACATGACGACCCATTGTTTCCATTTTCGTATTTCCCCCTTTGACATCATTTTTTTCGTCAAAATGAACATATCCTTTGGCAAAATCTTAATTACCACGGGGGAAAGTTAGTCCGAAGAGGTCCTAACCCTTTAAGTAATTAAATCAGTATTCATTTGCTAATAAGAAGTTCACGAAAAATAGTATACTTTGTTTAAAACTCTTTTGCAATAAATTTCTCTAAACTTTTTCACATGGGACTGGACCTGTTGAGTGGGAGGGGAGACCCTTATTTTCTGAGAGGCGGTCGGTAAGCCTCCACTACATACCTAAGCAGTCTCACCATCTGGCTATGTATTCCTTCCAAAAAGTGAATGTATCCTTTTTAAGTGTGGAGTGTGAAAACATTGACCATTCCTTTCCGTTGGGAGGAAGTCGTACCGAATTCCAAAAGGATCAAAGAAAAGAACGCGTCAGGAAAGACACGTTCTAAGGATAGGGCTTATTGTTTATGTTGATTCTTTCAAACGTTCACTTCTTGTTTTGCGTTCATTTTGGTTGCCACAAATTTAGCCAGATCCACAACGCGGCAAGAGTAGCCCCACTCGTTGTCGTACCAGGCAAGCACCTTCACTTTTCGATCCCCCATAACCATCGTGGATAATCCATCAATGATCGCTGAATGAGGATTCGTATTAAAGTCGATTGAAACCAATGGCTCTGTCGTGAATTGTAGGACTCCGTTTAAAGAACCAAGAGAAGCGGTAATGAATGCTTCATTGATTTCTTCTACCGTGACGTCCCTTTTTACATCAACAACCAGGTCCACTAAAGATACGTTCGGTGTTGGTACCCGTAGTGCCATACCGTGAAGTTTTCCGCTTAACTGAGGAAGAACCAGGGATAACGCTTTCGCTGCACCGGTCGTTGTCGGGATGATCGACTGCCCGCATGCTCTCGCTCTTCGCAAGTCTTTATGTGGATTGTCGATATTTTTTTGGTCATTCGTATAAGCATGGACTGTGGTCATGAGACCGTTTTCAATTCCGAACTGCTCATCTAACACCTTCGCAACAGGCGCTAAGCAGTTCGTTGTACATGAAGCATTGGAAATCACACTGTGTTCTTCTATATTTAATGCGCTTTCATTTACGCCCATCACAATCGTTACATCTTCATTTTTACCAGGGGCCGTCAAGATGACTTTTTTGGCTCCTGCTTCAAGGTGCAGGCTTGCTTTTTCTTTTGAATTGAATTTTCCTGTTGCTTCGATCACGATATCAATATTCAGTTCGTTCCAAGGTAATGCTTTAGGATCACGATTGCTTAATAGTAGGACACGTTTACCATTTACGATGAGTGCGTCCTCTTCAGTTACTACATCTGCCTGAAATGTACCGTGATTTGTGTCATACTTTATT
Source organism: uncultured Bacillaceae bacterium (assembly GCA_963787015.1). GTDB lineage: Bacteria > Bacillota > Bacilli > Bacillales > Bacillaceae_B > Rossellomorea. Next base: position 70,771 of record CAWBBM010000017.1, read on the forward strand.
AAATGTGCTAACGTTTCAGCCGGGTAGCTTGCGTTAATGGCTACAACCTCTAAGTCATCCTCTAATATCGCCTTTCTGAAAACCATTCTCCCGATACGCCCAAAACCATTGATTGCAATTTTCGCCTTCATAAATCCGGCTCCCCTCTATATTAATGTTATACTTATATGTTTATTTTCTAAAAATAGTATAACATATTTAGAGAATTAGTTAATAAGTATTTTGTGGATTTTAAATGTTTTATAATTCTGACAAATCAGCTTATTGAATGTATATTTTTGTGATATGGAATCATACATGTTTTGGAACGTTTCCCACTGATTCTATACACTTTAGAAAGTGAATTTGAATGATAGAGGAGTTTTAGTGTTAAAAATTGACCGTTCCTTTTCGTGGGTTTTAGTGGACCAAAAATATAAAAGCCAACAAGGGTTCTCCTTGTCGGCTCGTAGGTCATTCTATGGTTTCAATTCCCATTCCACTAAAAGGGCCTCTAGCTGTTCCTTGGTTTCATGCAGTGATCCGTTGTTGTCGATGACTGCGTCGGCTAAAGTGACTTTGTCTTTTAGGGGATACTGGGAAGCGATACGGGCTGCTGCGTCTTCACGGTTGTAGTGATTTCGCTCCATTAATCGTGACAATTGGGTTTGTTCGTTCACGTACACGACAAGTGTCCGTTCCACCATCCACGTCAAATCGCTTTCGAATAAGAGTGGAATGTCCATAAAGATGGTGTTTTTCCCGGCTTGAATGGCTTCATCCTTATGCTGCAGCATCATTGTTCTGACAGCTGGGTGGACGATGCCGTTCAGCACTTTTCTTTTTTCTTCAGAATTGAAAATGATCTGACCGAGCTTTTCCCGATTGATTGTAGCGTCGTGTTCGTGAAGGATGTTGTCTCCAAATTTCTCTACAATTGCAAGATAAGCCGGCTGACCAACCTCCACTACCATCCGGGCAGCAAGATCTGCGTCGATGATCGTATATCCTTTTTCAGTTAACATGGTCGAAATGGTACTCTTACCACTCGCAATTCCACCTGTTAATCCTATAATACTTGCCATGATCGTATCCTTTCCAGCGCGCTAAAATCGGAGGATTCCTATCAGGATGAGCAGGACTCCCGGAAGAAATGATACACGGTGGATCCACCGTAAATGAGAGAAGAATTCTCCCATCTTCAATCCTGAGAATAAGAAGGTAAAGCTCATGACAAGAATCGCTAAAGTAAGTAATATGGGTGAAAAATGTAATAGTGCTGCGCCGATTCCTGCACCGAACGCATCCAATGATAAGGCGATTCCAAGCATGAATGCTTCAATTCCTGTTATCGTACCCGATTTATCGAAGTCCGCCGTCAGCGGCTTTCTTAAAATTTGAATCACCAAGCCTATCGATTTAATTTCAACATTTATTAACGTCTTTTCATGTGATAATGGGGCTTCTTTTTCCGGTCGGAAGAACTGGTAAAGAACGGCCGCTCCAATCACGACAAGAATCACGCCACCAATTCTGCCGGCCCAAACCGGTGTGATGATGGACCCGAGAGTTTGACCAAGCAGCATCGCTAATAATAGCGAGCTTGCTGAACAAATCGATATGATGGTGATTGACTTTGCATGTATTTTCACTTTTCGTAATCCGTAGGTTAAACCGGTGCTGAAACTATCGAGACTCACAGCAAACGCCAGCAGTAATAAGGAGATTGTTTCACTCATCTAATAGCCCTCCCAGAAATCATTACAATACTATATGGTAAGGGCTTATCAGATGTTAAACGTTCTTTCTACCGTTGGCACTGAGGACAGAAATGAGTCCCTCTTCCTGCGGAAACCTTTTTCGCGATGATGGCGCCACAGTTTCGGCATGGTTCATCTTTTCGACTATACACGTAAAGATTCTGTTGAAACATCCCCATTTGGCCTTGAGAATTCACGTAAGAACGGATCGTACTCCCGCCCATCTCTACAGCTTCGGTCAGCGTTTCTATTATTTGTTCATGTAATCGCTCGATCTCTTTTCGGGAGAGGGCTTTTGATTTCCTTTCTGGATGGATGCCTGCACGGAATAAGGCTTCATCCACATAAATATTCCCCAACCCTACAAGGACCGTTTGATCTAATAACGTCGCTTTCACAATTCTTTCGGTTTTACCCAGTTTTGTTGCTAAGTAGTCTGCTGTGAATTCGGGTTGAAAAGGCTCGGGTCCCAACTGAAGGAGGGGAAGATGAAGCAGTTCTTCCCCCTTCTTAAATACATGCATCGTCCCAAACTTCCGTACATCCCTGTACCTGAGTTCCGTTCCATCGGTAAAGTGAAAGATGACATGGGTATGCTTTTCAATGGGATCCCCGTGATGGGATACATTATATTTCCCTTCCATTCTCAAATGAGAAACGAGGGCGACATCATTTAAATAAAAGACCAGGAATTTCCCTCTTCTTCTCATTTCAAGAATTTCCTGACCTCTCAAGCTATGAATGAATTCCCCGGTTTCATCCGGGTGTTTGATCATTTTAGGCCATGAGACTGTGACATCTTTTATCTTCTTTCCTATTACAAGGAGCTCTAACGTTCTTCTGACCGTTTCTACTTCAGGTAGTTCGGGCACTCTGCCACCTCCTTCTAAAGGGCTCTATTTCGCATCGTACCATGTTTGTCCGTAAGAATAATCCACTTTCAATGGGACTTCAAGCTCCATCGCATTCTCCATGACATCAGGTACAATTTTCTTCAGTATTTCAATTTCATCTTCTGGAGCTTCAAATATCAATTCATCATGCACCTGCAATAATAGTCGTGATTGAAGGTTTTCTTCCTTTAAGCGGGCAGCCATATCTATCATGGCTTTCTTAATGATATCCGCTGCGCTTCCCTGGATCGGGGTATTCATCGCCGTACGTTCTGCGAAGCTTCTCAGGTTGAAATTACGACTCGTGATTTCAGGAAGATAACGGCGTCGATTCATCAATGTCGTGACGTATCCTTTTTGTTTGGCATCCTGCACGATGTCATCCATGTATTCTTTAACGCCAGGGAAGCTTTCTAAATACTTCTTGATGAATTCACCAGCTTCCTTCCGGGAGATATCAAGGCTCTGTGAAAGACCGTAATCACTGATTCCATAGACGATTCCGAAGTTAACGGCTTTCGCATGTCTTCTCATATTGGATGTGACTTCTTCCTTTTCCACCCCAAAGACGTCCATGGCTGTTTTCGTATGAATATCCATATCATTTCTGAATGCTTCAACCAACTCCTCATCCTTGGCAATATGGGCCAGCACCCGGAGCTCAATTTGAGAATAATCGGCAGCAAACATGACCCAACCCTTTTCAGAAGGAATGAACGCCTGACGGATTTTTCTACCCTCTTCAAGACGGATCGGGATGTTTTGAAGATTTGGATCCGTTGAACTTAATCGGCCTGTTTGCGTCAGCGCCTGATTGAAGCGTGTATGAATCTTACTTGATTCCTTATGAACGACCTTCAATAACCCTTCCAAATAGGTAGATTGCAGCTTTCCTAACTGACGATAGTGAAGGATATGATCAATAATTTCATGCTTGGGCTGAAGTTTTTCCAACACGTCGGCAGAAGTGGAGTACCCCGTTTTCGTTTTCTTCACAACCGGTAATCCAAGCTTTTCAAAAAGAATCACACCGAGCTGTTTAGGAGAATTAATATTAAAGTTTTCCCCTGCAAGTTCATGGATATTTCGTTCCAGTTCCTCTAATCGATGTGCAAGTTCCTCCTTCATGGTAAGCAAACGATCCTGGTCCACTTTCACACCTGTGAATTCCATCTCGGCTAAGATAAGAGCCAGTGGCAATTCCAGGTCCATAAATAATTCTTCTAAATTGTTTTCTTTCAACTCTTTGATACACGTTTTCTTTAACTCATGAAGAATGAACGCTTTACGTGCTAAGTGCTCAGATAGGACTTCAATAGAAGGGACTTTCTGCTTCGCCCCTTTACCATAGACGGTTTCATCAGTTTCAATGGCGGGCTGACCATGTCCTTTTGCGATGGAAGCAAAGTCTTCACTTGATTCGGACGGGTTAATGATATATGACGCTAACAGAAGATCAAACTGAATTCCCTTAATATCGATCCCTTGTCTCTTTAATGCCACAACCGTTTCCTTCGAGTTATACACATTCTTAACTGCGCTTTCGTTCTCCGCCCATTTCTTAAACGCCTCAGAATTCAAAGCGGTATCAAGGGTAAAGAAAATCGTCCCCTGTTCATTGTGTAGGCTCAATCCGATGACTTCACCGAGATGATAATTTTCCTCAAGCATTTCGATGTATAACGAGCTATCATCTGTCAGATGCTTATCTTGTATGGTCTCGACGATTTCAAAGGAGATATCATCGAGCTCCTGAGGCTCTTCTTGGGTGGACTCGCCCATTTTCTCCAATAACGAATTGAATCCAAGATCCCGGTAGAAGTTCTTTAGTTGCGCTTCAAGGATGCCTTCATATTGAAGCTCGTCCACTTTGATCTCAATCGGCGCTTCCCTGAGAATCGTTGCAAGTTCTTTACTCATAATCGCCTGGTCTTTATTTTCTTCAAGCTTTTCTTTTAATTTTTTGCCACTGACTTGATCTATGGAATCAAGAATCTTCTCAAGGGAATCGAATTCTTTTAAAAGCTTAATGGCCGTTTTCTCCCCGACACCTGGCACTCCAGGGATATTATCAGAGCTATCCCCCATCAGGCCTTTCATATCGATGATTCGATCAGGGGTGATTTCCCACTTCTCTTTAATATGCTCGGGCGTATAGACTTCGATGTCCGTTATCCCTTTTCTCGTAATACAAACCGTCGTATCTTTGGTGCTTAATTGAGTTAAATCTTTATCACCGGAGTAGACCTTCACTTCAAACCCGTCCGCTTCCGCTTGTCGGGAAAGGGTGCCGATAATATCATCCGCTTCATAGTTCTCTTTTTCATAACGTTTAATGCCGTATGCGTCCAATAGCTCACGGATATAAGGGAACTGTTCCGATAATTCCGGCGGAGTCTTCTGTCTTCCACCCTTGTATTCCTTATATGTCTTATGTCTGAAAGTCGTTTTTCCCGCATCGAATGCTACGAGGATATGAGTCGGCTTTTCGTCTTCCATGATTTTCTGCAGCATGGTCGTGAAGCCATACACTGCATTTGTATGTATGCCCTTATCGTTATTTAATAATGGCAGGGCAAAGAATGCACGATATGCAATGCTATTCCCATCAATCAATACTAATTTTTTGGACATGCAAGTCCCTCCTATAAAGGCTTCAGTTTCTCTACGTATATTCTATCATGTTGGGGAATGAAAGGAAAAATGGGGGGACTATAATAGGTGAGATTACAAGCTCAGTGAAGTTCCCTGAAAAATCTAATGTCATTTAATAGCATCAAATCCCTGGAGATAACGATTTTTCGACAAAAGGATCATAAAATCGTGAAAGCGGATCATAAATCAAAATACCGGCTCATATATCCGAGAAGTGGATCATAAGGAACGAAAACCGGATCAAATATTAAGGGAGAGCGTGGTTTTTCAACTTCGGACCTCGAAGCTGCGGCACTCAACCCGTCAATCACCATTCAACTGACCAAAAATCATCTACATAAAGGCTTTTTTAATAAAAACAGCATCAAAACAACGAAGCAATCGATCCATCACCACCTCGAAGCTGCTGAACACCAATACAATGCATTGCCTCCAAACGACCAGTTCAAATAAAAAACTCTCGAAGAATAGGTGCAATACCATTCCTCAAGAGTTTCCTCATTTATTCCGTATACCCCATCAACAGCCTTGCGTAAGGGGAATCGGATGGTAAGATGATGACCGTTTCATCATCTACTGTTTTCTTATACGTTTCAAGTGTTTTATACAGGTCATAGAAGCTTGGATCTTTTGAGAACGATTTGTTAAAGATTTGAGCCGCTTCCGATTCTCCTTCGGCCCGGATCACATTTGCATCCGCCCCTGCTTTTGAAAGCAGTTCCTTTACTTCACGATCTGTTTCAGCCGTAATCCTTTGTTTCTCTGCATCCCCTTTGGAGAGATATTCCTGAGCTTTGGATTCACGTTCTGAAATCATACGGGTGTAAACAGAGTTTTCGTTCGCTTCAGGTAAATCGGTGCGTTTCATGCGTACATCCTCAACGACGATTCCATACCCATCCCTCTCCAATAATTCATTCACCTTTTGCGTCACTCTGTCGTTCAAGCTTCCCCGTGAAGACTTTTCATCATTAATGATTTCATCGTACTCTAATTGACCAAGCTCTGAACGAACGACAGAGTAGATAAACTCTTCCATTTTGGTTTCGGCGTTAATGACAAGTCGTGCATTCTTGATCATTTTAAGAGGATCTTCAATGCGCCAAACCGCATAATTGTCGATGAGCATCCGCTTCTTATCCTTCGTATTGATTTCTGCTTCCGTTACATCATACGTCATTTGGTGCTTAGGCAGGGTAGTCACCGATTGAACGAATGGAATCTTATACTTTAACCCTGGATCTTTGTCTATTCGTACCACTTCACCAAATTGACGGACGACTTTATATTCTCCTTCTTTGACAATGAAGAGACTCGTGAACAGAAGAAGAATGGCGGCAATGAGAATAATGAGGAAGATACCTAGCTTCGTATATCGCTTCCATTCGATCGGTTCTTTCTTTTTCGAATGGATATCAAAGACGTTTTGATCACTCATTCTCATCACTTCCTTCCTTTTTCACCGGAGGATCCATTTGTCGGATAGGGAAATATTTCAACGTTTCTCCACTGTCCTTCATAATATAGATTTCCGCATTTGGCAGAACATTTTCCAGAGTTTCAAGTACGAGACGTTTCCTTGTAATTTCAGGATTGGATTTATACTCATTGTATAGTTTATCAAATACCGCTACATCCCCACGTGCCTCTTCCACACGGGCGATTTTATCCCCTTTTGCACGGGACATGACCGCATCTTTTTCACCTAGCGCTTCGTTCGTTCGCTGATTTCGATATTTCTTTGCTTCATTGATTTTCGTGTTCATCGTTTCCCGGGCATCCGTCACGGCCGTAAAGGCTGACCTGACCTCTGCATTCGGCAGCTCAACATCCTGTAACTTCACTGCGAGAATCGAAATCCCGATATCATAATCATCAATCAGACTCGTTAACAAGTCTCTTACTTCCGCCTCGATTTCCGCTTTACCACTCGTCAAGGCATCATCTATTAATGAGCTTCCGATAATACTTCTTAAAGAAGATGAAGTAGCATCGTACAGAATTTCTTTCGGATTATCTGAGTTGAACAAATAGCTTTCAGGATCCGTGATCTTCCATTGAACCACGAGATCGGCGAGAACAATGTATTCATCCCCTGTAATCATCTTTGTTTCTTTCGGAAAGTCCTTTATCTTCCCATCCTTTTCTTCATATCCGAATTGAAGACTGAATGTTTCTTTGGACAGTACTTCTACTGATTGCATTGGCCACGGCATTTTAAAATGAAGACCTGGTTCCACTACCGGCTCACCGGCTTCACCAAACGTCAATACAAGAGCTTGTTCTGATTCATCAACGGTGTACCAGGAAGTTAATAATACAACAATTAATAATATGGCTGCCAAAATCATTCCTGCCACCATATAAACTCGTTTCAAACTCATAAGCACCCTCCCCTATCTTTCTATATATATCTTATTGTTTGCCTACTAAGATATACGGACTTACACTAAAAAGGTTTCAGAAAGATTACGAGTATGTGACACATTTTGAAAGAGTGCGAATCTAAGAAAGCTTCTCATTTCTCACTAGTCATGTTCATAAGGAAGGAATCGAGACAAAAGAATAACAGCAGTTTATCGGGGAGTGAGGACTATAAACAGCAGTAAGTATACGCTTACAAAATAAAATAGCGAAAAGACGAGAACGGGGTTAGTTCTCGCCTTTTCTTAACACCTTGGATGAAGGGGTTTCACTTAGTATCGTACCACCTGATTATTAATTGGAATTTAACCTAATGTAAAGAAAATGTAAAATGTGCGAAACGTACTAAGTTTTGTTCAACCCTTCACCACGGGAATAACCAGACGGCCACTTATCTAACGTGACGGTGAAGGTCGTTCCTTCATTCAGTTCACTCTCGACTTCCACATTCCCTTCGTGTGCCTCGATAATATGTTTAACGATGGCCAGTCCTAAGCCGGTTCCCCCTGAATTGCGGCTTCTCGCCTTGTCAACACGATAGAAACGTTCAAAGATACGGGGCATTTCTTCTTGACTGATCCCCATTCCGTTATCCTTCACGCTCACGTATACCTTATCTGGATCTTCTTGTATCGTAATCTGGACATCTCCGCCTTTTGGCGTGTACACAATAGCGTTGCTGACCAAATTAATGAAGACCTGTTTTAATCGATAAGAGTCGACTACTGCCAATCCCCTTGAATGGAAGGACATTCTGAGGGAGATGTCTTTTGATTTCGCTTTTTCCTGCAGGATCGGCATCACGTCTTCAATGAGACCCGCCACTTCTTCCTCATTGAGGAAAAGCTCGAATCCATGTTTCTCGATTTTTGAAAGCTCCAGTAGATCTTGAATCAGGGATTGGAGCCTGTCACTTTCCATCAAAATGATGTCTAAAAACGATTTTAACGTATCAGGGTCATTCATGGCTCCATCTAATAACGTTTCTGAGAAGCCTTTTATACTTGTAATCGGCGTTTTAAGTTCATGGGAAACATTGGCCACAAAGTCTTTACGCATTTGCTCAAGCTTTTTGAGCTCCGTAATGTCGTGGAAAACAACGACAATCCCCTTCCACTCGTCGTTATTTCCGATAATAGGTGCCCCGTACACTTCATAATGCTTCCGGTCCATTTTGTGAGGAAGAAGGATCTGCTTCCGTAACCTTTCTTCTGTCATGAAGATTTCCTCCACAAGCTTATTCACTTCTTGATAGTGGATCACCTCATGATACCGCACTTTCTTCAGCTGACTTTCTTTCAGATTGAAGAAATCCCGGAACGTCCTGTTCGTCAATACAACAAATCCTCGATGATCAATTAGGAGCAGTGCGCTCCCCATGTTCTCTATCAAGGTCGTTAAACGGTCCTGCTGCAAGCCCTGTGCGTTCACCATCTCTTGCAGATTCCTCGCCAGTATATTGATGGAGGAACTCAGCATGCTCGTTTCATCAAGACGGTCTTCATAGGTACGGGCGCGATAATTCCCTTTGGCCAGTTCAATCGCGACGTTTGTCGCCGATTCAATGGGCTTGGTGTACCTTACCGTGATCCTTGAACCCAGTATAATAATGAGGACTAGAGCAAGTCCCAGTGAAATCGACAGAACAAACCAAATTTGTTGTGTACCTTTTTCAAGAGCTGCAACCTCTGTACTCATGATGAGCAGCCCCATCTTTTGATTATCTTTATTAATAAGCGGATACCAATAATATCTATATTCTGTTCCCGTCGTGACGAGTTTCTTGTGCTTTTGTTTTACATTCCAGTTCTTGTGGATTTCGTGGACGATTTTTTTTTGCTGTGGACCGACGAGCGATTCGTCTGTTTCCGTATCATGGACCACACTACCCTCTTTATCCAGAATGGTGATCCTGACGTCCAATATATCACTCAAACCTTTGATCATATCCGGATCAATCTCTTCTGGTGCACCATTCTCTTCAATGGAACCAGCGAGTAGCCTCGCTTCCTTTTCAATCCTGGAATTAAAGGTATCCAAATAGAAGTTTTTGAAGATCTGTCCCAAGAGTAACCCAAGTCCTATTAATACAGCGATGATTAGCGTGATAAGAGCAAATAGGAGCTTTGTTCTAAACTTGTTCATCGATTCTTAGGCTCCTCCAATTTATACCCCAGTCCTCGTATGGTTTTAATATAAGTAGGTTTTTTCGTATTGGCTTCGATTTTTTCCCGTAAATGGCTAATATGCACATCAACGATTCTCGTATCTCCGGCAAAGTCGTAATTCCATACTGCACTCAGCAATTGATCCCTCGTCAATACTCTTCCTTTATTATCCGTCAAGTATAAAAGGAGCTCGAATTCCTTAGGTGTCAATTCAAGTAATTCCCCTTGGAAATAAGCCTCATATTGTTCAGGGTAAATCTTTAATTCTCCGACTTCTTTATAATCATTCGGTTCTATGACAGCTGTTTCCACCGCTTCTTGGATGGCTTGACTCCGTCTTAAGATCGCTTTCACCCTTGCAACCACTTCCCTGGGACTGAACGGCTTTGTCATATAGTCGTCTGCTCCAAGCTCCAATCCAAGCACCTTATCAAACTCATCATCCTTCGCCGTCAGCATCAGGATCGGGATGTTAATCTTTCGTTGGCGCAGTTCTTTGCACACTTCAATGCCATCCATGGAAGGAAGCATCAGGTCAAGAATGATCAAATCCGGAGATTCTTCGATCGCTTTATCCCTTCCTTCTTCACCATCATGTGCCGTTGTAACCGAATAACCGGATTGCTCCAGATTGTACTTTAAGAGTGTTGCAATAGATTGTTCATCATCGACTACCAAGATTTTTTTGCTCATTTATTGTGCCTCCAGAAAAAGAATTAACCCCAACATCCAATCGTTTATGTAATTGTACTTTCATTATAATATAAATCCTGAGGCTTACCATCATTTAAAGAGATTTATCATTTATTAGATTTCTTCCGGTTAGGTAGATTATCGTCATACCCTTAGCTCTCATCTCTTAATATGATGCACTTTACCGTCTCTATTTATCATTTTAACGCATAAAAAAAGAGCTATGGTTTCATAGCTCCTTCTCGTCATCAGAAGTTTTCTAACGCATGACTATTCATTTTTTCTAAGCGATGAGGTGGACAAACCTTGATTGTCCCATTCACAACTTTCTCATCCTCTTCATTGGTAGCTGACACATTGATCGTAACCAGGTGGCTGTCCGCATCGACTTCTGCCACTTCGAACAGAAATTGCACGGTAGCGTAATGATAGACCGGCTTTGGAAATTCAATCGTTTGCTCTACAATATGAGAACCCGGACCCGGCAGATATTTGGATACAGCGGATGTAATGATTCCCGTTAACATGATGGATGGCACGATCGGTTTTTTAAACGGTGTTTGTGAAGCATAATCATGCTGAATATATAATGGATTCGCATCATTTGTGAGCCCTAAGTAGAGAAGAAGTTGGTTGTCTTCTATTTTTTCAGTAAGGGTCAGCTTTTCTCCAATGGTCATTTCTTCGATTTTTCTTCCCAGTTTTCTCTTTTTCCCCAATAACATAAGAAGCACCTCCGTTATGTAAACGATTACATTTTTAAATAATAGAAATAATGTTTATTGTCTGTCTATTATCATTTTACCATTGTTAGGTTTTCCTTACAAAGAGTTTTTACGCATGTGGGGGTTATTTTTAATGGTTTGATCGATGGTGCTATTGATCTTTACTTAGCTAGAAATCATTTATCCCTATTTCCCGCTTCATAAGACAGTAAAAACGACATGACAGCGGCTGCTGGTTGATTTCCACTCCAGGTGCTCGCTTTCCGCGGGGCGTGAGTTGAGCCTCCTCGGGCTAAAGCCCTGTGGGGTCTCAACTTTCCCGCAATTCCCGCAGGAGTCGAGCACCTTCCGTTCCAATCAACTATCTGAGTTTGGGTTTCTGACCTTAGTTAATTCTAATACATTACACAATGTGAAAATAGCATTTTCTACATGTGCAGTGGCAGCGTCTAGCTTAAATAGAGAAGATGAATATAGAAACCCTCCAGCTACTATTTCATCCATTTTTATAACAAAGGTACAATCAACTATCACCTTCTATTACAAAAATAAAAAAACTGACCTCCAAAAGGAAGTCAGTTTCAATTAGATCGATCAAGCCAATGAAGACATCACATTTTTGACAGCGTCTGCTGAATTGGCGAGTGCTGATTTTTCTTCTTCGGTTAGTTCGAGTTCGATGATCTTTTCTAAGCCGTTGCCACCGAGTATGGTTGGCACACCGAGATAGATACCATCGAATCCGTATTCACCTTCCAAGTATGCAATGGCAGGGATAACGCGGCGTTGATCCTTAAGGATGGCTTCTACCATTTGGACGAGTGAAGCAGCAGGAGCGTAGTAGGCACTGCCGTTACCGAGTAGTCCTACAATTTCGCCGCCACCTTTACGGGTACGTTCAACGATGGCATCCAGTCGATCTTTAGGAATCAATGTCTCTAGAGGGATTCCTCCTGCATATGAGTAACGAATAAGAGGAACCATGTCATCTCCGTGTCCACCCAGAACGAATCCAGTAATATCCTTCACAGACAGGTTTAATTCCTGAGCCACAAACGTACGGAAACGAGCTGTATCCAATACTCCGGATTGTCCGATTACGCGTTCTTTAGGGAAGCCTGACTCTTTGAAAACGGTATACGTCATGGCATCCACAGGATTGGTTAATACAATGATATAGCAATCAGGTGAATGCTTCACGATTTGCTGCGTGACTGATTTCATCACCTTTTGATTGGTCTGAACCAGATCATCGCGGCTCATTCCCGGTTTACGGGCAATCCCTGCAGTGATGACAACGATATCCGAATCCTTTGTATCTTCATAATTGGATGTACCGGTAATGTCTGCATCAAACCCTTGTACCGGGCTTGCTTCAAGCATATCCAGGGCTTTCCCTTTTGTTGGGTCTTCATTTTGCGGGATATCAACCAATACAACATCTCCAAGCTCTTTCTGAGCGAGCATCAGTGCCGTTGTCGCTCCAGTGAAACCTCCACCGATTACAGATACTTTTCTACGTTTAATTGCCATCATGATTCCTCCTATTCGTGTCAATATGTAAAGGAAGGAGTGCTCCTATACGAAGCACCCCAACCTTATGTCAAATTATTATGCTTCCATGTTTTCGATTAAAGCCGTACCGAACTCAGAGCATTTCACTTCTGTTGCTCCATCCATTAGACGGGCAAAGTCATATGTTACCACTTTAGAAGCAATTGTTTTCTCCATTGATTTCGAAATCAGGTTAGCAGCTTCTGTCCAACCAAGGTGTTCAAGCATAAGCACACCTGAAAGGATAACAGATGAAGGATTTACTTTATCCATACCTGCATATTTAGGAGCTGTTCCGTGAGTTGCCTCAAAGATTGCATGTCCTGTTTCGTAGTTGATGTTTGCTCCAGGCGCAATACCGATTCCACCTACTTGAGCAGCTAGGGCATCAGAAATGTAATCACCATTCAGGTTCATCGTTGCTACTACATCAAACTCAGCTGGACGAGTAAGGATTTGTTGTAAGAAGATATCAGCGATTGAATCTTTCACGATAATCTTACCAGCAGCTTCAGCTTCAGATTGAGCTTTATTCGCTGCATCTAATCCATCAGCATCTTTGATCTTGTCATATTGATTCCAAGTGAATACTTTATCCCCGAACTCTTTCTCAGCAAGCTCGTAACCCCAGTTTTTGAAAGCTCCTTCAGTGAACTTCATGATGTTCCCTTTGTGAACCAACGTTACTGATTTACGGCCTTCAGTGATCGCATAGTTAATTGCTGCACGGACAAGACGGTTTGTCCCTTCTTCAGATACAGGTTTGATACCGATACCAGACGTTTCAGGGAAACGGATTTTGTTAACACCCATTTCGTCTTGTAGGAAGCTGATTAGTTTTTTAACTTCATCAGAACCTTTTGCGTATTCGATACCTGCATAGATATCTTCAGTGTTTTCACGGAAGATGACCATGTCAGTATCTTCAGGACGCTTAACCGGTGATGGAACACCATCAAAGTAGCGAACTGGACGCAGGCAAGTGAATAGGTCTAATTCCTGGCGAAGCGCAACGTTCAATGAACGGATTCCGCCGCCAACAGGAGTTGTTAGAGGACCTTTAATGGCAATGAAATATTCACGGATTGCGTCAAGTGTATCATTTGGAAGCCATTCGCCTGTCTTGTTGAATGCTTTTTCTCCGGCATAGACTTCTTTCCATGAGATTTTACGTTCACCTTTGTATGCTTTTTCAACAGAAGCATCTAGAACGCGCTTGGCTGATGCCCAAATATCTGGACCTGTTCCGTCACCTTCAATGAATGGGACGATTGGATTGTTTGGCACGTTAAGTTGGCCGTTTTGGTTTGTAATTTTTTCACCTTGTGTCATTATGTAACCTCCATTTTTTCATTATCAAAGGGGATGACCATAAGTGCCTTATGCATTTAGAGTCAGTCCCCTTCTCTTATTTATTACACCAATATTTTTAGTATTTGTAAATATTGATGATTAACCTCTTTGATCAACCGGAACGTATTCCTGCTTGCCAGGGCCGACATAATCAGCACGAGGGCGGATTAAGCGGTTGTTAGAATATTGTTCTAGAATATGAGCTAACCAACCGGAAACACGGCTTACGGCAAAGATCGGCGTAAATAGATCATGGTCGATACCTAAGCTATGATATACGGATGCCGAGTAGAAATCAACATTTGGCGGCAAGCCTTTATTAGATGTAAATACATCTTCTACTTTAACGGACATTTCGTAGTATTTACTTTCTCCGCTTAATTCAGTTAGCTTTTTCGACATTTCTTTAAGATGCTTGGCACGTGGATCTCCTTGACGGTATACACGGTGACCGAATCCCATGATTTTTTCTTTCTTTTCTAGTTTATCCAGGATATATGATTCTGCTTTATCGACAGATCCGATTTCAGTAAGCATCTTCATTACCTGCTCATTTGCTCCACCGTGAAGCGGCCCTTTTAAGGCACCGATCGCAGCAGTCACGCCAGAGTACACATCAGAAAGTGTAGCAACACAAACACGTGCTGTAAACGTAGAAGCGTTTAATTCATGGTCCGCATGAAGGACAAGCGCTTTATTGAACGCCTCGATTTCAATCGGCTCAGGTTCTTTACCAGTTAGCATATATAAGAAATTGGCTGCAAATCCAAGGTCCTTACGAGGAGCAATTGGCTCCTGACCATTGCGGATTCTTGAGAAGCTCGTTACGATTGTCGGAATTTTAGCTTGAAGTCGAACCGCTTTTAAATAGTTTTCCTTCTCTTCCATTACATCCGCTTTATCATCATATAATCCAAGTAAAGATACTGCAGAGCGTAATGCAGCCATTGGGTGAACTTCCTTGATGTTGTACATTTTGAAATGCTCGATTACTTCTTTAGGCAGTTCAGCGTTATCTGCCAACAGCTCTTTAAATTCTTGAAGTTCTGATGAAGTAGGTAATTTAAGGTGCCACAATAAGTAGATAACCTCTTCAAAACTAGCATTATTTGCCAAATCATCAATGTTGTAGCCAACATATGTAAGAGTATCGTCAATGATTGAACTGATAGATGATGTCGTTGCTACAACTCCTTCTAAACCGCGAGTTGCTGTCATAATAATCTCTCCTTTTGGTAAGTATTTCTCTTTTACCCATTTTCATATGAGTATAAAACCCTACAACACATTTAATCAGTCTTATAGGCTTGTTTAAAAAGAACGTAAATGAACACGTTGAGCGATTGCTCAATTGCTATACAAAAAATGATTCCCTGCTCCTACTATAATAACACTAGAGCTTGGGATACGCTTACATTTCCTATTATAAACAATTATCTGACTTTTGTGAATGAAAACGCACTAATTTCTATAAAAATTATTTTTCTAGAAAAATAAACCATGGAAAAAAAGAGGTGAACAGGGATCCCATACTTTCGAAAGGACCACCTAAAAAAAGATGAATGTACATCCCGAAATCCTCATCAGGAGGGAACGGGTATGACCCACATAGCATTCTTCACAGAAAGAGTTCATATAACTTCATCGCCAAATAGGCGATTCCTGCTCCAATCAGCGGGCCGACTGCAACAGCCTTAAAGAAAGCCACAGCGAGCACAGTTCCAAGAACAAGCGCTGTCGTGATGTGGGGATCATTCTCCAAGAGCGTCAATCCACTCTTTGCAATTAAGGCAACGGCCATTCCTGAAGCGAGAGCAATCCATGCATAAGGTGATTTTAACGAATCAAATAGATCTTTAAAGCCGATTTCACCGGTTGCAATCGGTGCCAAAACCGCAATCGTAATAATGGTCACACCCCAATTAATCCCTTTGGACTGTATGGTCGCAAACACCTTTTCATCCAGACCGACTAACTTAAGAACGAGTAAGAATGCTACGGCAATAATAATGGATTGGTTTTTTGCTATAAATCCAATTCCTAATAAGAGTAACAAAAACATGAATGGCTGTGTCATCTATGCATCCTTCCTTCCTCTCCCATTCTCCAATCATTATCCTAGCATATCAACTTTTCTTATCTGTAATAAAAATGCCGGACCATCTCAAATTAAACTTCCTTTCATTTCCTGTCTCCTATAAAATAGAAGTACTAGACCGGGTAGGAGGGAAGCCCTTGAATTTAGAATATGTTTATCGAACGATCCGATTTCTGATTGTTGTAGCGATCATCATACTCTCACTGATTTCACTCTATTACATATGGAAACTTGCATATCCGTTTATCATCGCCATAGCCATTGCCTTATTGATCAACCCAATGGTGAATTGGCTTGAACGATGGCTTCCGAGGATATGGTCCGTCACCTTATCGCTCATCTTGATCGTGGCCATCTTCGCAGGGCTCATCACGTTACTTATCGCAGAGATTGTTTCAGGAGCCAATTATTTAGCCGAGGTCCTCCCTGATCACGTTGATACCTTGGTGACATATGCAGAGAACTTCATCGTTGGACACGTAATCCCCTTCTACAATCACCTTGCCGGATTATTCAAAAATCTTGAAGCTGGCCAACAGGATACGATATTGAAGAATGTCCAGACGGCGGGAACGAAAATTGCCACTTCTGCAGGAGATTTCCTGCAAAACTTTTTCACGAAGCTACCACAATTGATCTCTTGGATCCCGAATGCGGCGTCCGTTCTCATCTTTGCCGCTTTGGCTACATTCTTTATCAGCAAGGACTGGTATACATTATCTGCTAAAGCAGAAAAAATCATTCCTGGCAAAGCAATGAGCAGTGGCAGAAAAGTATTCATCGACTTGAAAAAGGCATTGTTCGGATTCATCCGGGCACAGTTCACGCTCATTTCCATCACGGCAATCATCGTGCTGGTCGGACTGATCATTCTCAGAGTAGATTACGCAATCACCATCGCCCTTGTGACCGGCCTAGTCGATATTCTGCCGTATCTAGGTACAGGAGCCGTATTCGTTCCCTGGATCATTTATGAGTTTATTACCGGTAACGTTGGATTGGGCATCGGCCTGTCCGTCCTCTATATGGTCGTTGTCGTTCAACGCCAAATCATGGAGCCGAAAGTGTTATCATCAAGTATCGGGCTGGACCCCCTTGCGACACTCGTCGCTCTCTTCGTTGGCTTTAAGCTCATCGGGTTCCTCGGATTGATCGTAGGTCCTGTTGTATTGGTCATTCTCTCCACTCTTAAAAGAGCCGGTGTCTTCGAAGATACGTGGAAGTTTATTATGGGAGTAAAATAAGAAAAGCACTGCCCGTGAGCAGTGCTTTTTCCCTATCTGTATATAATTACATTCCCATTATTAATCCAACGCTTGAATAACCTGTAAATAAACGGCTTGAATAGATTACGGGTCGGTGGAAGCAAAAGAAGGAACCCAATGGCGTCGGTGATAAAGCCAGGCGTCAATAGAACGACCCCGCCGACCAGAATGCAAAGTCCATCAATGATGGCATCCCCCGGCAACTGACCGTACTGCATGTCCTTCTGTGCTTTTCGAAGGGTCTCGATTCCTTGCTTTTTCGCCAAATATGCACCGAGGATCCCTGTTGATATGATCAGCAACACGGTTGGAATCAGTCCGATCGCCTGTCCTGAAAGTACTAGTAACCCAATTTCCAATGCAGGTACAATGATTAACAATAACAATATATATCTCATGAAGGATTCCTCCATTCGTTTTAATGCTTGCTCCCTTTAGTATAACATATTAGATTTTGGGAGTAATATGTGGGGGATTATGTTGAATAGTAGAGGCAATTTTTGCGTCTGTTACTTTTTTTGAACTCTTTTATGGAGAGAGGGTTGTTTGTTGCGAGACTTTCGGCGGTTGTTGCGGAAGTTTGGCCGTGTATTGTGGAAGTTTGGTCGGTTGTTGCGGAACTTTTGCCATGTATTGTGGAAGTTTGGCCGGTTGTTGACTATCTTCCACCAGCGATTGGGCCACTTTCATCGTTTATTGGGCCACTTTTCTCATTTATCGGGCCACTTTCACCTTCGATCGGGCCACTTTCCTCATCTATTGGGCCACTTTCACCATTTATCGGGCCAAATTGTGAACATACACCAACCAGCCAACGCACCACAACGCACCCCAACAATAAAACCATTCAAAAAAAAGCCAGAGTCCAAATCGGACTCTGGCTTTCATTCTCATTCTTACAGTACGCTGGCGTAACCGTTATAAATTACACCGTGGGTAGCATCGACGGTAATTTCCTGACCGTTTTCGAATAGGGAAGTTGCATTGTCTACACCCACAACTACAGGGATTCCTAAGCTGATCCCGACAACAGCTGCATGGCTTGTCAAGCCGCCTTCTTCAACGATGAGTGCCGAACATTTTTCAATGGCTGGCATCATGTCTTTATCCGTGCCGATGGTGATAAGGACGGATCCTGTTTGTGTATTCTTCACTGCCTCTTCAGCAGTCGTAGCGACAACTGCTTTACCGTATGCAGATTTGCGGCCAATTCCTTGACCTTTTGCAACGATATCGCCTACTACATGAATTTTCATCAGGTTGGTTGTTCCTGATTCACCGATCGGAACACCAGCTGTGATGACAATACGATCTCCGTGCTTCGTCATGCCTGAGTTTACGCTCTCTTCTACAGCCATCTCAAGCATTTCATCCGTTGTCGTCACTTGACGTCCTACTGTAGGGTATACGCCCCACACAAGCGCCAGGCGGCGTGATACAGAGTCTGTACCCGTTACGGCTACGATTGGGGCTTTCGGACGGTATTTAGAGATCATGCGGGCAGTGTGACCACTTTCAGTCGGAGCCACAATAGCATTCACGTCAAGGTTAAGAGCCGTGTATGCGACGGATTGGCCGATGGCGTCCGTCATGTTGTGCTCACTATCCTTACTGCGCTTAGATAGGATTGCATTGAAATCAAGAGCGGTTTCTGCTCTTGAAGCAATGTTATGCATCGTTTGAACCGCTTCTACAGGGTACGTCCCTGCAGCTGTTTCCCCAGATAGCATGATGGCATCTGTACCATCGAAGATTGCATTGGCAACGTCACTTGCTTCTGCTCTTGTTGGTCTTGGATTGCGTTGCATGGAATCAAGCATTTGAGTTGCCGTGATAACCGGCTTCCCTAGTGAATTGCATTTCTTGATAAGCTGCTTCTGAACCAATGGTACCTCTTCAGCAGGAATCTCAACACCAAGATCTCCACGGGCTACCATTAGTCCGTCTGAAACTTCAAGGATTTCGTCAATATTGTCTACACCCTCTTGATTCTCGATCTTAGGGATGATTTGAATGTGAGAAGCTTTATGCTCTTCTAATAATTGACGGATTTCTAATACATCAGATGCACGACGAACGAATGATGCGGCAATAAAGTCGACACCTTGTTCGATACCAAATACGATATCACTTGCATCCTTTTCGGTGATTCCCGGAAGGTTTACAGATACACCTGGTACGTTAACACCTTTTTTGTTCTTTAATACACCGCTATTTTGTACAAGTGTATGAATCTCGCCGTTTGCACGGTCGATTTCCGTCACTTCTAATCCGATTAATCCGTCGTCAAGAAGGATTTTTGAACCAACGTGAATATCGTCAATTAATCCTTCGTATGTAACGGAGAATTTCTCAGTTGTTCCCAGTACTTCCTTCATGGAAACGATGATAGTTGAACCTTGAGTCAATTCGATCGCACCGTCTTCCATATTGTTCGTACGGATTTCCGGGCCTTTTGTATCAAGTAGGATACCTACGGTTTTGCCAGCTTTTTCAGCAGCTTCTCGGATGTTTACAATTCGTTGTCCATGTTCTTCATGATCTCCATGTGAAAAGTTCAGACGGGAAACGTTCATCCCCGCTTCGATTAGTTGTGATAACTTCTCTACACTTTCACTTGCAGGACCAATCGTACATACTATTTTCGTTTTTCTCATTTTCTCTACCTCCTGAAATCTTACAACAATTTAGATTGAAAGCTCTTTGGAAAGTCTGTACATGTTAAAGTCAATTTGATGTGGCTTGGCAAGTGCTTCAATAATATCGTAATCAACTAGTTGATTTTTCTCAATCCCTACTGCTCTGCCGCCTTTTCCTTGAGCCAATAGCTCGACTGCATGAGCACCTAAACGGCTTGCTAACACGCGGTCGGAAGCGGTTGGTGTTCCTCCCCGTTGAATGTGACCAAGGACAGAGACACGGGTATCCATTCCAGTTGCTTCGGTGAAACGATTGGCGAATTCATTCGCAGACATGACACCTTCAGCGACGATGATCACACTATGCTTCTTCCCACGTTCCTGTCCTTTCTTCAATCGATTAACGACATCATCAAGGTCGAATTTCTCTTCAGGAATCAGGATCGTTTCAGCACCACCTGCAAGACCGGACCACAGGGCGATATCACCTGCGTTACGTCCCATCACTTCAATGATGAATGTTCTCTCATGTGACGTTGCCGTATCACGGATCTTATCAATCGCATCGATTACTGTGTTCAGAGCTGTATCGAATCCGATTGTATATTCAGTACCCGGAATATCGTTATCAATCGTTCCTGGTACACCGACACAAGGGTAACCCAATTCCGTTAACGCCTTCGCCCCTTGGTAAGAACCATCTCCACCAATGACGACAAGACCTTCAATGCCGTGTTTCTCCAGTTGCTGGATACCTTTTTGCTGACCTTCTTTTGTTTTAAATTCTTCACAGCGTGCTGTATACAGCATCGTACCGCCACGATGAATGATATCACCAACTGAACCAAGTTCAAGCTTTTTGATGTTTCCGTTAATTAATCCATTGTATCCTTGATAAACCCCGTATACTTCCAGGTCAAGGAAGATTGCTTTACGCACAACGGCACGGACAGCCGCATTCATTCCTGGGGAATCTCCACCACTCGTTAACACACCAATCTTCTTCACTGCGATCACCTCATTAAGAAATATTCCTTTATATGTAAATGAATTGAATAACTTGTTAATCGTTTCACATAAATCAAAGAAAAGGAAAATTGAACATTGTATCCTGTTACATTCATTACATTATTATGAACCAATAGACTTTGGATTATTTCTAAAATAACACGAAGATTCAAGGTTCTCAACTAGATACCGAAAGGAAACCTAAAAGACGAAATAATCTTTTAAATGGAAGCGTTTTAATTGTTAATAAATTCTAAATAACGTCACAAATGGATTTTCTTAAGGTGCTTTCTGACTTTCCCAATGAAAAAGACTGACAAACGGTCCATCCCTTTTGTCAGTCTATCGTTTAGTGTGATTTTACCCCAATTAAATCATTTAAAACGGAATATTCACCCATGGCTTTGAATTTATCATAGCGATGCTGAATCAATTCGTCTTTCTTCATTGGAATCAGTTCTCTTAGCGATTCCTTCAAGACAGTATGAATATAACCAGCTTGCTCTTCTACATCTTTGTGAGCCCCGCCTTTTACTTCCGTGACGATCTCATCGATGATTCCAAGTTCCTTCAAGTCCGGCGCCGTAATCTTCATGGATTCTGCTGCACGCTTCGCTTGGGTGGAATCCTTCCAAAGAATGGCCGCTGCCCCTTCAGGAGAAATAACAGAGTAAGTGGAGTTTTCAAGCATATGGATGTGATTTCCAACGCCTAACGCCAGCGCACCACCACTTCCGCCTTCTCCGATAACCATACAGACAACTGGAACGGTCAGGCCAGCCATTTCAACTAAATTTCTTGCGATGGCTTCACTTTGTCCTCTTTCCTCTGCCGCCTTACCAGGGTATGCACCCTTTGTATCGATAAAGCAAATGATGGGACGGTTGAATTTCTCTGCCTGTTTCATCAAGCGTAAAGCTTTTCTATACCCTTCTGGATGAGGCATACCAAAGTTGCGGCGGATATTTTCTTTCGTATCCTTCCCTCTTTGGTGTCCGATGATTGTGACAGGTACATCGTGAAATTTCCCGACACCTGACACAATGGCCTCATCGTCCCCGTACAGACGGTCTCCGTGCATTTCAATGAAGTCTGTAAAGAGATAGTCTATATAATCCAATGTGGTTGGGCGGTTAGGATGTCGAGCCACCTGAACCCTTTCCCACGGTTTCATGTTTTCGTAGATATCATTTTCAAGCTTTAAGAGACGTGTCTCAAGCTTTTCGATTTCTTTCGATAAATCTACGTCTGAATTCTGAGTGAATTCCTTCAGCTCGGCTATTTTCTTCTTAAGCTCGAGTACAGGTTTTTCAAACTCCATCTCATTTACCATGGCAGATCACCGTCCCACTGATGTATATCAAGTACTGTTCCAATTTTCTCTTTTAATTCGAGCCTTGAGATGACCCCGTCAAGCTGGCCGTGTTTTAATAGAAATTCTGACGTTTGGAAGTCTTCCGGTAAGTCTTCCCGAATCGTTTGTTCAATGATCCTTCTCCCTGCGAATCCAATAAGAGCACCGGGCTCAGCGAAATTGTAATCCCCAACAGAAGCAAAGCTTGCCGACACCCCACCTGTCGTTGGATGCGTCATGATCGAGATGAAAAGGCCTCCATTTTCGCTCAATCGATTCAGGGCGACACTTGTCTTCGCCATTTGCATTAAAGAAAGCACACCTTCTTGCATTCTTGCTCCGCCTGAGGCAGTGAAGATGATGAATGGGACTTTGCGTTTATCGGCTTCTTCAATGGCTCTCGTGATTTTCTCACCAACGACAGATCCCATGCTTCCCATTCTGAAACGGGAATCCATAATAGCTGTCACCACTTCGATACCATTCACCTTCCCTGAACCAGTCAACACCGCTTCATTCATACCTGTCTTCTTTCGATCCTTTTCAACCTTTCCCTCATAATCGGGAAAGCCAAGGGGGTTTACCGAAACAAGCTCACGATCCAGCTCCTCAAACGTTCCTTCATCTATAAAACTATTGACTCTCTCAGGCGAACTCATCCCATGATGAAACCCGCAGTGAATACACACTTTTAAATTCTTTTGAAGCTCTTTCGTGTACATGATTTTTTTGCAATCAGGACACTTTGTCATGATTCCTTCCGGTACATCCTGTTTGGATGCTTCAGAAGGGATCGTTGCATATTTTTTCTTTTTCGATTTATTAAAAAGTTCCTTAAGCAAGGTGAAACCTCCTTACCGAATGACAGTAGCATAGGAAGAAAGAAAAATAGTAATGCCCATCACATTCCCCAAAATGACTGCTGCTCATTCGCTTCTAGTAGTAAATGCATAATATAAAACTGCTTGACTATCAGTTTAATGGAAAGGTTTAAAAAAAGATGTTGGAAATTGTCACATCTATATCGACAATTTTTCTTACCCTTTTATATGTCTCTTGCACAGTCTCTTTCTCTTGATGATGGATTCCTTGAAGCATCTTTATCAACTCTTCCTTTATTGCAGGGGTGAGTGCTTTCTCCCCACAGATCAAGGTTTCGAAGTCATTTAATATATTCCAGATACGGTGGGATAAATGATTCGGGCTCATCAACACGATCTCCCTGAACACCTCGTTCAGGTTTTCGCTTTCAGATACCTTTTCCAACAGAGTATCCATCTTCTTTTTTTCATAATAAAGGTCTTTGAGTGCTTCCTTTTCGATCATCATCTTCGCATAGAGAATATCACTCTGAGCTTTGTCGTCCTGCAGGATGAACATTCCCAGTAGATCGATCAGATGATGATCCCGGAAATCTCTTAAAAAGGTACCTTCTCCTCTTCTTGTTTCAATCAAGCCCAGCAGTTCCAATGCCCGAAGTGCTTCCCTGACAGAAGAACGGCCAACGTTCAAGCGATCGGTCAGTTCCCTTTCAGATGGAATCTTGTCACCGGGCTGGAGGCCATCCTTCGATATCATTTCTCGTAATTGGTGAACAATTCCAATATAGACCTTCGCATGAGAATGGAGAGAGTTCACTTCCGTCATCATTCACTCTTCCCGATTACCGCTAAATCTTCCGTCTTTTTACGGATCTCTTCAGGGTCAACCTTCAAGCGGGCTACACCTGTTTCCATCGCCGTCTTGGCAACGGCAGCTGCAACAGCTGGTGCCACTCGCTTATCGAACGGAGCCGGGATCACATAATCTGCATTCAATTCGTCTTCACTGATTAACTCGGCAATCGCTTCTACAGCCGCTTGCTTCATCTTTTCATTAATGTGGGTAGCACGGACATCAAGTGCACCGCGGAAAATTCCAGGGAACGCCAGAACATTATTCACCTGGTTTGGAAAATCAGAACGGCCAGTCCCTACAACCTTCGCTCCAGCTGCTTTCGCAAGCTCAGGCATGATCTCAGGGACAGGATTCGCCATAGCGAAGATGATTGGATCTTTTTTCATAGAGGAAACCATCTCTTCCGTTAAGGCACCTGCAACGGACACACCGATAAATACATCAGCGTCTTTCATCACTTCCGAAAGTCCTCCCTTGAGGTGATCCCGGTTCGTAAATTTCGCCACTTCTTCTTTAATACCGTTCATTCCTTCAGGGCGACCTTCATAAATCGCTCCCTTGGAATCGCACATAATGATATCTCTCACTCCATACCGGTAAAGAAGCTTGATGATGGCCATACCCGCAGCACCGGCGCCGTTTGCCACGACTTTAATTTCCGACATCTTCTTTCCGACAATCTTGAGAGCGTTCACAAGTCCCGCCACAGTAACGATCGCAGTCCCATGCTGATCATCGTGGAATACCGGGATATTGGTTTCCTTCTTTAAACGTTCTTCAATCTCAAAGCAATTCGGAGCTGCGATATCTTCTAGATTCACTCCACCGAATGTAGGCTCAAGAAGTTTAACCGTCTCGACAATCTTGTCCACCTCGGTTGTGTTCAAACAGATCGGGAACGCATCTACACCGGCGAAGCTCTTGAATAGCACCGCTTTTCCTTCCATAACAGGAAGAGAAGCTTCCGGTCCAATGTTACCGAGGCCAAGAACAGCCGTACCATCGGATACAACGGCTACCATGTTTCCCTTCATCGTGTAGTCATAGACCGTCTCCGGCTTGTCATATATGACCTTACAAGGCTCGGCTACTCCAGGTGAGTAAGCTAAGCTCAAGTCATCGGCATTTCGCACTTCCACCTTGGATTTCGTTTCTAGTTTTCCTTTATTCACTCGATGCATATGCAGAGCTTCTTCACGTAATGACAAATTGTCCCACTCCTTTTTGTTTCTGTACATTCTATTGATCCACGATCACAAATCTCCTAAAGGTAAACGATATATATTTTCGAAAGGAAAATGATAAAGTTCATAGGTGGTCAGACCACCTTTTTCTATTAAACAATAATATAAATAGTGGTTTTAGTAAAGTAGGTTATTGTAATATGACATTTGCCCTACCCAGAATTTGGTGCAATTCCCCGAGAGCCTCTTTAGACGGGCTCACACGTAAATGATCGGGAAGTTGGACACTTTTTTTATCCCGTTCATAATAGACGATCACATTCGTCTGCCCGTTAAATCGTTTAATGGCATGGTGAATCTGCTGCATACATGCGTCCCCGTCCTGGCCACTTTCAATCTTTAAATAAAGTATTTGCTTCTTTTCTTTCACTCTCGATTGTACGTCTTCCATCGTTTCCAATTGATTCACTATGACCTGTTGCTTATCATTACGATTCTCTACGTTGCCACTGAATAGAAGGATGTTCCCTTCTTTCAGATGTGTCATGTTGTGCTTGTACACATTCGGGAACACCACGGCTTCGATCTCACCGCTTTCATCCCCGATTTCAAGGAAGGCCATCACTTCCCCTTTTTTGGTCCGGATTGATTTCACCGCTGTAATATAACCGCCGAATGTGAGTTTCGCACCCTTCTTTAGATCAGCAATTTGCGGTAAGCCAAGATCGGTGTACAGGGAACGATAAGAAGTAACCGGGTGATCAGATAAATAAAGCCCGAGCACCTGCTTCTCTAATTGAAGCTTCATATCGATGGTCATCGCTTCCACTTCCACGTATTTAGGCTTTAACAGGAAAGCCTCTTCTTCATGGAACAAATCAGGATCACCTTCAGGATTGACGAGTTCGGCATGCTGAGCGGCCACATCCAAGCTTGCTAGCAATGTGGCCCGGTCGACGTCAAACTCATCAAACGCACCTGATAAGACTAGGTTTTCCAGGATCTTTCGGTTAATCGTTTTGGAAGACACTCTCATGCAAAAGTCAAACAAGTCCTGAAACGGTTTTTCTTTTCTCGCCCGGATGATTTCCTTCAGCGCTGCTGCACCGATTCCCTTGATGGCTCCTAAGCTGTAACGAATCCGGTCCTTCCCTTCAACAGTAAAGACAAACTGGCTCGTATTAATGGACGGCGTCAGGATCTCTATGTCATACAGCTTTGCTTCCCGGATGTATTGAGCCACCTTCGTCTCATTCCCTACCACCGAGGTTAAGAGGGAAGATAAGAAAAAGGCAGGATAGTGGGCTTTTAGATAAGCGAGTTGATAGGCG
This sequence comes from uncultured Bacillaceae bacterium, assembly GCA_963787015.1. Classification (GTDB taxonomy): domain Bacteria; phylum Bacillota; class Bacilli; order Bacillales; family Bacillaceae_B; genus Rossellomorea. The sequence continues at coordinate 97,531 of CAWBBM010000017.1, forward strand.
ATCATACTATAGGCAACAGCATGCGAGCGGTTGAAACCATAATCAGCGAATCGCACAATCAGGTCATAAGTCGTATGGGCGACATCTTCGTCATAGCCTTTCCCAATCGCACCAGAAACAAAATGTTCTCTCTCTTGATCAAGAACATCCTTTTTCTTCTTGGACACGGCTCTACGTAATAAATCTGCTTCTCCTAGAGAAAAACCGGCCATTTTCGAAGCAATTTGCATGATTTGTTCCTGATAGACAATAACCCCGTAAGTCATTTCCAGAATCGGTTTTAAATCTGGCAGAGGATAGTCCACCTTTTCCCCACCATGCTTTCGTTTGATATAGGTGGGGATGTTCTCCATCGGACCGGGACGATACAAAGCATTCACAGCCACAATGTCTTCAAAGGAGTTGGGCTTAAGACGCTTTAACACATTTCGCATCCCTTCCGATTCAAGCTGGAAGATCCCATTCGTTTGTCCCTTGCTTAATAACTCGAATGTTTCCGAATCATTCATGGGTATCGAATCAAGGGAGAACGATTGACCGGTTCCTATTTGAACGTTCTTCACGATTCTTTCTAGTATACTCAGATTGCGAAGGCCCAGGAAATCCATCTTTAACAAGCCAATTTCTTCGAGGATATCCATGGAGAATTGAGTCAGGTGGATTCCGGAAGCACTACCCTGGATTGGCACCCACTGGACTAACGGTGCTTCACTCATCACAACTCCCGCCGCATGAGTGGACGTATGTCTCGGTAGTCCCTCTAATGTACAAGCTGTCTCAAATAACTTCTTATAATGATCGGATCCCGTTACAAATTCACGGAAGCCCTTCGACTGATCATAGGCTTCCTTCAACGTGATCCCCAGCTGATTGGGCACAAGCTTGGAGAGCTGCTCCTGCTCCTTCATATTCAGGCCGAATACACGTCCTGTATCACGGAGTGCGGCCTTCGCTGCAAATGTACCGAACGTAATGATCTGGGCAACGTGAAGGCTTCCATACTTCCCTTCCACATATTCGATCACTTCATCCCGCCTGTGGTCAGGGAAGTCGATATCAATATCGGGCATCGTCACCCGGTCAGGATTCAGAAATCGTTCAAATAACAGCTGATGCTCGATCGGATCCACATCCGTAATGTTCAAGGCGTAGGATACCAACGACCCTGCTGCCGATCCCCTTCCCGGTCCGGTCAGGATTTTCTGTTCTTTCGCATACTTCATGAAATCCCAGACAATCAGGAAGTAATCACTGAATCCCATTTTGCCAATGACCTCAAGCTCATAATCCAACCGCTCGATATACTCATCAGAGATCGACTCCACTCTTTCACTTAGTCCCTTTTCACTAAGATGGGTCAGTTTCTGAAGAGCAGATTCGCCATCAGGCAAAGGATACTTCGGGAGGAGCTGTTGATGGAAAGGGATATCCACATGACATTGTTCTGCTATTTTCATCGTATTTTCAAGGGCAGAGATATGGTCAGAAAATAACTCCACCATCTGATCCTTCGTCTTGAAATAATACTCCTGTGATTCAAGTACGTCCCGGTCATCTTCCGACAGCTTCACCCCGTCCCGGATCGCTCCCATGCATTCATGGGCAAAATGATCCAACTGGTCAAGATACTGTACATCGTTGGTCGCAACCATTTCCGTACCCGTTTCTCCTGCCAGTGCCGTTACTAATGGAATGAGTTCGTCTTCTGACGGGAGACCATGCTTTTGCAAACTTAGATAAAAGGAATCCCTCCCAAACATCTGTTGAAAGCCGCTGATGCGTTCCTTCGCCTTCTCCCGATCACCATTCAGTAGTAGACGTTCAATCTCACCTTTGACCCCCGGAGTGATGGCAATCAATCCTTCACTATAGGATTGCAGCCATTTCAATGGGATCCCCTCTTTCGACTTCGCCCCGATTGCACTCGAGATCTTTAAAAGATTTTGATATCCCCTTTGATTTTTCACGAGCAATACGAGGGGATGGGAGCGTCCTTCTTCGTCTGATGCTATATCTGCGGTCAAGCCGATGATCGGTTTGATCCCTTCTTTTAAACACGCCTTATAAAAAGGTATGGCGGCATACATCATATTTTTATCGGTTAAAGCAAGTGCTTTATACCCTGAATCCTTCGCTTTATGTACAAGTCCATTTATCGATATCGTGCTAGACAAGAGACTGTAGGCACTCGCTACTTGTAAATGAACAAATGACATGTTATGCACAACCTTTTTCTCAATATACTTTTATTATAGGAAAGAAACCGAAAAAAAGAAAATATGTTCTCCCTCATATCTTGTCCCTGATTCCCATATAGTTATCGTAAAGACACGTAATAGATGGAGATGATGAAATGGCAGAAGCTTTCTTTCCCGAACTATTCAAAAGCTTCTTTATCGCTATGGGGGTACTGCTCGGGGGATCGCTCCTCGGCGGGTTAGCCTCCTTCGCCATGGGGCAGCCTTTATTCATTGAAATGAGACGACTATCTGATTTCCTGCGCATCTGGGCCATCATCGCTGCGATCGGCGGTACATTCGACACGGTTTACAGCTTTGAAAAAGGCTTTTTAAATGGAGAAACGAAAGAACTGTTCAAACAATTCCTCTGGATTTTGTCAGCTCTCGGAGGGGCCAACACAGCTGCCATGATCATTACCTGGCTGACGCAGGAGCATATGCCGTCATGAGGATCCCACCCTTTTACCGGCTTCCCTCCTGGCAGCGGTTCTTCGCCGGAATGGTCGTAGGAGGCATTATCAGTTGGATGATCTTCCTCTTCATGTTCGGCACCATGCATGAAAAACATGCCCAAAAGATAGAAGAACAGAAAAACGATATCAGCAAACTGAAAAACACCCTCTCCTATCTGCAAGAAGAATATAAGCAATTAAACCACGAAAATGAAGACGAACTCACTATACAGGAAGTGAAAGTGAAGATCATCAACACGACGAAAACAAAAGTGGAATTACTCAGTATACACGAAACCGAGGATCGGTTGAGCGAAGATTTGCGGAGCCTTTTGACCAAGGACTTGGAAACGGTCTATGGAAACAAGGAACTCATTAAGAAGATCATCGAGAACAAAACGGTCAAATTGCATGATAGAAACTTTCAGTTGAAAGTCCGGGAGATGTACTTTTATACGACAACGCAGATTACGCTTGAGTTGGAGTATGAGGATGATTAGATTTGATGGGTGAACCTGTTGGAGAGGCGTTAGTGCCTTTGACGGCAGGTTTGTTTTGTTTGTAAAAATGCACTTGGTTGCTAAAAAATGATCTAAAATGAATTATTTCTTTAGAAAAAGATTCCCCTATCAAGAAATATTCCTTTCCTCTCCTTAAAAACCAATTCTAAAAAGGCATTCCGAGTATACTTATCATCTTGATTGCGTCATTTTTCATCACAATTGCGTCAGAATTGATGTTGATTGCGTCATTTTTTTTATTATTGCGTCAAAAAGGATTGGAATTGCGTCAAAAACGACCTTGATTGCGTCATTTTCATCTATAATTGCGTTAAATTACAAAATTAACCATTTTGTAATTTTTTTAAACCAACCTCAATTGTATAAAAAAATACATATATACTGGTTTTATCAATTAAAAAATTCCATTTAATTTGAGAATAACTCCTAATTCCATTCGTTGTACATAATGTAAAGGCCTTTCAACCATATAAGGAGCGAAGTAAATGAAAAGTTCACCAACCAATTTCATCAAAAGGTTAAAAAAGAAAAAAGAGGACGCATTGGAATATATTATCGATGCTTACATGCCACTTGTGAAAACCATTGCCACGAAAATTTTACTCAACGGGAACCGGCTGGACATTGATGAATGCATCAATGATGTATTCCTTACTGTCTGGCAAAACGCTCATCAGTTTAAAGGTGAGACAGAGGACTTCAAAAAATGGATCGGCATGATCACGAAATACAAAGCAATCGACCGATACCGTCAGACAGAAAAACGCAACACCCGTGAGCAGTCGGCCGAATCCCTCCTAGAGAAAGAAAGCACTCTTGAGACCGATACTTCCGTAATGCGACGGGAAGAAAAAAATGAATTATTAGCAGCGATCAGTCAGCTGGAGGAGCTGGACCGTGACATCTTCATGATGAAGTATTATCTGGACTTAACCAATATGGAAATTGCGGATCAGTTAAACCTTTCGAAAGCGGCTGTGGATAACCGTTTATATCGTGGAAAGAAAAAATTAGCGTCAAATGTGAAATTAAAGGAGCGACTTGTATGAGCATGAAGGATTGGATGGAGTTAGATATAGATTCACTTGAACTCGAAGAAGTGACAGAGTTGGAAAAAAAGCGCGTGAAACAGCATGTACTGCAGAAACGTGAAAAGAAGCACATATGGAGGAATATCGCGGTGGCATCCGTAATGCTGATCGGAATCTCCACTGCTGCAGGTTATGCCTACCCTTCCTTGGCATCACAGGTTCCCTTCATGGATGATGTCATACAGTATTTCAGTAATGACGAGACATACAAAGAGTTTGGCGAGTTCTCGACTGATATCGGCCTGGCAGAAACGAGTAACGGGGTGACCGTCATGATTGATAACGCCGTGTATGACGGCACAAATATAACGGTATCCTATGCGATCGAAACTGATAAAGACTTTGGGGAAGACATCCACAGCGGAGGACATTGGTTCGACATCGCAGGTGCGATTGGAAGCGGGGGAAGCAGTAAAATCACGAAGATCAGCGATACCCGCTATGTCGGTTTGTCCACCATCACCCCTAGCTTTAAAGGCGGAAACTATCCAGAAAAGGTGGAGATTACCTGGGAACCACAGACTCTTTACAGCACTTCCAATGATGTGGAAGTCGATGGAGATTGGTCATTTGCCTTTTCATTGAACCGTCTGGAGGGAGACGTTCAACTCGTAAATGAGACTGTTGAAAAGAAAGACGTAAACTTCACGTTAAAATCAGTTGAATTCACAGAAGTTTCGACGGTGATGGCTTATGAACAGGTAGTATCAGACTCCCTTCTCGAACAGTGGCCCAATGTAAGCCCGGTTTTCAAGGTGAAGGATGATCTGGGTCATATCTACATGGAAGGAACGGGAGGCGGCGGTTTTTCAGAAGATAACGGGAAAACGCTTGAAGGTACTACGGAATTTGGAACCATTCAGGAAGGTGCGAGCCAGCTCATTATTGAGCCCGTTGAAATCGCAAGTCTGATGTCCGGGAAAGGTCATACTGAAATCGAACTCGAGCCAATTATCATTGATCTAAAAAAATAGATTCGTCATCCCCTATTGAAGTTGAACGACAGACTTTTATAGGGGATTTATTTATATTTCATTAATCCAGTACCGAATTTCCCTTCACTCTATTCTTAGATCTGCCACTCGAAAATCCAGGATTCCTTCTCACCCAAATTCCTTATAATCTTATTCCACTTTGGAGTAATTAAATTTAGTTCCTCGTAATGCCTAACTGTATCCTTGGTCGTCTGAAGTAAGGTTACGAACTCTCCAATTTTCATCTATATTCACCTCTTTTTGAAAAAAACCTTTGACGTGGGGTTAACCCCCTATATTTTAATTAGTTTATCAAATTTATATTGGAGGAAGACAATGACTACGACCTTTTTGATCGGGACGACTCTTGCTGTTATCTACGGTGGATTATCTATGATAAGCGGAGCTATAGAATTAAAGACTAGAAACATCCCTAGTTGGTCAGCAATCGTATTGACGTTAGGAGGCGGAGGGGTATTGTATTCACTTTATCTCATTCACCTCAACACAAAATATGTACTCGCTTTGATATTCTGTTTTCTTTTGATGCACATTACGGCAATAGTGAATGGCTATCATCTTTATAGTGTAATCCACCAGTCCTATGTAACTACTGTCCTTTTTGATGAGAAGCCGGATGATACCCAGTTGTTCACATTCTTTATACTCAGAATATATATCATGGTAATCAATGTCCTGCTTTATTTTTGGATAAGCGATTATAAGCTGGATTTGAATTCATGATCTCCTGCTCTATCTTCCATTTACTAAGATCGTTTTTTTAAAACGTAGTCATCTGTACTCCTTCATCCCATTCTCAAATGCTCTCGGATCATCATTCTCAAGTCCATGGAGCGCTTCCTGCAAGGCGAATGTCCCCCGATAAAAGCTCATCCTTTCAAATATCTGATCTCCACCGGGATACACTGTCAGGCAATCTCTGACAAATGGTTCACCGTAGCTGGATAATAATCCTGCGAAGTCATAGGCTGGGTCTCCAACCTCCGTTTCACCAAAATCGATGATACCGGAAACCTCATAGCGTGTTGGATCCCAAAGAATATTTGATGAGCCGAAGTCTCCATGAATGAGTACGGGTTGGAAGTCCAGAAGACCATCATTGGAAAGAAATGAGTCGAAATGCCGGCGGACTTCCACCCTTGCTTTTTCATTCATATGGGGAAAAAGCTTTTCCTTGAACCGATCATATAGATCTACAACTGAACTCCTTATATCACCGATCCTTTTCTTCTCAATCCCTAAATCATCAACAGACTGGGAGTGCAATTCAGTCAAAAAACCCACCAATTGGGAAGCGATTTTTTGCCTATGTTCTTCATTATCCTTAAACACCACGGGCCACAGAGGTTCACCCTCAATCATCTTGTATCCCGTGAATACTTTCCCGACTTCTTCAGGTTCCATGGATTGATAAAGGGGGAATGGGATCTGTAATGAGAGGTTCCCCTTCAAACTCTCCAACACTCTTGCTTCTTTCTTTAATTTCCTGATTCCTTCCATGTACTTCGGAAACCTGAACACGAGGGAACCATTAACGATGAGTACATCATTATTCTGACCGATTTCATTCACTTCGCTGTGAGTGATCGTGAACTCCGGGTACACTTCTCTTATTCTCTTTTCATAAACGGACATCCTCTATACCTCCACTATTTCCTTGTCTTCACAAACAACTCATACTCATCCGCAAACCGGTCTGCCTCTTCCAAGAACGGATAATGATTACTACCCTCAAAGATGACCAATCTGGACTCCGGTATCGCTTCCGCCATTTCAATCGAGTACGTTAATGGACACTGCACATCGTGTCGTCCACACATAATCAATGTTGGGACTGTGATGAACCCCAGTTTTCTCGTGACATCATATACGTGTAATTCACGGATGAAGAAGTTCATCCGAGGAGCAGACATCCCTTTATGGATATCGAGGGAAAAAAGCTCCCTATATTTCTCAGGTTTATGTAAAGACAATTTCGTCCTTTCCGTTGAAAGCTCTTTTCTCTTCTCCAGTGACAAGTCCGGTCGTTTCAACGTTTCAATCAGTTCTTGCATCCTGTCGTAATCAAGGTGTGAAGGGTTGTAAATGCAATCTTCCGAGAAGGTCATATACTCTCTCGCTGCTGCCCCGACTATCACAGTGAAGTCCAGGCTATTCGAGAAGTGAATGCCGTATAGGATTCCTAACATTCCTCCAGTAGAGTGACCGGCAAATCCCCAATGCGGAAACCCTAGCGCTTCCCGGACCGCCTCCAAATCAAATATGGTTTCCAGCATGCTCAGCTCATAGGGTTCCTTTGCTTTCTCTGAGTGACCTGCTTCCCGTAAATTAATCAAGAAGACTTGATTGGTACGTGTGAATCCCTCTGCAAAGTAGTCGCCAGTCTGGTTGAACTCGGAATAATGATGAGTGACGCATAGGGGATCTCCCAGCCCTTTTATGAATACCTCAAATACTCCCCGTTCTGTATTCAGTAATTTTCTTTCCCATCTATTCATCCTTACACCCCTTTTTCAGCTTTTTAAAAAAGGTCTCCCGTAATGGGAAACCCGATGGATTACAATTCTTCAAAACGAACGCTTAAAGGCTTGTGCAAATTTCTTAGCTTGGGGTTCAACTTGAAGTACAGGGCAAATGCCAGGTAACCTACCCCTGACACCCCCAACAGGAAGCTTCCTGAAGTGAACTCTCCGATCACACCACCGAGCAGGTAGCCTAAAGGACTCAAAGAACCAAGCAGCGATGAAATGAACGCAAAGCCAATCCCTATATATCCCTTTGGAAGGTTGATTTGAATCAAGGTTTGCACATAGATCCCTATGATGCCGATTCCCATCCATGATAAAGCAAACAATAGATAAGACAGGAGTGAAACGTCAATCAATACAAACGCCAGTACCCAACACAACCCCGACCATAAAGACAGCAGCGGCAAGATACGATTAAGCGCAAACTTCTCTATTTTACTGGATAGAATGGTCCCTACCAGAGTACCTAAAGACATGGCCGTCAACCAGAATCCGTATTCTGCAGATGAATCCGAAATAACCGGAAGCATGGCAATCCCCATAGTCGCCATCACATTCATCCCGATGATGCCGAACACAATACTTAGAAGGGTATGACGTTCTTTCACGACCTTGAATCCTTCTTTGAAATCTTCCCTGTACTGTCTGATGAAGCGAACGGTTCCCACTTCGGTTTCCTTTTTCGACCTGGGGACTCTTAAATAAACTAAAAACAGCATTCCCGTCCCGATCAATAAAACGCTGTTCGTCACATAAACAATCCCTAACCCGACAAGAGTAATCAGTATTCCCGATACTGCATCGCAAATGATATCAAGGGTTTGATAGGAAAAGGAAAAGATTGAATTTACCTTCGTCAGCTTATCATGTGGAGTAAGGCTCTCAATCAAAGCACTTTCGGTCGGATAGGTACATTCTGATAAAGAAAGTGCGGCAAACATCAATGTAAATAACAGTGGCAACCATAAGAGATTTGAATAATACAAGACAGAGATAATACTGACCAACGCCCCCTGCCCAAGCATGGCTACACAAAGAATCTTCCTCTTTGAAAAACGATCAATGATGGGACCGTATAGAAATTGTATCGTTACGGGAAGAATCGCCACAGCACTTGTCAAGCCGATTAAAAAGGGAGATGCCGTGGCAGATTTAACGTACCAAATCGTCGCGATCATGTAAAAGCTGTCGGCAAAATTTGTGATGATCCTGCCTGTCAACAAGATGATTAGTTGTCTATTCATGTATAAAAATCCTCCTTAATTATGAACAATTTACTCTTAGTAATTCGCTCATCTTAAGGGGGTTTCCACACGATGAATGAGGTCTAATGATCGAATGGATTCAGAAAAATAATCGGGATCATAGGTTTCTTCCTTTCTTATACTAGTATTGGTAATTATTTCATAAATATTTTGAATCTTCAACCTGAAATAATGAACATTAGCCACTAAAGAAACATCCCCGCCAAGGAGGGCCTTCTCCGCCTGCAGGGATGTTTCGCTCAATTATTTCTAACCTCTTGGAGTAACTCAATATTTTTCTTAGAATAACGATCTTCTGAAGATCCACCTTTAACTATTCTTATTCTCTTATCTTCTTAATATCACCAGCCCTAACTCTTCCAGGAGAGCCCTCTTCTACCACCTCGTAGACCTCCACAGCAACTTTATCTCCCTCTGAAAACTCCTCTACATCATCGGTTTCCACGTATAAAATGGTGAAAATATAATTACCCAGTTCTTCTGGTTTAACATTTTTCATCGATTCATAATCGATGGCAGTCATATCCTCTCCAATCAATAACTGATTGTTCTCGATTGATAAGATATAACCATAAATGATATTTTCACTGCTTACGATCGTTTTTTCAGATGCATGAATGATGTACTCTGCGATGTTGGTAAACTTTTTTGATTCTTTACTAGATTCACAGGAGTCCCATTTGAACGTACGATCTGCCCCGTTTATCTTCACGTGCATGGAGTAGGTATCAGGTTGTGATTCTTTGGGGCATGTATCACTGGAGAGTTTTGTATTTAAATAATTCGCCAAGACCAGCTGCTTGTATACTTCTTGTTTTTCCTCATCATTTAGTCCTATAGACTGTTTTTCTCCATTTTTCCCATACGTTAATTCTACGTCAAACACATCTTGTTGTTTTACATTATAAGAAACAGTTAGAACATCACTCATATCCCCGTGGGTTCCCTCACAATCCGTCAAATAATACGTCAGATTGGTTGGGTTTTCTTCCTTTTTCATTTTTCCGCATTGAAAAGTATCCACGCCTCCATTTCCATATTGATCTCTTGAATAGTCGTTTTTCACTTTTATTCGTTTACCGTCATATGATAAATCCTTTAAAATCGGGTCGCCTTCTATAGAATAATAGACGAGCCGCAAATCCCCTTTTTCTTTCTTCTCGACCTGTTGAAAATAGTTCTCCATCTTATCCATACCTGTAATTCCGCCATGCATATCCACCACATCGGCACCCAGTTCAGAATCGTCTCCATCAGTAGGCTCTGCAGTCTGATCTGCCCCCTGACATCCGGTGAGAAGCAAGAAGATAATGCCAAGTATCCACAGCCACTTTTGATTCCCCATTTATTTCCCCCTACATACTTTGATAGTTTTTTTAGATTGGTCTTAAAGGATTTATTTCTGAAACCTATGATGCACTCCCCTTTTCCCGGTTCATCAAGGATGAAAAAGAATAATGAAAATCTGATAAAATCGAAACAACGCTCCGATGAACAGAGCACCTAAAGAAGCCATTAGTAGGTACCTGAATTTGAATAGCCACTGGTATTTATATTCATTAGGATCCTTCCACTTGTGAATATCTTTTTTCACAGTGTAAAAGAATAATAGGATTAGCGGCAAAACGATTAGTATGATGATACCTAGAAAGAAAATCTGATTATAATACGTCATGAATGATTCGGGCAGAAAAGTCTTCAACACTTCCCCTAATGCGATAAAAAGCAAAACCACGAGCATGACATTGGATGTAAAAATAGCAGAGAGTTTTCTCCCCTGCTTAATGCCCCTTATGATGAAAAATGGAATCACAAAAAGGAGCCCAATCACTGCCAATGCGTAAAAATATGTACTTCCAGACATGGAATTCCTCCTCCTTACTTCATAACAAAAAACTGAGACATCCAGGCAATATAGTATGCGCCTGGGATAAAGATAAGTTGGGCGAGCACTGTCCCGAACAGTCTGGATATAACCATCATGATGGAAAGACCTTTTAATTCTTGATAATTCCCCTTCCCATTTGCCACATCATCAGCCATGACGGATATCTTCGGGTCAATGAACAGCGTCAATAAAATCGTTGCGATCCCATTGATCAACCCCGAAGCCATGGTGGCACTGCCATGTCGATCAGGTACGATAAGGGCAGCATATAGCGCTGATAAAACACCTATCGTATAAACCGCCGTAATCATCATATTGATGAAAAACAGCCTCTTTGGAATGGCCCTGAAATTGATTCCGGTTAAATATCTTCGACCCGGCTTGGCAAAATGATGGATCCCTCTTTTATAAAGATCATTTTGAAACCCAAGCTTGATCAATCTAGGCACAGAACCTCCCTGCTCTGAAAGATGGATAATCCCCCTCGAAAACAATGCAACAAACGTAGGCAATAACACGATCCCTATGATGGTCCCTAAAGTCGAGGCACCAATCAGGACCCTGAATTGCTCTTCTACCACTTCTAATTTTCGGCCCTCAGGTGCAGAATCGGTGAGACCGCCTGTAAATGGCTGTTGCATCATATTCGACATTCTTGAAACAATGACCATCATATTAAACAACGAAAGACCGGAAGCGATTAACTTCACCCTTGCCCCGGATAACCTGACAGCATATGCAAGCGTTTCAATGCTATGTATGATTAATATGAATAGTGCAATCGATATGACCGGTAACGATATAAATTCCACGATGACAACTCCCTTATTTATCCAAACATATTATAGCATTAAAAAAAGGAACATTTCGTATTTTTGAAATGTTCCTTAAACAATGATTCTAAAATTCAGCCAACGCTACCTTCTCAACACTGGTTTCCGTTCGATCCCCCGAAGCCAAGCTGTTAACAGTACAGCTCCTGCCACCATGATAGCGCCGATCCATGGGGTATGGATCAAGCCGATTCCATCTAGAATCATCCCGCCGACAAATGACCTTCATAATTCACTTTAGCTTTTCAAACAGTACCTACCGGATTTCACCGAAGAGGTTTGAAAGGTATATAGGCACTTAATAGTTCTTAGGTTACAAAAAAGTACCTACATGACTTTAATGTGCGTACTTCTCATAAATATTTGTACCCATTATTATAGATAGCTAATTCTTTGGGAAGAACGCACTTTGAAGTGGCATAGGCACCTGGAAGTACCCTACTCAATGCAAAAAACGCTCACTCTAATGAGTAAGCGCCTTGTGAAGCTCTTAAGGTATTGTTTCTAGTCGAATTTAAACTGGTTGTGATATTTTACTGATCTAATTGTTTTTCATTTACTTTTCTCAGTACATTTTGAGCTTCTAAAAAGATTTCTTTTTGATCATCAGAGAGTCTATCGATTTCATCGGATTCTTTCATTCCACTTTGAGCCATAGTTTGCTCATATATCATAATCGCTTCGATATATTCTTCATATTCATCAGGTGACAATATTTCTTTGCTTGATTTCTGTCCATTAAGTTGATCATAGAAAGGCTGTATCTCATATAAGGTGTTTTTCAGTTCAGTCAGCTTTTTAAACGGAACCTTTGAATAATCAATGTTTCCATATTTATCTCCATACTCTACCTTCGCACTCGTTACTACATTTAATAATTCTTTAAAGCGCTTGAACTCTTTTTTTTCCATGTCCCCTTGAGCTTGAGTCAATTTTGCATCCAAAAGCAGATATCCTTCCATTGTGGCACTCGAAAGATGAGCCTTAACATTTTCAAATGAACCATAGAGCTCATCAGCCAGAATCGTTTGATAAGCAATGGCTCCTGTTGGAACGATTAAAGAAGCCGCAAGAATAACTGATACAATGTTTTTCTTAATAAACCTGTTAACTCTTCCACCTTTTTCGAGGTGTGCTTTTCTCACTCCCATTTTTGACCGTTCGTGCAGGGTTCGTGGAATGGGAATTTTGTTTAGTTCCTGCTTGATGTTACTCACAAGTATCAGCCTCCTTCATGTGCTTTCGAAGTTTACCTAACGCACGGTACAAGATCGTCTTCGCAGTACCTAGGGGGATTTCGAGTATCTCTGCAATTTCTTTAAAGGAATACCCTTCATAGAATCTTAGGGTAACGAGACTTTTCTCTTCTTCATTTAATTTCTCCAGTAACTCATGAAGAGTCATACTAAGGAGAGTGTCCTGATCTTCTAATCCGATGTATTCCTCATATTCTGGTTTAAGTTGGACCACTTTTTTATTTTTTTTCAATATATTTAGTGCACTAGTAATCGCTATTTTTGTTAACCAGGTTTTAAAATACGCAGGATTTTTTAACGTTTCAATATTCTTAAAAGCGCGGTATGCGACCTCTTGTACTACATCTAATGCATCATTTTCATTTTTCACATACACATACGCCATTCTGTATATATCTTCTTCAAATCGTTGAAAAAGTTTTAAAAACGCCTTATCATCGCCTTTTTGAGCTTTCTTTACTAATCTACTAATGTTCTTCACCCCTTTTTATCTTCTTTCATTAATTAGACAACTGAAAAGACGAATTGGCTTTAGTTTTTTTAAAAAAGTAAAAACAGTAGAGAAAGATGAATCGCTGTTTATTTAGAGTAGTACTCCAAATTTGATCTCTTCCAGTATTATACATTACCTCTAAAGGGTTATGATTGCTTATCCCATTGGCCATACGGTTATGTTTCATATAAGCTCTTTCCTAGTCAAACAGCAGTGAAGTGGGTAAACTAAAAAAGAAATGATTTTATAGAGGAGAGTACATAATGAAGGCACTCGTATTTGAAAAGTTCGGCGGACCGGATGTCCTCCACTATCAGGAGATTGATTCTCCCCAAATGGGATCGGATGATGTATTAGTGGAAATGAAGGCGATCGGGCTGAATTTCGCAGATGTATATAGAAGAAAAGGGAATTATCACTTGGCAGGAGATCCACCGTACATTTGTGGGTATGAAGGAGCAGGTGTTATCAAAAAGGTTGGAGCCAACGTGCAAGGAATGGCCGTTGGGGACCGCATCGCTTTTGCTGATGTACCTTATGCGAATGCTGAACTGGTGGCTGTGCCAAAGGAAAAAGCCATTCCGCTGCCGGATGAAATTTCGTACGAAACGGCTGCATCCCTCTTGTTACAAGGTCTGACTGCACATTACTTAACGAAAGACAGCTATAGCATCAAGAGAGGGGATACCGTTTTAGTCCATGCCGCTGCGGGCGGAGTGGGACAACTCCTCGTCCAAATCATCAAGATATTGGGCGGCACAGTCATCGGGTTAACCTCTTCAGAAGAAAAAAGGCAGGCGGCACTCGCGGTTGGGGCCGACCATATGTTTTTATACAGTGAAGACTGGAAACAGAGCGTGCAGGATGTGACAAATGGTAACGGTGTCGACGTGGTATATGAATCAGTTGGTTCGACATTGATGGACAGTTTCGAATCAACTCGCATCGGAGGGACGGTTGTCTTCTTCGGTATGGCGGGTGGTGATCCTGTTCCGGTTGATCCGCGGATGTTGATGGACACTTCGAAAACCCTGACAGGCGGGGATTTGTGGAATGTCTTGACGTCTCACGAAGAACGGGTGACCCGCTCACATGAGTTGTTCGGATGGATTCAAGAAGGAAAGTTGAAGGTTTCTGAACCAACGGTCTTTCCTTTAAGCGAAGGCGCAAAAGCTCATGAGTATTTGGAAAGCAGAAAGAGTACAGGGAAGATATTATTGATTCCTTAAGCATGTTGAAAGAGCCCCGTTCCTCGGTAGGAAGGGGCTCTTTCTATAAATCCTGAGTCAATCGGATCATATCCCTGACTTGGATTCCATTTTCAAAAATGTCTTCAGAATAGTGCCGGGTGAAAAAATCCAAATCTACCCCAACGATCCTGAAACCACACTTCTGATAAAGGGCCAACTGGCCGAGGCCTGAATTCCCGGTACCCACTTCAATGGTCTTATAACCTCTCTCTTTGGCCACCTTAACGGCATCCATCACCAGCTGTTTACCAATCCCTTTCCCGTGCAGTTCTTCTGCAACCGCCACATTCACCAGCTCGACGGTTTCCGGTCGGGTTGGCAGTAAGACATACACACCAACAAGGTCCTGTTCAATCTCAGCTATATAGCATTCCCCCCTGGCAATGTATTCTTTTACAATCTTCTCTGAAGGATCTGCCAAAAGAAGCAACTCCATAGGAAATTCTTCATCTGTCTTCCGTTTTCTGATGATCATATATGTACCTCCACTGAAAAATTGAACTTTAATTCAATCATAGCTTTTTTTATAAGGGGATGAAAATGGTGTCTTTCAAAACATAGGTAGAAAAAATATTCATCTAGGCATAACCCCTTTACTCACCAAAATTAAATAGTATACTAAGCATATATTCTTCATCTTGAAGATAGTGGTTTAAGCAAGACCCCCTTAGTAAATTGAAAAATTCCTTTTTTTGTAGCGGCTTACCAGTGTTATTGGTAAGCTCTTTTTTTTGTGGTGTGAAGAGGACTTGTTAATAAGTCTATTTTCACATTAATACTTGGAGGAATCAGCTCAATAAACAGCTTCAAACTCCTGTTCACTCATTAGAAATTCCGCTGAAATTTGTTCCGGTGTATCATCAATCTTGTTCACAAGCCCCACCAGCTTTAGTCCAAAATACTCGACTTCTTTATGATGATAGTGAAATACACTCTCCTTATTCTTTACCTCCTTCAAATATTCTCCCTTACGTCCAACCAGTTTTTTTATGGAATCATTTTGTAAATGAGGATAGAGCATCACCTTGACGATATATTCTTTATCTCCTTCAAGGCGGTGTGTCGTAAATTGGAAATAACCATCTGAAGTAGTCGTCACTTTCTCTCTACTAATAAGCGTTTTTCCATCTCTTTTAAAGTGATCAATCGTAAGTATTGCTCCTTCGGGTAATCCAGTCTCTCCCTTTATAACGATTTGGTTAGGGAAATTGTATACTTTTCCTGTCAGCTCGTAATCACTCAATTCATGATTAACCTTGGAATGAGATGACTGTGTGGCCGGTT
Organism: uncultured Bacillaceae bacterium; assembly: GCA_963787015.1. Classification (GTDB taxonomy): domain Bacteria; phylum Bacillota; class Bacilli; order Bacillales; family Bacillaceae_B; genus Rossellomorea. The sequence goes on from CAWBBM010000017.1 coordinate 113,627, forward strand.
CTGGACTGATGAGGTAGTAACCTGCAAGAGGGGTGAGGACTAAAATGATCATAAGTAAAGCAATATTAGGACCAGCTGATTGGAAAAGTCGCCGTTTCCAATCCCTTCTATGTACTTTCCTCCAAACCGTTTGGAATTCAACTGTCGACGTTTCATTTTCATCTACATGATCAAATAACTTCTTTAATTTATCATTCTTCATATAACCCCGCCTTAGTCAGATCAAATTCCCCCTGCAATTCGAGACGTCTCAATTGCTTCAGTGCTGTATTCAACCTGGATTTCGCCGTTCCTAAAGGTATTCCCAGAACCTCTGAACATTCTTTCAATGTGAATTCCGAGTAAAAATGTAGAACAATGAGCTCCTTGCTTTTCCAAGTAAGAGAATTGACAGCCATCCACAACTCATGCATGTCATCTGACTTCAAAAAACTCTCTTCTACTGAATTAATTTGGTCATTACTCACTTCATCAGAAAAGAACGTAAAACATTTCATTAGCTTCTGTTTCTTCATTACAGTTTTGGCAACATTCATTGTTATGGTGTAAATCCAAGGTTTAATTGGCCTTGTGTTATCGTACATTTCGTACTTACTCAAAACGCGGATAAATGTCTCCTGTGTAATATCATCTGCTAAACTGCGTGATTTTGTTAATAGTAAAGCTGTTTTGTAAACATAGTCTCTATATTCTCTAAAAATCTGTTCAGCCTTTGACTCTTCAATAAACATTGAGCAACATTCACTCCCCTCCACTACTTGTTTCTTCAGGGTTATCAAAGTAATCCAATAAAATGGTCCTTTGACCAGCACTCCCTTTCTTAACCGCATAAATAAAATCAAATAATTGTATTCGTGTATATTCATTACCGCCTTTACGATCCTTTACCAAGCCTGGTGATTCCACCCGAATATTCTCACCATTACTACCGTAGATCTCCTTTATATCGTCAGGTTGTTCTTCAGGGTTAAACGAGACCACTAATTTTTGATTCTCATCTTTTTTATCTCTCGAGAAATTTGCACTGTATGTTTTGTCCTTGGCCACTTCTACAATGGCTTCCTCCAGCACCTTATCACTCTCAATCTCTTTTAATTCAATCCTAATATGTGATCCCTGCTCTAATGAACTGGTACCGTTAACTGAAACCTTATTGCCGATGGTCTTAACGTTTCCTGCCATTTTCACTTCTTTTTTGGATGCGACACAACCGCTGCATAATAGTACTAGAAGTCCCAATATGATTAGTATTTTATGAGTTCCCACTCTCTTCTCCCCCTTGATCCTCTTTAGCATTCAACTCTATTACTAATAAACTGTTAAAAGGGTTCGGTGGTAAATCCATTTTTTTCTAAAAAAATAAGCGAAAGAGCTCCACTCCTAAAAAAGGTGTGAAGCTCTCAATATATCCTTCTCCTTATTCCTCCAACTCCTTCTCCTTCTGATCAGATTCCTGAATGAACCTTATAAGAAACGCAATCCCTGTACAGTTTAGAATAATACTCGCACTCAGGATGACCGCCCACCACGGGGTTGGGAGCGGAAGAATGAATGATAATAATAAGAATAAAATTCCTGTTAAAACAAATACGATGCCCTTTGATATATGAGTCATGAATCTTCCTCCAGGAAAAAAAATAAGATATTATATATTTTAACATAAATATCCATTATCGACGGGTACTGTTTTCTGTGTGGATCAAGTCACTATATTCCAAACCCGTCCATCTTCCATCATGGCAAATAATATGATGAATGTGATGATCCCTGAAACGAGCATTTTCTTTTTTGATAACACGTCTATCCACCTTTTTCAAAACTAAAGCATAATTATAATTGTATTAGACATAAGGTATCCTCTATTTTTCTGCTGAAAAGATGATAAACATAGGTCTTCGAAGTTCATCTTTCATTTCGGGTATATTCTTTAACATCTCATCAGAAGGAACAGGCTCTCTGACTTCTCTTATTGTAAAACCCGCATGAAGTAAGTCATTCATATAGGTTGCAAAAGTACGATGGTATTTCATTACGTTTCCAGTAAGGAAGGTTGTTTCCCGCAAACCTTCCGATTGGTAATGATCCACTGCCCAATGCTTCCGATTCCCTTGATCATCATAGTACCAATCTTGTTCGTTTCTAGAAGTGAAAATGGGATGTTCCACAGAAAAAAGGAATGTACCTCCTGGCTTTAGATAGGTATAGATTTTTTTGCAAATCTCATCAAACGATTGAATATAGTGGAACGCCAATGAACTGAGGACCACATCAAATTGATCGATTGAAAAATCCACATCTTCTATTGCGCTATGAATGTATGAAATCCCACGATCATCCGTCAATTCACGAGCTTTTTCAAGCATCTTTTCAGAAATATCCACTCCAATAACAGAACGAGCCTGCTGCTCAAGGGCATAGCGGCAGTGCCAACCATAACCACAACCTAAATCTAGTACACTTTTATTACGTAAATCTGGGAGTAATTCTCGTAAAATATGCCATTCTCCAGCAGCTTCAAGCCCATTAACTGAACGTGGCATTTGTTCATATGCAGCGAAAAAATTCTCGTCATCATATTTGTTTTGTTTCATAACAACTTCATCTCCTTAACTACTTTTCCGGGGATTCTATCAACTTTCGTATTTGATTTTTCGGACGATCACTCGTGCGCATTCCTCCGGTGATGTCTTAGTCGTATCCACTGAAACATCATAATCTATGCTTTCGTGCACAACAGTAGCTTGTGACACCGCCATCCCTTCTATACGGTCCCCACGTTCTTTTTCACGGGCCGCTGCGACGGTAGGATCACAGTAGACACCAACCCAAAGTACCTGCAGTCCATCCAATGAAGTCTCCCATCGATTACGGGCTTCTATTCCACTTAGGAAGACATCGTCGATAATGATCCTGGCTCCTCTTCGTGCCATCTCTCCAATACCGTGCATCCATGCCGATTCAAGCTTCCGGAATTCTGCACCTGGACTGACCGAACCGTCTTCACCGAGCTTGATCCCACTGTCTTTCTTGAGCATGGCTTCAGGCATAGACTCAATCAGATCGTCGATGCTGAACCTGAGCCATGACTCAGTCGATGAATTCTGTAAACATTTTGCGATCGTCGTTTTTCCTGAGCTTGATCCGCCGTTTAGGATGATTACATTGATCATAAGAATTGCCTCACTTTCTATTATTAAGACCCATGATTCCCATTCCATATATCTTAAAAGGGCGTCTCATTCGTCAAGTCTTGTTTAAATAATCCTTTTTCTACTCGATTTTAATTATTTGATTAAGAAATGGTTCCATTTTCAGCTGAGGTGCACCAAAAACAATCTTAAAGGAGGTTTCATAAGGTCTACCAGTTTCGATTAATCCTCTCTCACAAGATTTATGAGCCGGATTTCAAACATTATAATCCACTTTTTCGATATATGAGCCGGTTCCAGGATTTATGAGCAGGCATTCTGATATATGAGCCACTTCGTAATTGTATAAGAATATTTAAGGAAAATGATTAAATAGATATCGTCTCTGCTACTGATGTTGCTCGGGTCGTCATATTCAACCCCCAACTGCTTTTCAATCAGCTCTTGAGGAGTATAAGGCTCAAACAAATAAGCTTTATCCCACTTGAAATCCGCTATTGATTTAACCTTTATGTACTTGTTATTTTGATCTTTAACCATTGAGTAAATGGACTTCTCAAAACCTTTATTATGCAGACCTTCGCTATTGCTACAGCCCACAATCATAACTACGATAAGTAGCAAGGAAACCGTTAGTATTCTCATGGCACACAGCTCACTTTCTTTACATTGAACCCTCCCATTCCTCTTCCAAAATGGAATAGTAATATTCATCCCACCATCCATCTCCGTTTGGGATACACTTCTTGAAAAATCCTTCCCTTCTCATTCCAGCCTTTTCCATCACCCGGTATGAAGGCACGTTTTCAGGTTGGCACGTTGCGATAATCCGATGTAATCCCAATGTATTAAACCCATAGTCCAAGACACCTTTAGCAGCTTCAGTGGCATATCCTTTTTGCTGATAAGAGGGATTGAACACCCAGCCAATTTCATATGTATGATCACCAAAATATTTATGAAAAACCATATGTCCAATTAACGTATGGGTATCTATTTCGACAACAGGAAAATGTTCAGCGTGAACACCTCTATTTTGGTTCACGAATTCTTTCGCGTCTTCTACACTATGAACTCCTTCTGGAATATACTTCATTACGTCTTTCTTTGATGCATATTCGTATACTGCTTTCCAATCTTCTACTTCAAATTCTCGTATCAATAATCTATTTGTTCTTATTTCCACTATAATTCTCCTTACATAGGCTAACATATATTTCTTGATTCATGAGGTGGGATTTCCCCCTCTGATACAAGCACATTATGTATTTTTCAAGTTCTTCAAATACTCGATCTTCCCCAAATCCTTATCATTATTCTGTTCTGAACGATAACTGTCTTTAGAGGAAGCCTCGTACACACGTAAATATTGCTCCGGATTCAGCAGATAATACCTCACTTCTTCCACTCTATGTATCTCGAGATTTTCTATTTGTACCCCTGCAAATTCCGGCAGCGTATCGATGATGCCAAACTCCACGGATAGTCCATCTTTCGAGAATTCATGTTCATGCAAGTCAATCAGGGTGTAGTCCATTGAATTCATGATCTCTACAATCTCACTCCAATTATATATGGATGTTTCAGCCGGCACTTCCCATCCTCTCTTATCACCAGGCACATGAATGTCTAAGTCCTGTGAGTCCCAGCTCTTTCCTGTGACCACTTCCAATCCCACCGATCCCATAAGCAGTGGCGTAATGCCCATTCCATTTAGCTTCCCGGCAATTTCAATAAACTCATCTAACTTGTTCATAGAAAAACTCCTCCCTGAGAATACTCATACGTAAACGATCCACGAACTCTCCGTTTCTCCATCTGTCCTGCCTTAAAATGCCTTCTTCCACATATCCCATTTTTTTATACGATTTGATGGCTTTTTCATTGTCGATCTCTACTCTGAGCCAAATCTTATTCAACCCGAGTTCCTCGAATCCCCAATGAAGCATCTCGCGCATGGCAGCTAATCCGTAGCCTTTGCCCCAGTATGTTTTATCCCCGATCGCGATCCCCAGTTCTGCATGCTTATTTAAGCGGTCAATATTTTTTAAATCAATCCAGCCGATGTGCCTGCCATTTTCCGTCATGATCGCCTTTTGTTCATATCCATTGGATTTGTTGATGCATAAGTCAATCCAGGTACGAGTTTCTTCCAGACTGAAAGGAGGATATTTCTCCGGCATGTTCAGGTGTTTCGTTACTTCCTTATCCAGGCACCAATGGTACCGGTCTTCTGCATCGTCCAACGTTAATTCTCTTAATGTTACGTTTGGCATTTTTGTCGTTTCCATTGTCATTTTCCCTTTCAAACTGGAATCTTTCTGTAATGGTCTAATATTTCTATTAAAATCAATTTGTTGTATCCCGTTTTCCCATGAATTCTTTCAGCCCATTCTTCCACTGTTGCTAACTTTTGGTCTTTCATCAGCCCTTCTGTCGTACTCAGAAAGCTCTCCCAATTATAGAACTCCCAATGAGCGGTTTCAGATTGGTATGGGATTCTGCACTCCAGTAATGGGTGGTTCTTTATCAAATGTTGAGAATACTCAGCAGCTTCTAAGAAAGTTTCCATTTCTATTCGTTCAGTCTGGAATACTTGTTTCGATACTTTTCCATTCGGTCGATGATAGAGGATTTCGGTACCTGATGGGTGATCCAGAACCTGCACCTTTGCGGCAGGAAAGAAACCATCTACTTTTTCGCTGGTGTAATCGGGACTCTTGTAATCTATTAAAATTGGATTCAACCACTGATCCCCAAGGTCACATAGAAATCGTTCCCCTTTTTCGTTCAGCGCAATGACGGCCGCATGAGCCTCCTCCGAACCCAGGTTATGACCGACCGGATAAGCCTCGACGCCATCTCTTTTAAACTCATCCAGTAACCAGAGAGCGAGATCGAAGCAATTCCCAGACATCCCGAATTGTTCCCGATGCTCTCGCATAAGAGAGACATCCCGCTGTTTCTTCATGCTCCCCTGTTTATAGAACCAAACTTTCGTTAACGTCTCCATAGGAAAGTCATTAAATTTCCCCCATGTCCTTAAAATGCTTTCTGAAGCGATCATTCCCTCACCTCGAATTCTTTATTTAATTGCTCTATGTATGGCGTTATGTAAGTCCTATATTCATCTGTTAATTCATCGGGTAATTCGTTTAGTTTGAAATAACGGACTTCAACCGATTCTGCTTCATCCACTTCTATCTTCCCTCTCACGTCCTTTGATACATAGACGGCCGTGACGGAATACAGTTCATCCCCATTTGATACTTTGAAATAATAGTCCGGACCGGAAAATACGCTTACCAGTGCCAGTTCCCCTATCTCAAGACCGGTTTCTTCCTTCACTTCTCGCTTTGCTGTCTCTTCTAAACTTTCACCAAGTTCCATCAATCCTCCCGGTAGTCCCCAACCACCATCCGTTCGGTGCTGCAGAAGCAGTTCATTATTTTCGTTTAAAATGATGACGACCGCGCCGGGGAGGATCAAGGGTCTGGTGCCAACTAGTTTACGCAGGTCTTTGACGTAGTTCATTTATTTCAATCCTTTCATGATTCCCTTCCCTGTCCGGAAAATGCTATGTACTATTCCTCTGACTTCAAATGGATGATCTTCGAGATAAGAAGATTCAGCAGAAAGCCTACAATTAAATAAACCAGTAATAGTAAATCATTCACTTCCTTCCATATTAGTTTCGTCACAACAAACATGAAGATCGATGCCATCACAGCTGTCAGCCACAACTTCATTTGAAACTTTTTTTCTGACATATCACTCAAACCCTTTTCAATCTTTTAATAAAGTAAATGTTTCCTCCTGATCATTCCACTCAACCGTTACCTCAACCTTAGTATCTTCACTCATCTTAGCATTCGTGGGACTTGCTTCTTCGCTGTCCCGAATAACTCCATTTTCCTCAAGGGTCACACCCGTTCTTCCAAATCCGCCAACACCTTCGACGGTATAGGCAATTTCACCAACAGAGTCAATGTCCTCCCCTTTGTACTCCAAGACAAAATCCTGTTTTTCAAAATCACTGGACTGATTGACGGTTAGGTCAGCCTGCCAATGTTCAGATTCACCTGAGAAGGAGAAATCCTTGGTATTGCATGCTGATAACAATACTATTGTTCCAATTAGTATGATGATTTTTCGTAACAAAGGTAGACACTCCTGACATAGAATTTTTCAAATCTTTCGTAGCGTATTGTGGAACCCAGTTGGCCACCGAATATACAATAGGATAAATCAAGTTACTATTCTCTAGCTGTAGAATCTTAGAACGAATTCGACTTACGAATAATCTCCCCATCGGGATTCACACTATATTGAGCAATCGAATTCGTGATTTCATCTTCCTTCGCAAGTCCGTCTTTGTAATTAAATATAATCTCCCAAGCCTTGGACGAGCTGCTAAAATTGGTTTCTTTCGAAAGGAGTTCGACATCGTCCATTTTTATTTTTTCAGAAGCTGTTTCATTATGCTCCTTTACATCCTTTTCGAATTGTTCCATCGCGATGTCTTCCGCTTCCTTGCTGCTGATTCCATCATTATTACCGCAGCCGAACAGGGAAAGAACAACTAAAATACTTATTATGGAAATGCTTATCTTTCTCATATGAAGTTCCCCCTTGATACACCAGATTTATTACTGACAATTCCAATTATTCCAGTTTACTGACAACAACTCAATATATAGTTATAAAAAAGAAGCTTATCATTAGAATTTGATAAGCTTCTCGCATCACACGTGATGAATTTCTCTTGTTTCTTCAATCTGTTCAATATGCCCTTTTGCATGTCCCGCTACCATCTTGATCATTTTTCTAACGGTAAGCTCACCCTGGTCTTCCGTTTGAATTTTTCTATCAAGGGTGCCCGGTAAGCTCTCACAAAGATTGAGAACGTGTTCCCGTATCAATTTAAAAAGGGATACTTCGGTTTCAATTGATCGACCTTTGTAATTCGTTCCCGTTTCCCATAGATTGGGGTCGTATGGATTATTCTTATAATTTCTACCGTCTTCAGCGAGCGCAAACTTAATACGATGGAACATGGTTAAGTCCGAATCAATGAAATGCAGCACGGTTTGCCGAATGGACCATTTGCCTTCAGCTCTAACTAAGTCCAAATCATCGTTCGATAACCCCTTTAGCACGGTATCGATTCGATCAATCCCACTTTTATAAAGCGATAGTATCTCTTCGTCTGACATATACAACTCTTCCCAATGTGAAACGATGTATCCATCTGGATCCTTCACCATCATTAACTGGCCAAACCCTGGATCTACTTCCAGTTCATAATTCACTTGTTCTTCCTCAAACGTTCGCTTCAGGTCTTCAATTTTCTCTCCCATAATATAAAACCGCTGGCCCGGATCAGGTTTGACAAAAGCGACATCCGTATACTTCTTGAAATCCTCTTGGTTTCCTTCCGTGAATAAAACAGCCCCACCACTAGGAAGCTTCCATTGTGCAATCGTATCTTTTCTCCATTCCTCACTCCAACCAAATAAATGACGATAGAATGAAAGAGATCGGTCAAGATCATCCACCGTTAAAACCAATCTAGGCTTAGCATTTTCCATATCTTCACCCCTACGAAAAATTTGGTATCCTAACTAACCCTGGTACCTTGATGAAACACCATTTGCCATCTTTCATCTTCCCATTTCCAAATCGAACTTCTTAACGAGTGTTGCTCCGTTTCCACGTTGAAAATTCTATATGTAGTCAATACGATTTCGTCAGATAATGGATGAACTTCAAAGTGATCCATTGTCATCTTCACTAAACCAATACCTGCTTCACTGATTTCCTCATCTTGATAAAGAATCTTACCGGAGCTCCCAATTTCAAAAAATCCCTCTGCGAGAATCCCAGTAAGCTCTGTTTTGGATGAGCGAGTTTCTGGTTTTAATAAATTCTCTTCTAGCTGGTGGAGATGTTCTTTTAAAGTTTTATTCATTACTTTCTTACTCCCCTTTTGAATTACTCAATTGAATCCCGTACTTATCTAATATCCCTTTGATTATCTTGTAATCCGATCCATCTGACTATTTACCACTGCCGCTCACCAAAATATCTCTTATTTCCATAATAGAAGACACAATTGCATGCGGAGTATGATGCGTTGGCTTTTCTTCCCCTCTGAAATTGACCCATATCGCTTCCATCCCTGCTTCCATGGGACCAACTACATCATGCGTCCACGAGTCACCTATGAATATCGTCTCTTCAGGTTTCTTATTAAATGCTTCTAGAGCAGTAGTAAAGATTCTGGAATCAGGCTTTCTAAAACCTAATGGTTCTGCATGGAATATTTTATCCTGGCTGAATATATCCCCTAAACCCATGTTGAGTATCTTTTGTTGAGGGTCATAAAGTCCGTTTGTAACAATTCCAACTTCAAAATGCTTATTCAGTTCATTCATTAAATTTAATACGGATTCGTCAACCGTTATAAAGTTCATACTTGCGTTAAGGAAGAGGGATTCAAGCTGATCAATTTCCTCAATCTTTGCTTTCACGTCAAAGGAATCAAGAGCACTCTTCCATCTTTCTCTTTTAAATTCAAATGTAGTTAGTTCCCCACTTACAAGTTTATCTATTAGAGATCTTGGAGGTTGTTTTATTTTCTTCAAAAATTGTTGTTCATCCATTCCCTTTGTCAATGGATGTTCCACAAGAGACTGAACCAGTCCATCGTCAAACCAGGACGAATTTTCAAGAAGCGTGTCATCCAGGTCAAATAAAAGCAAGCTGTACTTTTTCATTGGCTAATCACCCTTTTAGTTTTTTACAGAATTCAAGTGGTGTCTCTGGGGGAGAATCGAGGATGATGACAACGTTGATTACCTGAATACTAAAGTTGTATCTTCAACACAACTTCCCCCCACATCACTTCACCCGTCTTCTCAAACCCAAGACTTTCTCCTTACGGATGAAAACGTCCCATCACTACAGTATCGTAGTAACGTCCATCCGATAATAATTTATCACTCTTCAATACTCCTTCCACTTCAAAACCGTTGTTTTTATAAAGCATGATGGCTTTTTCATTGGTTTCGAGCACGTTCAAGGTGATTTTCTTCATGCCGTTGTCATCTGCCCAGCGTATGCTTTCTTTCAATAGATTTTTCCCGATAGCGTATCCCCAGAATTCCTGCAATACGCATACCCCGAACTCCACCTTATGAGCAGCACGCTTTAGTGATGTCCCCTCACATCTGGAGAAACCGGCAATTCTGTCCTCTACTTCACAAACCAGGAAGAGATTTCTCGGACTATCTGAATCTTCTTTGATGATTTGAATGAAGCCCTCTTCATCTATGTACGCCTCTCCTCTTTCCCTATCCATGTTTTCCGTTTCTCCGTCTGCCTGGAGCCGGACTTCTGATAGTTTCTGAGCATCTCCTACTTTAGCCGATCTGATGGTATAGGTTCGATGACGAATATGAAATTCTTTTGGATGAATGATAATGTCGATTCACTCCCCGCTCTGGTGCTTAATATACTCAGAAACTATTATCCATTAATTTCTAATTCCTAACAATAGTTAACTTCAAGAAGTAGCACTCGAATACCTTCCCAACCCCTTCATCCACAAAAACTTCGTTAAAACCGAGATGATACAGGTTAACAACAACAATCCCATTAACTGAACCAATGAAATTCCATGAAAAAGGGCATATGTCGGAACCGCAGCTACAATACCAACAGGAACCAGGGTATAAAGAAGCCACTTTATCATCGGAGGATACAGATCAACCGGATACTTCCCCATCGTCCATACACTCGAAAACAGAATGAAGCCCCCGCCTGTTCTTCCGAGCCAAAATGACAAGGTGCCGATCCACATTCTGAAAGAGTAACTGATGATGATAGAGCATGATAACAGAAGGACAAACTGAATGAAGTGAAGAGGAACGATCTCACTGATATGAAAGAAGATTGCCCCCGATACCACGGTCACCCCGAGGATGATATCTGTGATAGCCCACACGTTACAGCTCCCGAAGCTCGATAGGAACTGGGCATTTTCAGGAAGTAAGAGCGTTTCATCTAAATGACCGTCAACTACCTTATCTGGAAGTGCTTCCAAATTCCCCATGACAAAAAGCGAAAGGACTCCTGCCACCAACTGGTAGACTCCTAATAATGTAACGATTTCTAAAAACGTCCACCCTGCCAGGGAGTCTGTAAATTGAAACACAATCCTGAGGCCGAATATCCCACTTGCAAAATAGAAAAGAGTAGAAAGAGCCTGTGTAAGAAAATTCACCCGGTAAGGCAGCTGCGTCATGAGTGACGTTCTAAAGAACAGGAATACTAAAGCCATCTTTTTTTTCATCTTATTAACCTCCTAAAGCAGAATATCTTTTAATTCCTTTTTTATAAACCAGATTACACAAGCACAGCAGGATCACAATCCATCCAACCTGCAGAAGAAGTCCGTGAGTAAGAGAGACACCTTTAGTCCCAGTCAGAATTTCAGCCGGGAAGCCCAACATCCCATAAAAAGGGAGGTAGTATAACCAATTACTGAACCCTCCATCTATTAGAAACAACGGCGCTACTTCTCCCCCGATAAAAAAGATCGCCACTTCTCCCGCGTTAACTAATGATTGTGTTTTTTCAGTCCAGAAGGCAGCGAGGGTCAACAAGTAAAGCCATAGAAACCGAAGGATGCAGGCATTGATGACAGTCAGGATAAAAAGGCATACCGTTGTGAAAGATGGTGTACTTTCAGGGCTTAACCAGACCCAAAGAGCGATAACCAAAGGGACCGAAACGGTATAGGACACCACTTTCACAGCGAGGTTTTCCCCTATAACGACATAAAGCAAGTGATGGGGCTTCAAAAGCAGATTGGTCAATTCACCGTTGTAAATGTGCATGCCCAGCATATGGTGTTCATACGAAACCGTCAGCTGCCGAACCATGACAATTGCTAAATAGTAAATCAGGAACTGACTGGAACCCCAGCCTCCAACCACCTGTCCTTCTGCGGTGACCGTTTGCCAAACAAATAACGAAACCAGGGGGGTGATCAAATGAGAAAATACGAGCAGGTAAATAAATGACCTCCAGCTAAACACATCCATCGTCTTCCATACCGTATAGCCTTTAAGTAGACGGTAACCGTTAAGAACAGCGACTCTACTCATCCTTTACACCACCTCAGTTGTATATAATTGTTGGATTGTGCTATCAAAAGGTGGATGTTCGACGGTTAAGTCAAGAATGGAATAGTCCGCCAGTAAGCGGGCGGTCACGGAAGGAACGTGTTGATTCGAAACGCGCATGGTGTATTTACCGTCCTTTCTCTCTACGATCATCTGAGATAGATCTGTAGGCAGTACGCTGGATTGTTTCAGGCTAAACACAATACATTTATAGGGTGTCAAACGTTCGACTAAGTGGTCGATTCCCCCATCGAACAACAGCCTCCCTTTATCAATGACCATCACTCTCTTACACAGCTGGGTCACATCCTCCATGTAATGAGAGGTCAACAGGATCGTTGCATTGGTTTCTTGATTGTATTCTTTCAAGAAATGCCGGATGCGTTGCTGAGCATTGGAATCAAGACCAATCGTCGGTTCATCTAGAAAAAGGACTTCGGGATTGTACACGAGTGAACAGGCTAAACCACAGCGCATCCTTTCTCCTAAAGAAAGTGTTCTAAGCGGCTTTTTATAGTAGGGCTCGATCTGTAACCAATCGACGATTTTATGTAAATCTCCGGTGAATTCCCTATAATCGATGTCATAGATAATCCTCTGCATATGAAGTGCGTCGAGAGCCGTTAGATCGGCAGGTGCAAAAAGAGGCTTGCTTCCTCGTATTAAGGCGATTTTCTTCAAATAATCATGTTGGCGCTGATGAGGTTTACATCCGAGAACCGTTACATCTCCTGATGAAGGATGCAGTATTCCACTAAGCATTTTTAAAGTGGTGCTCTTTCCTGCCCCGTTCGATCCGATAAACCCGACCATCTCCCCTTTTCTAATTTCAAAAGAAAGATCCGTTACAGCACATACCTCCTTTTTCTCACGTTTAATAAAACTTGATAAAGCTCCTTTGAGCCCTGATTCCCTGACAGGGACTTCATAGGTCTTCCCTAAATTTCGAACCTGCAGCATAAAACCTCTCCCTTTCTGTTGATTGAAAATTTCAATTATTTTACTTATACTTTAATCGTAGCACTCTGTTGCAAGGTTCGAGGGTTTAGCAATCTAGACGTGGAGTCATCATTGAAAAATCATAAAAAAGTCGGAATGAGACTTTCATGTTTTACTTCAATGTTTTAGGAGGAATTACTGAAATTGCGTATTTATAGAGGCATCGAAATCACCAAGCCATTTAACTTAAGTGCCGACCTGCTCAGAAAATATGAAACATGGGGATTCATCCCGAACGCCCCTCGAGGAAAAAATAACTATCGGCAATACACCGAGTTACATAAGAGATTTTTCGAAGCATCCCGTCATATGATGGCTGGTTATTCATGGACAGAAGTAGCGAAAATGATGAGGCACCTCGTGAATAAAGAACGGGAATCGGCTATTATTCTGGCAGTGGAATTTCAGGCAGAATTGGTTAACAACTATAAAGAAAGCACGTTGGTCATAGAGCAATTGCAATCCACTTTAAGCAGCCAGGACATCACACCACAGGTTCAAATGGATGGAGCCGTCACGTACAAAGAAGTGTCCAAGCGCTTAAGCCTCCCGATTTCCACATTGAGAGTGTGGGAACAGCAAGAGCTTTTTGAAGCCAACAGAGGAGAAAATAATTACCGGTACTTCAATGGGGCATTAATAAACAAGCTGTTTATTATAAAACTACTGCGATTATCCGGTATGGGATTCGAGCAATGCAGAGAGATCCTTAAAGGAATTGAGAAGAAAAACTATCGAGACATCCTGCCCATCCTTCAAAGTCGGATCGTGGACATGAGAGAGCAGATGAATAAAGGATTGAAGTCATTGGGGACGTTGAATGAGTTGGTGACTTATTTAGAGGGGGTAGATTATTTTAATGAATCGTCGAAGTAAGGAATAAATACAGACAATAAGCTGGAGATAATTTAATCTCCAGCTTCTATTCTTTCTATTACATTCATCGTTGCGACTGCCACGAACCCTGCATCTTCCTCAATTGAATGATCTGACCCGTATGGTAAGCATCGTGAAGCATGATGTCCATAAGCTTTTCTACGAGTGACTCTTCTTCAAGTTTTGCATCCGATGTTTTACATAGCGCTTCTCTTAAACCCCTATGAGCCGTCTGAACACGTTCAACGACGGCACTCCATTCCTTATCATCATTTAATTGTTCCGTAAGATAGAAAGTATCATTGCCGTCAAGAGTATTCGTCCATTCACGGCCTTCCAATTGTGCTGTCAGTCTTTCTTTATAATACGTAAGGTGATTCACATTTTCCCAAATGGTTTTCGTCGCTTCCCCGTCCGGTTTCCAACAAGCCTGTTCAGCAGAGAGACCTTCGATTGCTGGTTTTAATGGGGCATACCAGCTTTCCTGGTCGAATGTTGTGTCAAGCATTCTTAAGAGCAGGTCTTTTCGATTCATTTTACATTCCTCCTACAAGTTTATCTTCTACTTAGTATTTCATCATAAATTGGATAACTCCTTTTAGTATCTACAAAACCTATAACCCTTTCATATCTCTCCTTTGACAGAATCGGTTCTATGTATACTCCCTTGCTTTATGTGAGAAATCGTTGTTAATGCACAGAGCAAAGAGGCGATCAGGGCAATGATGAGCGTAGTCCCAATGACTAGATATTTCACCCCATATACCTCACTCAATAAACCGCCCAGCAAGATGGTGACGATCAGCATCGAACTCTGGAATAAACTCAATGTCGTACCGATCCGGCCCATTTGATGGGATGGGATGCTCGTTTGGAAAAACGTTTGAAATCCTGTATTGGCGAACGAAGAGAAGAAACCGAGTATGATAAATCCTACGCTTGCTGCTACAAAGGTCGTTGAAAAGGAGTAAATCACATAGCCGGCACTGAACAGACTTGTACCAAATCCAATCAAATATGGGATCGTCATCTTTTTCGCAACCATTGACATGAGTATAGACCCTGTTAAATAGCCGACACCTGTGATGCTCATTAATAAACTGAACTGGCTTTCTGTTAATCCAATCACTTTCTGTGTAAAGACAACTTCCTGGGAATCCAGTGCGATCGCTAAGGTCATGATGAATTGAAATAGAAGATAGACGGCCAGGAAATACCGGTGCTTCTTTAAGAAATGCAGTACCATTCGTAAATCATCTAGTATGATTTTTATGTACTTGGATTTTTCTTCGGTTGAGTCAGATCTTATGTGCAGATTGGGTAAAAAGAAAAGCAAAACCCCTGACAATAGGAAGGAAGCTGCGTTACACCAAATGGCAACCTGATAGGAGCTAAATTGAATTAAAGCACCTGCTATGGCTGGGCCCAGTACTAGAGATCCTGTTGTGAGAATCGAGCTGATTGAGTTATAGCGCAACAAATTTTCCTTGGGAACAAGTTGTACCGTATAAGCAGTGGAAGCCGGCCTGAAAAAGGAGCTGCACAGGCTAATGATAAATAAGACAACATAGATGGTCCATAACTCAGACAACAAGGGAATCACAGCGACAAAGCACCCCCTCAACACATCCATTAAGATCATGATATTCTTTTTGTAAAGTCGATCGATCATACTCCCCGACCAGAACCCCGTGATGATGCCAGCTATCGGTCCAATGATCCAAAGTCCGGCAACAGCGGCTACGGAATCCGTTTTGGCATATATGAATAAGTTCAATGCCACAAGATAAATGAAGTCGCCAATATAAGAAATCCCGACGGCACTCAACAGAAGTCCAGATGCTTTCCACTCTCTAATTGATCCCCTCATTGATCCTTAACCTCTTCAAATGAACAGGACACTTTAAATTCCTGTTTATGATCATCCTTTGACAGTTGGCTTTCCCATCTGACAAAAAGCTGCTCCAGCTCCAACAGGAATTGTTGCTTTTCTTCTGGGTTTAATTTTAAGTTTGTTGAAAGAGATGAAGCTGTCTCAGAGTCTTTTTCTTCTAATACAAATCTGGTCGCTTTTGACCTGTAATACTTCTCCAGAATGCCCCCTTTCTTCTTCTCTTTCACAAGTTCCAATATTCCACCTTTATAGAGAAGTTGAATGTGATAATGGACACTCCCTACAGATTTCTCCAATCTATTCGCAACTTCCATCGCAGTTAGTTCCTCATGCTTTAACAGATGGATGATTTTTATTCGAGTAGCATTTGAAATTAACTTCTGTTGTTCCATCGAAATGGATATGGATGATTCTTTCTTCATAATTACTCCCCCTTTGTTCTAATATTATAGATTATTCTATTTTTTTAGAACATCTCCTTCTTTTTTAAGAAAAAAAGCAAATAAAAAAGGCGCATATCCTAACTCATGATATGCGCCAGTACACCTATTCTGCTTTTTTATATGTGCCCAACAATCTTTTCATTTCACTTGCGGATACTTCATGGGTGACGATTTCAATCACATAGTCACCCGTTTCTCCCTTAACATGAACGTCCTCCGTGCCTTCCACATTGAAAATGCTCCATTGAACCCCATTCATTTTTGTCGATTCAATTTCTTCGCCTAATGGTCTATCGAAGTCTCCTGTTTTTCTGAGATAGGTGTCCTTTGGATAGATCCTTGTGTAAAGCAGACGGGAACCAGATCCGAATTCATTTTCAGGCTTGCCATAACTGTAGACAACAAAGGCTTGAAGATCTTCATGATACTGTTCTATACTGGCAGAAAAAGGAGTGATTTTTGGATCATCCAACTCATAGAACAATGGCATGGTGTCCCTTTGAATGGCCAACACTTCTTCTACGTCACTCAATTTTGTATCAGCATGCTCAATCACTTCGAGTTCACTTTCCCTCTCATCCATTGGAGGTAGGTCAGCCGGCATTCTTCTTTTTTGAAATCCGTCAAGATTAGGCTCGAACTCATTTTCATGGAATGTTTTATTAATCTCCAAGCTTGTTGGATGTATATAACTGACCAGCTCACCCGTTTCACTATATACCTCGATTTTCACGATTATTCCAGTGTCTTTATCCACCCATATCCTAAAATCCTTTTCATCCGGTTGCATGATATTGACCAGGCTGTCATCAAGAGTTCCTGCGATGACCAGCGTATTATGTTCCAGTAGTTTCTCATTTTGTTTTTCTATTGACCATTCATTTTCATTTCTTAAGTATTTCGCTAAGAATTGGTAATTGTAGAGGGATGCGAATGCTGCCATGTTAGGCGGAGTTTCTCTGTACATTTCCCTAAACTCGTATTCATAAATATCTTTGGGGTCCATATTAAAGATATCCTCTGCTTTAACGATCTTCCTTTTCTTTTCACGTATATTCTCATCTTTCAAATAATCATTAAACTCTAAGTTAAGACGCCAAACATTTTCCTTGTTATAATACGTTTTATCTATTGTCTCCTTCGATTGTGGATTATTCGGGTCGGGATGACTAGTAACCTTCTCATACCCACCTATGACACCCTTATTACTCAACTTATACTCAACTGTAGACTTGCTTATAGATCCATCATAGTACAAATTATATCTTTCGAATTCGCCCGATGCCGTCTCAAAGTAATCAACAGAGTTAAATAGTTTATGGAGAACATCATCTTTCGTCATATCCTCATAATTCTCTTTCGTATGTGGGTGCGTTACGGACTTTGGTTTCTGATTTTCTTTCAACTCTTTTTTCTCACTAGAAAGGTTCTCTTCTTGAGTAAACCCTAAATGATTTAGAACAAAATAGCTTGAGAATCCAATAAAAAGTAAAGTGAAACCAAAACTTAATAGCAATCCTAAACCAAATCGCTTCTTTTCTCTACTCAGCTCACGATTACTCTTAAAGTGGTTCCTTACCACCGCTTTGTTTCTCTCACTGAAGTCTAAATCTTTCAGTACCCGTTCATCCAATTCTTCTTTCAATTGATCCAACATATCACTCATTTCCCTCCCCTCCTTTGAGCTTCTTACGTAACATGTTTCTTCCCCTATGTAGTCTGGATTTGATTGTTTGGCTACTGACCCCCAACAAATCTTCAATCTCCTTATACGTAAATTCTTCATAGTAAAACAGAATCATTATTTCACGAAATTTGATGGGAAGACCCAATACACTTTGGGATAATTCTGTTTTTGCTTCTAGGTGGAGGACTTTGCTCTCTGGGGTGTGATGCGTAATGCTTCTTGAAGAAAAGAAATCACTAAACACAAGATTTCTAAAACTCCAGCTTTTCAACCGATCCTTACACAGATTTACCGTTATGGAGTAAATCCATGTTTGATAGGATGATTCATGACGGAACGCATCAAACTTTTGATAACACCTGATAAACACTTCCTGTGCCACATCCTCGGCGAGTTGTTCTTGTTTCAAATAGGTATAAGCAAGTCGCACAACCTTCTTTCCGTACTCATCCATTAACAATTCAACCGTCTCTTCTCTGCTCATTTCATTCTGCTCCATAAACAACTTCTTATCTCCTATCATCATGTACTCCCTTTCAACCTTTAGACGATGCCCAAATTGAATGGTTTCAAAAAAATCCATTTTATTCTTTTATTTACATATTAGCATTTTCGTAATTGATTCTGTTTCGGAACCCTACATAAAGCGACCGATTCAAGATAATAGTAAGGGCATAAACAAAAAAGGAGACGAAACCATGAAAAAAGCCATTCTCCTAACAATCACCTTTATCCTTACTCTTCCATCATCTCTCTCTGCTTCCATTCAGAATCCAGTGAAAGCTACTTTTATCAGAGAAGGAAACTTGTGGACCTTAGCAGATGGAAAGGAAACACTAGTCACGAACACTGGCAACATCCATTCCAAGCCCAAATGGTCAAAGGACGGAACGAAGATCGCCTATCAAGTAGAGACAGTAAATGAAGGGAAGTCAGAACTATGGACCTACAATCTCAATACCGGAGAAAAGAAGCGAATTTCATATAATGGCACCTCTCCGGAGTGGGCTCCCCATAAAAACCATCTTGCCTATATTAATAATGGAATTTTAGATATCTCTGACCTCAACCGATTCTACAACATCGCAACCGGGGTCAGTGATTTCACGTGGCTCCCAGACGGCAGTGGATTCCTTCTCTCTTCATCTGGAACCCTCAACCCGGATGGTTGGTCAAGTGCCTCTTTGTTTACTAAAAAAGTCGGCGATCACTATGAGGATATTGTTTTGTTCGGAGGCGTGGAGTCGTTTTTCACACTACCTAAAGAAATCGGGACAAATGAACAAAATAAACTGATTGCCGTCAATGCGGAAGAGCTGACCTATTCCCCGAGCGGCAAATGGATTTCGTTTGTCGTATCTCCTACCGCTTCCTGGTCCATGGACAGCGATATGGTCTGTGTCATTGATAGTCTAGGGAAGAATTTCGAGGTATTGGACGAGATGATTTTGCAGGTAGGACAGCCCAAATGGTCACCTTCAACCGATACATTAGCCTATATCGCAGGCGGCGGAAGAATCGTGTTCGGCTTCAAAAATAAGGACTTAAAGGTAAAAGAAATGCCTGCATCAAGGACTTATACACCTGCCGATTACGCTGACCTTGATTTTGATTGGATGACTGACAAATCACTGATCGTCTCGAGAATCAAGGAACAGGAGATGGACGAACGACTTTAGCAAGCATCCGCTGCCAGCCCTTTACACCTTGAGTATCGATCCAAAGAAACAAACGAAGATAACGAGTCCTCCAAAAGGGTATGGGGACTATGCTCCACAGTATATCCCATCCATAGAAAAACTCGCTTGGTTAAGGGGAAAATCCCTCACTGATACAAAAAGGGATTTGTGGATTGGAAATGCGGATGGGTCTGAAGCTATGGAGTGGGTTCGGGATATTGAGGAGATTGTATTTTTTGAAGAATAACATCGGCTTCTTTGATAGATTTTCATAAAAAATGGTCAGTGGCTGAGTGCCTCTGACCGACTTTTTTATGAAATTCATTCAATTAATTCCTTTAAATGAAGACCCTTATTTATTTACATTGTCATTAAGTCTTTCTTTTATTTGTTCTAATAACTCAGTCTGCTTGTTTTGGCTTGTTAAAATCTTGTCTGAGATTTTTTCTAAAGTCTTAGTAATCGACCATAAAGATAAAATTATGACTACAATTACCCCTAATGCCTCCAATTGATATCACCTCTTTTTTTCACCTAGCCCCGTTCGTGTTAAAGGTTCTGTTCTTTGTATTTTATCATACATACTGCCCTTCGCTCCTTTGTTTTTGCACCTTAATAGCCTCTAGAACTCGCACTACATTATTTGAAGAACAAACAGTATTATTATCTGCATTTCACATGTGAAAAGAATAAAACAACCTATGAAAGCCGGATTAAATCCCGGCTTTTCCGTTCAATAAAGTTACTCATCAATCTCCATCACCACCACATCAAACAACTCCCCATCCGCATAAAGCACAAACGCCCATTCACCCCGTTCCGGAATGGTAACGGACGATGGTGCATGAACATCCGCACCATTGTTCTCCCCGCCGAGAGGGATCGTCCAGCTTTCACCGTTATCCAATACAGGCAGCACGGTTCCCGAATCTCTTTGATAAGCAACCACTGTTAAATCAGAGGCGTCCGTATCCCACAGATGCCACATCCACTTTTGCCCGTTCAAACTTGGCATGTCAGCGCCTATAATACCCGACTTACCCTCATTCCCGGTCATATTCTTTCCAAAGGTCGTCGCCTTTCGATCCCAGTCGATATTATCAACATCACTTTCTTGAACGTACTCAGGTATATCTTCTGGCAACGTGACATGACTCACTTCCTCCACATTAACGACGACATCACCATAGATTTCGCCATCAAGATAGACTTCATACCTCCACAATCCCCCGTATGGAACCAGAAAACTGGCCGTGAAGCGCTGCAAGCTTGAGTACCCTTTTGAAGGCTCCGTTATGTTTTGAGGCCTCACCACTTCCATTCGTTCTCCTGTTTTTTTATGAGTTGCCGAGATAGATAGCTCTTTCCCTTTGAATGTGTCAAAAGGTTCTTTGAAACTGAAGATATATCCATATGCCTTACCCCCATGCAGCTCGGGATCAGGTAAGATGCTAAATAGAACCTTATGATTCTCCTTATAATCGTGATGGACTTCCCATGTGTTCGGACTGCCGTTAATCGAGCCATTCTCATTAACCAGCAACTCTGTTGAAACAAAGAAGCCTATTAAACAAAGGGCTACAGTTGTCATGATGAAAATCATGAATGGATTAGGGCTTTTTGTTTCCACTGGATGGTGAACGGCTTGCCGAATCTTGCTTTTTTGAATTTCCGTGAAGTGCCGGCCTTTGTGAGTCGTAGAATCCATTGCTTTCTTCAACTCATTAAGCTTATTCTCCATCATGCCCCCACCTTTCCATCCTATTTTTCAGCTTCGTCCTGCCTCGATTCAACCTGGTTTTAATCGTATTGCCGTTCAGACCTAACAATCTTTTGATCTCCTCAATGGAACATTCTTCATAATAATAAAGAATGATGACTTCCCGATATTTTACGGGCAAATCAAGAACGCTCCTTGAAAGAATCTCTTCCTCACTTCGCTTCACCAGACTCATTTCAGGCAACGGTTCCTTTGAAGTAAAAAGAGATAACAGATTTGAATTCTTCACCACTCTCTTAAACGCAGAACTCTTCAGAACATCCTTCGATCGATTGATCACCAGTCGATAAATCCACGCTTTGAATGAAAGAATCTCTTCTATTTTTTCAAAATGCCTGAAACATGTGATGAAGACATCCTGAACGATATCTTCAGCCATCCCCCAGTCCTTCACATAGTTGTAAGCCAATTTCGTCAGCCGTTCACCGTACTCATCCATGATTCTTTCCAGCCAGGCATCTCGGCTATCTGAATGATCGTCGTTCTTCACCTTTCTCACACGTTCGTCACCTCATTCCCTTATATTGCTAAGACGAATCACTCTTTGTTTGGTTTCATTTTTTAAATAAACTTCCTTTAACTGCTTTCAACACACATGGAGAAGTATCCTTTGATTAATCCAGAAAATAACATATACTTTTAATAGATTAAAAGGAGGGGATTACGCATGGCTATTTACCATAAAATCATTGGAGAAGGCTTTCCCATCGTGATGGTCCATGGGTGGACGCTCGATCATCAGGCGATGATGCATGCAATGGAACCGAATTTCAAGGACAGAAGCGGCTGGAAAAGGATCTACATAGACTTGCCGGGAATGGGAAAGTCAGACGCACTGCCGTCTATCAGGAATTCCGACGACATGCTGGAAGCTGTTCTTACGTTACTGGATGAGTTGATTCCCGATCAACCCTTCATCGTGTGCGGATATTCGTATGGGGGCTATATGGCGAGGGGAATCGTAGAGGCTCGACAAGATAGGGTCCGGGGTTTAATGCTTCTGGCACCCATGGTTATACCCGATACGGATAAAAGAGAACTGCCAAAGCAGATCGTATTGAAAAAGGACCCTGATTTACTATCGAATCTCTCTTCACTCGAAGCCGAAGCTTTTTCCCCGATGGGAGTCGTGCAAGGTCAGAGGGAATGGGAAAGGTTCCGGGATGACATCCTGCTTCCTTCCACTCAAACGAATGAGGAATTTGTAAACAGGATCCGGGAAAATGGTTATGGCTTTACCTTCGAGCTTTCACATACACTTGACTGTCCAACGCTGATTGTTACCGGACGGCAAGATCATGTAGTCGGATATCAGGATGCGTGGCGACTAATCGAGAATTATCCAAGAGCCACCTTTGCCGTGCTTGATATGGGTGGTCACAATGTGCAGATCGAGCAGGAGGATGTGTTCGAATCTCTCGTGCAGAACTGGCTGGACAGGTTAGAAATAAATGTATAGATATCCAGTTCAAAAAACGATCAAGGTTGAATCCTTTTTTTTTCTCATTGACATAGGTTTTCACCCCATCCAATCCCAATTCTCCCTATCCTCCAAATCCATATGCCGTGGAATTCGCTCATGCGGCACCTCTCCCTCATCATCTAAATAATAATGCCTGATGGGGTTCAAGTCGTCATCCAGTTCATACACGAGTGGGATTCCATTCGGTATGTTGAGACTGACAACCCCGTCATCCGGGATATGGTCAAGGAATTTCACGAGTGCCCGGAGCGTGTTTCCGTGTGCTGAGATGATGACACGTTTATTGTCCCGGATGCTCGGGACAATCTCTTCATGCCAATAGACGAGGGCCCTTTTTTCCGTATCGAGGAGACTTTCGGATAATGGCATATTCTCCTTGCCAATGGTTGCGTATTTTGGATCGGACAGGTTGCCGCGATGCCCCTCTTCTGAAATCGACGGTGGCCGGACATCGGCAGACCGCCTCCATTCATGGACCTGCTCTTCCCCAAATTGCTCCGTCACTTCATCTTTATCCAGTCCCTGCAGACCCCCGTAATGCCGCTCATTTAACCTCCATGATTTATACACAGGAATCCAGACCAGGTCCATTTCGTGCAGAGCGATCCATAAGGTTCGGATTGCGCGTTTTAAGACCGAGGTATGGGCAACATCAAATAGGAACCCGTGTTTCTTCAGGACGGCCCCTGCTTTTCTTGCTTCTTTATAGCCGTCATCGGTTAAATCGACATCCGTCCAACCGGTGAACCGATTTTCAAGATTGTAGAGGCTCTCGCCGTGTCGAAGGAACACAAGCTTCTTCATTTTCATCACTCCAGATCTTTTTTTAAAGTATGTGCATCTCGGAATAGAAATATTGAGTAATTTAGGAAGTATTGTACCAAAATAGGAATAACCAATTTCGATAGGAGACGATGTAATGTTCAAACAAAACGCTGGGGAAAAATTGATTGATCTCTTGATTGAATGGGGAGTCGATCATATTTACGGCATGCCCGGGGACTCCATCAATTCCATTATAGAACCACTTCGAAAAAGACAGGACAAAATCAAGTTCATTCAAGTCAGGCATGAGGAAGCAGGTGCACTTGCCGCTGCCGCTTATGCTAAATTAACGGGAAAACTTGGGGTATGCACGGCGATTGCCGGTCCAGGAGCGATCCACCTTCTAAATGGTTTGTATGATGCAAAGCTTGATAAAGCCCCAGTATTGGCGATTACTGGGCAAGTGGAGACAGACCTTCTCGGGACGGATTCCTTCCAAGAAGTGAATCTTGAGCGGATGTTCGACGATGTTGCCGTGTACAATCAGCGCATCATGTCTGCCGACCAGCTCCCTGCCGTCGTCAATCAGGCGATCCGGACTGCCTATGCGAAAAAAGGGGTGTCCGTTCTGACCATCCCGGATGACATCCCCCGCTTTGAAGTCGGAAAAGAAGCTCGTGTTACGTCGAATTTTTCAGTGAAACAGGACATTTCACCTCTCACAGAGGATTTACTGAGAGCAAAAGAAATCATCGAGGGTGCGGAACGACCGATCATCCTTGCAGGAAAAGGTGTACATGGTCATCGTGAGACTTTATTATCCTTTGCTGAAAAGGTCGGAGCACCCATCGTATTGACTCTTCCTGGTAAAGGGGTCATCCCCGATAAGCATCCGTATTGCTTGGGAGGTCTCGGCCTGATCGGGACAAAGCCTTCGTATGAAGCGATGCAGGAAGCCGATATGCTCATGATGATCGGGACTTCGTTCCCTTTCACAGGATTTCTGCCTGACAATGCAAAGACGATTCATATTGATATCGACCCGTCCCAAATCGGGAAGCGCTACCCGGTTGATGTCGGTCTTGCCGGAGATGCCGGCACTTCCCTTAAGTGGCTGACCGAACATATTTCAAGGAAAGAAGATCGAACATTCCTGGAGAAAAATCAGGAGCGTACGGTCAAATGGTGGGATAACTTAGAATCACAAGAAGAGGATGGATCAGTTCCTCTCAAACCACAGCGACTGATTCATGCCCTTAAGGAAGTCGCGTCCGACGACGCTATCCTGTCGGTTGACGTCGGGAACGTAACGGTGTGGATGGCCAGGCATTTCCCAATCACCAATCAGTCTTTCGTTATTTCTAGCTGGCTTGCGACCCTCGGCTGCGGTCTGCCTGGTGCCATTGCCGGTCAAATCGCTTATCCGGATCGTCAGGTGTTCGCCATTTGCGGCGACGGAGGATTCGCCATGACGATGGCCGACTTCGTCACGGCAGTCAAATATGACTTACCCATCATCGTCGTGATCCTAAACAATCATAAGATCGCAATGATCAAGTTCGAACAGGAAGTGATGGGGAATATCGAATTCGGCACGAACCTTCAAAACCCTGATTTCGCCAAGTACGCCGAAGCCTGTGGCGGTGTCGGATACCGCGTCGAACGCCCGGAGGACATCCTGCCTTCACTCCAAAAGGCAATCCAACAAAAGAAACCATGCATCATCGACGTCGTTGTCGACGCCGACGAAGCACCAATGCCTGCGAAAATCCAGTTCTCCCAGGCCGCCGGCTACACCAAACACATGCTCAAACAACTATTCGAAGAAGGAAAATTTGACCTTCCACCGTTGATAAAAGAAGAGGGACGGACCTTGAAACGCAAGGTCCGTCCCTCTTATTGTGGAATCTAAGTACCTCTGTTGATGATTAAAACTTCAGGAACATCCTATTTGTTTATTATAGGAGCGATCCGATCAATTCTATTTGTCCAAACCCAACCTTTATACCCCTTTGGTACACGCTCAAGGTCTGACTCTTCATCAAATCCTTCTGACCAATTACCGTCTCCGGCAACAAGAATCACCCTTGTATGGACGTCTTCCATTCTATTTACGAACTTAGTAGGAAATCCCCAAAGATACGAAGCGTATTTTTCTGGTATATGAAGTTGCGTATTTTTACAAGCGTCGGGTATGTAACCGGTCCAACTTAATGCTTCGTAAGATAGGAGACAGCTTTTTAGTGTTTCCTTTGACATTACTCGCAGATCGGGTAAAGCCTTTTTTACACTTTGAATTGGTTCATCCCCGCCGTATACGGATAAATCATCCATCCGTTTCTCTGAGTATTTAGAAAGGTACTCAGCCAATTGTTTGCCTTCAACAGGGTCATTACTCTTAATATGGATGAGGAATTCTTTCGTTGGAAAGTGCGTTAATACTTCGTTTAAGGTAGGCATTTGTCCTACCCCTTTCCCACGGAAAGGATACGTCTCTCCATTGTCAGCTGTATAACCATATCCTATATCTAACTTTCTAAGCTCTTCCATCGTCTGATCTCTCGTCTTCCCGGTGCCATCTGTTCTGCACTCCAGGGTCCAATCATGGAAAATGGCAAACTCCCCATCTTTCGTAGGCTGGATATCAATCTCGACTAGATCTGCTCCTGCCTTGAATGCGGCTTCCATGGAAGGAATCGTGTTTTCCAAGTATGGATGCTCAGGCTCATTGATGATTTCAGCCGTACACGTTTCCCCTGTTATGTCCTCCATTGGAAAAGTCTGAGCCAATCCCCGATGAGCCAGAAGCAACGGATCTCCTTCTCTTTCCTTTGTAAACAGAGAACTATTGTTAAGATAAACAAAAATCGATAACAATAGGATAAACAGGATCGTACCTTTCAAACCTTTTTTTATTTTTTTCATTCGTTTCCCATCCCTATCATCACTTCTATTAAAACTATGAAAGTAATACTCTTAATCAGTTTACCATTTCCAATAATGAAAGGCGTAATTCAGTTAAGGAATTACGCCTGTTAGATCTTCAATCATCATTACAATATTTCAACATACCCTTCTGTCCCATGCACCCTGATCCTTTGCCCATCCCGTATCCTCTCGGTAGCACGTTCAACGCCCACGACAGCCGGCAGACCATACTCCCGTGCAATCACCGCTCCATGGGTCATCAATCCGCCCACTTCGGTGACTAAGCCTTTGATTGAGACAAATAATGGCGTCCAGCTTGGGTCGGTATACGCGGTGACCAATATATCTCCTTCTTCCAGATTCGCATCCTCCATGTTGACCATCACACGTGCCCGCCCCTCTATTACACCTGATGAAACAGCCAGGCCGGCAAGGGCAGCTGCCGGAAGATCTTCCCGCTTGTA
This sequence comes from uncultured Bacillaceae bacterium, assembly GCA_963787015.1. Classification (GTDB taxonomy): domain Bacteria; phylum Bacillota; class Bacilli; order Bacillales; family Bacillaceae_B; genus Rossellomorea. Next base: position 140,965 of record CAWBBM010000017.1, read on the forward strand.
TTCACCGGTGATGATTTCCCCGTCCGACGTGATCACGCGTGGCGGCGTTAGTTTTTCATAAAAGTTGAACTCTTCTTTTCGCTTACAGATGAGATCGTCTTCCGGTTCATGAGCTCTCACTAAGTCCTGCAATTCTTCAAATGTAAGGTAAAAAATGTCCTCTTTTTCTTGAAGAATATTTTGTTCGACAAGCCGTTCAGCTTCTTTTAATAATGCCTGCTTATAAGCGAAGTAGCGCTGAATCATGCCGTATTTCGGATATTCCCGGTAACCGGTGAAATGCCGGATGATGTCGATCCTTCTTTTCGTGTCTTTTACCTTTTGTTCGCCATCTGGTAATGAGCTTAATCTATCCAGTAATTCTCGTTCTTTTTCTAACGCTTCCATCCGCCCTTTTTCAAATTTACGCTTGCTTTCCTGCGGCTCGAACTGTTCGATGTTACTGAGAATCATCGGGACAATGGTTGTTGGCTTTTCACTCCAACGTACTCTCGAAATATCAATTTCTCCGCTGCATCTCATTCCGTATTTGGTGAGGAATCCTTTGATGGCTTCCCGGGCTTCCTGTCCACCCTCGACATTCATCAATTCATCCAGGAAGTTATCCTTTTTTACCTTGCCGCAAATAATCGATTACCGCCTGGTGTGGCCGTATCACATCGGCTACGTCCATCAATGCCAATCCCATTTCAGAAGTGATGTTATTCGGGACCGATTGAGACAGGATATCTGCCACATTTCTTTCACCCAACCACTCGTACATATGGTCATTGATCCAGAATAAAGCATCCATCGCAGCCATGATCACCTGAGAACTTTGCGGATCAAATAGAATCCTCTTTAATTCCTTCATATCTTCTAAGATGAAATCGATTAACTCGGATCCCGTTTTCGAATGGATGGTTCTTTTCAACTGTTCGATCGAGGACTCACTTTTCTTCATTAATTCAGCGACTATTGCAGGATCGGGGTCGATTGGATCCACTCCGCCTTTCCTTTGAGCTGGCTTTCCTTCATCCTCTACTGTTTTGATGAACCCATTCCGCTCTACAATCGTTGTGAGAGCGTCTTTAATAAGTGGTTCGGATTTGCCCATTAATTCGATGAATGACTGTCTGCTGGCAGGGGATGCCAACCGAGGTGTACAATCCACAAACAATCTTCCACCGGCGACTTTCATCGGTGCAGGGGTCGTTAACAAGAAGAATGACAACCCGAGAGGCTTAATGGCATCCGTCATCATTTGCTGATGGCCGACGGATAGATACACCCGATTCTCCCCATCAACTGCTTCCGGGACCGGGTATAGTGTCGTAATCGGCCGGCTTTGGACAATGTAGAAGCTGTCATCCTCCAAGCACCATTCAATATCTTGTGGGCAGGAAAAATGCGCTTCGATCTTCCTGCCGATTCGGGAGAGCTCTATAACCTGTTCATCCGTAAGGGCTTCTGCCTTCTGCTGATCCGGAGGGATAGGCTTCGTCACTGTTCCTCCACCGTCCACCCCATAGATAGCCAATTTCTTCGTTGCAATCCTCTTATCTATGATCAAGCCGTCCTTAACTTGATAGGAATCTGGTGAAACCATACCGGAAACCAAGGCTTCTCCTAGACCAAGGCCTGCGTCGATAGACAATACTTTCCGATTGGAGCTCACTGGATCAGCCGTAAATAAAACCCCTGAAACCTGCGGGGATACCATCCTCTGAACAATAACGGAGATGTGAACTTGACCGTGGTCGAACCCATTCTGCATGCGGTAAATGACTGTCCGATCAGTATAAAGGGATGCCCAGCATTTACGAATATGCTCCAGGATGGAATCCTTGCCGATCACATGAAGGTACGAATCCTGCTGCCCGGCAAAAGAGGCATGGGGCAAATCTTCAGCCGTTGAGCTTGAACGCACGGCATAGGCATGTTCCTCTCCAAACCGGGAGTGATAGTGAGTAACAGCTTCCACTACATCGGAAGGAATCGTTACATTCAGAAGGACATCCCGTATCTCCTTGCTGACTTCCCCGATTTGAATCCGATCTTCGGGTTTAAGCTTGGATAACCTCGCCAGCAATGTATGATACATCTCATTCTGTTCAACCGCTCTCTGAAATCCAACCGTCGTCACACTGAATCCGTCCGGCACCTGAATTCCTTGAATCGTTGATAAAAGCCCCAGGTTCAACCCTTTTCCACCTACGAGCGAAAGCTGGGATTGCTCCATTTCCTCAAAACTGAGAACCAATGAATCCATACTGCAACTCCCCCTATCCATCAATGTTCTTTGATTTTAGCAGTATGCCAGTGGAAGAAACAGTCTGTAATGAATTTTTTCAGCGTGGTATAATAGAAGTAGGAAGAGAAGTAGGAAGAGAAGTTTGATGTGTAAAGAACAACATATGAAACAAATAAATATGATAAAAGCTCAGAGGTATTTGCTCTGAGCTTTTTTTAGATTCATTTACTTTTACCAAATTCATATTGCCACTTACAAATAGGCAATCATACAGATTTACTCTCCACCTTATTTAACAAGCGATGCTCTAAGGTTGACACCATACTCCATGTACCCTTTCAAGCATGTTAGCATATATACCCAGCCTTCTTTATTGTCTACTAATTCGTTGATAACATTTTCATTGTCCTCATCGAACCCTTCTTCTTTAACCCCTACGGTTGTGCTGCCTGTTTCTTCAATAAAAGATATGGTTACTTTATGGTTTCCTGCCCACTCGAAGACAATCTTTTTTCTTCTTGGATTTCTAATATATGTATATCACCCTGAGCGTCATACTCTTCATATCTCAACGTAACCGTCTTTCCTTCCTCCCACCTTTCAGAACTTGAAGAGAACCAGAAGCCCCCTATCTTTTCAGGATCCACAAATGCCTCGAAAATTTCATGTGCCGGCTTTTGAATTTTCATTTGAGAGATATTATTCATACACCATCCACTCCCTTTCATTTTATTTATCACTAATTATACCTTAGACTCTTTTGTATTATGAGGTCAACAGAAGATCAGTGGAACCATGAACCGGCATGGTTAGTTGGATTGAGAGGAAGGTTAACTGAGGCAATGAAGAATAAATCGAAGTGGTTTGGAATGGATTTATAATATAAAACTGGTGTCTGGCTCAATGTGCTGAGGGCCAGACGCCTTTACTCTGTTTACTTCAGTTCGTTCTCCAACATTCTCTTATGTTCTTGAGCCAGTGTCATTAATCCTAAACTCGTCATTATCTAACTGTCTCATAATTTCTTTTACTTCGTTCCGTGCTATATCATATTTTTCCTTAGAGAGAGTTCCACTTTTATAAGCCTGCTCCAGCTCATCCTCATCCAGTAAATGGATCTCACCTGATGGGAGCACCACGATATCCAAGTAGAGATCATCCATCCACGGAACACCGTCCTCCACTCCATTTTCCAGGCATATATCTATGTACCACTGAACTATCTCTCCATTTGCATTAAACATGGTGGTGACGGAATGATGTTTCCCAATAGGAAAGTGCTGAAGCCACATATATCCGTTATCAACGATGCATATTTCTTTGTCTCCATATCGGGTGATGATTGGTTGGTTCACTTTCACTATGTTCAACAGAGTGATATACCCTTGGAATTCCTTCGTGTTAAGGTGGGTTTGAGCGTATTTCCTTTGTTCTACTCTCTTCCATCCGGCACGGTTTCCGTATTTTCTTTTGAGCATAAAAGATCCTCCATCATCTTTCCCTTCCTTCATTTTGGCAAATTCAGCTGCCACGATACCCCAAATCGGTCATTCAGCCAGCCAAATTTCTTACTGAAACCGTAATCTCCAAGTGGCATAAGTGCTTGACCGACATCACTCAGCTTCCCATAGATACTCTCAAGTTCTTCTTCCGTATCGCATGTAAGAAAGATGGAGAAAGAAGGAGTGAAATCAAACTGATGCTTCACATTGCTGTCAATGCACATAAATTCCTGCCCTTTCAACTATGAACGTTGCTTGCATCACCGTACCTTCATCTCCACTTTCATTTGCCCCATATCGAGCAATATTGGTAATGGCTGAATCTTCAATCAGGGATATGTAAAAATTCATTGCTTCCTCGGCATCTCCGTTTTGAAACATTAAAAATGGTGTGACCTTGTTCATTGTGATCTCCTCCTTTTATCTATTTTCTAAAGTATAGTTCAACTCGTATGATCATATCCAACCTTAATTCCCTTATCTATTCAGGTTTGTTAGTCATCCCTAAAAGGTCAGCCACAATATCAGCACTCCCCGGAGTAAACATAAAAATGGATAACCCAATCAACACAGCTCCCATAACACCGTAGGCAAACACTCTTGGCTTAAAGAATGAACCTTGCTTAAACGCCTGCAAACCTGCACGAAAAATGAGAAAAACCCCTATAAATAGAATAGCAAAATAATAAACACCCACTACCTCACCCCGTTCATTTTTTAACCACTAAAAAGAAATGAACGCAGTCATATTCATTAATTTCAAGTAGTTTTGTAGTTTTGATCTTATTCCAAGTATTCCAAATAAATCCTATTCTCTCAAGTAAAACCTGAAATAAAAAAATAGCGTAATCCACTCAAAGGATTACGCCCTCTATTCTTTATTTCCTCACAACAGGAATCCACATCTCTCCAAATACCATCCCGTTCCTGCGTCCCATCTCAACTGTTGCATTAGGAGCACCAACATAAGCAACATGCTCTGCTTCTGGTAAGACCTGACCAAAGGCGATGGCAGTAACTTGATTATTCAGTTCTTCAGCAGTTTTCCCTTCCCCTTCAACCACGACGTATTCTCCCTTAGGGAATTGAATCACTCTGGCATCCTCCGGTACTGTAGACGTTTCATCTGCTATGACACCTGCATAATGCATCATCTTATGATTCACTGCTTCATTCACTGCAAAGATATAGTCATTTGTGGCCATGGACTTTAACGTATCAAGTCTTCCATCTTCATTGACCGTTTGCCAAAAATCCGCTTTTTCTTTATTCAATCCTGCAAAATCCCTATAATCACTCTTTAGGTCGGTTCCAAGCCCTATTACGATAAAACTGTCTTTTTCCACTAATCGATACTCTGCCATATTCTAAAACCATCCTTTTCATTAAATTTTTTCAAGTGAATTGTCTGTAACACTTGATAAATATATAATAAGGTTGAATAGTATCAAAAAATGATACCTTTTCTGGAGGTCCTGATGAAAAAAGTTGAACGGATCAATGTCATGATGCGATATATTAACAATCGTGCCCACTTCACTCTTTCTGAAATCATACGGGAATTTAACATTTCACGCTCGACAGCTATTAGGGATATCAGAGAAATTGAATCCATGGGGATGCCACTCGTCTCTGAAGCTGGAAGGGATGGGGGTTATTTCGTCATGCACAACTCTGTCCTGCCCCAGGTCCGTTTTACCGACCATGAAGTGAAAGCACTGTTTATTGCCTTTATGGCCACACGAAATCAACAGATTCCATATCTAAAAAGCCGACAATCGATCGCCGAGAAACTACTCAGCCTCATCTCGGAAACCCAGCAGGATGACCTGATTCTTCTGAACCAACTCTTGTTGTTTGCAGGGACCAATCCCCATAATCCCGACTTACTCGACCTTTCAGACCTCCCCCATCCAATGGTGGAATCACTCTTTCAAATGCTCCTTTTGGATCGATATTTACTGCTTACCATCCAAGAAGAGGAGGAGATTCAATCTTATCCCATCTATTTGTTGCACCTTCATCATGAGAAAAGCTTCTGGATCATCGAAGGCTTTGACTTAAAGGAGGAAAAGAAGCGCACGTTTCCCGCCGATCAACTCATCGATGTCAAACCTTACTCTCCGAAGAAAAGATTAAGTAAAAAAGAGATTCAAGAAAAAGTAAACACCGGTAAAGAAAGAATGAATGTTGTCCTGGAACTTGGTCCGAAAGCCATTGCTCAGTATAAGAAATATCATCTTTTAAGAGTATCGATCGCCTATACGAACCCTTACCAAACCACAGCCATTCTAAAAACTTATGTCAATATCCACAATCTCGAAGAATTAGCCGAATTCACAAACTGGCTGCTATTCCTAGGTAGAGATATCAAAGTCAGGGAACTACCTGAAGAAGTGGTTCATGAAGTTCAAAAAACATTCAACCTCTATTCTATTTAACCGCCGTCTACCTTTCCAGGGACCAGAGGAAAATGAAAGTGACCGTAAGAACTCCCCACACACTAAACGAGAATAATAGCGTCTTTCGTTTATGTGTACGTTTCAGAATTTCCGTTCCAACCCATTCAATTGCTACAGCTAATAAGAGCAAGCTACACACCAATGCTAAATGATTCATTTTCTGCATCTCACACCAATCCTGAATAAATCACTTTCACTGCCGACTTTCCTCAATCATCTCTAAATACTGCGTATCCCCCAACCCATACACTCTAAAATTCTCAATCATCATCGACACCAGCTTCTCTGCTGGAACGTCCCTATGGTTTTGAATATATAACATAAGCTCGCTGTCCTTTTTAAGATAATTCAAATAAAGTTCAATGCCTTTATATAGTGGTTTTAGCTCAGCCGCTTCAGGCATTTTATGATGAATCATTACTAGTTCGTAAAGAGCTGCATACCCTTTCGCTTGGAGAGAATATTCGTTCACAGGCTTATATTGCTCATCCACAAGATGAAGGTCGATCGACCCTTTATACTTCCTCTGTTCCAGCCAGGCGAGGATGGTAAGCACATTCATTTGACAAAACATATCTTCATCAAACCACAAGGCAATATGGTCCACATTCTCTATTAAGAGTGGCTGCAACGGATTAAGGGTGATGTCAGCATACTGACCAGGTGTTACATGATGAACCCTCGAACGCATCTCAATAAATTCATCTGAAAATATGTCTTCGCACGTCTCTCCAAAACACATGGCCTCGTTAAAAGGGATCATCTCTTCATTTTCAAGAAACTGTGTCTCTTTGAAGCGTTTGTACATCTCTGTTCCATTTAAAATATGGACCGTTTGAATCATATGACCACCTCCAGGACGAACTTAATCTATTTTTTCACTTCTTGCTTTTTTGCCGGGAAAAGCTTGTTCAATTCCAGTAAATCCTCTATGATCACATCAGCTTGAACAAGCTCCTCTTCCCGGGCAAAATCAAAACGACAGCCAATGGAAAGCAAACCATTGTCCTTCGCAGCGTGGATATCCGATAACCGGTCCCCTACCACAGCTCCACTCGTCATCTCGTATTTATCAACAATATGCCGGACCAAATCTGATTTATTCAGAGATTCAATATGCTGAATACTGAATGTCTCCGATACCCATTGGTCCAGATTATAATAATCGACAATGGCGTTTAAGTATTCTATTAATCCGTTACTGGCTATGTAAATGGAGTAATCATTCTCTATTAAATAGCTGAAAACTTCCTGAACATGAGGGTATAGAGCACCTTTTCCTTCCCTGATATTTAGAATTAACCTCTCCAGGAAAAAAGCATCGGTCCGCGCTCTTTCTTCTGAAGAATGGTCCGGCAGCAATGTTTCCCATACCTTTCGCAAGGGAACACCCATGATCTCCCGGTATTTCTGAATCGGTGTTTCAGCTTCCCACTGTTTTTGTGACCGTAACCGTTCAAAGGCATCATCCAGAGAGGCTTCTAATATTTTGTCAGTTTGAAAGAGGGTTCCATCCATGTCGAAGATTAGTGCTTGTGTCATTTTTATTGTTCCTTTCTTAAAATATATTTTATAGCTAGGGGTGGACAACCCTGTATTTTGACAAAGTTCACGCACCAATCAAATCACTATGTAAATCATACATTCATCCTAAACTTTGACCTTGTTTAGTTGATTGAATTAATCCTTTATATGTTCCAGTTAGCAACACCATGATAAAGAAAAGGAAATAGTATAATTTAGATGTGTCCATAAGTGGTTCATCTAAAGAAAAAGCCAGAAAAACACTAGACACGATGAAAATACAATATGCCCAGAACCAAAGCTTGGCACGCTCCGTTCTGTTATGGAAGGAGAGGAACACTGGTTCAGTTAATGCGAATATTAAAAATACAATTCGCACATGCATGTATGGCTCATACACAAAGAAACTGATCACGAGACCTATCGCAGCAAGCATGTTAATCCAAACAGAAGTTTTTACATCCATCATATTTATCGCCTCCACCTTGGTTCACTGCTAAACATTCTTTTTATACACCCTTTTATGGCCCAGTCCCGCAAGACACTTCATATTTGTTACTCTTATTTTCTTTTGCATAACAAATAGTCGCAGTATCACCAGTCGGGCTATTGTAGTCATACCAGTACACATCGTATCGCTGCCCAAATTCCTGGTCCTGATAATCCCCTTTTTTAATGAAGGCAAAGAAACTTTGATAGGGATGGCCATCCTTGTAAATCGCTTCTCTTAAGGCAGACCTCGGTGAATCGGTGTCATGAACCATAGGGGCAAGTATTGGTGGCAGGATCATCAACAATAGAACAATCAGTAAACCTAATATTAGAACCTTTTTCCTTTTTTTCATCCTTTTCCTCTTTTCTTCTTACTTCAATCCACTCTATTCCAATTATTTCAAAAACTCTTTCAATAGACAATCTGTTTGTAAAACTTTTATCAACATGAAATTCACCATTCCCACTTCTTACCATTCATACTATAATACTATATTGTGACAGGAATATTTTTACATAGAGCAGGACCTTACATGAATTTTACACATTTTTAAGAATACCTGGCTCTGTTCATCCGTAAAATGAATTTTGTGGCAAGATGAACTACGCCTCAAGTCCTAGTCCAATACTGGCCTGAAGGTCGCTGTGATCCAGTCAGTAATCAAGTATCTTTAACAAGAAGGAAAAAACAACCAAATCAGTATTAGGGGGAAAACACATGCAAGCTTTAACCAATTGGGTATTCCGCAATAAGGCAGCCATGACACTATTTATCATCATCACGTTGCTTCTCGGCATCATCAGTTACTTCCGTCTGCCTATGGAATTCCTGCCTGAAGCGGATAATCCACAAGTGACAGTCGTCACCCTGGGACAGGGGTATGACGCCGGCTCCATGACAACGAACATCACAGAGCCTGTGGAACAGGCAGTGACATCGATTTCAGGGAAGACATCGATCCTGTCCACGACCGGGGAAGGATATTCCCAGGTGACCATCAACTTTGATTCAAAAAGTGACATGAAGGAAGCCAAGAATAAGGTCGAAGAGGCCATCAAAGGAATCCAGCTCCCAGAAGGAGTCGGACAACCGCAAATCTCTCAGTTGAACACCTCGATGATTCCGATCAGTCAGGTATCGGTGACATTTAAAGACGGACTAACGAAAAAGAACATCAACCTCGTCAATGATGAATTTAAACCGTTATTTGAAAATCGAGACTCCTTATCTCAAGCAAGCATCGCCGGGGAAAACAGCCCACGGGTTCAAATCAACCTGGATCACGACAAACTGGAGAAGTTACATATCCCCGTCAACGCGGTGATGGGAGTGCTCCAAGGGCAAAATGTTTCCGCCTCTGCGGGAAGCACGACGATAGACGGCCAGAAAAGTACGATCAATGTCACGGACAATCTGACCTCCGTTGACGCCTTGGAGAACTTGCCGGTACCACTACAAGTCCCGAATGCTCCTGCCGTCAAATTGAAAGACATCGCAACCGTTGAAAAAGTAAAAGCGGAAAACACGATCACCCGTGTCAACGGGAAAGAAGCCTTGGCATTCGTCCTGTTCAAAGAGAGCGATGCCAGTGCCGTTACCGCTGGAGAAGATGTAAAAGACACGGTCGATCAAATCAACAAGGACTATGACGGTGTGGAAGCAACCGCACTATTTACCACTGGTGATATGGTGGAGAACTCGGTCAACAGTATGGTTCGCGAAGTAGCCCTCGGTGCTCTTTTCGCAACCCTTGTCATTCTGTTATTCCTGAGAAAATTCAAACCGACCCTGATTACCGTAGTTTCTATTCCATTATCACTCTGTATCACGCTTTTCTTGCTCTGGTTATCCGGAGTCACCCTGAACATCCTGACACTGGGTGGGGTCGCGGTAGCAGTCGGAAGACTGGTCGATGACAGTATCGTCGTCGTCGAGAATATTTTCCGGCGCAGTCAGAATGAGAAGCTGTCCAAACAGAATGTTCTGCTCGCGACAAAGGAAGTTTCCCGTGCAATTACATCGTCCACACTCATTACAGTGGCTGTATTCCTGCCGATGGGACTCGTCAATGGATCGTTAAAAGCGTTCCTGCTTCCATTCGGCTTAACCGTTACGTATTCATTGCTTGCATCTCTGCTTGTAGCCGTTACGGTCGTGCCGTTATTAAGCCGCGGCATGCTGAAAAATACCACCTTGCCGAAACACAACACACCGCATCGCTATGTGAATGTACTGCGCTGGTCACTCAATCATAAATGGGTACCCATCCTGTTGGCCATTCTTGTATTCGGGGGATCCATCGCTCTTTATATCACTTTACCGAAAGCTGCCACGAGTGCGAATGATGCCTCTTTTGTAGCTGTCACTATGGAGTTCCCGAGTGATACACCCGAAGACACAATCAAAGAGCGCACGACGGAATTCGAAGATACATTATCAGAATTTGAAGGATACGATTACTTGATCACCCAGTACGGCTCAAGTGAAGAAAATGCCGAATACGGAGCTGTAAGCGATCCAGATACGGCGGTGTACACCGTCATCTTGGAGGAAGGAGCCAATGCCGAATCCTTCATCAAAAAAGTGAATGAAACGAAGAAGAATGAAGAAGGTGTGACCATTACAGCATCACCATCTTCCATCTTCGGAGGCTCGTCCAACTCAAGCATCACCTATGATGTCGTCGGAAATGACACCAACGAACTCCTGACTACATCCAAAACGATCATGGATAAGATCAAAGACGTAGACGGAGTGAAGAAAGTCTCAAGCAACCAGGAGAAAACGTCACCTGTCTTTACGGTGAACGTCAACACGGAGAAAGCGAATGCCCAGCAAACCGCTATGCAAATCCGTTCCTTGTTGAATCCACAGCCAATCGGAGCCATCAACCTGGATGATGTAACGACACCTGTATTTCTGGACGCAGGCGTCAATCCTGAATCAACGTCCGATTTGAATGACTTGACGATCGCGACAAACTCAGGCATCCAGCCTCTTACGGAAGTGGCTTCCATCACGGAAGAAGAAAAACCAAGTACCGTCCTGCATAAAGATGGTGACTTATATGTCCGGATCACGGCAGAAGTAAAACCTGAAGAACTTTCGGTCATTTCGAAGAATATCGGTACCGAAATCAAGGATATCGACCTCCCAAAAGGCGTTTCCCTTGATACCGGCGGCGCAGCTGCCCAGCAGGCTGACGACTTTAAGGATCTTGGCATGACAATGCTTGCTTCCATCATGATTGTCTACCTGATTATGGTCCTGACCTTTAAGACGTTGAAAGCACCACTGGCGATTCTGATTACGTTGCCTCTCGCCTCAATCGGAGCCGTCCTTGGACTACTCATTGCCGGGGTACCTGCAGACGCGACCGCTCTGATCGGAGCACTGATGCTGATCGGGATCGTCGTTACCAACGCCATCGTATTGATCGACCGTGTCAAACAGAATGAAGAAACGATGATCATCCGTGACGCGATTCTAGAAGCATGTGGCACACGTCTACGCCCAGTCGTCATGACAGCGATTGCCACCATTTGTGCTATGCTACCCCTTCTTTTCGGTCACACAGAAGATGGAAGTCTAGTATCGAAATCCCTTGCTGTGGTCGTCATCGGCGGTCTTGCCGGTGCCACCGTGCTGACGCTTGTCGTAGTCCCTGTGTTCTACGAATTGCTGTACTTTAAGAAATCGAAACGTCAACGGGCTCAGCAATTGGCAAGTGAGGAGAAAGTAGCTCAGTAATGATGAAATCAGGCTGCCGAAAAATTTTCGACAGCCTGATTATTTTACAAAAAGCGGGAGTATACCCCTCATTCCATCAATTGATTATCATTCAAGGATCGCAGGTACTTGAAAACCTTTCCATTTGATTCCTCCAATAAGATATCTACTCTTTCCTTAGCTGTGAAAACCTTTGAACAGACGGGGAGAATACCATCTTTATCCTTTAAAGTACTAAGAGGGACAGTCTCTATTAGCGTTTTTGGTTTACGCTTTACAGTGACTGTCCCTTTTTAGCTTATATACATTTTTTAACTAACAGCTGACTCTTTTTCTTCTACTGTAAACTGTTTGATGATTTCTTGCAGAGCTTCACTTAATTCATTGAGATTTTCTGCAGAGTACGCGATTGTTCCTATCACACCCACCTGCTCTTCTACAGAGGCCAAGACCTCCTCAGATGAGGCTGCCGTTTGTTCAGAAACAGCTGAAACACTCTGGACCGAAGCCAGAATGCCTTCACTTTGGGTCGTCACTGTGGAGATTTCAGTGCCGAGCTCTTGAACAGCACTCAATATCTGCGACATAGAATCTGATATTTGATTAAATTGGCTTTCCGTATCCGTAACGGCTCCGTTCAACTTTAATGTAATCTCACTGGATTCCGACATAGCCATAACCGTTTTTTCTGTTTCAGTTTCAATTGTATGGATCATTTTTTGGATTTCAGCTGTAGCATTGTTCGTACCTTCTGCCAGCTTTCTAACTTCTTCAGCAACTACTGCAAATCCTTTCCCTGAATCCCCTGCCCTTGCCGCTTCAATACTTGCATTCAATGCCAGCAGATTCGTTTGTTGGGAAATAGCATCAATCGTGGTCACGATATTGGAAATATCTTTAATACTATTATACAGGTTGGTAATGCCCAAACTAATTTTTTCAGATGCTTCCGAAGTGGCTTCATTGGATTCCTGCAGGAAAAGAACCTTTTCTTTCCCTAGTTTAATAGCCTCTGTAGACCGTCCTGTCAACGTATGGATGATCTGGTTTTGACTGTTCATTTTTTCGACAGCATTGTTAAGTTCTTCAGTCTTCTGGTTGGTGGATTCAATATCAGCCGCCTGTGCAACTGATCCCTGTGTAATCTCGTTCATTGCCCTGCCCATTTCTTCACTTGTTGCACTCGTTTCCTCTGTCAAAGCTGATAGCTCCATTGCTGATTGGGATACTTTTGTACTTGTATTTTGAATGTTGGTCAATATACTTCTCAACTGCTCCGTCATCTTGTTAAAGGCTTTACCCAATTGGCCAATTTCATCCTCAGATTCAGGAAGTTCAGGGACATTCAAATTCCCAGCAGTAATTAGATGAGATGATTTTGTAATCTGCTCCAATTGCTTTAGTTTACTTCTGCTTATAAAGTAAAATATCAGCAAACCAGAAATGGTAATGATGACTGACACTCCAAGAATTAAATACAGTAACGTATTCAAAGAGTCATAGAATTCCTGTTCGTATGCGCCCACTCCAATATTCCAATCCCAAGGCTCATAGTATGACATATAGACGATTTTATTTCTTTCAGTTGTCTCATCAAGATTTTTCCATGCATATTCATAAAAACGGTTTTCGACTTTTTCTTCTTTTGCCGCCTTGACGATGTCCTGAACAACAAATCGACCATTAGAATTCTTTACATCTTTTTTACTTTCGCCAATCTGGATGCTTGGGTGAAGCTGTGCAATGTAGTTAGAATCATAAGCCATCAAATATCCTTCATTTTTATAAACGAAAGAAGATTGCGAGAAATCGTAAAGCGTTTTGCCTTCCTTGTTTTCAGGAGGCCCGACTAATAACTCCCTTGCTTCCTCCTGAGCTTCTGTCAGTGTCATGTTTCCTGCTTCGACCTGCTGATTTAACAGGTCCATGACTGAAATCGAATGGTTTACAATATGTTGCAAATCTAGCTTTCCGCTTTCAATGAGTTCGTTCTTAGCAAAGTTATAACTTAATAGTCCGAGAGTGGTAGTGGCCATAAGTACTAAGATTGTAATACTGAATAATAACTTTGTGGAAATCTTGGTGGATTTCATAGCGCATCTCCTAAATCAAAAATTTTAATAATAAGTTCATATTATGTATCGGCGGTAAAAACGCTTTCTTAAGATTCAGTAAGAAATTTATTACTTCCTATTTAGCTCTCTGGAGTTTTCTTATAGGCTTCCACGGGGCGTTAGTACTTATCTCCTGCTGATTATTCGCATTTTATCAGCTGCTGACTTTACTGAAAAATTCAGCAGCTGAACCTAATGATCTTACTAAATGTATTTACAAATCTCTGTAAATTATAAAATGATTAAAGGGTATCCTCCCTCTACATAGAACTTATCTTATAGATAGTTTATAAAAGAGGAGTAGATAACAAATGATTGATCAAATCATACCCGCAGTTATTGCTTTTATATTAGTCACAGTACTATCTCCACTATTCATTTCACTCCTAAGAAAATTAAAGCTTCTGCAACCGATAAGAAAAGAACTTCCTTCTAATCATCAAATAAAAAAGGGTACACCGTTAATGTTTGGGATCATTCTATTTATAGGAATTATCGTATCCTTATTTTTTTCACCGACGCCTCTGATGTTTTTCTTGGCCATTACCTACATCCTATTCAGCTTCATCGGTTTTTTGGATGATTTTTGGAAAGCGTCCCGCCAAGATCCCGGTGGTGTATCAAGTAGAACGAAGCTTATCTTCCAATTTCTTTTTACAGGTGCCCTGCTTTACTACGTGATGAATGAAATGGGTATAGATACGACCATTGGAATCTATCAAGATTTCTCTATTGATCTTCCAATGGCTATGTATCTCATTGTGATCACCTTATTTGTGGTGGCTTCTGCCAATGCGATTAATTTTACAGACGGCTTGGACGGTCTATTAGGAGTAGTCGCCATCCCTACATACTTTTTCTTTTTTATGATTTCAGACAGTAGTGAGGTCAAGGTTTTCTGTTTAATTATGATTGGCTGTTTACTCGGCTTTCTCATTTATAATATCTTTCCGGCCAAAGCTTTTATGGGAGACACGGGCTCATTAGCGATTGGGGGCTCCCTTTCCTTTCTGGCCATTATCGAGAAAGTCGAGATTCTCATTCCAGTGTTATTTTTTATTTATTTTGCTGAACAATTGTCGGTTATATTGCAAGTGGCCTCGTTTAAAACGACAGGCAAAAGGATCTTCAGGTTTACCCCGATTCATTATCACTATGGCTTAAAATATGGTTGGGGTGAAACGACCATTGTCACCGCTTTTGGGTTTGTTTCATGGATTTGTACGTTTATCTGCTATGCTTATTGGAAGTTTATTCTATATCCATGAGTTAAAAACGAAGGGGCTGTCTAAAAAGTCCGTTTCTAGATAAAATTTACGCAAACTAAAAAACCAAGAACGCTGATAAATAAGCGTTCTTGGTTTTTGTTTTAATTATTTTAGAGCTTTAAAACTACTTTTCGGACAGCCCCTTCTAAAAAATTCACGGCATTGCTTTCTCCAATATTTAATTAACAAATTCTTCCTTACCCAAAGTATAAGATTTCCGATCACTTACTGTCCTGGATAAGTTCCTTTTGATACTTTCATACTCCGTTACGGCCTCTGGGTTATTACGTAAATAATCTCTGAAAGCTA
The DNA here is from genome assembly GCA_963787015.1 of uncultured Bacillaceae bacterium. Lineage (GTDB taxonomy): Bacteria > Bacillota > Bacilli > Bacillales > Bacillaceae_B > Rossellomorea. The sequence continues at coordinate 156,599 of CAWBBM010000017.1, forward strand.
AATGTCTCGCGAGTTCTTCACTATCTTGGTTACATACATAAAGATGGTGCTGCATCCAGCGTGTACCTGCTCCATCCCACGGGGTAAAGCTGTCTTTTCTACCAAACGCTTCCCTACCTTCAAAGCTCCATTTTTCCTGGTGAAAGTAACCGATTTTTTCGAGTTCAGTAATCACTTCAGGCAAGAGATCATCATTTGCTATGACAACATCGATGTCTAAAATTGGTTTCGCGCCAAGGCCCTGTATAGAGGTGCTTCCTACATGTTCGATTTCTATGATTAAGTTAGTTAATGCTTCACTGATAACGAGTTTAATGGTTTGAAATGCTTCTGCCCACTGTGTGTCATATGGAGCAATCATCTGTTTTACCAGTTCGAATAATGCAGTTTTGATGGTTTACTAGTTCCTTCAATTGAATCCCCCATTATTTAATATTGATACCTAGACGGGTTACCCAAAATTTTTATCAAAGGTGCATATCCGTCAAAGATCTATTCCGAATAAATCCAAGATCTTCATAAAGCTTGATTGCATGATTATCCTTGATAACAGACAACCGGGTAGCCGGGTACTCTTTACTCGATACGTTGATCGAATGAGTTAACAAAAATCGTCCAAGCCCCTTCTGTTGATGCACAGGGTCTACGGCTAAACTCATGATGAGAGGATACTCTTCGAATTCCATATGCAGACAGACCCCAACTATGGTATCCGTGCTCTGATCTACAATCACTCTTGAACATTCATCCATGATGCTATTGTTTTTATGCTCCTCTATGAATTCCTTTACATGTGGAATATAATCCTCTTTGGTTCCAATTTGTTTATAAGCGGGATTTGCTTTATAGGATTTCACCAGTAAGCTTGCTATATCTTCTGTATCCTCACGTGAAACAGATTTGGATTGATACCCCTCAGGAAGTATTGCTTTTATTGGTTCTGTCGGACGGATCATCCAATAGTTCACTTCATTGACCTGGCACCCATATTGTTCATACCATGCCACATGTTCTTCTACAATCTCTCGAATAATGATTTTCTCTTCCGCTTTTGATACCTTTTTTAAATGGTTCAGAAGCTTGTGGACTAACCCCTTATAATCTTCATATGGTGGAACAACAAATAAATCGTACATGAAATTAGGTTTTAGAAATACGCCGCCAATGATGGTTTCACCCTTCATGATGAAATATCCGCAGTCAAAGATGGATGCGATTTCTATTAATGTCGCAGAGGACCTTCTAAAATAGTAGTCTGCATATTTTTGTCCATGATAAATGGAATAATATCGAATGAATTCTTTGGGTTCTTGATACACTAATCTCAATCCATCTTCCAAATCAATACGATCATTCAAAGATTGACCTTGTTCACTCATATTTTTCTCCCCCTCCTTTTCAACTGACTTCCCTACTAAGCAATAAATAATGTTCAATCGGTCGTTCGTTATGTACCTCAGGAACTTCATTAAAGATAATCATTCTTTAGATTACTCAAGCTTTCCACGGACGAACGGCCAAGATCCCCGCATTGGCTGCGGGGATCTTGGCCGTTCGTCCGTTTTTCCGTTGAAGAGTGGTTTAGGCCAAATGATTAAAATCCTTTACCATCCCCCTGAACTTTTCTACTTCTTCTAAATGAGGTGAATGGTTACTATTTTCATATATATAAAATGTTGAATTGGGTACAAGATGAAAAACTTCTTCTGAATATACAAACGGGCATTGAGAGTCGTTTCTTCCACAAAAAACGATTGTCGGGGTTTTTATTCTTGAGATGTCTTCTCTAATATCATACGTTGGCAGTTCGGTATAAGAATAATAATCTAAACGTTTTTGAACCACTTTTCCACTGCTTGGTTTAGAAAAGTATTCATCATATCTGCCCGGGTCATTCAATGACATTTCTGTCCATTTCCTACCTGCTTGTACCCGTTCTTCTTTTGTTGCATCATAAGATTTAAGTATGGAAAATACCTCTTTCAATCTGTTGTTAAGAGGATTTTTATCACTATAAATACTGTTCTGATCTTTCACATACTCATTTGTAGCCGAGGCCCCACCTACAATTAACCGGTTAAGAGAATCGGGATGATCAGCAGCATAAACCAGCCCTAACATTCCACCCGTGGAATGGCCGGCAAAGTTCCAGCTGTCATACCCTAAAGCTGATCGGATCGCTTCCAGATCCTTGCTGGTTTCACTCATACTTAACTCATCTTCATTTTTAATTTCTGTTGAATTCCCAGACTCTTTTAGATTTACAAGGTAAACTTTAAAGTCGTCCACAAACCGATCTGCAAAATGGTAGCCACGCTCGTTAAACTCACTATATAGATGTGTCACACATAATGGTTCACCATTCCCGGCTTCGAATATTTCGAAGTCCCCTCGTTCTGTTTTAATTAACTTTTGTTCCCACATCATTTCTCCCCCATTCTCCTTTCACAGCCCCTAACTGAATACAAGAAAAGCCGAAGAGCAGCTAATCGATGTTCAAATGTACCAAGCAACTAAGGCAGCTGTAATGAATGACTTTTCTGCTAAAGGATCAAGAAACTTCCCTAATGAATTAGACGTTCGTCAAAGAGTGAAAGTTTCGATTTTACTACACTTTAACTCAATACATAGATTACCCTTATCAAATAACCAATGAAATGAAGGAGTATTAGACTTTTTACTTGAATGAATGGAAGTAGAGTAATTTAGAAAGTAAGAGGGTGTCTTAGATTTTACGTTTTGATTTATATAAACCTACGATAATGCCAAGTCCATTTACCGATTATAAGGAGTACCAGCCAACCCAACTGCTCCGTCCATATATTTGTTGCTATTGGCTTGCTACTCCTTTTGAGGAGCAGATCTCCCAATACACGTATGAAATCATTCCGGATGGGTGCACAGATATTATATTTGAGTATGATCAACTGCACCAAACTAGTTCCATAAAGTATTATGGTATTTTTGAAGAATATTTTCAGACTACTGAAGTACATAATCCAGGAAAAGTCACATTTGGCATCCGCTTTTATCCCGGAAGTTCCTCTTATTTCATACGGGAAAGGGCAAAGGATACAGCTCATGCGATTGTTGATTTGAATCTCTTAAACAATTGTTTTATCCAAAAGCTCATTGAGCAACTGCAACAAGCTAAGAATATAAGCGAGATGATTTCTTCCTGTGATGAGATTTTCACTCAAGCTATAAAAGATAAAACTCATTTAAGGCAGGATTCTGCTCTTACTAATATTCTTTATAAGATTGTGTCTAGACATGGTACAGCTACAGTTGAGGAAATCAGCAACGAAGAAGTCATTGGAAGTAGAACGCTGAATCGCCTTTTTGAGGAACGAATTGGGTTAAGCCCTAAGAAATTCAGCCAAGTCATTCGCTTTCAATCTGTATTAACGGATTGGTTATATCATTCCTCTATAAATGATTTATCTGCAGGATATTATGATCAATCCCACTTGATTAAGGATTTCAAGAAACGGATAGGAAAAAAACCTTCTATCCTTAAAATGTCCGATTTTTACAATACAGTCTTTCACTCTTCCGATACCATATAAAGTAATCATTAAATGAGGAGGAATTAGAATGGAAACACATATAGGGGTTACATATCAAGTTCGAGTAGCGGATTATAAGGAAGGACTTAGATGGTACAAAACCCTATTCAATCGGGATCCTGACTTTATACCACATGAGGAATTTGCCGAGTGGGAAATAGTAAATGGTGCATGGCTGCAAGTGGCAAAAGGAGAAGCCACGATAGGGAATGGTCCAATACGTTTAGGTATTCAAGATATTCATTCTGAACGTAAGCGATTGATGAAATCGTTGAATATTAAGATAGAAGAAGTCAATACTCGCGAAGGCGTACCCGCAGCTTGGTGTACGTTTAACGATCCGTACGGGAATTTGGTTGGTTTGTTTCAAGAATTAGATGGATAACATTTTGGGAACGTTCGATATGGACGTTCTCCTTTCTATTCCCTTAACGCCCTCTACAACAGAATAATCAATTATTAAGTATTGAATTGTAACAAACTGGATTTTTCAGCAATTAAAGATGTGTACCTTCAGAATAAACGCGTATTTACCTATACCCAAATACATTCAACCTGCCTTCACACTACATAGAAAAATACGAACGAATTCCATTTTCATTAGAGAATAGGAGAATCGTTCGGATTTCCCTATGACTAATATACGTTTATCCAAGCTTCATTTTTTAAGTTTGAAAGGAACCTACCAAAAAATGAGATTAAACGATTCTGCTAACTTCCGTAAAATCCCTGGCACTGATACACCACTATCAATATAGTACACCTCAGTTATGGTCCCCTTCTTTTTAAGGATATTATTATTCAGTTCCTGCTTTGAAATTAGAATACGTTCCTCCTTGCATTATTGCTCTTTCAACACCGAATACTTCCGATAAGCTTTATAATAACTCCCAGCCAATAAAACAACCATAAAGGCAGGAATCAATTTCAGAAGGACAAATGGAGTTTCAAATATAAATGCTTTCCAAAATAATGCATTCTCCATACTCCAAAGACCTTCATGATATAATCCCGGATCCCTGTAGTACCTAAAAGAATAGATCAGAAAAATCATACCAAACCAAAAGGAATAGCCCACCACTTGTTAAATCATAGATTTCGAGGGTACTGTCCATGATATTAGTCTTATAGTACTCTTTCTCCCGTATGCTTGCCGTGTAACAGATTCTCGTAGTTTGAGGAGAAAAGCAGGCGCTCCCTCCCACTACCTTATCTCCATCCAGCTTGTGCAATTCCCCACTTGATCGATTGAGTAGGTAGAGTTCTCGATTTTGACCATCCTCCCCATCCGGGCTTTGCGTAGCCATAAGCACCACCTTTTCCCCATCGGATGAAACATCGAATTCTTGGATGTGACAACCCCTGCCGTCTGTCACTTGATACGGAACCTGTTCAATTAAATCCACATACCATAAACAGTTATTTCGATAATCCTTGCCTACATAGTGAATATCTCCATACTTCTCCCTGCGTATCCTGATTTCCTCAGATTCCGGTGATGGTGCAACTTAGTAAAAACCCTTGCCAGAAGGATTCCATTTGAATTGAATGATCCCTTCTTTTTCATCGGTAACCTAAATTCTGCCAACACCATCGATCGCTTCCACAAAGATTTGATTCTTCGTATTGCCATCACCAGCTGAAAGATAGGCTAAACGTTTGGAATCCGACGACCAGATTGGGGATGTGCCCTCTGTGAATGGGGTGCATTCCCCCTTGTTTTTTTCATATTTCACTATGGAATTCCTATAAGTATTCTCTTCCCAGTCAGCCGTGTTTTTGACAAATGCTACTTGTTGTCCGTCCTCACTCATGGGTAGGTCTGATATGGCAGGTATGGAAAGAAGCTCTTCAATATTTAAATATGTATCACTCTTATTCATTCAGTTACCCCTTCATCTTAATTTACTTAAAATGCTTTCGTACACACCGGTCTTTCAGGGGTGTGGAAAAGGTCATTGACTTGATTCACATATGCTGGATTCGATATGTCTGCTTTGCCCCATTTATATAAAGAGCGAAAAGTCACGGCCCCCATGATCATCGAAGAAAACTCAGAGATATCCATTTACACGACAGGATCGACTGCCTGTTCAGGAAAACGTTGAATCTCTCCATTTGAAAACGTCACGGTGAAGTTCTTTGACTCTTCATCTTGCAGATCGTCCTTTATGTCAAACTCAATCGTTAATGAAACGCTGCCGAACCGGTGCTTCTTCTCGTAAAGTTCCTCTAATAACCCTTTACAATCGATAACCCTGTACATCACACCAACCCCAAGGTTCACCATATGCTTATTTTCAACAGAAGGCGCTGTATCAAGCAGGAAATAATCGATATTACTAAGCCGATTATTATAGATTGATAAATCAACACGCCTATTGGTGATTCGGTATTAAAGACCACCTTAAACAACATGAAAGTTAGAAAACAAGCGCCGCCTGTCATTAATGACTGAAATAGGATATATTTAAACTTTCCTCCTCTCCTCGTTTTCTCCCACTTTTGCATATATACATTCATAACATTCCCCCTTCATTTCTTTCTCCTCTCGTCCCTGTTACCTACTCTAAAAAAATCGAAGTAAAAAATACTGCTATTATCTTAATCAAAGGACCTGAACATAAACGCAGATAGGAAAGGGTCCTTCATAAAGAAATTCATTCAAACGGGACACGATACCACATATAATTATGCTTATTCCGAAACCCTATCTTTTCTGCAACTGATACAGATGGTTCATTGATTTCCATGCAATCCCAATACGGGATGACCTCATTCTCTAAACAGTCTTTAACAAAAGCTTGAGCTCCCTTCTGGGCAAGCTTTTTCCCTTGATGATGTGGTAACGTCTCAATGTCAATGCCGTGCACATTTCCAGCTACAACCCCTGAGAAACAAACACTTACAATTTCATTTTCAAAAACAACCATATACCCGACACCATGATGTAAGAACCTTTCAAATGACGTCCAAAACTCTAAGACTTTCGATTGTAAAAATTCAATATTACGATATGTTTCGTAACCGTTGTTTTCCAGAATACTTTTTGTGATTTTAACAGTTTCATATCCTTGTTCTAAAAGAGGTTCATGTTTCTGGATATAATGATCTTTTTGTAATTCGTACACTTTTTGATTGTACCCTTTCAAGTTTTCACCAAATATGTTTTTGATCGTCTTATTCCACTTTGGATGATCTCCTATCGCTTCAAAACCTGTTAAACCCATTCTGTTGGCGTCTGGTTTGATGACTGTATTGAAATGATGATTCAGCTGGCTATTAAAGTCCACATTTTCTTCGTTTCCAATAAAGATAAAACCATTATTACTTCCCAGCCATAAAAATCCAGAGGTAGGAGACAAAGGTATCATCCACAAATATGCGGTCGGAATACATACCTTCAATGGCGGCTTTGGATTCCAAGAGTCCCTTCTGAACTAATAATGGTTTGCATTTATAAAATTCAGTCGGGTCAAGTTCTAAAATCATTGGGTTTCATCCTTTCTCATAACTAAAACTGCTATACAATTATCTGGATAGAGACGCTCGACTAAACTCAAATTAATGATCCGAACTCAAATACCACTCCTTAATCAACTTTCGATGGTGATTTTCATGCCCCGCAATAATGTAAGCAATCGCACGGGCTGTCACCTCTGAGCCGTTTGCATTTCCTCGTTGGAGCAACGCTTCTTCATCCATGCTGCTTAGAAGAAGAATGGTGTGTTGGCGGACAAGAGCTTGATGATGTAAAAGGTCCGATAGTGAAAAACGATTGAACTGCCCTCTTTTCACATACTCATCATCATGATATCCAGGCAGCATTCCCTTTTCTCCCCTGGCAATACTGAGAAGACGATAGCACATTATTCGCTCCGTGTCGGTTATGTGGCCGAGGACTTCCTTGATGGTCCATTTTCCCGGAGCATACTTGTATTCTGCCGCTTCCTCACTTAAGTCTTTCAACAATTTCTTGGTTTCCTTTTGCTGATCTTCGAGTATCTGGAGCAGTTCTCCATCCGGGACATTGCTTACATATCCCTTATAATATGGGGGATATTCGTTTGTTTCTGGCTTCTTCAACATAGCTTCAGCTCCCTTTTTTAACTAAGCAACTTTAATTTAACATCTTTTAAATAAATCCCTTTTCTTCATATACTCGATGGCCTTTGTTTTATTCTTTTGTTTAGTGACATATTCTGCTTCGTTTTTATCTTTAAAAAAGGCGTTAAATCTTTCTTCTGAAAGAGTGCCTTCATCGATGGCTCTTTGAACCGCACAGTCTTCCTCGGTTAAATGAGTGCAGTTCGAATACTTACACACCTGGGATAATTCTATAATATCTTCGTAACCCCCTTCTACTTTGAATTCGGAATCAACGAATTCTCTGACCATTTTATTCTTCTTCATCCCCTGCCTCCCTACAATTCAGATAAGCACACCTCAATACTCCGACGAAGAGAAATCAAATCCTCACGTGAACTTATCTTTACGTACAAGCTTTTTAGAAATGTCTTGCAGTTCGCTTCTAAAAACCAATAATTCTCTTCATGCATTTGTTCTTTCCTTCGTTTCAGTTCAGCGGGTACTCCTTTTAGTAAGTGCTCTATTTCCACTAGGTCCAATCCCTTTTCTAACATGGCGAGTATCGGTGTTACCATTCTCTCGTCTTCTCCATGAACATAGACACTGTCAGATACAAGGATCTTCTCCCAAAGTGGAGGTAACATGTCTAAGTAATCTTTCTGTTCGATTTTGTTATTGAGTATCAATTCGTCAAACGCGTCAGCCACATGGGCTATACTATGTGCCCAGCCTTTCACAGGGACAAAACCTCTCAGGTCATTTTCCGAGTTGATATAGTTGATTAAGTGATCTTTTGTTTTATAGACAGCGTCTCGTGGGAGAAAATCATCCTCATTATCCTTGTATAAAATAACGGCGATGACAAGTGAACTAAACGCTCTTGTAAACACGGTATCCGTTTCATCTTCACCAATCCCTTTGAATAACATATCGTCACTTAAACTGTAATCCAACAGATCACTCAATAAATCATGCTCCAATTGGTTGTCTAAGGTTAAGTGAAAAAAGGTGCTGTAGATTAATTTATCCCTAAGCTCACTATCCGTAGATCCGATAAAATGCATCATCGATTTCACAAGACCAACATGATTCTCTACGTCCCATTGTTTATCTCCGCTCTTATATTCTTGTAAGTATTTTTTTAGTTCATGTTCTTCCATTACCAACTCGGTTGATCTAAAATCCACCATCTTCATTTCCTCCTAATGATCTTCATTCAATTGCTCTCTTCCTAATAAAAAAAAGAGACTATCAATAAACGATAGTCCCCACATACTAATAAGATTAAGAAATCTCAGGATTCACTATATGCGATAAGGAGGTTTGGACATCGTAAATGTAAAGGTTCTGGTATGAAGTTTCATTGAACGCACGATTTACAACCTCCTTCACTAATCAATTTCGTAACATATTCAATTATAACAAACTGGGTTATTTTAGCAATTAGAGATTTGAATTTTCAAAATATCTCATCCTGAATCCATATTTTTTAATGAGCTATAGCAAATACTCATTATTCCCTTCCCAGTTTCTCTTTTATGGAAAATATAAAAAGGACTTACCCTGTTTTGGATAAGCCCACTTGCATCGGTATGATTCACTTCTTATTCATCAAAAATCAGCTTCAAATAGTCTGCGTGACCTCTTATTAGCTCAACTTCCTCAACAGATGCTACCCAAAAAAACTGAAAGGTAAGTCCTTCTTCTTCTCCTCCACCTGTTGGGTTGTACTCCCACTCATCAGCCATTTCATTACAAACGATCTTATAAAAATACCTATTATGCATAGCGCCGTCATCATTTTCCCAATAGTCTTCTGTTATCAATTTTTCCACTTCAAATCTTTGAATTCCAGTTTCCTCTTTAACTTCTCTTATTACTGCGCTAAACGTGTCTTCATCTTCTTTTACTGTACCTTTAGGTATCTGGATACCTGCGTCAGGTAAATTCTTGTGTTGAAATACCAGTACTTGCTGCCTTCGATCTTTTATTCTAGTTACGTAGCCATAAGCTTTTTTTGTTGGAGTCATATCTACACGCTCCAATGTTTGTTTATCTATAAGTGACGGCATATGGTCACTTCTCTTTCTGATAAAACCGCCGCACCTTCGCCCGATTTCCACAATCCGCTATGGAACACCAGCGGCGACTTTTATTCCTACTTGTATCGAAAAATAACCATCCGCAAGGGTCACCTTCACATTGCTTTACCCGTTCCAATTCATTTCTTGAAACGAGTAAATCGACAGCTGATTGCAGAATGGGAGGCAGCATGGTATCCAACTTTTTCTCTGATTGGTTGAACTTCAAAGTGAATTGATCCTCATCTTGGATGACTTGTAACGATTGATAAAAATGGCTCACATAGTCATTGAAGCGTACCAGATCCTGTTCGTTCGGTGAGTTTTTCTTTGAGATGCTCTTGAACATTCGATACAGCACTTCCCGAAGCAAGGAGGAACGAACAATGAAACCAAGAATAACCGTACTAACTCTCGGAGTAGATGATCTGGAAAGATCACTGGAATTTTATCAAAACGGTCTACATCTTCCAACCGAAGGGATATTGGGTCAGGAATTTGAGAATGGCGCAGTGGCTTTCTTCGATTTGCAAAATGGAGTCAAATTGGCCATATGGGAACGAAAAAGCTTAGCGAAAGAAGCCAATGTCCCCCTCTCTCCCAGAAGTCCCTCTGAATTCACGATCGGCCACAATGTAGGCAGTAAAGCAGAAGTGGATCAGGTGATGCTGGAAGCAGAAACAGCCGGCGCAAAAATCACCGATCCAGCCAAAGATACATTCTGGGGAGGATATTCTGGTCACTTTCTCGATTTAGACGGACATGTATGGGAAGTTGTATGGAATCCCGAGTGGGAAATAGAGGACTAAAAAGATGGCAGTAACCAGCTCATTTTTTAGTGTGCTGGTTTCTGACCCTTTTTCTAAAGGTTAGTAACTTTGCTTCATCCATCCAGCGTCTGTTAAAAAGTCTTCTCTGGTCAGTTTTTCTCCTCTAATGATCTCTCTATACGAATTGATTGTCCCATCGTGTGAAACTATGTATATATGTTCAACACCTTGGCTTTTGCACCATGTTAGAAACGTTTCTGCTACTATACTAAATTCGTGTCCTGGCATTGTATTGATACCAGATGTCCATAGCTCTTCTGAAAGTGCCTCACCAATCGTAAAGCTTGGAAATTCTTTATTTATCAATTCTCTATCTAACATCCTATCGCAGGGAAGGGTTTTCCACTCCGGATTTTGCGGAAACATTCTTGGAGATACAAAGGGGCTCACGATTTTTCTACAGCCTATATCTTTCGTTAAGATCTTTGCCGTTTCTATAGTTCTTCTGACTGGACTTATGACTACAAGATCTCTTTCCGTTAGTGTGAGCTGAGACTGAAGTGCTTCAACTTGATTTGCACCCGTTTGAGTCAAAGAATGATCTTGAATTTGCAAACTGTCGGGTAAATCCAGCGTGTGTTCTCCCTGCCCGTGTCTGATAAAAATAATTTCCATAAGTACTCCCTTCTTTACTTCCTATTCCTATAAACTGCCTATTATTTGAATAAAGGAGAAGCTGAACTGATTGACCTTCAGCTTTTTATGTTAAACCTCATTCTATGTACAACTAAATATTCTTCTAAATTTGGAGCTTGATTATATTTAACTGCAGCTTGTTTATCCTTATTAATAATGGCCTTTGTTAAATCAATATCATTTATACTCGCAATGGCCACTGCGTAGTGAATAACATCCACTAACTCCTTTTCCAAGGAAGCATTCCCTGCATTTTCTTTTCTACCTTCTAACTGGTTCAGTACCTCTGCTACCTCGCCAATTTCTTCTACTAGCTTCATAAACAAAGCAGATGAAGTGCGCCCTTCTTTGTATTTCAGTGCCAGGTAGCTCTGTAGCTCATGGAATGTTAATTGCGTCATATGAATCCTCACTTTTCTTATTAAAATAATTTTTCAATTTGGAGTATTCAATTTCTGCAATGCTTCAAACAATCTATTCTGCATATTTTCATCATCACTTACATAAAACACCAGAATATTATTTATTTCATATGCCTTATGTTCCACTACTTCCGCTGTTGCTGTTTTCTCTTCAAACCGTTGAATTCCTTTTTCTCGATCACTTGCAGAAGAGAAATACATAAACTGATAAGGTATTACATTTTGCATTATATACTTCAGGTGTGATCCCGTTTAATTCTTGTATAAAGACATTTCCACTTGGTAAATCTGTTTCTTTATCTAATTCAAATCCTTGCTCGGTTATGACAGTTTCGACTTCTTCCAAAGTAATGTCCTTCATTTCAGACGGATTTTCTTCTGCTTTTGGTTGGCTACAGGCACCAATTATAAATATGAATAGTATAAGAAAGAATAGCTTTTTAATGACATAGCCCCCTCCCTAAATGACTGTCAAAGTCTCAACGCGTCATAAACCGAATAATCCACTTCACCTGTGATATTTTCCAAACCATTTTCACACAATTCCATTGCCATTAAATTCTCAACGGAAGGCGGGAGATTTTTCTCAGATGCATAGATCCCGAATTCAGTTGATGTCCTAAATCCAAACCGTTGATAATATCGAGGATCTCCTTCAACAATGATTCCTTTAAACCCCATTTCAGCAGCTAATGTGATTCCTTTCTGCAACATAAACGTGCCAACACCCTGTCGTTGTTTATTCATTGCCACTGTAACAGGGGATAACATCAAGATTTCATGTTCATGCTTGTGACTAATTGGAAGTTTTGAAAGGATACAGTGACCGATAATCCTTCCTTCTTCCTCAACGACCAGATCAAGCTGTGGAATATAATAGTGATTTTTCCCGGATCTCCCTTACCAAGGCTTTTTCAAGAACTCCATCTGTATAAGAGGTGTTCCTGAATATCTCATATACAAAGTCTTGAATGAAACGATATTCTTCTTTTTTTACTGTTCGTATGTTCATTCATACACCTCCAAATGTAAGTGGCATCTAAGTTTATTCAAGTAACTCATTCACTCAATCTAATAGCGATCGTCCTTCCTAAACGCTTATATCCTAAAGACTGAGCAATGGCAACGGATGGGGTATTGGATTCAAGCGTTTGATAATGCATAGTTGCACCACTTGTTAACCCTCGTTGTGTGAGGGCATTTACAACTTTTTTCCCATGGCCGTTCCCCCTATGATCAGGATGGGTAATAATCCCGACACTCAGAAATCCTGACTCTCCTTTTCTCCACGAACCTGCTGCCACTACTTTTCCATTAAGGATCTGTAATAGGATTGGCCTTTTCTCTTCATCAATGGAACTGTGCTTCCACTCGATTTCTGAGCATGAGTCACGGAATTCCTCCAGAAACGTTCTGTGGTGCTCACTCTTGTATTCAATCACTGAGGAAGGGGGTGCTTGAAGAAGTGAATCATTCTCTACATACCCTTGAAATGCCGGGCCAATGATTTTCGTATAGTTTCCATTGATTGATTGACCTAGCCATTCACCATCAAATACTACGTCAGGTCTTAGGTTCCTTACCGTTTCGCCCAGCACTGTTACGTATTTTGGTGACGCGGAGATGATACAGGAAATTCCATTGGAGAAAGCGTAAATACCGTTATATCCATCCAAACTCTTGGAATGCTGCAATACCTTCACATTAGGAACAAGTAGGTCTGAATAGTCGCATCCAAGAAACTTAGCCCAATGAGCATTCACTTGGTATGTCATATCTTTCTGAACCATCTATTTTCCCCCTTCTAGCCCCGCTCTCACTATACTCTATGGACAATTATACAAATGTTCGATTGTTATCCATTTCCCTTACCAATTGGATTTTTCCTATTTTTCCATACCCAACCTAAATAAATAAAATACGCTATTAGAAGTGGAAACGCGCCAACATTACTGAACCTGCCTGGCAAGTAAATGAACAATGGAATCGATAGAATTACTGCCGGAACCATCAACCAAAACCACATTCGCACTCGTTTATTCTTTAAACTCAGTTCAAAATTCATTGCGTAAACTCCTTTTCCACATCCATTTCCTTAACCTACTGCTATTAGCGGGTTAAGAGAAGTGACTTTTATCTACTTTTTTCACCTCTATAATGTTTAGATAAAAAATCATCCAATATTACTTTATGACTTTTAACCATATTACTGGGCAACTCATCAGGATAAAAGAACTCACATGTAATAGACTCAGATTTGTCTACGATTAATTCCCCTTCATACCCCTCGGAAAAATAGGCAACGGTAACGACATAAAACTCATCTCCATTTTCAGCCTTTATATAGTGTTCTCGACCTGAATAAACATTGATTAAATGTAATTCATCCACTTTCAATCCAGTTTCTTCATATAGTTCTCTTCTTGCCACTTCTTCAGTAGATTCCCCAAGTTCCATCAGTCCACCCGCAATTCCCCAAGCACCCTTCGGAAACTTTCGTTGTTGAAGTAGCAACCTTCCCAATTCATCCACAATAACGGTAACGGATCCTACAAATATCAAAGGTCTATGACCAACTATTTCCCTCAGATCTTCTATGTATCCCATAATCTTACCTCCCTCTATAAATATTGAAATCGCTGCCTTTAATTAGAAAAACACATTGTGACTCTATTAAAAGCTTCTTCATTTTCTTACTCCTCCAAACTACATTTGGATGCATTCTTTACACAAGCCATAACCGTATCTCCAAACGATCTTACATCTGATAAGTAATCAAAACCATCTGGGGAACCAAAGCTATTAAACATCCGAACTGCTATAATATCCTCTTCAGGAATGACTAATAGGGTTACATTTGTATATCCAAGTATTTGGTAGGACCCTTTTGGGACTTGATTACCGATCTCTGTCTTTTTCGCGGGCAAATCTTTAACGAACCATAAGAAACCGTTTTGAGGTAAGTCTTTATGAAGGGTGGATGGACTCTGAATTGAGGTGGCCACATCTATTATTTCTCTCGGAACAATTTGCTTTCCATTTATTTTTCCTTTCTTCAAATGGAAATACCCCCAGTAAGCGAGTTCCCTGGTCGATACATACATATTCATTTTATCTCCTTCAGTGCTTTCACTGGTCTTCCAGTCTTCATCCCCTTCATAACGCAACACGACATCGACAAGCTTTTCGTGTTTCTGTGAATACCAATCCGATTCGGTAAACCCTAAAGGGATAAAGACATTTTCATGAATGATATCTGCAATTGATTTATCTGTTGTTCGTTTGATAATCCGAGTCAGTGCCTCGATCCCAATTTGTTTATAAGACCAGTTCGAGCCAGGAGTAAACTCCCGTACAGTTCCATTTCCCTCTTGTGTTAATCCATGTGTATGAGTGAGTAAATGTCTTATTGTTGTATGTTTCCAAGTGTTCTCATCAAGTTCAGGCAAATAGGATAAAACCAGATCATCTATGCTGTTTATATAGCCATAATACAATGCATAAGAAACCGCAAAACCGATGTAGCTTTTCCTAACTGAAGCCACGTGAAACTGAGTATCAGCCTGAACGGTTCTAGCTTCTTCTTTCTTTGACTGCTGCCCTATGTACCGCTCTAACACAATGGAATCTTGATGAATGATAAGAGTGGAGGCTCCTGAACAGATGACTTTGTTAAACGTTGCTTTAACATGGTCAAATACCGGTGCGAAAAATGGATTGTCTTTGTGATGAAGGATCAAGCCGCGGCCACCTGCACTCTCAACATGCGGTATGTTTCGAACTTTCCTACTATAATCAGGCATACCTTCACTCCTACTCATAAAATTCCATATAAGGTTTAGCTTCCTTATAATACTTTATTCGATCTTGTAAGGTGCCACTATGAAACTCAAATGTATGACCATCAGGATCAGTGAAATAAATCGATTTCTTATCACGACTATCTCTCTTTCGACCAGATAAAATGTTCACATTCAAATCAGTTAACTCTTTATACGTCTGTTCAAAATCACTTTCTTCAATAGAAAAGGCTATGTGAGTATAGGACTGTGAGATTTCATTCTTCGGAATATCCTTTTCCTCATTCAAGGCAAGCCAATGGCCTTGAAGATCAAAATATGCTGTTGTTCTTCCTTTTACGAGTAACGTAGCATTGAATACTTGCTGATAAAAACGAATGGATCGTTCCAAGTCAGAAACAGAGAAGAGAAAATGATTGAGTCCTTTTATATCCATGAAAAATTCAGCTCCTGTTTGTTTTAATCCTCATTTTTTTTAAAATCATTCATTTAACTCAATACCAATTATTTCAAAATAGAGCGACTTTCTCAAGAAAAATCCCAAAACAAAAAGGCGCTCATCCTGTTGTGGATAAGCCCCAATTATGGAATAACAGTCTTCACTTCAATTTATAAGATAGAGCAATGATATCGAACAATTCTTTATTCATTATCAGAAAAGACCAAAGTAGGATAATATCTACCAGTAATAACGTTTCTATATTTATTTTCTTCCATTTCAAAAATCCCATATCCCCGACCCATTACAGTATAGATTTCCCCCTCAGTTTGTTGCTTGGCCAAGATTACTGCATATTCCTTCCCAAATTCCATTTGATAATCATATTCGGATCCAAAGGACATAAACTTAGACTCTTGTTCTTTTTTAGTTAATATATTTAAGCCCAATATAGACACTCTATTTTTATCCCAAGGTAGACTGCTGATTTTACCGTTTATATGTGTGATCTAGTAGACTCTGACTATCATTGAGGGCCTTTTTGTTAAAACCATTACTTGGTATAGTAAGAATCTGACCTCTGTCAATTCAAAAGTCAGTTTCAATATCATTTATTTGAAAAGGGTACGGCTTTTTCCGTCCAAGGCATTATAAAGGTGGATGTTCCACACCGAACTTAACCCAGTCTTCTTTCGGCGGACCATACACTCCGAACGGTTTCAAACCTGCCTGTCGCATAAGAACGGTGATTTGTCCACGGTGATGGACAATATGCTTGATCAATCCCATCAGGATTTCAGCATTTGTTTCCTGTCTACCGAAAGCCATTTGATGGTGACTCAAGAATTCATCTGTCCATTGCACTTCAAGTGCTCTGGCTGCCGCAGCACTGATCTCTTTAAACGCATCTGCCAGTTCTTTCGCAGCGGTTGGTACAGGTTCTGCATTTCTTCCTTCCACTTTTAATCCGAATTCAGTCAAGTATTCAGGAATGTTTATGATTAAATGCCAAGCAACCCTTCCCAAATTCCGTCCTTCCGGATAAACCTGTTGTTTTAATGACTCATCACTCAATCCTTCTAATACACTTTGGGTCAAGGCAGCTTCCTTGTTCCACTCTTTTATAAAGTCCGAAATGGTTACATACATATGACATTCCTCCATTTGATTAAGAATCTTTCGCTAATCCTGATTATATAGTATAATGGTGACAATTTATGTCACTGTTATAAATATGGGAGGAATAAATGTCTCGAGCTAAACGATTAAATGAAATGATCATGTTGGTGAATCGCAAAAAACGGTTTACCGTCGGGGAACTGGCACAAGAATTTGAGGTGTCGAAACGAACGATTCTGAGAGATTTACAGGAATTAAGTGAAATGGGCGTACCATTATACTCAGAATCGGGTCCACATGGAGGATATCAGGTGTTGAATGAACGAATTCTTCCGCCAATGGTCTTCAGTGAAGACGAAGCCATTTCCATCTTCTTTGCCATTCACGCCTTAAGGCATTACCTGTCCCTACCCTTTGATATTGAGTATGCTTCTATCAAAAAGAAGTTCTACCTCAACCTCTCAGGCGATATCCGGGAGGCCATTGATCAAATGTACAATCGCGTGGATTTTGTCTCTGTTCCTCAACAGGAAACGATTCCGTCTCTCAGACGGCTCTTAGACTCCTCCATCCATCAGGAAGTCCTGATCATGGATTATGAAACCGGGGAAAAGACCAGTGTAAGGAGCATTCAGCCCATTGGCATCTACGCCAACGATGGAAAGTGGTATTGCCCTGCCTATTGCTTCCTGAGACAAGATTATAGGGTGTTCAGATGTGACAGGATCAAATCACTCAAACATGACGAAGTGAATGCCCCGATTGACCTCTCGACTATTGACTTAAAAAACCGATTTTATATTCTACACTGCAACAGTGAAACATTGAAGCTACATGTTGAACTAACAAAAGCCGGAGTGGAAAAATACAGAACTGTGAATTGGCCGGATATACATGTATCAAAAAGAAGCGATGGTTCCGGGTATATAAAAGGTACAATCGCAAAACATGACTTGAACTTTTACTCAAACAATTTTATTGGGTATGGGGAACATGCGGTTATTAAAGAGCCTGTTGAATTAATTTCATGTATAAAAGAAACATTGCAAAAGGTATTGAATCAGTATGACTGATTCTGTAACTGTACTATGAAAGCAAAAAAACTCTTGGGCACTCAAAGTTTTTCGTTTGGATGTGTTGTTCTTATTACATTAAAGCCCCCTTATCTGAAAGACTTGATTTCGAGATATCTTGGATTAGATCCTAAACTACCTTACTTCTAAAGCAAAAGCATAAAAGGCATCCCCGTGAGATAAGTTTTCTTCTTTTTCGTCCATCCACCATACACCATAAGAATAATAATAGTTCCCTTTTTCTGTAGGTGCGGAAAAACTATTTCCTTTAGTCAAGACTTCATTTTCAATACTTTCACTAATCTGGACTAGTTGGAATTCATTTGGCTTTGGTTCGTAATCCATTTTAAAAGATAATTTCTCACCTGGTTGTACTTTAATAGTTTCTTTTCCTTCTAAAAGTACAAGAGGTCCAGCCGTATCAGCACACGTACCTTTCCAGCAATAAGTACCGAGTACTGTCTCATACTTTTCATTACCAATTTTTATATTTACTTTCGGTGGCTTTTCTCCGGTCAATCCATCCTGTGAACAACTCATCAGAGTAAAGATTATAAGGATTATTAATACAAAGAGATAATTTTTCAAATAAACACCGCTCTTTATTATCTTAGACGTATTAAACTAGGCAAAGGTTACTTATCGAACTAGTTGGTTAAGTAATCTCTTACGCAGCAGGTTGAACAGATATCCCGCTAACTATCCATATGACCTCTTTACTTTTAACGTTAGCAACTATTTGCGGTAATTAGCAGCCATCTTAATGTTGTTACAGATAGTTTTGTACAGGATGGAGATCGGTTAATCTTATTGAAGAAAAGGAGAAGCAGTCATCTATAAACAGTGACGGCTTCTCCGGGTCAGTATATTATCCAGTAAGGATGTCTTCTTTAGGATAACGAATTTTATCCTTGGTCGTTTTTGCTAAAGAAAATGCTAATGTAAGTGGTCCAAGCTTTCCTGTAAACATGATAAAAATAATGACGATCTTCCCTATCCACGATAATGAGCCTGTCAGTCCCATTGAAAGCCCTACTGTTCCAAAAGCTGATACCACTTCAAATATGATCTGGATGAAGGGTGAACCATGCTCGCTGATGGTCAACACGAATATCCCTGCAAACACTAATAATATACTGATCATCGAGATGGCCAGTGCCTTAAAGATAAACGCTCTGTCTATTGTTCTGCGGAACACTCTAATTTCACTGCGGTCACTTAAAAATGATACGACCGAAAGAAGAATAACGATAAATGTGGTCAGCTTGATCCCTCCACCTGTTGAGGCACTTCCTGCTCCGATGAACATCAGGAAAATAATAAGGAGAATGGTCGAAGGCTCCATACTGCCTATATCCAGGGTGTTAAAGCCGGCAGTCCTTGGTGTTACCGCCTGGAAATAAGATCCGAGAAGTTTATCCTCCAACGGCAAACCGCCAATCGTATTTGGGTTACTATATTCCAACAGAAAGACAGCAAGCATAGCTGCAAGATTTAGACCCAGGGTTCCTATGAGCATCAATTTAGTATGAAGAGAGAATTTTCGTATAGCCTTTGAATACCAAAGATCCGTTAAGACCGTAAATCCGATTCCACCGATAATAAAGAGCCCTGTTATGACTAAATTGACTAATGGACTTCCTACATACCCCATTAAGCTGTCGGGCCATATGGAGAAGCCAGCATTATTAAAAGCAGAAATCGAATGAAACAATGAATAATATAGTCCTTTTTCCCAACCATATTCAGGAATCCATTTTGCAGCAAGTAAAGCAAGGGCGATCCCTTCTACAATGAAAGAAAATATAAATAAGTGCTTAACTAGACGAATCACTCCTCCAACCGAGGTTTGATTTAGAGCCTGCTGAATCAAAAGACGTTCCTTAAAACCGATTTTCTTCCCAAGCATGAGATAGATTAATACGGCAAATGACATGATACCTAGACCACCAATTTGGATGAGACACATGATGACGACTTCTCCAAATAAGGTATAGACGGTTCCAGTATCTACTACGATTAGTCCGGTTACGGTCATGGCAGATGTAGCTGTAAAAAGGGCATCAAGCCACGAAAGAGAAACAGTTGATGCAAATGGAAGCTTTAGTAGGAAAGTGCCTAAAATGATAAAGAACAAAAATACTAATACTAGTAACTGCGGAGGGGTAACATTTATCTTTTTTCTTCTCATGCTACACGCCTTCTTTCTCAAAGCGGTTAAGGTCTCGCTTATGGCCAATGACGATAAGCATATCCTTGTCTTGTACAATTTCGTCTGCTGGTGGTGAAACTAAGATCTCTTCATTTCTTTGTATAGCAATGATATTGCAACCATATCTTGCTCGGATATCCAAATCAATCAATGTGTTCCCAGCCACTTTTTTCGTTGCTACAATCTCTATTATGCTATGTTCTTTAGATAGTTCAATATAATCAATTATTTTTTCAGATGTGACATGGTGGGCAATTCTTTTAGCCATATCTCTTTCTGGATGAATGACTTTGTCGGCACCAATTTTGTCCAGCACTTTTTGGTGATACGTATTTGAGGCCTTGACCCAAACTTCTTTGACTCCCAGTTCTTTGAGCTGAAGTGTGGTCAGTATACTCGCCTCAATATTTTCTCCGAAGGAGACAATGACATGATCAAAGTTCCTTAAACCAAGCTGCCTTAGTACAGCCTCCTCCATTGCATTTGCCTGAACCGCATGCGTTGCGATCGTACCGAATTTTTCGATTACTTCTTCATCACGGTCTATTGCAAGCACTTCTACTCCTAATTTAGACAATTCAATGACCAAATTACCTCCAAAGCGACCTAAACCGATTACGGCAAATTGTTTTTTCATACGAACCTCCCAGTTAGTTCAGTTTCAATATTGTTCTACCCAAAACATGAACATGTTACTTCTACAAACAAAAAACCACAAGGAACTAAGCCTGTGGTCTAATACACAAGTATCCTCCTCCAATAACGCTTACGAGATTAGCTGCTGGATTAGGGCCATGAAGTAGCCCATCCTTTGTTCTAAGGATTCACCCCAAACGATTGGTTCTCCCGTTCTTTCGATTCAGCGAATATATATTCTTGACGGAAGATATATTACTCCTTTCAGTTTTATTTGTAAAGGAGAATTTTGGATACAATCTTCATTTGATTTACTTATTAATAGGAACTTGTTTGTAACAATATTCAATGATTTCTCTGCGCCTTATGATACCGATAAAATAGTCCTGATCATCCACTACGGGCACAAAATTTTGTTCCATTGATTTGGAAATGATATCTTCCATTTCTGCATCAATATGGGTAGGATGATTTTGTCTGTGGAGGGGAATATCCGGGATCATTACTTTACTGGTGTTCTGAAACGAGAGTCCGAGGGTATTCTTAATTTTCCATAGAAGGTCCCCTTCCGTCAGTGTTCCTACATACTTTCCAACATCATTGATTAATGGAACAGCAGAGTAGCGATGATATTCCATTTTCTCCAGAGCTTGCCTCATTGTAGATTCATATTTGATATAGGCAACGTCCCTTTTGGGAACCAAGAAAAAAGCGATATTCAATTCGATCCTCCTCATGATCTTCCATCGGCTACGATGTGCAGATCGATATTTGTTGTTTCTCTCATGATCATGTTGACGATTGATCCTTTCCTTATCTCCTCCCATCTGGTTCTGGCAGACTGTCCTAATAAGATTTGGGTCACGTGATATTTTTTGGCGACTTCAATGATGACAGCTGCAGGCTTCTTGTTTTGTTGTTCTTCGAATATCAACGTGGCATTAAACTGCTCGGCAAGCATTTTCCATTCTTTCATTTTTTGCTCTCTAACTGGATCTGCCTGGGTTAATTTCTCTGATGTTATATTCAAGATATACAATTCCGCCTTTAGGCGATGGGCCATCCTCCAGCCTCTTCTTATAAGCTTTTCTGCAGTGGGTCCGTAATGGATAC
Source organism: uncultured Bacillaceae bacterium (assembly GCA_963787015.1). GTDB lineage: Bacteria > Bacillota > Bacilli > Bacillales > Bacillaceae_B > Rossellomorea. Next base: position 178,618 of record CAWBBM010000017.1, read on the forward strand.
AAACAAGGATTTTCTCATTTACGCCGATGGGACCATACTCTAGATCACCGCTGATTTGCTCAATCCGTTCGACTACATCATTTGCAATCTCCCTTAAGGCAAGTTCACGAAGTGCTGATAAATTGGTTGTGGTGAAGAAGTGGGTCAGACTTTGTTCAATCTTCACGGGAGCGTAAATTTTGCCTTCCTTCAGCCTCTTTCTCAAGGTTTCAGGTGTCACATCAATCAGTTGGATTTCATGGGCCTTTTGCACAAATGTATCCGGTACTCTTTCTCTTACTTTCACTCCTGTAATGTGCTGGACGATATCGTTCACACTCTCCAAGTGCTGGATATTCACTGCTGACAGGACATCGATTCCGGCATCAAGGATCAACGATACATCCTGATATCTCTTTGGATTGATGGAACCGGCAATATTCGTATGGGCAAGTTCGTCGACGATGACGATATCCGGTTTTCTATCGATGATTCCTTCTACATTCAGTTCGTAAAATTTCTTTCCTTTATAATTCATGATCTTTAACGGCACCTGCTCAAGATCTTTCAGTTGAGCTTCCGTTTCTGCACGTCCGTGGGTCTCGATTAATCCAATCACCACATCTATTCCTTCTTTTTTTAAATCAGTGGCGTCCTGGAGCATTTTATAAGACTTTCCCACTCCCGGTGCAGCACCGATATATAATTTCAGTTTCCCCCTTTTGGATTCCGTAATCTCATTGAGAATTTCTTCAGGGGTCCTTCTCCTGAAATAAGGGTGATTCGTGTCCAATCTTGTTCACCTCCAGGCAGGGCAATCTTTACAGTGACCATGCTTCCACCACTTCCTTCTATACATAGACGATACCCCGACCAACAAATTGGTCAGGGCCATCTTCCATTTATAATAAATCCTGAAGGTCTAGATTAAGCATAAGCACATTGACACGCTCTTCTCCGAAAATCCCCCATTCCTTCCCTTGGGTGTTCTCTTCAATCAATTCATTCAGTTTCTCCTTCGAAACACCTGTCAGCTCTGATATCCGGTTCACCTGCGCTAATGCACCCTGAACGGAAATATGAGGGTCAAGGCCTGAGGCTGAATCTGTCACGAGATCGACAGGAACCTCACTGATCGGTGTGTCCGGATTGGCTTTTTTCCAAACTTCCAATGATTCCTCTGTACGATGGATCATATCCTCATTGGACGGGGCATAGTTATTGGATCCGGAACCGGAAGCATCATATTCAATGGCAGACTCCCTTCCATGAAAGAATGTTGGATCACTAACGTTTTGCCCGATCAATTCAGATCCCACCACTTCATTTTGTTCATTATAAATTAAGCTTCCATCCGCCTTATCCGGCATGATGGCCTGTGCTATTCCTGTGGACGCCAGGGGATATATCAGTCCAGCAAGCACCATGATGGTAAAGCTGGATCTGATAATCGGTCCTGCAAGTTGGGTGTTTATCATATTAATCTCCCTTTCTCTTCTATTTATATAAATAATGAAATCGCCATATCAATTAGTTTAATTCCTATGAATGGCACCAGGACCCCGCCAAGACCATAGATCGTTAAGTTCCTTCTTAATAATGCATTGGAACTCATTGGTTTGTATGCCACACCTTTCATGGCAAGTGGAATCAACAATGGAATGATGATGGAATTAAAGATCAGTGCCGAAAGGATTGCGGATATCGGCGTTGACAGACCCATGACATTCAATGCGGTCATCTCCGGGATGGCGAGCATAAACATGGCAGGGATGATGGCGAAGTATTTCGCGATATCATTGGCGATACTGAACGTGGTCAGTGCTCCCCGAGTCATAAGCAATTGCTTTCCGATTGAAACCACTTCGATGATCTTGGTCGGATTCGAATCTAAATCCACCATATTCGCCGCTTCTTTTGCCGCTGTGGTCCCGCTGTTCATGGCGAGACCCACGTCTGCCTGGGCAAGGGCAGGAGCGTCATTCGTACCATCACCTGTCATTGCTACTAATTTCCCTTGTGATTGTTCATATTTGATCACTTCAATTTTGTCTTCAGGTTTGCATTCCGCTATGAATTCATCCACCCCTGCTTCACGTGCAATTGTGGCAGCCGTAAGCGGGTTGTCCCCTGTAGCCATGATGGTTTTGATGCCCATTTGCCGGAGTTTTTCAAACCGTTCTTTCATTCCCGGTTTGACCGTATCTTTCAGGTAGACCAACCCATAGATGTGTCCTTCCACCGCTACAGCCAATGGGGTACCGCCTTCCCGGGCGATTTCCTTCGCTTCTTCATCAAGATTTGCCGGGATCTTTCCCCCTTGGGCTTTCACCCACGTCTTCACCGAATCAACAGCACCTTTTCGTACCTGGCGACCGTCCTTCAGATCCATCCCGCTCATTCGGGTCTCGGCTTTAAATTCAATGAATTGCCCCCCTGCTGCTTCAGATGCATCGAGCTTGCTTCCTTTCTCTTTCAGCAGTTCAATGATGGAACGTCCTTCTGGTGTTTCATCGTGTAATGAACTGATTCCCGTCCAGTAGAAGAGCTCCTCTTTCGTTGCATCACCAACCGGTATGAATTCGCTCGCCATACGGTTACCGAATGTGATGGTACCGGTCTTATCCAATATGATGGTGTTGATATCCCCTGCAGCTTCCACTGCCTTCCCTGACATGGCGAGTACATTGAACTGAGTCACACGGTCCATCCCCGCAATCCCGATCGCTGATAACAGTCCCCCGATGGTGGTCGGGATCAAACAGACAAGCAAAGAGATCAATACAGGGATTTCAAGGGAGAATCCCAGATAGTTCGTAAAGAACGGGAGAGTGACAACCACAATCATAAAAATCAGCGTCAAGCTTGTTAATACAGTATTCAAAGCTATTTCGTTCGGGGTCTTTTGACGCTCTGCCCCTTCCACCAATGAAATCATCCGGTCTAAGAACGATTCACCCGGATTGCTGGTGATCCGGACTTTAATCTGATCACTGACGACTCTTGTTCCACCTGTGACCGAATTGAAATCGCCGCCTGCTTCCTTAATGACAGGAGCAGATTCACCCGTGATGGCGGACTCATCCACCGAGGCAAGCCCTTCAATGACTTCACCGTCACCGGGAATCATTTCACCTTGGGAGACAACGACTACGTCCCCTTTTTTTAGAGAGGTAGAAGCCACTTGTTCTGTTTTCCCATTTCCTTTAAGAAGATTAGCCGACATTTCCTGTTTTGACTTTTTCAACGAATCCGCCTGTGCTTTCCCGCGCCCTTCTGCCAATGCTTCGGCAAAATTCGCAAACAATACTGTAAATAACAGAATCAGGCTTACTGTCATATTGAACCATAGTGACACTTCACTGTTGCCGAATGCATCAGGTGCAAAGCACAGAATCAATGTAAGGATGAATCCTATCTCTACTACAAACATAATCGGATTCTTCACCATAATTCTTGGGTCGAGCTTGACGAAAGAATCTTTTAGCGCCTGCATGACCATCGCTTTATCCTTCATATTGTTTCCATCCTTCTGTTCATTTTGATTGGGCTGCTGAGGAGAAAGACGTTTTCGCTCTTTCCCTTGAAACTCAGCAACCTTATTTGTCTCTTTCAGTACTTGATTTGCCATTCTTTCCACTCCCATCTACAATGTCAGATATTCTGCTACTGGCCCCAATACAAGTGTCGGGAAGAACGTTAACGCTCCGACAATAAAGAACGTTCCAATCAGGATCACACCAAATAGGGATGAATCAGTGCGGAATGTTCCTGAGGTCTCTGGTACCATCTTCTTCGATGCCAGGGAACCCGCAACAGCAAGCATCGTGACAAACCCAAAGAATCTTCCTATATACATGACGACCCCTGTCGAGATGTTCCAGAATGGAGTGGCATCTCCAAGTCCTTCAAAGCCCGATCCATTATTGGCAGCGGATGACGTATACTCATAAACCACTTGGGAAATCCCATGAAAACCACTGTTCGAAATGGCTTCCACCCCAAGAGGAGAATATAGTGCAATCGCAGATGCCCCTAAAATCAAGAGAGGATGCATGAGCATTGTAATGGCAATCAATTTCATTTCTCTACCTTCGATTTTTTTGCCTAAGAATTCCGGTGTGCGGCCAACCATCAATCCTGATAGAAATACAGCGATCATGGCGTACATGACCACATTGATGAAGCCAGCACCTACCCCTCCTAATACTGTGTTTAACAGCATATTGGAAAGAGCCAGCATCCCGCCGATTGGGGTTAACGTATCGTGCATTGTATTGACGGCACCCGTTTCCGTCGCTGTCGTGACCATGGCATAAAGAATCGATTGCCCGGTTCCGAACCTTACTTCTTTCCCTTCCATACTGCCTTGGTCTGTCTGGATCCCCATGGCATTCAATGCCGGGTTTCCTTGAGATTCATAGAATAGCGCTGTTGAAAGGAACACAACGAAAATCATGACCATTGATACAAACAGGACACGTCCTTGCTTAGGATTCCCGACCATCTTTCCGTAAGTAAAAGGCAAAGCGGACGGAAGCAGGAACATTAACAGGATCTGAATGAAATTGCTAATGGCATTCGGGTTCTCAAAGGGATGGGCGGAATTGACGCCGAAGAATCCCCCGCCATTATTCCCAAGCTCTTTAATGGACAAGAATGTGCCGACAGGGCCACGTGCGATTTCCTGGGTACCGCCTTCAATCGTATTCACTGTAACGGATGGCTCAAGTGTCTGTGGAACACCCAACGCGATGAAAATAAGGCCTGTAACAAGGGCGATCGGCATAAGAACACGTGTAATGGCCCTGAATAAATCGACAAAGAAATTACCGATCTCAGCACCTGTTAGCCCTCTAACAAAAGCTATGGCTACAGCCAAAGCTGTTCCCGGAGCGGCGAACATCATGAACAGGATACCGATCATCTGTCCAAGATAGGAAAGACCCGATTCCCCGCTGTAATGCTGAAGATTTGTATTCGTCATAAAGCTGACCGCTGTATTAAAGGCAAGGGTAGGATCCATTCCCGGGTTGCCACTTGGATTCAGCGGCAGGACCCCTTGCAATCTGAAAACAAGATACACAAGGAAAATCATGAAACCGTTCGTGAAGACAAGCGCCAATGCGTATTGCTTCCAGGTTTGATTCACTCTTTTGATTCCACTGACTTTGAAAAGTACGTTCTCAAATTTACCGAATACTTTATCTAAACGCGTTTGATTATAATCGAATGCCTTTGCCAAATAGACTCCGGCTGGCTTTGCAATCAGAATCATTGCCGCCAATGTAATGATGATGGTTAGAATTGTCGTAATCACCTGTTATACCTCCAACTAATTAGAATTTCTCAGGATTGAATAATACATAGAATAAATACAATGTAATAACTGCCGTAATGCTGAGTAATAGGATCATGACTTCTTCTCACTTCCTTGCTCCACTACTGTGGAAGACCAATTGGCGACCCCCGACATCAGAACCGGAAGAATGAAGAAAAGCCCGATCATTAAGATATCCAACATGTGTAAAACCTCCTGATTTTATCTGAGAAAACTCGAAACATTCCTGCTTTTTGTATACACAACATACCTTGCACCAATCGATTGATAGAAACGCACTGGATAACCATGAGTAGTCGTGACCACAATAATGGGTGCGCCTGTACTGTTTTGAATAATTTTCATCAAGGACAACGTTTCTGCAATGTGATTTTCGAGCACGATGACCTTATCGAATGGCTGCCTGACATCGAGAAATTCTTCACTTTGACCTAACACCATGACATCCTGGAACCCTCTATCCCTCAGAACCTCAACAACCTGTGGAATAGGGGAAACAAAAAAGCAAGCCTGGGAACGTTCTAAGCACCCCTCTATTTGCTGTAGCATTTCACTACTGGGAATACAAACAAGCGTTGTATCCTTTCGCCGTTCTTGAATGAACACATTCATCCTCCTTCCATATGCAGACATCACAACCATTCCTAACTACAGAGATCATCATTGAGGCACACCTTTGAAAAAGACATGGATATTCATCCAAAATATCACTATTAAAGAAGAAGGATCCATCTTCAGAAAACAAAAATAGACCAATGTATCCTTTTCCCCCAGCATGAAGACAAGAGCAAAGAGCAATCAGCATCCTAAAAAGAATGCGATCATCTGACATCTCTTGTTCATTTGGAGAAAAAGTACACATTGGTCTACTTAACGCCTAGCCGGCTGCTAAAGCCTTCTATGCGTTCTGTCTCCCATGTTCACTTTTTCAAAATAGGCATAATAAAAAGACCTACTTATCAGTCAAGCTGCCCCTTTTGCTGTAATGAATACAACAAAAAAAGCCTCCTGAAAAAGGTGGTCTTTATGACCTCCTTCGCTTTAGCCGACGAAGTTAGCTGACGGGTAGGATGGCGAAAGAGTCTTAATCTCATCCCTTCTACATATGTAGAATTAACCCCACTTGATTGGGTCCTCCGTTCTCGTTTCCGAGACTAGGCCGAAATATTGAGTTGTGCTTTACAAGGAATATAGTACTCCCGGCATAGAGACTTTGTAAATTATTAAAAAATGCGAAATTCAACGATATAAGTCTGTTTGTCTTACAAAATACATTATTTACTCTTAATTCCTAACTAATTCGAATTATTTCAATCATTTCTTTCTATCCATATTAATGATTGACAACTTTTAACACATCTGAGTAAGATAATCCTTGAATTTGATAATGACAAGGGGGAAGAAAGCATGAAATCCTCTAAAAGAAGATTAGAGGCTGAATTAAGTGAAGCATTCATTAAAATGCAAAGGGAACTGATCGGCCGCGGTCCTCAGGAAACCAGAACATACATCGTAGAGGACATGGTCATCGCCAGATTCAAAGGCGTGTTAACGGTTGAAGAAAAACACCTGGTCGAACACGACAAAGGCAGAGTGCTCGTGAAACAAATGCGTCAGGTGTTGCGGGAGATGTACAGCAAAAACATCGAAGAAATCGTTGAACATCATACAAACTGCAAAGTCTTATCGAGCCACAGCGACATCAGTACGAAAACGGGAGAGCGCATGGAGGTATTCGTTCTCGATAAGAACCTTGAGAAACAGTTAGAAATTTAAAAGATGAATTTCTGCAAAAAAGGTAGTATGGAAGAGAATAAACGACCTTTTCATAGACTTTCTTTCATACACCATCTATTTTCAGATTTTTACATCTTAAGTAGCGCAGAGTATGATAAAATCAAATTCTGACCTAAGCCGCTGAATCCGTCAGGAACGGAGGATCCAAAGGATTATGTTTAAAGTAATCATGGGGTGAAGCCAATTGGCCGGGAGACTTCTACCTTCCGAACCCGTCAGCTAACTCCGTAAGCGTTGTAGGAGAGAGGAGAGATCTATTCACCTGTAAACTAAATTTCATAGCACTGAAGCGCTGAATCAATCGAGCGGGGGAACCAATCTATTGACTGTTCATAGCAGTCTGGGGGTGAAGCCATCATTGGCAGGGAGACTCTTACCTTCCTAATCCGACAGCTAACCTCGTAAGCGTTGTTTAAGAGAGTGATCTTGGTATAAAAGCACACGTTTATTTACCTGTGCCCGAAGCTGCGAAAATCTCTTTCGCAGCTTTTTTAATTTACTTATATAAAGGGGATATGATCGATGACTCAAGTGTCAGTCCAAAACAATAAATACCATAAAATCTCTAGCGATATTAAGATGTTTCAAGTAGAGCTTTTACACCTGCAATTTGTTGATTTAGAAGGGATTCTGAAGCATGTGACCATCACCGTTGATAAGTTGGACGATGCATTAGAGGGGAAGATCATGTTTGACGGTTCTTCAATACAAGGATTCAGTCCTATCAATCAATCAGATTTATTCCTTATGCCTGACATAGACACCTTTTCCGTCATTCCCTGGTCCATCGAGGAAGGATATGCAGAGGCCAGACTCTTATGCAGTGTGCTGAATCCGGACTCTACCCCTTTTGAGGGAGATCCGAGATGCCTTTTAGAATATGAAGAGTTATTCGTTTGGCTTTTGGATAGAAATCTAATCCAGCTTGATACAGTTTCTTGCCAATTCCACGCTTTTGTATATCAGGGTGAACATACAGATTCAAGATGCACAATTGATTCATTTTTCCCCTTCGAAAAGAAGGCATATCCAACAATTTCTTGGTTTATTTCAGCAATTAACATAACACTGTTTTCAAATCTCTGTTTCATCGCCTCTTTTGAGTAAGCTTCGTTTAAGGTTTTCCTTTGAGTCTCTAAAGGAATTAGTGAACTGTATGTTTCCTTCCAAGTAATTGTTGCTAATTCTTTTACCTTATCAACATCATTAGTACTCATTTCTCTAATAATCATGTTTTTCCACAGACTCGGTTTCTACTATTATTAATTCTTCAAAGATGATAAGATCCTTTGGTTAGCTGCCATTCTCGATTTTTCTATTTCTTGATTTGAAGGAATGATTAATCTTCCTTTGTGGATTCATGTTGTCTTCCACAAAATAAGGTTGAAAGCTTCTGTCATCTTTTTTAAAAACCCAGGCAATGATACACCACTATCAATATAGTACAACTCCGTAATAATCAGAATGCAAAGTGCCAGCAAGACAGAAATTACAAGAACCGCTGACCACATTTTGCTTTCTTTATATTTTATATTTCTGTGCTTCTTCTTCCTGTATAATCCCTGCGCAATTCGAAGCCGCTGATTTTTATCTTGTTTGGCGGAATTCATAGTATCTCTCCCCTTCCGTCAACGATTAAGATATCGTGTTTTTCATGCCTTCTCTTTCATTCTAGAAATCAATTTATGAGAACCCAATACATATAAAAACATTATGATGAAAGGATTTATAGTTGGAAAAATATCTACGCCTCCCTCTTTTACATTTACAACGTATAAGTATGAGATGTCGTAGTTTTCTGCAAGGGAAGCCAGCAGGATAAAGCCCACGTAGAATCCAATAAACGATAAGAGATATAAAAAGATCATTTTGAAACTCAAATTATAAACACCTCCTGTTTGTGTTCAAATAAACACGTAGCATTTTTTTCACCTACAACCTTCCCGCTAAAGGGTGAAATCTGGATTTATTATATTCCTCTGTTATTGCTCCTATCCTATTGTGCATAAATATATTATTCATTCCTTTTACTTATGACCCATTGCACAGCATCTAAAAGATTTTCAGCAACATAATCCGGTTCAACTTCTGCCCAACTTTCCCTGTATTGATTTAGAGAACCATGTCCCCATCCTGTAAGCACTAATACCTTGATTACTCCAACCGAATGAGCTGCCAACATATCCGTTGAGCCAACGTCTCCAATCAATACCGTTTTGCTTAAATCCAACTTATATTTTCGTGATGCTTCTAAAAGCATTCCCGGTTTTGGCTTATGACAATGGCAGTCATCATCTGAAGGATGAGGACAAATAAAGGCATCATCAAACCCAAATGATTGAAATTCCTTATAAAAATCATCGAGAGTAGCTTCACCCCTGCTAATTCTATGCTGATTCGTACAGGCAAACGTTTTAATAGAATGATCCTTTAACAGTTGTAAGGCAGCTCGACTGAAGGAGTATGGGGAGAAATCTTTCGGGTGAATAAAGTGTCCAGTACCACCAATCGTTCCATCACGGTCAACGAAAACGGCTTCAATGTTCAATGCGTTTGGATTCCCCCTAACGGTAGACAAATTAGTTATTAATTTGTACTTCACTTAGAAATTCTAATAGTACTTCAGTATACATATCGGGTTTTTCCAAATGAACTAAATGTGACGCAAAAGGAATGATGCACACATGTATATTGCTGTGGATGCTCTGGTATTTGGCAGCAGTTGCTACTTCTGCCTGGTTCCCTTCGCCCACCATAAAGAGGATCGGAGCACTTATGTTATCTAGGTCAGAAGTATATTCAAATGGGTACCAGTCTTCGTCTCTTGCCATATAAATAAACTGTCTCCAGTCAGATTCGTGCTCCATATCCAATTGACTGGTGAATTCACTATTTTCCAATAATTCTCTTTGGAATTGGACATCTTGAGCATGCATTTCCGCCCAATTGTCCGGCTTGTCAGAAGTGATTCCAGACAACGTTAAGCTTCGTAAACGATCAGGGTATTTCTTGGCAAATCGCAAACCTACTAATCCTCCCAGTGAGCACCCTACTAAATGAAGTTGATCTATTTGTAAATGATCAAGCGTTTCCTTCAAATCATCTGCAGCGTCTTCAAAATAGTTGCTGAAGTCATCACTTACTGACTTTCCATGCCCTCTTAAATCTGGCACTATGACTTTCATGCTTTCTTGAAGTACCTCTCTTTGTTTCTCAAAATCAGTAGTTCCCGTCTGTAACCCCGTATGGAGTAAAACAATCGGTTCCCCTTCTCCATATACTTCTGTATGTAAAATCATTTAATAGCCCTCCCCATCCTGCGAATATCATTCGATACTTAAGCGCTAATTTTAAAAAACTAGTTGCTGATTATCCTCCAAACGACAATGGTTGAGTTCTATCCACATCTGTAAAACCATATAATCTTGCTAGATCAGCCACCATCAAGGCGTCGCCTGAAAACCTTGATACCGTTGGGTCTGTTGCTAATGCCACTACAGAACGCCCTACATATGCTGTTGTTTCCGTTGCTCCATCTTTCGGTCCAAATCCTGAATCGATCACTCTTTCAGTCCTCATCCAACCTGGACAAATCGCAACAGCTGAAACATTGAAGTCCTTTAATTCCTTTGCCATCCCCATTGTCATTCGATTGATAGCATTCATAGCTAAATCATAATATAAATTACCTGAAATCTTGTCTTTGATAAAAAATGTCATATTTACAATCAACCCTCTTTGGTGTTGCTGCATCAAAGGCACAGCGTAGCGACTGGTCAGTAAATAAGCTTTCGGGCCAGCAACCATCATTGCCTCCCAATGCTCCTTTGGACGTTCCCAAAAATTCCGTCCACTTCCTGTTGGTAGAGAACTTTCAGAACCACCAAATACACTGTTAACTAGGATATCAATTCGGCCATGTTCCATTTCAATTTGCTCAAACAAGTTTCTGACGTCATTGTCGCATGTATGGTCACACCGTACGGCGATGCCTTTCCCTCCTCGTGAAGTGACACCATCGGCCGTTTCTTCAATGGTTTCTGTTCGATTATCGGTTGTTGATCCCTTTACACTACGACCTGTCACATACACCGTCGCGCCTGCACTTCCAAGTTCAAAGGCTATTCCTCTACCAGCTCCCCGGGATGCACCTGTAACAACAGCAATCTTCCCCTGCAACGGTTTCATTTAAATTCCTCCAACCCCAACCCCAATGGGTCATGACACAATAATAGATTTAATGAAAATAAGCATTAAGATTAGAAACAAGTTAATACCAATTATTTCAAATTCAAGCAACTTACTCAAGAGAAACTTTAGACAAAAAGAAGGGGCTCATCCTGGCAGGATAAGACCCTTCTTTTTAAGGATATTATTATTCAGTTCCTGCTTTGAAATTAGAATACGTTCCTCCTTGCATTATTGCTCTTTCAACACCGAATACTTCCGATAAGCCTTATAATAACTACCAGCCAATAAAACAACCATAAAGGCAGGAATCAATTTCAAAAGGACAAATGGAGTTTCAAATATAAATGCTTTCCAAAATAATGCATTCTCCATACTCCAAAGACCTTCATGATATAATCCCGGATCCCTGTAGTACCTAAAAGAATAGATCAGAAAAATCATACCAAACCAAAAGGAATAGCCCATGACTCGTTTATAATAATGACTCTTTGACTCTCGGTCAGAGAAGATTTCATTCTGGTCATCACTTTCTTTTTGCCAATAGCGTATTCCACTCAGCCAGTACCCCTTCAGGTAGTTCCAACCGAAATCCTCATAGATCCCTTTGTATTCCTCGAACTTTTTCTTGGATAGATAATCTTGATAGTCCAGTCGCATCACATATCTCTTGTCGGTCTTTTCGAAGGTGTAGAATCCCAGTCCACTAATGTTTGTGCAGCGATAGCCTTTTTGTAATTGCTCATTAAGCCAACGTTCTTCTTTTTCAATACTGATGAAGCATTTAAACTTCTTCATTCGCTTCACTTCCTTCATACAAGGATAAAATATGCAGGAGCCTTTCTTGCTCCATTTTCAAAATGGCGCTTCCTTCTGACGTGATCCTATACATTTTTCTCCGGCCTGAATTCCCAACAGATTCGATCCAACCGTGTTTATTCAAGTTCTCAATTGCACCGTATAATGTACCAGCCGCTAATAGAACGGTCCCATTACTTATTTCTTCGATCTTCTGCATGGCGGCATAGCCGTGGAGCGGCTCACGCAGAGCTAATAAAATATAATGCATGGTTTCAGACAACGGCAATAATTTGTGTCTCATATTCTCACCCTTTTATTCAGTTCAACTATATAGTTCAGCTTAATAACAATGTATTACAGTTCAACTGAATAGTCAACAGTATTCTCAAATTAATTCCAATAAAAAAGCCCAACTTCTCTACAAATCAAAATAGAGAAATTGAGCTTTTCAGTACCTTCATGTATTTATTGAATTCATTAACTGGAAGAAGTATTGGGGGTTATGAGTCTTATTTAGGTTATACCATGAATGTAATGCATCTGGTGTAAATACATCTATTTTTTCCAGTACCTCCATTGCAAATTCCAGAGGAGCTATTCCTGATGCCGTAACTAAATTCTCATGGGATACCGCAGGCCCCGACTCATAGAACGTTTCTCCTTTATAGTTTGGACATACCATTTTCGTATATTCCAAGTTATTACTTGTATGCTTTCTAGTATCTAAGTATCCCATATTCGCCAGGGCCTCAATTGCACCGCAAATGGCAGCCACAATCGTACCAATCTCTAAAGCCTGGCCAACTCTTTCCAAGATCGGTTGATGAATGTCTTCACTCCAAGTAGTCCCTCCCGGTAAGATTAAAAGATCTTTACTCTCAAAAGTACATTCATCAAGCGATATATCTGGTTTTATGCTCAGTCCACCCATAGTCGTAATCATTTCTTTAGTAGCTCCTACTGTCATGACGTTTAAATGTGCTGCATCTTTTTTGAAATATCTTCCTGAGTTTAGTTCAGCCATTACATATCCATATTCCCAGTCCGACATTGTATCAAATACATAGAGAAAAGCTTTTTGTGTTTGCATCCATTAACACTCCAATCACCATTGATATAGCCATTATAATAAAACTTCCCTGACAGTTAGCGTCAGGGAAGTCATTAAACTTGATGAAATTCTATTAATTCCGTCAGAACTTCAATCAGTCTTTTCTTAAGACTTACTGGCTCAATCACTTTAATCGATTGATTGTACGGTAAAAGTAAATGAGGTACATATGTATGTAATATATCTTTTTCAAGAAGAAAAACGGCTTGGTTTGAAGTCCGCTCTTGTAAATAATGTCCTAAAAACCAATGTTCGCAAATATCATCCAATGCGCTTTTATTCCCATGGAGAACCAAAGAAATAATCCCTTCCTTATTTTCAATCGTTGGAAGAAGGCCATTTATAAAGTACTCACCTGCTGAAAAATTCTCCGGCCGGTTAAACTTGGTTTCGGTTACCATTAGACGTTCCATTCGATCGACTCTAAAACTGCGGATATCCTTTCTAAGATGACAAAATCCAATCACATACCACTTATGATTCCAATAGATCATTCTGTACGGATCGACCAATCTATCATTTAATGGATTTTCTCCACTTTTATGGTAAAGAATGTTGACTGAATACCCGTCAGCTACAGCCTGCTCCAACTCCTTCAAAAAAGGTTCCATAGGGAGTGAACTTGATCGACTTATGACTTCAAGACTCGTTACATGTTGGTTTACCTTTGTTTCCTGCTCTTGATTGGAGTGGTTACTTAGTTTTGAAATGGCCCTATCGAGTGCTTCCCCACCATAATATCCGGCTTCTTCTGCAAAAACAGCAGCGTGAAACAGTGAAGTTTGCTCCTCAAAATCAAAAAAAAGAGGAGCCTCAATAAAATGGTTCAATAAAGAGTATCCACCATTATGTCCTGGTTCTGAAATGATCGGTACGCCACTTGTTGAAATGGTATCAATATAACGATACACAGTCCTTATATTCAACTCTAACTTTTCTGACATTTGTTTAGCCGTAATTTTTTCACCTGAACGAAGCATCCATAGAATGGCTAGCATATTGTCAGTTTTGGGCATATGATTCCACCTCTATATGAAATTTATTTCCTATTAAATATTTCCTATTTTCGGTATAACGTAACAACTGTTTCTTTCCGATAGCTTTCTATCTAATGAGGCCCTAGACACATTTGTAATTTCACAAATTTGATTTACAGTCATATCTAAAGCGGACAGGTAGTTTTAATGAAGACTCTTCAGTATCATATCGTTTTGCCATCTCTTCAAAGACGTTTTGTTCCATTATTCACACTCCTGTTTTAAGCTTCTTAATGGGCATTATATCAAATGTCAGTACCGGCTATGTACTTCTGTTACACTACAAATGGTTCATTACTTGAGGCCAGTTCTTTGAATGTAGTCATGGATCGCTCCTCCCTATGAATTTTTCACTTAATCGAATCGGCCTTCCGAAAGATCTTCATATAATAGCGATCCTACTCTTTTTTTAGATCATCAAGGTGCAGAATACTCCAAGCATTAAAAAAGGTCTGCCCGCGTTTGTTAAAGAAGAAATAACCGTCTATGCAGTAAGAGGCGTGTTGAATGATCCCGTCTGCATTCTCCCAAGTCACCACATCGCCTGCTCTCAAATTCTGAGAGGTGACGTGATAATGTTCAAGTTCTAAACGTTGAAGAAACGTTTGAGGATGGACCCATTCATGTATAATCCATTCTTGCTGCGTAATGGCGAACAGGGTGGCCGACAAACAATTACTTCCTGCTCTGGCTGGGAAGGTGTTGGCAAACTTCATTAAGTTCGGAGGGATTTGGGGTGGATAATCATAGCAAGTCCACTCCTCCCATTCTTGTGCAATATCTGTTATGAGGTCTACCTTATAACTATATGAGAGTTCTTCCCACATCGCTTTATGAAGGACCGCATACTTCATTTCCTTCACTTCAATAACATTGTGACGAAGGGAAGACGTGTCCACGGAGAAGTCAGAAATCGGATGAATCATTCCCCGGCCCATTTCTATTTGAATGTGAAAAAGGTCGATTTTCTTTTCGGCTGGTAGATGATTCACCCAGCCTCGAGGTGTTACAAGTACATAGGCAACGTCCTTTGATAGATTCCAGTACTCATAACTATTCGCAAGTTGAACCTGTTTATATGATGAATGGTTCTTGAACTCTTCGTGAGGAATGACCAGGGCATTACATGTATACTCTTTAAAACTAGCAAGGTTGGTCTCAGGGAGGAAAAACAGGTCTTTATCCGGTACATAAGCCCTTACCCACTCTGTTATAGTGTCATATGTTGGTTGGAGCTTTGTTTTCAAATACACTCACCTCTATCGTCTGAATTAACTCTTGAAGCCTTGAAAGGAATTAATAGATTAGCTGAAGGATTCAACATTTAAAATCTTATGTACAGTTTAACATAATTAACCAATTTCAGTTGGAGAGTTGTTAATTTAGACGTCTGTTAAAGTAAATAAGCTTAAACTAAATAAAGAGACATCATCAAACACTGGGTCATACTAAAGTATAAAAAACTGGGTAAATTTAAATTCTAATGTTTTTAAGTTTCTGGGTATTGTCTTACTGCTTATTTCTCACTTCTTCAGGGACGATTTTGACCAGCTCCATCCACTCTTCTGTATCATAGCGTTTGGTTCCATTGATCACGCTCCTGTTTTGGTTTCTTTGTGGAATATTATATCAAAATCTTCTGTTACACTACACATAGTTCATTCTTAAATAATCGAGGTGATGGCTACATGGAAAATGTGACACATGAAGAACAGCAGCAGTCGATTGAAGCGTTTCAGTCGATTATCCGTAAATCGGAAAATGCTCTTGCTTCTATGAAATCTGGTTCGCCCCAAACAAAGTTGCTTGAGAAAAGGTTGAAAGCAGCAAGGATTGGTGCAGATATACTTCCTGCACGTTGGGAAGGTAAAGATTTGGATATCAGCAATGAAGATTTGGTAGAAGCGAAAGGAGTATTGGAAGGTTTACTGCTGATGCTTCCTGCGTTTCTTGAGAAAACAAAGCCTGGAAGTGGGCAGCGTACCTACATTGAGAGAAGGATAAAGGCATTTCAGATTGCCGTTTCTTATCTGCATGATTCGACCAACTAAAAGAGCCGGCATCCGCCGGCTCTTCTTAATACTTATTGATGATTCCTGCACACTTCTCGTAAATCTTTCATCACTTCTTCTTTCTCTTCCCATGAATAAATCGAAGCTCCAGCCGCCAATGGGTGTCCGCCGCCATTGTATTTCTTGGCGATTGTATTGATGACAGGTCCTTTCGAGCGTAGTCGGACTCTGATTTGATCGTCTTCTTCAATAAAGAATACCCATGCTTTCATGCCTTTTACATCGCCTAATGTGCTGACTAATAAGGAAGCTTCAGAGGGGACCACGTCAAACTGTTCCAATATATCCTTCGTCATGACCATCATGCCGCAGCCATCACCATCGATTTCGAAGTTTTGCAGAACGTATCCGTGAAGCTTCGTGACGGTGGAATCGACTTCGTACATCCGGTTGAATAGTTCATTCCGGTCAAAGTTGAAACGGATCAGCTCTCCGGCGATATCGAACGTCTTCTGCGTCGTGCTTGGATAAAGGAATCTTCCCGTATCTCCGACAATCCCCGCAAACAGAAGTCTTGCCCCTGCGTCCGGCAGAATCAATCCTTTGTCTTTCCCAAATTGGTAAAATTCATAGATCATTTCACTGACCGAGCTTGCAGATGTATCGATCCATAGGTGATCCCCGTATGCATCTTCGTTTGGATGGTGATCGATCTTGACAAGCTTGTCCCCGAGTTTATAGCGGCGGTCACAGATGCGTTCTTCGTTGGCCGTATCACAGACGATGATCAGGGCACCTTCGAATACAGAATCTTCGATGGCGTCAAGTCGCTTTAAGTAATGAAGGGTCTCTTCTTCTTTCCCGACTGCGTATATGTTTTTCTCCGGAAAGGAAGCTTTCAGCATTTCAACAAGTCCACCTTGTGAGCCATATGCGTCCGGATCGGGTCGGACATGTCTATGTACAATGATCGTTTCATATTGTTTGATGAGGTTCAGGATTTGTTCTTTCATGGGAATCTCCTTTGTAGTGGAATTTTCATTTGGCAATTTGCCCGGTTATCTGTAAAATAGTAGCGAGAGATGTCAACGATGGAGGACTAATATTATGTATTTTCTCGCACTACTGATTGTCGTTACGTTCACTTTTTATGTCTTTTATAAGATTAAACAAGTGAGAAGTAGACGGCCTATGGAAAAGAAATGGTTATCTGCAAAGGCAAGTATTGCCCTTGGATTGTTTGTTGCGCTGTTTGGTTTCAATCAGCTGTTTTTATTTCCTTCAACCCTGACGTATTTTATCGGTGGTCTTTTCATACTGATTGGACTTGGAAGCTGCTGGGCTGGATTTAAGATGTACAAGCATGTACTTCCTTATGCTCAAAGAGAAGCGAAGGAACTTGATAATCAATAACAAGTAAGAACCGAAGACTGGATGCTCATCCGGTCTTTTTTTTTCGATTTTTAGTTCATTTGGATACCGGAAATGCTATTTTCGGTTACAAAACCTTACTAGTGGTCTGAAGAGGGTGCTAATTCCATGGTAAACGTGGGGTTTGCACCCTCTTTCTATTTTATGAGCCGGTTTTCGATCCTTATGAGCCGGATCTGTGATTTATGAGCCGGAATTTTAATATATGAGCCACTTTCCCATTATATGAGCCGTTTGTCGAAATTTGACGAGCTGCGATTTGAGTCCCCACGTTTAATGCCGATCAATCAATTGACAAATCATCAAAGATTTCCCCATTAACACGCCTTCGCTATAAACCTCTACATCCACTTTACCAAATTTTCTCCCGACGTCGAGTACTTTTGGATGAATTTCGAGCATGCTTTCCATTTGGACGGGTTTGATGAAATAGATGGTCATGTTTTCGATGACGAGGTCACCTTTTTTGAATGGCTTCAGGGCACGGTTGGCAGCTTCTGTCATAAGGGTGGTGAACACCCCGTATGAGATGGTTCCGATTCCTGTTGTCATCTGTGGTGTGACGGCGAAATGGTAGACTTCTTTATCACCCTTTTTCTCGGCAGACACTTCCACTCCATTACTGATGAGGTCATCGATCGTTTCTCCTACCTGCGGCTGCCTTTGGATCATTTGCAGTGCTTTAAGGACGTCCTGACGGCTGATGATTCCTTGCAGCTTGTTTTGTTCATTGACGACGGGCAGTAATTCGATCCCTTCCCAGATCATGATGTGTGCGGCAGAGGCGACACTCGTATTCGGGCTGACGGTGATCGGATGTTTGGTCATGACCTTATCGATTCCGATCGTTTTCTCTTGTCCCATGATGTCTTTCGATGTGACCATACCGTGTACTTTCAGGTTATGATCGACGACTGGGAAACGGCTGTGGAATGTATACTGATTCTTTTCGTACCATTCTTCCAACGTATCATTGATATCCAGGTAAGCCGTATTATCTGCTTTTGTTAAAATATCTTCCACTAATACGATCTCTTTCTTAATCAGCTGATCGTAGATGGCCCTGTTGATCATGGTGGCGACGGTAAAGGTGTCGTAGGAAGTGGAGATGATCGGGAGCTCCAATTCGTCTGCAAGCTTCTTGACGTGATCGTCTGCGTCGAATCCCCCTGTAATGAGTACTGCCGCTCCTGCCCGCAATGCGTGCTCCTGGGCCTGTGTCCGGTTCCCGATGATCAATAGGTTCCCGGCTTCCGTGTATCTCATCATCGCTTCAAGCTTCATGGCTCCAATGACAAACTTATTGAGCATTTTATGTAACCCTGAGCGGCCTCCCAATACTTGTCCATCAATGATATTGACGACTTCTGCGTAGGTGAGCTTTTCGATGTTCTCTTTTTTCTTCTGTTCGATGCGGATTGTCCCGACGCGCTCGATGGTGCTGACGTATCCTTTTGTTTCGGCGTCTTTAATCGCTCTGTATGCGGTTCCTTCACTCACGGTCAATGCTTTCGCAATTTGACGGACGGAGATTTTTTCACCGACAGGTAAGGTATCTATATACTCTAGTATTTGTTCATGTTTTGTAGCCAAGCTTTTCACCCTTCTTTGTAACGTCCTACTTCTTAAGTTCATTATAATGTGAAAAGCTTGGTGTTTCAATTTAATCGGGGCTCTTGGTGGTGAATGCCCCAATGGTTACAAAATATTTATTACTTTTTACGATGAGACTGCTGGTTGATTTTCGCTGCAGGTGCTCGCTTTCCGCGGGGCTGGCGGTGAGCCTCCTCAGCTTCGCTTCCGGGGTCTCACCTGTCCAGCGTTTCCCGCAGGAGTCGAGCACCTTCCGCTTCAATCAACATTAGCGGTTCGTTCCGATTAAGTTCTCATAAAATATTTCTCTTTTAAAAAACATTCAAACTATGTAGTAAGTTTGGTCACTTTCTATCATAAGAGAAGATCAGGTAGATCAGACGCTACTTTTCATGTCAGGAAGGTAGTGTCTCTTTTTTCGCAATCGTTCGCAATCGGCGACTCTTTCTTGATACACTAATTAAAAGATCCTCTTTAAAGCAGCTGTGGATCAACTTAATGGGAGAAGGAGAGATACATATGGTTAAGAATTTATTTGATTTAACAGGAAAAGTTGCAGCAATTACTGGAGCTACTCGTGGTATTGGACGGTCAATGGCAATTGCCCTGGCAGAAGCGGGAGCAGATATTGCCTTACTGCAAAGGAATCCGGGACATACTGATGTGAAGGAAGAAATTGAACAGCTCGGTAGAAAATGCTCGATTATTCCATGCGATCTTGAAAAGGATGAAGAAGTGAAATCTGCTATTCCCGGTGTGATTTCTACATTTGGAAAAATTGATATTTTAGTAAACAATGCCGGAATTCAGCGTCGGTCCCCTTCTGTGGATTTTCCTGAATCCGATTGGGATGATGTTCTGAATATTAATTTAAAAGTGGTCTGGTTATTATGTCAGGAGGCAGGACGTCACATGGTTGCGCAAGGAGGGGGCAAAATCATTAACACCGCTTCTCTTCTTTCATACCAAGGAGGATTGACCGTTCCTGCTTATGCAGCAGCAAAAGGCGGTGTGGCGCAACTTACAAAAGCTCTCTCCAATGAATGGGCAAAAGAGGGTGTGAATGTAAACGGGATCGTTCCAGGCTATATTGCGACAGACATGAATACGGCCTTAATTGACGACCCTGTCAGAAGTAAACAAATTCTTGATAGGATTCCAGCAGATCGATGGGGAAATCCGGATGATTTCAAGGGAACAGTGGTCTATTTAGCTTCTGATGCTTCCAATTATGTACATGGTCATTTAGCAGCGGTTGATGGAGGATGGCTTGGAAGATAGTTCAGTGATTTGAGTTTGAATCATTATAAAAATATCCGATAGCAAGGTCACTGAAAAGGTGAGCTTCTATCGGATTCTTTATTACGTGAAGAACTTTATGTTTTTCAAGAAGAGACTGCTGGTTGATTTTCGCTGCAGGTGCTCGCTTTCCGCGGGGCGTGAGCCTTAGCCTCCTCGGGCTAAAGCCCTGTGGGGTCTCAACTTTCCCGCTTTTCCCGTCGGAGTCGAGCACCTTCCGCTACAATCAACATAGCTGGACGTTTCTTTCACGATCAAAAAACACTAAAAGTTTATCCAAACGACCGTGATCTTACCTTCCGCACAGGCTTCGATTTTCCTTTTGTCCCCTTTCCTGTTCCCTTAGGCGTATAAAGCAAAGCTGCGAGGTTTCCGGCTATGACACATGTGGCGAGGATGAGCCAGGCGATGGCGAAGGTTCCTTCGAGGCCTTCTGCAAATATGGACATTCGTGGAGCTCCGTAGTATATGAGGGCTCCTGTTATGAGTAAACAGAGAATGTATCGTTGTTTCACTCGTTCTTCCTCCTCTCTGGGCTTGTATCATGTATATGCTGTGAGGGTGAGGATGTTGTGTGAAACAAGAAAAAAGGGCGATGCAAAAGCACCACCCTTATCTCTTAATATTCGATTACGTCTCCTGCATTCATGACCTGTCCTTCAGAATCCTCGAGCATGTCGACGAATTTATGTGGATCCTGTTTGATTGCCGGGAATGTATTGTAGTGGATCGGCACGACTTTCTTCGCTTTTAAGAAGCTTGCAGCCGTTGCCGCATCTTCAGGTCCCATTGTGAAATTATCCCCGATTGGTAAGAAAGCGAGATCAATCGGATGGCGTTCCCCGATCAGTTTCATATCTGAGAATAATCCAGTGTCTCCTGCATGAAAGATTGTTTTCCCTTCAATCATGAGGAGAAGTCCTGCCGGCATTCCCATATAGATGATTTCATTGCCGTCTGTAATTAGACCTGAGCCGTGGAATGCTTGTGTCATTTTCACTTTACCGAAGTCAAATTCATAGGCACCTCCGACATGCATCGGGTGGGTTTTCACAAGTTGCCAGCTTAAGTACGTCGCGAGTTCATGGCTCGCAATGACCAATGAATCATTTTTTTTCGCGAGTTCGACCGTGTCCCCTACGTGATCGTTGTGACCGTGTGTAAGGATGATGACATCGGGCTTTTCATCATCCACATTAAGGTCTGTCAGTTCGTTTCCGTTGATGAATGGATCGATTAGAATCGTTTTACCATTCGTTTCGATTTTCACTACTGAATGTCCGTGGTATGAAATCTTCATTTTGTATCTCCTCCATATAAACTTATCTAGTCAATTTTCTAATTCTCGTATCTACTTTTATGTTATACCCGATTTTTTTGGTTTTAAGCTAAAAAATAGTGAGTGCTGGTTGATTTCCGCTGCAGGTGCTCGCTTTCCGCGGGGCGTGGGTTGAGCCTCCTCAGCTTCGCTTCCGGGGTCTCAACTTCCACACATTTCCCGCAGGAGTCGAGCACCTTCCGCTCCAATCAACTGACTGGCGTAACCCAGTCCACTTCAGTGACTCTAGTCAATTTACGATAAAACACAAAAAAAGCCGACTGAACATTTTCATGCAGTCGGCTTCCTGGTGTTATTGTTGCTCTAATTGTGTTCTAGTATCTGAATAGTCTACATCATGCGCTTCAGCAACAGCTTGGTAAGTAACATATCCATTCAATGTGTTAATACCTTTTAATAAAGCTTCGTTGTCTAGGCACGCTTTTTTGTAGCCTTTGTTTGCGATTTGAACCGCGTAAGGTACGGTTACGTTTGTTAATGCGATGGTAGACGTACGTGGTACGGCACCAGGCATGTTGGCAACGGCATAGTGTACAACACCGTGCTTCGTGTAAGTTGGATCGTCATGCGTTGTGATGCGGTCTGTTGTTTCGAAGATTCCGCCTTGGTCGATGGCGATATCGACAACAACTGAACCAGGCGTCATCGCTTTGATCATGTCTTCTGTTACTAATTTAGGTGCTTTCGCTCCTGGAATCAGTACAGCTCCGATGACTAGGTCCGCTTCTCTAACAGCTTGTTCGATATTTAACGGGTTGGACATAAGCGTCGTTACGTCGCTACCGAAGATATCATCAAGCTGACGAAGGCGATCCGGGTTAAGGTCAAGGATCGTTACGTTGGCACCAAGTCCGACAGCCATTTTCGCTGCGTTCGTACCGGCAACTCCTCCACCGATGATCGTTACTTTACTGCGGCGAACCCCAGGGACACCTGAAAGTAATACACCTTTTCCACCGTGGATCTTCTCTAAGAACTGGGCACCGATTTGAGTCGCCATACGTCCAGCCACTTCACTCATCGGAGTCAGTAATGGAAGGGCACGATTCAGTTCAACCGTTTCGTACGCGATTCCGATCACTTTATTATCAATTAACGCTTTCGTTAATTCCGGTTCTGGAGCAAGATGTAAATATGTAAATAAGATAAGCCCCTCGCGGAAATAAGAGTACTCACTTGGAAGTGGCTCTTTTACCTTCATGACCATATCCATGGACCATGCTTCCGCTGCAGAATCAACGATGTGTCCACCTGCTGCTGTGTAATCTTCATCTGTAAATCCTGAACCCATTCCCGCTCCAGCTTCGATGTAAACCTCATGTCCGAATTGAACAAGGTTCACAACACCAGCCGGCGTCATGGCCACACGATTTTCGTTGTTTTTAATTTCCGTTGGTACACCAATACGCATACTAAGCCAACCTCCTAAATGCACTATTGCTCCTTGGAGCATTTACTTCCTAAATATAACACTATTCATATATAATAGCGAAGGGCAATTACTCACCCTGTAAGCACTTACATTCTAACAAAAAATTTAGGAAATATCTCTATTTTTCTTCAAAAAATAAAATGATTATTTCTTCGCTTTTTTTCAAAAATTCTTTAAAATAGAAACCATGCATCCTAGTATACCCAAAGGAGATTATTTCATGAAACAACCCATGATCGAAAAACTAGGACTCGAAAAGGTCCCAACCGAATTAAAATCAACCACATGGATCGAATACTTCATCATACAGCTCGCCTTCTCCGTGAACGCAGGAAACTTCCTCATCCCGGCACTGGCCGTCCTGGAAGGCGGACTATCCTTTCAGGCAGCGTTCATCGCCACCGTACTCGGAGCAAGCGTCGCCTTCCTATTCGTATCATTCCTGTCACTACCGGGCTCCCGCTACGGCCTGCCCGCTCAATACGTCCTGAGATCCATCATCGGAACCCGGCTGTCGATGCTCATCGCATCCCCCATCCGGTCCCTGACGTCCCTCTACTGGTTCAGCGTCCAAACCATCGGAGGAACCTTCGTCATCATCTCCATGGTGGAAAAAGTAACACCGTACACGATTCCATTCGTTCCCGTCGCCATCGGACTCGCCATTATCATGACCCTTCTAGCCCTCATCGGCTTCGAAGCAGTCAAGAAAGCTACGAAACTATTCATTCCGATTCTCGTGATCGGGCAGGGAATCATCCTCTACCTGTTCCTTACAAAAGGAGCCGATTCCCTTACAACACTAAACACAAGGCCAGGAACCCTTCTCCATCGGAACGTTCCTATTCTACTCAAGCCTCGTCTTCGTCCAATACATCTCAGGCGTCAGCGCATCATCCGACATCACCCGCTACAGCAAAAGCGACCGCCACGGATTCTGGGGACTGTACGGAGGAAACGTCGTCGGATTCATGATGACCGCACTGCTTGGAGGATTGAGTGCCAGCTTGTTCAAGGATCTGAATCCATTCGTGGCAGCGGGTCAACTGACCGACTCCAGTCTGCTTCTATTGGTCATCACGGCTTGTGCGATGGTATCGATGATTTCGATTAATCTTAGTAATGCGTATACAGGGGGATACAGTTTGCTTAATGCACTGCCGTCCCTATCGCGGATTCAAAGTGCATTGTTGTTCAGTGTTGCCGGGATTATTTTAAGTTCGTTTCCGCAGCTGGTTTATAATGCGCAGGAGTATATTTCTTATCTGGGGATCTTGATCATTCCGATATCGGCGATTGTGGTGGCTGATTATTTGGTTATTAGGAGAGGGAGGATTTCTGAGAGTGCGCTTGTGAGGCTTGCGAGTGGGGAGTCGAATTTTAATCGTGAGGCGTTGTATGTTTTAGTGATTGGGATGGTGATTTATTTGGTGATTCCGGATTCGTTTTCGCCGGGGTTTAGTTGTTTTATCGTGACTTCTATTATATATGTGCTTAGTAAAATAAGAAGTGGGATGGAAGAACAGCATCCTATTCAGAAACTTGGTTAAGGAAAAAGAGTGAACCTGTATCTTAGGTTCACTCTTTGCTTGTAAGGACTTCCTTCATCTATAAAAAAAGGCTTCTCACCCTACAAATATATAATATTGAATAAAAATTTATATCAAGATTGATTAAAAAGATTTTTCATAAAACCTTTTTTATTTCGAGTAGACTTTAGGGTTTTAGGATCATACTCATTCCTAATTAGCACCTTATCTACTATATAATTATATGCGTGTTCTAAAGTAGGGAAAATTTCGAACTCTTTATAAGCTTCATATTCTATTTCTATACCGTAAAATAAATGAATATCAATCATTACCATGCCGAATTTTTCTTGGTCGTCATTAAAAAAATCACTAGAGCATGTTTTCCAAACAATACTAAATGGATCGATGTTTTCTAAATGTTCCTCGATTATTACTGCAAGGGTTGCTAATACATCTTCAAGGATTTCCTGTCCATTCTTATATTTAGTTTCAGAGTTCACTTCTAGAGCAACTTTGCGGTATATTTCCCCAAATTCAATTTTTTGTTCAGGGTCTGTTATATTGTCATTTGTACTAGATAAATCTTCAGTTTGGTTTATAATATCAGATTCACTTGAACCTAAAGATGCTTTATCATACCATTTAGATGCATCTTCATGACCATATTCAGAGGCTTTTTCAAACATGTATAGGGCTTGATTGGGATTCCTCTCTGTTCCTCTACCCTCAAAACACATAATACCCAATCGAAACATGGCTTCAACATTATCTAGATTTGTTGCTCTCCAGTACATTTGAAATGCTATCTTTTCATTTTTTTCAATATATTTTCCATCTTCGTAAATTTCAGCTAAATATAAATATGCCTCAGCATTCATATGTTTTTCTGCAGCTTCTTTAAACCAATTTATACTTTTGATAATATTCCTATTAGTACCCTTTCCATCACGATACATCGTACCTATTAAAATCTGCGAATCAGGATGGCCTCCCTTCGCTGCGCTACTTAAATATTTTAAGGCTTTTTTATCGTCTTTATGCCCGTCCGTTCTGTAATAACAATACGTGCCAATTTCGAACAAAGAATTGATATGACCTGATTGAGAAGCCATTTCAAACCATTTGTAGGCTTCTTGAAGATCCTGGTAAATACCATTACCCTCCTTATAAGCCATACCCATTTGATATTGAGCTTCTTTATGTCCATGTTCAGCAGCATTTGAATAATGAAGCAATGCTGTTATTAATTCACCCTTTTGCTTAAAATCCTCACCTAATTGATACTCCTTTTCAAATTCATTTCCTAAATCTGTATCTAAATTACTTTCTATTTCTAACAGATTGTAGTAACGGTCCAAGTACCAATTTATTATATCTACTAAGCAATCTAATACACGTACCGCATCCTTACCTTCTACTTTTCCCTGTATACTATGCGGCCCCATGTTTCCCATATCCCTAACCATATTGATATATTTTAGTATTCTTGTTTCTACTTTTCTTGTAAATTGATTATTATTTAGCATAAAACCTAATTCTATTCTTTTAGGCTCTTCTTTCATTTCTCGTACATATACATCATGCAAAATCCCTTCTAATGCTTCCCTAGACTTGGTTAACGATGCTTTTGGATCATTATCTTCTATAAGGTCATTTGCTCTTTCAAGTACCTCCGCAAGGTTTTGATTAGAAAGCAAAGAGAGCTTATTTAATATTTCTTCTATCACTTCAAATCTTTTTTCCATACACCTTTACCTCTTTCAATTTATGAGCTATATTTGAAGTTCGAATATTAATTATGTATGTGAATAAACTCTATTTTAAATTAATGTGTACTTCCCGGTACACTCCAAAATAATTACCCCTTTATTTTATTTATTATCCAAGACACGCTTGAGATGCCACCCCAAAATACAAGAACTCCTACTAACGAAAACACTGAAAACCATATAGCTTCACTGTTTTTATCGAAGGTACTAACGTAAGGAATGTTCATTCCAAAAAATCCGGTCACCCCAGTAATAATCAAAAATAAGAATGATACCAGATTAAATTTCCATAGAAATGCAGAATCTTTTTTTGCACTTTGATAATCTGCAATCGTTGAGACTTGTCCTAGAACTTCGTCATGGAGTATCTGAGTCTCTAGTACAGAAATCCATTTTTTATGTATCTCCATTCCAGTTTCGTTAGTAGTGATTTGACTAAACCACCCTTGAATGATGAATTCGAATAGCACCTCACGGAGATTGGATACTTTTTTCACATTTTCCTTAATACCGATTTCTGACAATTCCTTCGAAAAATTCATAAGACAATATCTTTGGTGAAGGACCATTAGGAATATATAATAACCCCATCTATGATATTTAACTTTCACTTCATCAACTTTATTAATATAATCATTAACCTGTTGCTTTGACATACGCTCAGTATCTTTCTCAAAGCTTACAAGGACGCTCCCTTCTTGCTAAAACCCATAATGGTGTGTTCATTAATATCATAATACATTCGATTTATATTGGTTGTCGTAGGTGACTTTTCAGTACGATCTGAGGAATTCCATTCCGTTTGTGAAAAGAGACTATACAATAATTCCTCTTTGGCTGCATCCAAATACGAAGCTACACTTAATGTGACATCAGAATACATTATTCCTTCTTCATATTCATCGATCCATTTTGTTACATTTTCACCTAAGAAATATTGGTAATAGGTTCGAATTTCTTGAGCACTCTTGCCTTCACATAATTCTCTATTAATATCCATTAATAGTTCTAGTAATAGATCTTCATGCTTAAAATGGGATAACATTTCAATTTCTATTACAATAAATCCAATTCCATACCGAAATAGATGGATGTTTGTATTACCTACTTCTAAAAAAACTTCATCTTTATTCTCTTTTCCACATTCTTTAATATTAGAGGTGACCTTTTTATTTTCCATTTTATAGTTTAAGCTAAGATTTTCGCTTTTGCTAAATGAAAAACTCTGGCTATAACCTAAATTATTACGTTTAGAATTAAATAAGTATTCTCGAACATATGGTCTAAAATACATAACAAGATCTTTGTCTATTAGTAAGTTTTCTGCTTGAAAGTAGTTATTCTTTCTTAATGAGTTATGAAGTTTTGAAAAGTTTGCTGTTTTAAATTCGAATGGATATAAGATTTTTGTCTTGTTACCTTTTACCCTTGGTTTTGTATAATTTATAGCGATGTCCTTTATTTGTTCTAATCTTAACAGACTACCAATTTGAGGCGCATCAACGATTTGATACTGATAATTTCTTCCATCATACCAAGGATCACAACTATCGAACCACGCATCAGTAAACCTTCTCTTTTTTGGGTCTCTTGAACGCCATTTTTCTTTTAGAGTTTCACCAAAGATAATGTATTCCATTTTTCTTTCTTCAATTTCTAATTGTTTCCCTAGGTCAACGAGTGTTACATCAGAATTACCATCAACAGAAATTATTACTTGACTTGTTGTTCTAATTGCATCTTGAATACTTTCTGATTCAAATTCATTGATAATAATTCCTGGTGTATGTTTAATCTCTTTAGGTATGAAAGTAAACACATAGCCAGAACCTGAAGGAGAATCAATATCTCCTCTTGCCCATAATCGATCCATGGAGCAAGTGGGGATGTCATTCCAAAATAATCCATCCACCTTTCTTGATGAACCATTAAGGGTTGGCAACCTCATTGAGCGCTTTTCGCAAATTGTTTGTAAGTCATATTGGTATTTCTGATAGTCCTCTAAAACTAATCTTTCTTCACGTTTGAATGGGTGGTTATTATTAAAAAATGTTGGATTATATATTGATCGTTCAGTTTCAGTTAATTCTGAAAGTCGTTTGAAAATATATTCAATTAATTCTAATCCTCGCTCTAAATAGGCTACTTGGAAATCATAAATACTATTAAACTTATTTCTTTCGATAGAAATCGATAAAACATGGGTAAATGAGTATGGAGTTAAGAGTTCATTTGGGTTTAGTTTAAGTTTTCCCGAATCAATGAGTTCAGCATATTTAACTATTTCCTCATAATTTTCTGGGAATTCTTTGTGTTGAATATAATACTTTGCCAAGTATGCTGAGGCAAAACAATCGAAATCCGGATTAGTATGAACAATGATTTGAATTTCTTTTGCATTAGGTTTAAGATTTCCCAGTAAACTTGGTATCATTGTTAAAAGCTTAGCCGTACTACAACCCTTTCACCATTCCACTTATATCCATTTGAAATATGATGAATATCAACTACCCCTGTAGTTAAACAATTTCCAACATCTAAAATGAGTGTTAAGGGAGTATCGTAGGAAGTTTTTGGCCATTTGTATTAAAGTGAAATAGATTTTTTTCTTCATCAATCAATACCTTTGAGCCTGTATTAACAAATCCATATGTAAATTTTGTTTTAATCTCTGCTTCTTGCATGGGTCACCTCTAATATATACCAAAAGCACCTTAACCTTTTAAAAGAAAGAGGACTTTAGCTTTTTAATTTAACACCTAGTAATTGCTATAGGTCGACTAAAATTCACATAAAAAGGCTACCCATATAGGTAGCCGATAGTAGCCAACTTTTACATTTTAATCTTGGTAAGCCAAGCTTCATTATTGAATTAC
>CAWBBM010000018.1:0-7309 GCA_963787015.1 uncultured Bacillaceae bacterium
TTTGAAATTTATCAAAAAAGCCGATTCCCGTTACGTTCGGAAATCGGCTTGAGCTATTACCAGTGGGCTTGCAGTTTATTGCCATCTGGATCATAAAAGTGGAAAAAGGCATGGCCGTTATCTTCTTTTATCTCATCGACCTTTACTTTGTGATCCTTTAAATGTTGATGAAATTCAGCCAGCTTCGGACTTGTAAAGCCGATGCTGAATTCCTGTTCTTGATTGACTGTAAAATGGGCAAAGGTTTCATCTTCTGTTGGAATGAGGATCAGTAGAAAAGGATCCTTCATTTACTTTGATTGCGGCCAGTTCCTCGGTTACGTTTAATAGCTGCAGACCTAACATATCTCTATACCATTGTGCTGACTGTTCAACATTCTTGACTGGAATTCTAATGTAATGTACCTGCTCAATGAATGATTTACTCAAATCCTTCTCTCCTTTTTTTATAATCTCTTAGTTCATTCTATTATTATCAACGCTCTCATTTTCTTCATCAGGGTCTCTCACTTTGCCGTCCAGGATATCGTCAAAAGGGGTGTAATGATTACTGGGGAGTTTCTTTCTTCTAATAGCTCTAAAGATAATAAATGCTGGTATGGCAAGATAAACTACAAATGCAAGCCCCATTGATAATACCTCTTGAATGCTATTGATGATCTCCATCTACCCTTTACCTCCTTTAAAGAATGAGAATATGAACCGCTCCCACGATATGCATATACAACCCTGTGAGAGATAGTACAGTTCCCAGGAAAAACGTCCAAGGGTTGTCTTCTTTTTCTTGATCAAAGGTCCAGATTGTTAGTATTGCTACTGTCAACGTGATGACAGGGAAAATAACATATTGTGGTCCAAATGCGAATGAAATCCCACCAAAGATTAACACGAAAAGTCCATATGGGTTAACTTTCTTGATATTATCAATATATTCTTTTTCAGCCCTCGAGAAACCTTCATCGTCATAGGAATAAAACACTTGCTTAAGTCTATTTAAGTGAGTGACGATTTTCTTAAATACTCGCATTTCCCCCCTCCACTTCCTTTCTATCCTCAGAGGTTCCTCAGGTTTATGGAATAAATATGGGATCAAATAAAGAAAAAACCCGCTGCACCAGAGATTATTCTTGGATTTCTAATGGATTGGAACGATCTAAAACGTCTTTGTCATCATATGCTTTTAACCATTTCCCAGCAAAATCAACGCCTTGCTCTAATGAAAATAATCGACTTTCTGCAAGTCCAATATGATTTACAGATATCCCCAAAGAAGATACGCACTTATGGCAAATAGAAACCAGCTGATGATCAGTAAAAAACTTGAGGTCAATTCTTTGAATGTAGTCATGAATGGTTCCTCCCTATGAGTTTTTCACTGTATCGATTCGGCTTTGCGAAAGGTCTTCGTATGATAATGGCCCCAATCCTCTTTCAGATCATCAAGATGCACAATACTCCACGCATTAAAAAACGTCTGGCCACGTTTATTAAAGAAGAACTGACCGTCTATGCAGTAAGAGGCGTGTTGAATGATCCCGTCTTCATTCTCCCAAGTCACCACATCGCCCGCCCTCAAATCCTGATCTGGGATGACATGATAATCTTCCAGTTCTAAGCGTAGAAGAAACGTTTGAGGATGGACCCACTCATGTACGATCCATTCCTGTTGGGTGATGGCGAAGAGAGTGGCTGATAAGCAATTGCTTCCTGCTCTGGATGGAAAGGTGTTGGCAAACGGTAGCAGGTGAGGAGGAGCTAAGGTCGGAACATCATAGCAAGTCCACTCTTCCCAATCTTGTGCAATATCTGTTATGAGTTCTTTCTTGCAACGATAAGAAAGTTCTTCCCACATCACTTTATGAAAGACAGCATACTCCTCTCCCTTCATTTCAACCACATTGTTATGAAGGGATGATGTGTCTCCAGAGAAGTTAGAGATGGGATGAATCAAGCCCCTTCCCACTGCCACTTGAATATGAAAAAGCTCGATTTTCTTCTCAGCTGGTAGATGATTCACCCAGCCTGGGGGTGTCACAAGTACATAGGCCACGTCCTTTAATAGATTCCAATACTCATAGCTGTTGGCAAGTTGTACTTGTTTATAAGATGAATGATTTTTGAACTCTTTGTGGGGAATGACCAGGACATCACGGATATGCTCTTTAAAACTCGCAAAGTTGGTCCCAGGGAGGAAAAACAGGTCTTTATTTGGTACATAAGTCTTTATCCACTCTGATATAGTGTCATTTGTGGGTTGGAGCTTTGTTTTCAATGATACTCACCTCTATAGTCTATCGTGGCTTGAAGTAATTTTTGGGCATAAGTGGAGGTTGCAAGTCCAAACCTCTATATTCACTTTAACATAATTATCCAAATAATGGTTGAGGAGTTAATGAGTGTCCAGCAAATCAACTTAGTAGAAACAGTATATGATTAGTAGTATCAGAAATTGTGATATTCTTGAGTTAGACTTTGAGGAAGACGCCTACTAAGTCATATTGACATATGACAAGCTGGGTGAATTACGTTTTGATTTCAATTGTAAGAGCAAGCCATTCATTTTTACCAGTTTGTGAAAAAAGCCATAGCCTAAGTTTAAGCTGCTGACTTTATGTTCACTTTATCGTCCTAAATTTAACTGAAAAAAGGTGATCTAATGCTTCCAAGAGCTTTAAGAATAAAAGGATTCACAAGAGAAAATAGACATGAAATGATTGATTATGCTGTAAGCTGTATTTCAAAATGTACAGGCTGGGTGACAAACCATACAATGTATTCAAATAAAATGATTGTGATAAACTTTGAAATAGAAGTAAAAGGGGTAAGAGACTTATTACATTTACTTAATGAAAATGGACTTCAACTGTTCGAAGACAGCAATAAAATAATCAATATGTTTCCAGAAGAGACTGTAAAAGCTAATGATGACAAAGAAATGCTTGGTTCAATAAACATCACATTTCTTAACGACGAACCGAGTACAAAGAATCACATTCCTGCCATCCCTGGATAAAGGTTCTCATCTCCGAAATTCCAAGACAAGTCCATCTCCAATCTGAGAAGACTGTTTCAGCAGCTCCTTGCTGGAAGGATCAATCCAATAGTATTGAAGGGTATTTCCAAAATACGTTTTCACCTTCCAAGCATCAACGAAATCTTTAAACCCTCTTTTAACACGCTCTAACTCGACTACTTGAATGTGAACATCGACTTCTGACTCAAGCGTTGCATTGAAACCATCCAATTGTAGAGAGTAACCAGACTTCAAAGGAAGCACACGCAATATGAGTTCAACAGAAAATGTGTCAACGTAGTCTCCATTTAGTTTGATGGTTTTTTCACTATCTTTAATCGTGATATGTACTCCTTTATCACCATATTCTGCTTTCACATGTTGGATACCGTCTAGGTAATCAGTAAAGGAAATGGGTTTAAGCGTTGCCTTTTTAATGATTGTAATGCCAGTTCGATTGCCTAATATGTCGGAATTCAATGTTTGCTCTCTCTCAATTGCTTCAAGTCCATTGATACGAACAAACTTTATCTTCTCCGTAGTGAAACCAACCCTTTTTTCTTTTCCGTTCTCAAGAAGATAAATGTCTTTCTTATCTTCTGTCTCAGATAATAGCGCTCCACTTATTCTGACTGATTGTACTCGATTCTCACCCATGTCCCCATCCCCTTTTTCATCTGATTTCCT
The DNA here is from genome assembly GCA_963787015.1 of uncultured Bacillaceae bacterium. GTDB lineage: Bacteria > Bacillota > Bacilli > Bacillales > Bacillaceae_B > Rossellomorea. Next base: position 3,701 of record CAWBBM010000018.1, read on the forward strand.
CCGCCAGCTCTAGAATAATCCCCTCCGGACCACGTACGTAGCATAACTTATAACTTTCTTCATATTGCTGGACCTCACTGAAGATTTCCGTACCATTCATTTTTAAATGGGCAACCATTGTGTCAAGATCGTCAACAGCAAAGCAAATATGGCGGATACCCAACGTGTTGGGAAACGTTTGCTGAATACCGTTTTCATCTGAAGGAGTAAGATATTTGACGAGCTCAATCCATGTCTGACCGCCCGGCATCCCCATTCCTACACATAACGTTTTCACATCTTTAAGGCCAACCACCCTGTCCAACAGTTCTCCATCCATCTTCCATTCGGCTTTTACTTCAAGTCCTAAATCTACAAAAAACTCTTTAGCTTTTGAAAGGTCGTTTACGTTTATACTTACATGATCCATTCTGTTGATTTTCATGTTAGACCTCCTATCACGGCAATCCACGCTTGTCATTCATGGTTGCGCCATTCTTGAGCTAAACTTCTTCGGTTTGACGGACGATCGCATCGGCTACGTGCTCAATCGGTGCAGTTGCGTCAATGATCGTTCCATTTGGGGGAATGTCTTCTTTCGTTAGATGCAAACGAGCAATTAGATCCCGTTCCGACTTCTTCCCGCCAAATTCATTTTCCGGTCGCGCGTCCATTCGTCGGTTTAATGTTTCACTATCGATTTCGAGAACAAACACACCATCAAACAGACCAATAAATTTTGAGAAGTTACGAGACCCACCGCAGAAGAATGTTACTGGCTCATTCTTGTTATCGACTATCGCTTTTACCTTATCCACATCCCATATGTGGTTCTCGTGTATGGCAGTATCCGTCTGTTCACCAGTTTCCGGATCGCCTTGATAGGCTAATTCGCGGTCACCATGAATGGCGTGATAGCCTCGCCGCTGCAATTCATTGCAAACCGTAGTTTTACCGGTGCAGGAAACGCCTTCAATTAGATAATTCTTAACACCCATTGCTATATCCTCCATTCCATTTAGAAAAACCATTGTAAACTAAGTTATTAAATAAGTTATTAAATCAGTTATTTCAGTTTAAATAATAGCAATTATCAGAACTTTTCACAAAAACAACTATCTTTCTTTAGTATTTATTTATCTTCTTTTATTGAATAGTAATCTGTATTTATTTGTAGAATGTCGTTTACTATTTTCTTTAGACTAATGGCACTAAATTAACAGGAATACCCTATGACTAATTCGATTAATTATCTACCCAAGCGTGAAACGTTATAAAAACGAATGGAGTTTTTTCTTCCCCTCTAAAACAGTAGAGAAGAACTTCTAGCAGGTCAAACAAGATATTTGTCGAACCCTATAAATAAAGCGTAGTACGAAATTTATTAATTGGGGGAGAAAATGATGGCAGAAGTCTTGATGTTCCACCATGTTTTAGGCAAAACGAAAGGAATTGAAGCAATCGCTGATCAACTGAGAGATGCGGGGCATATTGTGCACGTGCCGGATTTATTTGATGGCCGCACGTTCACCACACTGGAAGAAGGCTTAGGATTTGTTAAGGAAATCGGATTTGAAGAAGTGACGGCGCGTGGCATTCGGGCAGCTGACGACTTTTCGCGGGATGCCGTTTATGCTGGTTTTTCACTTGGTGTCCCGGCAGCACAACTGCTCGCTCAAACGCGCGAAGACGCAAGAGGAGCACTATTTTTTCATGCCTGTCTCCCGACCTCGGAGTTCGAATCTCAATGGCCAGCCGACTTGCCTGTGCAAATTCATGCTATGAATGAAGATCCTTTCTTCGTTGAAGATGGCGACATCAATGCGGCGCGGGAACTTGTTGAGTCGGCTAATCACGCTGAGCTTTTTCTGTATGAGGGCAAAGAACACCTCTTCACCGACAGCAGTGTACCTTCTTATGATGCTGATGCTACGAAGCTAGTGATCAAGCGGGTTCTCGAGTTTCTTGCATAGTCATTAGGAAGCATGGGGACGGTTCCTTTCCGATAAAAAGGAAGCAGCAAAACCGTCCGATTTTTCATAACAAGTTAATTCATCTTATTCTCTCCACGTTAAAGTCGTATTCTTCTTTCCCCATCTCGATAGTAGGTCACTTCGATCTCTGAACCTGCTTCTTTACCACTGTACAAATGTTTTTCTTATATCACTGGGACACTCTTTCAACACAAGCAAGATAATGACATCCTATTGCTGAAGACCCGCTTCCCCACCTGGTGACCTTGGCTCTCCCTGTCTGACGACGACACCTTCTCTTTTATTCACATCTGGCAGCACTTACAATACCCGCGTGATAAAACGGCAATAAAGGGAAAGTTGAAAATCAGCTGCCAGAACTTCAGTTAAAGCCCCTCCTGATGAAATTCACTTACAATGACTACGTTCAAAATGCTTCCCTTCCTTTGGCAAACTTCCCTCTGGTGGTGTCCAAGAGCTTTGACAAATATTCTTTTCATCTACCACTGAGTAAGTGTAGGTCCAGCCTATTTCATTTTCAAACTCAACCTTTAAATGATAAGGGTTATATTGCCTCCCTGTTTGATGACCAATTTCCCACTCTTGATCGGGGTATTTCTTCTCAAGAAAATGGTCTAGTTGTTCTGTCTTCTTTGATACTTGATAATCAATCCAATAGGGTCGAATCATGAAGAATGAAAGGACTATTACAGTTATAGAGGACGCGGCAATTAAACTCCGTTTTCTAATCTTTTTAGGCAATAAAAATGCGATTGCAAAGATAATCGTGATAAAAGCAGCACACGTGGTCATTTCAATGACTGTTATTGGATGCACGAAAATCCCTCCTAACTCCTAAGCTCAAAATTAGGCAACCCTGTGATCATTGAAAACAAAAATTTTGATCTTCTTTCGATAAATTCGATCAAACACAGCAAAAGACGATCCTTGCGAAAAAATGTCCGATCTTTATCATCGATCGACTAAAATTACTTGGGCTATTGGTCGGTCCGGCAATATTCATGATCAATACTATTTTAGAGTTTTTCTTTATCCCTTTGCCTCTTTTAAGTTAGTATGGGAAATTATCTTTTATTAGTGTTTGGATTTGGTTCTCCCAGTCTTCTCTTATCATTGCATACCCAACAGAATCAAATAATTGTCCGCTTTGTCTCCAGGATTTACGATTATACGACTCTTTTACAAAACCGCTATTAAAGAACGTTTTTCTCATCGCAAAATTATCATATCTGGTATGACCTTCTATTCTAATGATATGAGTATAATGAGTGAATACATATGTACTTAACCAATCAAGGACATGCCTGGCTATTCCTTTGCCCCTAACCTTTTCTTTCAATCGCAAATCGAATAAACAAATGGGATCTTCTAAATCAAAAATTCTTATCAAACCAATTTTTGTATGATTTTCCATGATCCAAAATGTTTGGTTCCCGTTTTCGTTATAATTTCCTTTGGCTACATTATTTCTTATCGACTTCTCATCAGGATTCTCCTGTCCATGAAAACTCCACGTTTCAGATGTTAGAAAATCCACTAATTCATCAATCATATTATTTTCAAACTCTAAATAGGTGTACATCGTTCTCCCCCTTTAAATAGAAAAGCCGGCGGTTGCCGGCTCTTCTTCGACTTA
>CAWBBM010000019.1:0-591444 GCA_963787015.1 uncultured Bacillaceae bacterium
TCATTTTAATGGAATAGCCTCTTTTTTTATGAATCACTTTTTCACTTTAAAGTGAACTGCAGCACTATATAATCTTCTGCCATTTTCGTCGATGGAAACGGCATGACCCACATGATGGACGCTGAGCATGATCGCTTTATTATGCTGAATTTGCTCATCTACCTTCTTTTCCAGAGTCCGTAAACTATCTGCCTCGAAAAATTCCACTTTATCTTCTATCAGGTCAAATGAAATATTCATGTAAAATCCTCCTTTATTCCCGTTGAATGACTTTTATCACTAGAGTTTCTCTCTTTATTTTAGAGTCAATATAGGCTTTTTACAATTAATATTTGTTGAATTCATCAGGAGAATATGATAATTTAATAACAGTTTTAATTTTAATTCATAGTATGTTTATAGGAATTATAAACTTAATGTAGCTGAGGTGCTAAACCATGGGGAGAGAATTTTTAGATCTGTTTCAGGATTGGGCAGATTCTTATGATGATACAGTTACAGGGAAAGATGTTGAATATCAAGCGGTTTTCGAGCATTATGAATTGATCCTTGAGGAAGTCGTCTTACATTCAAAAGGTCGAGTGGTCGAATTCGGACCGGGCACTGGAAATCTTACAAAGAAATTGCTGGATGCTGGATTGGAAGTTGTTCCTTTTGAACCTTCTCCAGAAATGAGAGCAATAGGAATGCAGAAACTCGGGGAACATGTGACATTCAGGGATGGAGATTTTCTTGACTTTTCATTAGAAGGAAAGGCGGATACGATTGTCAGTTCATATGCTTTTCACCATTTAACAGACGAAGAAAAGGGAAAAGCTTTCGGCATCTATGGAAAGCTCCTGGTGCATGGTGGTAAAATAGTATTTGCTGATACGATGTTTGAAACGGAGCAGCATTATCAAGCCACCATATCCCAAGCACTGACGAAAAAGTATAATAACCTTGCCGAAGATTTAAAGCGTGAGTATTACACCACTCTTGAAGTATTGAAAGAATTATTACATGAGAATGGGTTCTCGGTCCGTTTTAAGCAAGTGAATCACTTTGTGTGGATTATGGAGGCGACTAAACAGTAGAAAGAGGTTTTAGCCATGAAAATCGCCATCATCGGAGCAATGGAAGAAGAAGTAGCCTTATTAAGAGAGAACATTTCAAACCCTACAGTGGAAACAATCGCAGGGTGTGAATATACAAGCGGTACGATGAATGACAAAGAAGTCATTTTACTTCGTTCGGGAATCGGAAAAGTGAATGCTGCGATGTCAACAGCTGTTCTTTTGCAACACTTTAAACCGGACTGCATCATCAATACAGGGTCAGCAGGAGGATTCGATCCTTCGCTAAATGTTGGTGATGTCGTGATTTCTACAGAAGTGAGACACCATGATGTGGATGTAACGGCCTTCGGTTATGAGTATGGTCAGGTTCCACAGCTCCCTGCAGCCTTTCTTGCAGACGAGAAATTAAAACAAACGGCCATTGACAGCGTAAGAGAATTGGGAGATGCACAAGTGGTATCAGGCTTGATTGCTACGGGAGATTCATTCATGAATGATCCTAAGCGTGTGGAAGCAATCCGTGACAAATTCATTGATCTACAGGCAGTTGAAATGGAAGCGGCAGCCATCGCACAAGTGGCTCACCAGTTCCATGTACCTTTTGTCATTATTCGATCGCTTTCGGATATTGCCGGTAAGGAATCGGATATTTCATTTGATCAATACTTAGAAAAGGCGGCACTTCACTCAGCAAAAATGGTCATGAGCATTGTAAAGTCTGTCTAATAAAAGAGAAAAATAGAGCTGACCCATTCGCCTCCTCCTCTCATCACCTGATCATGGACTGTTCAATAGAGCAGTCCATTCAACCGTCATGAGGGCTTGGCTAGTGGGTCCGTTTTTGATTAAGGGGGGTGAATACATGGACGTGTATAAGAGTGTACATGATCTGATAGGGAATACACCGATTGTTGAACTTACACAATTCCCATTGAAGAGAGGAGTTCGCCTCTTTGCTAAATTGGAATTCTTTAATCCAGGTGGAAGTGTAAAGGATCGTTTAGGACTGGAATTAGTAAAAGACGCGGTTGCAAGCGGTAAAATAAAGCCCGGAGGTACATTCATCGAACCGACTGCCGGGAACACAGGGATTGGCTTAGCCTTGGCGTGTGTGAATTCAGGATACAAAGTGGTGTTCTGCATACCTGAAAAATTCAGCATCGAGAAACAGGAGCTGATGAAAGCATTGGGTGCATCAATCGTCCATACTCCGACGGAAGAGGGGATGAAAGGAGCCATTGCAAAAGCGGATGAACTCGTGAAAGTAATCCCTAACTCATATTCCCCGCAGCAATTTGGGAATGAAGCCAATCCCAACACCTATTACAAAACATTGGGACCGGAGCTTTGGAAGCAGATGAGTGGGAACATCGATACATTTGTGGCAGGAGCGGGCACTGGCGGAACGTTCATGGGAACTGCCAGATACCTAAAAGAAATGAGCGGAAACATTAAAACCGTGATCGTTGAACCGGAAGGATCCATTTTGAATGGAGGGGAATCCGGCCCTCATAAAACTGAAGGGATCGGGATGGAATTCCTGCCCGGCTATATGGATGAAGACTATTTTAATAGCATCCATACTGTAGCTGACGTTGCCGCCTTTACACGAGTAAAGGAGCTGGCAATAAAGGAAGGGCTGCTAGTAGGAAGCTCATCCGGTGCTGCTCTGCACGCAGCACTACAAGAAGCGGAAGAAGCTGAACCAGGAAGTCATATCGTAACGATCTTCCCGGATTCAAGTGAGCGATATTTAAGTAAGAAAATTTATCAAGGAGGAATTTAATCATGAAAAAGAAAACTCAATTAATTCACGGCGGTATCCCCACAGACCCTCAAACAGGTGCCGTATCCACTCCTATCTATCAGGTGAGTACGTATAAGCAGGATGAAGTTGGAAAGCATAAAGGCTTTGAATATTCACGCTCAGGCAATCCGACACGCCACGCACTTGAAGAACTTATTAAAGATTTGGAAGGCGGAGAAAAGGGCTTTGCTTTCGGATCAGGTATGGCGGCTATTACAGCAGTTATGATGATGTTCAATAGCGGAGATCATATCGTGATGACAGATGATGTGTACGGAGGTACGTACCGTGTCATGACCAAGGTCTTAAACCGTATCGGCATCGAATCGACTTTCGTTGATTCAAGTGATATCAGCAACATCGAACGTGCCATCCAACCGAATACTAAGGCAGTATACATTGAAACTCCAACCAATCCATTATTGAAAATTACTGATATCGAGGCAGCTGCTTCATTAGCTAAGAAACACAATCTGTTAACGATTGTCGATAATACGTTCAGTACGCCTTATTGGCAAAACCCGCTCAGCCTTGGAGCGGATATCGTTCTTCACAGTGCAACGAAATACATCGGCGGACACAGTGACGTAGTCGCAGGGCTAGTCGTCGTGAATTCCGAAGAGCTTGCTGAAGAATTGTTCTTTGTTCAAAATTCTACAGGCGGGGTCCTTGGGCCACAGGATTCATGGTTGCTGATTCGTGGGATAAAAACATTGGGTTTACGAATGGAAGAGCATGAGGAAAACACAAAGAAAATCGTTGAGTTTCTTACCAGACATCCGAAAGTATCAAAGGTTTACTACCCAGGCTTAGAAAATCATCCAAATCACGCTATTGCCAAGAAGCAGGCTTCAGGCTTTGGTGGCATGGTATCTTTTGATGTAGGAAGCGAAGAAAATGCAGACAGACTGTTAACAAACACCAAATATTTCACTTTGGCTGAGAGCCTTGGAGCTGTAGAAAGTTTAATTTCTGTTCCTGCCCGTATGACCCACGCGTCTATTCCAGAAGATCGTCGAAACGAACTCGGAATCACAGATGGATTGGTTCGTATTTCAGTCGGTCTTGAAGATGTTGAAGACTTAATTGATGATATTGAGAATGCCCTTTCCAAGTAAAGGAACCTGTGGCAGAACTGGTAGCAATTACATGGTAACCTTCATGCATACGTATGTTACCATAGAATGAGAGTTTACTAGTTCTAAAGTAGGTGAATGTACGTGGAGAACAAAAAGAACATTCAGCATAGAATCAATGATTTCAAGCGATATGGTTTTACATTGCTAGCATTAAGTGTCTTTATGTATTTAGGCGTCATCATCCCAACAGAAACGGTCACACCAGGCAAAATGGTCACCCTCATGACAGGGACCACTGTGTTACTCGGGTTGTCACTCCTATTTTTCACAAAGGCCATCAAATATAAAAAAGATCTGCAATCTGTAGATGAATAGAAGACAAAAAGCGGGTTCTCTTTTAGAGCCCGCTTTTTTTTACCGTCCAGTTCCAGTGGCTGTGAACAGGGGACTGTGCTTAGGAAGTGGAAATTTGTAGAAAAAATAATGAAGAAAGGAGTTTACTTATGATTGGAAATTGGATATACTAACCAATGTAAGAAGAAAATCACAAAAGGGAGGTCGAAGGAAATGTTCGTGCTTATTGGAAAAAAAGTCACAACTTCATATTGTTTTCATCATTCGACCGCTTGTGGGATGCTCAACGCTTAATTTTAATTTTATTAAATGATAGCCACAGGGAGAATGTAGATTCCTGTGGCTTTTTTGTGTCACAAGGATCGGTCTCTTTGTGGCTTTTTACTATGTCCTGAAGTAGTTCAGGGACTTTGAAAGGGGTGATACGTATGACACTGAATCTTTTATTTATTACTGTCACATTCAATAAAAAACTGGAAACGTTTGAAGAAGCTTCACACAATGAAACAGTTTCAAAATGCTATGAAGAAACCAAAACAAAGCAGCAATACATGTCGCAATTGTTTTAGAATTGGGATCAACTAATGGAGAGGGGAATGAATCATGATTTTTGTACAGGAGAAAAGACTGAATGCGCTATGGGTAGAGAAGGATACTACCTAACGATTCTGAAGGTGGGTGGAAGGATGTTTTTAAATATCATGATTTGGTCTGCTTTCTTCCATAAAAAGAAGAAACGGGAAACTAAATAATCATAATGGGAGGGGGCTTCTTTGGAGGCTGTCCTTCTTTTTTTTATTTTTGTAGTCAGGGCATTCGGTAGTCACAGGTTTGTCAATTTTTAGTAATAAGATGTTCACGATTGGGAGGGGAATCTTTGTTTTTTGGTGATACATTAGTAATAGGAAGAGCAAAATACATGGCTAATAATGAGGGGGAGGGATTACGATGTTTTCAATGATAATGGGTCTTGTCCTGACATCTGTGATTGGGTTAATCATTTCTGCTGAAGTTAGTGTAGAATAGGGCAAAAAAAAGAAAAGCGATCCTAGGTCCGCTTTTCTTTTTTTTATGATTTATTTCGCTTCTCTTTTTCTTCACGATAGAATTCATGAAACATTTTCATGAGGGCCCTTTTTTCGATCCGTGATACATAGCTCCTCGAGATTCCCAGTTCCTTCGCAATCTCTCTCTGGGTTTTCTCCTCTTTTAAATCCAGCCCAAATCGCCCCACGATGACTTCTCTTTCCCTCTCGTCAAGGACACAAATATATTTTCGTACTTTTTCAAGCTCCATGCTTAATTGGATCGTATCAATGACATCATCGCTTTCCGATTTTAGGATATCAATCAAGCTGATTTCGTTCCCTTCCTTATCCTGACCGATGGGGTCGTGAAGGGAAACATCTTTTTTGGTCTTCTTGAGGGCACGTAGATGCATGAGGATTTCATTCTCGATACATCGGGCAGCATACGTAGCAAGTTTCGTTCCTTTTCCTTCTGAATAGCTTTCAATCGCTTTAATCAATCCGATGGTCCCGATGGAAATCAAATCTTCTGGGTCTTCTCCTGTGTTTTCGAATTTCTTGACGATGTGTGCAACCAACCTGAGATTATGTTCGATGAGCATGTTGCGGGCGTGCTCATCCCCTTCTGCCATCAGACGTAAATACTTTCGTTCATCTGCAGCAGATAGTGGTTGAGGAAAGGCATTATTCTTAACGTAAGAAACGAGAAAGATTAACTCCTTAAAGAAATACCCCAGTGCTGTTAGAACTCCAGACATGTTTACACCTCCATTAAGGACTTATGCCTATACTCATTCATATGTTAAAAATGGAACGTCTTTGCATGTCCGGAGAAAGTAATCAAAGAAAAGGAACAATTTCTTCCCGGATGAATTCTATAATAAAGGTGGAAACTGCCTATACGCTCTAATCCTATCTACATATACTAATAGCAAAAGTGAGTGAGGAGGTATGGTCATGCCTTATGGATACCCGTGTTATGGTCCAGTTTATCCAGGTTGCTATGGTGGCGGCGGATTCTACTTTGCCCTGGTCGTCGTCTTACTAATCTTACTTTTCCTATTCGGTGGCTGGTGGTACTGCACCAACTGTTAACAGAAAAGCGGAGGCGGCTCGATGTGGCCCGACAAGCATAAGATGAATCGACCGGAAAGGCGTTCTTTGCCTTTTTGGTCGGTTTAGCTTATGACCTCGAGGGTCAAGCCGCCGTAGCTGGATAAAGAAAAGCGGAGGCGGCTCGATGTGGCCCGACAAGCATAACATGAAAATCCCAACAGGCGCTTCATTGCCTGTTTGGATTTTTCAGTTATGACCTCGAGGGTCAAGCCGCCGTAGCTGGACAAAGAAAAGCGGAGGCGGCTCGATCTGGCCCGACAAGCAACACTGGAAGTTCCACTTTCAACCAAAAGAGCCCGATTCGCAATGAACCGGGCTCTCATTTCAACGTTTACATTTTTTTTAGTGTAAATGGGCTGATCATTAACATGGAGAGAAGGATTGTCATACATACTAATAGAACGCTTGAAACATAAGGAATCGCGAAATAGCACATCGTTAATAAACATCCAGCCACAGTAATGGGCAATCCTGTGAAATATCCGTCATTTTCTGATATATTGAACCGGGCCAATCGATAAGCCCCGCAACCTATATAAAGGATGGTGAAAAACATTCCAGGTACGTCAAACTGATGAAGGACAGCTGTATACATAAGCAAAGCAGGTGCAACACCAAATGAGACGATATCACTCATGGAATCAAGCTGCTTGCCTAATTCCGACTCTATACTTAATTTTCTCGCGACCATTCCATCGAAACGGTCTGTCAGAGCGGCAATAAAAATGAGTATCAAACTTAAATTTAATTGATCATGAAGAATAGAAATGATAGCAAATCCACCCAACGACAGGTTGGATAAAGTAATAAGGTTGGCTGTTTGTGTTTTAAGTTTTTTGAATGTTTGATCGACGACGCCGGAGAGAAACAAGCAAAACTCACTCCTTTTATTTTGGTTTGTTCACGATTGAACATGAATAGTGACGTATACTGTCACATATAGAACCGAGAATCGTAGAACATGACAATAATTTCTACATCTCACAGTGAAAAAAGATTCTTATACATATAGTATATAATAATATTTTATTATATACTTATTAAACTGTTAAAGGTAATCGTTTTTTAGAAATTAGTGAGGGATATAAAATGAAGCAATCCATTTATCGTCTATTTATTGAACTAACAAACAAGAAGTGGTCGTCTTATCTTATAAGAAAATTTGTTCAATCTCGATTGAGTCGTCCCTTTATTTCTTCGTTTATCAAAACCTACAAAATAAATGTAGATGAAATAGTTGGGCAGCCAGGTGATTATAACACCTTGCATGATTTCTTTATCAGAAACCTGAAAAGTGATGCAAGAATCGTACACTACAGTGACAAACAGGCTGTTAGTCCCGTTGACGGGTTAATGGCAAGTACCGGTATTATTTCTGATGATCTGATTATAGAGGTAAAAGGAAAATCTTATTCCATTCTGGATATGCTTGGAAGTGAAGAGAAGGCGTTTGATTATAGCGGAGGGGAATTTGCTGTGTTTTATCTGAGCCCTGCAAATTATCACCGCATACACAGTCCTTTGTCAGGCACTATTCTCGGCAGGTGGTCCCTTGGACAACATTCTTACCCCGTTAATGAGCTGGGATTAAAGTATGGTAGAGAGGCACTTTCAAAGAATTTCCGCTCGATAACGGAACTTAAGGCTGAAAAAGGGAAAGTAGCTGTCGTGAAAGTAGGCGCCATGTTTGTCAACAGCGTGGATTATACTCATGATCGAAAAGAATGGTCGCAAGGAGAAGAAGTCGCATATTTTAGCTTCGGATCAACGGTGATCCTCCTGTTCGAAAGAGCTACGTTCCGATTCTCGGAGAATAAAGAAGTACCAAGAAATGTAGTGGTAGGGGAAACGATTGGTGATTTCATTATAAAGGCTGAGTAACGGGATGATTGATTTGGTGTTGGGAGCGGAAATTAATCCATTCTTTCGTACCGGAGTTCTATTCTGGAACAGCCCTGTATAAAAAGAGGACGGATTTTATATAAATCCGTCCCATTTCATGTTAGTATTCTACGAAGTAGCTTTAATTTTATTAGTAAGAGATCGACGGTGAATTTCCATTTCGATGAGGCGAATGAATTCTGTATTGAGTTTTAACTCCAACGCTTTGAAATAAGAATCAATCAACAGTTCGTCCGATAACTTCCTCATTAAGGCCACCTCCAGTAAACATCTTTTTTTATTTCGAAAGATCATGTCCATACGTTTTTAAGTAGTAATTAAACTTTACCAAAATTATTTTTTTAGAACAAGCGTTCCGTTATCCACAGTTCGTAGTGGATAAGTTGTGACTAACTTGTATATAACTGGTAAATAACCGGTATTTTTGTTCTGTATAATGTGAATAAGGTTATCCACAACCTTTAGGAAAATTGAAATTTTGTCGAAAAATATTTATTTTCATCGGGAATAATCGTGATGTTTTCGGAATATATATGATTTTTTTTGAAACTGTATGAAATATTGGTTATCATTAATCTGATATAGGTTAAAGGTATATTATAGTAAAAGTGCTTTAACATGGGATAGCTTTCTATTAAGTAAGGAAACAAGTTGGAAATTCATCCATATAATCGATAAGGGAATTTGAGGTGTAGCAAGTGATCAAGCAATTTTTACCCAATGAACAGGTTCAAGATATTTTTAGTATCACCCCAGAACATTTAAAAGAAAAAGGAATTAAAGCGATTATCACCGACTTGGATAATACGTTAGTTGAGTGGGATCGACCAAATGCCACTCCAAAGTTAATTCAGTGGTTCAAAGGGATGCAGGAGCAGGGGATCCTTGTGACAATCGTATCCAATAATAACAGAAGCCGTGTGGGATCATTCGCTGAGCCTTTGGGTGTTCCGTTTATATTTCAAGCTCGAAAGCCGATGGGCCGTGCTTTCAAAAAGGCGATTGAGCAGATGAGTGTAAAGAAAGAAGAGGCCGTTGTCATAGGAGATCAGCTATTAACAGACGTTTTAGGCGGGAATCGGAGTGGTTTTCATACGATTCTTGTTGTACCTGTAGCTCAATCAGATGGATTTGTAACAAAGTTCAATCGTCAAGTGGAAAGAAGAATTATGAAGTTTTTCAAGCGTAAAGGCATGCTTGAGTGGGAGGATAAAAAGTGAGTCAAGTTGTATGTATAGGTTGTGGCGTTGAAATCCAGACGGAAAATAAGGAAGGAATGGGGTATGCACCACCTTCAGCTCTTCAAAAAGATGAGATTATTTGTCAGCGCTGTTTTAGATTAAAGCATTATAATGAAGTCCAGGATGTGCCGTTGACAGATGATGACTTCTTGAAAATATTAAATGAACTTGGGAACTCAGAAGGCTTGATCGTTAAAGTCGTTGATATTTTTGACTTTAATGGAAGCTGGCTTCCGGGGTTGCACCGGTTCGTCGGTTCTAATCCGATCCTTCTGATTGGGAACAAAGTGGATCTGCTTCCTAAGTCGGTAAAGCCTTCCAAACTGATTCATTGGATGAAGCATGAAGCAAGCCAACTGGGTTTAAAGCCAATTGATGTTCAGTTGGTAAGTGCTGCCAAAGGCCAGGGGATTGCTGAAGCAATCGAAGCGATTGAAGAATACCGAAATGGGAAAGACGTATATGTGGTCGGTTGTACGAACGTAGGGAAATCCACGTTCATTAACCGTATCATTAAACATGTCTCAGGAGAACAGGATGTTATTACGACTTCCCATTTCCCGGGTACCACTCTTGATATGATTCAAATTCCTTTGGATGATGACGGATCGCTCATCGATACACCGGGAATCATTAATCATCATCAGATGGCTCATTTTGTCGATAAGCAGGATTTGAAATTCATCACTCCTAAAAAAGAGATCAAGCCGAGAACCTTCCAGTTGAACATGGAACAAACGTTGTTCTTCGGAGGGTTGGCACGCTTTGATTTCATTGCTGGCGAACGACAACCATTCACTTGCTATTTCTCAAATGAGCTTTCCATCCATCGTACAAAGATTGAAAAGGCCGATGAGCTCTATAAGAATCACGCAGGTGAAATGTTGCAGCCCCCAAGGAAAGATGATATGGATGAATTCCCTCCACTTGTGAGGCATGAATTTAAGATAAAAGAAGCGAAAACGGATATCGTTTTCTCAGGGTTAGGATGGATTACAGTAAATGATGCAGGAGCAACAATTGCTGCCCATGTACCGAAAGGCGTCAGTGTCTTCTTGAGAAAATCATTAATTTAGGAGGGATCCTGTGACTCTTTATGGTGTTATAGGGGATCCGATTGCTCACTCCATGTCTCCCCTGATGCATACAAGTGCTTTCCAGGAGAGTGGGGTAGACGCTACTTACGTTAAATTTCACGTGAAGAAAGAAGAGCTTCCACAAGCCATACGTGGAATCAAAGCCCTCGGGATCCTGGGGGTGAATGTGACGGTTCCTCATAAGGAGCAGGTCATAGGTCTTCTGGATGAAATCGATCCTTTGGCAGAAGCAATCGGTGCGGTCAATACGATTGTCAATGAAAATGGAAAACTGATAGGGTATAATACGGACGGCCTCGGTTATGTTGAAGGTCTAAAAAATATAGCCGATGATCAACTTGAAACGAAAGCAATGCTCGTCATAGGCGCTGGTGGTGCAGCGAAAGCCATTTATTATTCCCTTGCGTCACTTGGTGTGAAAAGGATAGATGTAACGAACAGAACGGCAGAGAGAGCTGAAAAGATGATAGCATCGTGTCCGTTTACGTTAAATTCGACATTTCTTACCCTTGAAGAGGCTGAAACCAATTTGCACCATTATGACGTTATCATTCAGACGACATCGATCGGGATGTTTCCTCATATAGAAGACAGTCCAATAACGATTAAACAATTAAAACCGGGTAGCATCGTTAGTGATATTATCTATAACCCTTTGGAAACATCGATACTGAAGCAGGCGGAAGAAAAAGGTGCACGTACTCAAAATGGACTTGATATGTTCGTGTATCAAGGAGCACTCTCATTTGAAAAATGGACAGGAATCTTTCCTTCCTATTCAATAATGAAAAACACTGTTTTACTACAATTAGGAGGTTAACATGTTAACAGGTAAACAAAAAAGATTTTTACGTTCAGAAGCCCATCATTTAAATCCAGTCTTCCAAGTAGGAAAAGGCGGAGTAAATGATAATATGATTAAAACCATCGGAGAAGCAATTGAAATAAGAGAGTTGATGAAAATTAGCATTCTTCAAAATTGTGATATGGATAAATCTGATGTGGCTGAACAGCTTTCCAAAGGTGTCGGGGCGGAAGTTGTACAAGTAATCGGAAATACAATCGTTCTCTATAAGGAATCGAAAGAAAATAAGCAAATCATCCTGCCACGTTCACGATAAGGATTGATACGATGAAGAAAAAGGTAGGACTGCTGGGTGGGACTTTCAATCCCCCTCACATGGGGCATTTGGTCATAGCCGAGCAAGTGTTGGAGAAGGCAGATTTGGATGAAATTCGCTTTCTTCCCAATCATGTGCCCCCTCACAAGCAGGCAGATGAACGTGTATCGGTGAATCAGCGAGTCATTATGCTTCAAAAAGCCATCAAGGGTCAGCCACGGTTTTCCATTGAAAGAATTGAACTGGAAAGAGAGGGTGCCTCCTATACTTATGACACCATCAAGTTATTGATGGAGAGGGAAGAGACCACCGAATTTTCATTTATTATAGGCGGAGATATGATTGAGTATCTTCCCAAATGGCATAGGATCGAAGAACTTCAGAAGATGGTGAAGTTCATCGGGGTGAACCGGCCGGCCTATGCCCATGAGACTCCGTTTGATGTGCAATTGATAAAAGTGCCAAACATAGATCTTTCTTCTTCTTACATTCGCGATACAGTGAAAAAGGGACAATCGGTCCGCTATTTAGTTCCAGATGATGTGTATCGATTCATAAAGGAGGAGGGGTTGTATGAATAGAGAAAAAGCTTTGGAAATCGTGAAGGAACATTTAACGGATCATCGCTACGTTCACACATGTGGTGTGATGGAAACGAGCATAGAGCTTGCGAAACGATATGGTGCCGATGAAAAAAAGGCAGAAATAGCGGCAATCTTTCATGACTATGCTAAATTTCGTGATAAAAAGGAAATGGAAAGAATCATTATCGGAGAGAATTTATCTCAGGACCTCTTGGTGTATAATAGCGAGCTATGGCATGCGCCTGTAGGGGCTATGCTTGTGGAACGTGAGGTAGGTATTGAGGATGAGGACATCTTAAATGCCATTCGCTTTCATACTTCAGGAAAAGAGGAGATGACCACTCTTGATAAGGTGATTTATCTGGCCGATTATATTGAGCCGAATCGTCAATTTCCCGGAGTAGAAGAAGTGAGGGAGCTTTCTAAAGAATCATTGGATCTAGCGCTCATTAAAGCCCTGCAAAACACGATAAGCTTTCTTTTGAAAAAAAATCAAGCGATTTATCCAGATACATTCCGTTTTTATAACGGATTAATAATCAACCAGAGGAGATGAAGGAATGGAACAAAACTTAGTAGAATTAGCGTTTAAAGCAGCAGATGATAAACGAGCTGAAGATATTGTTGTATTAGATATGAAAGGTGTTTCTTTAATTAGTGATTATTTTCTGATCTGTCACGGGAACTCAGACAAACAGGTACAGGCCATTGCCCGTGAATTAAAGGATTCAGCAGAGGAAAAAGGGTACACGGTTAAACGATTGGAAGGCTTTGATCAAGCACGCTGGATTTTAGTTGACCTTGGAGATGTAGTCGCTCACGTGTTCCATAAAGATGAAAGAGGCTATTATAATCTTGAACGACTTTGGGGAGATGCATCATTTGTCGAGGTTGGACAAGGTGAGAACCGTTAAATGAGTTATGAACGTTTTGCTTATGTGTATGATTATTTAATGCAGGACGTCCCGTACGACGGGTGGTTGAAGTATGTAAACAAACAGGCATCAGACTATTCCATCCAAGGTAAAAAGGTCCTTGACATCGCCTGTGGAACAGGGGAATTATCGCTAAAGCTTGCAGCGGAAGGTTATGATGTCACCGGTGTTGATTTATCTCAAGACATGCTCATGGTCGCTCAGGAAAAGGCTTCTGCCCTGAATGAAAAGATTCACTTATTCCAGCAGGACATGTCAGAGCTTGATTCCCTTGGAGAATACGATATTATTACCATTTTTTGTGATTCTTTGAATTACCTTGAAAATGAACAAGACGTAAAGAATACGTTTAAAAGTGTATATGCTCATCTGAAACAGGATGGTCTATTCCTTTTTGACGTGCACTCGATTTTCAAAATGACCCAAATCTTCATCAACCAAACCTTTACCCTTTCGGATGAACAGGTTTCATACATTTGGGATTGCTTCCCTGGGGAAGTTCCGAATAGTGTTGAGCACGAGCTGACTTTTTTCGTGAAAGACGAAGAGACAAGGCAGTATGAAAGAGTGGAAGAACTTCACAAACAACGTACCTATCCTATTTTGACATTAAAGAAATGGTTAATAAATAGCGGATTCGATGTGTTGAATATCACTGCGGACTTAACAGAAGAATCTCCCTCAGACCAGAGTGAGAGAATATTCTTTTCATGTAAAAAGAAATAAAAAAAGCCGGATTCTCTCTGAAAAGAGAATGATCCGGCTTTTTTACTTGTCTGTTTTCGGAAATTTTGATGAGTACTTAAAAATCGATAGAAAAAAGAAGGAAAAGATCAACTCATGTCGAAATATAAAAAAAGGAGTCTCGCTAGACTCCAAATTGTGATTTCGTTCCTTCAATATCATCCACGAATTTTTCCTGTGTGCCTTCAAATAATTTCTCGAACACATCTCCTAATTCTCTTTCCATCACTGAAATTCCGATTCCGGTCACTCCGCCTTTCACACAAACCTTCTCTTGAAGTGTCGGTAATGTGTAAATCTTTTTCTTTAATAAGTCCCCAAGGCCAACGAGCATTTCAGATGCCAGGACGGTAGCCGTTTCACTATCTATTTCTGTCACGTCAACAGCAGCGTCAATAAATCGTTGAGTTACATAACTGAAAAATGCAGGCCCGCAGCTGACTATGTCAGAAGCCACCCGGGTCACATTCTCATCAATCACAACAGGGGTAGAAATATGCTCAACAAGGCTCGTTAATTCCCGCCTCCATTTATCTGAACAATGACTACCATACGTTAAAAGGGACACTCCGCTAAGTGCGCGGTTGGTGATACTTGGAATAAATCGAGCGCAAGAACTGGATAATAACGACTCTAACTGATCCACACTCACTGGACTCGTTATCGACACTGCGCATTTATCCTCTGAGAAGCTTTTCTTATTCTCCATAACCACATCATACACATCATGGGGTTTCACACACAGGAAGATCAAATCAGATGCCTCAATTACTTCTTCGTTTGAACCCATCACATTGAGAGTGGGGCATTTCTCTTTTATTGCCTCTGCTTTATTTAATGATCGATTTGTAATATGAAGATGCGAAGGAGCAATCGCCTTTGATTCAATGAGAGCTTCAATAATGATTTTCCCCATGTTTCCCGTTCCAATAATACCTATTTTCATGTGTAGCCCTCCTTCTATGACACTCTCTCCTAAAACGTATGAGTTCCTTTCAATGAATATTCCATTAGAGGTGATTTCAAGTGCAGTCCATAATCGAAAAGTACAGATCAGTTCTTGTCATCCTTGTCATTTGTGTAGCCCTCCTGATTGCATTTATATTGAAAAATGTTTCCGGTGCTCCTGTTGAGGAACCTTCCTTCACGACGGCATCAAAGGAAGAAGAGGAGATAGAACCTGAACAAGTGAAAGATCCGGAAAGAGTATATGTTGACGTTAAGGGGGAGGTGGTTAAGCCGGGATTGTATGAAGTGAGGCAAGGGGACCGGTTGAAATTTGTGATTGACAGAGCTGGTGGATTTACAGAAGAAGCGGATGAGAAAGTGATTAACCTTGCAGTAAAGGTGATCGATGAAATGATGGTCTATGTACCAAAGGTTGGTGAGGTCGAAGCACATCCAGAATTGCTGGCTTCTTCTCCAACATCTGAAATGAACAATGCCAATAGTAAGCTCAATATCAATACCGCCACTCAGCAGGAATTTGAAACGCTTCCTGGAATTGGACCGGCTAAAGCGGGAACCTTTGTTCAATACAGGGAAGAAAATGGTCCGTTCGCTTCCATAGAAGATATTCAAAACATTTCAGGAATCGGGGAAAAAACGTTCGAAAAATTAAAAGAACATATTTTTGTCCAATGAATTGACGAAACGTAGGAAATCTTTATACACTTAAACAAGCATCAAAATATAAACGGTAAAGCACAGAGGGGAGAATGAGAATGGAACGAATCGCGTGGCATCAATATTTCATGGCTCAAAGTCAGCTCCTTGCATTGCGCAGTACGTGCACAAGGCTCGCAGTGGGCGCTACCATCGTCCGGGATAAACGAATCATAGCAGGGGGCTATAATGGCTCCATAGCAGGTGGAGACCATTGCATAGATGAAGGGTGCTATGTAATCGATAATCACTGCGTGAGGACCATTCACGCTGAAATGAATGCCCTGCTGCAATGTTCCAAGTTCGGCGTGGGGACAGAGAATGCAGATATTTATGTGACTCACTTTCCTTGCCTGCAGTGCTGCAAGGCACTTATTCAGGCTGGAATCAAGACGGTCTATTATGCAAAAGATTATAAAAATCATCCATATGCCATCGAACTGTTCGAAAAGGCAAACGTCCATGTGGAAAAAGTACCGTTTCAGGAAAACAGCATCGATGTGAAACATAGAGAAAAAGCTTCCTTGATGATTCAATTGATAGAAGATTTGAGAAATCAAGGTGTTGCGGAAGAGAAGCTCCATTATTATGAGCAGGAATATATAAAATTGTTTGATGAATAGGGGGATTTGCCTCTATTTGGCGATATCCATTCTGTCCGGGACGTTACTAGCGCTTCACTTTCAATGGGGTGCTGTCGTCCTTGCCCTGCTACTCTTATCTCTATTCCTCCGAAAAATGTCCCGCACCGCTCTTATGCTTTCTTTCTTCTTTCTGTCGATTTCGTTCTTCAACGCTATTTTTCAAGAAAAGAATCACCATACAACCCTTTCTCTAGAGCCTGGACCAAGCCTCTATTCCGTATATGTAGAAGAGATCCCGACCATTGATGGGAATTCCTTTGCGTCTCTTGTCAACGTACAGGATGAGAAAGTCCTGCTTCGCTATTCCTTCTCATCGGAAGTAGAGAAGGGACAATTTCAAGAACTTCATCCCGGGGATTTATGCCGGGTAAGAGGGGAACTGGAAGAACCAAAGCAGGGCAAGAACCCGAACTTGTTTGATTATCAAAACTATTTGTCCCAACGAGGTGTTTTTTGGATACTTAATGTAAAGAACTTTGGAGAATGCGTGGATAAAAGTACGTGGAAACATACTCTGACACAAATGCGCTATCATGGGTTGAGGAAGATTGAACGGACGTTTCCGCCCACAACTGTCGGTATGACCCAGGCGCTGATTTTTGGGGAAACCGACATGGTTGCTCAGGATACGATGAAAGCATTCAGGGATCTCGGAGTTGTTCATTTACTCGCGATTTCAGGTCTTCATGTTGGAATTCTATTCGCGGTTTTGTATTATTTCTTATTAAGGATCGGTATGACGAAGGGGGTGGCTTCGTGGGTAGGAATTATTTTTCTTCTCTGTTACATTGTATTGACTGGTGCATCTCCCTCTGTGGTTCGGTCCTCCATCATGTTGATTGTTCTCCTTCTGGGTAAAAAAGCAGCTCTGCATGTAAGAGTGATCGATAGCTTATCCCTTGTGTTTCTCTTCATTGTATTATATGAACCATACTCAGTTTTCAATATTGGCTTTCAGCTTTCGTTCATGGTCAGTTTTTCCCTTGTCATGTCTTCAGGAGCCATATTAAATGAATCTTCCTCGATCAAGCAATTGTTTATGGTAACCTTCGTTGCCCAGGTATCTTCCCTCCCCATTGTGATTTATCATTTCTATGAATTTCCGTTGATCGGATTCCTCACCAATCTTCTCTACGTTCCTCTCTTTTCCATCATCATCCTCCCACTATGCATACTTACCTTTTTCCTAACATCCCTTTTATCCATGGAATCGTTATTTGTAATTTATCAATTCCTGCTTGACGGTATTCAAGAGGTTTCTTCCTTAATCGCATCGGTTCCTTTCAGCACACTGGTGATTGGGAAACCGTCCTTTCTTTTTACGGTTGGGTACCAACTCATCATTTACATTGTGTTTGTTGGAATCGAAAAAAAGAAAACCATTTCTTCTTTCGGATTCCTGCTTCTTTATATCGTGTTTCATATGGCGGTTATCACCTATAACCCATACGGAGAAATTGTCTTTATCGATGTCGGACAGGGTGACGCCACTTTAATTAGACTGCCTTATAATCGAGGGACTTATCTGATTGATACGGGAGGCGAAGTGCAGTTCAAACGGGAGAAATGGGAGGTAAGAAATGATCCCTTTTCTGTAGGGGAAGACATCATAGTCCCGTTTTTAAAAAGTAAAGGAATCACAACAATCGACACATTGGTCCTTACCCACGGGGATATGGACCATATTGGTGGGGCTGAAGCGGTTTTAGGGGAAATGAAAGTGAGAGAAGTATTGATCAGTCCAAATAGCCAGGAGAAGGTTGAAGTGAAGAGAATTGTGGAGATGGCTCAAAGAAAAAGAATTCCGGTGAGAGAAGTTATGTATCCGAACAATTGGCAGGGTGATAAGTATGGGTTACATATTGTTTCTCCACAGGATGGAGTATATGAAGGAAACAATGACTCGATTGTATTATATGGGGAAATCGGTCGACTGAAATGGTTATTTACAGGGGATCTTGAGGAGCAGGGAGAAAAAGCGTTCATTGAAACATTTGATCTGCCTGTCGATGTGTTGAAAGTTGGGCATCATGGTAGCAATACGAGTACAACGGAAGCGTTTCTTGCAGATACGAATCCATCCATGGCGGTCATCTCTGCTGGAGAATCCAATCGTTTTGGACATCCTCATCCAGTCGTTTTGGAACGATTAAGTGAAAGAGGAGTGACGATTTATAACACGGCGAAGGACGGGGCAATCACCTATCGATTTAGGGAGAAAAAAGGAACGTTTTCTGCCCATCTCCCATAGGATGTAGAACAAACCAAATGAAGCGCTAATGAAAAAGGGGCAGACCTATCACAAAGAATCAGGCGTCTTCAAACCATCTTTATGATACTCGCTCAATACCAGTACCATATATGGAAATTGAAGAAACCGGAAACTTTAAGGTCTGCCTCCTATCTTTCATTAAGAGCCAATCAATTTGATAACTGTTGCAATAATGAAAATTATAGCAAAGAATCCAAAAGAAACACCGAAGCCAACGCCTGAGTCTACTGCATCATTTCTTTTTGATTGTACATTCTTTTCAAATTGGTTCACAACTACCCCTCCTATTTCTATTCTAGTATAGAACAACGTTAAAAAAAAATCTATACTTCACATTACTTTTTCCTTTACTGACAAGAGTTGTCACCCATAAGTTCGGAAAGCTCAGGTGACACTATCAATACAAAGGAAATACCGCTTGATGGAAAAGGTTCCTAGGTCTTTTCCGTTAACGTTAATATAGATATAGGGGGTGTCCTGTATGAGGGATATCCCCTTTACCCCTTGTCAAAACCGAAAAGCTTTCTTACCATAGAGAGATGAGAAAAGAATTACTGGAGAGTGCTGACTTGGTTATTGAAACTTGGAAAAAAATAGAGAAATCTCAATTCGCATCTATATATTTAGTTTACGGAAATGAGTCATTTATTATTAATGAAACGAAACAAAGAATCGTCAACAGCGCGATTTCAGAAGAAGAAATGGATTTTAATTTTTCCAGCTATGATCTGGAGGAAACACCTGTGGAAGTAGCGATTGAAGATGCAGAGACTTTTCCCTTCATGGGAGAAAGAAGGGTTGTCATCATCCAGAATCCTGTTTTTCTGACAGCTGAAAAAACAAAAGAAAAGGTAGAACATAATATCAAACGCTTCGAGCAATACATACAATCCCCTGCTCCCTACACAATCATGGTCATTACGGCGAATTACGAAAAACTGGACGAGCGTAAGAAAATCACGAAATCATTAAAGAAACTGGCAGAAGTAGTCGAGGCAAAAAAGCTTAATGAGAATGATTTAAAATCATGGGTACGGGAGCGTGCTTCCAGTAATAGTGTTCAAATTGATGAAGATGCCATCGAGTTATTGCTCACTCTTGCGGGGACAAATCTGATGATGCTCACGCAAGAATTGGATAAACTCTCCTTATATGCGAGTGATACTAATAGAATCGACGTGGAGGTAGTCGAGAGGTTAACGGCACGGTCTCTGGAACAGAATATTTTCACATTGGTGGACAAAGTCGTCCATAGAAGAATAGATGAGGCATTAAGAATTTATTATGACCTTCTTAAGCAAAACGAAGAACCGTTAAAAGTATTATCGATTCTTGCAGGACAATTCCGTCTCATTTACGGGGTGAAGGAGCTTTCCCGAAGAGGATATGGACAGCAAAAGATTGCTTCGACCTTGAAAGTGCACCCTTTCCGGGTAAAGCTTGCAGCAGGACAGGCAAAGCATTTCAACGATAAACAACTGGCCTATATCATCGAGCTGCTTTCACAGGGAGATTATGAAATTAAAACAGGGAAAATCAAAAAAGAACTGATGATTGAAATGTTTCTTTTTAAGCTACATGATCAAAGCTTCACTTAATGAATCGATGAGAATGTTATTGTGACCAAATAAAACGTTGAGCAAAAAGAAAAACCACCGAGCCAATTGGCTCGGTGGTTTTTTTAATTAGTTTGCTTTTTTCATTAAGCGAGACTTTTGACGATCCGCAGCGTTTTTGTGGATAAGACCTTTTTGAGCTGCTTTGTCTAATTGACGTACCGCTTCTGTTACTAAATCTTTAGCGTTATCAGCGCTGTTTGTTGCTGCTGCTTCTGCTTTCTTGATAGCAGTACGCATTGTTGATTTAACTGCAGCGTTTTGAGTGTTACGCTCGTTGTTAGTTTTTACGCGTTTGATAGCTGATTTGATATTTGGCATTCCTGTCACCTCCTATAAAAGGATCGAGATTCTATGTGACTCGATTTGAATTCCTAAACAATAAGAACAAATGATATTTTATCAAACGAACAGTGATTTTGCAATACTATGGAGTGAAATTAAACGAGTGAATGAACCTAAACTAAAAAGGTAAACCTAAAAAATACTGAATTAGATCCCAAGCTTGGAGGTAGAGTCGAAATGAAAAAAGAAGAAATCGATTTAAGTAAATATTCCGTCCGCACCGATCTTGCCGTTGAAGCAAGAGAAATGGTGGTGAGTGATAAAGCAGAAAATACGTCATCCATACAAGGTGTCATGATTAAAGAAAGAGAAGAAGACGGGGTGAAAATTTCCCTCGTCACGGTGACACCGGAAGGCGAAGAAAAGATCGGTAAGAAGCCGGGCAACTACTTAACGATCGAGGCGCACGGTATCCGTGAAGAAGATACAGAGCTGCAGCAAAGAGTCGAAAAAGTTTTTGCTACTGAATTCAACCAATTTTTGATTCATAACAATATCAATAAAAATGCAAGCTGCTTAATTGTTGGGCTCGGAAATTGGAATGTGACTCCTGATTCATTAGGTCCCCGGGTTTGTGAAGATATCATTGTGACAAGACATCTTTTTGAACTTCAACCTGAATCTGTTCAAGAAGGGTATCGACCGGTAAGCGCACTCGTTCCGGGTGTGATGGGACTGACTGGGATTGAAACGAGCGATATCATATTTGGAGTGGTGGAGAAATCAAAGCCCGACTTTATCATCGCCATCGATGCACTGGCATCCAGGTCTATTGAACGGGTCAACTCGACCATCCAGATATCTGATACCGGCATACACCCCGGATCCGGAGTAGGGAATAAGAGAAAAGGACTGGATCAGGAAACATTAGGCGTTCCGGTCATTGCCATCGGCGTTCCTACCGTCCTTGATGCTGTAACAATCGTCAGTGATACTGTTGACTTTCTTTTGAAACATTTTGGTAAAGAGATGAGAGAAGGCGACCGTCCGTCAAGATCACTTGCTCCTGCGGGGTTAAGCTTCGGTGAAAGAAGGAAACTTACCGAGGAAGACCTTCCGGAAGAACAGCATCGCCAAACCTATATGGGGATTGTCGGAACACTTGAAGAACAGGAAAAGCGAAAACTGATTCATGAAGTCCTGGCTCCTATCGGTCACAACCTGATGGTCACCCCGAAGGAAGTGGATGTATTCATGGAAGATATGGCCAACCTTATCGCAAGCGGCCTCAATGCGGCGTTGCATGAAGCGGTGGATCAGGAGAATACAGGCTATCAGACGAGATAATTGGAAATCATCAATACGCCTCTGAGGGGGAGAAATCTCCTTGAGGCGTTTTTTTGTTTTCGGAGTAGTACGATGTCATTCAGATCGCATGGGGAAGTCGTTTCGCCGTTAAATTTGGAAAATCGCCGTTAAAATCATTTTTTCGCCGATAAAATGAAAAAATCGCCGATAAATTAAAGATTTCGCCGATATCCCTACATGTTCACCCCTGAATCTCTAATAAAGTGATGGAAAGTGAGGGTGTTCCATCACACAGACTTCGATTTCTTATATTTTTTCATAAAAATACTTAACTCCCCCTTAAAAATGACCGTATGAAGTGAATAGTGCTTGTGAGTAACTTCATCTTGGGCAGACCTTTGCCAAAAGGGTATCAGAGCGCCCGACTCCATAAAAAATAATAGACTCCCCCGTTTAACTTTCCATCAGAAACCGCATAATGACTACTAAATATAGTTCTACTATCTCTAGCATTGTCATAGGTTGTACTAGAGTAGAGAAACGAAAGGGTGGGAGAATGAGATCATCTAAAGCCTCGAACTATGTTGTCTCGATTCATATGTCAACGATACTGAAAGGGATGTTGATCTTCGTTGCAGGATTGCTCTCGATTTTTTCTATAACCGGTATTCTCACTTCCTTGAACCCAGAGTACAGAATTACCTCAAATTCTTTGAATCAAGCAGCTTCTCAAATGAAAGGCGAGACTTTATATAAACTCCTCGCATTAGAAAACCGGTCATTTAATACTATTTTAACTGAAGAAGAGCGGGCTTTACCGGGTGTGTCTTCAATTCTCTTCCAGTTGGCTACAAATATAAGCTTTGAAGATCCCCGTAGCTTCTTGGGCCGGGAGTTACCGGGATTCTCGATTTTCGATGGGGATATTCTGGTAGCTGGTGAGGGGACGGACTTTACCAATATGCCGATTGAGTCAGTCCCGCCCCCTGAAGCTCTTGACGCAGGAAATGAGGCACCGCTGAAAAATGTCGAAAATCTTAAAGAATCAGATCAGAAAAGTGGAGATGTGGCACCTCCCTTGTCCACTGGGAATAAAAAGACGGTGCATCTATACTTCACCCACACCCGTGAATCCTATCTTCCTTATCTTGACGGGGTAACCAATCCCGATTCAGCCATGCACTCGAAGATCAATGTAACCAAGGTTGGGGACATGGTGAAGCAGCATCTAGATGAATTGGGTATCGGAACGAGCATCGATAAAACCGATGTGATACAGAAGTTAAACACGAAAGGATTGGATTACTGGTCGGCGTATCAAGAGTCAAGACCTTTGGTACAAGCAGCCATGACAAGCAATAAAGACTTATTGTATCTGGTTGATATTCACCGGGATTCACAAAGAAGAGACGTAACAACCGGAACGATTAATGGGAAAACGTATGCAAAGCTCGCTTTTGTCGTAGGGGAAGAGCACCCGAATTATGAACAAAACCTAAAAGTGGCAACGGAACTCCATCGATTACTTGAATCTAAATATAAAGGGATCTCACGGGGT
Organism: uncultured Bacillaceae bacterium; assembly: GCA_963787015.1. Taxonomy (GTDB): domain Bacteria; phylum Bacillota; class Bacilli; order Bacillales; family Bacillaceae_B; genus Rossellomorea. The sequence continues at coordinate 23,415 of CAWBBM010000019.1, forward strand.
GTGATTGCGAAAAAGGGAAGCGGAACAAACGGGAAATTCAATCAGGATCTTTCCGGTAATGCCATACTGGTGGAATTTGGCGGGGTGGATAATACGTTTGAGGAATTAGAGAGAACGGCAGGGGCTTTCGCTGAAGTATTCGCTGATTACTACTGGCAGGCAGAAAAGGTGGACCATCTACCTGTGGTTCCTGCTGTAAGTCAGTAATAAAAAGGATGAATGAAACCATGACAAAATTCTTTTTTAAATGCACCTTTCTACTTTCTGCGCTATTTATTGGGGTTCTGATTGGTATGCAATATGCAAATCAAGGGATTGTGGAAATGAAAGGACATGAAGAGCAACATTTCACCCCTCCTGTGGGAGTGACCCAAAATGAGGATGGGAATGTCGAGGCTTCCATTCTCGGTAATGAGGTAAAGTCCAAAACCTTAAGTGAAAAGAAAGAGAAATTAGAAGAGATGAAAGCCTTTAACATCTTTTCCTCAATCGGTAAAGTACTGGCAGACACAATTGAAAGTATTACCAACAAACTAGTGGACTTTATCGCATCGTTAATCTAAAACAAAGGCTATTTTCGCAAAGAATGTTGGTTTAAAGCAGTAAGAACCTCACGCCCTGAGGAAATCAACCACCACTCGCTACTTAAAAAAGCAACAGAGTGTATGAAACCAGCCAATCCTAAAAAGAGAAGACCCTAACAGTAACCCAGTCTTCTCTTCTTTCAGTCTACTCCTTATCATGAGCGGTATAACGCTGAAAAAGGGCAATTACCGTATAACACTTTAGTTTACATTGAATAATAGATAGTCTACTGCTATAATTCAAAATAGTGTACATGTGTGGAAATAACAGGAGTTGAACGTATAATGAACCGTGAAGAGAAATTAGAAAGACAAACAAGGATTAGAAACTTTTCAATTATTGCTCATATAGATCATGGGAAATCTACCCTAGCCGATCGTATTTTAGAGAAAACGAAAGCACTGACGGCCCGTGAAATGAAAGAGCAATTACTAGATTCGATGGATCTGGAAAGAGAACGTGGAATCACAATTAAATTAAATTCTGTGCAATTAAAGTATCAAGCAAAAGATGGACAAGAATATATTTTTCATCTGATTGATACACCAGGGCACGTAGACTTTACATACGAAGTATCACGTAGTTTAGCTGCTTGTGAAGGAGCCGTCCTTGTTGTGGATGCTGCTCAAGGAATTGAAGCCCAGACGTTGGCGAACGTGTATCTAGCCCTGGATAACGACCTGGAAATCCTGCCGGTTATCAACAAAATCGACCTTCCTGCAGCAGATCCTGAGCGGGTCCGTCAAGAAGTCGAAGATGTCATCGGTCTTGATGCTTCGGAAGCGGTTCTTGCATCAGCAAAAGCTGGTATCGGAATTGAGGAAATCCTCGAACAAGTCGTTGAGAAGGTACCTGCACCACAAGGAGATCCCGATGCACCGTTAAAAGCCTTGATCTTTGATTCTTTGTATGATTCCTATCGAGGAGTCGTTGCTTACATTCGCGTAATGGAAGGTAGCGTCAAAGTAGGAGATAAAGTTCTGATGATGGCAACCGGGAAAGAGTTTGAAGTGACTGAAATTGGTGTCTTCACTCCGAAAGCGACGGGACAAAAAGAATTAACGGTCGGGGATGTTGGATACTTAACAGCAGCGATCAAGAATGTGGGGGACACCCGCGTAGGGGATACCATCACTCTTGCGAAAAATCCTGCAGAAAAAGCTTTACCAGGTTACCGCCGTTTAAACCCGATGGTCTATTGTGGTTTATATCCAATTGACTCAAACCGTTATAACGATTTGAGGGAAGCTCTGGAGAGGCTTGAGTTGAATGACTCAGCACTTCAATATGAGCCGGAAACCTCCCAAGCGTTAGGATTTGGATTCCGTTGTGGATTCTTGGGACTTCTTCATATGGAAATTATCCAGGAACGGATTGAACGTGAATTCAAAATCGACCTTATTACGACAGCACCAAGTGTTATTTATCATGTTAAATTAACAGATGGTGAAGAAGTGAAAGTCGATAATCCTTCCATGATGCCTGATCCGCAAAGAGTGGATCATGTAGAAGAGCCGTATGTAAAAGCAACGATCATGGTTCCGAACGATTACGTTGGTGCTGTAATGGAGCTTTGTCAAGGAAAGCGCGGAAACTTCATCGACATGCAGTATATGGATGATACCCGAGTGAATATCGTCTATGAAATACCGCTTGCTGAAATCGTGTATGACTTCTTCGATCAATTGAAGTCGAATACGAAAGGATACGCTTCATTTGATTATGAACTGATCGGATACAAAGAATCCCAGCTTGTGAAAATGGATATCCTTTTAAACGCTGAAAATGTCGATGCCTTGAGCTTTATCGTTCACCGTGATTTCGCTTATGAACGAGGGAAACTAATTGTAGAGAAGTTGAAGCAATTAATCCCTAGACAGCAATTTGAAGTACCTGTCCAGGCAGCGATCGGGCAGAAGATTGTCGCAAGATCGACGATTAAAGCCATTCGGAAAAACGTTCTGGCAAAATGTTACGGTGGAGATATTTCACGTAAACGTAAACTTCTTGATAAACAAAAAGAAGGTAAAAAACGTATGAAGTCCGTTGGGAATGTTGAAGTTCCACAAGAAGCCTTCATGGCCGTCTTGAAAATGGATGATACCGATAAAAAATAAAGTTCTTGATGATAAAGGGGGAAAGTGGCTTGTACTACACAGGCACGGCTTACCCCCTTTTCTCTATGAATGCCCCAAAAGGAGGGATAAACTTGGTGAAATCAGCTTATATTCATATACCTTTCTGCGAGCATATCTGTCATTATTGTGATTTCAATAAAGTCTTCTTAGAAGGACAGCCCGTAAATGAATACCTGCTTAGCCTTAGCAATGAAATGAAGCAGCGAGTAGAATCCAAGGAGAAATTGGATACCATTTTTGTCGGGGGAGGTACTCCTACTTCGTTGAATGCAGGTCAGCTGGATCTATTATGCGAATCCATCAACACTCATTTACCTTTTGATCAAGGAGAATTCACGTTTGAAGCGAATCCTGGTGATCTGACGGAGGATAAACTCAAGGTGTTAAGGGACCATGGTGTGAATCGTTTGAGCTTCGGTGTTCAGTCATTCAATGACGAGCTCCTGAAAGGAATCGGCCGGACACATAAAAGTGAAGATGTGTATTCTTCAGTGGACACTGCTCAAAAAGTAGGATTCCAGAATATTAGTATCGACCTGATTTATAGTCTTCCAAGGCAAACAGAAGAAGACTTCCTGGATACACTTAAGAAAGCGCTAGACCTTGATCTTCCTCATTACTCGGCATATTCACTGATCGTTGAGCCGAAAACGGTTTTCTATAACTTAATGAGAAAGGGAAAGCTTGCTTTGCCTTCTCAAGATCAAGAAGCGGCTATGTACGAGATTCTGATTGAAACGATGGAGAAGTATGGGGTCAATCAATATGAGATCAGTAATTTTGCGAAACAGGGCTATGAAAGTAAACATAATCTCGTTTATTGGGACAATAATGAATATTATGGTTTAGGAGCAGGTGCTCACGGATATATAAACGGAGTACGTTATTCCAACTATGGTCCGCTTAAAAAATATATGGACCCGATTGCAGAAGGTTCACTGCCGACGATTCAGAGGCATGATGTGACGAAAGCAGAAATGATGGAAGAAGAAATGTTTCTCGGATTGCGCAAGGTGGAGGGAGTTAGTAAATCCATCTTCCAACAGAAATTCGGCTGCACCATCGAGTCTGTCTTCGGTCCGTCTCTCGAAGAAATGGAGAAAAGAAAACTGCTTGATGTGAGCACTGACCGGGTTTCGCTTACGAAACAGGGGCGTTTTCTTGGAAACGAAGTGTTTCAATCTTTTCTCGGTGTAATCTAATATATTGACATCCCTTTTCTGATTTGATAATTTATTAATTAGATTTAGCACTCGTTCTAAGAGAGTGCTAACAGGGGTGATGATGTTGTTAACAGATCGACAACTTCTAATTCTTCAAGTGATCATAGATGATTTCATTCTATCGGCTCAGCCGGTTGGTTCGAGAAGCTTGTCCAAGAAGGATGAGATCTCCTTCAGCTCAGCTACGATTCGAAATGAAATGGCTGATTTGGAGGAATTGGGTTTTATTGAAAAAACACATACATCCTCTGGGCGTGTTCCGTCCGAAAAGGGTTATCGTTATTATGTGGATCACATGCTCTCTCCTCAGAAGTTAAAGAAAAATGATGTTCATGCACTGCGTTCCATCTTTACAGAGCGGATGTATGAGCTGGAGAAAGTGGTTCAAAAGTCGGCAAAGATTCTTTCCGAACTGACAAATTACACGACGATCGTATTAGGCCCGGATTTGAAGGAAAACAAGCTGAAGAAAATTCAACTGATTCCTCTGAATAAAGAAACAGCGATTGCCATTATCGTGACGGATAACGGACATGTTGAAAATAAACTGTTCCAGATTCCTCCTACGATGGATGCAGCTGAGCTTGAAAAGCTCGTGCACATTTTAAATGACCGTCTGGCAGGCGTCCCAATCAGTGAGTTACACGATAAGATCTTTAAGGAAGTTGCTTTGTTACTCAAAGAGCATATTCAGAATTATGATTTTATCCTGCACTCCATCACGGACTCCTTTAATCCAACGGTCACGGATAAACTGTTCTTTGGCGGGAAGACCAATATCCTGAATCAACCTGAGTTTAATGACGTGCACAAAGTGCGGATGCTTCTTGAAATGATTGAACAGGAAGAAAGCATCTATAACTTGATTCGTCCATCGGCTACAGGATTGAACATTAAGATTGGGAAAGAAAACGATCATCTCGCTATGGAGAATTGTAGTCTCATAACCGCTACCTATACTATTGGTAAAGAGCAATTAGGTTCCATTGCGATTATCGGGCCTACTCGCATGGAGTATTCCCGTGTCGTAAGTTTACTTAATTTCTTTTCAAATGATATGTCCAAGGTCCTGACGAAACTGTATCAAAGTGAAGATTAGTGGACATATTGTATAAAGGAAAATAAGGTCCGGAAATAGATTTTTCCGGTGCCTTACAATGTTCGTAAGTTTAGTAGGTAAGGCAGTCAAGAATTTTAAGGAGGTGAATGTTATGTCTGAAGAAACAAAACAAGAGCAGCGTGAAGCGAAAGAGGAAAACGGCGAAGTAGTAGAAGAAGTGTTCGCTGAAGAACCTCAAGCTGAAGAAGGTAAAGAAGTGCAACAAGAATCAGATGAGCTTTCACAATTAGAGGAAAAGCTGAATGAGTCTGAAAATCGTTATCTTCGCTTAAGAGCCGATTTTGATAATTTCCGCCGTCGTATAAATGTGGAAAATGAAGCGAAGGAGAAATATCGTGCTCAAGGACTAATTGCCGAACTATTGCCAGCACTTGATAATTTCGAGCGTGCTTTAAATATAGAAGCTGATAATGAGCAAACGAAACAATTGCTTCAAGGAATGGAAATGGTTCACAGAAGTCTGGTTGATGCCCTTAAGAAAGAGGGAGTAGAACCAATTGAAGCGGTAGGTCAGGAGTTTGATCCTCATCTGCATCAAGCTGTCATGCAGATTGAAGATGAAAACTTCGATAGCAATGTCGTTGTTGAAGAATTCCAAAAAGGATACAAACTGAAAGATAGAGTCATTCGTCCTTCCATGGTGAAGGTCAATCAATAAAAACATTACATATACAAAATAGGGAGGTTTCTTACTATGAGTAAAATTATCGGTATTGACTTAGGTACAACAAACTCATGTGTATCAGTACTTGAAGGTGGAGAACCAAAGGTTATTGCAAATGCAGAAGGAAACCGCACAACGCCTTCAGTTGTTGCGTTTAAAAATGGAGAAAAGCAAGTAGGGGAAGTTGCAAAGCGTCAAGCAATCACAAATCCTAACACGATCATCTCAGTGAAACGTCACATGGGAACAGCTCACAAAGTTGAAGCAGAAGGAAAAGAATACACTCCACAAGAAATTTCAGCTATGATTCTTCAACACTTAAAATCATATGCAGAAGACTATCTTGGAGAAAAAGTTGAAAAAGCGGTCATCACTGTACCTGCTTACTTCAATGATGCAGAACGTCAAGCAACAAAGGACGCTGGTAAAATTGCCGGTCTTGAAGTTGAGCGTATCATCAACGAACCAACAGCGGCTGCACTTGCTTATGGACTTGATAAAATGGATCAAGACCAAACAATCCTTGTTTATGACCTTGGTGGCGGTACATTTGACGTATCCATCCTTGAACTTGGTGACGGTGTATTCGAAGTACGTTCTACAGCCGGTGACAACCGTCTTGGCGGAGACGACTTTGACCAAGTAATCATCGATTACCTTGTAGCAGAATTCAAAAAAGAGAATGGCATCGACCTTTCTAAAGATAAAATGGCTCTTCAACGTCTTAAAGACGCTGCTGAGAAAGCGAAGAAGGATTTATCAGGGGTTACTTCAACTCAAATCTCACTTCCATTCATCACAGCTGGAGAAGCGGGCCCTCTTCATTTAGAAGTGACGCTTTCTAGAGCGAAATTCGACGAAATCTCTTCAGACCTTGTAGAGCGTACGATGGGACCAACTCGTCAAGCAATGAAAGATGCCGGACTTTCTGCAAGTGAAATCGATAAGATCATTCTTGTTGGTGGATCAACACGTATCCCTGCAGTACAAGATGCGATCAGAAAAGAAACAGGTAAAGAACCATCTAAAGGTGTTAACCCTGACGAAGTTGTAGCGATGGGTGCAGCGATTCAAGGTGGAGTTCTAACTGGAGACGTTAAAGATGTTGTCCTACTTGACGTTACACCACTATCACTTGGTATTGAAACAATGGGTGGCGTTTCAACAAAACTGATCGAACGTAATACTACGATCCCAACATCTAAATCACAAACATTCTCAACTGCCGCTGATAACCAAACAGCTGTTGATATCCATGTGTTGCAAGGTGAGCGCCCAATGGCTGCTGATAACAAAACACTTGGACGCTTCCAATTAGCAGATATTCCACCAGCACCACGTGGCGTGCCACAAATCGAAGTGAAATTCGATATTGATAAAAACGGTATCGTGAATGTAAGTGCGAAGGACCTTGGAACAGGTAAAGAGCAAAACATCACAATCAAATCTTCTACTGGTCTTTCAGAAGATGAAGTAGAACGCATGGTCAAAGAAGCGGAAGAAAATGCTGAAGCAGATAAACAACGTAAAGAGGAAGTCGAACTTCGTAACGAAGCCGACCAACTTGTATTCCAAACGGAGAAAACGTTAAAAGATCTTGAAGGCAAAGTAGAAGAAGATGAAGTGAAAAAAGCGGAAGATGCGAAAGCTGAATTAAAAGAAGCAATCGAGAAAGACGATTTAGAGCTTATCCGTGAAAAGAAAGATGCATTACAAGAAATCGTTCAAAGCTTAACCATGAAGCTATATGAGCAAGCTCAAGCGGAAGCGCAAGCAGCTCAAGGCGCTGAAGGGGAAGCTTCAAAAGACGACGATGTAGTGGATGCTGAATACGAAGAAGTGAACGATGATAAGAAATAATCTAGATTGAACGAAAAAGTCAAAGTCAGGGCGGTTCTTGGCTTTGACTTTTTCTATGATTGAGTGAAGCTTCAGATGGTTCATTCATCTAACAATCACAATCAATTAGAAGGAATGTTGAGTTTTTATTGATAATAGTGAAAGCTCAATGTTAAAATAACCTTTATGCAAAGGATTCGGGAGTGGTGTTTTAATGAGTAAACGGGACTATTATGAGATTCTAGGTGTCGGAAAAGATGCCTCAAAAGACGAAATGAAAAAAGCATACCGCAAGCTCTCCAAAAAATATCATCCGGATATTAACAAAGAAGCGGATGCGGATGAGAAGTTCAAAGAAATATCGGAAGCCTACGAAGTATTGAGTGATGATCAGAAACGTTCTCAATATGATCGTTTCGGACATACGGACCCTAACCAAGGTTTCGGCGGCGGCGGAGACTTTGGCGGCGGCGGTTTCGGTGGATTTGAGGACATCTTCAATACATTCTTCGGTGGCGGCGGAGGTCGCAGAAGAGATCCGAATGCTCCTAGACAAGGAGCTGATCTTCAGTATACGATGTCTATGACATTTGAAGAAGCGGTGTTTGGAAAAGACACAGAAATTGAGATTCCGAGAGAAGAAGAATGTGACACATGCCACGGTTCAGGTGCGAAACCGGGAACAAAAGTCAATACATGTTCTCACTGTAATGGATCAGGTCAATTGAATGTAGAACAAAATACACCATTTGGCCGCGTCGTGAACAGAAGGGTTTGTCACTACTGTAACGGTACAGGTAAAGAAATCAAGGAAAAATGTTCAACTTGTGGCGGAGCAGGAAAAGTGCAGAAGCGCCGTAAAATCGCTGTTAAAATCCCTGCAGGTATCGATGATGGACAGCAACTGCGTGTGACAGGTCAAGGTGAACCAGGTATCAATGGCGGACCTGCAGGCGATCTGTACGTCGTCTTCCATGTACGCTCCCATGATTTCTTTGAGCGTAACGGAGATGATATTTATTGTGAAATGCCAGTGACGTTTGCGCAGGCCGCATTAGGTGATGAGATTGAAGTTCCCACCTTACACGGCAAAGTGAAACTGAAGGTACCAGCAGGAACGCAAACTAGTACTAGGTTCCGCTTGAAAGGCAAAGGGGTGCCGAATGTACGAGGATACGGAACCGGAGACCAGCATGTACAGGTGAAGGTGGTCACTCCATCCAAACTAACGGATAAACAAAAACAACTTTTAAGAGAATTTGCGGATATAAGCGGTCAAATCCCTGATGAACAGCATGAAAGTTTCTTTGATAAAGTAAAGAAAGCCTTTAAAGGCGAATAACTCAGAACGGAGTTGGTAGATCAATGAAATGGTCAGAAATCAGTATTCTTACTACGAATGAAGCGATTGAGCCGATTTCAAACATTCTTCATGAATCAGGAGCAAGCGGTGTAGTCATTGAAGACCCTGCAGAATTATTGAAAGAAAGAGAAGATATGTTTGGTGAGATCTACCAACTCAATCCTGATGATTATCCCAGTGAAGGTGTTTTAGTCAAAGCGTATTTACCCGTCAATAGCTTTCTTGGTGAAACCGTCGATGAGATCAAGCAAGGCATTACCAACCTCGTTACCTATGATATCGACATTGGGGAAAACAAAGTAGAGATATCTGAAGTGAATGAAGAAGAATGGGCCACAGCTTGGAAGAAATATTATCATCCTGTGAAAATTTCTGATAAATTTACTATCGTGCCTACTTGGGAAGACTATACTCCCGTTCATAGTGACGAGCTCATCATCGAACTCGATCCAGGCATGGCCTTTGGAACCGGGACCCATCCTACAACAGTCATGTGTATCCAAGCTCTAGAACGAATCGTTAAAGCAGAAGATACGGTCATCGATGTGGGAACAGGTTCCGGTGTATTATCCATTGCATCCGCTTTACTAGCAGCAGATAATGTAAGAGCCTATGACCTTGATGAAGTAGCTGTTCGTTCAGCCAGACTGAATGTGAAACTGAACAAAGTCCAGCGAACTGTTTCGGTGGAAGAGAACAATTTATTGAATGGTATTTCAGGGCAAGCGGATGTGATCGTCGCGAATATTTTGGCTGAAATCATCCTTCGTTTTACAAAGGATGCCTATGAGCTTGTGAAGCCTGGAGGGTATTTCATCACCTCGGGGATTATCCAGCCTAAGAAACAAGAAGTTCGCGACTCATTGGAAGCTGCCGGGTTTATGATAGAAGAAGTCATGGTAATGGAAGACTGGGTGGCAATCATTGCCCAAAAGCGAGTGTAAGGGAAAGTAAAAACGGTGGAGTTGAAACTGTATGCAACGATATTTTATAAATGACTTATATCGAGAAAATGATCCGATTATGATAACAGGGGATGACTATCATCATATTGTTCGTGTCATGAGAATGAAAGAACAGGATGAAGTCTTCGCTGTCTTTAAGGATCAAGCATCAGCGATTACCCGTATTGAAACGATTTCCAGTGACTCAGTTGAGCTATCAATAGTAAAATGGGAAACATCGACGAAAGAATTACCAATTAAAGTAACCATTGCGAGCGGACTGCCGAAAGGGGATAAATTGGAGTTGATTTTCCAAAAGGGAACAGAGCTTGGAGCTACTCAATTTATCCCCTTTAATGCGGATCGCTCCATTGTAAAATGGGACGACAAGAAAGCAAAGAAAAAGGTTGAGCGTTGGGAGAAAATTGTGAAAGAAGCAGCGGAACAATCCCATCGTCTCCTTGTTCCGGATGTATCTGCACCCATTTCAGTCAAGCAATTGATTCAAATAGGAAATCAATTTGATTACAAACTTGTCGCATATGAAGAAGAAGCAAGAGCCGGGGAAAAAGGTACTCTTAATAAGGTGCTATCCTCTATCGAACCTGGGCAGAGCGTTCTGGTCGTATTCGGTCCTGAAGGTGGATTATCAAAAAAAGAAATAGAGCTGTTGAGGAGCGAGGGCTTTCTTACATGTGGTCTCGGTCCAAGAATCTTGCGAACCGAAACGGCACCACTATATGTACTCTCAGCCATCAGCTATCAATTAGAACTTATGAGGTGATTGTAATGCCATCAGTAGCGTTTCACACTTTAGGGTGTAAAGTGAACCACTACGAAACAGAAGCCATTTGGCAACTATTTAAAGAAGAAGGATATGAACGAGTAGAATATGATTCGATCGCAGATGTGTATGTGATTAACACGTGTACAGTAACCAATACGGGGGACAAAAAAAGTAGACAGGTGATTCGCCGAGCAATCCGAAAGAATCCTGATGGGGTCATCTGCGTAACAGGATGCTATGCACAAACATCCCCTGCTGAAATCATGGCCATTCCTGGCGTTGATGTCGTGGTGGGCACACAAGATCGAAGAAAAATGCTTACGTACATTGAAGAATATAAACAAGAACGTCAGCCTATCAATGGAGTTACCAATATCATGAAGAACCGTGTCTATGAAGAGCTGGATGTCCCGGCATTCACGGATCGTACACGTGCCTCTCTTAAAATCCAGGAAGGATGCAATAACTTCTGTACCTTCTGTATCATTCCTTGGGCCCGTGGACTGATGAGATCCCGTGATCCTGAAGAAGTCATTCATCAAGCTCAACAGTTGGTTGACGCAGGATACAAAGAGATCGTTCTAACAGGGATTCACACTGGCGGGTACGGTGAGGATATGAAAGATTACAACCTTGCCATGCTCCTTAAAGACTTGGAGCAAAAAGTGACAGGTTTGAAGAGAATTCGTATTTCCTCTATTGAAGCCAGTCAATTGACAGACGAAGTCATTGAAGTGATCGATCAATCAAACATCGTAGTAAGGCACTTACACATTCCCCTTCAATCGGGATCCAATACGGTGTTGAAGAGAATGCGACGAAAGTACACGATGGAATTTTTTGCAGAGCGATTGGAAAAGCTTAAGAAGGCATTACCGGGACTTGCTGTGACATCGGATGTCATTGTCGGTTTCCCTGGTGAATCAGAAGAGGAATTTATGGAAACGTATCATTTCATTAATGAACATAAATTCTCTGAGCTTCATGTATTTCCGTACTCGAAACGAACTGGTACGCCTGCTGCCCGTATGGACGACCAGGTTGATGAAGAGATCAAGAACGAACGTGTTCACCGTTTAATTGAGCTATCCAATCAATTAGCAAAAGAATACTCATCTCAGTTCGAAGACGAAGTATTAGAGGTTATTCCGGAAGAAATTTATCAAGATGACCTTTATGTTGGATATACGGATAATTATCTGAAAGTCGTATTTCCTGCAACAGAAGACATGGTAGGGAAGCTTGTGAAAGTCAAAATCACAAAATCAGGCTATCCCTTAAACGAAGGCCAATTCGTACGTGTTCTTGAAGAATCAGAAGAAAAAGCGGCAATATAATAGATTGAGACACCCGACGGTGGTTGGGTGTCTTTTTATTTTTGCAAGAATCAAATTTTCTATTGATTAGTCAAGAAGAAGGTTGTAAACTATTATTGTCAATGAAATAAAGGAAATGTTCTTTTTTTTTACCAATAGTGCAAACGATTGCATTAAAATGTAAGCGTTTGTATGTTACTATACTTTGATGAGGTGTTACGATGAAAAAGGCTTGGCGCAAAGAGGCAGTTGGATACCAAATATATCCAAGGAGTTTCCAGGATTCAAATGGGGACGGGATTGGAGATTTACAAGGTGTTATTCAACGATTAGATTATATTAAAGAATTAGGTATCGACGTAATTTGGATTTGTCCAATGTATAAATCCCCTAATGATGATAATGGATATGATATTTCTGATTATCAAGATATCATGGAAGACTTCGGTACGATGAAAGACTTCGATCAACTATTGAAAGAAGTTCACGGGAGAGGTATGAGACTGATCATCGACCTTGTTCTTAACCATACGAGTGACGAGCACCCTTGGTTCATTGAATCTAAGAGCTCTAAAGATAGCCTCAAGCGTGATTGGTACATTTGGAAAGATGGTGAAAAAGGAAAGGAACCAAATAACTGGGAAAGCATCTTTGGGGGCTCTGCCTGGAAGTATGATAAAGAAACCGATCAGTACTTCCTGCACGTCTTTTCAACGAAGCAGCCTGATTTGAACTGGGAAAACGAAGAAGTCCGAGATGCCCTATATGACACTGTCAATTGGTGGCTTGATAAGGGGATTGACGGCTTTAGAATCGATGCCATCAGTCATATTAAGAAACGTCCCGGGTTTCCTGACATGCCGAACCCAAAGAAAGAAAAGTACGTTTCTTCCTTTGATATGCATATGAACCAAAAAGGAATACACACGTTCCTCCAGGAATTCAAGGATCGTACATATGCAAACTATGATGTGATGTCCGTTGGAGAAGCAAATGGAGTTAAGGCAGACGAAGCAGAACTCTGGGTTGGAAAAGAGAACGGGAAAATGGATATGATCTTCCAATTCGAACATCTTGGTTTATGGGATGCTGAAACAAATCCTGATTTAGACATCGTTGAATTGAAAAAGGTACTCTCCCGTTGGCAAAAAGGTCTCGAAGGAAACGGCTGGAATGCTCTTTTCATCGAAAATCATGATAAACCCCGCGTTGTGTCCACATGGGGGAACGACAAAGAATACTGGAGAGAAAGCGCCACTGCAATGGCGACCATGTATTTCTTAATGCAGGGAACTCCGTTTATTTACCAAGGACAAGAGATCGGTATGACAAATGTACACTTTCCTTCGATTGACGATTATGATGATGTAGCGGTCAAAAATCTTTATCGTCTTAAACAAGAAGAAGGAGTACCGCATGAAGATATTATGAACATCATCTGGGCTTCTTCCCGTGACAACAGCAGAACACCGATGCAGTGGTCAGGAGAAGAAAACAGTGGATTTACAAACGGCACACCATGGATGAAAGTCAATCCAAACTATAAAACGATCAATGTAGATGCACAGGAAAAGGATGAAAAATCCATTCTGAACTTTTACAAAAAAATGATTCGATTAAAGAAAAAGGAAGATGTCTTCACGTACGGGGTCTATGATTTGCTCTTGGAAAATGACAAGCAAATCTATGCCTATACCCGCACAGGAGAAGATCAATCCATGATCGTCATCACAAATCTTTCTACCAAAGAAGCAGTTTGTGACTTAGGGGAATTAGAAGTTTCTTCAACGAATCTCTTGTTGAATAACTATCACACAGAAGAACACGAAAAAGAAAGCAAACTGTCTCTAAAACCATATGAAGCAAGAGTATACCGTTTAAAATAATTAGAATTACAACCCTGGTTGTTCAATACTGGGGTTGTTTTTTTGCTCTTTCTGAAAGATTGTTGTTACAATAGAAGACAATCCATACTTGTTGAGTATCGATGTTGAAGAAAACTCTCATTAAATTATGAAAAGGTTTTCTTACTATTTGGATATACTATAAAATACTCGTTTTTTTCTCTTTGATTTGGTATGATAAGAGAGGTACGGACAACTGTTAAAGGAGAGATAATGAATGACTACGAACATTGCAAGTATGATTGATCATACTTTACTTAAACCAGAATCAAAGAAAGACCAAGTGGAGGTACTTTGCCAGGAAGCGAAAGAATTCAAGTTTGCTTCTGTGTGCGTGAATCCAACTTGGGTACAATATTCAAGCGAACTATTAAGTGGAACGGAAGTAAAAGTGTGTACAGTAATCGGTTTCCCACTTGGAGCTTCCACTCCTGAAACGAAAGCATTCGAAACAAAGGATGCGATTGAAAAAGGAGCAACAGAAGTGGACATGGTCATCAATATCGGAGCATTAAAAAGCGGCGACCATGAGTTGGTTAAACGTGATATTGAAGCAGTAGTTGCAGCATCCAAAGGGAAAGCACTTTCAAAAGTAATTATTGAAACGTGCCTACTGACGGACGAAGAGAAAGTAAAAGCCTGTCAATTAGCTGTAGAAGCTGGTGCTGACTATGTGAAAACATCCACTGGATTCTCTACGGGCGGTGCAACTGTAGAAGATATCGCTCTTATGAGAAAAACGGTTGGGCCTGATATCGGTGTGAAGGCTTCTGGCGGAGTGCGTTCTGTAGAGGATGCACAAGCAATGATCGAAGCAGGTGCTACTCGTTTAGGAGCTAGCTCAGGTGTGAAAATTGTACAAGGCTTAACAAGCGATTCTGATTATTAATAAGAAAAAGGCTGAATGGGAATACATTTCCTCATTCAGCTTTTTTTGGGTTGAGATGAATACGTTCAATCAATCGGGCATATCTATTGGCGAATGGAAGGACCAGGATAGAACAGATAATATTAAAAATGACACTGGCGTGAGCCAATTGTAAATCCGGAGAACCGGCAAGAGACTGAACGACGATACCGAGTAATGGGATGAGTGGAATAAAAAGCGCCACGCCTATCACGTTTAACCAAATATGGGCGTAAGCGGTAAGTTTTGCTTGGGATCCACCGCCAATACTCGCTATAAAAGCGGTAATGCATGTTCCCACATTTGCACCGAGCATAATCGCAATTCCTGCATGGAGATCAATGGAGCCTGCAGCGAGAAACCCCATCGTCACCCCTGTCACGACCGTGCTGGATTGTATGATAGCCGTTAATATACAACCAAGGATCAGAGCCAGTACCAAATGTTCGTTCACCTCTACTATATAAGAACGTAAAGATTCATGTGTAGTCAGCGGAGTCGCTAACCACTGAATGGCTCGGATGGCGGTGAAAATCAGCCCAAAACCTATACATATCATTCCCATACTCCGGACAGAAGGGGAAGGGAAGAAATACATGATGCACCCGATGATCATGGATGGGACGATAAGATAATTCATATCGAGTGTGAACATCTCAAGCGTAAAGGTCGTTCCGATATTGGACCCAAGCATAATTCCGATCGTTTGACGAAAGGGGATCAAACCGGAAGATGCAAGTCCAACAGTGAGAACCATTACGGCGGAACTGCTATGAATAAAAGCCGTTACGACAGATCCAGTAAATACACCTTTAACAGGCGTGTTCGTTAAATAATGGAGCCACTTTTTTATTTTCACGTTGGCAATATTAAAAAGCCCCGTCCTAAGCCAGGTCATTCCGAATAAAAAGCATAAAATAAAAAAAACAAAGGCCATCCCATGTATTATCATTGAACTCCTCCTGTAAACCAGCACGATTACTACAAATGTATGGAGAAAATGAAGGAGACATGCCTATTTATATAAGGGATTTCTGATAAATTGTTGACCTATTACGTATCATATATTATAATGGCAAAGTACATGGATTTCTTTACTAGGGGTAAAGGATTCATCCAAGAAAGACATACACTTTCTGTCCCCTTGTGACAATATTCCAAGGGCAAAAAGCCATAACCTATATGGTGAAGTAAAGGGCTTCGGATTTATCTTTAGCCTTAAGAAAATGGTACAAACCATTTCTTGACTTGAACATGTAAGTGTAGTGTGTTCGGAGGGAGGGAAAGAGAGATGTCAAAAACAGTTGTTCGTAAAAACGAATCGCTTGAAGATGCTCTTCGTCGCTTCAAACGCTCAGTTTCTAAAACAGGAACTTTACAAGAGTTTAGAAAGCGCGAATTTTATGAAAAGCCAAGCGTAAAACGCAAAAAGAAATCAGAAGCTGCAAGAAAGCGTAAGTTCTAAGAGAGGGTGTAAGTATGAGTCTTCTCAATCGTTTAAATGATGATATGAAACAAGCGATGAAAAATAAAGAAAAAGAGAAGCTTTCTGTTATTCGTATGCTTAAGGCTTCACTTCAAAATGAAGCAATTAAACATGGAAAACAGGAACTCTCTGAAGACGAAGAGTTGACTGTCCTTTCTCGAGAAGTGAAGCAACGGAAAGACTCCCTCCAGGAATTTCAAAACGCTGGTCGCATAGACCTCGTTGAAAAAATTCAAACAGAACTGACTTACGTCGAAATATATATGCCTAAGCAGCTTTCAGAAGAAGAGGTCTCTGCTATTGTCCAAGAGACAGTAGCTGAGGTTGGTGCTACTTCTAAAGCGGACATGGGCAAAGTGATGGGAGCAATCATGCCTAAATTAAAAGGGAAAGCCGATGGAGCTCTCGTCAACAAACTTGTTCTTCAACATTTATCATAAGATTAAAGAAACCGGAAGGCCATGTTGCTTTCCGGTTTTTTTAATCCTGCTAGATCCGATCCCCTCGGAGACGTACCGCCCACTTTCCCCAGGGAGGTCACATGACTCGGCAAATAATCAATACTCGCTGTTTGAAAAAAAGATGAAACTATTTTAATAGGTCATTCGTACATAAAGTATTAAGGAATATTATTGAAACGAGGGGGTTAAAGTGAAAAGAGGTATACTAGTATTTTTTATGCTGATTCTTGGAGCCAGTTTAATACAGCCGTTGATAAGTTCTGCTGAGAACTCTGAGAAGGTATACGTAATTCCCATTCAAAAAGAAGTGGAAAGAGGTCTTCATGCATTTCTGGAGAGAGCGATTCATGATGCGGAAGAAAACAACGCAGAACTCATCATCTTTGATATTGATACTCCCGGGGGACTAGTGGATGCGGCTGGTGATATCGGGCAACTCCTTGATGGTGTGGATACAAGGACGGTTGCCTTTGTGAATGACCATGCTCTATCTGCCGGTGCGTTCATCTCTCTTCATGCCGATGAAATCTACATGGTACCGAATGGACAGATTGGGGCGGCGGCTGTGATTGACCAGGCAGGAAATGCTGCTGATAAGAAAGCTCAAAGTTACTGGCTTTCTGCCATGAAAAGTGCCGCCGAATCAAATGGGAGAGATCCTCAATATGCACTAGCGATGGCAGATGAATCTCTCGAAATAAAAGAACTGGGGATTGATAAAGGTGAATTATTAACTCTCGGTTCTAAGGAAGCGAAAGAGGTAGGGTATTCAGAAGGCACCGTGGAGAATTTTGATTCGCTATATAAAGCGTTGGGAGTTGAGAAATCCTCTGTGAAGGTAATGGAAGAAACCTTTGCAGAAAAACTCGCACGTTTTATCACAAACCCTGTCGTTGTGCCGATTCTACTGTCATTAGCTAGTATAGGATTGATTGTAGAATTGTATTCACCAGGGTTTGGGATTGCCGGTTCTATCGGGTTGATTTCTCTTGTATTATTCTTTTATGGACACTTAGTTGCCGGCCTTGCGGGATATGAAACCATTATTCTGTTCATCATCGGGATCTTTCTCATAGTGGCGGAGTTTTTCCTCCCTGGTGGCCTTGCAGGTGCACTTGGTATCGGAGCGATTCTGGCGAGTATCATGTTGGCAGGGGGAGATATGGTGCAAATGGGGATTTCTCTTCTAATCGCTCTACTGATTGCCGTTGCAACAGTGATTATCTTTGTAAAGGTGTTTGGTAAAAAAATGAAATTTTTCAAGAAAATCATTTTAAATGATTCAACAAGCACAGAAAGTGGTTATGTATCAAACGTAAATCGCTTGGATTTGATTGGCAGGGAAGGTGTAACCAAGACGCCTTTAAGACCATCTGGAACTGTCATTGTGGATGATGAAAGAATTGATGCTGTTACAGAGGGCGGCTTTATTAAAGCCAATGAAAAGGTTAAGATTGTAAAGGTAGAAGGATCGCGAATTGTGGTAAGAGACATTTCATAATTACTCAGGAGGTAAAGAATATGGTTATAGGACCAAGTACGATTTTATTGCTCGTTGCCATCGTAGTGGGCATCATTGTGTTAGCTGTTTTATTTACATTTGTACCGGTCATGCTGTGGATTTCAGCAATTGCAGCGGGCGTGAGAATCAGTATCTTCACACTGGTGGGGATGAGATTAAGACGTGTTATTCCCAGCCGGATAATCAATCCATTGATAAAGGCTCATAAAGCAGGAATCACTGTTACGATTAATCAGCTAGAAAGTCACTATCTGGCAGGTGGTAATGTAGATAGAGTGGTAAATGCATTAATTGCAGCCCATCGTGCAAATATTGAATTAACGTTTGAACGTTGTGCGGCGATTGACCTTGCAGGCCGTGATGTACTTGAAGCGGTTCAAATGAGTGTTAATCCGAAAGTGATCGAAACGCCATTCATTGCCGGTGTGGCAATGGATGGAATTGAAGTGAAAGCAAAAGCGCGTATTACCGTTCGTGCGAATATTGACCGCCTTGTCGGAGGTGCCGGTGAAGAAACGATCGTTGCCCGTGTTGGGGAAGGGATTGTATCGACAATCGGTTCATCCAGCAATCACAAGAAGGTGCTGGAAAACCCTGATCTGATTTCTCAAACGGTCCTTTCAAAGGGGTTGGATGCAGGTACGGCATTTGAAATCCTCTCGATTGATATCGCTGATGTTGATATCGGCAAAAATATCGGTGCGGAACTGCAAACAGAACAAGCGGAAGCGGATAAAAATATTGCTCAAGCGAAAGCAGAAGAAAGAAGAGCAATGGCCGTTGCGAATGAGCAGGAAATGAGAGCAAGAGTAGAAGAAATGAGAGCGAAAGTTGTGGAAGCGGAAGCGGAAGTACCACTTGCCATGGCTGAAGCGTTGCGTTCAGGTAATATCGGTGTGATGGATTATATGAACTTAAAGAACATCGATGCAGATACAGAAATGAGAGACTCGATCGGAAAGCTGACAGGGGATAAAAAAGATCCGAAGAGTGATAAGTAATCTCCCTTTGTTTAGAAAGGAGTTTTCTCCATGGAATCACTAATCATTTTTATACTGATCGGGCTCATCACCACCATATTCAAAAAAGTGAAGGAGCCTCCTTCAACTAAACCGGCAAGGCAAAAGCCAATTCAAACGGCATCTCCATCTCAGCCTTCTCCACCATCAGAGAGAGAAGAAAGAGAAAGGTCGAGACCTAGAGAGCCGAGAGGATACAAAAAGCCAATGAATGAGGCACCTTCCTCCATTCAAACCATTTTTGAGGAAAAGAAGAAGGAAGCAGAAACGTATAAGAAATTACAAAAGCAGGAAGAACGGTATTCAAATAACCTTGAAGCCCACCAAACACGGGCGAAAAAGATTCGGGAAACGGGCTCTCCGCCCTCCATCAACTTCAACAATGAAGATGATATCGTAAAAGGATTCATTTTTTCAGAGGTATTCGGACCTCCGAGATCAAAAAAACGGCATAACCAAAAATAAAAGTGATGAAACCCCAATTCATTTCATAAATATGAGATGAAAGGGGGTTCTTTTTTTATGGCGAAAAGCTTTTTACAACATATGCGGAAATGGATGACGCAAAAAATGGATTTACCTGAAGATGTCATGATGGACCTTCCTCGCATTACCATGATTGGACAAATTCATATCTATATAGAAAACCACCGTGGTCTGTTAACATTCACAGATCGAGAGGTACGACTTCTACTAAAACAAGGCCAACTTTTAATAAAAGGTGAACAATTTGTTATCAAGATGATTCTTCCTGAAGAAATTCTTCTTCAAGGGAAGATTGTAGAAGTGATCTATTTAGAACAATAGGAGGGACGGATTTGAAGAATCAATGGTTTACCTTTCTTAGGGGTAAGGTATTTGTGAAAATGGAAGGCAAATTAGTGGAGAGGGTCATTAATCAATTACTCCGGGCGGGTATTTCGATATGGGATGTGAAAAGAGCCGGAACAGAGACCATCACCTTTTACTTATCCTTAGAAGATGTACATAACTTCCGAAGAGCGGTTCGCACATCTGAGTGCAAAGTGACATTTCTAAGAGGTCAAGGCATACCATTTCTTGTGAAAAGGTCTTTGAAAAATTCAGGGTTCATGATTGGTGGACTGGCTTTCTTTGTCCTCGTCTTTCTTCTTTCTAACATGGTGTGGGATATCCAGATCAAAGGTGCCTCTCCTCAAACTGAACACAGTATAAGAAAAGAGCTCGAGGAAATGGGGGTATCGAAGGGAAAGCTGCAATTCTCTCTCCCTGATGTGGAGAACATTCAACGTGAACTCTCCTACAGAATGAATAATATCACCTGGGTAGGGGTGGAGTTGCAAGGGACAACCTTTCACTTTCAAGTCGTGGAGAAGAATGCCCCTGAGCCTTCAGAATCCACCGGGCTTCAACATATAGTCGCAAAGAAGAAAGCAATCATCACCCAGATGTTTGTTGAAGAAGGAGACCCACAGGTGAACGTCAATGACTATGTAAGCAAAGGTCAGCTTCTGGTATCGGGACTGATAGGGAATGAAAAAGAGCCTAAAGGGGTGCAGGCAAAGGCGAAAATCCTTGGGGAAACATGGTATAAGTCGGACGTAGCGTTACCTTTAAAATCCCATTTCGTGGTGTTTAGCGGCAATGAAAAAAGAAAACAATATGTCGGAGTCGGCTCCTTCACTATTCCGATTTGGGGATTTGGAAAAAATGAGTATAAAGAATCCATTGTGGAAGAAAACAAAAAGAGCCTTCGTTTTCTAAAGTGGGAACTGCCGATTTATTATATTGACCGAAGTATTAAAGAAAAAGAAGACGTGGAAAGAACCTACACAAAATCTGAAGCCATACATGCAGCCAAAGAACTTGCT
This sequence comes from uncultured Bacillaceae bacterium, assembly GCA_963787015.1. Taxonomy (GTDB): domain Bacteria; phylum Bacillota; class Bacilli; order Bacillales; family Bacillaceae_B; genus Rossellomorea. The sequence continues at coordinate 44,543 of CAWBBM010000019.1, forward strand.
AAAAGTAATCTGGAATCCACCCTTCCGGAAGATGCAGAAATCAGAGAGGAAAAAATTTTGCAAGAAAAGGTTGAGAATGGTAAAGTTAGGGTAACAATTCACTTCAAAGTAATCGAAAATATTGCAGTAGGACAACCAATTATCCAAGGAGACTAACGAATGTCAGATGAAATCTTAATGAAATTACAACTTGAAAACCCTAATGAAGCCATCGCTTTGTTTGGCGTTTCAGATTCTCACCTAAAATTAATAGAACAGGAATTACACGTTTCAATCGTAACAAGAGGCGAAGAATTGCTGGTTTCGGGTAAAGAAGAAGATGTAAGTCTCGCTCTTGATATCTCTGATCGGCTAGTAGCTGTGATACGAAAAAAGATCAATATTGGCCAAAGAGACGTCCATTATGCCATAGAAATGGGTCGGCAGGGGACTCTCGAATATTTCACAGACTTGTATAATGAAGAAATCACGAAAAATGCCAAGGGCAAATCCATTAGGGTGAAAACCCTTGGGCAACGGCAATACATCCAATCCATCAAAAAACACGATATGGTGTTTGGGATCGGTCCTGCAGGTACAGGGAAGACGTATTTGGCTGTTGTCATGGCTGTACATGCATTAAAGAATGGTCAAGTGAAGAAAATCATCCTTACACGACCTGCTGTTGAAGCGGGGGAAAGCCTCGGCTTCCTACCTGGTGACTTGAAGGAAAAAGTAGACCCTTATCTTCGTCCACTTTATGATGCATTGCATGACGTACTTGGAGCGGAGCATACAGCTCGCCTGATTGAAAGGGGAACCATCGAAATCGCTCCCCTTGCTTATATGAGGGGCCGGACTCTTGATGATGCATTTGTCATTCTTGATGAAGCCCAGAACACCACGAAAGCACAGATGAAGATGTTTTTGACCAGACTCGGATTCGATTCAAAGATGATCATTACAGGGGACCGTTCCCAGGTAGATTTGCCGAGAGGGAGCGAGTCAGGCTTAATTTCCTCTGAAAGAATATTGAAAAGTGTTAAAGGGGTATCGTTCATTTATCTTGATCAAGCTGATGTGGTCCGTCATCCATTGGTCGCTAAAGTAATCGATGCCTATGAAGCGATAGAAAAGTAAGGCCATAAAGGATTGATCTATTCCCTGACTGCCACCACCAGATAGTTGTGGTACAGGGAAGGATCAATCTTTTTTTATAAGGTTAAACATAGATAATTAAGTCAAAAACTGTTATGATTTTACATAATTGCTACATTGTATCGAATGAAATCTCTTAATCTGTTTGTTCCATTGAATTTGTCCATACATAACAGGGGGTTCTATATGCAAACGCACCCATTTCTTCTCAAAATCAGGAGTTTTCTAAGCTATCGACTATTTACAAATCTCTTATTCGTATTACTCGGAATCATCGTATTCGGGGTTTTATACGGCAACGTTAAGCCGAAAACCCTTGAGATTAATCTGTATGAGGACGCTACAACCACCATAAGGGCTCCTAAAAAATTCGTTGATGAGGATGCGACTTCCAAGAAGAAGGAAGAAGCTAAGGCGGAAGTCTCCAATGTCTACACCCCTAAAGAAGGAGCAATAGACAACTCCATTTCATTGCTGAGATCACTGATGGAAAGCGTAAATGAAGTGAAGAAAGAGTCCGCTCCCGGGGATGAGGAAGTCGAAGATTTGAAGCCCTCTCAAACTCCCGATATTAACGAACAATTGAAGCTCTTGAAAGCAAAGCTGCCTAAAGATAAGAATAATAATGTAACCAATAGTCTAAGCGATGACATTTTAAAGACATTGCTGGTGGCGTCTGAAGATGACTTATCAAGAGTGGAGGCGATCGTATCCACCCAGATGAAGATCATCATGGAAAACGGTGTAAAAGAAGAAGAGCTCAATGAAGCGAAATTGAATCTAGAACAACGCATTACCAATTATTCCTTTAATGGTGATTTATCTACCGCTGCCGTAAAATTAGGGAAGATAGCTCTTGAGCCGACACAATTTTATGATGCAGAAAAAACTGATGAGTTAAAAAAACTCGCTGAGGCAAATGTAAAGCAGGTTGAAATCATAGAAGGCGGAGTGATCGTAGAAGATGGAGATCTGATTACGCCGAAAAAATACAGTATCCTGAAATCATTGGGGATGGTGGATAATACATTTTCCTTTAAGCCGTATGTCGGACTTGCCCTCTTTGTCCTGGTGCTGATCAGCTCCTTATATTACTTCTTTTTCACCCTTGAAGTCACTGAGGAAAGAAAACAAAATTATTTGATTCTGACGAGTATTGTATTTGTCATCTCTCTATTGCTTATGAAGATTGTGGGCTTAATCGATCAACTGGAAATCAATGATATTGCGTTTATTTTCCCGGCGGCATTCACGGGCATGATTCTGAGGATTTTATTGAACGAGCGGATTGCCATGATGATGGTATTCATTCTTTCCGCATGCTCGAGTATCGTATTTCACCAGCAGTTTTCAGGGTCCATTGATATTGAAATCGCGATTTATACGTTATTCAGTGGGGTGTCCGGGATTTTATTCCTGGTGAGCCGCAATCAGCGTTCCAATATTTTGAGGGCAGGAATATATGTTGCTCTTGTGAATATCTTAATTCTCGGATTTTTGCTCCTTCTAAGCGGCACGTCTTATTCAAATAGTGAATATGTGTATTACCTTGTGTTTGCTCTCGTATCAGGGATCAGCTCTTCCATTTTAACGATCGGTTTCCTGCCCTTTTTCGAAGCGGGATTCGGGATTCTGTCTTCCATGAGGCTAGTGGAGCTCTCAAGTCCTACACGACCGCTGTTGAAGAAGCTGTTAACAGATGCACCTGGGACCTATCATCATAGTGTCATGGTAGCGAACCTTGCAGAAGCTGCGTGTGAGTCGATTGGGGCCAACGGTCTCCTGGCGAGAGTAGGCTGTTATTATCATGATGTAGGAAAGTCAAAGCGTCCACACTTCTTCATTGAGAATCAACTTAATATGGGGAATCCACACGATCGGGTATCGCCTGAAACGAGCAGAGATGTTATTATTAGTCATACTTCTGATGGTGCAGACATGCTTCGAAAGCACAAGCTTCCAAAGGAAATTATCGATATCGCAGAGCAGCATCATGGAACGACCTTATTAAAATTTTTCTATTATAAGGCGAAAGAACAAGGGAAAGATGTTAAAGAAGAAGAATACCGCTATCCGGGCCCTAAACCACAAACAAGGGAAGCGGCCGTGATAAGTATTGCAGATAGTGTTGAAGCGGCTGTCAGATCCAAGAAATCTCCCACCCAAGCAGAGATTCAACAGCTCGTTCATTCAATCGTACAAGAGCGCCTCCAGGACGGTCAGTTTAATGAATGCGAAATTTCGTTAAAGCAATTAGAGACTGTAAAGAGGTCTCTATGTGAGACGTTGAATGGAATCTTTCATCCTAGAATAGAATATCCGGAACTTCAAGCAAAAGGAGAGGAAGCATGACACTATTAATCGATTTTATTGATGAAACAGAAACATTATCCGAAGAGCAAACGGGTTTGGTTCAGAATATCCTGAACTTTGCTGCAGAGAAAGAGAGTGTTGAGAATGAAAGTGAAGTGTCCGTCACATTTGTAACCAACGAGCGGATCCGGGAAATCAATCAGGAATATAGAGATAAAGATCAACCAACCGATGTCATCTCATTTGCTCTTGAAGAATTGGGAGAAGACGAAGTCGAAATTATTGGTGGGAATATTCCCCGCGTTCTTGGAGATATCATCATCTCCATTGACCGAGCAAAAGAACAGGCGGAAGAATACAATCATTCGTTCTCCCGTGAGCTTGGCTTTCTTGCCCTTCATGGATTCCTTCATTTATTGGGATATGATCATATTGAAAAAGTCGATGAGAAGAAAATGTTTCAGAGACAAAAGGACATTTTAGATGAATATGGACTCAAAAGAGACTAGGTTTGGCTTTTTCCGGTTCTTAAAGTCTTTCGGGTATGCAGCACATGGAATCCGTTCTGTATGGGCAACGGAGCAGAATTTCAGAATACATTCATGTGTGGGAATCGTCGTATTCTTAATGGCTTACCTGCTCTCAGTCTCCACCATGGAATGGATCACACTGGTTATTCTCGTGTTTTCAGTACTTTCACTTGAAACCATGAACACGGCGATTGAAAAGGCAGTCGATCTTTCTGTTAATGAGTACCACCCTCTCGCGAAGGCCGCGAAGGATCTGGCTTCAGCGGCCGTTCTGCTCTTCGCGATTTGTACAGCGATCATTGGAGGGATTATCTTCATTCCGAAGCTGGTTGAACTACTCCTCTAACGTGTAAAGAAGACAATATATACATTAAAATGAATGGCTGCAGTCAAGAAATCGAATGATTTCTTGACTGCAGTCTTTAATTTATTTGAAAACGTTCTTATACTTGTATAGAATATATGGAGCAAAGAATAAAATCGATAAATAGTTAGAATTATCTAACTATTTTATTACAAAATGATAACAGCCCATTTTCTTTTATGAAAGTTGTAGTAAAATAAATGTGTAAGGGTTAAAAGGAGAGTTCTAATAATGAATGCAGAACAATTGATACAAGAAGCCAAACTAGCGAGAGAAAAAGCATACGTACCGTATAGTAAATTTAAGGTGGGAGCTGCTCTTCTGTCAAAGGAAGGTAAAGTCTATCACGGGTGTAATATTGAAAATGCAGCGTACAGTATGTGTAATTGTGCTGAGCGTACAGCTCTTTTCAAAGCTTATTCTGAAGGGGATAAGGACTATTCGATGATTGCGGTAGTAGCAGATACAAATAGACCCGTACCGCCATGTGGAGCGTGTCGTCAGGTCATTTCAGAGCTATGCTCGAAAGACATGAAAGTGGTACTTACTAACTTAAAAGGCGATGTGGAAGAATTAACGGTTGGGGAACTATTGCCAGGAGCTTTTTCACCGGAGGATTTAAATGAATAATACAGAGCACAAGTCAGGCTTTATCTCCATCATTGGAAGACCGAATGTAGGGAAATCCACTTTCTTGAACAAGGTCATCGGTCAAAAGATTGCCATAATGAGTGATAAGCCTCAAACAACACGAAACAAAGTCCAGGGAGTTTATACAACAGATGATGCTCAAATGATTTTCATCGACACTCCCGGAATACACAAACCGAAACATAAACTTGGAGACTTCATGATGAAGATTGCTCAGAACACTTTGAAAGAAGTGGATGTCATCTTATTCATGGTCAACGTCGAAGAAGGGTTAGGTAAAGGAGATCACTTCATCATCGAGAAGTTAAAAGGTGTTAAAACACCGGTTTTCCTTATTCTTAATAAGATTGACCAAGTCCACCCCGATGCATTGTTGCCGATGATTCAACAATACAATGACCTGTTTCCTTTCGCTGCGACTGTCCCAATTTCAGCATTAGAAGGAAATAATGTGGAGAACCTTGTTCAGTTATTGAAGGATCAATTACCGGAAGGGCCTCAATTCTATCCTGCTGATCAAATTACAGATCATCCGGAACGTTTTATTGTATCAGAACTCATTCGTGAAAAAGTCTTGCACATGACCAGGGAAGAGATCCCTCACAGTATTGCAGTCATGATCGATAAAATGGAGAAAAAGCAAGATAAAGACCTTATTGACGTCATCGCAACGATCATTGTGGAAAGAGATTCACAAAAAGGAATTGTGATTGGCAAACAGGGGTCCATGCTTAAAGAAGTTGGGAAGCGTGCCCGTGTCGACATTGAGAATTTGTTAGGAACAAGGGTATACCTTGAACTATGGGTGAAGGTCCAGAAGGATTGGCGTAACCGATCTTCTACGTTACGTGACTTTGGTTTCAGCGACGATGAATATTGATGATGGAATTAACAATATTTAGTCCACATGTTTTAGAGAGAAAATGCTCATTCTAATCACAAGAAAGCTTATGAAGTCTTGCTAGTTTAAATCCAGAAAGGTGGGTTTTTTATGTTAGACTTAACTTGGAAATTTTTTTCGCAAACAGGAAGCATAGACACCTATTTGCTTTTTAAAGAGCTTGAGAAGGAGACGATAGAGGATCCTTTCAGTTTTGAGGAAGAAACAGCTGAAGTTGATTTTCCTTTAACGTGATAAGTTTGTCATCACCCGGGTGGATTGATAGCGGGAGGTGGCTATATGCTACAGAAATGTGAAGGAATCGTTATTCGTACGAATCCTTACGGAGAGTCGAATAAAATTGTTACCATATATACACGGGAATTCGGAAAAATTGGATTGATGGCTAGAGGGGCAAAGAAACCTAATAGCCGTCTATCCGCCATTTCACAATTGTTTACATATGGTTATTTCCTTTTTATTAAAGGAAGTGGACTCGGTACTCTCCAGCAGGGAGAGATGGCTGAATCCCTAAGGCACGTGAGAGAAGACTTGTTTAAAACAGCTTATGCCACTTACATCGTTGATCTTCTTGATAAAGCGACGGAGGATCGTAAGCCGAACCCATTTCTATTTGAATTGCTATACAAGACTCTTTCCTATTTAAATGAAGACTATGACCCCGAAATCCTTATGCACATTTTCGAAATGAAGATGCTCCCGGTACTAGGGCTCTATCCTCATTTGAATGGATGTGCTGTGTGTGGGGAGACCGATGGTGAATTTGCCTTTTCTTTTAGAGAAAATGGATTCATCTGTCATCGCTGTCTAAGTGAAGATCCTCATCATTTTCCGATATCTCAAGGTACAGTGAAACTTCTTAGGGTATTTTATTATTTTGATATCAATCGATTAGGAAATATATCGGTGAAAGATGAAACAAAACTTCAATTGAAGCGGGTTATCAGAACTTATTACGATGAAAATTCAGGTTTAACATTAAAATCCAGAAGGTTTCTTGACCAAATGGATAACCTAAAGGACTTATTCTAGCTTTATGAAGCTGCTTGTGATGATATGGAAAGGCCCATTCACGTTGTGTGAATGGGCCTTATTTTTTTTATTGATGAAAGTAGCTCCTTTGCGTTCACAATTTGGCGCAATGAATGGCGGAAGTGGCCCAATAAACAGTAAAAGTGGCCCAATTAGTGTGGGAAGTGGCCCAATAAACGGTGAAAGTGGCCCAATAAACAATGAAAGCTGGCCCAATTAATGGGGAAAGTGCGATAAAGTAACACAAGTACCGCCACAGCCCAAAAATGTAGTACAATCAATCGATTCAGGTTGCCAGACAACGCCAAATCATCGAAAACAAATAGATATTTTGATTTTTTATCATAAATACAACAAAAAATCCCCAGAGGCAAAAACGCCTTTAGGGATTTTCTAGATATGCTTGTCGCCTCTGAACGAGCCGCCTCCGCTTTAGGTATCTGCTAGCTTCGGCGGCTAGAGGCTCGAGGTCATAAGAACCCCCTGCCAAAAAGGCAAAGAACGCCTTTCCGGCAGGGGTTTCATATGCTTGTCGCCTCTGAACGAGCCGCCTCCGCTTTAGGTATCTGCTAGCTCCGGCGGCTAGAGGCTCGAGGTCATAAGAACCCCCTGCCAAAAAGGCAAAGAACGCCTTTCCGGCAGGGGTTTCATATGCTTGTCGCCTCTGAACGAGCCGCCTCCGCTTTAGGTATCTGCTAGCTCCGGCGGCTAGAGGCTCGAGGTCATAAGCAACCCCTGCCAAAAAGGCAAAGAACGCCTTTCCGGCAGGGGTTGCTTATGCTTGTCGCCTCTGAACGAGCCGCCTCCGCTTTAGTTATTAAAATTTAATTTTCTGCTGGAGGAATGCCTTGACTTCGCTGATTGGCATTCTTACTTGATCCATTGTGTCCCGGTCACGGACGGTAACTTGACCGTCTTCTACAGAATCGAAGTCAAATGTGATACAGAATGGTGTTCCGATTTCGTCTTGGCGACGGTAGCGCTTCCCGATGGATGCCGTTTCGTCGAAGTCGATCATAAGATCCTGTGATAGCTCTTCATATACTTTGAAGGCATCATCAGATAACTTCTTGGAAAGTGGCAGGACAGCAGCCTTGAATGGAGCCAATGCCGGATGGAAACGGAGCACTGTTCGTGAATCATTTTCAAGCTCCTCTTCTTCAAATGCATCACAAAGGAATGCAAGGGTGACGCGATCTGCTCCAAGGGAAGGTTCGATACAATATGGTACATACTTTTCATTTGTCTGTGGATCCATGTAGTGGAAATCCTCATTTGAATGTTCCATATGACGCTTCAGGTCAAAGTCTGTACGGTCGGCTACACCCCAAAGCTCTCCCCAGCCAAATGGGAATTTATATTCGATGTCCGTTGTCGCATTGCTGTAATGGGATAATTCATCTTCATCATGATCTCGTAAACGCATGTTATCTTCACCCATACCTAAATTCAATAACCAGTTTTTACAGAATTCACGCCAGTAAGAGAACCACTCCAGGTCTTCGCCAGGTTTACAGAAGAATTCCAGTTCCATTTGTTCGAATTCCCGCGTTCTGAACGTGAAGTTACCGGGAGTAATTTCATTTCGGAAGCTTTTTCCGACCTGAGCGATACCGAATGGCATTTTCTTACGCATGGAACGTTGAACATTTTTGAAATTGACAAAGATACCTTGAGCCGTTTCAGGACGTAAATAAATTTCATTGGTAGAAGACTCTGTGACACCTTGATGGGTTTTAAACATTAAATCAAATTGACGGATTCCTGTGAAATCGTGGCTTCCACAATCAGGACACGCAATATCATGTTCTTTAATGATTTCCTCCATTTTTTCAAATGACAGGCCATCCACGATCATTTCGATGCCTTTTTCTTCAAGGGCATTTTCGATGATTTTGTCTGCACGATGACGCGTTTTACATTGTTTACAGTCGATCATCGGATCATTGAAGTTACCTACGTGACCTGAAGCCACCCACGTTTGGGGATTCATTAAAATACTTGCATCCAGCCCCACATTGTACGGTGATTCTTGTACGAATTTTTTCCACCATGCTTTTTTAATATTGTTTTTTAATTCTACTCCTAATGGACCGTAATCCCATGTATTGGCAAGTCCTCCATAAATTTCAGACCCAGGGAAGACAAATCCACGGTGTTTTGCTAAGTTTACTACTTTTTCCATTGACATAACAGTCACTCCTTTTCATCATTTATGTAAATAAAAAAGCTCGTCCTTAGGCTCTAAAGCCTAGGGACGAGCTTGATACTCGCGGTTCCACCCTAGTTGATATACATAACTTGTATACCCACTTTTAAAAGGTAAATAGCTCCGGAATGCCGTTTCCTTGCTCTCTGGGCTTTCACCATCCCCAGTCGCTTATTGGTTAGCAAGTACTTATTAATCCATCATAGCATGGTTGTAAGATGAAGATATTTTATCATGATGGAGAGATAAAAACAACTACTGAACGATGGGAGAGAAAAGATTTGAAGTTTTTATTTAAAAAAGCTACTCTGTGTAAAGTGAAATTTAAATATAGTGTTGTCAGGTAAGAATGATAATATGCTCTTTTCATTTCTTTTAAATAGTATATAATATTTAATATAAAGTATAACATAAATCGTTTGTCCGTTAGGTGGTGAGTAACAATCGAACTTAATAAACGTCAAGAACGTATCTTACAAATAGTGAAAGACAACGGACCAATTACTGGTGAACAAATTGCAGATCAATTAAATTTAACTAGAGCGACTCTCAGGCCTGACCTGGCCATCTTAACCATGGCAGGTTTCCTGGATGCACGTCCGAGAGTCGGATATTTCTATACAGGAAAAACAGGAACGCAGCTGCTGACAGAAAACCTAAACAAAATATTTGTCAAGGACTATCAATCGATTCCCGTTGTGGTAAATGAAAGTATTTCCGTGTATGATGCCATTGTGACAATGTTTCTGGAAGATGTAGGGACGCTGTTTGTCGTGGACGCCAATACATACTTAGTAGGGGTCCTTTCACGTAAGGATTTACTTAGAGCAAGTATCGGGAAGCAGGAACTTAGTACGTTGCCTGTGAATATCATTATGACGAGAATGCCAAATATTACGGTATGTGAAAAAGATGATCAGCTCATAGCTGTAGCAAAAGACCTGATTCATAAGCAAATCGACTCGGTTCCTGTTATTAAGAAAACCGAAAAAGGCGATTTAGAGGTTATTGGCAGAATTACGAAAACGAATATTACAAAAGCATTTGTAGCATTGGCAGATGAATATTAGAAGGTGGTGAACGATCGTGAAAGAACCGATCATCTATGTTGTATCCGATTCAGTGGGTGAAACTGCTGAATTAGTAACGAAGGCGGCGATTAGCCAATTCAATGGTTCCAATACGGTCTTAAAACGCTTTCCGTATGTTGAGGACCTAGAGCATATTGATGAAGTGATCTCCTTAGCGAAATTAAACCAGGGATTGATTGTGTATACCCTTGTAAAGCCTGATATGCGTGCCTATATTAAAGAACAATCTGAAAAAGAAGAGCTCTATGCATTTGATATCATCGGTCCATTAATGGACCAATATCAATCTTCCTACCATAAGGAACCGTTGTTTGAGCCTGGGACGGTAAGAAAGCTTGATGATGATTACTTTAAGAAAGTGGAAGCAATTGAATTTGCTGTTAAGTATGATGATGGCCGCGATCCCCGTGGTATCCTCAGAGCGGATATTGTGCTTGTAGGGGTTTCAAGAACCTCAAAGACCCCTTTATCCCAATACCTTGCACTTAAGCGGTTCAAAGTGGCAAATGTACCACTTGTACCAGAAGTGGATCCACCCGAAGAATTATTTTTGGTTTCACCGAAAAAATGTTTTGGGCTTAAGATCAGTCCCGAAAAATTGAATACGATTCGCCGTGAAAGATTAAAGTCTTTAGGCTTAAATGATCAGGCGAGCTATGCAAATATTAAGCGGATTGAAGATGAGCTGGAATATTTCGAGAAAATTACAAATCGTATCGGTTGTCATGTCATTGATGTAACGAATAAAGCTGTTGAAGAAACGGCAAATGTCATTACGAATATTTATCGTAATTCCAATGATTGATCAGTAAGCATCATATGAACAAAAAAAGAATGATTTCCCCTGACATTCAAAGGGAAATCATTCTTTTCTTTTAGAATTTATCATCGAGGATAAATTCCTTGGATTTAATAAGTTTTTATAGTGGTAAAACTTGTCCGATTATACTATAATAAAAAATTGTGATAAAAATATTTAAAATAGGTTTAGACTAAACTCTTAAGGAATAAACTAATTATTGTGATATGTCAAGTCTCGTCTAAATTAAAATTCGACAATTTTAATCAATTCTCTAGGAAAGTTCATAAAGAGAGAAGGAAAATACGGAGTGATGTAGAATAGTTAGTATTAGCGAACATAAGTCCACCGTATATGTAGATGCAGATGCTTGCCCGGTAAAACAGGAAATCATTAAGATCACACGATTGTATGGCTTCGAGATTGTATTCGTTGCTTCTCATGCCCATACAAAGAACACACCTGATCAAGGTACATGGGTGTATGTGGATAGTTCGAAAGAAGCGGCAGACTTATACATCATGAATCATGTTTTGGCAAAAGATGTTCTTGTGACGCAGGATATAGGACTCGCAAGCCTGGTATTGCCGAAAAAAGTTTATGCCATCTCTCCTAGGGGAAAAGCCTACAAGGAAGAGAGCATTGTCACAGCTTTGGATTACCGGTATGTCGCTGCAAAAGAGCGTCGAAGAGGGAACTATGGTAAAGGTCCCAAGCCTTTTACAAATCAAGACAGAGAAACATTTTGTGCTTCCTTCGATAAAATCTTGTCGGAAATTGCAGGAGAAATTTAATAAGTACAGAATGGATTAAGAAGGTAAATAAAAAACAGGTGATAGATGATGTCTGAAAGAATCCCTGAAGAAACGTTAAATAAAATATTATCGTCGACCGATATTGTTGACGTTGTCAGTGATTATGTACAACTAAAAAAGCAGGGACGCAATTATTTCGGTTTATGTCCATTTCATGGAGAGAACACTCCATCTTTTTCTGTTTCTCCTGACAAGCAAATATTCCACTGCTTTGGTTGTGGTGCTGGGGGAAATGCGTTTACCTTTCTAATGGATGTAGACGGATTAAACTTCCAGGAAGCAGCACAAAAGCTTGGGTCCAAAGTTGGCGAAGAGATTTCCATTCAAACCTCCTCGTCCGAACAAACGCTTCCTCCTCAAGAAGATGAAAAGCAAATGATGGATGCACATGGTTTATTAAGTAAATTTTACCATCATCTCCTTTTAAATACAAAAGAAGGTCAGGAAGCTTTGGAATATTTATTGGCCCGGGGATTTACGACAGAAAGTATTACAAAATTCCAGATTGGATGGTCGCTTCCCAGTTGGGATTTTACGGTGAAGTTCCTTCAGAAGAGAGGGTACTCCCTTGAATTGATGGAAGCGGCAGGTTTGCTCGTAAGAAGAGAACGGGACGATTCTTTCCTCGATCGTTTCAGGGGAAGAATCATGTTTCCGATTGTTGATACGAAAGGGAACACTGTTGCCTTCTCAGGACGGAGCATTGAAGCGAATGACGAACCAAAATACTTAAATAGTCCTGAAACAAAAATCTTTAATAAAAGCAGCATTCTCTATAATTATCATGGCGCAAGAGCCATGATCAGAAGAAAACAGCAGGCGATTTTGTTTGAAGGATTTGCAGATGTCATTTCAGCTAATGAAGCAGGAGTGGAAAATGGGATCGCCACCATGGGTACCTCATTAACTGAGCAGCAAATCGGTCTATTGAAACGCTTAACCGATTCCATCATCATTTGTTACGATGGTGATTCTGCTGGAGTGGAGGCCGCATTCAGAGCCGGAAGACTCCTTCATAATCACCAGTTGAATATTCGTGTCGCCACAATCCCGGAACAACTAGACCCTGATGACTACATCACCAAGTATGGTGCAGCCAAGTTTCAACAGGATGTAATAGGGGCAAGTTTAACGCTCATGGCGTTTAAACTTCGGTACTATAAGCTAAATAAAAACTTGAATGATGAAGGAGATCGTCTTAAGTATATAGAAGACATACTTAAGGAAATTACTCAATTGAGTAAAGCGGTTGAAAAGGATTATTATTTAAGGTATTTAGCGGATGAGTTCGAATTATCTTTAGAAGCACTTCAACAACAACTGGCTGAATTCGAAGGTCCCCAGAAGCGCGTGTCTAAACCTTCTAAACAGGTAGGTATGCAAGTGGATTTCAAACGCTCAACCCAATCCAAGTTATTACCTGCATACCAGACGGCTGAAAGAAGATTGATTGCATACATGCTAAAGGATCCGAATATCGCTTATAAGATTCAGGAGTGGCTTGCAGGCACAAACCTAAATATCGATGAGCATCAAGCTATTATTACTTATTTATTGGGTTATTATGAAGAGGGTCTGCCCCCAAGTGCCAGTGCCTTTATAGGGTATCTACCCGATGAGAGGTTAAGAAGGGTCGTTACAGACATCGAAATGATGTCAATAAGCGAAGAAAGTACAGAGCAAGAATTAGCGGATTATGTTAATCAGGTGTTAAAACATCAAAAGATGTTGAAAATAAAAGAAAAAGAAGTGGAAAGAAAAGAAGCGGAAAGACTAAAGGATTACCGAAAAGAAGCACAAATTGCAATGGAAATCTTACAGCTGCGTAAGTCTCTATAAAGTCTTGTAAGGAAGTTGGAAGGAGGGGAACAAATGGCTGAAAAGTCAGCGCGTTCCAAACAAATAGCGTCAGAATTAACAGTTGATCAGGTGAAAGAATTTTTAGTAAACCAAGGTAAGAAAAGAGGAGTCCTCACCTACGAGGATATTGCCGATAAACTATCAGGATTTGAGTTGGATTCCGATCAAATGGATGAATTCTACGAACACTTAGGTGAACAAAATGTAGAAATCGTCAATGAAAGTGACGAAGATGATGATCCAGGTGCAACGGAGTTAGAGAAAGAAGAGGGAGAAGAATTTAATCTTAATGATTTAAGCGTTCCTCCTGGAATTAAAATAAATGACCCGGTCCGTATGTATCTGAAAGAAATCGGAAGAGTGGACCTGTTATCTGCAGAAGAAGAGATAAACCTTGCCAAGAGAATTGAGGATGGCGATGAAGAAGCTAAGCGACGCCTCGCAGAAGCGAACTTAAGACTTGTAGTCAGCATTGCAAAAAGGTATGTTGGTCGAGGTATGCTTTTCTTAGATCTTATCCAAGAAGGTAACATGGGTCTTATCAAAGCTGTGGAGAAGTTTGATTATCGAAAGGGATACAAATTCAGTACGTATGCAACCTGGTGGATTCGTCAAGCCATCACACGTGCGATTGCTGACCAGGCTAGAACCATCCGTATCCCGGTTCATATGGTGGAAACCATTAATAAGTTAATCCGGGTACAAAGACAGTTACTTCAAGATTTAGGTCGTGAACCTGCACCAGAGGAAATTGCTGAAGAAATGGACCTAACCCCTGAAAAGGTTAGAGAAATCCTTAAGATTGCTCAAGAGCCGGTATCACTTGAAACACCTATTGGTGAAGAAGATGATTCACATCTTGGAGATTTCATTGAAGATGCAGAAGCTCAATCCCCTTCAGAACATGCAGCTTACGAACTTTTGAAAGAACAGCTTGAAGATGTACTGGATACCCTTACAGATCGTGAAGAAAATGTACTGCGTTTACGTTTTGGTCTGGATGATGGAAGAACTCGTACCCTCGAAGAAGTGGGCAAAGTCTTTGGCGTAACGCGAGAACGAATTCGTCAAATTGAAGCAAAGGCTCTTAGGAAGCTGCGTCATCCAAGCAGAAGCAAACGTTTGAAAGACTTTTTAGAATAGAACACTCTTTTGCTGCCTCTATTGTGCATAGAGGTAGTTTTTTTTATGCCGAATTAAAGGGTTTTTCATCCCTGATGGCGAAAATAGCAATAGGATTTAACAATTGAAGGTGTGACGACTTTGAACAAAACTAAACAATCAAAAAAAGAAATCATCATTTCTGAAATTCAAATTTGGAAACAAACGAAGATGCTGCCGGAACAATACTGTGACTACCTTCTCGCGTTATATACAGGTGGAGAAGGCACTGGTGAACCAGACAAACGCAGTGTTAAAAACAAATTCTTGCTTAAAGATTTCCTCTTTTCAATCTGTTCTGTTTCAATTTCATTATTTGTCATTTATTTTACTGAATTGTCAATCGTTTTGCAAACAGCGATTTTGGCAAGTTTTGTCGGATTATTAACGGGTGTGGGAATTTATTATACTAAGAAACAATTATCACCTTTGCTTTTATACTGTTCCTCGGCTTCCATCTTATTGCTCGCATCGATTGAAATCGTGGAGGGATTATTTGGAGGAAGCCCGTTCCCATTATACATAACCTTATTTCTTAACTGTTTGATGTGGATTGGTGTTGGAGTGAGGTGGAAAATGAGTTATTTTACATGGTCGGGATCAGTGGGAGTGGTTTTGCTACTTTTTTATATATTACTATAACTTCTGAAAATTTAAAAGTTTTTTAAAGTTGAGAAAATTCACTATTCCCTTTTATAATAGGTATGGTAGCGTATTCATGAAGTCGGATGAGTATGCTTGAAAGCGCTTAATTATATACAGGAAGTTCAGGGCTTTCAGTCATCAAAGTTAGACAAGGGGGATAAGGATGAATTTCGATTTAACGCAAGAACAAACAATGATTAAAAAGACGATTAGGGAATTTGCAGATGAAGAGGTGGCGCCTGGTGCATTGGACCGTGACCGCACAAAGGAGTTTCCTAAAGAAATTTTCAAGAAGCTTTCTGATTTGGGGATGATGGGGCTTCCTTTTCCAGAAGAATATGGCGGAGCGGGTGCCGATACGGTCAGTTTTGCGATTGTAACAGAAGAGCTTAGCCGGGCATGTGCGTCCACTGGGATTACATACTCTGCCCATATCTCTTTGGGAGGAGCACCAATTAATTTATTCGGTACTCATGAACAGAAGCAGAAATATTTAACACCCATCTGTACAGGGGAATCATTTGGGGCTTTCGGTCTGACGGAACCTAATGCCGGTTCTGATGCAGGCGGAACCCAGACCACTGCAGAGGATAAAGGGGATAAATGGGTCATCAACGGTAATAAGTGCTATATAACCAATGCAAGCTATGCGAATCACCTCGCGTTGACTGCGATCACAGGCAGGAATAATGGGAATAAGGAAATCAGTGCAATCATTGCCCCTACCAGTGCCAAAGGATTTAAGGTCATTGATAATTATGAAAAGATGGGTCTGCATTCTTCCAATACCACAGAGCTGGTTCTAGAAGATGTAGAAGTACCTAAAGAAAACCTGTTAGGGAAACAAGGAGAAGGATTCAAACAGTTCCTCGTAACTTTGGACGGAGGAAGAATTGGTATTGGGGCTATGGCTGTCGGGGTAGCACAGGCTGCCTTCGATAAGGCGCTACAATATTCGAAAGAACGTAAACAGTTTGGCAAAACCCTATCACAGTTCCAAGTTACTCAATTTAAGCTGGCAGATATGGCAATGAAGATTGAGCTTGCAAGAAATATGGTACACAAAGCAGCCTGGTTGAAGGACCAGGGAAGACCGTTTTCGAAAGAAGCTTCTATGTGTAAACTTTACGCTTCAGAGATCAGTATGGAAGTAGCGGATGAAGCGATTCAAATCCATGGTGGATACGGGTACATGAAAGAATACCATGTTGAGCGCTATTTACGGGATGCCAAGCTTCTTGAAATCGGTGAAGGAACCTCAGAAGTTCAGAGAATGGTCATTTCAAGGTTGATCGGGTGTCAATAAGGGGTTAGGTCCTAAATGATGAACAGTGAGCTCTATTGGTCCCCTGAGGAGAATAGAGCTCATTTATTTATCCTGTAGAATTTGGGCGTAACTCAGGAAATTTAAAAGAAATGTGTCTAATTTATGAGAAAGATGGAAAAGTTAATTGATAGTACTTTTACTTTGTCGATTTTTACAGTAAAATATAAAGTGTTGAAAAGAGCACTATTTTTTGGATTTGTACATAAAGGAGGTTAAAATCATGAATCGTAATCCAATTATTCCATTCGTACTTATTGCGGCTCTTGGTATTGGTCTTATTTTCTTCTTATCAATTGAAGGACTTAACAATGCCGATGAGAAAGCAAAAGAAGAAAAGCATGGTGAGATGGAAGGTAAAGAAGGCGAAAAAGCTTCAAGCGGTGAATTCGATCCGGAAGCGAAGTACAAAGAGTCTTGCGTATCTTGTCATGGTGGAAACTATGAAGGTGGCGCTGGTCCTGCTCTTAAAGGTACCAAGCTATCTAAAGACGAGATCAAGGATAGAATTAAAAATGGTGGAGGCATCATGCCTGCTGGTCTTGTAGCAGATGAAAATCTTGATGCAATGGCAGACTGGATCAAATCACTTAAATAATCATGTATGAAAAAGGTTCTTTGTCTTTGGGCAAAGGGCTTTTTTTATATAGAAAAGTTGGTTAGAATGATTATCGTACATGTATGTCAAATAAATAATGAGTAAAGGTGAACATATGAATATTCTACAATTATCAAAGCGACTAGAAACAGTTGTCTCATACATACCGGAAAATTCGAAAATTGCTGATATAGGTTCAGATCACGCGTATCTCCCGTGTTATGCAGTAAATAAAGGCATTGCTTCCTTCGCCATTGCAGGTGAAGTAGTAATGGGGCCTTATCTTTCTGCGAAGAAACAGGTAGAAGATGCACAATTAACGAAGGAAGTAGAAGTACGATTAGGAAATGGTTTAGAGGTGTTAGCTCCTGGGGAAGTAGATTGTATAACCATTGCAGGGATGGGTGGCGCATTGATTGCATCCATTTTGGAGGCTGGAAAAGATAAACTCTCCAATGGACCAAGGTTGATCCTGCAACCCAATGTGAGTGCGAGTTCAATCCGAACGTGGCTGATGGACAATGAATGGAGTCTGATAGGAGAAGATATTCTTGAAGAAGACGACAAACTTTATGAAATAGTAATAGCTGAAAAAGGGGATCCAAAAGCCAACTATTCCAATGAAATGGAAAAAGAGCTGTTGCTTGGCCCATTTTTGATGAATGATCAAAGCGACGCATTTAAGAGAAAATGGAATCAGGAGCTTCATCAATGGAAGAAAATAATAAAGAACATGGAAAAAGCAGAAAAGACCGATGCTTTAGTAAAACGAAAGCGGGAACTTATTCAAAAAATCCAAATGGTAGAGGAGGTTCTTACCCCATGAAAACAGTAAACGGCCATGAAATCATTCAGCTTTTCGAAGAATTTTCCCCTAAACATCTGGCTGAAGAGGGAGATCCGATTGGACTTCAGATCGGTAAACTGAATGAAAAGGTGGAAAATGTGATGATCACCTTGGATGTGTTGGATAATGTGGTGGATGAAGCAATTAAGAATAATGTAAAATTAATCATCGCCCATCATCCTCCATTATTCCGTCCTTTAAAAACGTTGCAAACAGGCACTTATCAAGGTCGAATGATTGAAAAGCTTATCAAACATGATATTGCCGTTTATGCTGCCCATACGAACCTCGATGTGGCGACAGGAGGAGTGAATGATCTACTGGCTGATATGCTAGAATTGAAGGATCGCTCTGTCCTAGTTCCGACCTATAGTGAAGAGCTCCGGAAACTGGTGGTGTATGTACCGAAAGAGAATGGCGAAGAACTTCGAAAGGCTTTAGGGAAAGCAGGAGCCGGACATATTGGGAACTATTCTCATTGCAGTTTCTCAACTGAAGGACAAGGGAGATTCTTACCTGAAGAAGGTGCGAGCCCTCATATAGGGAAGCAGGGTGTACCTGAAGAAGTAGAGGAAGAAAAGGTTGAGACGGTATATCCAATTTCCTTACAGAATAAAGTATTGAAAGCGATGTTTACTCATCATCCATATGAAGAGGTTGCCTATGATATCTATTCCCTTAAGAATGGATCACCTGCTATGGGGTTAGGGAGAATAGGATATTTACCAAACGAAATGAGCCTGACTGAGTTTGCGCTTTACGTGAAGAAAACATTTGGTATGGACGGTGTCAGAGTAATTGGTAACGGGGAAGCGAATGTCAAGAAAGTGGCAGTACTAGGCGGGGATGGAAATAAGTTTATCGGAAAAGCCAAGAGACAAGGTGCCGATGTGTTTGTCTCTGGTGATATTTATTATCATACTGCCCATGACGCCATGATGATGGGACTTAACGTGGTGGACGCCGGTCATCATATTGAAAAAGTGATGAGAGAAGGAGTAGCCGAATATCTTGCGAAAAAGTGTTCGGATAAAGGGTATATCGTCAATATCTTTGCTTCGAAATCTGAAACGAACCCATTTACGTATATGTAATATGAAAGGCCCCTCCAATATTGGAAGGGCCTTTCATATTGATTTTATTTGGTTCCCAATTTTGCTTTGCGAACTTTAGGTAGTATTTTATTTAACGGTACGGTGTGTTCTCTTGTCCAAGTGACTTCATCATTTCGATCAAAAGCTTCAAGAAATTTAACGACTTCCTTTACGATTGGAGTCGGAGTGGATGCACCAGCTGTAACAGCCACAATGTTGGCATCCTTTATCCATTCAATGTCCAATTCGCTGATGTCTGAAATTCGATGGGCGGGAGTACCTGCGATATCCTTTGATACTTGAGCAAGGCGATTGGAGTTATTGCTTTTAGGATCGCCTACTACAATGAGGACATCAGCATCTCCAGCCTGTTCGGCTACTGCTTCTTGTCTGACTTGTGTAGCAAGGCAAATCTCTTTGTGCAACTCCACGTGAGGATACATTTCCTTCACCTTGTCCATGGTATCGAGTACATCCCATTGACTCATCGTCGTTTGGTTCGTCACGATGATTTTTTCGTTGTCGATGGATAATTTTTCAACATCATCCGCTGTTTCGACAAGATGAACGATTTCAGGAGCGACACCGACAGCACCTTCTGGCTCAGGGTGTCCCTTCTTACCGATATAGATCACGTCGTAGCCTTCAGCTTCTTTCGCACGAATCAGGTCGTGTGTCTTGGTTACATCGGGACAAGTTGCATCAAGGGTAACAAGTCCTTTTTGTTTTGCGATCTCCTTCACTTCAGGAGAGACTCCGTGAGCTGTGAAAATCACCGTTCCTTCGTTCACTTGTTCAATGATTTCTTTTCTATTGCTGCCATCTAGGGTGATAATACCGTCTTCTTCGAAAGCATCGGTCACATGCTTGTTATGGACGATCATCCCTAAAATATAAATTGGGCGGGGAAGCGATTTGTCTAATGCAGCATTTCTTGCAATGACCATTGCATCTACTACACCATAACAATAGCCTCTCGGAGTAATTTTAATAATTTCCATCTATGAATATCCTCCTACATGAGAAAAGGTTTTGTCTTCATTATAAAGGAGAACGACCTTTCTGACAAAGAGAACGAAGTGGGTAGACGTTTTTGTAGGATAAAAGAGGCGGCACCAAAGGATTTCATGAAGAAAAGTTCTTTGCATGTTAAACACCCTGTTCATGAAATAAAAAAATCCCTCAAGGTGATTCATTCCCTTTAGGGATTCGGTCATTAAATATAGAGTTTAGGTTTTGAATTGGAGGTAACAGGAACCTCTTCTTCCATTTCAACGTCTTCCGTTATTTTTACAGGGGGCTTCTTTTTCTTTTTTTTCTTTACTTTTGCCTCTGCTTCCGGAACATTGATATCCTCATCCTTTTTTTCTTCTTCTGTGGTTTCATTATCGGGCATATTTTGCAATCCACGATATAGCTTCCACAAAGACGGGATATTTTTGACCATCGGGCCGTATTGTTGAAACATCGGACCTAATTGCTGGGCGCTTTGAAGCATTTGTTGAGTGTTCGACAAAAAGGAATTCACATTCCCGGGATTCAAAAGACTTTGAATAATGCCTCCTGCTGCTTGAGGAGAACGTTCGGAACCGGTTGAAGTGGTACTTGAATCACTCCTTGTGAATTGTTGAAGGAGCCCGCCGGAAGCATTGTTGTTTTCCCCTTTTTTAAGGAATTTTGATAACAATCCCCCTTTCCCTGACCCTCTGCCTCGTCCCTTTTGATTCATTCCCAAATTGAAGCCTTGGTTTTGACTTTGTCCCCGGAATTGAAAGGGTGGTGGTTGTGTCTGTCCGAGTCCGAAGTTATTGCTTCCAGGTTGAGACTGCATCCTGAATCCGTTTCCCTGGCGAAATCCCCGCTGCTGTCTCATTCCAAAAGGGTTCCTCATATCCTGACCCGGATCTCTCATTCTTCTAGGCGGCATAATGACAGCCTCCTTTCATTTCGAATAAATTCATGGTCATTATAGAGTATGCAAAAGGATAAAAAAGGGTATTGTTACACTATCATCTCAAATAAAAATAAGGTTGACCTAGATGTTTTGCCGAAAATTTATTATAATGGTTAGATGTTCTTTAAATATGACGCTTACTAAACTGTTACGTTAAAATAAAATCACTGACGACATCAAAGTGACCCGTAAATTTTATATAGATCTGTGGTGATGATGTGAACGAATTGCGGCATCCATCCCGATGACAGCGTGAATAAAAGGATATTTATAATAAAAAGGAGATGTATGGAATGAAAAAGAATTTATTTCTACAATTTGGATTCCAAGCGTTCATCAATGAAGCTGTAGAAGAACTTGGTTTCTACGAACCGACAGAAATCCAAAAAAAAATGATCCCTCTAATTCTTAAAGGGCAAAGTGCAATCGGTCAATCTCAAACGGGAACGGGAAAAACACATTCGTACCTATTACCAATCATTGAGAAGGTGGATACAAGTGCTGACCAGGTACAAGCTGTAATTACTGCTCCCACACGAGAATTGGCACAGCAGATTTATCAAGAAGTGCTTAAAATTACGAAGGATACGAACATTGTTTCCCGTTGTTTTATCGGTGGAACGGATAAACAGAGAACAATTGATAAATTGAAAAATCAGCCTCATATCGTAGTAGGAACCCCTGGTAGAATCAATGATTTAGTGAAAGATCAGGCACTGTTTGTTCATACAGCGTCGCTCTTGGTCATTGATGAAGCGGACCTAATGCTTGATATGGGATTCATTGAAGATGTGGATCAGATTGCTGCAAAGATGCCAGAAAAACTGCAAATGTTAGTGTTTTCTGCAACAATACCTGAGAAACTTAAACCTTTCTTGAAAAAGTATATGGAAAACCCGCAATATGCCCATGTGGAGCCTGAACAGCGTTCTGCGAAGAATATTCAACATGTGATCGTCCCTCTGAAGAGTCGCGATAAAACCAATTTATTGTACAATATTTTAGTGGAAATCAATCCATATTTAGGGATTGTCTTTACTAATACCAAACAAAAGGCAGATGAAGTGGCCGATGCCCTTATTGCTAAAGGATTGAAGGTCGGGCGTATTCACGGTGATCTTTCGCCTCGTGAACGTAAGAAAATGATGAAACAAACGAGAAACCTCGATTATCAATATATCGTAGCAACTGACTTAGCAGCACGAGGGATCGATATAGAGGGTGTAAGTCATATCATAAACTTTGAATTGCCTCAGGACTTGGATTTCTATGTTCACCGTTCTGGTCGTACAGCACGTGCAGGTAATAGTGGAATTGCCTTTACCATTTATACACCATCAGATGAGGACGCATTAAATCGCTTGGAGAAGATTGGAATCAGCTTTTCTCACCGTGATATTAAGAAAGGTGAATGGTCTGAGCTGCCTCCTCTGAACAAACGTAAGAACCGTCAGAAATCAAATGTAGATGAGATTGATGAAAAGGCGAAATCGATGGTCCGTAAACCGAAATCGGTTAAACCAGGATATAGAAAGAAAATGAAGTACAAAATGGATCAAATCAAGAAGCGGGAAAGAAGAATAAAAAACAGAAATAAATAGGTGTTTGAACGTGATTCATTTGTACACATTCGATACAATAAAGAGAGATTTTCTTAGGAGTTGAGAAGAATGGTTAAGATTGGATCCCATGTTTCCATGAGTGGAAAGAATATGTTACTTTCTTCAAGTGAAGAAGCCGTTTCGTATGGAGCGAATACCTTTATGATTTATACAGGTGCACCTCAAAATACGAGAAGAAAAAAGATAGAAGACTTAAATATTGAAGCAGGAATGGCTCACATGAAAGAAAATGGAATTGAGGACATTGTCGTGCATGCTCCCTATATCATTAACATAGGAAATACGACAAACCCTTCCACATTTGAATTGGGTGTCAATTTCCTTCGATCTGAAATCGAGCGTACAGAAGCTCTCGGAGCAGGGCAAATCGTCCTTCATCCAGGTGCACATGTAGGTGCAGGAGCGGACAAGGGAATCGAGAGAATCATTGAAGGATTGAATGAGGTATTAACAAAAGACCATAAAGTGCAAATTGCGTTAGAAACCATGGCTGGAAAAGGTTCAGAATGTGGCCGCTCCTTTGAAGAATTGGCTCAGATCATTAATGGGGTAGAATTGAATGATCGACTTTCTGTTTGCTTTGATACATGTCATACACATGACGCAGGGTATAATATTGTAGAGGATTTTGACGGGGTACTTGATGAGTTCGATAAAATTGTGGGAATTGATCGTTTAAAGGTTCTTCACATCAATGATAGTAAAAATGAACGGGGAGCAAGCAAAGACCGTCATGAAAACCTTGGATTCGGTCATATCGGATTCAAGGCACTGAATTATATCGTGCATCATCCACAGCTTTCGGCTGTCCCGAAAATCTTAGAAACGCCATATGTAGGGGAAGATAAGAAAAATAAAAAACCTCCATACAAGTTTGAAATTGATATGCTTCGCAATCAGACATTTGATGAAGATGTATTATCGAAAATACTAAATCAGTAAAGCGATAGAGGAGGCTATCTCTCATGATCTGAGAACGCCTCCTCTTTCTTTACTATCTGATAAGCTGTAAAAAGAGTTGATTGATTTCCTTTGCCTTGGCGGGTCCAATGACCCTGGCTAGATTCTTCACAAGTCTGCTTCGCTGTGCATCATCAAAAATATTAATATTTTTGCCTTTAACGTTTGACACGATATTTGATGTCTGTTGTGGCGTTAATGAGATATTATATTGTTTGGCATACTTCAATAATTCATCATTGGAAATATGATTGATTTTGTGATTAATCACATTTTGCAGTAGCTTCATGTTTATCACTCCTCAAATGATACATATGTGACAGAAAGGAAGAAAGTGACACTTTTATAAGAAAAATAGGAAAAGGAAAGGACGTAACGATGACCAAAAGAATCCATAAAAAAGAGAGTCCGCTCCATTTTATTTATCGCCTGTTTTTCATTACAATCGGAGCAGGGTTGGCTGCTGTGGCCATAGAGCTTTTTCTCGTTCCCAATAATATTATCGATGGTGGCATCATCGGCATTTCATTGATCCTAAATTATCTCATTTCAGATACGATTCCTTTTCTTAACTTCTCAACATTACTGGTCCTGTTAAATCTTCCATTCATGTATTCAGGTTACAAACAGATCGGAAAAACCTTCGTGGTGTCTTCATTAGTTGCGATCGTCTCATTAGCCATTATCGAAAGTCTCCTTCATCATATGGAGCCATTCGTTACCGAGGAAATCCTTGCGACTGTTTTCGGGGGATTGATTCTTGGTGTCGGGGTCGGACTTGTCATCCGTCACGGAGGGTCTTTAGACGGTACGGAAATCCTTGGGATCCTCTTAACGAAGAAGCTTCCTTTTTCTGTTGGTGAATTTGTAATGTTCATGAATATCTTCATTTTCGGCTGGGCGGCATTTGTCTTCGGGATTGAAGAAGCCATGTATTCCGTTATGACATACTATATCGCCTTTAAGACAATCGATACGGTCATTCAAGGGATGGATGAGACCAAAGCGGTTATAATCGTGTCAGATGATTATCTAGACGTTTCTGACGCGATTTTACATAGGCTAGGTAGAGGAACAACCATGTTAAAAGGGCGTGGAGGCTATACGGATAATGACAAAGAAGTCATTTATGTCGTCGTCACTAGACTTGAAGTAACGAAGTTAAAATCGATTGTTTCCGATGTGGATCCGAGTGCTTTCATCACCATAATGAACACACAGGAAACGAAGGGTGCCAGATTCAAATCCGCTATTCATTAAGTGAATTCGGTTAATCGTATACGAATGATAAAGGACTGCCTTTGGGCAGTCCTTTTCTCAGGGTAATAATCGGGATGATTTACAATTGAACTTGCATCCTGTATACTACCCTATGTGCTTTTAAATCGGAATGATTCTTATAAAGAGAGTTGATTGAAATGGATGAGACAAATCCAATCATTAAAATAGAAAACGTGAATTTCAGGTATGAGCGTGAAAAAGTGTTAGAGGATATCAATTTGAGTATTCCAAGAGGTGCATTCCTTGGAATCGTTGGCCCGAATGGCTCGGGGAAATCAACATTACTGAAGCTTGTTCTTGGGCTTTTGCGTGTGAAACAGGGGAATATCGAGTTGTTCGGTGTTCCACAGCATAAATTCAAACAATGGGACCGCATAGGATTTGTTTCACAGAAAGCGAACAGCTTCAATACAGGTTTTCCGGCAACCGTGTATGAGGTGGTGGCAAGCGGCTTAGCGAAAAAAGCTGGTTTGTTCAAACGAATTTCATCGAAATATAAACAAGATGTATATGGAGCCATTGATTCAGTCGGTATGAGTCAGTTCGCTAATCGGAATATCGGCGAATTATCAGGGGGACAACAGCAGAGGGTCTTTATCGCCCGAGCCCTTGTCAGTCATCCCGATATATTGATCCTTGATGAACCGACGGTGGGTGTGGACAGTCAAAATGTCCAAACTTTTTATGATATGTTAGAAACGTTGAATAAGGATCTGGGTATCACACTCGTTCTTGTCACACATGATATCGGATCGATTTCAAATAAAGTGACTCACGTTGCTTGCTTAAATAAACATTTACATTTCCATGGCAAAACAGAAGAGTTTGAAAAGCTAAAAGATAACCAGCTTTCCTCTTTTTATGGTCATGATGTACATTTCTTAAATCATGAGCATGAACATCATCATTCATGATCAGAGTGGAGGGAAGACAATGCTTCAAGCAATTTTTCAATATGAATTTCTACAAAATGCATTCCTAACAGGTATCCTCATCGGAATCATTGCTCCCTTATTAGGAGCATTTATCGTTGTCAGGAGATTGTCTCTCATTGCAGATGCCCTGAGTCACGTCACTCTGTCTGGTATCGCAGCGAGTCTTTATGTAAGTAAAACCGTGCCTGGTTTTTCTGGACTGAATCCCCTTTATTTCGGAATGGCATTCTCCGTCATGGGTTCCTTGTTCATTGAGCGATTACGAATGGTATATAAGCATTACCAGGAACTTGCGATTCCCATTATCCTTTCAGGAGGAATTGGTATTGGAGTCATTTTCATTTCTTTGGCAGACGGTTTTAATACTGATTTATTCAGTTATTTATTTGGTAGTGTCAGCGCTGTTAGCAGAGGGGATTTATATCTCATAGGAGGAATCAGTGTCCTTGTCATAGGGGTGATTTTCCTATTGTATAAGGAATTATTTCTCCTGTCTTTTGATGAGGATCATGCGAAGGCGTCAGGAATACCTGCGAAGGCGATTCACTTCATCTTTATGATTATGGTCGCACTTGTCATTGCCGCCTCCATGAGGATCGTAGGGATCCTCCTCGTGTCGTCTCTAATGACATTGCCCGTTGCTGCAAGTATGAGAATCGCTAACGGATTTAAGCAGACGATCGGATACTCACTGTTATTCGGCGAGGTTTCAGTCATTGTGGGGTTAGTAAGTGCCTTCTATCTGAATCTTGCCCCTGGTGGAACGATTGTCATAACGGCAATCTTGATTTTACTCTTAACCATAGTGGTTAAGAAAGTAAGAGCGTCGAGTCATTCTTCTAAAGTTGAGGTGTAGAAAGTGAATGTAACGGAAGCGATGGACCTATTAAAGTCAAAGGGTTATAAGCATACAGGGAAAAGGGAGCAATTACTTGAATTGTTTTCGAGCTCGAATAAATATTTAACGGCCAGAGATGTTCTCGAGTATATGAAAGCTGATTACCCCGGTCTTAGTTTCGATACCATTTATCGTAATCTGAGCCTATTCGTTGAACTGGGAATACTGGAAGAGACCGAGCTTTCCAGCGAGAGACATTTTCGGTTTACGTGTGAAAGTCATCACCACCATCATCACTTCATTTGTATGGATTGCGGCAAAACGAAAGAAATTCATACATGTCCAATGGAAGCATTAAATGAAAATTTAGCAGAAACAGGGTATGATATTTCAGGTCATAAATTCGAAATATATGGTAAGTGCCCACAGTGTCAGTAGAGATTCTTATAGAGAGTCTCTTTTTTTTGAACTTTACCAACGTTTAACAGTGGTGAAAAGAGGGGAAAAATAGATATATAAGCAAAATGGAGGAGAGATTACCATGGATTCGGTACCATTTACACATTGTCCAACTAAGAAAAAAAATTGCGTGAGCACAATTGATCTCACCTCGTATCACCGAATTTCACCTCTCCCTTTCAATGGAGAAGTGGACGAAACAAAAGAAAGGATTCGGCGTATCCTTAATCAGTTTGATCAGGTGGAGATTAAAGAAGAGCAACCCCTTTATATCCATGCTGTATTTACTTCCAAATGGTTGAAGTTCAAGGATGATCTGGAACTTTATCTCGATGAAAGTACGGGTCTTCTACATATTAAGTCAGGTTCACGGCTTGGATATTATGATTTTAAGGTGAACCGAAAGCGAGTGGAACATTTTAAGTCAATGTTTAACAAGTACTAGAAAAAGCCTCTAATGAAAGAGGCTTTTTTCTATGATTGATTCTGAAGCCAATTTTGCACCCAGGTGTCTGCCTCTCGCCAATCATTTACGCGGATGACCCCGTCCGGGATCGGATTTTGATTATAAGGCGTGTTAAATAACAGAACAGGTATGGATAATTCTTCCGAAATGGCAACCGCATTATCGTGTTTATCTTCAAAGAAAATATCGACATCATGTTTTTTTGCTGTTGAAATTTTATCATGTGATCCGATCAACTCGATATGGTGATACATGAGGTCCTGTCGATCGAACCAATCCCTTGTGATTTGAAATAGATCGGAACTTCTTGCACTAATAAAATAAAGCTCATATTTTTCCTTCCATTGATCCAAGATGGTCTTTGCACCAGGAGCAAGGGGTGATTCTTTATAAATAGCAGGTTCTGCTTCCTTGAACCATTTTCCAAAGGTTTGAGGTGAAATATTCAGAACTTCAGTCAGTTCGTATTGGGTAATGTCTTGTAAGGATAAATTCAATTGAAAATGATCATTTATGTGAGGCAGTAAAGATTCAGGTGACGTGACTGTCCCATCAATATCGATTCCAAAACGTTTCATTCTTTATCATGCTCCTCTGTATAAAAACTCCTTCAAGTTTATCACATTCTTTACCTTTAAATAAACGGTTTTTAAACGTCTTCCGTTTTATCTATAGCAACAAAGTTTACGAAAACGGTCTTTTGGAAAGATTTTTTATGCTAACAAATTTGACAAACATTAGCATAGTAAAATAAACGAACTAAACACACAATAAGAAGGCTCCCAAACACAGAAAGTGAGGGATTGCTGTATGAGTGATGAACGACGCGAATTAAATAGCGTTAATCGAAATCTACAAGATATCGACGTATATTACGACAATCCGGAAACAGATGTGAGTAGAGAAAATTACCGTGAAGAGACAGCAGCAGAAATTGCTGCTCCAATGAATGTTAGCCGTGACTTTGAACACGATACGAATGAAGATTCGACAACATCTGGTCGTGTATTGGGTTACTCTTCTCTAGCCCTTTCCATACTTTCCTTATTTATTCTCCCTGTCATTATGGGGGCTGCGGGGATTGTCCTTGGATTTGTTGCTAGACGAAGAGGCGCAGAAATGCTTGGTGCCTGGGCAATCGGAATTGGGGCCGTATCAATAATCGTGGGATTATTTGTACTGCCGTTCTTTTAAATAAATCGTTTTTCTTGAAATTGGGAGCGTTTCAAGAAATTAAAAAGAGGACTGATTTTTATCAGTCCTCTTTCCATTCATTAAACTTGTGGTTCCTGTTCTTTCTTTTCAGCTTCTTGCTTCGCGAAATATTCTTCAGCGATTTTGTCAATTTCCTTTTTCAGTTCCTCGACCATCGTCTCTTCAGGGACTTTACGAACCGTTTTCCCTTTGCGGAATAGAAGTCCTTCCCCGCGTGCACCGGCAATGCCGATATCAGCCTCTCTGGCTTCACCTGGCCCATTTACCGCACATCCAAGGACAGCGACCTTAATCGGTGCTTTAATGGTTGAGATGTACTCTTCCACTTCATTGGCGATTGAAATTAGGTCGATTTCAATTCGGCCACATGTCGGACACGAAATCAAGGTAGCTGCATTTGATGCTAATCCAAATGACTTTAGAAGTTCTCTTGCGACTTTCACTTCTTCGACGGGATCAGCACTCAATGAGATGCGAAGTGTATTTCCAATCCCGAGGCTAAGAATAGCGCCAAGACCTGCGGCACTCTTTACGGTTCCGGCAAACAATGTACCTGATTCAGTAATTCCAAGGTGAAGTGGGTAATCGAATGCTTTTGACGCTTTAGTATAAGCTTCAATCGCTAAATTAACATCAGAAGCCTTCATGGATACGATGATGTCATGGAAATCAAGATCCTCCAGGATTTTGATATGGTGAAGGGCACTCTCTACCATACCATCTGCTGTAGGATACCCATACTTCTCGAGGATTTTTCTTTCAAGGCTTCCTGCATTTACACCGATTCGGATCGGGATACCCTTTTCTTTCGCTGCTTTGACAACAGCCTCGACTTTTTCACGACGACCAATATTTCCCGGATTGATCCGGATTTTATCGGCTCCGCCTTCAATGGCTTTTAAGGCTAATTTATAATCAAAATGGATATCTACAACTAGTGGAATATTAATTTGTTTCTTAATATCAGCAATGGCATCCGCTGCTCGTTCATCGGGACAAGCCACTCGAACGACTTGACATCCTGCTTCTTCGAGACGGTGAATTTCTTTTACCGTTGCTTCAACATCATGCGTTTTCGTAGTGGTCATGCTCTGGATAAACAGTTCGTTGTTACCGCCAATAGTTAAATCTCCGACTTTGACCGGACGTGTTTTTGAACGATGTATAATTTCACTCAAGTGTAATTCGCTCCTTTAGAAAGGTTCTCAAAGTTTCATTATAAGTAATACGAAGCAATTGTAACAGTGTTTTGTGTGAAATGACAAGAAATAGGTGCTTTTCAATGACAGGTTTATTGATAACTTGGTACCTTGTATGTTTTCCCAATTTGAATTTTGTCGGGCGAAACTTCATTTAATTCTTCAAAGTCGGTGATCACCTGCTCTATAGAAACAGGTATGGAACCATCAAGAAGATCTTCTGCAAGGCTCAGTACTGTATCACCGGGCTTGACCTCCATTTCTACATAAGATAGAGAGGAGGCGTCTTCTTGTGTTTCGGGACCCTGGGACCTAGAAGGCGTAACCTGATTGACCTGGGGCTGTGTGGTTGCGACAGAGGCTTCTTTATATAGGAGCCTTAAGGTTCCCTTATTTAAATCATAATAGACACTATAAAGAAGAATAATAACACCAAAGAATATGGCCATTCGTTTCATGTATATTTTCCTCCCACTAATTTGCTGAGTGTGTCAGGGAACAATGAGGCTTATTTTTATTATTCGGCATTCTCTTCTATCTTTCCTACCATATAGAAAATACTTTTCAGATTGATGGCTTTTTCACAAAGGGTGCTTTCATGGTTCCACTTGGAGAGATGTTTAATTAATCTATCTTTCTTCATTGAGAATCTGATGTTTTTCATCACAATATGTTTTGGTGGATAAGGGGGGGAGTTTCGAAATGGAATAAATTTGTTCCTTTTAGAAGCAAATCCCCCGTCATGAAAAAAAGACGGGGGATTGTTCTTATGGACGATTTTTCTTTTGTGGAATTTCCTTTACCACCAAATACAGAATGACCGTGATGACAAACCAATCCAGGATAGGGGCGGCAGGGATATAGGTTTGTAACAATTCCATCAGGGTAAAAAACAGGGTAGAAACCGTGGCAGCATACGCAGTGATGCGAAAGCTCTGACGGTATTGTAAATTCCGTTTAAGAATATTCCCGAACGTAACCCCGACGATCGCGAATATTGTCACTTTCAAGAATGTCATGCCAGATGTAAATAAGTATAGAATGAACAATGCTACTGGTATCAGGATCCATTTCAGATCGTTGAGTGAATCCAATATGTCAAGTAACCCTTCCTTAGTCAAGGGCGTATCGCCAAATAATGAGTAGGAGGATGATTGAACATACCCTTGATTGATGATAACGAAGTCCTGCTTCAGAAATGCAATCGTATTTACATCTTCATCAAGATTTTTTTCTTTCGTTTCTCCTGTTGCATCAAAGACGATGGTCATACCTTCTCTTTCAATTGTAATCGGTTTAGTCTGATCAGGAGTCAAGGAACCATTCTCAATTGAAAACGGTGGAAGATCCTGTTCAACCGATTCTCTCAATGTGTCTATTGCGCTTGTAGCGAAAGAAAAAAATTGAACAGCTACTGGCAGTATAGAAATAAGTGCGAGCAGGAAGACGAAGCGGATCGTCTTTCCAATTCCTTGAAATCGGAATTTCGCAATATCTTTTGGGGAATAGATACTTTTATACAATTGCTGAAATACATTCATTTAGTCATTTTTCTCCTTTCATTCATGCCATATCTATTTTATGCTTGTCTTTCTGCTTCATCAAGTATAGATGTCAAATAGAGTTTATAATTAATCTATTTTGTAACATTACTGTAATAAAAGTCGACTTTTATTAACCTATTGTAAATTTGAAGTAAAAAGTATTTACGTTTGCTCCAGATTATATTAATAATGATATGGGGTTTTTGTTATTTAATGTCGAAAATATATGTAGGGGTTGAAAAAATGGAATTAAATTGGCAAGAGATGTTGTTTCAGTTCTTTGGAGGATTGGGTATTTTCCTCTTTGGGATAAAGTATATGGGGGACGGATTACAAAAGTCTGCAGGTGAACGTTTGAAAGAAATTCTGGATAAGTTCACGACTAATCCATTCATGGGTGTACTGGCAGGTGTATTTGTTACTGTCTTGATCCAGTCCAGTAGTGGTACGACAGTTATCGTCGTCGGTTTGGTAAGTGCGGGCTTCATGACTCTCAGACAAGCGATCGGTGTGATCATGGGTGCCAATATCGGTACAACCGTGACAGCATTCATCATTGGTGTTGACGTAGGAGAATATGCACTGCCGATCATCGCCGTAGGTACCATTATGTTATTTTTCTTTAAAAATAAAAAAGTTCATAACTTTGGTCAGATGATATTTGGCTTTGGTGCCCTATTCTATGGATTAGAATTAATGGGTGGAGGAATGAAGCCTCTACGGTCTTTGGAAGCATTTCATGATTTGACCGTTAGCATGAGTGATAATCCACTTCTTGGAGTTGTGGTGGGTACATTATTTACTGTTGTTGTACAAAGTTCGTCTGCAACGATCGGTATCTTGCAAGAGCTATACAGTTCCAATCTGGTTGACCTTCAAGCGGGTTTACCTATTTTATTCGGGGATAACATTGGTACAACCATTACGGCTGTACTGGCGGCACTTGGTGCATCAGTGGCTGCTAGGCGTGCAGCGGCAGTCCATGTATTATTTAACTTAATCGGAACAACAATATTCTTAATTATATTGCCGTTTTTCTCAAAGTTTGTCGTTTTACTACAATCGACTTTCAATCTTAATGAGCCAATGACCATTGCATTCGCTCATGGAACCTTTAACTTAACGAATACAATCATTCAATTTCCGTTTATTGCCATATTAGCGGTCATTGTAACCAAATTAATTCCAGGACAGGACTCTATCGTTGATTATAATTCGAAACATTTAGATCCGGTTTTTATTGAACAATCACCATCAATTGCTCTAGGACAAGCAAAAGAAGAAGTTCTTCGCATGGGGGCATTTGCTGTCAAAGGATTAGAAGAAACATATGATTTCCTAAAGTCAAAGAGTTCAAAAAATGCAGAAGCAGCTTATCAAATTGAAGGTGCTATCAACAATCTTGATAAGAAAATCACGAACTATCTGGTTGACTTATCATCTGCATCCCTTTCTGAATCTGAATCTGAGCGTCATTCAATACTAATGGATACCGTTCGTGACATAGAGCGTGTCGGAGATCACTTTGAAAATATTGTTGAGTTAATTGAATATCAACAAGCAAATAAAGTGAAAATCACCGATGATGCCATGTCTGACCTGGAAGTCATGTTTAATCTAACGATTGAAACCGTTGAAAAGGCGATTAAATCATTAGATCTAAACGATACAGATATTGCTCGGGAAGTAGCTGAGAAAGAAGACCAGATTGATAAAATGGAACGTAAGCTCCGTAAACAACATATCCTGCGTCTGAACGAAGGACGATGTTCCGGACAAGCAGGAATCGTCTATGTAGATATCATCAGTAATTTAGAACGTATTGGTGATCATGCTGTCAATATTGCAGAAGCAGTATTGGGAGTAGAGTAAGGCTGGTTTCAATGGACCCCTTTGATATGATTTCAAAGGGGTCCGTTTTTTATATTCTATTGGAGGTGCTGATAAGTGGATTATGTGTATTGGAGCATCATTATTGGCTTGATGATCTTATCATTTATAGGCTTGGTTTATCCGATTTTACCTAGTGTCGTTTTATTAGTGGGGAGCTTTATCTTGTATGGGTTGTTGTTTAACTTCGAGCCGTTTAGCTGGTTGTTTTGGACAGTACAGATCCTTTTTGTGGCTCTTCTTTTCGGAGCCGATTATATGGCGAACCTGATAGGTGTCAAGAAATTCGGAGGAACGAAGGCAGGTATATGGGGAAGTACGATTGGATTATTGGTGGGTCCATTTATCATCCCGGTCATAGGGATTCTGATTGGTCCATTCCTCGGTGCGGTCATAGGAGAATGGCTCGTGCATCGAACCAACCTCAAGACCGCTGTTAAAGTAGGAATAGGATCGGTAGTAGGATTCATCTCAAGTGTCCTGACCAAAGGATTCATTCAAATCGTTATGGCGATCTATTTCTTTTGGGTCATTTAATCAAACAAGTGTCACGATTTTGAAAACCACTGATAAAAAATCCCGATGATTAAATAAAATAATATAGGGTATTTTATACTTGTAAGAAAAAAGTAAGAGATTGAAGGCAAATTATTTGAACAGATTTAGTTGTTTTGGTAATCTTATACTGAAACGGCCTGAATATAACCATTCAGGTAACTATACATAGGGAGGAATTTATTATGGCTTACGAATTACCGCAATTACCTTACGCATATGATGCATTAGAACCTCATATCGACAAGGAAACCATGAACATTCATCACACAAAACACCATAACGCATATGTGACAAAAGTAAATGATGCACTTCAAGGGCACGACGATTTATTAAGCAAGTCCATTGAAGATCTTGTTTCTAACTTAGACGCTGTTCCTGAAGGTGCTCGTACTGCAGTCCGTAACAACGGTGGCGGTCACGCTA
This sequence comes from uncultured Bacillaceae bacterium, assembly GCA_963787015.1. Lineage (GTDB taxonomy): Bacteria > Bacillota > Bacilli > Bacillales > Bacillaceae_B > Rossellomorea. The sequence goes on from CAWBBM010000019.1 coordinate 79,258, forward strand.
ATCACTCTCTATTCTGGACGGTATTATCTCCGAATGGTGGAGGCGCTCCATCAGGAGATTTAGCAGATGCTATTTCTTCTAAGTTCGGAAGCTTCGATTCATTTAAAGAAGAGTTCGCTAATGCTGCAGCTACTCGCTTTGGTTCAGGTTGGGCTTGGCTAGTAGTTAGTAACGGTGAATTAGAAGTAACAAGCACACCAAACCAAGATAGTCCTCTTATGGAAGGAAAGACTCCAATTTTAGGCCTTGATGTTTGGGAGCATGCTTACTACCTGAATTATCAAAATCGTCGTCCTGATTACATCGGTGCATTCTGGAACGTTGTAAACTGGGATGAAGTGGCGAAACGCTATTCAGCAGCTAAATAATTTTCATTCTGTAAAGGAGAGGTTCTTTTTTAGAACCTCTCTTTTTTTTGTATAACTTTCTTCCCTTTTTCAAAAGATAGGGGTACGTTAAAGGGGAGTTTTGCACATGAGTAGATATAAAAAAGTTTTAGGCGATATTGATTTAACCAAGGACCTGACATTGCTCCTGTTGATCGGTGGACTGTACTCATTGAGTATCGCACTCTCTAACACATTTGTGAATATCTACCTGTGGAAGCAGTCAGGTGAATTTATCGATTTGGGCATTTATAATTTAACCGTTGTCATCTTCCAACCTTTAACCTTTATACTGGCTGGAAGGTGGGCAAAGAAAGTGGACCGGGTGATCGTATTGCGCTTCGGTGTTATTTTTTTGGCCCTATTTTACATATCCGTCTTGGCTTTCGGAGAATCGGCAGAAGACTTTCTTGTCGTATTAGGGGCTTTACTTGGGATCGGTTATGGGTTTTATTGGCTTGCGTTCAATGTGTTAACCTTTGAAATCACAGAACCTGAGACAAGGGATTTTTTCAATGGCTTCCTTGGAACCCTGACTTCAGCGGGGGGGATGATCGGCCCGATTCTCGCTGGATTTATCATTTCCCGGTTTGCATCCTTTCAAGGCTATACGATCGTGTTCGGATTATCTCTCCTTCTATTCACCGTTGCGGTGATCATGAGCTTTTTCCTTAAGAGGCGACCTGCGTCGGGCCGGTACCTGTTCCTTAGGATCCTTGAGGAAAGAAAACATAATAATAATTGGCGCCTAATCACGAACGCTCACTTCTTCCAGGGGCTCAGGGAAGGGACATTTATCTTTATTATTTCTGTATTTGTATTCATCAGTACCGGAAGTGAATTTGCGATTGGTACGTTCGGATTAATCAACTCGGGAATCGCTTTTGTGGGATATTATCTCGCATCAAGGGTTATAAAGAAAAATTTACGAAAGCGAGCTATATTATTGGGAGGTATCCTTCTTTATTTAGCGATATTCTTGATTGCGTTTGATGTAACATACATGAAACTACTGTTTTATGCAGCCGTCATTGCGATCGCGTATCCCATCCTGTTAGTTCCTTATATTTCCATGACGTACGATGTCATAGGCTCAGGATGGAATGCTGCTGAGATGAGGATCGAATATATTGTTGTAAGGGAGATCTTTTTGAATATAGGAAGAATTGTGTCAGTAGTTGCGTTCATCATTGCCGTTACATTCTTTAATCAGGAAGAGAGTATCCCGATTCTTTTATTAATACTTGGTGCAGGGCATACGCTAATCTATTTGTTTGTACGGAAAGTCGTATTGCCCTTATAAGGAACTAAAAGCAAAGAGAGGGAAAGATTTCCTCTCTTTACTTATGGCTAGATTATCCTACGGAAATTCTATAAAATAAAAAGGGACGAGTAAGATATAAGAGCATATATATATAGAATTTTTACATAAGAGGAAGGGTTGGAAAGATTGAAGAAAAATAGGAAGAAGAAAAGAACACATGTCCCTGTACGGATGAATGTATTGTTTTTCGCTGTGTTCTTATTGTTTTCTGTCCTTGTCCTTAGACTGGGACTCGTTCAAATTGTGAACGGAGAAAGCTATAAGAAAGAGGTAGAAAGAACTGAAGATGTGGTGGTCAATACAGGTGTGCCGAGAGGAAAAATGTATGACCGTTATGGAAATGTGATTGTTGATAATGTTCCGTTAAATGCAATTACCTATACGAGGGCAAACAACACGAAGATAGAAGAGATGATGGAGGTTGCTGCCAAGCTTTCGGATTATATTGAAAAAGATACGAAAGAAGTGACAGAGCGGGACAAGAAAGATTATTGGTTAATCAATAATAAAGAGGAAGCAGATGCGAAAGTATCGGACGGGGAAATTAAAAAGCTTCAAAATAATGAAGAAATGTCTGAAGACGATGTGAATGCTAAAGTATATCAAATGAGATTAGACCGCATTACAAAAAAGGAATTAGCGTCTCTTACAGATAAAGACTTGGAAATCATTGCGATCTATCGTGAATTCTCCAGTGGCTATGCGTTGAATCCTCAAATTGTGAAGAATGAAGGAGTCACTCCGGAAGAATTCGCAGTGGTCAGTGAGCACCTGAGTGAGCTTCCTGGTATCAACACGACGACAGATTGGAAGCGATCGTATGTATTTGATGATACGTTAAGAACCATCTTAGGAAACGTGTCTTCTTCAAGAGAAGGGTTACCTAAAAATCTGGTGGAGACTTATTTAGCCCAAGACTACAACCGTAATGACCGTGTAGGAAAAAGCTACGTGGAATTAGAATATGAAGATATATTACAAGGCCAAAAAGAACAAATCAAAAATGTTACAAAGGGCGGCAGTGTGCTGGAATCTGTACTTGTTCAAGAGGGGCAAAGAGGGAAGGATATTGTCCTCACTATTGACATGGAGCTTCAGCGGGAAGTAGAGAAAATCATTGAAGAAGAGTTAAGTAAACAGATTGTGAATCGCCAGGCATCCCCTGATTTGGATCGTGCTTTCGTGGTCATGGTTGACCCGAATACTGGCGAGATATTAGCCATGGCCGGAAAGCAATATGTAAAGAACCCTGAAACCGGTAAATACGAGATGAGGGATGCTGCACTTGGAACCTTTACATCCTCTTATGAAGTTGGGTCGGTGGTAAAGGGTGCGACCGTATTAACTGGGTACATGACAGGGAAATTGACACCGGGTGAAGTGCTTATCGATGAACCTTTAAAAATTAAAGGAACCAATCCGAAGACATCCTGGTTCAATAAGTATCAGCAAATCCCAATGACCGATTTATTTGCACTGGAAAAGTCATCTAACGCTTACATGTGGAAGGTTGCCTTAAAAATTGCCGGTGGACATTATGTTCCAAATGAACCAATCGTGAATAATCCAGAAGCATTTGGTATTTTCAGAAACCACTATGCTCAATTCGGTTTAGGAGTACCTACAGGTATCGACTTACCTGGTGAATCTGCAGGACTGACAGGAACGAAGACAAATCCAGGTTTCTTACTTGATTTAGCCATAGGTCAGTTTGATACGTACACAACCATGCAGCTGGCTCAATACGTTTCAACCATCGCGAATGATGGATACCGGGTACAACCTCATATCATGAAGGAGATTAGGGAGCCTACCAATGATAAGGAAAGTCTCGGTCCCATCCTGTTTGAAAAAGAGACGAATGTTCTGAATCGCATTGATGCGACTCAAGCACAAATCGAGCACGTACAAGAAGGGTTCTATCGGGTCTACCATAACCCTCAGGGAACCGCATATACACAATTTAAAGATGCACCATATAATGCAGCAGGTAAATCAGGTACCGCAGAGACGTATGTTGATGGCGAATTAAGCTATAACACGACTCTGATCGGGTACGCGCCATTTGATCATCCAGAAGTTGCTTATGCCACATTGGTTCCTGCTTCCCATATACAGGCAAGTGGAGTCTCAGATCCTTATGTGAATAAGTATATCTCTAAGCGAGTAATGGATAAGTACTTTGAATTAAAGAAGAAGCGGGCAGAAGAAGTGAAAGATCCTACATCTATTGATAAGAAAGTCGAAAATGCCAAAGAGGCGGAAGAACAAATGCAAGAGGCAAGAGAAGAAAACAACTAATTAATGGGGAAGCTGATTTCTATTGTAGAAATCAGCTTTTTTTTTGGTGTTCTTTCATCACGATAAGTCTTTTCACTCAAAAGACGGCAATCTTTTTTCCTTTGAATATGAAAATCAAGGTTAATCCAAAAAAATGTGCCATTTAAAATAGGCAATACATAATTTTTAAAACCTTATCTAATACTATGTTTATTAAGTGTTCAAAAGGGTTTTAACAGTGTGGCAAGTTAAAAAGCAAGAAGAAAAATGTCGAATTTACAAAACCTTTACAATCGGTTAAAACCCAATTAACACTCATCTATTAATCTAGTACTCGTAGGACAAAACAACCAATATTTTAGGGGGAATTAAAGAATGAAGAACTTCAAGAAATACGGTTTGCTTTTAATGATCGCAATGCTAGTAGCATTTGCAGCTGCATGTGGGAATGAAAGCAGCAAGGATGAAAACGCTGGAGACGATAAAGAAGGTTCAGAAACAGCTTCAGGTTCAATCGTAGTTTCAGGTTCTTCTGCAATGCAACCACTCGTTGCGGCGGCAGCTGAAGAATTCATGGCAGAAAATCCAGATGCAGACATTCAAGTAAACGCAGGTGGATCTGGTACAGGATTATCCCAAGTTTCTGAAGGATCAGTTCAAATCGGTAACTCGGACGTTTTCGCTGAAGAAAAAGAAGGAATTCCAGCGGACGAGTTAGTTGACCATAAAGTAGCGGTTGTAGGTATGACAGCTGCAGTTAATCCTAATGTTGGTATCGAAGACATTTCTAAAGAAGATCTTAAAAAAGTATTCACAGGTGAAATCAAAAACTGGAAAGAGCTTGGTGGTAAGGATCAAAAGATCACTCTTGTAAACCGTCCTGACTCTTCTGGTACTCGCGCAACTTTCGTTAAGTTTGGCTTAGATGGAGAAAATCCTGCTGAAGGAATCACAGAAGATTCTTCTAACACAGTGAAAAAAATCATCAACGAAACAGATGGAGCGATCGGTTACCTTGCTTTCTCTTATTTCACAGATGACAGTGTAACTCCACTTGCAATCGATGGTGTTGAAGCAACTGACGAAAATGTACAAAAAGGGGAATTCCCAATTTGGGCATATGAGCACTCTTACACTAAAGGTGAAGCTGATGGTTTAGCTAAAACATTCCTTGATTACATGATGAGTGAAGATGTTCAAAGTGGATTACTGAAAGATCAAGGTTACATTCCTTCTACAAAAATGGAAGTAGAACGTGACGCTGAAGGAAAACAAACGAAGAAGTAATTGATGAAGGAATTAAATAAATTGATAGGGTAAATGCGTAAGGGCATTTACCCTATTATCTCGTATTTAGGGGTGTTTACGGATATGGAAAACAAACTACCTGCCTCAAAGAGGCTGATTAAAAGCAATAGATCTTGGATGAACGGCGAATTTAAGGGAAAATTTCTGGTGACATTAAGTGCGGTCATAATGATTGCCGCAACATTGTCCATTACGATTTTCTTAACTTCGAAAGGTTTACAATCATTTATTAAAAATGGTGTAAGTCCAATTGAGTTCTTAACTAGTAAAGATTGGAATCCTACAGGTGAGAATCCACTGTATGGTGCTCTTCCGTTCATTTTCGGATCCTTTGCTGTTACTATTCTTTCTGCTTTAGTTGCAGCACCGCTAGGTATTGGAGCGGCTATCTTTATGACGGATATTGCCCCATCATGGGGAAGAAAGATCATGCAGCCGATTGTTGAACTCCTTGTGGGAATTCCTTCCGTTGTTTATGGATTTATAGGGCTTACAGTATTAGTTCCTTTCATTCGTGAGAATTCTTCCGGTATAGGGTTTTCACTGCTGGCAGGAATGATTGTATTATCAGTCATGATTTTACCTACCATCACAACGATTGCTACAGATGCCATGAGTTCATTGCCGAAAAGTTTACGGGATGGATCATATGCACTGGGGGCAACGAGATGGCAAACCATTCGGAAAGTGCTGATTCCAGCTGCACTACCAACGTTACTTACAGCAGTTGTTCTAGGTATGGCAAGAGCGTTCGGTGAGGCTTTGGCGGTCCAGATGGTTATAGGGAATACAAGAGATCTTCCTCAAAGTATTTTAGATGCATCTGCAACGTTGACAACAATTATTACGCTAAATATGGGTCATACTACCTATGGTAGTGTAGAGAATAACACTCTTTGGTCAATGGGACTGATCCTATTAATCATGTCTTTCGTATTTATCTTATTAATTCGCTACTTATCATCTAGGAGGAAAATCTAATGAATAGTAAGAGAGCAGACAAGATTGCTACAGGTGTTTTCATTGGTATAGCAACGATCATTATTGCCTTATTAGTTGCTCTATTTTCTTATATATTAATTAAAGGTCTTCCATATGTAACATGGGATTTCTTAACTACTCCATCCAGTGCAGTCAGGGCAGGTGGGGGGATTCGTGATCAATTATTTAATTCCTTCTATATCCTGCTTATTACAATGGTCATAACGGTTCCTCTAGGCGTTGGCGGAGGCATTTACATGGCTGAATATGCCAAGCCGGGCAAAATTACGAGTTCCATTCGCTCATGTATAGAAGTGTTGGCATCATTACCATCTATTGTAATTGGAATGTTTGGATTACTAGTGTTTGTTAATACAACTGGTTGGGGATATACCATCATAGGAGGAGCTCTTGCCTTGACGGTGTTTAACTTGCCTGTATTGGTTCGTGTAAGTGAAGATGCGATCAGAAGTGTTCCCCGTGAACTGAAGGAAGCAAGCCTGGCATTAGGGATTACCAACTGGCATACAGTGAAGACGGTATTAATTCCAGGAGCCTTCCCATCTATCTTAACCGGTGCTATCTTAGCATCAGGACGTGTGTTTGGTGAGGCAGCTGCATTGCTATTTACTGCCGGATTGTCCACTCCAAGACTGGACTACTTGAATCTAAATCCATTTTCACCTACATCACCATTAAACCTTTTCAGACCGGCCGAAACTCTGGCTGTTCACATTTGGGCTGTCAATACCCAAGGGTTAATTCCTGATGTTGATGAAAAGGCGGCTGGAGCATCAGCAGTGCTGATTCTTAGCGTATTAATCTTTAACCTAGGTGCTCGATTCATCGGGAGCTACATTCATAATAAAATGACGGCGACTAAATAATAGAAGGTGTGATAATACATGTCGGTTCAATTAGAAACAAAACAGGAGCGTTCCTCACGAGTAGCTGAACAAGTCAAAAAAGAAACGATCATTGATGTTCAAAATCTAGACTTCTATTACGGTGATAATCACGCGGTTAAAAATATCAATATGGAAATTGAAAAAAATGCTGTAACAGCTTTGATTGGTCCTTCCGGTTGCGGAAAGTCAACATTTTTACGTACGATTAACCGTATGAATGATTTGGTTCCAATCGCCCGTGCTGAAGGGAAAATCATGTATGAAGATGTGAATCTTCTAGGTAAGAACATTGATGTTGTGGCCCTTCGCAAAGAAATCGGGATGGTTTTCCAAAAGCCGAACCCATTTAGTAAGTCTATTTATGAAAATATTGTCCACGCCCTGAAATTCTCTGGAGTGAAAAAGAAGAGTGTGCTGAATGAACTTGTAGAAGAAAGTTTAACAAAAGCGGCACTTTGGGATGAAGTAAAAGATCGTCTGCATACTTCGGCATTGTCACTTTCCGGTGGGCAGCAACAACGGTTATGTATTGCACGTACAATCGCAATGAAACCGACTGTCATGTTATTGGATGAACCGTGTTCGGCTCTGGATCCAATCTCGAATGCGAAGATTGAAGAATTGATCACCGATTTAAAAAAAGAGTACACAATAGTGATTGTTACTCATAATATGGGACAGGCATCCCGTGTCTCTGACAAGACGGCATTCTTTTATAATGGAGATTTAGTGGAGTTTGATCAAACAGAGAAAATTTTCACAAACCCATCAGAAAAGAGAACGGAAGACTATATTTCAGGACGTTTCAGTTGATCATTAGTTGGAGGGGTTTCGAGTGTCAGTAGCAACAACAAAAAAAACGGTTTTTAACGTAAACGACTTAAATTTATGGTATGGAAATAACTATGCATTAAAAAATATTACGTTTCCTATTTATGATAAAGAAGTTACGGCGATCATTGGACCATCAGGTTGTGGAAAATCAACATTCGTTAAGACTTTGAACTTAATGAATCGCTCTGTTCCAGGAATTAAAATGTCTGGTGAAATCAACTATGACGGAAACAATATCCTGTCTGACAAAGTCGACTTAGTCGAATTGAGAAAAAAGGTAGGGATGGTGTTCCAAAAGGGAAATCCATTCCCCCAAAGTATTTATAACAACATAACATTCGGTCCTAAAGTTCATGGAGTGAAAAAAAAGAAAGAGCTTGATGAAATTGTAGAGTCTACTTTGAAAAGTGTTGCGTTATGGGATGAAGTAAAGGATCGATTAGATGCCCCTGCAATGGGTCTGTCGGGCGGACAGCAACAACGTCTTTGCATTGCCAGAGCTTTGGCAACAAAGCCTGAAATCCTATTGATGGATGAACCGACATCAGCATTGGATCCTATTTCTACAGTTAAAATTGAAGAGTTGATCGGTGAGCTTAAGAAACAATATACGATCGTTATTGTTACTCATAATATGCAGCAGGCAGCGAGGGTTTCTGATAAAACGGCATTCTTCTTATTAGGAGACTTGATTGAATTAGATGAAACCGATAAAATATTTTCTAATCCCATTGACAAACGAACAGAAGATTATGTGTCGGGTCGATTTGGTTAATTTTATGAATATAGATCTTCATCATTACTTTGCAAAGGGGAATTTGGATGGCTATAAGAAGAAACTTTGATAATAATTTAAAGGAATTAAAAGAAAAGCTTTTTGAAATGGCAGATCTTGCGAAAGTATCTCTGAAAGAGTCCGTCGAAGCCTTAAAGACACAAGATATCACAAAAGCTGAAGAAATCATCAAAAAAGATCATATTATCAATCAATATGATAATGAAATCAATAATCTTGCCATTATTTTAATTGCAAAAGAATCTCCTGTGGCAACGGACTTACGGAAAATCATCTCTGCACTTAGAATCTGCTCGGAAATTGAACGCATTGGGGATATGGCTACGAATATCGCAAAATCCACATTGCATATCGGGAATCAAAAATTAATAAAACCGATAGAAGAAATTCCTAACATGCTGGCTATTGCAGAGGAAATGCTTGAAGAAGCGATGATGGCTTTTTACTCCGAGGATGCTTCCATGGCCAAAAAAGTGGCGGACCGTGATGATGAGGTAGATGAATTATATGGTCTATTAGTAAAGGAACTGATGACCTATATTCCTAACTATCCAAATGATATCAACCAGATTACTCAATTGGCCTTTACGTGCAGATATATTGAGCGTGTAGCGGACCATGTTACAAATATCTGTGAAAATGTCATATTCTTAGTAACAGGTGAACGTTTCGATTTAAATAATTAATGGAAAAAGCATCCTTCAGATTTTGAAGGATGCTTTTTTTCTTGGATTCATTTTACTAAGCGGCGCAATATGAAGGATTGTAAAGATTATATTAAGATAATGGTGAAAGTATAGAAAGAATGGGTAATTTGGTACATATTCTTAATAGACACAAAGTAATGTATACAGGAGGACTAAATGAAAAAGATACCATTGCCCTTGAGAAAGTACGTCAGGATGTTTAAAAATAATCGATTTTTTTCTGAATTGTCATTTCAACATTCCATTAAAAATAAACTTGCCTATACGTTCATGCTGAATGCTATATTGTTTATTTCTTGCGTAGGGTTGGCTTTATTTAGTATGAACCAATTAATGCAAGACATGCGATTTATGAAAGAGACTGGCGAAGATTCTGTTGAAGTAACTGAACTTAGTAGACTAATTAATGCAAAGGATATTAGGATTGCGGATTACATAACATTTTTGAATGATGAAGATGTGAAAGAATATCGGAAGTTACGGTCGGAGCTTAATCGTAACACAGACAAGGTACTCAATCACATAAACGGTGAAGACAAAAAACTGATTCAAACGTTTTCTCAAAATAATCAGACCATAGACGATTTATTTATTAAAGAAATTGCTCCAGCTGTGGTGCGTTTAGATGAAGAAATCTATACCGATGCGAGAATGAAGATTAGTATCCTAAGAGATGAGAACAATAAGCTATTATCAGAAATACGTGATCGTACCCTTCAAAAGCAAGAAACGGTTATGAAGACAACGGAAAAAAATATGAATACTCTTTATATATGGTTGATAGGCTTTGCCTTACTTTCATTCATCACTAGTGGATTGATTGTAAACCGGGTATCGAATAAAATCAAAAAGAGCATTGCGAACATTCTTACCGTTACCAAATCTGTAGCTCAAGGTGATTTGACCCATTCGGTTCCCCCAACTAGAAGCAAAGATGAAATAGGTCAGTTGAATTCATCTATCAGACATATGGTGGAACGCTTAAGAGAGCTTGTCGTAGCGATTAAAGATGGCTCTTACACAGTTCAAAGTAATAGTCAGCATATTAAGCATCTGGCTGATTCTATCAATGCATCAAGTCATCAGGTTGCTGATTCTATGTATAGCCTATCCAGTAGTTCTGAAGAGCAAGCTGCCTCGGCTCATCAACTGAATCATAATTATCAAACCTTTAATGATCAAGTAACGCAAGTCGAATTGAACGGTCAAACACTTTTAGCACTTTCTTCATTTATGCAAACGATCACTGATAAAGGTTACGAATCAATGAATTCCACTATTAATCAGATTGAGATGGTTTACGATAAAATCAAAGAGACCTATAATCTTCTTGATAAACTGGAAAACAGTGCAATGGATATCAACACTCTCATTAAAACGATAAAGAAAATAGCCGACCAGACCAATTTATTGTCTCTTAATGCATCCATAGAGGCAGCAAGGGCGGGCGAAGCCGGCAAAGGGTTCTCCGTTGTAGCCAACGAAGTTCGGAAACTAGCTCAAGAGGTAGATTCTTCATTAGTTGAAATCAATCATAGTGTGGTGAATGTTCAACAAATATCCAATGAAGTATCAAGATCGTTAAAGGATGGTTATATGGAGCTTGAGATAGGAAAAGAGTATACCGAATCGACCGGAGACAACTTTAAGGAAATGAAAGAACAGGTTTCGGGAATGGTTCAAAATATAACTGAAATCTCAGGTAGTCTGGAATTATTAAAGGAATATAAACATCACATTCAAGAGGCTTTTCAAAGCGTATCAGCTGTCGGAAAAGAATTTAAAGATGGAACGATTACCATAAATTCTTCCGTTCAGGAACAAAATGGTTTAATTGAAACCTTATATGTCCAATCTGATGACTTGATTCAAGAAGCAGATCAGCTATCAGAGCTTGTGAAAACATTTAAAATGTAAGTTGTATCTGGCTCTCGCTTTTTAGACTCGAAATCGAGAGAAGCTAACATCTTTTAATATTTGTGAAATGGAAAAGAACGGCTTACTCAAAGAGAGAAGCCGTTCTTTTCCATTCATCAGGTAAAACAAACATTCTATGTATGACTTATCTGGAGTCATACACCGTTCACTCTTTTTTGGAGTGGCCAAAACGTTACAGGTTTGCATTGCCCTTTGACTGATTAATAATGGTAAGGACGTCTTCCTTTGGTAGCACTGACTGTTTCGTGATCTGGTCGATATGTACACCCTGCTGGTGAAGGGAAATCACTTGATTCTTAATGATTTCATTTATTGGCTTCTTTTTGAATGTCAACTCCCCATCCATCATCAGCTCTTCCTCAAGAACTCGTATCCTCTTCTTTAACTGATAATGCTCCTGAAGTACGTTCATAGACAATTCTTCCATTTCTCTTTCAATATCCCGATACCGATCCCGTTGGAAAAACGAAATGACGAGTAATAGGATAGAGAAGCTTACTAATCCAATGAATAGGTATTCCACTATATCACCTCTTGCTGTATTATTCTCCTTTAGTTATAGCATAGTTAGGGGTGTATCTCTATATGATGGAAGGATAAATGTGTAGGGAAAACCAGTTTTTTGTCGAATCCCTCTCTTCCTTTAACATAGAAAATTGTCGTTAAAAAGATGTAACCGCTTTAATAGTGATTCATTGAAATAAATCACAAAAAAAATGCAAGTTGAATGCTACTATCACCACGTTTAACAAGATACGACAAAATGTGTTCATTGTAGGTTTTTCAATAGGGTGTTACGATAAATTTAAGATTAATTGTCATAATTTTTAGATTGAATATATATACTATTTGATTACCCTATGGGAGGTATCGTTTTGATCACAGAAATTATTAGGTTGAAAGATCAAGGAGTGTCATTCAGGAAGATTGCAAAAGAACTGGATACAACTGTAGGAAAGGTTCAATACCAATGGGTAAAGTACCAGAAAGCTTTAGGAAATGTCACAGAACCTGAGGCAGTGGAGGACATTGAAGCAGCAGCACCGAAGAAGCGTGTAGGAAGAGCTTCATTTGGCAGGAATAGTCAAATGCAAAAAGTGAAAAATCCACTAGCAACAGAGTTATCGCTTACATTTTCTACTCCTTCTAGAATCTATTGCTATTGGGACATTTCACAAGAATGGATTCGGCACATACAAGATCATTTTAAAATGAATTCAGAACCTCAGCCGTATGTCCTCCGCTTATATGATATTACTTCGATTTCCTTTAACGGGCATAATCACCATGCCTATTCTGATACATACGTCCCCTTTACAGAATCGGATTGGTTTGTAAACGGATTAAAGGAAAACAGAAGTTACACCATGGAAATAGGGTTACGGTTACCTTCAGGGGACTTTGTTGCCATCTCTCGATCCAACGTTCTTCACACACCTAGGACTTCTCACCATCAAGAATCCCATAGCATGAAGGAATTGGCAGAATTTGAGCAAGGATTAATTAAAGAACCGAAGTGGGTGGAGCATGTGAGTACCTACTCGTATTATACTTTGAATCGGGGGGAGAAAGCATGAACACGGATTCAACATTGATTGTTTATCCACAATTTAACGAATTCACATTCTCACACAGATACGAACGGGAAGATTTACTTTCTACATTACTCCTTGAAAACGGAGAACTGATCGATTTTCTTCAGCGGAACGATGGAAACCCCACTCCTGTCGTGATGAATCCCCAGCTTTTTTCTCTATTCATGTGTGAGGAGTTCAAGGAAAGGGCCCAATCCATTATTCAATCCAATCTTATTCAAGCAATGCCCCATGATCGAAACAAGTGGCAGTTGATTTACTCTCAATGGTCTAGCCATGATATGAATCTCGTACAAGCCTATAAGAAACTGATAGAGTCAGGAAAAGCCATATTGATTCCAACGACGGTCAATTCGTTTCCGTTAACCCATTACCGGACGCCAAGAGCCATCGAATCTCAAATTCGAATGAGTATATTATTATATAAACATCACCTCCAGATGATTCCAACATCATTCTGGCTGCCTCAGGCCGCATATGTCCCAGGAATCGATCTTTACCTTACTCAGCAGGGAATCGAAGCCAGCTATATTTCTGCATTCTCGTATGAACATAGTGAAAAGGAGCATGATAGCGGAGTCATCCGATCTCCTAGAGGATTGAAGCTTATGCCCGTATCAGAGGCTTGCATTGAATCCTTTGGGCAACACAATTATTCCCTTTCCATTGCCATAATTAAAAATATTACTGAATATAAAGGTTTAAAGAGTCTTATAGAGGAGAGGTTCCCCTGTTCGTTGGACAAATGGTTGGAAACGCCTACTGCCCTATCAAGGGTGGGTTTCGGATACCTTGGTATGGAGAAGCAAACTCCGATACTATCTGACGAAGCCATAAAGAATATACGGATAGTACATCGAATGGAAGAGAAACTGGACCAATTGTTCAACCTAACAGAGCCGTCAGAGTTGACTCATCAGCTTATGAGAGAATGGGTCGCTTGCATGGAAGGTGTTCATGAGAGCGAAGGATTAACCACTTTGCAATTTGATCGGTTATTTGACCAGTTGATGGATGGGAGATGTGATGAACATTTACTCCTTCATAGGAGAGAGGTCAACTCCATTCCATCAGACGAAATTCTGGGTAAGCTCTTTTCAGGAGGCAGGACAGAGGGAAAGGAGAAGGGGAATTCAGTCCTTATTCTTTCATGGGAGTATCCGCCGAACATAGTGGGAGGGTTATCGAGACATGTATATGATTTAGCCAATAATCTTGTGAAAAAAGGAAAACAGGTGCATGTTCTTACAACGAAAGCAAATGATGCACCCACACTTGAAATAATGGAAGGTGTCACGATCCATCGGGTACATCCTCTGCATCCCTATGAAGAGGATTTCTTTAAGTGGGTATTTGATTTAAATCAGGCTTTCATTCATTACGCCCATGATTTAATGAGAGATGAAAGAATCACTCATATTCATGCTCATGATTGGATTGTATCAACGTCAGCAATGAAATTAAAAGAATATTATCCCCTTCCACTTATCACGACCATCCATGCAACAGAGCACGGTAGGAATCAAGGAATATATACCGACTTGCAACACAAGATTCACAGGGAAGAGCAGCTACTCATCGGGGCATCTGATCATTTAATTGTATGCAGCGAACATATGAAAGAAGAAATCAAGAGCCTATTTACGATTGAAGCCCCGATTGCCGTAATACCAAATGGAGTGGAGCTTAAAAAGCTGGATCAGTCTTCCACGTTTTCGTTTCAACAGCCATCGTCCCCTTATTTCTTTTCAATCGGAAGAATGGTTCATGAAAAAGGGTTCGATACAATCATTCGGGTAGCCTCACAATTAAAGAAAGAAGGTTTCAAGATCTCATTTATCATAGCAGGGAAGGGGCCAATGCTTGAACATTACCGCCAAATGGTCATCCAGGGTGATCTTGCGGATCTTGTAACATTCGTTGGGTACATTTCTGACAGAGAACGGAACGACTATTTGAAGAATTCCTTAGCTGTCGTTTTTCCAAGTCTTTACGAACCATTCGGAATTGTCGCTTTAGAGGCGATGGCTTTCCGCAAAGGAGTGGTCGCTTCTAATACAGGAGGACTTAAGAGCATCGTCAAGCATGATCAAACCGGTTTATTGTTTGAGCCAAATCAGGAACAAAGCCTTTATACCCAACTTGTCTCCTTAATTGAAGATCCCTTGAAATCGGAAAGGTTAGGAAAACTCGGATTCAAAATGGCCCAATCGATGTTTAGCTGGGACCGGATTGCAGACCAAACGATTCATGTATACGAAGATGTACTTCTTCAAACAAAAGTGGAAGGGTTAAAAAGATGAAGGCCGTTATATTGGCAGGAGGAGAAGGCAAGCGTTTAAGACCTTATACAATGTCGATTGCGAAGCCGATGGTCCCGATTTTGAATAAGCCAATTCTTGAATATAGCATTAACCTTCTAAAGGCATATGGAATTAAAGATATCCTGATTACCACATGTTATAAAAGTGAAACCATTAAAGATTACTTCGGAAATGGTTCACGCTTCAATGTGAATATCACCTATCTCGAGGAAAAATCCCCACTCGGCACTGCAGGCGGTGTGTTTCTTGCACGCCATAGATTTCGTGAACCGTTCCTTGTCTTGAGTGGTGATGCCTTTACGAATCTTCCCATCGATAAGGTGATTGAATTTCATTATGAGAAAAAAGCGGTGATGACGGTAGTTGCAAAGGAAGTGGCAACTCCAAAAGAGTATGGAATCTGCCACGCAGACAAAAATCGTAAATTAGTTGAGTTCATTGAAAAGCCTCTAGAATGGGAAGGGAATGAGGTTAATACGGGAGTTTATATGCTGGATCCCGGGCTGCTTGATCGCTATGCCCATAAGGACGTCAGGGATTTTGGTCAGGATTTCATTCCCCAACTTCTGTTAAATGATGAAGAAGTTTATGTTTTTAAGACAAGTGCTTATTGGAGGGACATCGGTAATCCTGAAGAATACAAGGGTGCAAGGGAAGACCTCATGGAGGGCCAATTCTCTCACCCCTCATTAATGAAAGGATTCAAGGGTTCAAAAGCCTTTATGGAACCCTTCATTACAAGGCTTCAAGTTGCCTGTCCGAATGGAAAGAAGCCTTTGGTCCTTGCTAAATTGCTTGAAACGGTTCCATCATCCTCAAGTCAAAAAGAAATCGTTTTTGATCATAGGGATGGTGGAAGCACGAGAATCATCAGTGCACCGAATAGAGGCTTCATTATTTATTCCAAGGCTGAAAGACGAAATCTCGCTATGGAGCTTGCAAGGTATTATAGTAAGAAAATAAAAATCTGGCAAAAGGTGTAGAGGCTAATGAAGGAGAATCTGAGTCGAAATTTCCATATTCAAGGAATAGCCTGGAACAACAATAATGAGTACGTACCTCTTCATTCAGAAAACGTATCCTCACTTACGGGAATAAAAGTGCAAATCAGGGAAGAAGTCGAAGCGTGGGGAGACTCCTTCACATTTGAAATGGAAAATACAACAAAAGAAATGAGGCACCTAAAGGTATTCTTCCTGATTGAGTGGCTAGGTTGTAAGGAGGATGGAGTGGGAGTCCTTTCTTTATCGAAGGATACATTTTGGAATTATAGTGGAAAGCTTGTTGCCATCACCAATATTGTTTCATGTGCCGAATCTGTTAAAAAGTCTATTTATCCTCTAAATTTAAAGGGACTGCAGTTATGGAAGAAATCCCTTTCTAAAGGGAGCCTTTACTACTATCCAATAACCAATGGTCTAAATATGATGGTCTATATGCTGGACTTTTCATTCAAGCCTTTTGAAGTGAAAAATGGAAAAGTATATGCCATCGAAGGAGCTATGGAAGAAGAGGTTTCAAATTTAAGTGATAGAATTAAAAACGGACTAGCATTTCCTAAAGAAAAGTGATATTATAGAAAAGTCGTATGAATAGTAGAAGTTGTATATGTTTGGAGGGAAATAATAATGCGTGTAAACATTACTTTAGCTTGCACAGAAACTGGTGAGCGTAACTATATTACTACTAAGAACAAGCGTAATAACCCAGACCGTCTAGAGCTAAAAAAATATTGCCCGAAATTAAAGCGTGTGACTCTTCACCGCGAAACGAAATAAGCAGCCGGATTTTATCCGCTGCTTTTTTTTATGCATTTTTCCGGTATTCGAATTATACACTTTGCGGAAGTGGTCATCAGTCATCGCATTTCCATGTTATATCCATTAAAATAGTATCTGTATAGGAAGGTGGAGGGAATTGATGAGAAAGAAAGAGTTAAGGAAGTTGCAGCTTCAAGTATTACAATCGATTGATCATATAGAGTTTCAGGATAAATGCTTTGAAGTAGAACAGCGCCTCTTTCAGTCCCCTGAATGGGTTGGAAGTAATATGATAGGTATAACCGTTTCAAAAACTCCTGAAATCAACACGTGGAATATCATTAAGAGAGGGTGGGAAGAGGGAAAGACCGTAGTAGTGCCAAAGTGTTTCCCAAAGAATCATCAATTGGTCTTTTATGAGTTGAACACTTTCCGTGAGTTGGAACAATCCTTTTTTGGTTTATATGAACCGGATCCCGATAAATCCAGATCAGTACAACATGACTCCATTGAATTAATGATCGTTCCTGGGTTGGCTTATACAAAAAAGGGGTATCGCCTCGGGTTTGGAGGGGGGTACTATGACCGGTTGCTGTCTGACTTTTCAGGTCTAGCGATGTCTCTTGCCTTTGAAGAACAAATAGTCGAAACATTGCCTGTCGAATCTTTTGATATGCCTGTTAAAATACTCTTGACGGATAAGGGACGAATCGATGGTTGAGACTGAGTATTTTTTTCTTATTTTCTTTATATTCGCTATCGCTCTTTTAGGATGGAGAACCAGAAATTTACGTTTTTCCGGTGCTTTAATGAGTGTGGTTATCGGTTTATTCATAAGTTACGCTTACGGTGTTCGGGGCTTATTCGTATTAGGGGCATTCTTTCTCTCCTCAAGCATTTGGTCCCATCTTTTTAAAAAGGCTAAGCTGGGAATCGAAGAACGTCTCGCCAAAACGTCAATAAGAGATTGGCAGCAAGTACTGGCAAATGGTGGACCCGCTGCACTATTTGCTTTCTTATTCACTATGACCGGAAATGATGTGTGGACTTTAGCCTTTGTAGCTGCGATTGCTGGTGCAAACGCTGATACCTGGGCGTCTGAAATTGGTCCCCTTAGTCGGAAGCAGCCGTTTTCTGTCAGAACGTTCAGGAGAGTACCCAAAGGAACATCCGGTGCGGTTTCTACGATGGGAACGATAGCTGCTCTTTTTGGTGCAGCCTTTATTTCATTGGTCTCGATGCTCGTGTTGGAAGAAATGGATACTCCTCTCTTTTGGCTTATCATTGTTTCTGGATTTTTGGGGAACCTCACAGATACCGTACTGGGGGCATATATTCAATTGGAATACCAGTGTAGAGCGTGTGGGATACAAACAGAATCAACCTGTCATTGTGGACAACCTACGGATAGGACGAAAGGGTACTGGATGAATAATGAGCTTGTGAATGCTCTTTCAAGCCTTATTGCTGGAGTGGTCATGTTGCTTCTTTATTGGTGAGTACATAAAGTGGGATATTTAGATGAATTCGTGGGATAAGGAAATAGATTTTGATCCAAACTATCAGTAGGAGGGATCATCATGAACGGATGGACAAAATGGTTAGTGTTAGGCGGTTTGGTTCTTTTCCTGATTCCTAATCGATATCGATTATTAAATGTAATCCTTGGGAACTTCATCATTCGAAAATTTGCCGTAAAAGCAGCGATGGGGATACCTGGCATTCGCTCAAAATTCATTCAAGGTGCATTTAGAGGGTAACATGAGCGAAAAAAGACTGTAAGGGGGTATGAAACACTCTCTTACAGTCTTTTTTGTTTTACAGTATAAGAAAGGGTTAGGTATAGTAGGGATAGATCATGTTCTCTAAGTATATTGCGTTTGGCAGGTTGTTCGTATTCCATTTCACTCAAGCACGATGTTCATTGAACCGAGCAAAGGCAACTCACAACGAGACAAATAGCATTTATACATAAAAAAGAGCTGAAAAGAAAGTAGTGGATAATGTGGATTTACGATATCATTATTTGTTTTGGAAGATTGCCCACCACTTAGTGGAGAATAAACACTATCGAATCCTTAACCTTTCTCCCGAACAGGATGAAATATGGTTGGAGAACACAGGTGTGAAGGGATGGGATATCATCCGAATCGTTCGTAAAGACTTGGATTGGGGGAACTGGGTCAAGCGAGATTTGGAATTAACCTCGGTGAACGGAGAGAAAATCAGGAAATCCTTGAGGAAGAGGCAGCTTAAAGTAAGAAATATTTACATTTCAACCTTTCCTCCTGTTGATTCTGATCCTGATTTATTTTATGAATCCGTTACTAGACAAAAGACGACGATCCAGCCTACCCTGCTTCATGGTGATGAAAGTGTTGAAACGCTCAAGAACGATCCTTTTTTCAATGAAGGGAAATGGGAGCTTCCCCCTGAAGTGCTGGAGTCAAACGTGGAGTGGGTGAAAAACATGACCATGACCGCGTCTTCCAAGCATCTTCAAAAGGAAAGACAGCTCTTCGAGAGGGGAAAACCGTTCTTTACTTATTTCTTCATTGCGCTTCAGGTAATTATGTTCTTTATTCTTGAACTGAATGGAGGAAGTAAGAATTCACAAACGCTTATTCAATTCGGTGCTAAGTACAATCCGCTCATGATTGAAGGAGAATGGTGGAGACTCGTGACTCCGATCTTTCTACATATAGGATTCATTCATCTACTCATGAATACACTGGCCCTTTATTATCTGGGAACGGCTGTTGAGAAAATGTTCGGCCGGGTTCGGTTCGTTCTGATATATATGTTGTCCGGTATAACAGGTTCTCTAGCAAGCTTTTTGTTTACATCCAATCTTTCAGCCGGGGCAAGTGGGGCAATCTTTGGCTGCTTCGGTGCTCTCCTGTACTTTGGTGTGTTGTATCCTAAAGTGTTCTTCCGGACGATGGGGACTAATATCATTGCCGTCATCCTTTTAAATTTAGTCCTGGGCTTCACCATTTCCGGTATTGATAATGCAGGGCATATCGGTGGATTGATAGGTGGGTTCCTTGCTGCAGGGATCGTCAGTTTGCCTAAGGATTTCCGACCTCTCCGCCAATTGCTATTTCTTGGGGGAAGCATCGTCCTCATAGGGGGATTGGTATGGAATGGAGTTGGTACGGATTCATCCTCATGGGATGTGGACACCGTGAATGGGGTTGCACAAGAAAGGATTTCAAACGAACAATGGGAGGAAGCGGAGAAGATCCTGACCCCTGTGGTTGAAGAAGGGGCACCAAATGCTCAGACTTATTTCTACATTTCTTATGCTGAAATCAAGCAGAACAAGCTGGCTGGGGCGAAGAAGCATTTGGTCCAGGCTATAGAAGAAGATGAACAATTTCATGAAGCTCATTATAATCTCGCTTTAATCCTCATTGATTCAGGGGAAGAGGAGGAAGCTCTTAAACATGCAAAAAAAGCCTATGAATTAAATAGGCAGGATGAAAAGTATGAAAAGCTTTATAAAGAATTAAAGGGAGGCACTTAATTAGAAATCTGTTGCCTGAGCAGGGAAGCTTCTCCATTTTTATCAATGAGCAGCACAAGAACTTCACTTCGGTCTTTCTTCACCAATATAAGGGGGATGGCACTGTCTATTGAATCAATAACAGTTCCGTCCTCTTTCTTTAACCCTAAATAATAATTTTTATAAAGCCCCTCCCATAGGTTTCCGATCAATCGATCCCATTCTTGCTGCGTGAATCCTTCCAAAGGCTCCTCCGCTACCTTTGGGAGTTGAGATAAAGGGATGGAGGTATAATTTTCAATAGGGATCTCCATAGAGGAGATTGCCTTTTCCCATAAGTAATCGAGCTGTTGAGTCGTCACTTTGTCCAGTATGTTCTTCCACTCTTTTTCAGCATTCGTACCCGGGTCGCGAAACGCATTTAACGGACTGAAATTGGAATCAATCACGTACAAGGTGTCTTCGGACATTTTCTGGGCACTTGTAAAGTCAGTATCCGACTCATGTATCTCTGAATAATGGAAAGACACAGCTTGAAGCAGGCTGCTTTCTTTTCCCTTTATCGTCGATTCTTCAACAATTTGATCCGTGTCCTGTTCCCATTCATTCATGAGCCCCTTCAATCTTCCATTCATAAATAAAAAGCCAACATCCTGACGTAAATAAGCAGGTGTATCAAGCTTGGAAGATACCTTCCAGTTTACTTCATAATGATCATTTTTCTTCTCGGGTTCAAGCATGAGAATCGTCGTGGCAGATTGGTAAAGGACATTTTCATTTAGTGGGAAGAAAATGATACTTTCCTTCGTTTGAGGTTTGTATATAAATTGAATACCAAGAGCGAGGACACACATGATCACAAGAAAGGGCATGGCTTCTTTTAGTCTTTGTTTCATTCCGTTCACTCCAGTGGTTTGTCCATTTTGTACATAGTATGAAGAACCATTAATGAATATGATTGGATGTATGGTTTCCGGGTTCTTTGTCAAGGATGGTAAAGATGGAAAATCATGTAAAGATACTGGAGTGAAGGCTGATGTCAAATGAAAAGAAAAAGCCTGTCTCTACTCAGATCGAAGCAAACACCAATTACTTAAAGGATATCCTAGCAGTAGATAAAAGCTTTGATGTAATACAATTGGATCTTGTGTATGCTGAGAGAAAAATGGCGATGTTTTTAGTGGACGGTTTTGTTAAAGATGATATCATGCATTATCTAATGGAGTTCTTAGCGGGCATTAGTCCTGAACAGTTAAAAGAAGATACGTTAGAAAAGCTATTGAAGACGTACATTCCATACATAGAAATTGAACAAGTGGATGATCTTAATCAGGTTATCGATTTAGTTTTAGCAGGTCCAACCGCCCTGGTGGTAGATGGTATTGATAAAGTCATTATGATTGATGCGAGGACATATCCAGTCAGGGGACCTCAGGAACCGGATATCGAAAGGGTTGTAAGAGGCTCAAGAGATGGGTATGTAGAGACGATTGTATTTAATACTGCTCTAACAAGAAGGAGAGTGCGGGATCCTTCTCTCCGAATGGAATATATGCAAATCGGGAGAAGGTCGAAAACGGATATAGTCGTCAGCTACATTGAGGATATAGCCGATCCAAACCTCGTTCATAAAATCAAAGATGCCCTATCCAAGATTGATACAGATGGTCTTCCTATGGGTGAAAAGACGCTTGAGGAGTTCATAGCAGGACGACATTGGAATCCGTATCCTTTGGTAAGGTACACGGAAAGACCGGATACAGCCGCTGCACATTTATATGAAGGACATGTATTGATTATGGTGGACGGGTCTCCAAGTGTGATGATTACACCGACCACCTTCTGGCATCACCTTCAGCATGCAGAGGAATACAGAAATAAACCTTCTGTTGGGGCATACTTACGCTTTGTGAGATTTATCGCGATATGGTCTTCAATTTTCTTACTGCCTCTATACTATTTATTTGCGATTCATCCCGAGCTCCTGCCGGAAGCATTTGCCTATGTGGGCCCAAATGATGTAGGAGAAGTACCCTTATTCCTACAATTTTTAATCATTGAAATTGGGATCGATATTCTGAGGATGGCTGCCATTCATACCCCTTCTTCCCTGGCGACTGCACTTGGCCTTGTTGCTGCGTTAATGATCGGTCAGGTAGCAGTGGAAGTGGGTCTCTTTATTAACGAGGTCATTCTGTATCTTGCCATCGCAGCGATAGGAACATTCGCTACACCGAGCTATGAGATGAGTCTGGCCAATCGTTTGGTAAGAATCTTCCTATTGATTTGCACTGCTTTATTTGGCGTTTACGGATTCGTCATTGGTGTATTCTTATGGATCATTCTGTTATCGAGAATGAACTCCTTCGATATTCCATATATGTGGCCATTTATCCCGTTCAACTTCAGGGCATTCCGGGATGTATTCCTTCGATCACCTATGCCGCTTAAGAACAGGCGCCCGCGATTTTTACATCCGAAAGACCCTGATCGATAAAGTCGATAGAAAGAGATTTTCTTATTGGATACTCCTCTAAGGAAATCTCTTTTTCACTGTGCTTTGAATCATACACAGCTTTTGTTATCTATTGAGAAGAGAGGGGTTTTCACTTATACTTTAATAGGAAGAATAGAAAGCAGGTGTATGGCATGAAAACGATTTATGATATCCAACAATTACTAAAAAGTTATGGAACGATCATATATGTTGGGCATCGTCTTTCCGACCTGCAACTAATGGAAGGCGAATTAAAAGAACTATATCAATCTCAACTGATCGACCCGCGAGATTTTCAAACAGCTTTGTTAATGTTGCGCCATGAGATACAAATTGAAATAGAAAAACAGGACAGGTGATAAAAATGACGGAAAAGTGGTTGGTTGGAGTAGATTTAGGAGGAACAACAACAAAGATTGCGTTTTTGAATAAGTACGGTGAACTATTACATAAATGGGAAATTCCAACCGATAAATCTGAAAACGGCAAGAATATCATTGTGAACATTGCCAAAGCGATTGATAAGAAGCTAGAAGAGTTAGATCATTCTAAGGATAAACTAGTGGGCATCGGGATGGGGGCACCGGGGCCTGTCGATATGGCAAAAGGAATCATTTACGAAGCGGTCAATTTAGGTTGGGACAAAAATACGCCATTAAAGGATTTACTTGAGATGGAAACAGGGTTATCGGCTGTTATCGATAACGATGCAAACTGTGCAGCATTAGGCGAAATGTGGAAAGGTGCTGGAGACGGAGCAAAGGATCTCGTGTGTGTGACGCTTGGAACAGGAGTCGGCGGCGGAGTGATTACCAATGGAGATGTCGTACACGGGGTGAAAGGGGCAGGTGGAGAAATCGGCCATATCACCGTCGTTCCAGAAGGTGGATTTCAATGTAATTGCGGGAAGACTGGCTGTTTAGAAACGGTTGCATCAGCTACTGGGGTCGTTCGACTAGCAAACAAAAAACTGGATTCATCTGAGGAAGCTTCAATGCTTCGAGACATCAGGGATGAACAGGGTACAATCAGTGCCAAAAATATTTTTGATGCAGCGAGGGAAGACGATGGACTTGCCCTTGAAGTCATCGACCAGCTAGCCTTTTATTTAGGTCTATCCCTTGCAAACCTTGGGAATGGGCTGAATCCGGAGAAAATAGTCATCGGTGGAGGTGTTTCCAAAGCGGGTGAAATCCTATTAAAACCGGTTGTGAAATTTTTCGAGAAGTTTTCTTTTCCTACAGTCCGTACTTCCACGAATCTGAGTATCGCTACCCTTGGAAATGATGCTGGTGTCATCGGGGCAGCCTGGTTAGTCAAGAACAAGATTTAAGGAGAATGGTGAGTCACTAGTCTATTTTCTATAAAGCATAGTTGAATAGTTTGTGAGTGGAAAATAAGCAAGAAGTGGTTGATTGCATCGGAGAATCTCAGCTGTAGCGACCCGAGCAACATATGAATCGAGAAGAGAGCTTTCCTGAAGGGAAGGTTCTTTTTTTGTTTTAGTAGTCTTTAATGCCTAATGACATTAGAACTGTTTTTTAATAATCGTGATTTTTTGAAACTTTAAACGGTTTCAATCGTCTAATAGTATGGGTAAGTGATAAAGGCTTAACGATCAATTATACGCGGCCAAGATGAAAGAAGGTTTGATTCTTTGTAAAAAAAGGATTAAGATGAGGCAAGGTTATTTGTTAATAATTACCCAATATTACCATTTGTATTTCAGAGGTGTTACATACGAATGCATCGTTTGTAGCAAGGAGGTTGATTGAATGAACTTGAAAAAGACTCAAAAGGTACCGCTGATTATCATCGCTGCGCTACTTCTTTGGATTAAAACGTACATTGTCTATAAAACTAGCTTTGATATTAAGATAGAAAATACACTCCAAGAACTTATTCTATTCATAAACCCGCTGAGTTTCTTACTATTTATCTTCGGAATAGGATTACTTCTAAAGAAGGATAAGTCCCGTACACGCTACATTATCACGACAAGCTTCGTCCTCTCGTTTATCCTATATGGAAACGTCGTTTTCTATCGATTCTTCGATGACTTTTTAACTTTGCCAGTCTTATTTCAAACGAGCAACTTTGCTGACTTGGGCACGAGCGCAAGTGCAATCATGAGCTTTAAGGATCTATTTTATTTCACAGATGTGATTGTGTTGATTCTCTTCATTAAGTTAAAACCGACTTGGTTCTCTTTACAAAACTATTCTAGAGCGAACCGACGTGCTTATTTCCTCGTTGCGACAGCACTTGTTTTCTTTAACCTTGGCTTAGCAGAGTCGGAAAGACCACAATTATTGACGAGGACATTCGATCGTGAAATGTTGGTCAAAAATATCGGGACATATAATTATCACGTGTATGATCTTTTCTTGCAATCAAAGTCCTCTGCACAGAGAGCACTGGCAGATGGAAGTGAATTGTCGGATATTGATAACTATGTCAGAGCAAGTTACATCGAGCCTGACAACGAAATGTTCGGTGTAGCCAAAGACAAAAACTTGATCATCGTGTCCCTTGAATCCCTTCAAAACTTTGTCATCAATAGTGAAGTGAATGGGCAGGAAATTACACCTTTCCTTAATGACTTTATCGGAGAAAGCTATTACTTTGATCAGTTCTATCACCAAACACAACAAGGGAAAACATCTGACTCTGAATTCATTCTGGACAACTCTCTTTATCCCTTGAACCGTGGAGCTGTATTCTTTACGCATTCTGGGAACGAGTTTGAATCCATGACAGAAAAGCTCGGAGAAACTGGCTATTATACAACCGCCATGCACGCGAACAATAAAAGTTTCTGGAATCGTGACATCATGTATGATTCCTTAGGATATGAACGTTTTTATTCATTACCGGATTATGATGTAACGGAAGAAAATTCCGTTAACTGGGGTATGAAAGACATTCCCTTCTTCGAACAATCGGTTCAACATATGAAAGAAATGCCTCAGCCTTTTAGCACGAAGATGATTACCCTGACAAATCACTATCCGTTCACATTGGATGAAGAAGATCAGTTGATCGACCCGTACACATCCAATGACGGAACGGTCAATCGATACTTCCAAACTGTTCGTTATATGGATGAAGCAGTGAAGAATTTCATCAACAATTTAAAGGAATCTGGTTTATATGAGAACTCTGTCATTGTAATGTATGGCGATCATTATGGTATTTCAGAGAATCATAATAAGGCGATGAGCCAGTATCTAGGTAAAGAAATTACACCATTTGTAAGCACACAGCTGCAACAGGTGCCTATGATTATCCATATTCCCGGTCAAAAAGGGAAAACCATTTCAAAGGTTGCCGGACAAGTCGACTTGAAGCCGACGATCATGCACCTTCTAGGGATTGACACAAAGAATGACATTCAGTTTGGTTCTGATCTCTTCTCTGATGGTCATGAAGATCTTGCCATTCTTCGTGACGGTCGATTCATCACGAAAGACTATGTGTATGCAGGTGAACAATGCTGGAATAAAGAAACAGAGGAAAATACTGACATGAAGTATTGTGAGCCGTTCCAAGAGCGTGTTGATAATGAACTCGAATACTCTGATAAAATCATTTACGGTGATCTTCTTCGATTTTATAATGAAACCGAATACCGGGATCATGATAAAGAATAAATCAAAAGCTTGCGAATTAAGAATCGCAAGCTTTTTTTTGTCATGAATTATTGAACGCTTCATACATGTAAGTAAGGACATATAAATGGGGAGGTTCTATCATGAAAGTGAAAGTTCGGAGTGGAGATTCCTTTTGGTATTACAGCCAATTATTTTATATTCCGATTGAGCTGATCATCGATTCGAATCCGTCTATTGAAGCAGATCGATTAAAGATTGGCACTGAAATTAAACTCCCTGGTTTTATAGGTGAGGAGTACTCCATCAAACGTGGTGACTCCTTTTGGAAGCTCTCCCAACAGCTAAATATTAATGTTGATGCTTTACTCTTGTTGAACGAAGGAGTCGATGCGAATGAACTTCAAATCGGTTCACGTATCAGGTTGCCAGCGAGAGTAGTTTCTCCGATTGTCCAAGGCAAACAAGCCTATGACTCAATAAAGTTTGAAGAAGTAGTACAGAGCTTAAAAGAGGTTTACCCTTTCATTAAATTAAAGTCGATAGGAGAAAGTGTATCGGGAACGGACCTCATTGAATTGCGTGTGGGAAACGGAAAGAAAAAGGTTCACCTGAATGGATCTTTTCATGCAAATGAGTGGATCACCACGTCCATCCTAATCACCTTTCTTAATGATTATTTGTTGGCATTAACGAATGGTCAATCCCTCAGAGGGATACAAGTTCTTCCGGTATATGGCGGAGTGACGATATCGCTTGTCCCCCTGGTTAATCCAGATGGGGTGGACCTGGTGTTGAATGGACCAACTAAAGAAAAAAGAGACGAATTAATTCAAATCAACAGGGGAAGTACTGATTTCACTGGATGGAAAGCGAATATAAGAGGGGTGGATCTGAATAATCAGTTCCCTGCTAAATGGGAGCTTGAGAAAGAAAGGAAAGAAGAAAAAGCACCTGCTCCGAGAGATTTCCCAGGATATAAGCCTCTATCTGAGCCTGAAGCAGCTGCAATGGCAAGGCTTGCAGAGCGGGAGAACTTTGATCGGCTTCTGGCAATTCACACTCAAGGAAAAGAATTTTACTGGGGCTATGGAGGGTTGGAACCGCCAGAGGCATCAAAGCTTGCCGCAGATTTCAACAGGGTGAGTGGATACGAGTCTGTCCGCTTTATCGATAGTTACGCAGGCTATAAAGACTGGTTTATTAAAGAATTTAAAAAAGCGGGATTTACGATTGAGTTAGGGAAAGGAATAAATCCCTTACCCCTATCCCAATTCAATGAAATATATCAAGACGTATTAGGCATATTCCTTGTATCAGTATATAGATGGTATGAATAAAACCCTCTACCCGACGGAGCTAGATGAGACAAAAGCGCAGGAGGCAAAATCACGTATTGAGAGGGTGAAAATTCACTCGAAAAATCTTTGGCAAGGTTCCAGAAATAACTATTGTAGAAAATGAAAATCAGGAGTAGAATAAATCATCATCTAATTTAAAGAACAATCAATCGTGGTGACAACATTGGTGCATGCATAAGCATCAAGTCATCACTTTTTTGAATTTTTGTAATGTTTTTTTAATAATTATGAAACATTTTCTCATCTAAAACGTACTAATGGATAAGGATTACATAGGGAGGGGGAAGCGGATGAAAAAGATAGGCGCGACAATGCTTGTATTGTTGATATGTATGCTGGGGCTTGCAGCGTGTCAAGCTGGAGAAACATCATCTTCTCCCTCGACAAAAGTTCAGGCTGAACCCAAAGAAATCAAAGCAAATATTCTTCCTACAGATGGATTCATCGAAAATGTGGGGTGGCTGTCCAATTCAGAAATTCTTTCTGTGAAAAATGGAGATGATGCTACTTCTTTTTATAACTATAATGTTTATGATGGAAGCAAAGAGAAAATTTATGAAATTCCTTCGTCATACGTAAGCGCAAGCATTTCTCCGGATAGAGAGAAAATACTCATTCAGTCTGCTCCATCATCCTATTCAGCTCAGGTGACGATTATCGATCAATCTGGTGGCGTATTGTTTCAAGAGAACGTACCTTCCTATGAATTGACTTATTCTTGGAATCATTTTAACGAGAATACTTTACTAATGACCAGCTTTGGCGAAGATTGGAGTTTTCAGGTCTTTCAAATAAACATTGAAGAGAACACAATGGACCCTATTGAAGTCGATCAGCCATTTGTCCAGTGGCAATCGGAATCTTCCGTTCTTTTTCAAGAGTGGGATGCAGCAGAGGTCAGTGTTTCGGCTCCTCTAATAGCTCAAAATATTTTCAATGATAAGAAAGAAATGGTCGTGGATGCGAGTATCCACTTTAATCAATTCAATGATACTCTGTTGTCAATCTTTTCCCGTGAAGAAGAGGGGACATTTACGTATCAATTCATTACCTCAAATGGAGAGGTTCAGTCTGAATTCACAGTTGAACTCTTGAGCCGTTACTCTGATTGGTTAGTCCCTTATTATGATATGATAGAAGGGGGAAATCAGTTGATTACATTCGTGGCAAATGAACCAGGTTCCTTTGATACCTACTCAGGAACGTTCTCATTACAGAAATGGGATACAGCTTCCGGCAAAGAATCCGTACTGTTGGAAGACCTTCCCTTAGAGCCTATTCAGTGCCAGCAGAATGGCGAATCCTGTTTATATGGAAATCAGCTTGAAAAAGTAATCAACTTGAAGAAATCTACCATCGTGCAACTACTAAAAGAAGAAGGGGCAGATATGTAATGGCAATCGTCGATGTAACGGTTATACCAATCGGAACGGAATCTCCAAGTGTAAGTTCGTATGTAGCGGACTTGCATGCTATTCTTAAGGGGTATGAGGAAGAAGGGAAAATTCGTTTTCAGCTTACTCCAATGAATACAATCATAGAAGGGGAACTTCCTGTTTTATTTCAAGTGATCCAGGACATTCATGAGTCACCATTTAACAAGGGGATCAAACGGGTTGCAACCAACATCAGAATCGATGACCGCAGGGATAAGAAGTCGACAATGGAAGGAAAACTTTCTTCTGTTCAACGTAAATTAGATCAATAAGCTTAAAAAGTGTGGGCAACAGCTGTTGCCCACACTTTTTAACGTCAGGATTCTTCATTCTCAACCAGCACTTCACTTTTGTCAGGTCCGTTTTAAAACTATTATAACGTACCTGTTACTAACGTCCGTAAGGAACTTTTTAGTGCCAATATTTTTTGTGCATATCCAAATAAAGGAAAAAGCCTCCCGTCATGAAACGGGAGGCTTTTTCCTTTATTTGATTTTTAAATTAATGACCACCTGGGTAACCAGAGTGAAGGACAGTCATAATTGTAAACCAACCAAAAACACCTAATGTCGCCAATGAGAAAAGGATTCCCATTGCATTCTTATTTTTGAATGTGCTTACTACTGCAAATAAAGCTAATAATGAAACTAGTGCAGTGATAATTACAAGACCCATTTATATGACCCCTTTCATTAAAATGCGTTTTACAATTGCTGATTATTACCTTATGTACATAAATGCACTCATTAACATTTTATAGGTTTTTCTTGAGTTTGTCGAGGTCAAAAGTTTGACACTTCTATGTCGACCTCAACTTCCATCTTTTTATGACATTGAAAGTTCTGATACAATGGTAGTATCACAAATGGAGGTGGAAGTCTTGCAGTGGAAACAAATGCCCTTGGGCCCTTTACAAACCAACTGCTATATTCTGTGGAACTCAAATAATGAATGCTTAGTTATAGATCCTGGGGGGGAGGGGGATAAACTGATTCAATGGTTAGAGAATCAATCGTTATCTCCTTTAGCCATTCTCCTTACCCATGCTCACTTTGATCATATTGGTGCAGTTGATCATGTAAGAGAAATCTATAACATTCCCGTCTATGTACATGAGAAAGAAGCTAAGTGGCTGTTAGATCCCGCATTGAATGGATCACAGTTATTCATGATGACTGAGCCGATCAGGATGAAGCCTGCTGATTACATACTTACAAATGAAAAGAACCTAAATATTGGAGATTTTAAGCTTCTATTATTTGAAACTCCAGGTCATTCACCTGGTAGTATTTCTTATTATGTACAAGAAAGTGGAATCGTATTAGCAGGAGATACTTTATTTATGGGAAGTATCGGGAGATCTGATTTGCCTGGTGGGAATCAAAAAGATCTGTTAACGAGTATTCACGACAAATTGTTGACCCTGCCTGAGACGACAACGGTTCTTCCAGGGCATGGACCGGAAACCTCAATTGAAGTTGAAATGGACTCAAATCCATTTCTAAATGGGTTTTAATATACAAAAAAATTCCCTTTAGCTAGTAGCTAAAGGGAATTTTTTTAGTGTCCTCCTGCACCAGGAGTCATCATAAAGGTCGTCCAATAAGTAAATCCTGCAAAGAACACTGTTAAGTAAGCACCGAAAACGTAAATATACATACGCTCGGACAGTTTTAAATAGCTAAGCATAATGAAGAATCCAGTTTGGCCTAAAAAGATTAATGATGTCGTGGTCATATCACCTAGATAGAACATTACAGCAAAAATACCAGTCCAAAACCCAAGAACTCTAAACATACGATCCATATGTAACCCTCCTTTGCACCCTAAGTCCATCACTCAATATTATAAATGAATACTACCATAAAAGTAAATATCCGTTTGAAGTTAGTTTGTGACGATTAGGTGATATCTACACATAGAAATGACATTTATTCATTTTTCTTACATTTTCATTCTTCCACCAAGATAAGGTTCTCAAACCTCATTTATGATACTGCAAGGCATTATTAACCCTTTGCACCCGTTTTACTACGGTTGTTTATCATCTTGGGGAAAATAGGTGAAAAAAACGGAAATGATGTAAAAGTCTATTGGTTTCAAAATCAGAAAAAGTTCACAAATTCCCAAGAGATATTTCTGTACATAAGTTATACAAATGGTATACAATATGTTTAATAGATCATAAACAAAAAATTAGGAGGTCATGAAAGTGAACAATCTGACATTCTTTACTTATCCAAGTTGTACCTCTTGTCGGAAAGCAAAGAAATGGTTAACTGCTCATTCCGTTAATTTTGATGAACGTCATATATTTAGAGAAACCCCTACGCACAAAGAGTTAATGGAGCTTTTATCTCTGACAACAGATGGATTGGATGAAATCCTGGCGACGAGAAGCCAAACGTTTAAAGATTTGGGTAAAGACGTGAACGATTTACCTCTATCGGAAGTGATTAAGCTAATTATTAATGAACCAAAACTTCTACGGAGACCATTATTAACAGATGGAAAGAAACTGGTGGTTGGCTATAACCCAGAAGGGCTACAGACCCTGGCAAGTAAAAATAGATCATTAAAGAAAAGTAGTTAATAGGATAAATGGAAGGTTGGATTGAAAAGAGGCTTGGACATAACGAAATCAATATAATCTAAAGACGAACAATCAGGATAAAAGATTTACCGTGTTAGGATTTCTTATGACACCGCTGTTGATTTCCGTGCAAGACTTCGCTTTCCTCGGGGCGGAAGGCGAGCCTCCTCACAGCTTTCGCTCCTGCTTAGGTCTCACCTATTCCGCTTTTCCCGCAGGAGTCTTCGTCTTGCACTCCAATCAACAGCTAGAACCAGTTAAATACACTGTATATACTTTTACAAAAAGAATAAAAACCGAACGTTTTCGATTTTTAGGAAAGAACTTCGAATGAGCGTTCGGATTTTTTATTTGGCTTAAACCCTTCTGTTCCAGCCTCTTT
Organism: uncultured Bacillaceae bacterium; assembly: GCA_963787015.1. GTDB lineage: Bacteria > Bacillota > Bacilli > Bacillales > Bacillaceae_B > Rossellomorea. The sequence continues at coordinate 111,787 of CAWBBM010000019.1, forward strand.
TTCAATAGGAGACCCGCCTGCGCTTTTAGATTGTCTAGCTTCAGGGCTTAGAGGCTCGAGGTCATAAGCTAAGGTACCCAAAAAGGCAAAGGACGCCTTTTCTGGGTACCTCATCTTATGCTTGTCGGGGCTGAGCAAGCCGCCTCCGCTATTAGATTGTCTAGCTCCAGGGCTTAGAGGCTCGAGGTCATAAGCTAAGGTACCCAAAAAGGCAAAGAACGCCTTTCCGGGTACCTCATCTTATGCTTGTCGGCTCTGAACGAAGCCGTCTCCGCTTTAAATACTGGGCTAGCTGGATTCGAACCAACGCATGTCGCAGTCAAAGTGCGATGCCTTACCGCTTGGCTATAGCCCATTGAGTCGTCTTTACAAAATATAGTATGGTTGTATTTTGATATTCTATTCATGTGTTTTTAAAAAAAGTGCCCTACCGCTTTCTAAATGGTTTTTGGAATGCACTGACGATAATAATAAGGATTTGGCTGATATTGATAATAGTGTGGGGAATACGCGAAATGGGATTGTCGCCTGCGATACATCCCTAGGTGGTTCTAAGCAACTCGGACCGATGTAAGTACTTGGTTTTACTTTTTTTGTCGTTTGGATCCACTGGGATTCATCCATGCAATAATTGTAAGCCCTGACACATGAAGATGTCAGATTCTACTATCACTTCCGTGGTGTATGCATTAAAAATGGCTAATAGGAGGAATAGTATTCTTTTGGTTATAATTTAACAAATATACCAATTTTTATACTATAGTAATGGTAGAGATTATTTAGGCCTAAATAACTCGTAACAAAAGGAGGTAATTTATCGTGAAAAAAATAGTAGTCGTTTTAACACTAGTACTGGGGCTTGCATTTGCAGGAGTTTCATCTGCGTTCGCTGCTACATCATTCAATACGGAAGATGGAAGATATGAAATGAGCCTGACTACAACGAGCTCAAAAAATGATGTGAGAATTAATGTTTCAGGGTTAGAAGAACTTCATTACGCTGGCTACTCATCCGGTGCAACTGGAACTCAACTTCAAGCCAGACTTTGCTCAGCATCATCTGGAAATTGTACTAGCTATCAAACAATGGGTGGGAATTCTACCACCTTCACGAATATGATACCGGCAACTTACTATGTAGACATTCGAGATTTAATGAGCAGTTCTTCCATTTCAGGAAGAGTCAGTGCATACGCTTATTAATACAAAGCAAAAAATGAACAATATAGTATTGTGGAACGATATAGCCTCTCTCAAACTTGAGAGAGGTCTTTATCTATTTCTTCAAGAATTTTTTTATATTGGATAACAATCTAAAGAAAATTTCTAACAAAAAGAAGGGTTTTGCAACTTAATGTCGTATATCTTTACTTAAGAAAACAGAAAGGCGGTGTACATCCATATTTCACTCAGTAGAGTCCCTATCGGAAGTGATGATTGGAGATGCTTTCAACAATGATGCAACAGATATTCATTTAATCCCGAGAACGAACGATTACCTGATTCAATTCAGGAAGACTGGAGTATTGGTCCCGTTCCAGACCATTGATTTGGACCAGGCAGAACGATTGATTGCCCATTTGAAGTTCATGGCCTCCATGGACATCGGAGAAAAAAGAAAGCCTCAAAGCGGTTCCTTCACTCTTACCGTACGAAACACGCCACTCTCTCTCAGAATTTCTACCTTACCCACCACCCACTTAAAAGAAAGTCTCGTCATTCGAATACTCCCTCAAAAATATCAACTTCCAATCGAAAAAATGTCCCTTTATCCTTCATCCGCCAAAAAACTGCTCGCTCTGCTTATGTATTCCCATGGGCTGATTTTGTTCACCGGGCCGACCGGCAGTGGCAAGACGACGACCTTGTATTCCCTCGTCCATCATTGTTCGGTTGCTTTGAACCGGAACGTGATCACCCTTGAAGATCCAGTGGAGAAGCAACATGATGAAATGGTACAGATCCAGGTGAATGAAAAAGCGGGGATTACGTATTCCACCGGGTTGAAGGCAATTTTAAGGCATGATCCGGATATTATTATGGTGGGGGAAATCCGCGATCGTGAAACTGCTGAGATTGCAATACGTGCTTCACTTACGGGTCATTTGGTCATTTCCACCATGCATACGAGGGATGCAAAAGGAGCGATTTATCGCTTGATGGAATTCGGTATCGAATGGCATGATATTGAACAGACGCTCCTTGCTGTCTCTGCACAGAGATTACTAAAGTTAGTCTGTCCAATTTGTAAATCAGAATGTGGAGGGAAATGCATTCCTGGTAAAAACCTTAACAGGGCTTCCGTGTACGAAATTGTCACAGGAAGTGCATTGAAAGAAGTACTAAAGGAAGCAAAAGGTGAATCAGGAAGGTACCAGTATCAATCACTCCAAATGCTGATCAATAAGGGGGTGGCACTAGGATTTGTTTCAGAACTTGAATATAGGAAATGGGTTCATGAAGAAAAGCGATGATCAGGGTAAATTCCTGAAAAGGCTGGGAGATCTTATCCAGAAGGGTTATACCTTTTCAGAAGCCATCGATTTTCTCTTGCTACCTAAAGAAAAGAATATAATGAAATTAAAGAAGAGAATCCTTTCCTCATTACAAAAAGGGGAATCCATCTCCTCGGTCATCCATAAACAATTACAAATCCCCAGTCATGTCAGCGCACAAATTTTTTTCGCCGAGCATCATGGTCAAATGGGCCATACACTTTCAGAAGCGGGTAACTACCTTATAAAGAAAAGAAAAAATCAGCAAAAAATCCAACAAGTCATCCAATATCCGCTCATGCTCATCATCATTTCAATCATGATGATGGTCATGCTTCGAAAAGTGTTATTTCCAAGGTTTCAATCATTGTATTCTTCCCTTGGTTACGAACCCTCAGCAAAACTAACCTATCTCTTACACTTCATCGAAAACTTCCCAATGATGTTAAGTACATCTATATTTCTGCTCCTTTTTATCAGCGTGTTGTTTATTCTGTTCAAAAAAAGAATATCCCCTGTGAATGTTTCATTCACCTTATGCAGGGTCCCCTACCTATCTCGATATTTGAAGCTTGGTCATTCACACTTTTTGGCCAAAGAATTAGGCTTCCTGCTCTCAAGCGGGGTATCGATTACAGAATCCCTACTCATCATCGAAAGTCAATCGTACCGGCCGACAATGCAGTACATTTCAACTCAATGTATCAAAGAATTAAAGGAAGGGAAGCCATTTCACGAATGTTTCTCATCCCTGCCCTTTTTTCAAAAAGAGCTTTCATTTGTTGTCCATCACGGTCAATCCAATGGAAGATTGGCTGAAGAGCTGGGACTTTATAGTGAAATATGCTTTCAGGAACTGGAGGAGAAAACAAATGCATTACTCAAATACATTCAGCCTGTGATTTTCTCTTTTGTTGGACTTTTCATCATGGCCATCTACTTTTCCATCATGATGCCGCTATTTCAAATGATGCAAGGAATTTAGAAAAAATCGAAATTGATCCACGACTTTTCCTTCATCATCTACCTTTATTGCTGACACTACAACACATACACAAACCAAGGAGGTATACTATGCTCAAAAATGACAGAGGTTTTACCCTGATTGAAATGATGATCGTCTTACTCGTTATTTCTGTCTTACTGTTTATTACGATCCCAAATGTAACCAATCAAAGTAATTCCATCAATTCTAAAGGGTGCGAGGCATTTATCCATATGGTGGAAGGACAGATAGAAGCCTACAAGATGGATGGCAATGATCTTCCGGTCACGACCGAGACCCTTGTGGCAGATGGGTATTTGAACGAAGAGTATAAAGCATGTCCTGATGGCAGTGAGATCACCATTGATGCGGAAGGGAAGGTGACCTCTAATTAGTGAAGAAAAAGCAGGAGAATCTGGTTACACTCTTATCGAGGTGATGATTGTGTTATTGATATTCACGACGCTCCTTGCGTGGGTCAGCTTCTCTGTAATCCCCTTGAAACAATCAGTGGACAAAGACCTCTTCCTCTCCCAATTACAATCCGACCTTTATCAAATCCAAAGCTACAGCATCCGTCATCAATCGCCTGTTATTCTAACCTTTTACCCACTTTCCAATAAATATGTTGCAAAAGGGGTGACGAGACAGACGATCCTCTCGAGGGAGTTATCCCCAACCATTCAGATTACTTCATCAAATAGCTTGGAAGACATCACTTTCTATCCGGATGGTAATACGAATCGATTTGGTAAAGTGAGCTTTAAAGTAGGGGAGTCGATTCTTCAACTCATGTTTCAGATTGGACAGGGACGATTTTATGTACAGGAATACTAATGGATTCTCCCTTCCTGAAACTCTGATTGCCTTCACTTGCATCATCATGATCAGTTGTATGTTCATCCCGTTTCTCATTCAGTATGCATCCCAACTTCAGAATCTTCAACGTGAAGTGGAAGCGTTGAAGTTTTTGAGAGAAGGGGTGGGAAACGCGATTGTCAGTCATCAACATGTCAACCAGACAAGGACGTATAAAGGAACTCACTATAGTCTCAATTGGAAAGGCGGAGATTATGAAGAAGCGTGTGTACAATATCTTAATGGAAGAGATCTCCAAGAGGTGTGTATCTCGAAGGATGAATAGCAGAGGGTATACCTTGATTGAAGCCCTGTTAAGCTTTACTGTCTTCTTTATGATTTCATTGAGTATTCCTCTCGTCATGAAATGTTTCGCTTCAATCAAACAGGAAATGGTCCCTCCCCATTATTATGAATGGAATTTATTTAATGAAAGTTTGAGGAATGAGCTTTGGAGGGGGACCGATGTAAGGATTACTCCTGACAGAGTCTCTTTTACAGTTCAAAATAAAACGATTTCCTATGAAAAATATCAACATTCCATTCGAAGGAGGGTTGACAATAGGGGGCATGAAGTGGTGTTACAGTCAGTAAATATGTTTAGTTTCTCATCAATTCAACAAGGGGTGCATATGGATGTGGAGTTTGAGGATGAAGAGAAGGCGGAAGGAGAATTCTTCTACTTTTCAAACGAACAAGGAGATGGCCACCCTTAACGACAGAGGTTTTATCCTGCCATATACCTTCCTGCTTCTAATGATGGTGTTACTGATCGCATTTGCAGCAAAGGAACTCTTTATGAGTAAGTACCTTTATTTAACAAATATGAAAGAGATTTATGAAAAAGACGTGAGTGTATCCCATGCAATTTTGTTGCAAATCGAGACCGGTTCATTATCTTCAAAGCAGTTCAAAGGTACCTATGGTGAAGTCAGTATGCGCAGCGAAATGATCAATCCTGATGAAAATCAATTAGAAGTGACATTCAAACAGGATGAAGAGGTTTTTCTTCCTACAACGGTTGTGTATAATAGGGAAACAAAACACATCATCAGTTGGGAGTAGAATATGAAATCGATGTTCTTTATTGGATTTATGGGAGTTGGAAAAACGACGATTGGGATTCGACTTGGAGAAATATTGAATATCCCGGTTGTAGATATGGATAGCTATATCGAGAAGAAGGAGGGGAACTCAATCAAGGAAATATTCAATCAGTATGGAGAGCCGTATTTTAGGGGTCTGGAAACCCAGGCACTGGAAGAGCTGGCTACCAAACAAGCCATTATCACGACAGGTGGCGGTGTGATTGAAAGGGAAGAGAACCGGAAGATACTCAGGGAATTGGGCTTGGTGTTCCATCTAACCTGTCCTTTTGATGTGGTATGGTCCCGGTTAGAAGGGGACCAGGATCGTCCACTCGTGCAAAAAAATTCAAGAGACCGGTTATTGAGTTTATATAATCGCCGTTTGCCACTATATAAAAGCGGACATTCCATTACCATTCAGACAGAAAATAAAACGGTAGACGAAGTGATAGAAGCGATATTACCCCACATTGAAGGTGAATCTGTATAATTTTTATAGTCTGAGGGCAAACTGATAAAAGCGGAAGGTGGTGCTTTTATGTCAGTGAATGATTATGTTAAATTCATAACACAAACATTTGTCCAACATTATGAAAAATCACCCCATGAACGTAAAAGTTTAAAGAAAAAAAGGAAGAATGAACGGGAACCATTTTTATTTCGCTGGTTCGGGATCATTCCCTATGCTTTCATGATCTTGTTTAAGAAAAATAAATAGCGTGTATTCGGCTACCTGATGGGTAGTCTTTTTTTTATGGAGAAACGGAGTAAGGGGAGAGACGAACGGACTCCACTCCGTTTCCTGATTAATGGTGATGCTGTAAATAAAAAATTCCTCCATTGATAATATCAATTGAAATGGTAGGTTCGTACTGTTCTTTTAATGCTTGTTGTTCCATGAAATAGGATTCCGGTTTTTCTTCCTGTTCCCCATAAAAATGATTCAGCAATTGTAGATCCTCCTGCCAGGTCTTTCTCGCCTGTTCTGCCCACTCAACGGGTTCTTTTTTGATTTCTTCATATAAATACGTTTGGATGCGGTTCACTCCACTCTTAGGTTTAATGATGGGTGTTAAGGTAAAAGAGAAATCCGGGATCTTCGGGGTCAGATTTCTGGTCAATAATGACGAATGAAAGTTTTCTTCGATGACTCCATTGATCAGGTTCAACCCGATGCTTCGTATGTTGTCTTTTTTGCGATTGGATTGATACGATATTTTAATATTCAACCCTAGCCAGGGATGAAGCGGGATTTGTTGGCCACTCGGTATGTGTCGGTTTTCATATAACCGGATATAACCGGCTAAATTTCGTGTGGAATGAAAAATCTGGTGGAGCCGTGGTGATCCGAAGTGGATGGGCTCACCTTTGATATCTTCCGGTGCCTGATCTGGATTGGTGACGAGAGATAACGTCATCGGATTTGGTGTTCCACCCGTTTTCTCAAGATAGTGCCAGTAAAACGGACGATTCATCAGTTCTTTGTCCAAGTCAATGGTTAGCTGAACGGTCATATATCCATTTCCATTCGCAACCAGATCACACCCGTTGGCCACAAAATATCGTTCAAGAAATCGATGAATTTCGTGCTGCTGCATTCGATTTTTCCTCCTTTAATTGTTCTGCGAATTGAATCATGCTTGTTAAATTTTCCATTTTAATTTTCATTTCCCCTTCCGTCCTTGACGAAGAGAGGATATCCGTTACATGATCTTCGAAGTCTTTGAAATCGAGACGGGTCAGGATTTCATCCAATTGACCGATCACCCGCTCAAAGAGATTGATTTTTTCATACAGAAGTTTAAGGATATGCTCTTCCACAGTGTTTTTAGTTGCGAAGTTATAGATATGAACATCCTCTGTTTGTCCGAGGCGGTGGACACGGCCGATCCTCTGTTCCAATTTCATCGGGTTCCAAGGCAGGTCAAAGTTGATCACATGATGGCAAAATTGAAGATTGATGCCTTCGCCCCCTGCTTCAGTGGCGATCAACACCTGCGCATGTTTTTGGAATAGCTCCCGCATCCAGTCCTTTTTCCCCCGTTTGAATCCTCCTCTGAATGGGACGGAACTGATTCCATGTTGTTTCAGGAACCATTGTAGGTACAGCTGTGTCGCGCGATATTCTGTGAAAATGATTACTTTATCATCTATCGATTGGATGATTTCCAGTGCTTTCTGTGCCTTGGAGTTCATGGTAACGTTTTCTACTTTCTTCATAAGAGTGCCGATCGTTTGTTCAAACGCCACTGAAGGAGATTCCTTCTTTTCCAACATGTTTTTTAAGGTGTAAAATACAGCTTCACGGGAACTGCACGCTTCTCTTTGCAAGGTCAATAGCGAGAAGGAACTGGAACTTGCCCAGTCATCATATCGCCCTTTTAAGAGGTCGATACTGTTATATAAATCTCTCTCGGCCTCATTAAACTCAATCAATACGGTTTTTACGTGGCGTTTCGTCCATTCAATCCCGGTATCTCCACGTCTATTACGAATCATCACTCTATTAATGAGGCTTTTTAGGTGTTCATCTTCCTGGAGGGTTCGATCACCTTTTTTATATCTGTCTGAAAACCCCGATTCATTGCCGAGGTGTCCCGGCTTGAGAAGAGAAACAAGATGGAAAATTTCTTCTACCCGATTTTGGATAGGGGTCGCCGTCAGTAACAAGCAGAATTTCTTTTTTAGGTTTTGGACAAATTCATAGTTTTTTGTTTTGTGATTCTTTAGTTTGTGAGCTTCGTCTATAATGACCAAGTCATAGTCCTGGTCGTATACCTTTTCTCTATGGGGACTCCGTTTAGCCGTATCCATTGAAGAGACGACGATATCACACTGATCCCATACATAGCTCTTACGTTGGGGAACGGCTGGAATGAAGAATTTACTGTTCAATTCGTAAGCCCACTGAGAAACAAGGGAAGCGGGGACCAGTATTAATACTTTCTTCACCAATCCTCTTATCATGTATTCTTTCAAGATCAGTCCAGCTTCGATCGTTTTACCCAACCCTACTTCATCAGCAAGGATCGCTTTCCCGTTCATGGTCTCCACAACTTGTCTTGCGGCCTCAAGTTGGTGGGGGAGTGGAGTGACATTTGCCAAATGTTTTGGAGCTTGCAAGCCTTCAAAGTTCGGAATTGCAAGGTGTTGTTCAAATTCGATGGCAAGCTTATATAGCTCCCAATTTCCCCATGGGCCATCGTTTGCGATTAAATTATCCAGTCCTTCTGCCCACTCTTCATCAAATAAAACCTCAACATTCATCTGAAAAACATCTCCTTATTTCTAATAAAAATGATTGCTCAAATCTCGTATTTAATGGTAGGATGAAAATAGATTTTCAAATGTTTTAAAAACTCGAAAATCCGAACATTCACATTTACAACATTTCTTCTGTTTATTTCTAGTATGACCAATTGTTTCAAGGAATATTGGCGAATGATGACAAGGGGAGAGACTGTGCATACAGCGCCGAAGGAGCAAGCACGTTAAAGTGTGAATCTCTCAGGCAAAAAGACTCTTGTTGGACGCAACTCTGGAGAGTGTTTCTAAAAGTAGGAAACCACCAAAGGGGAAAGCCGTTCTTCGGTAAACTTTCAGGTGCAAGGACAGAGAAAACTTCTTTATGAAAAGGGGTTTTTCTGTCCTTTTTTTCATGGGATAAAATTTGGTTAAGGAAGAGTGCTTGTAATGAAGATAAAGGGGGAAAAGTCATGTCAGAGTTAAAACAAACACCTTTATACGAAGTGTACAAAGAGTATGGAGGAAAGACCATCGACTTCGGTGGCTGGGCTTTACCAGTGCAATTCTCAAGTATTAAAGAAGAACATGAAGCGGTACGTTCCCGGGCAGGGCTATTTGATGTTTCTCATATGGGAGAAATTGAAGTGAAGGGTGAAGGGGCTCTTGACTACCTACAGAAGATGATGACAAATGATGTCTCCAAAGTGAAGGACGGAGGCGCACAGTATACGGCTATGTGCTACGAAAACGGTGGGACGGTCGATGACTTATTAATTTATAAAATAAAAGATAATGATTATTTGCTCGTAGTTAATGCTGCAAATATAGATAAAGATTTTCAATGGTTGAAAGAACATGAGACAGATGGCGTTGAAATCAACAACATCTCTGAAAATATGGCACAATTGGCCCTTCAAGGACCTCTTGCAGAAGAAGTTTTACAAGGACTTACAGGCGAATATTCACTGAGTGATATCGGTTTCTTTAAATTCCAAGCAGAAGTGAACATAGATGGTAGACATGGCCTCGTTTCCCGTACTGGTTACACAGGGGAAGACGGATTTGAGATTTACTGTGATGCAGGTGATGCAGCTTCAATCTGGAAATCCATCTTAGCAGCAGGTAAGGAGAAAGGCGTCCTTCCATGCGGGCTTGGTGCACGTGATACATTGCGTTTTGAAGCGAATCTTGCCCTTTATGGACAAGAATTATCTCAAACGATCACACCAATCGAAGCAGGAATCGGATTCGCTGTAAAAGTGAATAAAGTGGTTCCATTTAATGGGCAGGAAGTATTGAAACAGCAAAAAGAAGAAGGCGCATCTAGAAAAATCGTGGGCATCGAAATGATCGATCGCGGAATTCCACGTCATGGTTATAAAGTATTTTCAGGTGAGGAAGAAATAGGGGAGGTCACAACCGGTACCCAGTCTCCAACTTTGAAGAAAAACGTAGGATTGGCTTTACTCAACAAAGAGTTTACCTCTTTAGATACAGAAGTATTGGTTGAAATTAGAGGGAAAAAGCTAAAAGCGAAAGTGGTACCAACACCTTTTTACAAAAGACCAAAGAAATAGGGAGGAATGACGGTCATGAAACATCGTTATTTACCGATGACAGAGCAGGATCAAAGGGAAATGTTAGACAGCATAGGGGTAGACAGCATTAACGATCTATTTGAAGATATACCTGAAAAGGTTCGTTTCAAAGGGGACTACAACATTAAAGAAGCGAAGTCTGAAACGGAACTGGTGAAAGAACTCACCAAAATGGCAGCGAAGAATGCAGACTTGAAAAGTCATACATCCTTTTTAGGAGCAGGGGTATACGATCACTACATGCCGATCATCGTGGATCATGTCCTTTCCCGCTCAGAGTTCTATACAGCCTATACACCTTACCAGCCGGAAATCTCTCAAGGGGAGCTTCAAGCCATCTTCGAATTCCAAACGATGATTTGTGAGCTGACCGGCATGGATGTAGCAAATTCATCCATGTACGATGGAGGGACTGCCCTTGCAGAAGCAGCTATGCTGAGTGCAGGTCAGACCCGTCGCAAAAAAGTATTGGTTTCAAGCACTGTGCATCCCGAATCCAAAGATGTATTACGATCTTATGCGAAAGGTCAATATATCGATGTGGTGGAAATCCCCCACAATAATGGCGTGACGGACGTGGAAGAACTGAAACAATTAATGAGTGATGAAATCGCTGCGGTCATCGTTCAGTACCCTAACTTCTTCGGAAGAGTTGAAGAGCTGAAAGCGATCGAAGAAGTCGCTCATGCTGAAAAAGCGATGTTCGTGGTTTCATCTAACCCGCTTGCATTAGGAGCGCTTACTCCCCCTGGACAATTAGGTGCTGATATTGTCATTGGTGATGCCCAACCATTTGGTATCCCAAGTGCTTTCGGTGGACCTCACTGTGGATACTTTGCCGTTAACAAAAAACTGATGCGTAAAGTACCGGGCCGTCTTGTTGGTCAAACGGTTGATGAAGATGGTATTCGTGGTTTCGTATTGACACTCCAAGCCCGTGAACAGCATATTCGCCGTGATAAGGCGACGTCCAATATTTGTTCCAATCAAGCATTAAACGCGCTGGCAGCATCCGTTGCTATGACGGCTCTTGGAAAACAGGGTGTGAAAGAAATGGCCATACAGAATATCCAAAAAGCACATTATGCAAAAGAAGCCTTTAAAGCAAAAGGATTCACGATCGCATTCGATGGGCCAACATTCAATGAATTTGTCGTTAAAGTAAATGTACCGGTTAAAGAAATCAATCAGAAGCTTCTCCGTAAAGAAATGATAGGTGGATACGATTTAGGACTGACAGATGCCAGCCTTTCACAGCACATGCTGGTTGCGGTTACTGAACTGCGCAGCAAAGAAGAAATCGACGCATTCGTTGCAGAATTGGGGGATTGTCATGAATAAGCAAGATCAACCTCTTATTTTTGAATTATCTAAAGAAGGCCGTGTAGGCTTTAGCTTACCTGAAATGGATGTACCTCAGGTGGAACTGGGAGATATTATTCCATCCGATTATATCCGTACGGAAGCACCAGAGCTTCCTGAGGTTTCAGAACTGGATATCATGCGACATTATACTGCACTGTCGAAACGTAATCATGGTGTCGATTCCGGTTTTTACCCTCTTGGCTCATGCACGATGAAATACAATCCAAAGGTGAATGAAAATGTGGCACGTTTGAATGGTTTCGCTCATATCAACCCTCTGCAAGAGGCAGAAAGCGTACAAGGTGCCCTTGAATTGATGTATGATCTTCAAGAGCATTTGAAAGAAATCACCGGGATGGATGAAGTAACTCTTCAACCTGCTGCCGGTGCTCATGGAGAGTGGACTGGTCTTATGATGATTCGTGCCTTCCATGAAGCAAATGGTGATACCCACCGTACGAAGGTCATTGTACCGGATTCAGCTCATGGAACGAATCCTGCCAGTGCGACGGTTGCCGGTTTTGAAACCGTAACGGTTAAATCGAATGAAAATGGTTTAGTAGATCTGGAAGACCTTAAACGTGTAGTCGGAGATGATACCGCTGCTCTCATGCTGACAAATCCAAATACTCTTGGGTTATTTGAAGAGAACATCCTTGAAATGGCTGCGATCATTCATGAAGCAGGTGGAAAACTCTATTATGATGGTGCCAATCTGAATGCGGTATTATCAAAAGTAAGACCAGGGGATATGGGGTTTGACGTCGTACATTTAAATCTTCATAAGACATTCACCGGCCCACATGGAGGCGGTGGTCCAGGAAGCGGTCCAGTTGGCGTGAAGGAAGATTTGATTCAGTATCTTCCTAAGCCTATCCTTGTTAAAAAAGGTGATCAATTCGAATTCGATTACAACCGTCCTGATTCCATTGGCCGTGTCAAACCTTACTATGGTAACTTTGGGATCAACGTCCGGGCGTATACGTACATCAGAACCATGGGACCTGATGGCCTGAGAGCTGTTACGGAAAATGCCGTTCTGAATGCAAACTACATGATGCGTCGACTGGCACATCATTTTGATCTTCCGTTCGATCGTCATTGTAAGCACGAATTTGTTATCAGTGGAAAACGTCAGAAGAAGCAAGGTGTGCGTACTTTGGATATTGCGAAGCGTCTATTAGACTTTGGGTATCACCCACCAACCATTTACTTCCCATTAAATGTGGAAGAGTGCATGATGATCGAACCAACGGAAACTGAATCAAAAGAGACGCTTGATTCATTCATTGATGCCATGATCCAAATTGCCAAGGAAGCAGAAGATACACCTGAGATTGTTCAGGAAGCTCCACATACAACAATCGTGAAGCGGATGGATGAAACACTGGCAGCAAGAAAACCAATCCTTCGTTATATGAGGGAAAGCAAATAGAAAGGACGAATCCCCGCAGCTCATGGCTGTGGGGATTTTTCAGATTATATAGTACGGATATAGCCAGAGAGGAGCGATTCGATCGATTCATCCATCTGATGGCCAATCGTTCCAATAAAAAAAAGGATCGCCCTATGGCAATCCTCTTCCTTTTAGTTATTTTTTATGTTTGACTTTACCAGTCCACTTTTTAAAGCCGCCTTGCAATTGGTGAAGATCTCTGTACCCTTTACGGTGTAGCATTTGAGCTGCTCGACCGCTGCGAAGCCCGCTTTGGCAATATAGGTAAACGGGTTGATCAGAGCGGATTTCCTTTTGTCTCATTTTAATTTGAGAGAGAGGAATATTTCGTGCACCAAGTACGTGACCGTTATCAAATTCATTCGCTTCACGAACATCTATCAACTGAGCTTTACGATATCCTGCTCGAAACTCTTCTTCATTCAATGTATTTACAATTCTCTTTTGATAGAAGAACGTAAATAGTGAATAAATGATGATTCCACCTAATACGACCAAAAGAATATATAATCCTTCCATCATTCATGCTCCTTTCTACAAATGCGCTATCTTCTATTATATTCATGTAAGCCTTGAGAATCAAAACAAATTTATTATTTTAAAAGCAAACACTTTCCAATCTGTTTTTCTTTGTTTTTTGAATTGGATTTGATAGACTAGTAACGGACTTAATTGAAATGGATTAAATACATAATAAAATATCAAAAAAGTAGATGTAAATGAGGGATATTACATGAAAAAAGAAACATGGCGATTCATCGATTCCGGGCATTGTTCCCCTTCTTATAATATGGCCCTTGATGAGGCGCTGCTTGATTGGCATAGTGAAGGGAAAATTCCTCCGACGATTCGTTTTTATGGGTGGGATCCTGCTACTCTCTCGATCGGTTACTTTCAAAAAGTAGAAAAAGAAATCAACCTGGATGCGGTCAAGGAGTACGGGCTTGGTTTTGTGAGAAGACCGACAGGAGGCAGAGGGGTTCTGCATGAACATGAATTAACGTATAGTGTGATTGTATCAGAGGAACATCCTGAAATGCCTAAAACCGTAACGGAAGCCTATCGGGTCATCTCTGAAGGGATCTTAAGAGGATTTCAAGGTCTTGGACTCGAAGCATACTTTGCCGTTCCTAAAACGGCAGAAGAACGAGAGGGATTGAAAAATCCACGTTCGGCAGTTTGCTTTGATGCACCAAGTTGGTATGAGTTAGTCGTAGAAGGAAGAAAAGTAGCTGGGAGTGCCCAAACCCGTCAAAAAGGAGTCATTCTCCAGCATGGTTCCATTCTATTGGATCTTGATGAAGATAAGCTTTTCAGTCTGTTTAAGTACCCATCTGACAGAGTGAAAGAGCGCATGCAGCGTGCGTTTAAGAGCAAGGCTGTAGCCATGAACGAAATCAGTCCTGAAACAGTGAACATGGATATGGCAAAGGAAGCCTTCAAAAAAGGTTTTGAAGAAGGGTTGAACATTCATCTGGAACCGTATGAACTTTCTGAAGCAGAGACACAATATGTTGTGGATCTGGCGAAAACTAGATACGAATCGGACGAATGGAATTTTAAACGCTAAAAAATATTTTGTAGAAAAAAAGCGATGCTTGTCGCTTTTTTCCTATTTCACCAACTATTATGGATGTTTGATTTATATCAAGGTCTAAATTAATAGAATTAGGTGATGGTTTATGATGTTTTCTATTATATTCTCTTGTTTTCTATTTTTATTGGCTAATTATCCGTTTGACAAACAATAGACCTATTGACCTGAAACACAATATGTGGTGTGTTGAATAATTTTTAACACACAATATGTTGTGTTTATTTATTGCTTTTCAATTTGAGCTATGGTATCGTATTATTTGAAAACAAACATCACCGTAAATAACATATACTGAAACATTTGAGATAGAAGGAGTTGTCTTTATGACTGTTGCGTCGAAAAACACGATGAAAGTAAACATCGAAAGATTAAACCAGGATATTGTATTATTTCCTCAAGTACATCCTATAACCCCAGATATGACTACTACACACAAAGGTGTATCCCGTCTTGTCATGATTGATCGCTATTCTTTCAAAGACACTGAAAAGATCACCCTTTCTGACGGAGACTTTGTTGTTCTCACCATCAAAGAAGATCCTAAATTCCCTGCAAGGGGATTAGGTTATATCACAAGCATTGATTGGGAAACCAAAAAAGCAGATGTGTGGATCGAGGAAGAATACAGAAGTGCGATTGACAAACCGGAAGAAATCGAAGCGGGAATTGTCTCAAGACCACTTGATGTAATTGAAAAACCTTTGGAAGTCTATTACGAACAAATTGCAAAGCGTAACGCAACAGGCTTGGCAGCAGTGGAAGAAACTCCTGAAAAAAAACAAGTTTGGTTTGAAAAATTCTATCATGAATTAGCGAATCTGCATTTTGTTCCGGCAGGTCGGGTGCTATACGGTGCCGGTGCAGGAACGGACGTAACGTATTTTAACTGTTACGTCATGCCTTTCGTGCAGGATTCCCGTGAAGGGATTTCAGAACACCGCAAGCAAGTGATGGAGATCATGAGTAGAGGTGGGGGAGTCGGAACGAACGGATCCACTCTTCGTCCCCGTAACACTCTTGCAAAAGGTGTGAATGGAAAGTCCTCAGGTTCTGTTTCCTGGTTGGATGATATCGCTAAATTGACTCATCTGGTAGAGCAGGGAGGTTCAAGGCGTGGGGCACAAATGATCATGTTGACAGATTGGCATCCTGACATTATTGAATTCATTATTTCTAAAATGCAAAACCCACGTATCTTGCGTTATCTTCTTGAAAACACAGAAGATGAAACCATTAAAAAAGCAGCACAGGATAAATTAAAATTCACTCCTCTGACTGAACAAGAGGAAGCGATGTATCAAGGGATCCTAAACTATAAACAGATTCCGGGATATGGTGGTTTTGATGCGAAAATCCTTAAGAATGCGGAAGAAAAGCTCCGTACTGGGGGGACGTACAGCGTTCATAATCCGGAATTCTTAACAGGTGCGAACATTTCGGTTTGTTTAACAAGCGACTTTATGGAAGCGGTGGAAAATGATCTTGTCTATGATCTCCGTTTCCCTGATGTTGAAAGCTACAGCAAAGAACAAATGAATTACTATAATGAGGAATGGCACAATGTCGGGGATGTCCGGGAGTGGGAGAAGCTTGGCTACAAAGTGCGCACTTATCGTAAAATCAAAGCGAAAGAGCTTTGGAACCTTATTAACGTTTGTGCGACCTACTCTGCAGAGCCTGGTATCTTCTTCATCGATAACGCGAATGATATGACGAATGCCAAAGCATATGGTCAAAAGGTAGTCGCTACCAACCCATGCGGCGAGCAACCTCTTGCTCCCTACTCCGTGTGTAACTTGGCAGCAGTCAATCTTGCTAAGTTTGCGAGATAAAGAAACGAAAACGGTTGATTTCGAGAAATTGAAACGCACAGTTGAAGTCGGTGTTCGTATGCAGGATAATGTCATCGATGCGACCCCTTACTTCCTTGAGGAAAACAAAACGCAAGCTCTTGGCGAACGCCGTGTTGGTCTTGGAGTAATGGGTCTTGCCGACTTGTTGATTTACTGTGAGAAAGAATACGGCTCTGAAGAAGGCAACAAGCTTGTAGATGAGGTGTTCGAAGTAATCGCAACAACCGCTTATCGTGCCTCTGTTGAATTATCAAAAGAAAAAGGAAGCTTTCCTTTCCTTACAGGGAGCACGGATGAAGAAACGAACCGTTTGCGAAAAGCGTTTGTGGAAACAGGCTTTATGAATAAAATGCCTGAGAATCTCAGAAATGACATCCAACAATACGGTATTCGTAATTCTCATCTATTAACTGTGGCACCTACTGGATCAACAGGTACGATGGTTGGGGTATCTACAGGACTTGAGCCTTATTTCTCCTTTACGTATTACAGAAGTGGGCGCCTTGGCAAGTTTATTGAAGTTAAAGCAGATATCGTAGAGGATTACTTATCGAGAAATCCTGAAGCAGATGCTGATCATCTTCCAGAATGGTTTGTTTCGTCCATGAGTTTGGCTCCACAAGCTCATGCAGATGTTCAATGCGTCATCCAAAATTGGATTGACAGCTCGATTTCGAAAACCGTCAATGCTCCACGTG
This sequence comes from uncultured Bacillaceae bacterium, assembly GCA_963787015.1. Lineage (GTDB taxonomy): Bacteria > Bacillota > Bacilli > Bacillales > Bacillaceae_B > Rossellomorea. Next base: position 129,026 of record CAWBBM010000019.1, read on the forward strand.
GGTATACGGTTGAGCAAGTAGAAAAAGTGTATGAACGTCTTTATAAAGGTGGAGCTAAGGGAGGAACGGTGTACGTTGATGGTAGCCGTGATTCACAGGTCCTCACTCTAAAGGCGGAGGAAAACAGCTTTGATGATGATGAGCACGAACAAGTACAGACCGATATGTATCCAACAAAGAAACCAATTGTCCTGCTGGATACAATCCAGGATGTGCGTTCGACAGACGTATCGATTGGTTCTGAAGTAGGGAATACTTGTCCTGTTTGCCGTAAAGGAACGGTAAAAGATATGGGTGGCTGCAACACTTGTACAAATTGTGGTGCACAGCTGAAATGCGGATTATGATAAATGAAGAGCGATAGGAGGGGACGGGTTCCCCTCCTATTTTTTTATTCTAAAATCCTTCATTGTGAATTAAAGATGTAGTAATAGACAATGAAGGAGTGGAGCCTATGGACATCGATGGCGTGTTTTCGGGTGGAGGCATAAAGGGGCTCGCCATGATCGGGGCTTATCAGGCGATCGAGGAGAGGGGCTATAGCTTCAAAAGACTCGCAGGAACAAGTGCAGGAGCGGTGATCGCTTCATTCATTGCTGCAGGTTATTCAAGCAGTGAAATCCTTGAAATTATGGATGATATTGATTTGAAAAAGCTGTTGGATACAAATGCAATCATATCTCTTCCAATCATAAAATGGTTTCGGGTATACTATCGTTTAGGTTTATATAAAGGCGTGGCCCTTGAGAACTGGCTTGAAGAGAAGCTGAAAGCACGAGGGATTTATACATTTGCCGACCTTCCTCCGGATTCCCTTCGTGTCATAGCTTCAGATTTATCTAACGGCAGATTATTGGTGTTGCCTGATGACCTTGAAAAGTATGGTATACCGAAAGAGACGTTTCCTGTTGCAAGAGCGATTCGAATGAGCGCAAGCCTTCCCTATTTTTTTGAGCCTGTAAAGTTACGATCATTAGAAGGGGTCAGTTTTATGGTGGATGGCGGAGTTCTCAGTAACTTCCCCCTCTGGTTATTTGACAGGGAGAATATGCAGAATGTGAGGCCTGTGCTTGGGGTGAAATTAAGTCACGATCTCATTGAAAAACCGAAAAAGCAAATCAACAATGCAATTGATTTATACGAAGCGCTCTTTATAACGATGAAAGATGCCCATGACTCCAGATATATTTCGAGAAAGCTCGAGAAAAACATCATTTTTATCCCTACCGAAGGGGTACTGACAACCGAATTCGAGTTAACGACCGAAAGGAAAAAAGAGCTTATCCAATTCGGGAAATCGAGAGCTGAAGCCTTCTTACAGCAATGGCCGTAATAAAAAAACAATCGAGCTTCTAAAAAGAGGCCCGATTGTTTTTTTTATTCTTTTTTCCTTCTATTACGGTTAGTTTAGCATTGGATTTTTTTCGCGTCGCACGTTTTTTTGAGACATTTGATACGTGGGTCTTACTTGGAGATTGCTTCTTATGCCGCTTCTTTGATTGCTTGGCTGCTTTAAGAAACGCTCTTTGCTCATTACTATTACCAGTCCGTCTTCCGCTGAACCATCTGCGGTAGACAAAATAGATGATCCCGATGACGGCTGCTGTTACAATTAAACGTTTTGCAAGCCCAAGAGGATTTCCGAAAAGGGAAGTTCCAAGACCTATCATAGCCAACAAGATTAGAGTGAAAACAACGATATTACGAGCGTTCAACAAAGCCACCTCCTTACATGACGATCCATCTTAAATCTTACCTATACTATTATTTTAGACAATTCCTCTGTTCTTTAACCGTATTATCTGTTATTTTATGCCTTTATTTGAGTGAATGGGGCGCATCATTTTTCTGAAACTTTGAAAGATATTATCTATTTTACTAAAAATTGAAGAAAAGCACTAGGGGAAGACGCTCAATAACCTATTTCCTCACTCATTATCCTCATTTCTATTTAAAGGAGGGTTAGTTTAAAAATTAGACATTCCATGCAATTGTTTAAATCTATGGGACATACTACGAATGGAGGTGTTACAGATGGGCGAGCAAAAAGGACAACATGAAAAGGTGCAGGAGGGGACAGAAGAAAGCAAAGAAAATCCCCGGTTAGAACAAAACCAGAGTGAAAAACCACTTTCTTTCATGGCAATGGTCGTAGTGACGGGTTTTATTGGCGGAATGCTTTGGAGTTCGATTGGATACATTTGTTACTTTTTTTCCTTTACCAAAATCGAACCAAATATTATTTTTGAGCCGTGGGCAGTCGGCGACTGGGCAGATAGATGGATCGGTGTCATTTTATCCATCATAGCCTATGGAATCATTTCAATTGGAGTGGCACTCATATATTATGGTCTGTTAAGAAAGTTTAAATCCATGTGGGTCGGTGCTGCATATGGAATCGCCTTATATCTGGCATTTTTTCTGCTTCTTCATCCACTATTTCCAAGCATAAAATCCCTTAAAGCGATTGATTATCACACATTGATCACCACCTTCTGCGTGTATGTTCTTTATGGAGTGTTTATAGGATACTCGATTTCATATGAAGAAAACGAATTAAGACACCAGGATGAGAAAGAAAAATCAGGGGAAGTCTCACATTGAGAAATCCTATTTATCAGACAATTATGTAGGTATAGGTAAAAGGTTTATGTTAGAATGTTCTTGATGAACATTCTATTTTTTTAGGAGTTTACATATGAAGAAAATCTTGCTTTTAAACGGTCCGAACTTAAATAGGTTAGGGAAGCGTGAACCTGATATATATGGACACGTCACCCTTGCTCAACTCGAGAAAAAGCTTGCAGAACAAGCGGAATATGAAGGCTTTCAATTGCTTTCGGCCCAATCGAATCACGAAGGGGAATTGATCGATCACATCCATCAGGCAGAGGATGAAGGATATGAGGGGATCATCTTGAATCCTGGAGCCTTTACCCATTACAGCTATGCAATCAGAGATGCGGTGGCTTCCGTATCTGTGCCTGTTGTGGAAGTGCATATATCTAATATTCATGCCCGTGAAGCGTTCAGACATCAGTCTGTGGTAGCGGCTGAAACAATCGGCCAAATCGTCGGGTTGGGTTTGTTTGGTTACGAACTGGCTTTACTAGCGATCATAAAGAACATTAAGGGAGTGGAATTAAATGAAGATTGAACGATTACGAGATACCTTTTCTGAAAACAATTTAGACGGAATTCTATTAACGAGTACGTATAATCGTCGCTACATGACGAATTTTACAGGTTCATCAGGTGTTGTCCTGATTTCGAAGGAAAAAGCCCTATTCATAACGGATTTCCGTTATATCGAACAAGCAACAGAGCAGGCTGCTGATTATGAGATTGTAAAGCATACCGGCCCTATTCATGAAGAAGTGGCGAAACAAGCAAAGAACCTTGGCATAAACAAGCTCGGCTTCGAAAAGAATGATATGTCCTATAGCGCCTATGAGACCTATCGTGATGTGTTGGAAGCCGAAATGGTTCCAGTATCAGGGTTAGTGGAAAAGTTACGCTTGATTAAGACATCTGAAGAGCTTAAGATAATTAAGGATGCGGCAGACATTGCCGATGCAGCATTTAAGCATATATTAGATTTTATCAAGCCGGGTGTGACAGAGTTAGACGTTTCTAACGAATTAGAATTCTTCATGAGAAAAGCAGGAGCAACATCATCCTCTTTCGATATCATCGTTGCCTCTGGTAATCGCTCTGCTCTGCCTCATGGTGTGGCAAGTGATAAAGTCATCGAAAAGGGTGATTTTGTAACGTTGGATTATGGAGCATACTATAAAGGTTATTGCTCCGATATGACACGTACTTTATCTGTAGGGGAACCGAGTGAGAAATTGAAAGAGATCTATGATGTCGTTCTCCAATCACAGCTTCTCGCCATGGATCAAATTAAGCCTGGCATGACAGGTAAAGAGGCGGATGCGATCGCTCGTGATTACATAACAGAAAAAGGTTATGGTGAATATTTCGGACATTCACTAGGACATGGAATCGGTCTTGAAGTACACGAAGGACCAGGATTGTCTTCACGCTCTGATGTGGTGCTTGAGCCTGGTATGCTCGTAACGGTTGAACCAGGTGTCTACGTACCGGGTGTTGGCGGTGTACGTATAGAAGATGATACACTCATAACGGAAGATTCCAATGAAACACTAACACACTCAACGAAAGATCTAATCATTCTACCATTTTAGTCCTGTTACAGGCCTACTAGACAATAGGAGGAATAAATATGATTTCAGTAAATGATTTTCGTACAGGTTTAACGATAGAAGTCGATAACGGGATTTGGAGAGTAATTGATTTCCAACACGTTAAACCAGGTAAGGGAGCGGCATTCGTTCGTTCTAAACTTCGTAACCTGCGTACAGGTGCAATCCAGGAAAAAACGTTCCGTGCAGGTGAAAAAGTAGGGAAGGCTCAAATTGATAACCGTAAAATGCAGTACCTATATGCTAATGGTGACATGCATGTATTCATGGACAACGAAAGCTACGATCAAATCGAACTTCCTGCAGCTTCCATCGAGTATGAATTGAAATACTTGAAGGAAAACATGGAAGTGTCCATCATGATGTACGGTGCAGAAACCCTTGGAGTTGAACTTCCGAACTCAGTAGAACTGAAAGTAACGGAAACGGAACCAGGAATCAAAGGTGACACTGCTTCCGGTGGTTCGAAACCGGCTACTGTCGAAACAGGATTAGTGGTTAACGTACCGTTCTTCGTGAACGAAGGTGACACATTAATCATTAATACAACGGACGGATCATACGTATCACGTGGATAATTGAATGTGAAAAACCTGAGCGAGATTACTCTCGTTCAGGTTTTTTTTGTTTTGATGAGTGGGAGATGGAGAGTCTTATTTCTGTAGCTGCCACTGTTTTTTTATATCTGCCAATTCAACACCCTTTCTCAACTCCCAATCCCCATTCCTCCACCTCAAATCTTCCAACTCTACTGTCATAATCTTATTTCACTAGAATACATTGTAATATCGGGAAGCATGGACAGAAGGATTCATTCCTTTGTCAACAACCTGAAGTGGAACAAGATTAGGAGGTTCTTATATGCAAGAAGTTATAGCCTTATTACCCAGTACTATTTCTGATAAAGTCCTGACCCTTCCACACGAATTGCTTGACTGTATTGAAGAGATAAGGGTACGTACCAACCGTGTGTTGGAAGTTATTGCCAAAGGCAAACCCTATTTTCTTTCTTATACCGTTACCGAGGAAGATAGTGAACAACTCATAAACAAATTATCCCGTCATTCATTTTATACATTAGAAGAAGAATTGAAGAGAGGCTACATTACGATCGAAGGCGGGCATCGTGTGGGACTTGCAGGTAGGGTGATCCTTGAGGGTGGGATCGTCAAGGGGATTCGGAACCTTTCGTCCTTCAATATCCGGATTGCCAGACAAAAGCTTGGCATAGCCGGGTCCATTTTTCCATATGTTTATGATAAAGGCTGGAAACAGACGATGTTGATCGGATCCCCTCAGACAGGAAAGACGACTTTGCTACGGGATCTAGCCAGGATGATTTCAACTGGTGTTCCTGAAAAAAATATCCCTCCCTATAAAGTGGGGATAGTCGATGAGCGTTCTGAAATCGCCGGTTGTGTGAATGGGATTCCACAGCTGATGTTCGGGCCAAGGGTGGATGTGTTGGATGCCTGTCCCAAGGCTGAAGGAATGATGATGCTGATTCGGTCCATGAGTCCTGATGTCCTGATTGTAGATGAAATCGGACGGATTGAAGATGGTCAAGCTATTCAGGAAGCAGTGAATGCAGGTATCACTCTTGTGATGACAACCCATGGATCCACTTTCGAAGAGGTTAGAAAAAGACCTGTGATCAAGGACATTGTAAATCTGAACACGATAGAGAGGTTCGTTGAATTGAGGAGGGGGGATGATCCTGGAAAGGTCCATGAAGTGTGGAATGAACATGGTCAATCTCTTCTGAAAAAAGTGAGTGTGACATAAATGATTAAACTAATTGGTGCTGTTTTTATCCTTCTTTCAACTTCTTGGGCAGGATTCGAAGCGTCAAAATATTTAACAGAAAGACCAAGACAGCTTCGGTTGTTGAAGGTGGCCCTACAATCATTAGAAGCAGAAATCACTTATAGCCATACACCTTTGCATGAAGCGACGAGAAAAATTTCCAAGCAATTACAAAAGCCCGTCTCCTGGTTTTTTGAAACGTTTTCAAAGAAATTGACAGAGCAGGAAATCTCAGTGAAGAAGGCATGGGAAGAAAGCTTGAGTGATATTTGGAAATTAACGGCTTTGAAGACAGGCGAATATGAAATCATGAAGCAATTCGGAGAGAACCTCGGTAAACACGATATGATGACTCAGCAAAAGCATATTCAATTGGCACTTAAGCATTTGGATAGAGAAGAGACGGAAGCTGTGGAAAAACAACGGAAATATGAAAAAATGACCAAAAGTCTAGGGTTTTTATCAGGATTGCTGTTAATCATCCTGTTGCTTTGATGAACGGATGGGTCACTCCAATCGCTTGCTGGCATATTGTTTAGAAACCGGGAGGGAAGCTGATATGGGAATCGATGTCGACATTATATTCAAAATCGCAGGGGTAGGAATTGTAGTGGCCTTTTTGCATACAATTTTAGATCAAGTGGGGAAAAAGGAATACGCCCAGTGGGTCACATTATTTGGCTTTATATATATTCTGTTTATGGTGGCCTCAATTGTCGATGATTTGTTTCAAAAAATCAAATCGGTCTTCTTGTATCAAGGATAAGGGGGGCGTCCACGATTGAGATCATTCAAATTGTAGGGATAGCGTTGGTCGCAACCTTTCTTGCGTTGATTGTGAAAGAACAGAAACCTAATTTTGCTTTTTTGCTCATTGTATTTACCGGATGTACGATTTTTTTATTTTTGATCGATCAAATATACACCATCATTCATATGATTGAAAAACTTGCTGCAAATGCAAATGTAAACATGGTATATGTGGAAACCATTCTCAAAATTATCGGCATCGCTTACATAGCAGAGTTTGCATCTCACATTACGAAAGATGCCGGACAGGGAGCACTGGCAGCAAAAGTGGAACTCGCCGGGAAGATACTCATATTGGCCATGGCCGTCCCCATTTTAACAGTGATTATCGAAACAATCATTAAAATGATCCCAGCTGGATAAGCGAAATAGTATGAGGTGGAAAATATGTTGCAACTAAATCGAATACTCGTCATAGCATTCATTCTCTTTTTCACAGGAGCATCTAGTGGACAGGCTGAAGAGGGGGATGGACAGAGCCCCCCTGATTCGAAGGTTCAACAACAAATGATCGATCAACAATTAGACCGATTAGGAATTGAAGAATTAACAGGGTATTGGAATAACATCGTGGATGAATACGGTGGCTTTCTTCCAGAGAGTCAAAAGGGAAGTTTGATTGATTTTATCAAAGGAGAAAAAGAATTTTCGTTTAAAGCGTGGTTTACCGGCATTTTTAAATTTGCTTTCCAGGAGCTTGTCATGAATGGAAAGCTGCTAGGAACTCTGATTATGCTGACGATCTTTAGTATGTTTCTTCAATCCTTACAGAATGCTTTCGAAGGAGGAAGTGTCAGCAAGGTGGCTTACAGCATCATATTTATGGTGTTAATCATCATCGCTCTTAATAGCTTTCATGTAGCTATTGACTACACAAGGGATGCGATCTCCACCATGATCCACTTCATCATCGCACTCATCCCTCTGTTGCTGGCCCTGATTGCGGCATCGGGAGGAGTTGTATCAGCGGCGTTTTTCCATCCTGTGATCATCTTCCTCATGAATACGAGCGGTTTGCTAATCCAAAATGTTGTCCTGCCCCTTCTATTTCTTTCGGCACTCTTGAATATCGTGAGCACACTTTCAAGTCACTATAAGGTAACACAGCTTGCTCAGCTGTTGAGAACATGGAGCATCGGGCTATTGGGAGCTTTTATGACTGTCTTCCTCGGGGTTATATCCGTACAGGGGGCAACGGCTGCCGTAACGGATGGGATAACGATCAGAACGGCCAAATTTGTTACTGGGAACTTTGTTCCTGTAATCGGAAGGATGTTCACAGATGCAGCGGATACTGTCATCAGTGCATCTGTACTTTTAAAGAATACAGTCGGTATTGCCGGAGTTGCCATCGTCCTGATTATTGCAGCGTTTCCGGCAATCAAAATTTTAATGATTGCGTTTATTTATAAGCTAGCCGCCGCCCTCCTTCAACCCCTTGGCGGAGGTCCGGTTATTGAATGCTTGGATACGATCGCAAAGAGTGTCATTTATGTATTTGCTGCGCTGGCCATAGTATCTTTCATGTTCTTCTTAAGTATTACAGTCATTATCGCTGCAGGAAACATTACGATGATGATGCGATAAAGAGGGAGGGGAACCGCCATGTCATTTCTCACCGATTGGATTACAAATATTATTATCTTTGTTCTATTGGCCACCGTCATTGACATGCTTCTTCCAAGCTCCAATATGCAGAAATATGCCAAAATCGTAACGGGATTGTTATTGATCACCATCATTCTGACGCCACTATTTAAATTAATGTCAACCGATTTTGAGCAAGTCGTTGACGCAATAGACATAAATGGAAATTCAGAGAATAATTCAGTGGAAAATTTAATAGAAATAAAGAAAAAAGAAATACAAGCCTCACAACGTGCATATATTTTAGAACAGATGGCTGTCCAAATGAAACATCAAGTGGAAAAGGAGATGATGGATGAACATAGTAAGGTCATTGAGAGGGTTGAAGTAAAAGCAGACAACTTAGAGAATGTCCCGGAGAGTATCTCAGAAGTAACAGTATTTGTGAAGGACAAACAAGAGAATACCACGATTGAGACGATTCAAAACGTGGAGATCGATACGGGAGCTGAAAATAGAAAGAAAACACCGGGAGAGGATACATCCCAAATGACCTCCTTACTTGCCAAGCAATGGAATCTTACTCCAGACAAAATAATCATTTCACTTGAAGGGGGGGACAGGGAAAGCGAATGAACTTTACTAAAGGTCCACTAAGCGCATTGAAGGAATGGCTGTCAAAGGAAAACGCGAATTCCCCACCCAAGAATCAAAAAGGAAAGAAGCTGCATTACTTTCTCATTGTACTTCTCGTAGGTGTTGCCTTTATGCTCATCAGCGATCTGTGGAGCAGTGATCGTGGTGCTGAGGTTGCGGAGCCTGTAAGCGGGGAAACACAGGAAGAAATCGCCACTTTCGGTTCGAACCAGAAGGAAATGGATGGTTCGATGATTGGGTACGAAGATCGATATGAAAACCAATTAAAAGAAGCACTCGATCAAATTGTCGGGGTAAGCGATGTGCTCGTTGTCGTGAATGTCGAAGCAACCGAGTCCAAGGTATATGAGAAGAAAGAATCTACTCAGGTTCAATCCACCGGTGAAGAAGATAAAAATGGTGGGAAACGGTCAGTAGAAGATAAATCTCACGAAGAAGATCTTGTCATCGTGAGGAATGGTGATAAGGAAGTCCCCATTGTGAAAGAAACCAAAAAACCTAAAGTGAGCGGTGTCCTTGTAGTCGCAAAAGGGGCCGATAATATACAAATCAAAAAATGGATTATAGAGGCTGTTACCCGTTCCTTAGACGTTCCAAGTCACCGGGTATCGGTACTGCCCAAACAATAAGGGGGAAATGATAGATGTTACTTAAAAAACAAACGGTTTGGTTATTAACGATGTTAAGTCTTGTGATTGTGCTTTCAGTTTATTACATTACATCTCCAACGCAACAAGCGACGGACATGGCGTATCAAGAGAAGGACGGGAAAGAGCAAGCGAAAGACGGTGATAAAGAAACCATGTCGGGGACAGATATGGAAGTCGTAACGGATGCTGCTGGAAATGAAATGTTTGAAGCATTGCGAATCGAAGTATTAGATCAGCGTGAACAACTTCGCGAAGAACTTGAAACAAAGGTAGCGAACGCTGATGTATCAACAGAAGATAAGAGTGCAGCTTACGAGCAGATGGAAAACCTTCGCGAGTTGGCCATGACGGAATCCGTACTCGAGACCATGATCAAAACGATGGGGTATGATGATGCATTGGTTAGAGCGAATGGAGAAAACATTCGAATCACAGTGAAATCCGATAAAGAACACTCTAAAGCAGATGCCAATGAAATTATCCGACTGGTGATGAGTGAAGTAGGGCAAATGAAGCCGGTAGCGGTTGAATTCCAACCAGCAAACTAAAATCTGAAATCGCCGCCTAAAGGAAACCTTTAGGCGGCTTATTTATTTAGTAACGATCTTTTCATAAGATTTGTTGCTGTTTCAGAGTAGAAAGCAATAGTTGATTTACATGTAGGTAGAAAAAGATACCATGAATGTATTCACACTTGATTTGACCCGCTGAATCCCTATAGGAAATATGTTTTATTCAGATAAATGAAAAATCATTTTCTATTATTTTATTTTTTGTGTAAAAAGGTCTACAATAGAGGGTAGATTTGTATGCGCTTTAATTATTAGTAGGAAACGCATATTGAATTTATATAAGGTATTATCGTATGATATTAGTAGCTAGTCATAATTTTTTAAACTAAAAGAGGGGTGTCAACAGTGTTGAAAATTCAAGAAATTCGCGAAATAATCAAACTCGTAGATCAGTCTAGTGTTGATGAGTTTACATACGAGCATGATGGTTCAAAGGTAAAACTCAAGAAAAATAATGGTGTAACAGCGTCTGCACAACCACAAGTGGTACAAGCAGTCGAAGAAGCGAAGCCTGCCGCTCAAGCAGTACAGCAAGCACCTGTACAGGAATCATCACCTGCTGTAAATACAGAGGAAAAGCAAGCTCCTCAAGCAAAAGTAGAGGATTCAAATTTACATAAAATCACGTCTCCTATGGTAGGAACCTTCTATCAATCTTCTTCTCCGGAAACAGGACCATATGTAAAAGTCGGAGATAAAGTCGATGAAAGTGCTGTAGTATGTATCGTTGAAGCAATGAAACTATTTAACGAGATCGAAGCAGAAGTGAAAGGTGAAATTGCAGAAATCTTAGTAAAAGATGGTCAATTAGTTGAATATGGACAGCCATTATTCTTGGTTAAACCTGAATAAGGAGCGAAAATAGATATGATAAAAAAGGTATTAATCGCCAATCGAGGAGAAATTGCCGTACGTATTATCCGTGCGTGCCGAGACTTAGGCATTGAAAGTGTAGCCGTTTTTTCAGAAGCCGACAAAGAAGCGCTGCACGTGCAGTTGGCAGATGAAGCTTACTGTATCGGACCGACAGCATCGAAAGACAGCTATCTGAATTTTACAAATATCATTAGTGTGGCAAAGCTGACAGACTGTGACGCCATTCATCCTGGTTATGGATTCTTAGCAGAGAACTCTGACTTTGCAGATCTTTGCCGTGATTGCAATATCATCTTCATCGGACCTTCACCTGAAGCCATTTCGAAGATGGGGACGAAAGATGTTGCCCGTGAAACCATGAGGGAAGCGGGTGTTCCGATCGTGCCGGGTTCAAAAGGCATCGTGAAGAATGCAGAAGATGCGGTTAAGCTTGCAGAATCCATGGGATATCCTGTTATCATCAAAGCCACTGCCGGTGGTGGAGGAAAAGGAATTCGTGTCGCGAAAAGTGAAGAAGAGCTTGTTAAAGGGGTAACCATTACCCAACAAGAAGCCATGACTGCATTCGGCAACCCGGGGGTATACATTGAAAAGTATATCGAGGACTTCAGACATGTGGAAATCCAGGTGATGGCTGATAACTTTGGAAACGTGATCCATCTAGGAGAGCGTGACTGTACAATTCAGCGCCGCCTTCAAAAACTGATAGAAGAAACGCCATCTCCTGCTTTAACAGAAGAAATTCGTGTTAAAATGGGGGAAGCAGCAGTAAAAGCAGCCAAAGCGGTTGATTATACTGGTGCCGGCACGGTAGAATTTATATATGACTACGTCAATCAATCGTTCTACTTTATGGAAATGAATACCCGTATCCAAGTAGAGCACCCTGTAACAGAACAGGTAACAGGAGTTGATTTGATTAAAGAACAAATTAAGGTGGCTTCCGGAGAAAAGCTTTCTCTTACCCAAGAGGAAGTGACATTCGACGGTTGGGCAATTGAATGCCGTATTAATGCGGAGAATCCAGAAAAAAATTTCATGCCTTCAGCCGGACGGATTGAAATGTACCTTCCACCGGGCGGGATTGGCGTAAGAATCGATTCAGCCGCATATCCTGGTTATATGATCCCTCCGTATTACGATAGCATGATTGCGAAAGTGATCACCTATGGAGCGACTCGTGAAGAAGCCATTGCAAGAATGAAGCGGGCTCTAAGTGAATTTGTGGTTGAGGGTGTCTACACAACCATCCCGTTCCATCTAAAATTATTAGATCATGAAACCTTTGTTGGTGGGGAGTTCAATACGAAGTTCTTAGAGAAATATGAAGTAATGAAATCCTAGTGTGAATTCAGGAGGTGCCATACATGGCGGAAAATCAAAACCTTTTACAAATGTCTCACGGTAAAGATGGTCTTGGGAAGATCGAAATCGCACCTGAAGTGATTGAAGTAATTGCAGGTATTGCTGCTTCAGAAGTCGAAGGCGTATCTCAAATGCGCGGAAACTTTGCGACAGGTGTAGTGGAACGTCTCGGAAAGAAAAACCACGGTAAAGGTGTAAAAGTGGAACTGGCTGAAGAAGGCATTATCGTGGATGTATACTGCATCATGAAATTCGGTGTAGCGATTCCTACAGTCGCTCAAAAAATCCAAGACAACATTCGTCAAGCCCTGTTGAACATGACTGCGCTCGAAGCAGATGAAGTCAATGTTCACATCGTAGGCGTTCAATTCGAAAATCAGAAGTATGAAGCTGAAATTGAAGATGAAATGTAATAAGGAGAACGGTCCTTCAAGGGGCCGTTCTTTTTTTGTGCGCAGAGGCTCATTTGTCTTCCGGTTTAAAAGTCGATAATAAAAGTGAGGAAGTTGATAATATATTCGAAAAGTCGATAATATATCATGAACAGTCGATAATATATTCGAAAAGTCGATAATATATCATATAAACTCGATAATAAACACTCGTCAAAATCTTCACAAAGACAAATAGCGTTTGTTTATGAGTCGCACATACTTGTCAGACCTGGCCAACCCGCCTCCGCTTTTCTTCTGTCCAGCTCCCGGGCTTAGAGGCTCGAGGTCATAAGTCAAACCATCCAAAAAGGCAAAAAACGCCTTTCCGGATGGTTCGCCATATGCTTGTCGCCTCTTTCAAAGCCCCTCCGCTTTTCTTTGTCCAGCTCCACCTCCTTGTCCCTCGAGGTCATAAGCTAAATGGTCCATGAAGGCAAAGAACGCCTTCCCGGCCCATTCATCTTATGCTTGTCGGGCCAACCCAGTCGCCTCCGCTTTTCTTTTGTCCAGCTCCGCCTCCTTGTCCCTCGAGGTCATAAGCTAAATGGTCCATGAAGGCAAAGAACGCCTTCCCGGCCCATTCATCTTATGCTTGTCGGGCCAACCCAGTCGCCTCCGCTTATCTTTCAGAATATTGATTTTTTTACATAGACGTGCGTATTGCCCTTGATTTGTGCTATTATCAAAGGTATGAAAATTGATGGAGTAAAAGGAGTAAATATAAGATGAAGAGAAGAGTTGCGCGTGAAAAGGCCTTACAAGCGTTATTTCAAATAGATATGAGCGGGATGGAGCCCGATGTTGCTTTAACAAATGTGTTAGAAGAAGAAGCGAAGATGGACGATTATCTGCAACAGCTTGTCCTGGGATTTGTGGAAAATCAGGAACGTATCGACGGACATATTCGTGAAAACCTGGAGAAATGGTCATTTGACCGCCTGGCGAAAGTGGATCGGAACATTTTACGTTTGGGAGTATACGAACTCCTATTTGTGGAAGACGTTCCGAATAAAGTCGTCATTAACGAAGCAGTTGAAATTGCAAAAATCTTTGGAGATGATCAATCCAGTAAGTTTATAAATGGAGTGCTTTCAAAGGTAAGTCAATCTTAACAATGTTAGGGGCGAGTGGAATGTCAGATTCAATCATTGATGGCAAACTCATTGCAAATTATTATCGTGAACAATTAAAGAGTAAAATTGCAAATCTGAAAGAAAAAAAGGTCACTCCAGGCCTTGCCGTGATTCTGGTAGGGGATAACCATGCTTCCCAATCATATGTGAAAATGAAGAGAAAAGCATGCAGTAATCTTGGGATTCATTCAGAGCTTTATCAATATGAATCCAATTTAACGGAGGAAGAACTCCTTCATAAAGTAGAGGAGTTAAATGAACAGAACCATATCCACGGGATCCTGGTTCAACTTCCTCTTCCTGATCATATCAATCCGATCACGGTGATTGAAACGATTTCTCCCGCCAAAGATGTGGATGGCTTTCATCCTATTTCTATCGGGAAAATGGTGACAAATCAAGATACCTTCTATTCCTGTACGCCACTTGGAATCATGAAGATGCTTGAATTTGAGAATATTCCAGTTGAAGGTAAACATGTCGTGATTTTAGGGAGGAGCAATATCGTCGGAAAGCCGGCAGGTCACTTATTCCTGAACCGGAACGCGACGGTTACGTACTGCCACTCTAAAACAAAAAATATGTCTTCTTACACCAAGCAGGCTGATATTCTCGTTTCAGCGGTAGGGAAAGCGAATTTGATCGGTGCAGAAGATATTAAAGCAGGTGCCGTCGTCATCGATGTCGGGATGAATCGTGATGAAAATGGTACTCTATGTGGAGATGTGAATTTTCCCGAAGTGAAAGAGAAAGCTGGGAAAATAACACCAGTACCAGGCGGTGTAGGCCCAATGACGATTACAATGTTATTGTATAATACAGTGAAATCTGCAGAATGGGCTCTTTCGAATCGCCAAAATGGTTAAAAAATAGTACACTATAGGTAACAAAAAACGGAAAGGGACTTCAGCTAACCACTGGTCCCTTTCCGTCTTCCTACATAATAAACCTAAAAAGTTTCGGGAAGGAGTCATTGGGCATGGAACTCGATCAATCCCGTTATTTAACGGTACAAGCTCTGACAAAATACATAAAACGAAAATTCGATAGAGATCCCCATTTATCCAACCTATTTGTGCGTGGGGAAATTTCAAATTTCAAAAGACATTCCAGCGGGCATATGTATTTCACTTTGAAAGATGAAAAAGCACGAATCCTGAGTGTTATGTTTTCCAGCAACAACCAATCGTTGAAATTCATGCCTGAAAATGGGATGAATGTGTTGATTCGTGGGGATATATCTGTATATGAGTCAGGCGGGCAATATCAGATTTATGTAAAAGAAATGCAACCGGATGGAATAGGTGAACTCTATTTAGCCTATGAACAGCTGAAAGAAAAGCTTGAAAAAGCAGGTTATTTTGACCAAAGCCGCAAAAGGATGATCCCGAAATTTCCGAAGCGGATTGCCGTTGTAACCTCTTCAACAGGTGCTGCGATTCGCGATATCATAACAACCATTAAACGACGATATCCGATTGGCGAGATCCTGGTATTTCCAGCTTTGGTCCAAGGCGATCAAGCGGCGGGTTCGATTGCAGGAGCGATGAGCAAGGTAAATGACTTAGGAGATATTGATGTATTGATCATAGGCCGTGGAGGCGGATCAATTGAAGAATTGTGGGCATTTAACGAAGAGATCGTAGCGAATGCCATCATGGAGTCAAAGGTTCCTGTTATTTCTGCTGTCGGTCATGAAACGGATTTCACAATCGCTGACTTTGTGGCCGACCTTAGAGCACCAACACCGACAGCCGCCGGTGAATTAGCGGTTCCACATATAGAAGACCTGTTAGAAAGGATTATGAATCGTAAATTACGTCTGATCAAGTCCTTTAAGACAAAGCTTCAAAGTGAACGAACTCGCTTAAATGGTTTAACAAAATCGTATGCTCTAAGAAATCCCCGTAACCTGTACCAACAAAAAATTGAAACTGTCGATCGACTGACTGATCAGTTACAAAGAAATATCAGTTTGCATGTAAAGCAAAACCGGGATCAATTGACAGGCCTTCATTCTAGGCTGCAACGTGTTCATCCATCACAGATTATCACACTTCAACAGGAGCGGATTTTATTTATGCAAACGCGTCTTGAGAAGCAATTTAAACAAGTGCTCAAAGAAAAGAACCATCGTTTTAGTTCAGCTCTGTCCACGATGCATGCATTAAGTCCATTGAAAATTATGGATAGGGGATACGGCCTGGTTTACGGAGAAGAAGGGAAATTGATTAAGTCATCTCAACAAGTCAAAACAGGCGATCGTGTCGAGATTAATGTCAGAGATGGAAAAATTCATTGTGAAGTTGAATCCGTTGAGGAGCGTGAAAATAATGGCAAAATCTAAAGAAGAACTATCATTTGAAACAGCTATGGATCAGCTGGAGGAAATTGTTGAGAAATTGGAAGAAGGCGAAGTTCCCTTAGAAAAAGCGCTGGAATTCTATCAAAAGGGAATGGATCTTTCGAAATACTGTCATGATACGCTTCAGAAGGCAGAAAACCAATTAACCAAAATGATAACAGATGAAGGGGAAAAATCCTTCGATCTGGATGAGGGGGAGTAATGTGTGAATCCTCCCACTGATTTAAAAGAGTTTCAACAACAATATGGAGAACTGATAACCAGTCATATGGTCGAAACTGTACAAAATCTATCTATGCCCTCCATCTTAAAGGAAGCTATGACCTATTCGCTTCAAGCAGGCGGGAAGCGAATTCGCCCCATCCTTCTATTAGCCACAATCCAAGCATTTAACAAGAATCCGATGCTTGGATTGAATGTAGCCTCTTCCCTTGAGATGATTCATACCTATTCTTTGATTCATGATGATCTTCCGGCGATGGATGATGACGACTTAAGAAGAGGAAAGCCTACCAATCATAAAATGTTTGGAGAGGCAATGGCGATTTTAGCAGGTGACGGTTTGGTAACATACAGCTTCCAAATTATTGCAGAAGATATGGAACTCTCAAGCGAAATGAAGGTAAAACTCATAGCACTTTTGGCTAAGTGCGCTGGACCAGAAGGCATGGTCGGTGGACAAGTTGCAGATATTGAAGGAGAAAATAAGCAACTTTCAGTAAAAGAACTTGAAAACATACATGTCCATAAGACAGGAAAACTACTCACATTCAGCGTGTTGGCCGGGGGGATCATTTCAGAAGCTACAGAAGAAGAACTAGGATATCTGGAACGATTTGCATACCATATCGGACTAGCCTTTCAAATCCAGGATGACATCCTTGATATTGAAGGATCCGAAGAAATGATTGGAAAGCCTGTCGGGAGCGACGAATCGAAACATAAGAGTACATACCCGAGACTACTGATGATGGATGGAGCCAAGGGAAAGCTTCATTTCCATTTGGACGAGGCATTAACTTCACTTAATCACTTGTCAGTAGACTCCAGTCTCCTGTCAGAAATTGCCCAATTAATTGTTGTACGGAACCATTAACCCATTCTTTGTTTGAGCAAAATATTTAACATATGTTATAATAAAGGTAGAATTAATTTTGGGGTGGTGCAGTATTCTAGTCAGTCCACCAATCCTGAAGGTGGGCCTAAAAATCCACTAAAGGGCACATCGATGAAGTTCCTGGAATTGGCTTGAGGCGCCCAGCTTTGGGTCATATCTGGGAGTAAGGCTTGAGGGCGATCCACAATGGCATGTGGGCGTTGACCCGCGAGCCGCGGAGGCTTTGTTTCTTATGCTGGCATTATGCATATGCAATAAGAACAAAGTATGAACCTGCGATGTGATGATTCACTAGCAGCGTAGCCTGCCTTGAGTGAAGAGAGAGGGGATTATGGTTACAGGGTACACATCAGTTGGCCATTGATATGTGCTTTTTCGCCCATATGAAATCCTCTTTGCAAAAGAGGCTAAGGATTGCGTTAAGGACTGTTGAGGAAAACTCCTAGACTGTTCATATTCGGACATATAAAGAGGATTATAGTGCGGACTAAGTGGTAATCCAGTCTAGCTTGTGGTGACGCGGCTAAGTCGGGTTTAATGGGAAACCGCCGGTATGGCAACATCCGGTACCTGATTGGGAAAACCTACTGGACCTAAGCTGCAATTTTTACTCTTTATATGACCCCCCAATTACATAGACTAAAATCTATTTACACAGTAGAAATGGTGTGTTAAAACGATAATGAATGAAACGATGAAAAACTCAATAAAGTGGAGTGTCAGCATTGCCGTTATCACATTTGTGTTAGCGGCTATTTTTTCAGTTACATCAAACATGGTATTAAATGGAGTCGCGTGGTTTACTGGACTGATTGTTGTCTTGATCATCGTCTTTATCGGGATCTTCTTTGATATGCTGGGAATCGCAGCAACAGCGGCTGATGAAACCCCGTTTCATGCCATGGCGGCTAAAAAGGTGTACGGTGCACGTTATTCGATTAAAATTGTGCGTAATGCGGACCGGTTCGCAAGCTTTTGTAACGATGTAATCGGTGATATATCAGGAATTATAAGCGGGACGGCTTCGGCCATAGTACTGATTCAATTCGCGATTTCTTTTCACCTCGAAGGTGGGTCTTTAAAAGAATACATAGTGAGCGTTACCTTAACAAGTATCATTGCATCATTGACCGTCGGAGGCAAGGCGCTTGGAAAAACGTTTGCTATCACCTATTCTAAGGATATAATATTTAGAGTTGGTAAAGTTCTACAATTTCTAGAGGACCGATTCCATATTACGATAATCAAAGATAAAAAAGACAAAAAAGATAAACATAAGAAAAAACGTTACAAACGTGAGAAACAAAATATTTAGTGATGAAAGTGAGTGGACCCCATGGATTTATTATCAATAAAGGAGCCTTCTTTTCTTAAAAGCATGTCAAATGAACAATTAGAAGAGCTCAGTCAAGAGATTCGCCAATTTTTAATAAAGAATCTATCAAAGACTGGCGGTCATATTGGTCCAAACTTAGGGGTGGTCGAATTAACCGTTGCCCTTCATAAACATTTTAACAGTCCAAAAGATAAAATCCTTTGGGACGTTGGTCACCAATCGTACGTTCATAAAATCTTAACCGGCCGTGCTTGTCAGTTCGACACGCTGCGTCAATACAAAGGGTTATGTGGGTTTCCTAAGCGAAATGAAAGTGAGCACGATGTATGGGAAACGGGGCATAGCTCTACTTCACTGTCTGCTGCCATGGGTATGGCAATCGCGAGAGATGTTAAAAAAGAAGATTCATTCATCATCCCTGTTATCGGAGACGGTGCCTTGACGGGTGGAATGGCGCTTGAAGCATTGAACCACATTGGTCATGAAAAGAAAGACATGATTGTGATATTGAACGACAATGAAATGTCCATCGCTCCAAATGTAGGGGCACTTCATAGTGTGCTTGGACGCTTACGCACCGCAGGTAAGTACAATTGGGTGAAAGATGAAATGGAATATATCCTTAAGCGCATCCCGGCAGTTGGTGGAAAGTTAGCAAGTACCGCTGAGCGGGTGAAAGATAGCTTGAAGTATCTATTTGTTTCAGGGATGTTTTTTGAGGAGTTAGGATTTACTTATCTCGGACCGATTGATGGCCATGATTATAATGATTTGGCTGAAAACATTCAATATGCCAAGAAAACCAAGGGTCCGGTCCTTCTGCACGTGATTACGAAAAAAGGAAAAGGGTTTCATCCGGCCGAGTCAGACAAAAAAGGAACTTGGCATGGTACGGGCCCTTATAAGATCGATACAGGGGACCTGATTAAACCAGTGAACGCCCCCCCTTCCTGGAGTGGCCTGGTAAGTGAAACGGTACGCAAGATTGCCCGTGAGGACGAGCGGATTGTCGCCATTACACCTGCTATGCCGGTTGGGTCTAAATTACTCGGATTCGCAGAGGAATTTCCAGATCGGATGTTTGACGTTGGAATAGCGGAGCAGCATGCGACAACTGTTGCAGCCGGACTTGCTACCCAAGAGATGAAGCCGTTCTTAGCCATTTACTCGACATTTCTTCAAAGGGCATATGACCAGGTGGTTCACGATATCTGTCGCCAGAACCTAAATGTCTTTATCGGTATTGATCGTGCCGGGTTAGTGGGAGCAGACGGA
Source organism: uncultured Bacillaceae bacterium (assembly GCA_963787015.1). GTDB lineage: Bacteria > Bacillota > Bacilli > Bacillales > Bacillaceae_B > Rossellomorea. The sequence continues at coordinate 149,238 of CAWBBM010000019.1, forward strand.
GAAACCCATCAAGGTGTATTTGATATCGCCTTTTTAAGACATTTACCAAATATGGTGATTATGATGCCAAAAGATGAGAACGAAGGCCAGCACCTTGTCAATACGGCCCTTCACTATAATGACGGACCGATAGCATTACGCTATCCCCGTGGGAACGGGTATGGAGTACCAATGGATTCAACTCTGAAAACCGTTCCAATCGGTACATGGGAAGTGTTGAAGCAAGGGGAAGATGCCGCGATATTGACATTTGGTACTACGATTCCAATGGCGATGGAAGCAGCAGAAGAACTTGAAAAGCAAGGTCTCTCCGTACGAGTGATAAATGCAAGGTTCATCAAGCCGATGGATGAAACCATGCTGAAGAGTATTCTAGAAGAAGAAATGCCGGTGTTGACGATCGAAGAGGCTGTTCTTCAAGGTGGATTTGGTAGCGGTGTACTTGAGTTTGCTCAGGAACAAGGCTATCATGAAGCGGTGATCGACCGCATCGGAATACCTGATTACTTCATCGAGCACGGCAGTGTCAAGGAATTACTGAATGAAATAGGTATGACGAAAGAAAATGTAATGGACCGGATATTAACGATTACACCAAAAAAACAAAAAAGGGCTTAATGATGAAAGTAAAAAAACAACGTATAGACGTACTTCTAGTAGAACGTGGATTAATTGATACAAGAGAAAAAGCAAAACGAGCTGTCATGGCAGGTCTGGTCTATTCCAATGAAATGAGACTGGACAAACCCGGTGAAAAAGTGAGTGAAGACATCCCCTTGACTGTCAAGGGGAAAGTGATACCGTATGTCAGCCGTGGAGGTTTGAAGTTAGAAAAAGCTCTACAAGTGTTTGAAGTGGACGTAAACGAAAAAGTGATGATTGATATTGGGGCCTCAACTGGTGGATTTACAGATTGTGCCCTGCAAAATGGGGCAAAGATGTCCTATGCACTTGATGTAGGCTATAATCAGTTAGCTTGGAAGCTCAGGCAAGATGAACGCGTCGTGGTGATGGAGAGAACGAATTTCCGCTATGTCACCCCCGCTGATCTAGATGGAGAAATGCCGAGCTTTGCATCCATTGATGTATCCTTTATTTCTCTATCTTTGATTTTACCCGTACTGAAAACATTGTTGGTGCCTGGTGGAGATTGTGTTGCTCTAATCAAGCCCCAGTTCGAAGCCGGTAAAAATCAAGTAGGGAAAAAAGGAATCGTAAGAGACCCGGACGTTCACAAAATGGTTATCGAAAAAATCATGACGTTAGCATTAAATGAAGGCTACCATATTGCTGGATTGTCTTATTCGCCTATTACAGGTGGGGATGGAAATATTGAATTTCTCATTCATCTGAAATGGTCAGGTGATGAAGGGGCAGGACAGTCGTTCTTAACCACCACACCGGATGAAGTCATTGAAGATGCGCACAGTCAGTTGAAGACGAAAATGCAATAAGGAATGAGCTGCTCTTTTAGGAAGGGCGGCTTTTCTTTTTGTGCTCTGATGTTGCCTTGAAAAGTGATTGAGAAGGAGAGTCGATAATAAAGCAGATAAAGTCGATAATATATCATGCAAAGTCGATAATAAAAGGACCGAAGTCGATAATATATCGTGAAAGTCGATAATATACCAGTAAATGCAGATTCGCCTTATGCTTGTCGCCCCAGATCGAGCCCCTTCCGCTTTTCTTGATGTCCAGCTCCAGTGGCTTGGGGCTCGAGGTCATAAGTCAAGCAACCCGAAAAGGCCAAAAACGCCTTTCCGGTTTGCTCGCCTTATGCTTGTCGCCCCAGGTCAAGCCCCTTCCGCTTTTCTTTTTTATTGTACTTCCATTCAAAATAGGCTAACATAAGCGTAGAGGTATATTTATACAGGCTTTAATCAAATGTAAGAGGTGTATGTTCTATGATGAACAAAGGGCAAAGACATATAAAAATTAGAGAAATTATTACGAATAGAGATGTGGAAACTCAGGATGAATTAGTTGAGAGCTTGAAGAATGCAGGCTTTAATGTGACCCAGGCGACCGTATCCAGGGATATTAAGGAATTACATCTGGTTAAGGTTCCTTTGATGGATGGCAGATACAAATATAGTTTGCCAGCTGATCAACGCTTTAACCCTCTCCAAAAACTAAAGCGTACACTTACAGATGCTTTCGTAAAAGTGGATCAGGCTGGACATATGTTAGTTATGAAAACATTACCGGGTAATGCCAATGCTATCGGAGCTTTGATTGATAACTTGGATTGGGAAGAAATCCTTGGTACCATTTGTGGAGATGATACGTGCTTGATCATCTGTCGAACGGAAGATGAAACCAAAATCGTCTCAGAACGATTTTTAGACATGTTATAAAGGTAAATGATATATAGACGGTATTGGGCTCTATAGCCCTTCATACAAAATCCAATAGGACGCTTTTCTTTTATGTTATTTGAGAGGAAAGTTCCTTTTTATTTGAGGTGGATGTTTTGCTACAAGAACTATCAATCAAAAATTTCGCCATTATCGAAGCCCTATCTCTTTCCTTTGAGGAAGGATTGACCGTATTGTCTGGTGAGACTGGTGCAGGTAAATCCATCATCATTGACGCTATTCATTTATTGGTAGGAGGTAGAGGATCCTCGGAATATGTTCGTCATGGGGAGAAAAAGGCTGAAATTGAAGGGTTATTTATTCTTGATAATGAAACTCATCCTTGCTTTATGAAAGCGGCAAGTTTCGGGATCGAAATCGAGGAAGGTATGATTGTCCTTCGCAGGGACATCTCAAGTACAGGAAAGAGTGTTTGCCGAATTAACGGGAAGCTCGTGACGATTGCCATCATGAGGGAAATAGGAGCATCGCTTATCGATATTCATGGGCAGCATGAACATCAGGAATTGATGAATGAAAGTCTCCATCTTTCCTTATTGGATCAATTTGGAGGAAATGATATAAGTTCCTGCTTATCGAGTTATGGACAAGTGTATAAGGAATACCTTTCGATTTATAAACAACTGGGCAGGCTTAATGACAATGAGCAAGAGATGGCACATCGCCTGGATTTGATCCAATTTCAATTGAAAGAGATCCATGATGCGAATCTTCAACTGAATGAGGACGAAGAGCTTCAGGAAGAGAAGCGGAAGCTGATGAACTTTGAAAGGTTATTTGAAGCCCTGCAAACATCCTATGACAGCATCCAAGGGGAAAGAAAAGGGATGGACTGGGCAGGATTGGCGATGAGTCATCTTGAGACTGCTGCAGAGGTTGACACGCAGCACGAAAAGACGCTGGAATCTGTATCGAACGCCTATTATATGCTTGAAGACGCGGCCCATCAAGTTCGGGGAGCGTTGGATGAATTGGAATTCGAGCCCAATCGTTTGGATCTTATCGAGTTGAGATTGAATGAAATCAACGGGTTGAAAAGAAAATATGGATCTTCCGTAGAAGAAATTCTGGCATATAGTTCCAAAATTGAAGAAGAAATTGAAACCATCATGAATAAGGATTCCCATGTCGAACAGTTACAGAGTAAATTACAGTCCCTTGAGAAAGACTTATCATTAGAGGCGAAAAACCTGTCCCAAACTAGAAGAATATGGGCGAAGAAACTGACTGCAAGTATTCATGAACAATTAAAGCAGCTTTATATGGATAAAACGAAATTTGACGTGCGGTTTGTAAAGAGTGGAGAAAATGAAGCCTTTTCGTTTCAGCATTTTAAGAAAGATGGATGGGATACGGTGGAATTTTACATATCGACCAATCCTGGTGAACCATTGAAGCCTTTGTCAAAAGTGGCATCAGGGGGGGAACTTTCCCGTATCATGCTCGCACTGAAAACCATTTTTTCAAAGCATCAAGGCATTACTTCGATCATTTTTGATGAGGTCGATACAGGTGTCAGTGGAAGGGTCGCTCAGGCGATAGCTGAAAAGATTTATCAAGTTGCCGTTCATTCTCAGGTCATGTGTATCTCTCACTTACCGCAAGTCGCTGCAATGGCAGATTCTCACTTGTTCATTTCAAAAAAACTTTCAGGTGGAAGAACGAGCACGATGGTGAAGCGCCTGCAAGAAAAAGACAAGATCAGAGAAATCTCCCGGATGATTTCAGGTGTCGAAATTACCGATTTAACATTAGAACACGCCAAGGAACTGCTCCAATTAGCAGGTTCCATTAAAGAGACATGAAAAGCTATCCAATTCGGGTAGCTTTTTTTCATGATTACCAGTTATAAATGTGGCTCTTAAAGGCAAAATTAAAACTGTAGCCAATAGTTAGTGTTTGTGGATCAGAAGCGAGGAGAGTGAATATAGTGAGATTAGATTGGTTAAGAAAATGTATAGGTGGAATTCTCCTTGTTTCGCTTTGTCTTATTGGTTTTTACAAGCCGGTTCAACAACTTGTCAATACACCGAACTCGGTGAGGGTGATGGAAGGGGATCAAGTTGCTCTCCCTAAGGTTACGTCCGTTACGGCTATGGGTTCGTCGCATAATGAACATGTTCAAGTAAAAGAAGGGAAAGGTCAGCTGTCGATTCAAGGGAGTTCTGTAGGTAAGGACGAAGTTGTTTTCGAGCTAGCAGGCCTACCCATTAAAAAGGTCGATGTGGAAGTACTGAAAGATTTTAAAGTGATCCCGGGTGGTCAATCGATTGGGGTCAAATTAAATACAGTTGGGGTGTTAGTAGTAGGGCATCATCTCGTTGAAACAGATTCAGGAAAGTTGTCACCTGGCGAAAAAGCAGGAATTCAGGTAGGGGATATGATTACGGAAATAAACGGAACAAAAATTGAAAAGCTTGCTGATGTTGCTCCTTTTGTTCAAAAAGCAGGGGAAGAAACGAAATCCCTTGACGTTGTCTTAAAACGTGAACAAAAGACAGTCAAGACACAATTGCTTCCGTTGAAAGAAAAAGGGGAAAATAACTTTAAATTAGGATTATATATACGTGATTCGGCAGCGGGTATCGGTACGATGACATTCTATGATCCAAAGTCCAAGAAATATGGGGCGCTTGGCCATGTGATTTCTGACATGGATACGAAAAAGCCAATCGTCGTGGAAAATGGAGAAATCGTGAATTCAGAAGTGACCTCGATCCAGAAGGGCGCGGATGGGAAACCTGGGGAAAAGTTAGCCCGTTTTTCATCTGATCGAAACGTCATCGGTAATATCACTCGAAACAGTCCCTTTGGAATATTTGGAGAATTAAACCAGTCCATTGAAAATGATTTACTGGATAAGCCGATGCCTATTGCTCTTTCTCATCAGGTAAAAGAGGGGCCGGCTCAAATCTTGACTGTTGTAAACGGGAAAGAAGTAGAAATGTACGATATTGAAATTGTTAGTACCATTCCTCAGAAATATCCTGCAACCAAAGGGATGGTATTGAAAGTGACTGATCCTGAGCTTTTAGAGAAAACAGGTGGCATTGTACAGGGGATGAGTGGAAGCCCCATTATTCAAAACGGCAAAGTCATTGGTGCTGTCACCCATGTGTTTGTAAATGACCCGACAAGCGGGTATGGTGTACACATTGAGTGGATGTTAAGTGAAGCAGGAATCGATATTTATAAAAAAGATCATAACAGAGCAAGCTGAAAATGGATAACCCTTAGAAGAGTGCCGAACGCTGGTGCTTATAAGGGTTTTTTTAGTTGTATGATACTTGGCGCTAAGCTGTTGGAAAATAAAGAATGTTTGCCAAAAGGAACCGTATATTGTTAAAATAAAGATTATTCGACAAACGTGGTCATTCATATCGAATAGGGTCGAAATATAAAGAAAAAGTAAGGAAATCAAAGAAAATATATTATTTTTTAAGTTTTTTTCGAAAATAAGAGGGATTTAGGTTGCATTGTCGAAAAAGTAATTTAGAATAAAAAATACAGAGATGAATTAATTAGGATTGAGGAGGAAACCTGTAGTGAAATCGATTAAAGTATGTGTTGTGGATGATAACCGTGAGCTAACGTCATTATTGGAGGACTACATTGCTTCGCAAAATGATATGGAAGTAGTAGGAATTGCTCATAATGGTCAAGATTGTTTAGACTTATTAGAAGAAGTGGATCCGGATGTCCTGGTCTTAGATATTATTATGCCTCATTTGGACGGGCTGGCTGTGCTCGAGAGACTTCGTGAAAGGAAGAATATTCCTAACGTAATCATGCTTACGGCGTTTGGTCAAGAAGACGTCACGAAGAAAGCGGTTGACCTTGGAGCTTCTTATTTTATTCTAAAGCCATTTGACATGGAGAACCTAGTGAGTCATATTCGACAAGTTAGCGGGAAATCAAACTCAATCATCAAAAAACCTTCCTCATCCAGAATGAATACAGAGCAAAAGCCAAGAAATTTAGACGCAAGTATTACAAGTATTATCCACGAAATCGGTGTCCCGGCACATATTAAAGGTTATTTATATTTAAGAGAAGCAATCTCTATGGTTTATAACGATATCGAATTACTTGGTTCAATCACAAAGGTACTCTATCCTGATATTGCTAAGAAATACAACACGACGGCATCACGGGTGGAACGTGCGATCCGTCATGCCATCGAAGTGGCATGGAGCAGAGGAAATATCGATTCCATTTCGTCCTTATTCGGGTATACCGTAAGTATGTCAAAGGCAAAGCCGACAAACTCAGAATTCATTGCAATGGTGGCTGACAAGCTTCGTCTTGAGCATATGGCTTCCTGAAAGAGTAAGGATTAGTCCATCAGACTGGCTCCCGAACTGAATATTCCGAACGTAAAAACCCTATGAGCCCAATGGTTCGTGGGGTTTTCTTGTTCAACGCCCATTTTAAATGAATATGGCTAATTTCCATGAAATTAAATTTCCCCCATCCCAATAAAACATTTCTCCCCACACCCTTTACCTTTATTCCAGCTCCAGTGCAATCGTGGCAGTAACAATCGCCTCTTTTTTATAGTAAATAGTGGTTAGCCCTTACAGCTTGTCCGTATCAACATAAGATACAATGTAGGGCAAAACCATTACAGAGGGAGGTGAGACAATGGGTAACTATCGTAATCGTGATAATGTAGGTGGGGCTTCTGACCGTTGTAGAAACAATGATGTGGCCGGTGCTTCCGACAACAACTTTAGAGTTCCTGTTAGAGCTTATATCAGAGGAGAAGATTTCTGTAGAGCTGTACGTCGCTGTAGAGATAACGACGTAGCTGGTGAAATGGACAACCGTCGCAGCAGATGTTGCAACAGATGCAATTGGTTCTAATGAAATAACACCTGACTCAATCAATAAAAAATCCTGAGATTCTCAGGATTTTTTTGTGATTTGGTTTAAAAAGTTCATCCTTTGAGGAAGAATGAAATAGATATATAATGAATACAGTCACGCAATTCGAAGGATAAAGGGTTGTACATATAGAACATATAGATAAAAAGGGAGTGAACTCATGACACTAATCATTGCTCATCGTGGATCTGCCGGTACTCACCCGGAAAATACAATGGAGGCTTTTTATGAAGCTGAAAGAGTGAAAGCTGATGGAATTGAATTGGACGTCCAACTGACGAGAGATGGCGAAATCGTCGTGATTCATGACGAAACGGTTGATCGAACGACAAATGGAAAGGGGTTTGTCAAAGATTACACATTTAAGGACATACAAAAACTTCAAGCCAATTATAAATATAAGAGTAAATTATTCAAGAAAAATCGCGTCCCTTCATTGAGAGAAGTGTTTCAGTGGATGAAAGGCAATGAATTGCTCTGTAACATTGAGTTAAAAAACAGCATTATGGATTATCCGGGCATGGAAGAAAAGGTGATTGAGCTGATCCGGGAATTTGGCTTCCAGGATCGTATCATTATTTCCTCTTTTAATCACTATTCGATTGTGGCTTGCTATCGTTTAGAGCCTGAAGTTGAAATTGCACCACTGTATTCTTCCGGTTTATTTATGCCTTGGATTTATGCTCAATCTTTAAGGGCGGGGGGGATACATCCCAAATTGAAGGCGGTTCGGGATGACATTATCATTGAAGCGATGAATAACGGGATCGCCGTCAGGCCATATACGGTAAACAAGGTGGAGCAGATGACGAGATTACTGAACTTGGGATGTTCTGCGTTCGTAACAGATTTCCCTGAGAAAGCATGGAAGCTGAGAGAAAGCAAAAAAGGCTAGCGCATACCCATAGCGCTAGCCTTTTTTGTTGAATCGGGATTGGACTTTATTTTGTTTACGGTCGCGGTGCAGGACAAAACCTGCGATGAAACCTAAGCCACATAAGAAGAAGACCAATCCAATGATGAATTGCAGCCAAAGAAAAGGGATCGGGGACTGCAGAATTCCAAATAGCATATCTCTCATCAATTTAATTCCAAGTGCAGCAAGTGCTCCGGGAATCAGCATGATAATCAGGGCAATTAAACGGATCATGGGATGAAAAACTCCTTTACGTTTCCATATTAAAATTTTAACTCCAAGTAGAGAATTGTCAAGTTATGAAAAGTAGTGTAACATTATGTTTGTGAAAAAAATTGCATATGTCGGGGTGAAGAATATTGCAAGAGGTTCTAATTGTCGGTGGTGGTAAGGGCGGGACAGCCATATTGCAAATCCTCCACGAAGTCTCCGTCATGAAAGTGATTGCAGTAATAGACCTGAATGAAAGCGCTTCAGGTATGAAAATGGCCGAAGAGCTTGGAATTCCCGTCGGTAATGATTGGCGACCATTTCTTAGTGACTCTGTAGACATAGTGATCGAAGTGACCGGTGACCAAGAAGTGTTTGAAACCATCCGGGATAAACGGGGGAAGAATACGGTATTAATTCCTGGAAGTGTAGCCTTCCTCATCTCGAAGCTACTCGAGGATAAAGAAGACCTCATACACCAGTTAACAAGTGAATCCTTTAAAAGGGATCTTATATTTAATTCCACGGATGATGGTATGGTGGGGATCGATGATAAAGGAATCGTGATGCTCTTCAATAAAAGTGCAGAAAGAATGATCGGCAAGAGTGCAGAAAATGTCATCGGTCTTCATATATCGGATGTGATTCCTGAAAGTAAGTTAACCACCACGATCGAAACGAGACGAACTGAAATTCATCAGGAGGTTGTCTTAGGGAATGGATTGAAAATTATTTCAAATCGAATTCCCATGATTACTGAACGGGATGAAATTATCGGAGCTTTTTCTGTATTCAAAGATATCACCGAAGTAGTGAATCTGGCAGAGGAAATAACCAATCTTAAAGAAATTCAGACGATGCTTGAAGCTATTATCCATTCCAGTGATGATGCGATTTCAGTCGTGGACGAAGAGGGGAAGGGGATCCTGATAAACCCTGCATACACAAGGATTACAGGACTTTCTCAAGAAGAAGTGATTGGTAAACCCGCAACAACAGACATTTCTGAAGGAGAGAGTATCCACCTTAAGGTCCTCCAGACAAGGAGGGCGATTCGCGGGACGAGGATGCGGGTAGGTCCGAAACGGAAAGAAGTCATTGTCAATGTGGCGCCCATCATTGTGAATAACAAGCTCAAAGGGAGTGTAGGTGTTATTCATGATATGTCTGAAATACAGTCGCTTACCCAGGAGTTAGATCGTGCAAGGAGAATCATTCGTACTCTTGAAGCAAAGTATATGTTTGAAGATATAATTGGTGATTCAGAGGAAATGATGATAGCAGTTGAGCAAGCCAAATTAGGGGCGAAAACTCCTGCGACAGTTCTTCTTCGGGGAGAATCGGGGACAGGGAAAGAGTTATTTGCACACGCCATACACAATGCGAGTAATCGGAAGTTCAATAAATTTCTAAGAGTCAACTGTGCTGCCTTATCTGAGAGCTTATTAGAAAGCGAATTATTTGGGTATGAAGAAGGAGCATTTTCAGGTGCGAAGCGGGGTGGTAAGCGAGGCTTGTTTGAAGAAGCGAATAACGGCAGCATCTTCCTTGATGAGATTGGAGAGTTAAGTGCCAATACTCAAGCGAAGTTGCTGCGTGTCCTCCAGGAACACGAGATTGTGAGGGTAGGGGGGACCAAATCGATTCAAATCAACGTCCGGGTCATAGCTGCAACCAATGTTAATCTTGAAAAAGGAATGGCGGATGGATCATTCAGAGAAGATCTTTATTATCGTCTAAATCGAATGCCTATCCAGATCCCGCCGCTTAGACAAAGGAAGTCCGACATACCCAAGATTTCAGAAGCCCTAATTACCAAAATCAATCAGGACTACGGTAGAAATGTCGAAGGGATTACAGAAGTGGCCATGAACAGGCTAATGAATTATCATTGGCCGGGTAATGTGAGAGAGCTTGAGAATGTTCTTGGCAGAGCCATCATTTTTATGAAATATAATGAAGTGACTATCGATGAGAAACATCTGCCTCAATTAGAAAACACCGCAAATCCAGTGGTTGCAATGCCGGCTACTTTTTCTAATGGTGAAGTGGATGATCTTGCAACCCAAGTTGAACAGTATGAAAAAAATATAATTCAAAAGGTTTTAGAGCAGAATAATGGTAACAAAACGGCCACTGCTAAAGCGTTGAATGTTTCTGTTCGAAATTTGTATTATAAAATTGAAAAGTATAACATTGAAATAAATAGCATGAAATAAATTGCATAGTGTGAAATAAATTGCAGGTGTTGTGAGAGAAAGATAAAGCGTTTTCAACGTTTTAAAAGTTGGCACGCTTCTTGCATAATGTTTAATGGGGTCGAAAAAAAGAAAAAGGGGTTGAAGTAACTTACATGAATCTACAATCTTTAGTGGAAAAAGCAACCCAAATCGAAAATTCAACTGTAGCAGTTGCAGCTGCAGAAGATAAAGAGGTACTTGGAGCTGTCGCAATGGCGGTTGAAAAAAAGATGGCCGACTTTTTATTATTTGGGGATAAAGAGGAGATTCTCTCCCTGATAAAAGAGGTTGCACCACAGCTCCAGTCTCATAGCAGTATTAAAATCAAGCATGCATTTTCTCCCCAAAAAGCAGCCGAACTCGCTGTGAAAGCTGTAAGGGAAAATGAAGCAGGTGCGTTAATGAAGGGGAATGTCCCCACAGCTGTCATCTTAAAAGCAGTATTGAATAAAGAATGGGGACTCCGTACAGGCAGTGTATTATCACATGTTGCAGCATTTGAAGTGGCTGGGTTCGATAGGCTTACGTTCATCACCGATGCCGCAATGAACATTGCACCTGATTTACAGCAAAAAGCACAAATCATTGAAAATGCTGTAGGTGTCGCTCGGTCAATCGGTGTAAGTCATCCAAAGGTTGCCCCGATAGCTGCAGTTGAGGTAGTGAACCCTTCGATGCAAGCAACGGTGGATGCAGCTTCGCTTACGATGATGAATCAAAGAGGCCAAATCCGACATTGTGTAGTAGATGGTCCGTTAGCCCTTGACAATGCCGTTTCCCACCATGCTGCAGAGCATAAAGGGATCGAAAGTGAAGTGGCAGGACAAGCGGATATCTTGCTTGTACCGAATATCGAAACAGGCAATGCTCTATACAAGTCCTTAATTTATTTTGCCAAGGCAAAAGTAGGAGCGGTCATTGCCGGAGCAAAAGCACCAATTGTATTAACATCCAGAGCGGACAGTGCAGAGAGTAAATTGTATTCATTGGCACTGGCTATATGCTCTGCTTCTAATAAATAATAATAAACACCAAAATTATTAACATTACAGGGGGAAATAATAATGAAAATTTTCAGCTATATGGAACAATACGATTATGAGCAATTGGTATTCTGTCAAGATGAAGCATCAGGATTAAAAGCAATAATTGCCATTCATGACACAACACTCGGGCCTGCACTTGGAGGAACTCGTATGTGGACATACGAATCGGAAGAAGCGGCAATTGAAGATGCTCTTCGTCTTGCAAAAGGTATGACTTACAAGAATGCAGCTGCAGGACTTAATCTTGGGTGGAGGAAAGACAGTTATCATCGGTGATCCTCGTAAAGATAAAAATGAAGAAATGTTCCGTGCGTTCGGCCGTTATATCCAAGGATTAAACGGCCGTTATATTACAGCTGAAGATGTGGGTACAACGGTTGCGGATATGGACCTGATCCACGAAGAAACGGATTATGTTACAGGTATTTCACCAGCTTTCGGATCTTCTGGTAACCCATCTCCTGTTACAGCTTATGGTGTATACCGTGGAATTAAAGCAGCAGCGAAAGAAGCATTCGGAACTGATTCTCTTGAAGGAAAAACAATCGCTGTTCAAGGAATCGGGAATGTAGCTTACAATATGTGCCGTCATCTTCACGAAGAAGGAGCAAACCTGATCGTAACAGATATCAATAAAGAAGCTGTTCAGCGTGCTGTTGATGAGTTCGGCGCAAAAGCAGTTGATATCAATGATATTTATGGGGTTGAATGTGACATCTTTGCTCCATGTGCACTTGGAGCGATCATCAACGATGAAACCATTCCACAACTTAAAGCGAAAGTCATTGCCGGAGCTGCGAATAATCAGCTGAAAGAAACTCGCCACGGTGACGCAATCCATGAAATGGGTATCGTGTACGCACCTGACTATGTTATCAACGCTGGTGGAGTCATTAACGTAGCTGATGAACTATACGGATACAATAGTGAAAGAGCGATGAAAAAAGTAGAGCAGGTTTACAATAATGTAGAGCGTGTTATCGAAATTGCGAAACGTGATAACGTTCCTACTTATGTAGCAGCTGATCGTATGGCAGAAGAGAGAATTGATAAAATGCGCCGTTCAAGAAGTCAGTTCTTACAAAACGGACAACATATTTTAAGTAGACGTGGATAATTACAAGGAAGAACGCTTTACTTTGCCTAAAAGTGAAGCGTTTCTTCCCTGTAAATGGGATACAGAATAGATTAAGGGGTTATCTATCATAGGGGGAAATTTCTACGTGCAAACATTACAATCTAACTACCCAAATGGAGGTAACAAAAGTGCAAGAAAACAAACATCGAATACTCGTCATTAATCCTGGGTCGACATCAACCAAAATTGGTGTCTTTGATGATGATCGCTCAATTTTCGAGAAGACGATCCGTCATGATGCAGAAAAAATCAATGAATTCCCCAATATTATCAATCAATATGAATTCAGAAAAAATACCATTCTTCAAACATTGGATGAAGAAGGAATCAACATCTCCAAGCTAAGTGCTGTATGTGGCCGTGGAGGACTTCTAAGACCGATTGAAGGTGGAACTTATTTAGTGAATGAAGACATGTTGAAGGATCTTAGAGAAGGGTATTCAGGACAGCATGCGTCAAACCTTGGTGGTATCATAGCATTTGAAATCGCATCTGGATTAAATATTCCATCCTATATCGTCGATCCTGTTGTAGTGGACGAACTACAATCACTCGCAAGGGTTTCAGGTTTTTCCCTCATTGAAAGAAAGAGTATCTTCCATGCTTTAAATCAGAAAGCAGTGGCAAGAAGAGTCGCGAAGCAAATCGGCAAGAAGTATGAGGACTTAAACCTGATCATCACTCATATGGGTGGTGGAATTACCGTTGGGGCTCATCAATCTGGAAAAGTGGTTGATGTGAATAACGGATTACACGGTGATGGCCCATTCAGCCCTGAAAGAGCAGGGACTGTTCCGGCAGGCGATCTAGTTGATTTATGTTTCTCAGGAGATTATTACCGTGATGAAATCATGAAGAAACTTGTTGGTCAGGGTGGTTTAGTTGGTTATCTCGGAACAAATGATGCAGTCAAAGTAGAGAAAATGATTGAAAATGGCGATGAGGATGCTAAAGCTATATATGATGCGATGGCTTATCAAATTGCGAAAGAAATTGGTTCAGCTAGTGCGGTCCTCAATGGGAAAGTGGATGCCATTGTATTAACAGGAGGACTTGCCTACGGGAAAGAGTTTGTTAAAGCAATCAGCGATCGTATCAACTGGATAGCGGATGTCGTGATTCAGCCAGGTGAAAATGAACTTCAGGCTCTTGCTGAAGGAGCCTTAAGAGTCTTACGAAATGAAGAGGACTATAAGGTGTATCCCGGAAATGTAAAGAAGGAAGCAAGAGTATAAGAACAAGGAGGACTCAAGATTGGCAGAAGAATATGATTTAGTCATTCTAGGGGGAGGTACAGGTGGTTACGTAGCAGCCATCCGTGCATCTCAACTTGGTTTAAAAACAGCAATCGTGGAAAAAGGGAAGCTTGGAGGAACATGCCTGCATAAAGGATGTATACCTAGTAAAGCCTTGCTTCGCAGTGCTGAAGTATATGCTACAGCTAAACATAGTGAAGACTTTGGTGTAAAAATCAATGGTGTAGAATTAGATTTCGCGAAAGTTCAATCAAGAAAAGATGGGATTGTTGAACAGCTCCATAAAGGGGTTCAGCATCTGATGAAACAGGGGAAAATTGATGTATTTGAAGGACTTGGACGTATACTAGGGCCTTCCATATTCTCACCGATGCCTGGAACAATTTCCGTGGAAATGAACAACGGTGAAGATAACCCAATGCTCATTCCGAAGAATGTCATTGTCGCTACTGGATCAAGACCACGTTCACTGCCTGGACTTGATATAGATGGTGAATATGTATTATCTTCTGATGAAGCGCTTACACTTGATGAGCTTCCGAAGTCGATCATCATCGTTGGAGGCGGTGTCATCGGAATCGAATGGGCTTCCATGCTTTCAGATTTTGATGTGGATGTAACTGTTGTTGAATATGCAGATGCAATCGTTCCTACCGAAGACCACGAAATTTCAAAAGAAATGCAGCGTTTAATGAAGAAAAAAGGGGTCAAAATCGTTACAGGAGCGAAAGTGCTTCCCGAGTCCTTGGAAAAAGGGAAAGGTGAGGTAACGATAAAAGCGGAGCACAAAGGAGAAGAAAAATCCTTTACGGCAGAAAAAATCCTTGTATCCGTAGGCCGTCAAGCAAACGTAGAAGGCATAGGTCTTGAAAACACTGATATTAAAGTGGAAAAGGGCTTCATTGAAGTCAATGAATACTTCCAAACAAAAGAATCACACATTTATGCGATTGGTGATGTAATCGGTGGTCTTCAATTAGCGCACGTCGCTTCTCATGAGGGAATCAATGCGGTTGAACATATGGCGAATGAAAAGCCTCATCCGATTGACTACTCACTCATTTCAAAATGCATCTACAGTAACCCTGAGATCGCCAGTGTCGGAATCAACGAACAGGAAGCGAAAGAAAAGGGATATAAACTTAAGGTTGGAAAATTCAGCTTCAGGGCAATTGGTAAAGCGCTTGTTTACGGTGAATCAGACGGCTTTGTCAAAATCATTGCAGACTCTGACACAGATGACATACTTGGCGTGCATATGATTGGTCCACACGTAACAGACATGATTTCAGAAGCTGGACTGGCTAAAGTATTAGATGCAACACCATGGGAAATCGCTCATACGATCCACCCTCATCCATCCCTATCCGAAGCGATCGGAGAAGCGGCCCTTGCAGTGGATGGTAAGGCAATTCATTCATAAGAAATTAATTATTTAAATAGAAAAGGTAGAAATCCTTTCTACCTTTCCAACCATTAGATTGTGTAGGAGGTAAAGAATATGGCAGAGAATCGTCATGAAGAATTAGGGCTTTCCAATGAGAAAGTATTAGAAATGTATGAAACCATGCTGCTTGCCAGAAAAATCGATGAGCGCATGTGGTTACTGAATCGTTCAGGTAAAATTCCGTTTGTTATTTCTTGTCAAGGGCAAGAAGCCGCTCAAGTAGGTGCTGCATTCGCATTAGACCGTGAAAAGGATTATGTTCTTCCGTATTATCGTGACATGGGTGTTGTCTTAACATTCGGGATGACGACACAAGAATTGATGCTTTCTGGATTTGCGAAAGCAGAGGATCCAAACTCCGGTGGACGCCAAATGCCTGGTCACTTTGGACAAAAGAAGAATAATATCGTAACTGGTTCATCTCCTGTAACCACTCAAGTGCCACATGCCGTTGGTATTGCACTTGCAGGGAAAATGGAGAAGAAAGATTTGGTTACCTTCGTGACATTCGGTGAAGGATCTTCCAACCAAGGGGATTTCCATGAAGGTGCAAACTTTGCAGGTGTACATAAACTTCCGGTTATATTCATGTGTGAAAACAATAAGTACGCGATTTCGGTTCCGATTGAAAAACAATTGGCGTGTGAGAAAGTATCTGATCGTGCGATTGGATACGGAATGCCTGGAATCACGGTTGATGGAAATGATCCAATTGAAGTATATAAAGTTGTGAAAGAGGCAGCGGATCGTGGTCGTCGCGGGGAAGGTCCAACTCTTGTTGAAACAGTTTCGTATCGCTTGACCCCTCACTCTTCAGATGATGATGACAGAAGCTACCGTTCTCCAGACGAAGTAGCGAAAGCGAAAACGAATGATCCGATCATCACGTTTGGTGCTTATCTGAAAGAAACAGGAGTTATGAACGACGATATTGAAAAAGAAATCAATGATCGTATTATGAAACTCGTGAACGAAGCAACGGATTATGCAGAAAACGCTCCATATGCTGAAGCAGAATCAGCGATGAAGTACGTTTACGCAGAAGAGAAGTAAGGGGGAATTCAATCATGCCAGTAATTTCATATATCGATGCTGTAACAATGGCAATTAGAGAAGAAATGGAACGGGACGATAAAGTATTTGTTCTTGGAGAAGATGTTGGTAAAAAAGGTGGAGTATTTAAAGCGACTCACGGATTGTACGATCAATTTGGGGAAGAACGTGTCATTGATACACCACTTGCTGAATCTGCGATAGCAGGAGTCGGAATTGGAGCCGCGATGTACGGGATGAGACCTATTGCTGAAATGCAATTTGCCGATTTTATTATGCCTGCAGTGAACCAAATCATCTCTGAAGCATCACGTATTCGTTATCGTTCAAATAATGATTGGAGCTGTCCAATGGTCATACGTGCTCCTTACGGTGGTGGAGTGCACGGAGCTCTTTATCATTCACAATCCGTCGAGGCGGTATTTGCGAATCAGCCTGGATTGAAGATTGTCATGCCATCAACACCTTATGATGTAAAAGGGTTATTGAAAGCAGCTATCCGTGATGAAGATCCGGTTCTATTCTTTGAACACAAACGGGCTTACCGTCTAATCAAAGGGGAAGTGCCTGAAGATGATTATACCCTTCCAATCGGAAAAGCAGATGTGAAGCGTGAAGGAGAAGATATAACGGTCATCACGTACGGACTATGTGTTCACTTTGCTCTTCAAGCAGCCGAAAAGCTTGCCGAAGACGGAATTGAAGCTCACATCCTGGATTTGCGTACGATCTATCCATTAGATAAAGAAGCAATCATTGAAGCGGCTTCTAAAACAGGGAAAGTCCTTCTTGTGACAGAAGACAACAAGGAAGGAAGCATCATGGGTGAGGTTTCAGCGATCATTGCCGAAAATTGTTTATTCGAGCTTGATGCTCCGGTTAAACGTCTTGCCGGTCCAGATGTACCTAGTATGCCGTATGCACCGACAATGGAGAAATACTTTATGATTAACCCGGACAAAGTTGAAAAAGCAATGCGTGAACTTGCAGAATTTTAATAACAATATATAACCATTAAACGCACAGTAAGGAGGGTTCCTCATTGGGTATTGAAAATATGAAAATGCCTCAGCTAGGGGAAAGTGTTACAGAAGGTACAATTAGTAAATGGTTGGTGTCACCTGGTGATACCGTAAATAAATACGACCCGATTGCAGAAGTTCAGACGGATAAAGTAAATGCAGAAGTGCCATCATCCTTTACAGGAACAATTAAAGATTTAATTGCTGAAGAAGGAGATACCCTCGAAGTCGGAGAAATCATCTGTTCGATCGATATTGAAGGTGGAGGCTCGGCACCTGCAGAAGAAGCTCCAAAAGAAGATCCAAAAGAGAAAACTGGTGAATCAAATCAAGATGCTCCGAAACCACAAGCTCCAAGCAAAGATAGTGGAAATAAGGCAAGATATTCTCCAGCAGTATTAAAGCTCTCTCAAGAGCACGACATTGATTTGAACCAAGTGGAGGGCACTGGTAATGGCGGCCGGATCACTCGGAAAGATTTAAAGAAAATCATTGAGTCAGGCAACATTCCGAAGGCAGGGGAAGCTCCTTCTCCTAAGACTGAAGCCCCTGCCAATGAGCAGACACCTGTGAAGGAACAAACGCCACAACAGCCAGCCAAGCAAGCTGCTCCTGCAGCGAATGTTCCTGTTAGTCCCGGGGATATTGAAATCCCTGTTTCAGGCATCCGCAAAGCCATTGCAGCGAACATGGTTAGAAGTAAGCATGAAGCACCACACGCATGGACGATGATGGAAGTGGATGTAACGAATCTTGTGGATTACAGAAATTCCCTCAAGACAGACTTCAAACAGCGTGAAGGATTTAACCTGACATTCTTCGCGTTCTTCGTGAAAGCTGTAGCCCAAGCTCTTAAAGAGTATCCACAAATCAATTCTATGTGGGCTGGGGACAAGATTGTCCAGAAGAAAGACATCAATCTGTCCATTGCAGTTGCAACGGACGATGCATTATATGTACCAGTCATCAAGAATGCTGACGAAAAAACAATTAAAGGTATTGCAAGAGAAATCACCGAGCTTGCAGGAAAAGTTCGAAGCGGTAAATTAACATCCCAAGATATGCAGGGAGGAACATTTACGGTGAATAATACCGGGTCATTTGGTTCGGTACAATCGATGGGTATAATAAATTATCCACAAGCGGCTATCCTCCAGGTAGAATCAATCGTGAAACGTCCGGTTGTCATGAACAACGGAATGATTGCCGTCCGTGATATGGTAAACCTATGTATGTCACTTGATCACCGCGTACTGGACGGTTTGGTATGTGGAAGATTCTTGCAACGTATAAAAGAAATATTAGAAAATACTTCTAAAGAAAATACATCTGTCTATTAATAGAAAAGGGGACTAACCATGGGTGGTTAGTCCTCTTTTTTTTTATGCCAGTAGATAGAATGGTTTATATTACCACTACATTTTACAATATGACTCGGGAAAAATGGCTGGAATATTACTAGAAGAATATTCTGGAAACATTCCATTTTTCATGAGTGGGACGTTATTCCAATCACGATGTGCAAGAATCTCCTCTATGGACCTTATCACTCATTTATTTCTTCCTACATTTGAAAAAATACAAATCCTCGGCCATTTTACCCCAATAAAAGTGTAAGTGAAACCATAATATTCCTGAAGTGATATTTGAAGTGTAACTATATGCCTGTATAAATGTGAATGAGCTGTGACTATTCTATCAATTACTGAATATTCAGATTTATTTCGACATATACTTACAACATTCCACTCCCTTTATTGGTTATCTTTGGACTAACATCTACTATTTTCCAAGTAGGTGAATAAGGAGGTGACAGATTTAAGGAGGAATCAAAATGACTGGGAGGGAATTAGATGAAAGCTAGAAAGAGAAAGATAAAGTGGTTATCCATTCTACTCACCTTAGTAATGTTTGTTCCTTTGATGTTTCCATTCAATGCAGGGGCTGCAAACACCTCACAATCTGCACTAGCAAAAGAAAAACCATCCACTTCAGCAAAAGACTCAGCAAAAGTCAGCCCACAATCTAAGATCACATCAGCCTTACAGGATCAATTCAAGAAAGAGGAGCACGTCACATACTTAGTGAAGTTCAAGGATCATCTCGATACTAAGGCGGTAGCTAAAAAGGCGACTGATAAAGCGGAAAAGCAGAAACTATCTGCTAATAGCACAAAATTATTAAAACGTAATATGGTCGTCTCAGAGCTTCGAGCCACCGCCCTTGAATCTCAAGCACAAGTGAAAGAATACTTAACGAAAGAGAAAAAATCAGGCGCAGTAAAGGAAATCAAAGACTTCTATGTTGTAAACGGAATGGCCGTTACAAGTACGAAGAAAGTCATGGAGAAAATTTCAACCTTTGCAGAGGTTGAGAAAATCTTGCCGAATGAAACAAGACAAATTATCCAGCCCGCCAAGGCAAAGGCATCTTCTGGGGCTGTATTGGATAAAGAAAATCAAAATAGTCCGTCATCGATTGAATGGAATATTGATCGGGTCGGAGCACCGGCGGTTTGGGAGATGGGGATTGATGGAGCGGGCACCGTCATCGCTTCCATTGACACAGGCGTTCAATGGAACCATCCGGCATTAAAAGAAAAGTATAGAGGATATGATCCCCAAAATCCTGATTCACCAGACCATGAATTTAACTGGTTTGATGCTACAGCTGGACAGAGTGCACCTTATGATGACCAGGGACATGGTACTCACACTGTCGGAACAATGGTCGGGTCTGAGCCTGACGGAGGCAATCAAATCGGTGTAGCTCCAGGTGCCAAGTGGATCGCCGTCAAAGCGTTCACGGCAGATGGTGGAACAGATGTGGATTTACTGGAAGCAGGGGAATGGATCCTGGCACCAAAAGATGCTGAAGGGAATCCACATCCTGAAATGGCTCCGGATGTTGTCAATAACTCTTGGGGCGGTGGCGCTGGACTTGATGAATGGTACCGGGATATGGTATCGGCATGGAGAGCAGCAGAAATATTCCCTGAGTTCTCCGCAGGAAATACAACTTTATTCAATCCAGGGGGACCTGGGTCGATCGCTAATCCGGCCAACTACCCTGAGTCATTCGCAACTGGAGCAACGGATATTAATGATCAATTAGGGAGCTTCTCATTACAAGGACCATCTCCTTATGAAGAAATTAAACCGGAGATTGCCGCACCGGGAGTGAATATTCGTTCTTCTGTTCCTGGAGGGAATTATGAAGGCGGATGGAACGGAACCTCGATGGCAGGTCCACACGTAACTGCAGTAGCCGCGTTATTAAGACAAGTGGATGCAAGCTTGACGGTGGATGAAATTGAAGAAATTCTTATGACAACGGCTGTCCCGTTAACGGACGGAACGTTTCCCGAAACGCCAAATAACGGATACGGCCACGGTCTGGTAAATGCCTTTGACGCAGTATCGTCCGTTATGAGCGGAATCGGTAAAGTAAAGGGGCAGGTTTCAAAAGAAGGGGATGACAGCGAAGCTCCTGTCATCAGCCATGAAGCACCTGCAGAAGCATTTAAAGAAATGAATCTGTCATTACAAGCAGTAGCTAGCGATAATGTAAGCATAACGAATGTTGCCCTCCATTATCAGGATCAAGAAGGTAACTGGGTCCCTGTTGATGCAACAAAAACATCAGGCGACTACAAGTCAGGAACGTATGAAGCCACCATTCCTGGTGAAGATCTCACAGGAGATCAAGTCACGTATAAATGGGTGGCAATGGACTACGGTGGAAATAGTACCGAAACGGATTCTTATACGGTAAACCTTCTACCAGGAATAACAGTCGGGTATGAGCAGGACTTTGAAGCTGCTGCTACTGGGTGGACTTCATATGGTCCAGGAAACAGCTGGGAGCGGGGAGTACCGGAAAGTGGTCCAGGAAATGCAGTTTCTGGTGATAACGTATATGCCACAGATCTGGGTGGTACGTATGACAACAGTGCAAATATGTCACTTCAGATGCCTCCGATCGATTTACCTGATGGGGCAAGCTTCTTACAATTCAAGCAGTGGCATGAACTTGAACGAAACTATGATTATGGTCATGTATTTGTATCCACCGATGGGGAAGAGTGGACACAGGCGATTCGAGTCAATGGGAATTCAGAAGGCTGGATCGACGGTGAAGTGGATCTAAGTCAATATGGCGGTCAGCGCATTTACATCGCATTCAATGTTACCTCCGATGGAAGCGTTGTGAAACAAGGCTGGTATCTTGATGATGTGAAGCTGAGTGGTGAATCGATCCTTCCAGCTAAGAAAATGAACCTTGGGTTGAAATCGAAGGATGAGAAAACAACTTCAGTTGCAAAAAAACCAAAAGTAAATCCTGAACACATTACAGTAGCAAAACAAGTAGCGAAAGATGGGAAAAATGCTGAGTCAGGTCCAGCGCCTGTACTTCTTCCACTACAGGCAGAGGTGAATGTTTTAGAAACAGGTCGCTCGGTTTACACGAATCCTGCCGATGGATCGTATGAAATGACTCATGCAGCTGGGGAATTTACGCTTCAGGCATCAACGTATGGATTCAGATCCCAAACACAAAATGTAACAATTGAAGCTGATCAAACATCTTCTGCCAACTTCACTCTGGAAGAAATCCCTCAAGGGAATATAACCGGAAACGTGACAAATGAAATGTCAGGGGAACCGGTTGAAGGAGCGACAGTCTTCTTACTTGAAGATGCTGTGGTAGAACCCGTTGAAACAAATGCAAATGGGGAATATGAATTAGAAGCTTACGAAGGGGACTATACCCTTAAAGTGGTTGCCCCTTATTACTATAGTAAGGAAATGAGCGTCACAGTTGAAGGTGGAGAAGTGACAACAGCTGACATCACATTAGAGCCATTCATTGGCTATCCAGGAGAGATTGGATACGATGACGGAACAGCTGAAAATGCACGTGCATTCTATGATGCCGGTAATGGCTGGGCAGTGAAAATGTCTCTTGAAGAAGGAAATGATACGGCACTCGTGACCGGAGGACTCTTCCGATTCTGGGATACAGAATGGCCAGTACCAGGCGGAACTGAATTCCAGGTAGCCGTGTATGATGCCACTGGACCAGACGGGGCACCTGGCAAGAAAATCGCAGGTCCCTTTGATGGAACCGCGCTACGTAATGGCGAATGGACACACGTAGACCTGAGCCAACATGGGATCATGGTTGAAGGAGACTTCTACATGGTTTACATTCAATCGGCTCCAAACCCCAATACACCAGGACTGGGAACAGACGAAGATGGCGAATATGCAGCAAGAAGCTGGCAGTTTGTTGGTGGAGCCTGGTCGCCATCACCAGAAGATGAAGGAAACTATATGATTCGTGCAACCGTGAATTATGAGGTGACGTCACCGGTTATCACATCTCCTAAAGACGGTTCATTTACAAACAAAGAAACAGTAACAGTTGAAGGTACTTCGGCACCGACTACAACCGTTCATCTCTTAAATGGAGAAGAGGAAGTGGCAACAGCTGAAACAATGGAGGATGGAACATTCTCTGCAGATGTTTCCTTGCACGATGGGGAAAATGTATTGACAGCGAAAGCAGCGACGGAACAAGGCATGACTGGTCCTTCAGATGCAGTTACGGTCACACTTGATCAAGCGAAGCCTGAAGTTGCCATCACATCACCAGAGGATGATATGAAAACAAATCGTGAAGCCATCACAGTAAAAGGGACGGTTGCCGATGAGAACCTTGCATGGGTGAAAGTGAACGGTGAGAAAGCTTCCGTCAGTGAAGGTGAATTCAGTCATCGAATCCTTCTGAATGAAGGAGAAAATGTAATCCAGGTAGTAGCGAAAGATAAGGCAGGAAACAAAAAGAAACAAAAAGTAACCGTTTTTGCGAAATTCGGTGACATTGCGATTGATAATCTTCTCCCTGCAGAAGATAAAGAATTGAAAAAAGGCGAATCCGTCAAAATCGAATTCGACAGTGAGCCGGGATTGGATGCGACATTCGTCATTCAAATGCCACTAACAAATGCACGATCTCAAGTAACGAATGCCAATGAGCTACCGATGATGGAAACCTCAGAAGGTCATTACGTTGGATACTATACAGCCACATCAAACGTAAAGGCACCAGGAGCTGTCATTGAAGTCGAAATTTCAGATGATTATGGAAATGTCACGACTAAGCGTGCAGAAGGGAAATTGTATATCAATACAAAAAAATAAGTGATGATGGAAGAAGAGTTGGTTCCTTAGACTCTTCTTCTTTTTTTGATTCATTGTCCAGAGAGATTGAAGAAATTCGTTTTTTTTTATATACTAAAATAGTATTAGTATAAACATTTCGAATTTTCAATGAGCACTCCTACTAATTTAGTTAAATTTTTTAAGTAATTATGTAAACGATTACAAAATTGTGTTTTGGAAGAGGGGTATTATGAAGCTTAGTGATATGAAAGATCAATCATTCAGTCGTCGCACACTTACAGAATGGCAGGAAGCTGCTGAAATAGCGTTAAAGGGAAAAGGGATACATTCTTTACATACGAACACTTATGAAAATATTGAGCTTAAGCCGTTATATACAGAGGAAGATGTTCCTAAGCGAGATAGAGTGAGGGACTTCATTCCAAATGTTGAAGGGAAAATGGAGCTTTTTTCGAAATGGTTTATCGCGCAACCAATCAAAAGGGAATCATGGGGAGAACTTACATCAGCGGTGAAGGATGTATTATCGCGGGGGCAGAACTGTCTTTCGTTTTCCATTGGAGAATTAAATGATTCTAAACATGTCTATGAATTTATGAAAGAAATGCGAGAATTCAATACACCCATTTTTTCGATTGATAAGAAGACTTCATTATCGATCCATCGAATGGAGACGTTCACTGAATTGAAGAGAATGAAAGGGATTGTTGGATTCGATCCCCTCTCAGAAGGGGAATGGTCGGATAAAGATAGATTAGATGAATGGTTGAAGGTTGCAGAAGAAGCAGACATTCATCTTCCTGATGTTAAGACGTTAATCGTCAATTCAGTTCCTTACCATAATAAAGGAGCCAGTGCGACTCAGGAGCTTGCCTATGCACTAAGTGAGGGTGTCACTTATATTGATGCCCTTCAGGAAAAAGGATGGACTCTAGAGAAAGCGGCTGGAAAAATGCACTTTCATTTTTCGGTAGGCAGTCATTTCTTCATGGAAATTGCGAAAATCAGGGCATTTAAGAAATTGTGGCAGGAGGTATTATCTTCTTATGGATTGGCAGAGGAGAGCATTTCAGGCTCCATAAGCACGAGTGCAGAAACGTCTCAATTTAATAAATCAACCCTTGATTCCTATGTCAATATGCTCCGCGGAGGTGGAGAAGCTTTTTCTGCGATCCTCGCAGGGGTCGATTATTTGGTCGTTGCCCCCTTCAACCAAGTGAGCGGGGAAGTGAATCCATTTTCTGAAAGGATCGCCCGCAATACTCAACTCATTCTCGGTGAAGAAGCCCATCTGGATAAAGTCATAGACCCGGGTGGCGGTTCTTATTATGTGGAATGGCTATCAGAAGAAGTCGGGAAACTTGCATGGAAGGAATTTCAACAAATAGATGAGAGAGGCGGGATCCTGGTTTCTCAGGCAAATGGTTCTATACAAGAAAAAATAAATAAAGTGAAAGAAGCCCGCATTCACGATTTAGCCACACGAAAGAACTCGATGATCGGGACAAATATTTATGCAAACCTGGAAGAATCACTTCCAGTTTCTTCTTCAACTGGGGGAGAGAGGCTGTCCCTTCCTTTTGAAGGCTTAAGGTGCCGGGCACAGAAGCTTGCAAGCAAACCGGTAGCGGGTCTGATAGGGTTAGGAGAGTTGAAAACCCACAAGCCCCGTGCTGACTTTGTAAAAGGGTTTTTAGCCGCCGGAGGCATTCAGGCTCACCAGAGTAAGGAGTGCCGGTCAAAGGAAGATCTTCTTCATTTCGTGGAAGAAACCCGTTATCCGTACTATGTGGTGTGTGGGAAAGACGAAGAGTACCATGACCAACTTTCAATGATCGTAGAATCCATCCATGGAATAGATTCTGCCATTGTGATTGACATAGCAGGGAAAATTCCTAAAGAGAGTCAAGATGAATGGCATCGTATGGGATTGAACGGGTCCATCTTTAATAAACAGAACATGCTTGTGAAAATGGATCAACTATTAACCATTTGGGAGGAGGGGAAAGACATTGACAAAGCCTGATTGGCAACAAATCAACCCGTATTCGAATGAGGGAACAACGAGAAAGGTTTTCTTGTCGGACAATACGTATGAGACGAATGAAAAAATTTCTATAAAACCTCTTTATTCAGAGGAAGACACAAAAAACACTTCCCATGGAGAAGATCTTCCTGGTTTAGCTCCGTATACAAGGGGTCCGTACCCGACGATGTACGTGAACCGGCCTTGGACGGTAAGGCAATATGCAGGCTTTTCAACTGCAGAAGAAAGCAATGCTTTCTATCGAAGAAACTTAAGTATGGGGCAGAAGGGACTGTCTGTTGCTTTTGATTTAGCTACCCACCGAGGCTATGACTCTGATCATCCCAGGGTTGAAGGGGATGTCGGGAAAGCCGGCGTAGCCATTGATTCGATTTTGGATATGAAGATTCTGTTTGACGGGATTCCCCTCGATCAAATGTCTGTTTCCATGACGATGAACGGTGCAGTGCTACCGATCCTTGCGTTTTATATCGTGACTGCAGAAGAACAGGGCGTTTCACAGGAGAAACTTTCCGGTACGATCCAAAATGATATTTTGAAAGAGTACATGGTCCGAAATACGTATATTTATCCTCCTGAAACGTCTATGAAGATCATTGCTGATATCTTTGAGTATACATCCAGTCGTATGCCGAAGTTTAATAGCATCAGTATTTCAGGCTATCATATGCAAGAGGCTGGTGCACCTGCCGATATAGAGCTTGCTTATACGCTGGCGGATGGTCTTGAATACGTGCGGACTGGACTAAAGGCTGGAATTGATATCGATTCCTTCGCTCCAAGACTTTCATTCTTCTGGGCGATTGGAATGAATTATTTTATGGAAGTGGCGAAAATGAGGGCGGCGCGAAGAATCTGGGCAAAAATGATGAAGACATTCAACCCTCAGAATCCAAAATCGATGGCTCTCCGTACACACTCCCAGACGTCTGGCTGGAGCTTAACGGAGCAGGATCCTTATAATAATGTCATTCGCACATTACTTGAGGCACATGCAGCAGCGATGGGACATACACAATCGCTCCATACGAATGCACTGGACGAAGCGATTGCCCTTCCGACAGACTTTTCGGCCCGCATCGCACGTAATACCCAGCTGTATCTACAAGAGGAAACGGGCATTACGAAAGTGATTGATCCATGGGCAGGCTCCCATTATGTTGAAACCTTAACCGATCAGCTAATGGAAAAGGCTTGGGAGCATATAGAAGAAATTGAAGAGCTTGGTGGTATGACAAAGGCCATTGAAACCGGTTTACCGAAGATGCGTATCGAGGAAGCGGCTGCCAGAAGACAAGCGATGATCGATTCAGGTGATGAGTCTATTATAGGAGTAAACAAGTATCGCCTTGATAAGGAAGACCCGATAGATACACTTGACATTGATAATACGGTAGTCAGACAAAAACAGATCGAACGAATACAAAAGCTGAAAGAAGAGCGAAATGAAGAGAGCGTCATCAAAACCCTCGATGCATTGACCCATGCAGTTGAAACGGGAGAAGGGAATCTTCTTGAAAAAGCCGTTGATGCAGCAAGGGCAAGGGCTACATTAGGAGAAATATCCGATGCGATTGAAAATGTATCTGGAAGACATAAAGCAACGATACGGAGTATAAGTGGGGTATACAGCTCAAATTTTTCAAATGAACAAGAAATCAATATCGTGAAAGAGATGACAGAGGAATTCTTGGATAACGAAGGAAGACGGCCGCGTATTCTCATTGCTAAGATGGGGCAGGACGGTCATGACAGAGGTGCGAAAGTAATCAGTACTGCGTTTGCCGACCTAGGGTTCGATGTGGATATTGGACCTTTATTCCAAACGCCTGAAGAAACGGCACTTCAAGCGGTTGAAAATGACGTACACGTAATCGGTGTAAGCTCTTTAGCCGCTGGTCATAAAATCCTTCTCCCTCAATTAGTGGCGGAGCTTCAGAAACTAGGCAGAGAAGACATCCTTGTGGTTATCGGTGGAGTGATTCCAGCCAAGGACTATGACTTCCTTCTAAGCAATGGGGCATCTGCCGTCTTTGGACCTGGAACGATCATTCCTGTCGCTGCCCAAAAAGTCATTAAAGAAATTTATGAAGTGCTGGGCTATGAGGAAGTGGCTGAATAATGACAGAGTATCAGTCGGGGCGAAAGAAACGGTTTGTGAAAAAGAGAAAGGATCCTGTATCCATAACCGAATTAAAGGAAGGGATCCTAAACGGCAATCGCAGCTATTTAGCAAAAGCCATCACGTTGATTGAAAGTAATGCGGAGGAGCATTATGCATTGGGGCAAGAGCTGCTTCAGGAGTTGTTGCCCTTTACAGGTAAAAGTTTTCGGATCGGTATTACAGGTGTGCCTGGCGCAGGGAAAAGCACATTTATCGAACAGTTCGGTGAAATGTTATGCCAGCAAGGTCTACGTGTAGCTGTTCTTGCAATTGATCCAAGCTCCTCCATATCAGGAGGGAGCATATTAGGGGATAAAACAAGAATGGAGCAGCTATCGAAAAATCCCTTCGCATTTGTCAGACCTTCCCCTACTGCAGGTACACTGGGAGGGGTTCATAGGAAGACAAATGAAACCCTTCTTTTATGTGAGGCAGCTGGGTATGACCTTGTCATTATTGAAACAGTAGGAGTCGGACAAAGTGAAGTCATGGTGAGGCAGATGGTAGATTTCTTCCTATTACTAGTCATCACTGGCGCCGGTGATGAGTTACAAGGAATGAAAAAAGGGATTATGGAGCTTGCGGATGCATTGTTAGTAAATAAAGCCGATGGAGAAAATAAGCCTCTCGCTGAGAAAACAAAAAGAGAGCTTAACCAAATCCTTCATTTCCTGATTCCTGCTACGAAAGGCTGGAGTTCAAAGGCATATACATGTTCAGCATTGAAAAATGAAGGATTGCAGGAACTGTGGGATGTGATCCAGCAGTTTGAAGAGCAAACAAAAGAACAGGGTGTCTTTGAGGAAAGAAGACTTCTTCAAAAACAAGAATGGTTCCATACCATGCTGAAAGAAAGGATCCTGTCAGATTTCTTCTTTCACCAAAACATCAAGTCCTCCCTTCCGCGAATGGAGGATCGGGTGAAAGACGGAGGCTATACAACTTCACAAGCAGTGGAAGCATTGCTGGAACAATATAAAGAAGCAATACTTGATGGGAATAGTTAATTTTAATTGAAAGATATGGTTTGAAATTGTTATGATAGGGGTACATCAAATTCCCTGGATTAGTGGAGAATGATTAAGTCAGCGATTAAAGGAGAGTTCAAGCATGGATATAGATTTCAATTTATTTATGAACGATGTTGTCCGTCAGGCACGTCAAGAAATCGAGACGGCAGGGTTTACTCAATTGACAACAGAAGAAGAAGTGGACCAAGCATTTAGCAAGGAAGGTACAACATTGGTGATGATCAACTCTGTTTGTGGATGTGCAGGAGGAATTGCCCGTCCAGCAGCCGCTCATTCGGTTCATTACGATAAACGACCAGATCAATTAGTGACGGTTTTCGCTGGTCAAGATAAAGAAGCAACGGCGAAAGCACGCAGCTATTTCACTGGCTATCCGCCATCCTCACCTTCATTCGCATTGTTAAAAGACGGAAAGCTATTAACAATGGTAGAAAGACATGAAATAGAAGGTCATGACCCAATGTCAGTCGTAAACAAAATTCAATCTTACTTCGATCAGTATTGCGAAGAAGTTTAAGTAAGGTGAAAAGAGCCCGTCAGGTTTCTCACAGATTAAGTGGGAGCTTGACGGGTTTTTTTATTAGTTCATTCAAGATTCCCATCTTTTATTTCTAAACTACTCCTCTTCCCCTCATTTCCCTCTTCAAAACGGAAAGAGTCATAGACATCCAGCATCAATATACAGTTGGTAGATATGCATACTTCATGAATAAAAATAGGGAACTTTTATCTATTTATTCCTGAATGAACATTTAAACCCCTAAAATATATGTGATTATTTTCAGAATATATAAATATTTATTGATAATTATAAATCCTATTGCATAAATACTGATCTCTGCTACAATACGAATATAGTAATTAATATTCACTATATATTATATTTATACACTTATAAGGAGGAACTAACATGAAAAAGCTCTTATCATTCGTATTATTATTGATCGTATCTACTACTCTGGCTGCATGCGCGGATGGAGAGGAGAAGGCAGAAACTGCTTCTGGACAATCAAAGAAATTAATCATGGGGACGTCAGCTGACTATAAACCATTTGAATATGTGGATACTGCCAATAGTGATGAAATCATCGGATATGATATTGACCTTGCCAATATGCTTGCTGATGAAATGGGATATGAGATCGAAATCAAGGATATGGAATTCAGCGGATTAATCTCAGCCCTGAAAACGGGTCAGGTAGATTTCGTTCTTTCAGCGATGACGCCAACGCCGGAACGCCAAAAGAACGTTGACTTCAGTGATGTATACTACACAGCTAAAGATATGATCATCTCCTCAAAGAAAACCGGAATCCAAAGCGAGAAGGATCTTGAAGGAAAAACAGTCGGTGTGCAATTAGGCTCCATCCAACAGGATGCGGCTGAAGAACTTTCAAAATCGATCCAGCTGAAAGTAGACACACGTGACCGTATTCCTGAGCTAATACAAGATCTGCAAAATGGACGTTTTGACGCCATCATCATTGAAAATACAGTAGCAAACGGTTATTTAAATAAAAATGACGACCTTCAGGGAAATACGATGAACGTGAATGAAGAAGAAGCAGGTTCTGCTGTTGCACTTCCAAAGGACAGCGAGTTGACAAGTGAATTCAATGATGCGATGAAGAAGCTTGATGAAAATGGAGAATTAGATAAACTGGCTGAAAAATGGTTTGACGGAGAACAGTAGATTGATAGAAGGGCTAACCGTAGATCTGGTTAGCTCTTCATCATGTAAGTCAAATCACTAACTTGGAGGAGATTGCAATGCCACTAGATTTTGAACAACTGATTCCTTCCATTCCCTTTATTCTGGAAGGGTTGAAGGTCACCCTTAAGATTGTCGGGTTAGCAGGGGTGCTTGGATTTGCATTCGGCATTCTTCTTTCCCTTTGTAAAATAAGTTCGATCAAACCATTATCGATCCTTGCCGATATGTATACATCTGTGTTTAGAGGGACACCTTTGGTGCTACAATTAATGATCATATTTTACGGCTCACCCCAGCTTCTAGGTACACAAGTTGAACCTTATACTGCTGCGATTCTTGCTTTTTCACTGAATTCCGCCGCTTATATTTCTGAGATCATCCGTGCCGGAATCAACGCAGTAGATAAAGGGCAAAAGGAAGCAGCCATGGCTCTAGGCGTCCCTTACCCCTTGATGATGAAAGATGTGATCTTGCCACAGGCGATAAAAAACATTTTGCCCGCTTTAATGAATGAGTTTATTACGTTGACAAAAGAATCTGCAATCGTCACCGTAATCGGGGCAGCCGATGTGATGCGACGTTCATACATGGTTGGGAGTGACTTATACTCCTTCTTCGAACCGCTTCTATTTGCCGGGTTGATTTATTATGTGCTTGTCATGATTCTCACTTTATTAGGAAAAGTGCTGGAAGGGAGACTACGTGGAAATGATTAAAGGAGAAAAGATTACAAAGTCGTTCGGAAAGCTGCAAGTATTAAAAGGAATCGACTTCTCTGTTGAAAAAGGGGAAGTGGTCGCCTTGATCGGTCCTTCCGGATCAGGGAAATCCACTTTGCTGCGTTGCTTGAACTATCTGGAAGAACCATCCTCAGGATCGATTTATTTTGAAAGTGATCTTGTTAAGGGGAAAAATATAGGCAAAGTAAGACAAGATATTGGAATGGTTTTTCAACATTTTCATCTCTTTCCTCATATGACTGCATTAGAAAATGTCATCTACGCGCCCATGAAAGTGAAGGGACTTAATCGGTCGGTAGCCGTTAAGTTAGGAAAGGATCTTCTAACAAAAGTAGGGTTACAAGAAAAATGTGACGAATACCCGAACCGGTTATCTGGTGGACAGAAGCAGCGGGTGGCTATTGCAAGAGCGCTTGCAATGGAACCGAAAGTCATGCTATTTGACGAACCGACGTCTGCCCTGGATCCTGAAATGGTGAAGGAGGTTCTTGAAGTCATGAAATCACTCGCCCACACAGGAATGACGATGATCATTGTGACTCATGAAATGGGATTTGCGAGGGAGGTAGCTGACCGGATTATGTTCATGGATGATGGAAAGATTATTGAAGAAGGCGAGCCCCAGCCATTTTTCGCAAACCCGCAAAGTGATCGTGGAAA
The DNA here is from genome assembly GCA_963787015.1 of uncultured Bacillaceae bacterium. GTDB lineage: Bacteria > Bacillota > Bacilli > Bacillales > Bacillaceae_B > Rossellomorea. Next base: position 181,375 of record CAWBBM010000019.1, read on the forward strand.
AGAATTCCTCGAAAAAATACTATAATGATTGAAGGGATTAACGATCTGATTCGTTAACCCTTCTTTTTATGTCCACACTATTTTATGGTATTCTTAAGAAGCAAAAAAAGAGAGAGATAGGAGAACGATGAATGTTTCGAATCGGGTATCGTACACTTAAGACAGGAATCGGTACAGCTGCAGCAATCAGTATTGCCCAGTGGTTTCATTTGGATAATTTTGTATCTGCCGGAATATTGACGATTCTGTGCATTCAGAATACAAAGAAGAAATCGGTGAATGCGTCGTGGAGTCGATTCCTGGCATGCGTAATTGCCATGGTGTTTTCGGCAGCATTCTTTGAATTTTTGGCTTATCATCCCGCCGTCATCGGGTTGCTGTTACTCGTATTTATCCCCATTACAGTTGCACTGAATATTAAAGAAGGAATCGTCACGAGTTCCGTTATCATTTTACATATATACTCGGCAGGTAACGTAACCCCGGGGCTTTTTGAAAATGAATTAGGAATCATCGTCATAGGGATCGGGATTGCCCTTATAATGAATCTGTATATGCCAAGTGTTGATAAAAAGATGATTGAGTATCAAGAAAAAATCGAAGTGAATTTTTATAAGATCTTCTGTGAAATGATCAACTATTTACGGACGAATGATAGTAAGTGGGATGGCCGAGAAATCACGGAAACAGAACAATTACTCAAAGAGGCGAAGACCATTGCCTTTAAAGATGTGGAAAACCACTTTTTAAGGGACGAGAACTTATATTATTTGTATTTTAAAATGAGGGAGAAACAATTTGAGATCCTTCAGCGTATCCTTCCTATAGCCACTTCGATTTCCTTGACAGTGGAGCAGGGGAATCGCATTGCAGAATTTCTTGAAGAGCTGAGCGATCATATCCATCCGGGTAACACTGCTTTGTTTTACTTGAAAAAACTGTACGATATGAAAGTGGAGTTTGAACAAATGGATTTACCGAAGACGAGGGAAGAGTTCGAAACCCGTGCGGCCCTTTATCAGTTTGTTCAGGAAATGGAACAGTACCTCTTGCTGAAAAGTTCGTTTAAAGGAATAAGGAAGGATGAAAGTGACCAAAGAGAAGTAAACTACACCTAAAACTTGAAAAGGTGATAGAATGCGATTACTTCTTGCCATCATTTTATTTGCGTCCCCCATCTGGCCGCTTGGAAGAAACCCGATGCCGGGAGATCCGTTTATAATTGTGAACAAGGAAAACAATCAATTGGCTTATATAGACAACGGGGAAATTCAGGGAACCTTCCCGGTAGCAACGGGGAAAACAACGTCCCTTACCCCTGAAGGCTTATTTAGTGTAACGGTTAAAGCGAAAAACCCTTATTATCGTAAAAAAAACATTCCAGGTGGGGATCCGCGAAACCCCCTTGGATCGAGATGGATAGGTTTTGATGCAAAAGGTACGGACGGGAGAATCTACGGGATCCACGGGACGAATCAACCTTCCTCGATAGGCAAATATATCTCGAACGGTTGCATTCGGATGAACAACAAAAATGTGGAATATCTGTTTGATAAAGTGCCGATTGGAGCCAAAGTCCTGGTCGTGAAAACGAAGAAAAACTTCAATCTGCTGGGAAAAGAATATGGGGCATTAAAATGAAAAGGATCTGCTGATCGACAGAGTCGAAAAGCAGATCCTTTTCATTTTTATGAAAGTTTTGTTTTATAGTAAGAAAGTAAGTCCTGCCATAATCGTGGATGCTATCATCGCGAACAGCATAACAAGTACAACGATCTTTTGCACTTTTTTATTACCCATTGTATCTCTCCATTCTCCCACATAAGCATGAGATAATTTTCAATTCTATTTTATCGTGAATGGTAAGAGAAGACAACCATTGGAATTTAAGAAAACGCTTTAATTATTCGTCTGAATAGGAGGAAATTCGACAACATTTATGGAATACTATATGGGTGGAGCATGTAAACAACAGGGGGATGATAAGGATGAAAAAGGTAGACCATATCGGTATAGCAGTATCATCAATAGACAATGTTCTTCCATTTTACGAAGATACGCTTGGGCTTTCACTGGTCAAGATTGAAGAAGTGGGTAATCAAGGCGTAAAGGTTGCATTTTTAGATAGTGGAAATATTAAGCTTGAGTTACTTGAGCCCTTACATAGTGGTAGTCCGATTTCCACGTTTATAGAAAAGAAGGGTGAAGGCATCCATCATATTGCCTTTGGCGTGGAAGGAATCGAGGAACGGATCGCGGAACTCAGGACCAAAGGAGTACGAATGATCAATGAAACGCCTAAGACTGGTGCCGGTGGAGCGGCAGTTGCGTTCATGCATCCAAAGTCAGCTCACGGTGTACTCTATGAGCTTTGTGATAAATCAAACATCAAGGGGGAGCAAGCATAATGGATATCTATGAAAAAATAAATGAACTATATGACCGCAGAAGAGAAGTTGAACTTGGTGGCGGAGATAAAAAAATAGACAAACAGCACGAAAAAGGAAAGTTGACAGCAAGGGAACGAATCGATATTTTAGTGGACCCGGGAAGCTTTGTTGAACTGAATCCATTCATCGAGCACCGATGCTCAGACTTTGGACTTGACGGGGTACAGGGCCCAGGGGATGGGGTAGTGACAGGTTATGGGAAAGTGAATGGGAAACCCATCTATTTATTCTCCCAAGATTTCACAGTTTTTGGCGGAGCATTGGGAGAAATGCACGCGAAGAAGATATCACATGTCATGGATCTGGCAGTCAAGAATGGGGCGCCCTTCATTGGACTAAATGACTCAGGTGGGGCAAGAATTCAAGAAGGGGTCGTATCGCTAGACGGTTACGGACATATCTTCTATCGGAACTCCATTTATTCGGGAGTGATTCCACAAATATCTGTCATCATGGGTCCTTGTGCTGGCGGAGCGGTTTATTCACCTGCGATCACGGATTTTGTCTTTATGGTGGATGAAACAAGTCAAATGTTCATCACTGGACCTAAAGTCATCGAAACCGTAACTGGGGAGAAAATCAGCTCTGAAGATTTAGGAGGGGCTAAGGTTCATAACTCCATTAGCGGGAATGCCCATTTCAGAGGAAAAACCGAAGAAGAGGTGCTCGGGGAGGTTCGGAAATTATTAGCCTATTTACCTCAAAATAATGAAGAGAAACCCCCTCGCTTAGAAGTGGATGAAAAAGATGATTACCGTGCGAATCTGACGGATCTAATTCCATTTGATGCGATTCGCCCGTATGATGTCAGAACGGTGATCAATGAAATCGTAGATGAAAACAGCTTCATGGAGGTTCAAAAAGAATTTGCGAAAAATATCGTCATAGGACTTTCCCGCATTAAGGGAGAAGTGGTCGGACTTGTTTGTAATCAGCCAAAATTCATGGCAGGAGGGCTCGACATAGACTCTTCGGACAAGGCATCCCGGTTTATCCGTTTTTGCGATTCCTTCAATATCCCGTTGATCACGTTTGAAGATGTAACCGGCTTCTTTCCTGGTATCAAGCAAGAGCATGGAGGCATCATCCGACATGGTGCGAAGATCCTTTATGCCTATTCTGAAGCAACTGTTCCAAAAATGACGGTGATTTTACGAAAAGCCTACGGAGGCGCATATGTTGCCTTGAACAGTAAATCAATCGGGGCAGATTTGGTGTTTGCATGGCCGAATGCAGAGATTGCCGTCATGGGTCCGCAGGGAGCAGCGAATATCATTTTTGCGAGAGAAATTGCTGGCAGCGAGAATCCGGAAGAGCTTCGAGAACAAAAAATTGAAGAGTATCGGGAGAAATTTGCAAATCCTTATGTAGCGGCATCCAGGGGAATGGTGGACGATGTCATTGATCCCCGTGAAACCCGTATCAAATTGATTCAAGGATTGGAAATGATGAGAAATAAGAGAGAAGAACGTCCGAAGAAAAAGCATGGAAATATCCCATTGTAAAAGTGGTACAATTTGTTGTAGATGACTATTCACGCTATACTATAGGAGTGAATACATATTTGTGGAGGTCTATTAAATGATTAATCATGAACGTTTATTAAATGAATTCCTGGAATTGGTACAAATCGATTCGGAAACGAAAGAAGAAGCGGAAATTGCGAAAGTATTAACACAAAAATTCTCTGATCTTGGAGTAGAGGTATTCGAAGATGACACGATGGGAGAAACAGGTCATGGAGCTGGTAACCTGATCTGTACTCTAAAAGGGAATAAAGAAGGCGTAGATACGATTTACTTTACGTCTCACATGGACACAGTGGTTCCTGCAAAAGGGGTTAAGCCAACTCTTAAGGATGATGGCTACATATACTCTGACGGTACGACCATTCTTGGCGCAGATGATAAAGCAGGTCTTGCAACAATGCTTGAATCTGTTCGTGTTCTAAAAGAAAATAATATCTCTCACGGTGATATCCAGTTCATCATCACTGTAGGGGAAGAGTCAGGATTAGTTGGAGCAAAAGCCCTGGATTCTTCTCTCGTAAAAGCGAAATATGGTTTCGCTCTTGATAGTGACGGAAAAGTCGGTAATATTATCGTAGCTGCACCAACACAAGCAAAAGTAAGAGCGACCATTTACGGGAAAACAGCCCACGCAGGAGTAGCTCCTGAAAAAGGCGTTTCTGCCATCACGATTGCAGCGAAGGCAATTTCTAAAATGCCTCTTGGCCGCATCGATGAAGAAACAACAGCCAACATCGGTCGCTTTGAAGGTGGAAAAGCAACGAATATCGTATGCGAACAAGCGGACATCCTTGCAGAAGCACGTTCATTGGTCCCTGAAAAAATGGAAGCACAAGTAGAAAAAATGAAAGCGGCATTCACATCCGTTGCTGAAGAAATGGGCGGAAAAGCGGAAGTCAAGGTGGAAGTGATGTATCCTGGCTTCAAGTTCAACGATGGTGACGAAGTAGTGGAAGTGGCAAAACGTGCGGCGAAGAAAATCGGTCGTCCAAGCGAACTTCAAACAAGCGGTGGCGGAAGTGATGCGAACGTCATCGCAGGCTTTGGTGTGCCAACCGTCAACCTGGCAGTAGGCTACGAAGATATCCACACGAAGAGCGAAAGAATGCCTGTCGAAGAACTAAACAAACTATCTGAAATGGTAGTGGCAATCATTCAAGAAGTAGCTGGAGAATAGTAGGACAAAAAAATGTCCACGAACCGAAGTTCAACTTTCGTTCGTGGACATTTTCTTCTTTCATACGAGCACCTAACCTTTTGAAAATATGGTACATTAGTAATATACATAATAGAAGTTTGAGAGGGGACGTTATACATTGCCGAAAGTAGTTGTATTTCATGCTGGAAAAGAAGAATATGCTCTGCCGATTGAGAACGTAGTATCGATTGAAAAGGTGGAAAAAGTGAGATCCATCCCTCATTTACCCCAATTTGTCCTTGGACTTGTTAAGGTAAGGGGAGAGCTGATTCCGGTTCTCGATTTAGGGAACATCCTTTATAACACCTCTGCAATGGCTGAAGCTGGCATGTTCCTTCTCGTCATTCAAACGAAAACGATGCAAATTGGTTTGGTCGTGAAGGAAGCGAAAGAAATTATTGAAGTACCTGCTGAATCGATTACAAACGTCGGTTTATTTGCTTATTCGAAGACCAATTATTTTTCCGGAATCATTAATCTTGAAGATGCGCTAATAACCCAAATTGATCCGGATGTTTTAGTCGAGAATTTAGAAGGTATTAAAGAGATAAAGGATTACGTAAACGAACAGAAGGCTCACCAAAACTAGACAAGGAAAGACGCGATTGTATGAATCCACATTATCCTAAAAACGGACGAGTGATTCTTCATGTAGACATGAATAGCTTCTATGCTTCTGTAGAGATGGCATATGATCCTACCTTACGAGGCAAACCGTTAGCTATAGCAGGGAATCCCAAAGAAAGACGAGGCATTATCGTGACATGCAGCTACGAAGCAAGAAGCTTCGGCGTGAAAACGACTATGCCTCTTTGGGAAGCCAAAAAGCTATGTCCGAAGCTTATTATCATGACACCCAATTTTGACCGTTACCGCGCTGCCTCTAAAGGGATTTTTGATATCCTTAGACAATATTCAGATCTGGTTGAACCAGTTTCGATCGATGAAGGCTATGTGGATATTACTGATTCCTTCGATAAAGGTACCCCATTGCAAATTGCCTCAGATATTCAAACCCAAATCAAAGGTCAACTTGATCTACCGTGCAGCATCGGGGTGGCACCGAATAAATTCTTGGCCAAGACCGCTTCAGATATGAAAAAACCCATGGGGATCACTGTTTTACGAAAGCGTGATATACCCAATAAGCTTTGGCCCCTTCCAGTCATTGAAATGCATGGTATAGGTCAGAAGACAGCCGAGAAGCTGAGTACGATCGGCATTCATACATGCAATGATCTTGCTCATGCGAATGACATCCAACTGAAATCCCTGCTTGGAATCAATGGGCTGCGTCTCAAAGAACGGGCCAACGGGATCGATAGGCGAAGCGTGAACCCTGACTCGATTTATGATTATAAGAGCGTTGGAAATTCGACTACATTACCAAAAGATACAACGAATCAACATGAACTATTAATGGTGATTGAGAAGCTTTGTGGGAAAGTGTCGTCACGCTTGCAACAGAAAGATGTGTTGGGTATGACGATCCAGCTCATGATCAGGGATAAATTCAGGAAAACCATTACGCGAAGCAAAAAACTAGAAAATCCGATTTATAAAAAAGAAGACTTATTTCACTTCGCTAAGGATTTAATGTTAAAGCACTGGAATGGAGACCCTGTAAGATTGTTGGGTGTCACCGCGCAAGATATCGTGGAAAAAAGTGAAGCCACCGAGCAGTTGGATTTATTCTCTTATAAAAAAGTAGCTGAAAAGGAGCCTCTTTATAACGTATTATCCCAGCTCCAGGACAAGTTTGGGAAGGACTCCATCTCTCAGGGGATAAAAGGGAAAAACAAAAAGAAATCTTTTGATTCAAAACAAGACACAAGCTTTAATAAAGATTTTTTAAGAGAATGACATGAAAAAAAGGGGACAACTTAAGATAGATGAATGACGCTTCAGACTGAATATTTGCATCATCATTCTGTTCTTGTTAGATTAAATGAAAGTGTTTATCGTTTTTTTTAGTGATAAGGTACATTTCTTTTATTCACCATTAGACTTTTCTTCTGGGTGATAATAGGGATGGAAAACCATTATAGTTGAAAGGAAGTTGACGTACATGTCTCAAGAAATTGGTGTAATCGGTTTAGCCGTAATGGGTAAAAACCTGGCATGGAATATTGAAAGCCGTGGATATTCTGTTTCTGTATATAATCGTTCCCGTGAAAAAACGGACGAAATGGTAAGCGAGTCAAAAGGGAAGAATGTTGTTCCTACATATACGATTGAAGAATTCGTTCATTCTTTAGAAAAGCCTAGAAAGATCCTATTGATGGTAAAGGCCGGGAATCCGACTGATGCGACGATCGATCAACTTAAGCCTTTCCTTGAAAAAGGAGATATCCTGATCGATGGAGGAAATACATTCTTCGAGGATACACGGCGCCGTAACCACGAATTAAGCGATCTAGGCATTCACTTTATCGGAACAGGTGTGTCAGGTGGTGAAGAAGGCGCTCTGACGGGTCCTTCAATCATGCCTGGTGGACAGAAGGAAGCATATGATCTTGTTGCTCCGATCCTGAAGGACATCGCAGCGAAAGTAGATGGAGACCCTTGTACGACATATATTGGTCCAGACGGTGCAGGTCATTATGTGAAAATGGTACACAACGGCATCGAGTACGGAGATATGCAGCTGATCGCAGAATCCTACTTCCTGATGAAGAATGTCCTCGGTTTAAGTGCCGAAGAGCTGCATGAAGTGTTTGCCGACTGGAATAATGGTGAGCTTGACAGTTATCTCATCGAAATCACAGCAGATATCTTCACGAAGAAAGACGAAGAAACCGGAAAGCCGATGGTGGATGTCATCCTGGACAAAGCCGGTCAAAAAGGGACAGGTAAATGGACAAGCCAAAGTGCTTTGGATCTTGGTGTTTCTTTACCGATCATCACGGAATCCGTATTTGCCCGTTTCATCTCTGCCATTAAAGATGAGCGTGTGAAAGCGAGCAAAATGCTAAAAGGGCCGGACGTTAAACCATTCCAGGGCGATAAAAAAGCATTAATAGAATCAATTCGTAAAGCTCTTTATATGAGTAAAATTTGTTCCTATGCACAAGGTTTCGCACAAATGCGCTCTGCCTCCGATGAATACAAATGGGATTTACAATACGGAGATATCGCGATGATCTTCCGCGGTGGCTGCATCATCCGTGCTCAATTCCTGCAAAAAATCAAAGAAGCCTATGACCGTGAGTCAAATCTCACAAACCTTTTACTCGATCCTTACTTCAAAGAGATCGTCGAAAGCTATCAATACGCACTGCGTGAAGTCATTAGTGTAGCCGTACAGAATGGCGTACCGGTACCGGGATTCTCAGCTGCCTTGTCTTATTACGACAGCTATCGTACTGAAACGCTCCCTGCGAACCTGATTCAGGCTCAGCGTGACTACTTCGGTGCTCATACGTACGAGCGTGTCGATAAAGAAGGTATTTTTCATACTGAGTGGATGAAGTAATAGAATGTGAAAAGCTCCTTTCCTTCTTAGGGAAGGAGCTTTTCTTATGGGTTTTACATCAATATGCCCTCAAGCTTTTTTTATGTGTTTCCTGTCTTATTTTATTTCAGGATGGCATGTTTTCCATACGTTTTCTTGGTGTCCATGCCAACCTTTTCATAAACCTCAATATGATTGAGTCGAAGAATAAAAGAAGGCTTTGTTCGAATGCCGAGCCCATGGGCTGTATGGTTGTATAATCAGCTTTGGATTGATCCTTGGGAGATCTTAGCATTTGTTATCGGTGGTAAATGGAAAATGCTCATATTGTGGCATCTGGGCAAGGAAGGCACAAAACGATTTGGTGAGTTGAAATCTCTTATGCCAGGAATCACTCAAAGAATGCTCGTCAATCAACTACGGGAGCTTGAAGAGGATAGGATTGTTCACCGTGAAGTACTATTAGAAAAGGGTGGGGACACATTTTGAGACAGATTACATTGTCAAACGGAAAAATAGTAGAGGTCGACTGTTTAAGTTGCGCGTTAACAAGCGGCTTGATTGAACCTGATGGTGGGGTAGTGTATGAAAATGAATACTTTCACGTCCATCAGGATGTCGCTTATCCCATTAAAGGGTTGCTAATATTAGCCTCTAAAAGGCATATTAAATCATTTGATGAACTAACGGAAGCAGAGAAAATCAGTTACATTACGGTTTTAACAAGAATCAGGAAAGCTCAAAGAGATGTGCTCGGAATTGAATATGTTTATTATTTCTACAATGAAGATACCACTCACCATTTCCATACATGGATGGTCCCACGCTATGAATGGATGTATGACTTCGGACGCTCGGTTGAATCGGTTCGGCCTGTTTTGCTCCATGCCAGAAATGAAATGAATCATAAAGAAAATGTGGAAGAAGTGATGAATGCTATACAACTCCTCACGAAAGAGCTGCATACGTGAATAGCTCTGATCCATAAGACTTTATGTTTTGAGCGATGTGTTGATTTCAAACAGATTTCTTTCTTATTTTGAATGTATTTGAAATAATGAATAGTGCATCAAGAATAGAGGAGGAATAGAAATGAATCAAAACAATACATCGACTGAACCATTATTTCAACCATTCAAGAGTGATAAATTAAGCTTGATTAATCGTACGGTCATGGCCCCTATGACACGAGGTTTTTCTCCAAATGGGGTACCCGGGGAAGATGTTGCGGATTATTATCGCCGCAGAGCCGAAAATGGAGTAGGTTTGATCGTGACAGAAGGGACTGGAATTAATCATCCGTCATCTGTTTCAGGCGCGAGTATACCTGTGTTCCATGGTGAAGAATCATTGAACGGATGGGCAAATGTCGTGAAGGAAGTCCAAAAAGCAGGAGGCAAGATCGTTCCACAACTTTGGCATGTGGGGATGACCCGTAAAAAGGGTGAGCTCCCTAATGAAGAAGCGTTACCTGTTGGACCATCGGGACTAAGCTTAGCCGGTGAAAAAGTAACTGAACCGATGTCGGAAGAAGAAATCGTCCAGATGGTAGAAGCGTATGCACAAGCGGCAGCAGATGCGAAACGCATTGGCTTCGACGGCATTGAGCTTCACGGGGCTCATGGTTATCTAATCGACCAATTCTTCTGGGAGAATACGAACCGGCGTACGGATCGTTATGGTGGAGATCTAGTCGGCAGAACCCAATTTGCTGTTGAGGTAATTGAAGCCTGCAGGCGTGAAGTTGGACCTGATTTTCCGATCATTTTCCGTTTTTCTCAATGGAAAATGAATGATTTCAACGCGAAGCTTGCGAAAACTCCTGATGAATTGGAGCGTTTTCTCGAGCCTCTTGTAAAAGCCGGAGTAGACATTTTCCATTGTTCTACCCGTCGTTTCTGGGAGCCGGAATTTGAAGGATCCGATTTGAACCTTGCCGGCTGGACGAAGCAGCTGACGGGCAAACCTGTTATATCGGTTGGGTCGGTAGGACTGGATGGGGAATTCACCAGCTTCTCGGGTGCGGGTACGACAAGCCTGGATGGTCTGATCGAGAGACTGGACCGTGGAGAATTCGATCTGGTCGCAATCGGACGCTCACTCCTGCAGGACCCTGAATGGGTAAGGAAAGTGGAGGATGGCAGGGCGGATGACCTGCTTCCGTTTGATAAGGAAGCTTTGAAAAAATTGTATTAAATATATGAGTATATTCAGGTGTCCTCGATTGAGGCACCTGTTTTTTTGTGTTATTAGTTAAAGCCGGGCGTGGGAACTGTCTATAAACGATAACCATTCTTATTATTCACAATTTGGAACGAGTTTACCCCGAACTGGTACGAGTTTACCCAAAACTGGCACAAGTTCGGCTGAAGTAGCCACTACAAAACAAAAAACACTTCATTTCCTGCAGTAAACCTGGCTCCATAACCAGTTTATTTTTTATGTTCAAAAGAATGCCTGAAATTTCATTAAAACATGCCGAAATAATCTACAAGACGCTCAGTGAATGACATTTCCTCAATATAAAAAGACTCCCCGGCAATAAGCCAGAGAGTCTACATCTAATATTTACCCGATCATTTCATCAAACAGCAGTACGCGTGCCGGTGATGCATCGGTGTTTTGAATTTTCAGCGGTGCTGCCACCATGAAGTACTGGCCGGCTTTGATATCTTTCAACTGAAGGCCTTCCATGATGATGACGCCACTTCCCATCAAGCTGCGGTGGGTAGGGTGACCTTCCTGAGCTCTTTCGATCCCAAGGGCGTCTATTCCAACGCCAGAGATCTTCTTATCTGCAAGGTAGGCAGCGGCATCTTCTGCTACATAGATGAATTCAAAGTTAAATTCCGTATCCCATGAATTCTTTGTTTTGAAGAGGATGAAGTCATTCTCTTCAATTTCTAAGCCCTCAATATCTTTCAGGCTGATTTTTTCATCTACTTCAGTTACATCAAATACTTTAACAGGACGAACGAGCTTCTCAATATCAATTGTTTCAATCGTCTCTCCATCGTTGATCATGTGTAGGGGAGCGTCAACATGCGTTCCTGTATGAACGTCCATTGAAAGTCTTGACTCTGTCACATGACCATTCGTATTCGTTTCAATCCTCGGTTGTTTTTCAGGTTTGTTCTTATAAACGGGCATTCCGTTAAAGATTGGAGCTGTTACATCATAAATTTTCATTGATTCCACACCTTTCTTAGCATTGGTCTACGTCTAGATTTGCAATCGGCCACCAGTAGAAGCCATCTCTTGCAAGTAGGTTGTCAGCGGCTTTCGGACCCATCGACCCTGCTTCGTAGTTCGGGAATTCTCCGTCTCGTGTATGTTCCCATACCTCAGAGATTTTGTCGACGAATGCCCATGATAATTTCACTTCATCCCAATGAGTGAAGTTCGTTGCATCTCCACGCAGACAATCGTATAAAAGTTTTTCGTAAGCTTCCGGTGTATTCATCCCATCTACGCTGTTATTGGCAAAATTCAGTTTCACAGGAGTCGTTTCGATGTTCTGGCCGGATTTCTTCACGTTCAGGTGAAGGGTGATTCCTTCTTCAGGCTGAATGTGAATGACCAACAAGTTAGGAGCAAGAGGCTTATCCGGGTTGTAATACAGGTTCATTGGGATCTCCTTGAACTGGATGACAATTTTTGTTGATTTTGCCTGCATTCTTTTTCCAGTACGGATATAAAAAGGGACACCAGCCCAACGGAAGTTATCAATCATCAACTTCCCGGCAACATATGTTTCGGTGTTGGATTGATCATCCACGTTTTCTGCTTCGCGGTAACCTGGTACATCCTCATTTCCGGTTTTACCAGAACCGTATTGTCCGCGAACGAAATAGTCTTTTACTTCATCATGTTCAAATGGACGAAGGGATCTTAAGGCACGCACTTTTTCACTGCGGATTTCGTCTGTCGTCAATTTGATTGGCGGTTCCATGGCTAAGAGAGCAACCATTTGCAGTAGATGGTTTTGGACCATATCCCGAAGAGCTCCGCTTTTCTCATAATAACGGCCTCGATCTTCCACACCCAGTTCTTCAGATGAAGTGACCTGGATGTTTGAGATATATTGGTTATTCCATAGTGGTTCAAACATCGCATTAGCGAAGCGGATGACTTCGATATTTTGAACCATTTCTTTCCCAAGGTAGTGGTCAATGCGATAAATTTGGTCCTCAGAGAACGATTCGCGAATCTGGCTATTTAGTTTTTCGGCTGAAGGAAGATCGTGACCGAATGGTTTTTCAATCACTAGTCGTTGGAAACCGTTTGTATCGGTTAAACCTTGATTCTTCAGCTGCTCTGTAATCGTTCCAAAGAATTCAGGAGCCATCGCTAAGTAGAAAATGCGATTTCCTTCTAATTCATACGTTTCATCCAGCTCATCTGATAGGTTCTTAAGTGCTTTATATGAATCGCTGTTTGAAACATCGTTAGGTTGATAGTAGAAATGAGAGACAAACTCATCGATGTTATCATCACTGCCTAATGCTTTATGTACCGATGTCTTTACATGTTCTTGGAATTCTTCATTTGACCAATCTCGGCGCGCTACACCTACAACGGCAAAACGCTTTGAAATTTTTCCTTTACGGAACAAATGATAAAGAGACGGATATAGTTTTCTTTTTGCTAAATCACCTGTCGCTCCAAAAATGGTAATCAGAGATGTCGGTGTAGTTGAATTATTCAATTTCATGACCTCACTTTATCTTTGGTGTACCTCTTCTTTATGTGTTTCTTCTTATTTAATATCCTATACAATTACTTAATTTTAAAGACTTATGATTCATTTAGCAAATTATATGCTGAAGTCTTTTTCCTTAAAAATCATGAAAACGTTTTATGTTTTCTGCAATCATCTTTGTCTTTATGTTGGCTTTAAATTTCAATCTTATAACTTAAGAAGGATCATGTTTTACCCATAACAGGGAAGGAAAGGGTAAATAAAAGGGGAATATGCTAAAATAAAGTCACCATGGCAATCATAGGAGTGAATGAAGTTGGAATTATTATTTTTAGGTACAGGCGCTGGGGTACCAGCTAAACTCCGCAATGTAACGAGTATCGCTTTGAAACTATTAGAAGAACGCGGTGCGGTTTGGCTTTTTGATTGTGGGGAAGCGACGCAGCATCAAATTTTACATACCAGTTTAAAACCGAGAAGAATCGAGAAGATTTTCATCACCCATTTACACGGCGACCATATTTATGGACTGCCAGGATTATTGGGGAGCAGATCCTTCCAGGGGGGAGAATCCCAGTTGACGGTGTATGGACCGAAGGGAATCAAAGAGTACATCCACGTCTCTCTTTCTGTCAGCCGGACCCATCTTCAATATCCACTGGAAGTGATTGAAATCGATGAAGGAGTCATTTTTGAAGATCAGGGGTTTATCGTGGAAGCAAGGGAGCTTGATCATGCTCTCCCCACTTTCGGGTACAGGGTTGTCGAAAAAGACAAACCAGGAGTCCTTCAAGTCGAGCAATTACAGGAAAGGGGCATCCAACCTGGGCCCATTTACAAGAAGTTGAAATTAGGTGAAACTGTTCAACTGGAAGATGGAAACAAGGTGGATGGGACGGATTTTCTTGGATCTTCGATTCCTGGGAGGGTCGTCACCATTCTAGGCGACACAAGGGTTTGTTCTAATGCTGTAAAGCTTGGTCAATCCGCTGATGTACTTGTCCATGAGGCAACCTTTAATCGGGAACAAGAGGGGATGGCCCGTGAATACTTCCACTCCACGACCAAACAGGCAGGGGAGACCGCACTTGCGGCAGGGGCTAAAGTACTCTTTTTAACTCATATTTCTTCCAGATATGCCAAGGAATCATGGGGAGAATTGGAGAAGGAAGCCAAAGATGTGTTTCAGAATACGTATATTGCCAGCGACTTTATGGAATATGATATACCGTTAAAGAAGTAGAGGGGAGTCGAAATGAAAACAATCTACATCGTACGTCATGCGAAAGCGGAAGGGCAGTCTTTTCATGCTCCATTAACAGAAACTGGAGAGAGTCAAGCGGTTCAATTGGCTGCTTTTTTAGAAAAACGATCGATTCAGGCGATTTATTCCAGCCCTTTTGTCAGGGCCCGTGAGACCATCGCACCGTTTGCCAAACAGTCGGGATTAACGATTCAGGTAGACGATCGACTGGGGGAAAGAGTGTTAAGCGATCATGATTTGCCAAATTGGAAAGACAAACTGAAGGAGAGCTTTGACGATTTCTCTCTATCATTGCCTGGTGGTGAGTCCAATCAAATGGCGATGGACAGGGCTAATTCTTTCATCGATGAAGTGACAGGTAGTGACGAAGATCAAATTGTTTGTGTGAGTCATGGAAACTTAACGACTCTTCTTTTGAGGTTATTTGACGAGAATTATGGATACGATGAATTGTTCGCTCTGTCAAACCCCGATGTTTATGTCGTGAAGCTGGAAGAGAATGGGGCATCCGTTCAGCGTATTTGGGAGTAGAGAAGACTAACTGATAGAGAAAAAGGGGAATTCCAATTGAAAGAACTTACATTTGACCAAATTCATAATCCAGGACATATGGAGACGGAAACGGATCTTTATACACATGTTCATTTTCCAGATATGTTAACAAGGTATGACAGTAATTTTCTGCAATTCAAGAAATTGCCGACACCTGCTGAATTTAAAGTGGCCGCAAGCTTTTTACGTGAATTTCATCAATCAAAGGGTCAGAAGCATGTAAAGTTCATTTTCCCTCCTGATCAGAAACCTTCGGTAGAGTTGATGGCTCTGCTTGAACATGAAGACTATTTGACAGGCTTTAATGAACTGTACCGGATTGAACCGAGCCAATTTCCACGATTGGAAGACAGCCCTGATATAGAAGTAAGAGAAGTGATCAAGGGGGAACTTGATGCGTATCTTGCATTCCAATATGAGCAGGACATGGACTATGGTACAGCATTTGCTGATCAAAAGGTAGACATGCATAAACGGAATTTTCAAAACCCGGGTTTGATACAGGTGCTTGCTTATTATAAGGGAACCCCTGCCGGATCCGTGGATGTGATTATCAAGGACGCTTCTGCGGAAATAGATGGATTGATAGTTCACGAGACGTTTCAGAAAAAAGGTATTGGAACCAGGCTTCAACAGTTTGTGATGGACCGATTCCATGATAGAACCATTATACTTGTAGCAGATGGGGAGGATACTCCGCGACAGATGTATCAAAAACAAAACTACCGGTGCATCGGGTTCAGGTATGAAGTTCAGAAGGTGTATGAATAATAATTAGCATTAAGGTGTCACTGGTTTGCTTGAATGTTGAACGAGAAAACACCTGAATACCTTTCAAAAAGGCTGGTTTTGTATCAAAAAAAAAGAGTGAAGCATGCTCGTGCATGCTTCACTCTTTTTGCTGAACTTTTACCAACCGCGCTTATATTGTTTAGGCGCTTCGATTTCCACGCCTAACTCATTCGCGGCCGTCCTTGGCCAGTATGGATCCCGGAGTAATTCACGGGCGAGAAGAACCAGGTCAGCACGGTCGTTCTGCAGGATTTCCTCTGCCTGTATGCCTGTCGTGATCAGACCAACAGCCCCTGTATCGATGTCTGATCCATGCTTGATTGTCTCAGCAAGCTTCACCTGATAGCCGGGGAAGACCGGAATTCTTGCAGGCACAAGGGCACCGGAACTTACGTCGATCAGGTCGACTCCTTGTTCTTTCATCCATTTCCCGAACGCAACATAGTCTTCAACGTCCAAGCCATCGTCATGATAATCCTTGGCAGAAACACGGACAAGCAGCGGTCCGTCCCATATTTGTTGAATGCCATCAATGACTTCACGGAGGAAACGATAGCGGTTTTCTGCAGATCCACCGTATTCGTCCGTTCGTTTATTGGAAAGTGGAGACAGGAATTCGTTGATAAGATACCCGTGGGCAGCGTGAATTTCAATTACATCAAATCCTGCTTCCTTCGCTCTTCCCGCTCCGTTGATGAATGCCGTGATTGTATCTTTAATATCACTTCCTGTCATTTCAACAGGCATCTTCATTTCGTCATTAAATGGGAGTGCTGACGGAGCGAGGATATCTCCTTCAAGAACAGCTTTTCTTCCTGCGTGAGCGAGCTGAATCCCTGTCTTTGCGCCCTGCTCCTTGATTAAGCCGACTAATTCTTTTAGTCCTTCAATATGACCGTCGTCCCAAATCCCTAAATCCTGAGGGGAAATTCTCCCTTGTGGGGTGACAGCCGTCGCTTCCTGAATGATGAGTCCGACTCCGCCTACTGCGCGGCTCGTATAGTGAGTGCGGTGCCAGTTTTCGACTTTCCCGTCTTCATTGTGTGATGAGTACATGCACATGGGTGCCATTACGATTCTGTTCTTCAATTCAACATTTTTAAGCGTATATGGTTCAAATAACTTTGCATTCATTTCTGATCACCTTCCAAGACGTATTTATTTCGGGTTTCTAAATAGTGTTTCACACCGATTATAACAACACCCTTTTGGTTGGAAAAGAAATGTGCTCTATTTTCTTTTTTGTTTCAGTTCTTTCAGTGAATACACCGTTCCACGCCATTTGATGCCTCCACGTTTATAGGTTAAGAAAGTGGCTCGTCCTATCGAATAGATAAATATTAGGGCGGTAACAGGCAATACCAGGAAGAGGAGCGGTGATTCATTTGTCATTGTCTTCATAACCTTTACATAGGGAATACCAATGAAAAATATGATCACCAAACTTACGATTTGAATCGGAACTCCTCCTGAAAATAGTGTCAAGAATGGCAGAACAGTAGAGCAGAAGACTCCGATCATGGCAAACAAAACAAGGGGGATGGAGTAATGGAGGCCGGCAAACGTATTTTTTTCCAAGCCGTTAAAGGCTTCTTTCAATGAGCGGTACCACTCCACCTCCAACGACTGGAGGGCGGTGAGAAGGTTTTGCCTTTTGCCATGTTTCTTTATGTGAATGCCCAGCTGCAGGTCATCATCCGGCATGTGTTTGAGCTTCTCATGCGTACCGATTTCCTCATAGGCAGACCGGGTGATAAGGTTGAATGCGCCAATGCCCATCCCTATTTTAGAAGAGGGATCATTCGCTTTCCATGGCCGTTTATAAAACGAAAATCCAAATAAGAAATACGATACAAAACTTTTTAACCAGAAGGATTGTGATTGAATGTCCGGAGCAAGAGTGAGGTGATCAAGCCCTTGAGCTTGCAGGACTGACACGGCTCGTGATAAGACTGTGGAATCTTTGAAAATGACATCGGCATCTGTGAAAAGGATGAGTTCACCCTTTGACTTCTGATAGCCTTTATATAATGCATTATTTTTTCCGAGCCATCCCTTTTCTAATGAGTCGATATGAAGGACGCTGATCCGTTTGTCCATTTGTGTCAGGGTTTCGATTTCACCTCGCGTCCCGTCGGTTGAGCGATCATTGACGAGTATCCATTGGATTTGGTCATAATCCTGTTTGAGTTGAGAAACAATGCTTTCTGTTATCGTTTCTTCTTCATTTCTGGCTGGCACAATAATGGAAAGAAGTGGTCCATAGCTCTTATAAGAAAAGTCTTCAATTGAAGAAATCGTTGATAAGCCCTTCCACACATCAATGGAAAGAAAGAACCATACCACACATACAGCACAAAGTAGAGTGAATAGGAGAATCATTGTGACGACCTCACTTTTTGCTTTGATTGTATCAATGAACCATGCACACTTGCGAATCATGGTGGGTTATTCGTTTATTTCAAGGATTGATTCTGTAATTCGTTACCCAGAACCTCAGATCGTTTTTTTGCAGATGTGACACATTGGAAGAACGCATTTCTTACCTCATAATCTTCTAATGCAGCGATTCCTGCCTCGGTCGTTCCTCCTGGACTGGTTACGTTTCTTCTTAATTCCTGTGCTTCTAAACCGGATTTTTCCAGCATGGCACTTGCCCCTGCGATTGTTTGAGTGACAAGGGACGTGGCGAGGTTTTCCTCGAGACCAAGCTCCACTGCAGCGTTCTTAAGTAATTCGGCCACATAATAGATATAAGCAGGGCCGCTTCCAGACAGAGCCGTAATAAGATCCAATTGTGTTTCTTCTACTTCCACCGCTGTTCCTACAGATTGGAATAAGGTTGTCGTCCATTCCTTCTGATTGTGTGAGAGGTTTCCGTTAAATGAGACGGCCGTGGCTGATTTCCCCATGGCAGCACTTGTATTCGGCATGGCTCGCGCAACGGCTCCGTTAAAGGTGAGCTTTTCGCTTATATGTTTTATCGTGACCCCTGCCAAAACAGAAATAACCAATGTGTTATCTGATAGGATAGGTGCCAATCGATTGTGCCGCCTCATGAAAATCCTTAGGTTTCATCGCCAGGATGACGATATCATACGGCGAGTCATGATTCACCCGCCGGACACCGAATTCGTGCACGATTTCGTCCAAACGCTGCTGATTTCTTCGATTGGTCACATACACTTCTTCCCTATTAAGAACGCCTGCTTTCAATGCGCCACTCATTAATGCATGAGCTATCGATCCTGCTCCAATAAACAATGTCTTCATTCGTTCATTCCTCCTTGTCTGTTGAAAAAGCGATGTTAATAGATCCTATTGTTTTTCTTTTGCACGTAGTAGATTGGCAACCCTGAAGGTGAAAGCAATCTCCTGTTTTACAGTGGCAATGAAAAAAGCAGACTCTCTCATCCATAAAGGACGAAAGGGTCTGCTTCCGTGGTACCACCTTGTTTTGTTCATTACTCAATGGAAGAAATGAACACACTCATTTCCAAGTAACGCTGGAAGACGTTCTGATTTAAGACGCTCAAAAGGAAGGTTCACAAACGGAGGGGACGACGGTGCCTTTCAGCCTGTGGGCACCGATCTCTATTGTCATCCATTCATTACTAGTCTTTATCATCGCTTTTTCTTATATTGGTATGTAAAGTGATTCTCCTGCACGAAAGATATATTATAGGTGATTATCTTCCAAAGGGAGCTTATCTGTCAAGTGTTTATTTCAGTATATTCAATCACTTTAAAAATGACATTTGTTAGGGAAAAATGTACACTAATAACTGAAGGGGCATTCATTTTTTGTTAACGTAAGAGAAATGGATTTCCAAATGGGAAAGGCGTAATTCTGCATCATATGCTGCCTACCCTTTTATTATGAAGAATGTGGTGAAAATATGACAACCTTAGTGAATGGTATTGCAAAGATTACGTTATCTACTCCTTTTGCCGTGGGAGATGTGAATGTATATGTCGTGAAGGGGGATGCTCTGACGCTTGTGGATGTTGGCCCGCTCACAGATACAGCTTGGCAGCAATTGACCGAGCAGCTTTCCTTATTAGGATACACACCTGAAGACATCGATCAAATCGTTTTGACCCATCATCATCCGGATCATGCCGGATTACTCGAGAGGTTTCCTTCTTCTATAAACGTATATGGTCATAACTATAACCGGTTCTGGCTGTACCGTGATGACCATTTTCATGACGTCTACGACCGATTCTTCCTGCAACTGGCGATCGAATCCGGACTTCCAGAGAAGTATCTGCCGGCCATCCCTGAATTTAAAACTCCCTTGAAATTTATGGGTCAACGGGGTCTGGATGTGGTGATAAAAGAAGGGGATGAGATTCCTGGAATGGAAGGTTGGTCGATTATTGAAACGCTGGGGCATGCCCAAAGTCACTTATCTTTTTACCGGGAAAAGGATGGTGTGTTGATCGCGGGAGATCATATCCTGGCATCCATTTCACCGAATCCACTCATTGAACCACCCTTTGAAGGTGAGGGTGAGCGTTCAAAGCCATTGCTCCAATACAATGCTTCACTGAAAAAACTGATGGATATTCCGATTTCCCTTGCCTACACAGGTCATGGAGATAATATTACGGATGTTCATGGGTTAATTCCGAGGAGATTAGGGAAACAAGATGAGAGAGCACAAGGTGTTCTGGAGATGATTAAGGGAAACCGCATGACCGTTTTTGAGATTTGCAAGCTGTTATTTCCTTCCGTCTATCGAAAAGAGCTTGGTCTGACACTATCCGAAACGATCGGTCAATTGGACTATTTGGAATCGCTGCATTACATAAAGAAAGAAATGCTTGAAGGCGTATATTATTATTTTCCTCAGAAAGATGTGATAGGACTTGAAGGATAGAATAAAAGGAAAAACGATTGTCATTACAGGTGCCTCCGGTGGAATTGGTGAACAGATGGCCATCAAGGTAGCGGAACATGGCGGAAATCTTGCCTTGATTGCACGTCGCGTTCATCTGCTTGAAGCATTAAAAGAAAAGCTTAAAACGGAGTACAAGTGTAAGGTTGAAGTGTATCCGTTAAATGTAACGGAGTATGACGAGATTCCACTCACATTCAAAAACATTCTTATGGACTTTGGATCCATACATGCATTGATCAATAATGCCGGATATGGCATTTTTCAAGAAGCACATGAAACATCCTTCCAAGATGTGAAGGGGATGATGGATGTGAATGTTCTTGGACTTATGGCATGTACAGGGGAAGTTCTTCCCATTATGCGCGAACAAGGTTTTGGACATGTGATTAACATTGCTTCCCAAGCAGGGAAATTTGCCTCACCGAAGTCCAGTGCGTATTCTGCTTCTAAGCATGCAGTCCTTGGGTATACAAACAGTCTTAGGATGGAAGCGAAACGATATGGGGTGTATGTGACCGCGGTGAATCCAGGACCCATTGCCACAGACTTCTTCTCCATTGCCGATGAGTCGGGAACGTATGTGAAGAATGTGGAGAAGTTTATGCTTGATCCAAGGAAAGTTGCAGATAAAGTGGTGGGTGCACTATTTACCAACACGAGGGAAATCAATCTGCCCCGATGGATGAACATGGGGAGTAGGATCTATCAATTATTCCCATCTTTTGTCGAAAAAGTAGGGAACACCCTATTTTTCAAAAAATAGTGAAACCATCTAGTGCTTTCGTTCGTCTAATTTAATGAGGGGGGAGTCTATGAAGAAATGTTTGATTGTTCTGATACTTGGTTTCTGTATTCTATTTTCCGGCTGCGGGCCATCGTCGTCTGTCAATTCATCACAAGCAAGCGCAGATTTCATAGGCTTTGTCACCCGGCTCGAAAATAATCAAGTACTGATTAATGATGTCTGGTTTACTTTCGATAACCAAACCGTCATGGTTACTGACAAGGAGAAAACGTTAGATAAAGAGGATATAGAGATGGGCAAGAAAGTGAATGTTAGGTTTGACGGTGAGCTCCAGGAATCCTATCCCAGGAGAGCAGCTGCAGATCAATTCATTTTTCTGACAGATCAAAAAAGTAAGGTTGAAACAAATGCTGTTCAATTAGTCATGAGAGATCCCCGGTTTTCTCAAGTCGTCATACAATCCATTGAAAAAAATCCTACCGGTCTATATTCATTACGATTCAAAGATCTTTCCATCGACAAGGAGGTCCATGTCATTGTGAATGTCGAGAATGAAAGAGTCATTGTACCTATACATACTTCCGTAAAATGACAAGGCTCTTTTCGCAAAGATTGTTGTTTTCTATGATTGGAGCTGTCAAGGCTCTGTCTATGAGTGAGTGCGATAGATGGTGAGGTGAACGGCTTCGCTTTCCGGCGGACGAACGGCCAAGCCTCCTCAGCTTAGCCGAACGGGGTCTCGGCACGCCCGATACCCGCCGGAGTCTACGCCGTTCCCCTCACCATCTAAAAGGGATATCTTGACAGAGCTTACTAGTGAAGCTGAAAAAAAACACTGCCCACGTTGAAAAATGTTGTTTTCTACTCTTTTAAATAATTTAAGAGAAACAACTTAGTTGATTGTAGCGGAAGGTGCTCGACTCCTGCGGGAATTGCGGGAAAGTTGAGACCCCGCAGGGCAAAAGCCCGAGGAGGCTCAACTCACGCCCCGCGGAAAGCGAGCACCTGCAGCGGAAATCAACCACCACTCGCTACCTTCAATAGCAACAAAGTTTACGAAAATGTCCAATGAGAAAGAAGAAAGCGTTGATTCTATGTGGACGCTTTCTTCTTTCGTGTTTAAAGACCCTCACTTTCTCCAACTGATCTCTGATCGCTTTCGTCACCAGGGACGGATTTTCTATGTGGATGCTCTGGCCGTGTAGAAAAAACCTTCTAATTCAGAGAAAGACTTATCCAACCAGAAACTCATATATGACGTCTTCTGTGATCTCATGGAACTCTGGATCGGGTTCTTCAAGGTACCGAAGTCTGATTTCTGCAAGAAAAGATCCGTACCTCTTTTGATTAAAGGGGGGGACGGTTTCTTTCGTATGTTCATATTGTTGAAACGGCTTATTAATCATCTACAGATTTTCATGTTCAACCTCACACTTTTAGATTACACCGGAGAAAATAAGGGTATGCATCATTGAGTGGGAAATATTTATGATTTTCTAGTTCAAACGGCTAGGATGTATGTTTCAGAGGAAAACTATGATTATTGTCGGAAAAAGGATGTGGAAGTATGATAGGGATTCTTTTAGCCCTAATCCCCGCGGTAGCATGGGGAAGTCTTGTATTTGTAAGTGTAAAACTTGGAGGAAATGCTTATAGTCAAACGGTTGGGATTACCGTTGGGTCACTGCTATTTGCGATTGGCGTTTTCTTCATCAAGTCTCCTGAATTAACGTTATTTGTATGGGGGATCGGCTTTATTTCCGGTGTCTTCTGGGCAGTCGGACAAGTGAACCAGCTAGCGAGTGTGAAATTTATCGGCGTTTCGAAAACGGTCCCGATCTCAACGGGTATGCAGCTGATTGGAACGACACTCTTTGGAGTCTTAGTATTTAAAGAATGGAAAACGACTGAAACGATCCTCCTCGGAAGCGGGGCTGTTTTAGCTCTTATTGTCGGTGTTGTCCTAACCTCCTTCACTCAAAAATCCGAGGAGGATGAAGGATCCCAACTTAAAAAAGGCCTACTGACGTTACTTCTTTCAAGTGGTGGGTACATAGCCTATGTCGTCATTTTAAGATGGTTTGATATTGACGGATGGGAAGCCATTTTGCCACAGGCGATTGGAATGTTTATCGGGGCTGTTGCCATCACTTTAAGGCATAAACCCTTTAATAAATATACAATCCGAAATATCCTGACAGGTCTCATGTGGGCATCAGGGAACTTAGGGCTATTGCTTGCTCTTCCCCGTATCGGGGTGGCGACAAGCTTCTCCCTTTCCCAAACGGGGATCGTTATTTCTACACTGGGCGGGTTATTTTTCCTCGGTGAAAAGAAATCCAAAAAGCAAATTCTTCTCGTTATTGCAGGATGTATTCTCATCATTATCGGGGGAGTTCTCTTAGGATTTACCAAAGATTAAGGAGGAATTGGACATGTATTCAGATTTAACGGATAAGGTTGTCATCATTACAGGTGGTGCTACAGGAATCGGGAAAGCCATTGCAAAGAGATTTGCAAGCGAAGGCTGTAAAATGGTCATTAACTATTTCAAAGAAGAAGAAAATCCACAAGAACTGGTACAGGAAATTGAACAAGCCGGAGGAACAGCTTCCGTCATCCAAGGCGACGTCTCGAAGGAGGAAGATGTTCAAAATTTTGTCCAATGGGCCCATGATACATATGGACGACTCGATATTTATGTGAACAACGCAGGAATTGAAAATGAAGTCCCTTCGGAAAATCTATCGATTGAAGATTGGCAAAGAGTCATCAATACAAATCTAACCGGTACTTTTCTCGGTTGCCGGGAAGCAGCGAAGTACATGCTTGATCACAAAATCAAAGGATCGATCATCAACGTTTCCTCCGTTCATGAAATTATTCCATGGCCTCATTTTGCTCATTACGCAGCCAGTAAAGGTGGAGTGAAATTACTCATGGAGAGCCTGGCACTGGAATTTGCTCCTGACGGAATACGGGTGAACAATATCGCTCCAGGAGCCATCGATACCCCTATCAATGCCGAGAAATTTTCCGATCCTGAAAAGAAAAAAGGGGTGGAAAAGCTCATTCCACTCGGTTATATCGGAGAACCGGAGCAAGTCGCTTCCTGTGCAGCCTTTTTAGCCTCAGACCAGGCAAGCTATGTCACAGGTACAACCCTCATCGCTGATGGTGGCATGACGAAATACCCAGGATTCCAAGCAGGCAAAGGCTGATGCATGGATTAGATAAGGCCAAAATCATTATGTGATTTTGGCCTTATTTAAATTTTTTAGTACCTACATTTATATGGTCGCCTTTTGGAATTTCCCAGTTGTGCTTGTCGGGCCTACCAAGCCGCCTCCGCTTTTCTTGATGTCCAGCTCCAGGGATTAGAGGCTCGAGGTCATAAGTCAAACATACCAAAAAGGCAAAGAGCGCCTTTCCGGTATGTTCGTCTTATGCTTGTCGCCTCTGGTCAAATCCCTTCCGCTTTTCTTGTTATTCTCTCGATTTCCATTTATTTAAGTTGAAAGCGAACGTATATTCGTATAGAATCATAGATATACTATATAAGAACGTTTGTTCTATTTTAGGTAAAATGGAGGATGGATATATGACTGTCGATTACAGTGGGCTACCACACCACAAGATTTTGTGCATCGATATGAAGAGCTTTTATGCTAGCTGTTCGGCTGTCATGATGGGACTTGATCCCCTTGAATGCCACTTAGCCGTGGTAGGGGACAGGGACAGGCAAGGGAGTATCGTATTAGCGGCCTCACCGAGGATGAAGAAGGACTTTGGAATCAAAACGGGCTCACGGATGTTCGAGATTCCAAACGATCCAAGAATCCAGCTTGTGGAGCCGAAAATGGCGACGTATGTCCGGATCTCAACAGAGTTGACCCGGTTGTTTCACCGTTACGTGCCTAAGGATGCCATCCACACGTATAGCGTGGACGAAAGCTTTATCAAGATTGACGGAGCGACGAATCTATGGGGAGATGCGACGACGATTGCTCACAAAATTAAAGACGATATGGAGAGGGAGTTCCAACTTCCATGCGCCATAGGAATCGGCCCGAATATGCTGTTATCCAAACTGTGCCTGGATCTTGAAGCAAAGAAAAATGGGATTGCCGAGTGGACATATGAAGAAGTTCCGGAAAAGCTGTGGCCGCTGTCTCCGCTACGTGAGATGTGGGGGATTGGCGGACGCCTTGAGAAGAAGCTCAATCGCATGGGCATATTCTCTATCGGCCAATTAGCGAAGTATGACCTGGAGAAACTCGAGGCTAAGTTCGGTGTGATGGGGAACCAGCTTCATTATCATGCCTGGGGAGTCGATTTGTCTGAAATAGGTGCTCCGATCATGGATGGACAGGTCAGCTTCGGCAAGGGGCAGATCCTGTTGCGGGATTATAAAGAGAAAAAGGAAATCAAACGTGTCATTTTAGAAATGTGCGAAGAAGTTGCCAGGCGTACCAGGACCCATCGAAAGGCAGGAAGGACCGTCAGCTTTGGAGTCGGCTACAGCCACGAAGAATTTGGTGGAGGATTCCATCGGTCCAGAACGATAGAGGAACCGACTAATATTACCATGGATTTGTACCGGGTGTGCCTTGCGTTATTTGAAGAGAATTATAACGGCAAAACCGTACGGAAAATCAATATTGCCCTCTCTAATATAGTCGATGATGCATCATTGCAGGTTTCATTATTTGAACCCGACCGCTGGGAGAAGCGGGAGCTCGGATATGTAGTGGATCGAATCCGAAATAAATATGGTTCAGGTGCCCTGCTTCGTGCTGTTTCCTACACGGAAGCGGGGACGGCAAGGCATCGTGCCCGCCTTGTCGGCGGACATAAATCGTAACGAATAGGGGAGGTGAGAGAGTTGATCCGTGATCGAGGAAGAATCAAATGGACATCTATGATGCTGCCAGAGCATGTGAAACTGTTAAGGGATTGGGCGAAGGAAGATACGCATGAAAAGAGGATAGAACTTGACGAACAGGAATTCGATAGGATGAATGAAGTCGTTGCCGAGGCCATGGAGTTCGGTAAGCTGGTATCGATTACTCACTATGTAAAGCATCGTCATCAATTACTGATCGGAACGATTCATCATGTCGACTCACTGGAGGGGAAGTTGCATGTCGTAGACAAGTTTGAAGACGTACACTATCTTCCACTTGCAAACGTTGTGGACATTCGTTTTTTTGATTAATCTAATAAAAAAGAGAGACTTCATTGAGGGAAGCCTCTCTTTTTAGTTACTCTTCGTCCAATACCTTTTCTGCACGCACGCATGAATCAAATTTCCCTTTATGAGATGCGTCACAAAACGGCATGTTTGTGGATAAACCACAGCGGCAAAGGGTAAATACTTGCTTCGTTGGAAATACATTTCCATCTGCATCGATTAGTTCAACGTCACCGCTCACACGAAAAGAACCATTATCATTCACTTTAATTTGCGCTTTTGTCATGAAAAACCACCCTTTCTGAAAATACAAAAGAAATCCCCACTATCGATAGTAAAGTGAAAAGGACAAAAAAGCAATATTCAAAAGGAAATAGAGGAAATGTGATACGATAGGGGATAGAGGAGGGTGAAGAATGAATATCGAACTAACGAACCAAGCAACCAAAAAGATCCAAGATAAAATAGAAAACAAACAAGGTCACCTGAAATTAAAATATGATACAGAAGGCTGTGGCTGTGTTGTAAGCGGCATCCCTACCTTATGGTTTATCAATCACCCTGTTGAAGGTGAAGATATAATGATAGAAACGAACAGCTATCCGATCCTGGTAGAAAAATCAAAGATGGTTTTCCTCGATGAAGACCTGAAAATTGATTTTTCTTCCCAAAGTAACACATTTCAATTAAAAAGCCCCGGTCAGATCATTAATGGACGAATGAACTTTCTGTTGTTTCCGGGAGAATAACGATGAAAGCCTTGGGTCTCCACCCAGGGCTTTTGTGTTTTTAAAACAAATAATACCAACAAAACGTAACAAGCAATCCCCCAGCAGAAAAAAGAAGTGTTCCAACGAAAAATGGGGAGTAGGATGGCGTGAAAATCTTTATCGGGGAAGAAAGCCCGAATTTCTTTAAGAACAATATGTCGGTATTCATATTAAAATGGGAGTGATAAGGAATGACCCAGATCACAAACAGGAAGAAGGTACTTGAAATAAACAGTGCATCCAGAAATGCCAAGTGGTAAAAGAAGTAGAAGGATGCAATAAACAGGGTTTCGATGAAAAGGGTAAGAAAAAGGAAGAAGAGCTGCTTGTCGGAATGCGGTTAATTTATTAATAAAGAAAACCTCGAATTTACCCCATAGAGAAGCGAGAACGGCGATTAAAGCAATTCCGCCGAAAATATTCCCAAAGGCAAGTGCAATCTCTTTCATGACATCCTCTCCCTTTTCATTCCATATGTAATAAGTGAATTTTAGCATAAAATTCCATATTTTGTATAGAGGAGGGAGAGTTTAAATTCACTATTCCTTCAACAGTTCATCAAACATACGAGCTAATGAAATCCCCGTTTTCCACCCGTCCTCACCATCTTCAACAGACCAGGAGGCAGATAGGACAGAATGACAGAGCCCGTAACGAATCAAACGTTCATAAGACAGGGAAAGAAGGGAGGTCAGTGTCCGTGTCCTAAATCGAAGGAGATCTAATGGGATGTCCCATTTCCTCCATTCATTCAACATGAACTGAATGCAGTCATACTCTCTTTCCCCGATTAGTCCTTTGGGATCAATGACCGTCCAGCCGGAGGATTCCGAGAAAAGGATATTTCCGTGATGCAAATCCCCGTGTAAAAGAAAGAAATCGGTAGAAGTATTCAGTAACTCAAGGTAGAGTCGTTCAGCTTTAGAGACTAGCTCTTCAGGGAGTGGTCCCGTTCCCCCATTGAAACGTTTCCTTAAACGCCCGATCCCGTTTGACCATGATTGGACGGTAGGATAGGGATGGGCGGAAGCGGATTTATGCCATAAACGGTGAGCAACCTGGGAAAAAATTTTCAATACTTCTTCTTCCTCATCTAAACAATGAAGGGAACTTCCAGGTATTAAACGATCTAAAAGGATCCAGCCCTCTTCTTTATTAAAATCAATGACATTCACCATGCCCTTTCCCTGGAAATCCTGAAGGGCATGAAACTCATTGGAAAAATCGTTGTTCGGATATCCGATTTTCAAAACGGCATCCTGCTCTTGGCCAAGCTGGACAGGAATGACAAAATTGTAGCTTAATGAAAAAGGTTCACCAAAGGTTAACTTGAATCGATCCTTTAACGCCACCATGAGTTTTTCCACGCTAGAGATCCATTCTGTCCCTGAATCGCCATACATGGTTTGCATTTTTGATTTGAAATCGGTTGGAATCAAGAGACATCATCCTTTTCGTTTCGTGCAAATTGATGGAGAAACCGTTGAATCACCTCTTCGTATTGTTCAGGATTGTCATTATATGATTGAGCATGGGTGCCCTGGAAATCGAGAAACAGTTCTTTCGGCCCCTGCTTTTTATTGAACAAATCCTTTGTCATCTGAGGCAGGATAAAGTCATCATTCGTGCTATGAATAAATAAAACGGGCTTTTGGATGTTTTGAACAACCGAAATGGGGGACAAATCCTTTAACGTGTACCCTTGCCGCAGCTTTAATATACCGCCGACGAGGGGGAGGAGCAATCTTGCTGGCATCTTCACTTCAATCCCCATCCTGTAAGCGAGCTGTTCGCCAAAATCAGAGAAAGGACAATCAGCAATGTAAAAATCAGCCCGATCCTCCACACTCCCGGCGTATAAAAGCAGAGTCGCCGCTCCCATGGATTCGCCGTGGATCCCGAAGAAGACGTCCTCTCCTTCGCGGCGGATCAACTCATCCACCACAGCCTTTAGATCATATTTTTCAAAATATCCGTAGCTTGTCGTCTTTCCACCGGATTCTCCATGACGTCTGTGGTCATATATCACCGCATTGAACCCCTGTTTGATGAAAAGATTCATATACTTAATCGAATTCCATTTACTTTCAGTCACCCCGTGAGAGAAAATCATAAATTTTTTATGGGGATGGGGCTTAACGAAAATCGCTTTAATTTTGTATCCGTATGGAGAAGGAATAAGGACCTCTCTCTTTGGTAAGCTATCAAAATCATTTTCTATCAGCCGGGTAGATTCAGCCTCCCGTGAACGAATAAAATCATCTTCTTTTTTCGGTAAATACATAAACCGATTTGTAATATACATTCCAAGCAGACCAATGGACGATAGGGTACCGCCAAGGATGGCAAGCTTTTTTCTCAACGTCATCACCTCAAACATAATTATTCTTACATTCATTGTAGCAAATGAAGAAAAAAAGAGGAATTTTTGAGGGAGAGCATAAAAAGAAGTGCCTCAAAAGAGACACTTCTTTTAAACATACGATTTGGCGTTTCGACCTTTAGCGGAATGGACGACTCTACCCATCTCCTTCACGTGTTATCTATTTTAGAATGATCGACGGAGAATGGGAGGTATTACAATTGATTCAGCTCGTACAGCCGGTAAAAACCACTTACAATCGGGCGGCTGACGTGGGGCTTAACGAGATCAATGGCATGGGCCAGCTTCTCTAGATCAATTCCAGTAGAAATCCCCATTTCTTCCATCATATATACTACATCCTCGGTCGCTACATTCCCTGTCGCACCAGGGGCAAAAGGGCAGCCACCAAGCCCGCCTGCACTTGTGTCAAAGCGGTCAACCCCCGCCTGCAGGGCAGCCAGGATATTGGAAAGTGCCATCTTCCGTGTGTCGTGGAAATGGGCCGTAAGTAAAGTGTTTGGCAATTCCTGTTTCAGTAAGGAGAAGAGGTCATAAGCTTCTACCGGATTCGCACGCCCGATCGTATCTGCGACGCTTAATTCGTCAACGCCCAATGAAACAAATTCCCGGCAAAGGGAAAGTGCATCCTCCTGAGCGATTTTTCCTTCATACGGGCAGTGAAAGGCGGTAGAGATACAAGCTCTTACGAAATACCCCTGTTCTTTTAACTCAAGTATAAGAGGGGCAAGTCCTTCAAGGGCTTCAGCCGTTGTCTTATTAATGTTTTTCTGATTAAAGGTATTACTCACGCCGACAAATACAGCCACAGATCGGCAACCTGTTTCATACACACGTTCAATCCCTCTTTTATTGGGAGCTAGAACGATATCCCGTGAATCAGTGGTCATACAGGAGTTGACGATGTCATTTGCATCCTGCATTTGTGGAACCCACTTGGGAGAAACGAACGATGTCAGCTCCATTTCCCTGATTCCTGATTGTTTCAGCCGGAAAATAAATTCCTTTTTTACATCTGTAGGAACAAAGTTCTTTTCATTTTGTAATCCGTCTCTTGGACCAACTTCAATAATCGTTGCATTTTTAGGTAAATTCATAATTTCCCTCCCTCTTTCATTTTAAGAAAATTTCGACATATAAATCAACTTAAAAATTTTTTTGGCGAATTTAGAGGAATTTAACCGCTTACATAGAATGAGTTAAAGTGGAACTGTTTTTAAAGATAAGGAACATGCAGACTAATCAGTCAGAAGAGAAAGGGAGGAAGAAAGATGTCGAATGAAGTCGTCATTGTAAGTGCCGTACGAACAGCCATCGGAAGCTTTAACGGATCGTTAAAAGGCATTTCAGCTCCGGAACTTGGAGCGATTGTGATTAAAGATGCCTTAGAGAAGGCTGGTATAAATGCAAGTGAAGTAGATGAAGTAATTATGGGGAATGTGTTGCAGGCAGGGTTAGGTCAAAATCCCGCCCGTCAAGCAGCCATCAAAGCGGGACTGCCAGAGCAAGTACCTGCCATGACCATTAACAAAGTGTGTGGATCAGGATTAAAAACGGTCCATCTTGCAACGCAGGCAATCCTTTCTGGGGATGCGGATATCATCGTTGCAGGTGGAATGGAAAATATGAGTCAGGCTCCCTATTTATTAAAAGGAGCAAGAGAAGGATACAAAATGGGAGACCAAAAAGTGATCGACAGTATGATTACTGACGGCCTCTGGTGTGCCTTTAATGATTACCATATGGGTGTGACGGCAGAAAATCTTTGTGACCGCTACTCACTTACCCGTGAAGAGCAGGACGAATTCTCTGCCTGGAGCCAGCAAAAGGCAAGCGCGGCGATAGAAGAAGGACGATTTAAAGATGAAATCGTTCCGGTCCATATCCCTCAGCGAAAAGGAGACCCTGTCGTTTTCAACCAGGACGAATTCCCCCGTAAAGGATCAACAGCAGAGAAGTTATCCGGCCTTCGGGCAGCTTTCAAAAAAGATGGTACTGTAACAGCCGGGAATGCATCCGGCATCAATGACGGGGCAGCAGCAGTGGTCGTCATGTCGAAGAAGAAAGCTGACGAACTGGGCATCACACCTTTAGTGACGATAAAAGGTAACGCCAATGCAGGTGTAGACCCAAGCGTTATGGGAATCGGACCAGTTGCCGCCGTTAAAAAAGTATTGGAAAAAACAAAGCTGACAATCGAGGATATGCACCTGATTGAAGCAAATGAGGCATTTGCCGCTCAATCATTAGCGGTCGATAAGGAACTTCAATTCAAGAAGGATGCTCTGAACGTGAACGGGGGAGCCATCGCATTAGGTCACCCAATCGGGGCCAGTGGAACGAGAATACTCGTGACACTGATTCATGAAATGAAGAAAAGAGGCGTGCAGAACGGTCTCGCTACCCTTTGCATAGGTGGAGGCCAGGGTGTAGCAACAGTCGTTGAACTTCATAAATAAGAAACCGGGAAGATCGAGACTCGAGGAGGGAATACAATGAAAGAAGTGTACACTTCATATGACGAAGCAGTGGCAGACATTCATGATGGCGCCACATTAATGGTCGGAGGATTCGGTCTATGTGGAATCCCCGAAAAGCTAATCCTGGCCCTTGTGAAAAAAGGTGTGAAAAATCTAACCGTCATTTCAAATAACTGCGGTGTGGACGAATGGGGCTTAGGCTTATTATTGAAAAATAAGCAGATTGATAAAATGATCGGCTCCTATGTCGGGGAAAACAAAGAATTTGAAAGACAGGTTCTATCGGGTGAGCTTGAAGTGGAGTTGGTTCCTCAAGGTACGCTTGCAGAGAAGATCCGTGCCGGGGGAGCGGGGATTCCTGCCTTCTACACGCCGGCAGGAGTCGGAACACCGGTAGCTGAAGGGAAGGAAACACGTTCATTTAATGGGAAAGAATATTTGCTGGAAGAAGCGTATACGGCAGACTTCTCCCTAGTTCGGGCATGGAAGGCGGATAAGATGGGGAATCTGATTTACAACAAAACGGCTCAAAACTTTAACCCAATGATCGCGGCAGCAGGAAAAGTGACGATTGCTGAAGTAGAAGAGCTTGTTGAAATCGGGGAAATCAATCCGAATGAAGTGCATACCCCAAGCATCTACGTGCAGCGACTGATTAGAGCAGATCAGGAAAAACGCATTGAAAGAAGAACAGTGAAGCAAGCATAGAAGGGAGAGTGGAACGGGATGGATCGTGCCAAAATGCGTGAAAGAATAGCAAGAAGAGCGGAAAAGGAAATAGAAGATGGTTTCTATGTAAACTTAGGAATCGGGATGCCTACACTGGTTGCCAACTATATGACAGAAAACAAACAGGTTGTTCTTCAATCTGAAAATGGATTACTCGGAATCGGGCCTTATCCAGTAGAAGATGAAGTGGATGCAGACCTCATCAATGCCGGAAAAGAGACTGTTACGGCGATCCCAGGCTCCTCTTACTTTGATAGCTCGGAATCATTCGGGATGATTCGTGGTGGCCATATCAATATCGCTATCCTCGGTGGAATGGAAGTAGCCGAAAATGGGGACCTTGCCAACTGGATGATTCCAGGAAAGATGATCAAAGGAATGGGAGGAGCGATGGATCTCGTCCACGGTGCTCAGCGCATCATCGTCATTATGGAGCATGTCAATAAAGCAGGTGAGAGCAAAATCCTGAAAGAATGCACCTTGCCTCTTACAGGAAAAGGCGTCGTACACCGTATCATCACGGATCGGGCCGTGATGGATGTCACGGATAAAGGGCTGCTGCTACGTGAAGTAGCAAATGGCTTCTCCGTGGAGGATATCCAATCATCGACGGATGCGACTCTTATTATAGGAGAAGACGTTAAGCTCGAAGCATATTGATGGAGAAAGCCGGTTAGAAGGGGGAGTCCTCTTTTGGCCGGCTTTTTGTTACTGGGGGAAAGAGGCCGGAAAGAGGAATGGAAGAGGTGTGGAAATTGTTGGATTTACCAGAATGGTCGATATTCTGAAAGTAAGGTTGATATAATGAAAAAACGGTCGATAAATTCGACGAACGGTTGATATATTCCTATAGCGGTCGATAAATCCAAAACAAGTACATAATAGTAATCCTCTTTGACTAATACCGAAAAAAGATTTATAACTATGAATGATAGGGGGAAACATCACATGTCTAAGAAAAAGAAACAAGAAGCAGAATTAACATTGAAAAATTCAGTGAACCATGATCTCTTCGAACAATTGAAGCAAAAGAAGAAAGAACTTGAAAAAGTAGAGTCAGTTAAAAAAGAAGAAGAGCGGCTTAAAAAAATAGAAGAGAAAAAGCAGCGGGAGAAAAATAAGAGCTTTGAAGAATTACTGGATGAAAGCAATATGAATTGGAAGAATTACAAGGATTAATGAGGGATGTAAAAGTAGCACCTTATCAAGCTGACTGGAAAGAGAAATTCGAGACGGAAAAGTATGATCTCTCAAAGATTCTGCCAGACGCAAACATCCATCATATCGGTTCAACCTCTGTAACGGGCTTAGCCGCTAAACCGATAATCGATATAATGGTAGAAGTCCCCATCCTTACAAGCATTGATATACAGACAGATGAGTTCGGTCAACTGGAGTATGTAGGAAAAGGGGAGAATGGCATTCCGAATCGCCGCTTCTTCTATAAGGGAGAAGGAAATAACAGAGCCGTGCATCTTCATATTTTTCCTTATGGAATCGATCACGTGATCAGGCACTTAGCCTTCCGTGATTATTTAAGAGAACACGACGGGGAAACTCAACAATATAGTGAACTCAAATCAAGGCTTGCCAAGAAATACCCACATGATATGGAAAGCTATATTCAAGGCAAGGATCAATTTGTGAAGAATATGGAACAAAAAGCGTTGAATTGGTATAAAAAAAATAAGCGAGAAGGGAACTGAAACCCTGACTCGCTTATTTTTTTACTCACTTAATCCCTATGTTGCTCATACCGTGATAATTTGGTTAATTGTTTAAGCATACCTATCTCCTCAGGAGATAAAGGTCCTGCATTCACAGCGTTGATATTCTCCTGGAGCTGTTGAACAGAACTTGCTCCCGGAATCACTGCAGCGACCGATTTATGGGACAGAATAAACTGAAGGGCAAGCTCATTCATCCGACGTTTGTCTCCCATTTTGTTATGAATGGACTTGATCGTTTCCTGAAGTTCTGAATAAGAATAGTCAAGATATCCATTCTCTTTCATTTTCGCAGATGCTTTGGAAAGCATTTTTTCAGAGAGAAGCCCTTTTGCCAAAGGCCCTCGTGCCACGATACTCACATTGTTCTCATCCAGTAATTCCATCCACTCTTCCGGACGGCGGTCAAGTAAGCTGTACTGCATCATCACACTCTCAATAGAGGCTTTGCTCAGAAATTGCTTAATAACATTTGGGCGGATGGAAGAAATACCATAGTGGCGAATCAAGCCTTCCTTCTTTAATTCTTCAAATGCTTCGATTGTTTCGTCAAATTGGTCTTCAATCGTACCTCCATGAAGCTGATATAGGTCGATATAGTCCACTTTCAAGCGGGATAAGCTATCCTTTACAGCAGACTTGATATAGGATTTTGAAGGATCCCAGTGCCACCCATCCTCTACGTCATTCCAGCGGTTCCCTACCTTCGTTGCCAAGATGATATCATTCCGGACATCACGGATGGCGTTGCCGACAATTTCTTCATTCTGGCCAAAGTCGTATAAATCAGCGGTATCAAGATAGTTGATCCCATTTTCTAAAGCATGTTGTACAACTTCTTTGGCACCCTTTTCTTCAGTTCCAAGAGACATACATCCGAGGCCCATTTTTGATACAAGTAAATCGGAGTTTCCTATTTGTCTTTTTTCCATTGTATCCGTCCTTTCGACATTCGCACTCTTTATTATATTAACGAAAGTCGGGATGAATAAACAAAAGAAACGGTTTTTCTAGCGGTTCGATTCAATCCATTCCTTCACCGTGACGAAGGTTTGATTATATTCCTTAAGCTTTGCCTTGATTTCCCATGCTTTTCCTATAAGGATGATACGGTTTTGTTCAGTAACCACCTTCAAGGGGTTTCACCTCGATCCTCCAATCAGATATGGTAAAATGTATGAGGAATCAATCAATCACAGAACAAGGAGAGTTGAACGGATGAAAAAATTCGAAGAAAAAACAATTACCACGGAAACAATCTATCAAGGAAAAATCATAGATCTTCAAGTGGATGAAGTAGAGCTCCCCAACGGGAAGACTTCTAAACGGGAACTGGTTAAGCATCCTGGGGCTGTGGCCGTTATTGCGCTGACACCGGAAGGGAAATTAGTTATGGTGGAGCAGTATCGAAAAGCACTGGAAAAATCCATTATCGAGATTCCTGCAGGCAAGCTTGAGCCGGGGGAAGAGCCAGATAAAACCGCCCTTCGTGAATTGGAGGAAGAAACGGGTTACGGATGTGAGAATCTCGAGCACCTGATTTCGTTTTACACGTCTCCCGGATTTGCCGATGAACTTGTTCACTTATATGTCGCTCATGATATTTATCCAATTGAGGAATCAAAAGAAGCGGATGAGGATGAATTTGTCGAGTTAATTGAAGTGACAGTGGAAGAAGCAAAGCAGCTTTTGAATGAAAAACGGATCTACGATGCCAAAACCGCATATGCTGTTCAATATCTGCAACTGCAACAGCTTACGAAATAAGAGCGGTATAAGAGAGAAAAAACGTTCAATATGAGAAGTTCATAGTCGAGGAGAGTTGGATTCCGGTTGAGATGGGGTCCGGCTTTACGGATGGAGAAGGTAGAAGACGCATAAACTGAAAAAGTGACGCAATAACGGCTGATTTTGACGCATAAAATAAAAAAATGACGCAATCACGACCGATTTTGACGCAATAATTCTCAGAATGACGCAAACGGATCTACTCTCTGCATTCCAACAAGTACGAACTCCAATCGTAAGAGTACATGTTCACCCAAAGATTCATATTTATAGTTTAAAAGCTTTTATAGTACTTGTTTTCAACTCAAATGTACGTAAAAAGACCGGATTTTCAAACTTATCGGTTTCTACAGAAAGTTTATTCATATATTCACAAGATTAACTGGCTTTATTTACACCCACTATCAATCCTTGAAACAAGAGACCAACCTAGAAGGATGGTCTCTTTCTATACAGCACCTTATCATTGTCAATGTCCTTCCAAATCACCGGGAATGAGAGAATAAACACATGTATTCTGAGCGTCTACACCATTTTCATCAAGGTGATCATGCCGGCAGATGCCTTCCTGTACAAATCCCAGTTTTTCAGGGACCCTTCTTGACGCAGTATTTCTCTCATCGCAACGGATTTCGATACGCTTGCAGGATAGATGGTTAAATGCAAACTGTGTGAGGGACTCGATAGCTTCAATGATATATCCTTTTTTTGTGTGCTTTGTGTGCAGCCAGTAACCAATTTCTACTTTTGGGACATCCCAATCGATGCGGTGAAATCCTGTCGAACCAACAAATTCATCGGTTTGTTTTAAATAGATATGAAGACGGAGATCGGTCCTCCTTATGAATTCTGCATAGGATTCCCGGATCCCGGACTCTACATCTTCAAGGGTTTGTTCTTTGCGTGCGAAGGGAAGCCACGGTTTTAAATCGTTTCTAGACTCAGAGATTGCGTTATAAACGTCAGGACCGTCTCCTTTCATACAAGGCCTAATGTACAGTCGGGACGTTTCGATTCGATGGGGGAACTCGATTAAACTTGGTTTGCTCATGACAATTTCCTCCTAGTTTGCGACAAGGTTTCTATGATTATACGTTTATCCATAAAGAAGTTCAATAGAGTAGAATAAACATGTCCTTCCCTACATATAGATTAGTAATCGATATCTGGGAGGAGCACTGTGATGCGCAAAAAAATATCTAATTCAAATCCACTCGTCCAACATGTACAAGCACATTCCTCAATCTATTTATTTATTATTACACTGTTTTTAATGGGCATCATTTTTGGTGCGATTGTCGTAAATTCATTGTCGTTCGCCCAGAAGGAAGATCTCTATTTCTATTTAAGTAAGTTTTTTAGCGAGATGGAAGATGGCAGTATGACATCAGCTGAAGAGTTGTTTCGACAGAGCTTTCTTCATAATGTAAAGTATCTTGGATTGATCTGGCTTTTGGGCATCTCGATTATTGGACTCCCCCTCATCTTCGTCCTATTATTTATGAAGGGTGTGGTAGTTGGATTTTCAGTGGGCTTTCTTGTGAATCAAATGGGATGGAGCGGATTTTTATTATCGTTTGTTAGTGTGTTGCCACAAAATATCATCATCATACCAGCATTTATTTTCATAGGAGTGGTCAGTGCCAGCTTTTCCCTTACGTTGATTCGGAAGATTTTTATGAGGCAAACGTCGTCCATGCAATTTCAAATGATTCCGTTCTTATCCCGGTACGTCATTTTCTTCGTTGTAGCCATCGGAATAGTGACCATCGCGGCGAGCGTTGAAGCATATCTTTCTCCTAATTTAATGGAAATGGTTATTTCGAAATTAAAATAAAATGATTCTAATTTAAGAATCGTTTTATTTATTTGATTATAATTATTTTATTTTGCTTATTCTTCCCTTTTTGATATAATAGTAAAGACATTGACGAGGGAGGAAGCGACTATGGAAAGCCGTATTGAACGAATCAAAAAACAACTTCATTCTGCTAGTTACAAGCTTACGCCGCAGCGGGAAGCAACCGTACGTGTGTTATTAGAACACGAAGAAGATCACTTGAGCGCCGAAGATGTATACCTCCTCGTTAAGGAAAAATCTCCGGAAATTGGACTGGCCACCGTATATCGAACGTTGGAATTGCTATCTGAACTGAAAGTTGTGGATAAAATTAACTTTGGCGATGGTGTATCGCGCTATGATCTCAGACAAGAAGGGGCAGCCCACTTTCATCACCATTTGGTGTGCATCGAATGTGGAGCGGTTGATGAAATTCAAGAAGATCTCCTTGAAGACGTAGAGACAATTGTTGAACGAGATTGGAAATTTAAAATAAAAGATCACCGGCTTACCTTTCATGGCATTTGTTCAAGATGCCAGGATACAGAAGAAGATTCAGAAGAATAAGCTGATGTCGAAAGGCCTTAAAGACTCCTGTTGTTGTTTCTCTTTGGAAACATCCCATACATACTCTTTAAGGCTTTTTCATATTTGGACGAAAATTTTTATCGTTTTGACTCCATAAGGTATAAAACCGTTTAAAAACGTCATAGCTTGTATTATATACGTGACGAATATGGGGGATGACAAAATGGTAAAAGGAGTTCAAATGGTTTGGCAAACCATTAAAGTGTTTATTTTATTTACTGGATCCACGATTTTATTTTACTATGGTATTATGTGGATAAGTGAGGAATACGAAGGGTACCACAGATATGATGAACCCGATGGAGCAGCAGTGAAAGTATATTCTTCTGTGACAGAGGAAAATAGCCATTGGTATGATCGATTATTATTTTTTTATATGAACGGGGAGTAATGCAGCGTGGAAGACCATATTCAAGATTTCATGCACTTTTTAATAGTAGAAAAAGGGCTTGCCAAGAACACGATTGAATCGTATCAGCGGGATTTGAAGAATTATTCACTATACTTAACGAAAGTGGAGGAAGTATCGGAACTAAACGGCGTTTCGAGGGTGAATATCGTCCAGTTCCTCGGCCACTTAAAGAGTCAGGGGAAATCTTCAAAGACCGTAGCTAGGCACGTGGCATCAATCCGGTCCTTTCATCAATTCCTCTTAAGGGAAAAGGCGACGGACCAAGATCCGACTGTGCATATTGAGACACCGAAAACGGAGAGGACACTTCCTAAGATATTAAGCATTGCTGAAGTGGAGGCATTACTCGAAGCACCTGAGGAATCGACCCCGCTGGGTATGAGGGACAAGGCGATGCTTGAGCTCCTTTATGCGACGGGAATTCGGGTTAGTGAGCTCATTCAGCTTAAATTAGAAGACGTACATTTGACCATGGGCTTTGTCAGGTGCATCGGAAAAGGCAACAAAGAGAGAATTATCCCCATCGGACAGACTGCCATGAAAATCCTGGAGAAATACTTAGAAGATGCACGGTTGAAATTAAGGAGCAAGAAGCATCGTGATGACCACTTATTTCTAAATCATCACGGAAAAGGTCTCACAAGACAAGGTTTCTGGAAGAATTTAAAAATACTTGCCAAGAAAGCCAATATCGAGAAAGATTTAACGCCGCACACGCTCCGTCATTCATTCGCAACCCATTTGTTGGAAAATGGGGCGGATCTGAGAGCAGTCCAGGAAATGCTTGGTCATGCTGACATTTCCACCACCCAAATCTATACCCATGTGTCGAAAACCCGCTTAAAGGATGTCTATTCACAATTTCATCCCAGAGCATAACAAGAGATCCTTTAAAGAAAATCAATTCTTTAAGGGATCTCTCTTGTTTTTTTTGATAGGGAAAAGTAAAATATAGATGTCAGACTTCTGACGTTAAATTTTGTCGATTGTATCCATACAGAAAAGGGTAAAATACGGTTGAACGTCAGAAAATGTAACCGCTTTTTTTAGAAAGCTTACTATATAGGAGGTTTACTTGAATGAGTAACTATACATACAAACGAGTTCACTTGATCGTAATGGATTCTGTGGGCATTGGCGAAGCGCCTGATGCAGAACTATTTAATGATAAAGGATCGGATACTCTCGGTCACATCGCTGAACATATGAATGGACTGAATATGCCGAATATCGGGAAGTTGGGCTTATCGAATATTAAGGAAGTAAAAGGTATTGAAAAGTCCGATCAGCCGCTTGCTTTCTACACGAAAATGCAGGAGGCTTCTGTTGGGAAAGACACAATGACGGGGCATTGGGAAATAATGGGTCTTCATATTGATACACCGTTTAAAACCTATCCTGATGGTTTCCCTGAAAAATTGATCCAAAAGCTTGAAGCCGAGACAGGAAGAACCATCATAGGGAACAAGCCTGCAAGTGGAACGGAGATCATTGAAGAATTAGGGAAGGAGCATATGGAAACCGGAGCTCTCATTGTCTATACTTCTGCTGATCCGGTCCTTCAAATCGCAGCTCATGAGGACATTATACCAATTGAGGAACAATATAAGATTTGTGAAATTGCCCGTGAAATCACCAAAGATGAAGAATTTCTTGTAGGTCGTGTGATTGCCCGTCCATTCGTTGGACAACCGGGTGAGTTTACGCGTACGTCGAATCGTCATGATTATGCGTTGAAACCGTTCAACCGTACGGTCATGAATGAAATGAAAGATTCAGGTTATGACGTCATTGCACTTGGTAAGATTTCAGATATTTATAATGGCGAAGGAGTTACTGATTCTATTCGGACGAAGCATAATATGGATGGGATGGACAATCTCATTAAAACCTTCGACCAGTCATTCACAGGATTAAGCTTCTTAAATCTTGTAGACTTTGATGCCTTATATGGTCATCGCCGCGATCCTGAAGGGTATGGAAAAGCCTTGGAAGAGTTTGATGCACGGCTGCCTGAAGTATTCGAGAAAATGACGGAAGACGATCTTCTTATCATTACAGCCGATCACGGTAACGATCCGACTGCACAAGGAACAGATCATACGAGAGAATTTGTTCCCCTCCTGGTTTATTCAAAACGATTTGAAAAAGGTCAAGAGCTTCCCGTCTCTAAAACGTTCGCTGATATCGGGGCAACAGTGGCAGATAACTTTAATGTAACCATGCCGAAATTCGGTCAAAGCTTTCTAACACATTTGAAGTAAGAACAAAATACACGGAGAGAAGTGAGGAGAGAGGACCTTTTAGTATCGGTCTTTCCCTCCTCTTCCTACTTGAATAAAAAGGAGTCAGGAATATGAATTACGAAAAG
Organism: uncultured Bacillaceae bacterium; assembly: GCA_963787015.1. GTDB lineage: Bacteria > Bacillota > Bacilli > Bacillales > Bacillaceae_B > Rossellomorea. The sequence continues at coordinate 223,250 of CAWBBM010000019.1, forward strand.
ATACAAAATGCAGCAAGTCATTTGAAAAATCAATATACAGGTGAACCGAAAATCGGCCTCATCCTGGGATCGGGATTAGGAGTTCTTGCAGATGAAATCCAGAACTCAGTGAAAATCCCTTATAAAGAAATCCCTGATTTCCCTGTTTCAACCGTCGCTGGTCATGCCGGGCAGCTGGTCTTTGGACAGTTAGCAGGTCAAGAAGTTGTGGCTATGCAAGGTCGTTTTCACTATTATGAAGGTTATGGCTTCGATAAAGTTACCTTCCCTGTACGTGTTATGAAGGAATTGGGTGTTGAAGTGCTAATCGTAACGAACGCGGCTGGTGGAGTAAATGAGGAATTCAATGCAGGTGACTTGATGCTGATTTCAGATCACATCAACAATATGGGTGGAAATCCGCTCATCGGGGCTAACGACTCCCGTTTAGGAGCGAGATTCCCTGACATGTCAGAGGCGTATTGTAAAGAACTTCGTCAAAAGGCGAAAGAAATTGCCGGTAAGCTTTCTATCGACGTGCAAGAAGGTGTTTACGTGGGAAATACAGGACCTACATACGAGACACCTGCTGAAGTAAGACTTGCTCGTACACTTGGCGGGGACGCAGTCGGAATGTCCACTGTACCTGAAGTAATTGTGGCTCGTCATGCCGGAATTAAAGTATTGGGGATTTCATGCATTTCAAATATGGCTGCGGGAATTCTAGATCAACCCCTTTCACATGATGAAGTAATGGAAACAACTGAAATGGTACGTGCCAACTTTTTAGCTTATGTGAAAGAAATCGTAAAATCTATATAGATTCAGTGCTTATTAACAAACAGCGTCTTAAAGACGGTGATCAATACTAGAAAAGTGGGTGAATACCATGAGAATGGTTGACTTAATAGAGAAAAAGCGTGAAGGAAAAGAACTGACTACTGAAGAAATCAACTTCATCGTTGAAGGGTATACAGAAGGAAGTATCCCTGATTATCAGGTAAGTGCCCTTACTATGGCGATATTCTTCAAAGACATGAGCGATAGAGAAAGAGCAGACCTTACAATGGCAATGGTAGAATCAGGAGATCAAATCGACTTATCTGCCATTGAAGGAATTAAGGTAGACAAGCACTCTACAGGCGGTGTTGGTGATACAACAACACTTGTTCTAGGGCCACTGGTTGCCTCGGTAGGTGTACCTGTAGCGAAGATGAGTGGAAGAGGTCTTGGGCACACTGGCGGAACCATCGATAAACTTGAATCCGTAGAAGGCTTTCATGTGGAGATTGAGAATGATGAGTTCATCCGTTTGGTGAACAAGAACAAATTAGCTGTTATCGGACAAAGCGGTAATTTAACACCAGCTGATAAAAAGCTATATTCCTTACGTGACGTGACAGCAACGGTCAATAGCATTCCTTTGATCGCAAGTTCCATCATGAGTAAGAAAATCGCAGCAGGTGCAGATGCAATCGTGCTAGACGTGAAAACCGGTGCCGGTGCTTTCATGAAGACATTAGACGATTCAAAAGCACTTGCTAAAGCCATGGTGAACATCGGGAATAATGTTGGTAGAAAGACGATGGCGGTCATATCCGATATGAGTCAGCCCCTCGGATTTGCCATCGGAAATGCCCTTGAAGTGAAAGAAGCGATTGATACGTTAAAAGGTGAAGGTCCTGAAGACTTAACAGAGTTATGCTTAACCCTGGGAAGTCATATGGTCTACCTGGCTGAAAAGGCATCAACTTTACAGGAAGCGAGAGAGCTTTTACAGAAAGCGATTGAAGATGGCTCGGCTCTTGAAAACTTCAAGGTATTCCTTGAGTCACAGGGTGGAGATGCATCAGTAGTGGACGATCCGGCTAAGCTTCCACAAGCACAGTATAAAATTGAGCTTGAAGCGAAAGAAGACGGTTATGTTTCTGAGATCGTTGCCGATGCAGTAGGAACTGCAGCAATGTGGTTAGGCGCAGGCCGTGCGACGAAAGATTCTGTTATCGATTTAGCGGTCGGCCTTGAATTGCGTAAGAAGATTGGTGATTCTGTCAAAGCTGGAGATTCACTAGCGACCATCTACAGTAACGATGAAAACATTGACAATGTTAAAGAAAAATTATACGAAAGCATTAAAGTAACATCTGCACATGTAAAAGCACCGACGTTAATTCATACTGAAATCACAGGATGATTTTCGATCAATCGAAGCCCTTGCCAAGAGGATTTATTCTCTTAGGCAGGGGCTTTTTTTGTTGGGAATGGGATAGGGGCCAGAGGCAGAGTGATGGACGTTACAAAAGACGCAATCCCTGCTCAGAATGACGCAATCAATCGAATAGAGGCACTTTTTTACCCTGAAAGAGAACAAATAGATGATCTGTTTATCCTTTCGTTTCCAAATCTATAGAATTTGAGTCTAATAAAAAGCTAATTTCAAAAACATCCTTCCTCTCCAACAGCCCTCAAAGTAAACTTATCCTACAGTAAGACAACAGATTTCCGCTCTTTTTGCATGACTTTAGAAGCGACCAGGCTCAGGTTCGAAATTTTACCAATGTTTGTATAAAAATGATGTAGTTGGAAAAAATGGGTCTATAAGGATTGTAATAACGAGATTTGATTGGAGGACAGTTGGATGAAACGTTTAGCGTATATAGTGGTGACATTTGTATTAATGGCTTTTCTATTTCCTTCTATGGGAATGGCCCAAGAAAAGAAGTCGGAATTAGCTGAAGTAGCGAAATCGGCTATTTTAATCGAACGTGATACTGGAACGGTACTATATGAGAAGAATAGTCATGAAAAGCTGGCACCAGCGTCCATGACAAAAATCATGACCATGATGTTGATCATGGAAGCCCTCGAAAAAGGTCAGATAAAGTGGGAAGACAAGGTTCGGGCAAGTGAATATGCTGCTTCCATGGGTGGATCACAAATCTTCCTCGAACCCGGTGAGAGCATGTCGGTAGAAGAAATGCTGAAAGGGATTGCGATCGGATCTGCCAATGATGCATCAGTAGCGATGGCAGAGCATATTGCAGGAAGTGAAGAAGCCTTTGTTGAGAAAATGAATAAAAAGGCAAAGGAACTCGGGTTAAAGGACTCTCATTTCAAAAATCCTACAGGATTACCGTCCAAAGATCATTACAGTTCGGCACATGATATGTCTATGATGGCCAAGGAACTTCTTAAATATGAAGGGATCACAAAATTCACAGGCAGCTATGAATCATACTTGAGAGAAGGATCCGATAAAAAATTCTGGTTGGTAAATACGAATAAATTGGTCCGCTTCTATGAAGGGGTGGACGGCTTGAAAACAGGTTTCACCAATGAGGCGAAATATTGCTTAACAGCCACGGCGAAGAAAGACAACATGAGAGTAATCGCAGTCGTGTTCGGTGCACCAACGCCGAAGGAGAGAAATAATGAGGTAAGTAAAATGCTTGATTATGCCTTCAATCAGTATTCGACCAAACCATTATTCAAAAAAGGTGAATCATTAGCACAGGTGAAGGTTTCGAAAGGGAAAGAAAGCAAAGTGAATGCGGTAACCGATGAACCGATTTCTCTTCTAACCCAAAAAGGGGAAAAATTAGATGAAGTGGAACAAAAGATCACACTCTCCAAAGACCTGAAAGCTCCAATCAAAAAAGGAGACAAAGTGGGGACCTTAGTAGTGACCAACAAAGGGAAAACAGTCGTTAAAAGTGTGCTTGTTGCCAAGAAAGATGTAAACGATGCAAGCTGGTGGGAATTATACAAAAAATCCTTTGGACTTTTCACCAAGGTAGGGAAGTAACGAGGCAGGAATCCTTTCCTGAAAATAACCTCTAATTATGACGAATTCCTTCTAGTTTTGTCATGGGGAAGGATTTCACTAAAAGAATAGCGAAATGACTCACTATACGACAGAGAAGGAGGCTTTCTGATAGTGAGTCTTGCTATTAACTTAGAAGTCAAAAAAGATGTATTGTGTGTCCGTTTAAGTGGTGAGTTGGATCATCATACTGCTGATGAATTGAGGGAAAAAGCTTCAAATCTGATTGAAAGTGAGAATGTAAAGCATATCATTTTGAATTTAGAGGAATTAAGCTTTATGGATAGTTCAGGTTTAGGTGTCATTTTAGGTCGATACAAGCAGATTAAACAAAAGCATGGAGAAATGGTAGTGTGTGCGATTTCCCCTTCTGTAAACCGATTATTTGAAATGTCTGGGTTGTTTAAGATTATCCGTCTTGAACCGTCTGAAGAAAATGCATTACAAAGATTGGGGGTCGCCTAACGTGAGAAATGAGATGAATATCCAATTCAGTTCTTTAAGCCAAAATGAATCTTTCGCCAGGGTCACCGTTGCTTCATTTATTGCCCAGTTGGATCCGACGATGGATGAGTTGACCGAGATCAAAACCGTCGTATCTGAAGCAGTAACAAATGCCATCATACATGGCTATGAAAATAAACCTAATGGCACAGTTTATATTTCAGTCATCATGGAAGAGGATGGATTTATTGATATGACCATTCGCGATGAAGGAATCGGGATTGGAGATGTAGAAGAAGCACGCCAACCACTTTACACATCCAAACCTGAACTCGAACGTTCTGGAATGGGGTTTACCATCATGGAAAATTTCATGGATGAGATCGAAGTGTCCTCACACCCAGGTACAGGCACTACGGTAAGGTTGAAGAAGCACTTGACTAATAGTAAAGCGCTATGCAATTAAGGAGTCGTGCCCATGGATGTCGAAGTGAAAAATGAAAAGGAACAGACCTTCTTGAAGGATCATGAGGTGAAGGAGCTTATAAAGCAGAGCCAGGCTGGTGACCAGAGTGCGAGGGACCTGATTGTCCAAAAGAACATGCGTTTGGTTTGGTCCGTGGTTCAACGCTTCCTCAACCGGGGGTATGAGCCTGATGATCTCTTTCAGATAGGCAGTATCGGGTTGCTGAAATCAGTGGATAAGTTTGATTTAAGCTACGACGTCAAGTTCTCGACATACGCTGTTCCGATGATAATCGGAGAGATTCAGCGCTTCATCCGGGATGACGGAACAGTAAAAGTCAGTCGTTCCTTGAAGGAGATGGGGAACAAGATACGAAAAGCGAAGGATGAACTCTCCAAGAAATTCGGGAGGGTGCCGACAGTAAGTGAGCTCGCCGATCACCTCGAGTATTCGGTAGAAGAAGTGATCATGGCTCAGGAAGCTAGTCGCGCTCCTTCGTCCATTCATGAAACCGTTTATGAAAATGACGGAGATCCCATTACCCTATTGGATCAGATTGCGGATAATAGTGATAATAAATGGTTTGACAAGATCGCGTTAAAAGAAGCGATACGCGAACTCGATGATAGGGAACGTCTGATCGTGTATTTAAGGTATTACAAAGATCAAACCCAGTCGGAGGTAGCGGACCGGCTCGGGATATCGCAAGTCCAGGTATCGAGGCTCGAAAAGAAAATATTACAAACGATGAAAGATCATATGCATACAGATTCTTAGGCAAAATAACCTTACCGGTTTAGAAGATGAACCGGTAAGGTTATTTTTTTGTAGTGGCCAGTTTTGAAATTGTTACCATTTCCGATTTACCTAGTCCATAACGAGGCAACCATCCGTCATACTTGCTTCTTTATGAAATCCGACCATCAAGGATGACCATTACATAATTAATTTCCGTTAATCCATACTATTGGTACGAAGGGAAAATCATGTTGTCAGGAAGTGAACTGCATGGAAGGGATTTTATATATTCGCTTACGTCATCGAGTGCAGGTAAGGGAAGGGAGTATGGTCAATCTCGGGCAGCTTGCTCAAATCATAGCACCTGAAGATCGTGTAGAAGACCTCAGGCAAATCCGGATCCACCAAGTAACGCCATCTGATAAGAATATTATTGTGGTCGATGTGATGAGGGTAATAAGGGAAATACACAATGACTATCCGGATTTGGATATTCAAACGATCGGACCTGCACAGTCTATTATCGAAGTGATCTATGAGAAAAAGAAAGTCTCTCTCCCATTATTCATTGGCGTTTGGCTATTATTATTCGTTGGTGCAGCCCTGGCGATCATGAATTTTCATGAAGATGTAAGTATGAGAGAAGTTCATCAAAGGCTGTATCATTTTGTGACTGGAGGGGTGGATCCTCATCCATTATTATTCCAGGTTCCCTATTCATTTGGTTTAGGCTTTGGAATGATCCTATTTTTTAATCATGTTTTCCGAAAAAGACTCAATGAAGAGCCGAGCCCTCTTGAGGTTGAAATGTTTAATTACCAGCAGGATTTAGATCAATACGTGATTATGCACGAAAATAAAGAAAGTCAGAAAAATCTAGATGACCATTAATGTAGTGATCACCGTATTTATTGGTTTTGCTGGTGGACTGGCAGTAGGCTCTGGCTTTGTGGCTTTTTTAACCGTATTGGGAATTATCCCTCGATTAACGCAACTGACGAAAACGATGAAAATGATTCATTACTATGAACTTGCTGTCATAAGTGGAGCACTAGTCGGGGGCTTTATAAGCTTAAATGAATACACACTTCATTTCTCTCCATTGGTCCTTATCCCTCTCGGTTTGGCAAGTGGCACATTTATTGGTCTGTTAGCTGCTGCCTTAACAGAAGTATTGAATGTATTCCCCATTCTTGCAAAGCGAATTGGGATCGATGGTCAAATTGTCATTTTAATTATGGCCATTGTGTTCGGTAAAATTTTCGGTTCTCTATTTCATTGGCTCTACTTGGTTCATCAATAAATTGTAAGAGGCAGGGGTTCGTATGGACAATAGAAGGAAAGTGATTCTGGTAACAGACGGAGATGAATATGCAAAACGTGCCATCGAATGTGTTGCGACAGAATATGGAGGACGGTGTATTTCAAGCTCCAAAGGGAATCCCTCTGTTTTGTCAGGACCGGAAATTGTGAAGTTAATCAAGAGAGCCAAGAACGACCCCGTCTTTGTCATGTTTGATGATAGTGGATTCATCGGAGAAGGTGCCGGGGAACGTGCCTTAAAGCATGTTGCGAATCATCATGAAATTGAAGTCCTTGGGGTAATCGCAGTAGCCAGTAAAACCCGCCAGGCTGAATGGACCAGGGTAGATGTATGCATTGATAAATTTGGAGAACTGACGCCTTTTGGAGTGGATAAATTTGGTGTGCCGGAAATGGATGTAGGGAGATTGACGGGTGATACCGTATATTGCCTTGATGAACTGAAAGTCCCGATTATTGTCGGCATTGGAGACATTGGGAAAATGGCCAGAAGAGATCACTATTCACAAGGTGCCCCCATCACGAAGAAAGCAGTGGAGATCATTTTAGAAAGGAGCGGTTATCATGCCTCAAAAGACGAAGGAAACACCGATTTCTAAAGATCTAACCGTAATAGAAGATTATATGAAGAATCATGTAGGACTAAATACCAGTTTTGATATAGGTGTACGTAAACTCATGATTTTGAAAAAGGGTGTACATTTTTACTATATAAATGGACTGACCGATGCGTCCTATATTATTGAAATTGTAGAGGAACTTGTTGATATCAATGACAATGAGCGTGCGACAAGTAAATTATATGACATTGTCTATAATCGGCTTGTTCACCAATCGGTAGAACCGGTTCATACAATTGAAGAAGCGGTAGATGAAGTGCTTTCAGGATTAATAGCAGTCTTTGTAGAAGGCTATGATGAGGCATTAATCGTTGATGTTCGAAGTTATCCGGGAAGGCAGCCGTCAGAGCCGGATACAGAAAAGGTCGTTCGCGGTTCCCGTGATGGGTATGTAGAGAACATTATTGTGAATACGGCATTAACTAGACGAAGAATAAGAGATCCACGATTGCGTTTTGAAATCTTTCGAATTGGAGAGAGGTCAAAGACGGACATTTCCATAGCATATATAGATGATGTCGCCAATCCCAGCTTGATCGAAGTGATAAAGAAAGAATTGAAAAGTATCAAAATCGATGGTTTGACAATGGCGGATAAGACGGTAGAAGAGTTTCTTGTAAAGCAGGGGTATAATCCATATCCATTAGTCAGGTATACAGAGAGAGCGGATGTCGCCGCCACACACTTATTAGAAGGTCATGTGCTGATCTTTGTTGATACGTCGCCAAGTGTCATCATTACACCGACAACATTTTTCCATCATCTTCAGCATGCCGAGGAGTACAGACAGTCACCGGCTGTAGGGACCTTTGTCAGATGGACGCGATTTATTGGTGTGCTTGCTTCTTTATTCCTTCTGCCCTTGTGGTATTTATTTGTCCTGGATCCTTCATTACTTCCAGAGGTCATTAAGTATGTAGGCCCACAGGAACAGACCAATATTCCGGTTATCGTTCAATTATTTATTGCTGACATGGGGGTGGAGATGTTCAGGATCGCCGCCATTCATACGCCGACACCGCTATCAACAGCTATGGGCTTAATAGCTGCAGTTTTGATTGGTCAAATTGCGATTGACGTCGGGTTGTTCCAACCTGAGGTGATATTGTATGTGGCGGTGGCTTCGATCGGTACGTTCGCGACCCCAAGTTATGAGTTGAGTGTGGCGAATAAGATGGCAAGGCTTCTTCTACTTGTATTTGTCGCTTTCTTCCATATCCCTGGGTTAATGATCGGAAGTACGCTCTTCATTTTATATGTATCGAATATTAAATCTCTTAATACACCGTATCTTTGGCCATTACTTCCGTTCAGTCCCAAAGCGTTTATGCAGATCCTTGTAAGGAAATCAGTCCCCGGATCTAAGATTCGACCTAGTATCGTCCAGCCAAGGAATAAGTACAAACAACCTGCGAAATCGTAGAATATTGCAACAGTTCTCATTCTGTGGTAAATTACGTTTAATTAGGAGAGGTTTAAAGAGGGGAATGAGTCGTTCCGTGCATCTTCATGGTTCTGCAGAGATTAAAAATGATTCTTTAATGATTGGAGGGGTGAGTACCATAGAATTGGCATCTCAATTTGGTACCCCCCTTTATGTTTATGACATCGCATTAATTAAAGAGAGGGCCAGAGGTTTCAAACAAACCTTTGATTCCCTGGGGGTGAAAGCAGAAGTCGCATATGCCAGTAAAGCGTTCTCCTGTGTAGCGATCTTTGAATTAATGAAAGAAGAAGGATTATCTCTGGATGTGGTATCAGGAGGGGAGTTGTTTACTGCCTTGAAGGCGGATTTCCCTCCAGGACGCATTCATTTTAATGGGAACAATAAGACCAGGGAAGAACTTGTAATGGCCATAGAAAATCAGGTTGGCTGTATTGTAGTAGATAATTTTCATGAACTTCAGCTTGTACATGAAATATCGCAACCGCTCGCACGCACAACAAAGATTTTATTGAGGGTCACCCCTGGAATTGAAGCCCATACGCATGATTATATATTGACTGGCCAGGAAGATTCGAAATTTGGCTTCGATTTGGGTAACGGTCAGGCCGAGGAAGCGATGAAATTGGCAATGAACATTGATGAAGTTGACTTGTTAGGATTGCACTGTCATATAGGCTCGCAAATTTTTGAAACCACGGGCTTCATACTTGCAGCCAAAAAAATCATTGAAAAAGTCGCTCAGTGGAATTCACAATTCGGCTTTGACCCCAAAGTCATCAATTTAGGCGGAGGTTTTGGGATTCGTTACACGAAAGAGGATGACCCGATTCCCCCTTCTCAATATGTCAAAGAAATGATCGATGCTGTGAAAGAAGAAGTGAGCAGATTTGATCTACCCATGCCGGAAATTTGGATAGAACCGGGCCGCTCCCTTGTTGGAGATGCAGGGACCAGCCTTTATACATTGGGGTCACGTAAAGAAATTCCAAATATCAGGAAGTACCTGGCGGTAGATGGAGGAATGAGCGATAATATCAGACCGGCCCTTTACAAGGCTAAATATGAAGCAGTCTTAGCGAATAAAGCAGGTAGAGAAACGGAAGAAACGGTTTCCATAGCAGGTAAATGTTGTGAGTCCGGGGATATGTTGATATGGGATATACCTCTGCCATCATCTGAAGCAGGTGATCTACTTGCAGTGTTCTGCACAGGGGCCTATGGATACGCCATGTCAAATAACTATAATCGGATACCACGCCCTGCTGTAGTGTTCGTAGAGAATGGCACAATAACCTTAGCCATCAAAAGGGAATCGTATGAGGATATGGTTGCACTTGATATGACATATAAATAATCGGGAATATAGTCTTTAAGTATATCGTACTTAAAGACTACTTTTTTGCATTCTGTATTACATACTTTAACAAATTTCAATTTTACTATACAATAACAATGACATAAGCGAATATAGTGTAGACAAAGGAGTCAGTCATGAAAATCAGTAATAGGGGATTATTCTTGATTTTAGTTACAGCAGGACTTGTCTGGGGAGTCATTTACTGGATGTTCATTGCCGGAAACTAATGTGTTGGATTTGCTTAATAAAAGTAAATTTAGTAAGATAAATAAACGTTCGCATCAATTAAATTTCTAGTTTTTGTCTATAATAGATAATGAATAAAGTAGACATAAAACATAACGAGGGGTAAATATGTTAATTCGGTATAAAAAGGCGTTTGAAAAGATTGCAATGGGATTATTATCTTTCATGCCAAATGAAAAGGATTTGAAGAAGCTTCAACACACAATGAAGCAATACGAAACTGAAGAAAATTGGCAGCTCTTTTTATGGAAAGAAGAGGACATAGTAGGCTTGATTGGCGTATACAAAACAGACAGCACGTTAGAAATTCAACATATATCCGTGAATCCCTCCCATCGTCATGAAGGGATCGGGAAAACGATGGTGAACCATTTAAGAGAGATGCATACAGAGCAGGAGGTTAAACCGAATTCAGAGACCGCTTCTTTTTTTGAGAAGTGTGATGAAATCGGTCCTGCTGAAGTGAATAACGAAGAACAGTAAAGAGCTGAACCACCTTATAATGAAGGTGGTCAGCCTCTTTTTTTTCGTAAAGCATTTTTCCGTTCTAAGATTATATCAGATCGGTCCCTCAAGGAATGGCGGTGAACAATGGCCGAATTTGTGAGGTCACTCGGCGAACACCAGGTGAACCCATTCTCGTTGCAAAGGGTTTGCACTTGAGTTACCAATGATGCATCGGCTAAGGGTATATTTATGCTATGATATGGCCGGTTTTGACTTAAATCATGAGTGACATCCACAAGCTTGTCTTGAAGTTTCTTGGCTTTTATTCCGAGGTTAGACAATGCTTCTTGATTCATCTGAATATTTCGGATCGCCTTCGTGAATGTCCGGGATGCACCCTGTTTATTCTCTCTTCTGTAATGATAGAAACCAACGGCCACTTGGATAAGGCCCACCCAATGTGAAGTGCGGTTCTTTGGATCCGTTTCCTTCCAATGCTCTTCCAATACTTCATGGCACTCAAAGTAGTCACGATTTCCGTGGAAATACATTAGAAACTCTAAGTATGCTTGAGGATAAGCCAAATAAATCCCTCCGTTTGATGTAAAGTAGTTAAATTGTAGCACAGTCCTCTGAATAATCGACAGGTTACCACCTTGAATACAAAAACTTTCTATTGGAGAATAGTGGTCAATCTACTATACTATTAAGTAGCTATCAGGAATGAACGTAATTAGAAATTTGGTGATAAAGTGGAATACAATGTGAAAATTGACGCTTTTGAAGGTCCATTAGATCTTCTATTGCATCTGATTAACTCCTTGGAAATTGATATATATGATATTCCTATGGCTCAGATTACTGAGCAATATATGTTATATGTACAGACGATGAAAGACTTGCAGCTTGATGTTGCCAGTGAATATTTAGTGATGGCCGCAACCCTACTCGCCATTAAAAGTAAAATGCTTCTTCCTAAACATGATGAAGGTCAGTTAAACGATGAAATTGAGTTTGAAGAGGAAGATCCCCGTGACGAACTAGTCGAACGGTTAATTGAATACCGTAAATTCAAAGAAGCGGCAAATGAGTTAAAGTACCGTGAGGAAGAGCGTGGACAAGTATACACCAAGCCTCCAAGTGATCTTTCTGAATTCACGGAAGAAGTGGATTTAAAGAATAGTGAAGTTCAAGTATCCTTATATGATATGCTCGGTGCGTTTCATAAATTATTAAGGCGTAAAAAGTTGCAAAGGCCCGTTCAAACGAGAATAACCAGACAGGAAATATCCATTGAGAAGAGAATGAATGATATTCTGCAGAATTTACGGAACATCAAAGAGCGTACATCGTTTACAAGCCTTTTTCCATCTGATAATAAAGAGCACCTCGTTGTTACGTTCCTTGCTGTGCTGGAATTAATGAAGCGGCAGCAAATTGTTGTCAACCAGGAAAAAAACTTCACAGAAATATTTGTAGAAGCAGGAGAGGAGGCAGGACTTGTTGAACAGTATTAGTTGGAAAGGCATCCTTGAAAGCTTACTGTTTGCGGCGGGAGACGAAGGTCTTTCCCTTAAACAAGTTTGTTCTGTTCTGGAGATCGGCGAGCAGGAAGCGACGGATGTCATCGAAGAGCTCAAGACAGATTACATGGAGGACTCCGGTCGAGGTATTTATATCATTGAAATCGCTGGAACCTTTCAGTTGGTGACGAAAAAAGGCAATGCAGACTATTTAAAGAAACTGGTAGAGTCCCCAAGTGTAAGCTTTTTATCTCAAGCAGCACTTGAGACGCTTGCGATCATTGCATACAAGCAACCGATCACGAGAATGGAAATAGAACAAATAAGAGGTGTGAAAACGGAACGTCCCATTCAAACCCTTGTCTCAAAAGGACTTGTGAAAGAAGTTGGCAGGGCGGAAGGAACAGGTCGTGCTTACTTATTTGGTACGACGAAAGAATTTCTGGATTATTTCGGACTAAAGAGCATAGAAGAACTTCCACCACTGCCTGAAAATGTCCAGGACGAATTTATGCAGGATGAAGCGGATCTATTCTTTGAGAAATTTCAGGAAACGATGGAACCGAACGAATAAAAGACGTTTTCTCAATCGGCAGGACCACAAGACTCTGAGTGGTCCTGCCTCATTTCATGAAGTGTGGTTCTGAAAATTCAAACAAATTAAATGGAAGTTGTTTTATAGGAACTGAAAGGGGTAGTTGGAGGAAGACGGAGGGGAATGGATGAATGATTTCATGATGAATGGGATAACCATAAAGACTCTCCTGCTGGAAAAACGGGGGGATAGGGCTTATTACGAAGGGCTGCTTTCAAACCTAAGAAGACTACTGGTTTATTGTGAGGAAGGAATGGATGCTTGCCATCGTATTGTTCAAAATGAACGCTTCGAACGGAATCATGCCGAGAGGATCCTCTATAAGATTTATCATAATGCATCGTTGAATATTATTCTCCCCGATACAAGCTGTGGTTTGAAGATGATCGTATCACCTATCCGGAAGGGAGTACCATCCGATTCCGGCAAGAACCACCTGATTGCTTTGCCGGCGTGTTGAGAAACGTAGAAGGGGAATTTCATACCCTGAGAGAAGAATTAATGGAGTTTGAGAGTGAGTTCAGAAATAAAAGATTGCTTTAATACAAATAGAGTGATGTCTGACACAGCCGATTATGATGGTTGTGTTTTTTGCTTTAACAAATAGACAAAGCCTCTCATACAACATGTGGTCGGTTTCGGATTTTCATTCATATTACCCTTTGTCCTGCATAAACTTGTACAAACACGTTAGAGTTAAAGGAGTAGATGGGTGTGAATCGAAAAAGAGTGAAATTTTACATATATTATGTTCTGATAATTGCTATTTTGTTTGTTGCCGTTTCCAATCAGGTTCAGGCATCCCCTTCTGTCAGTTCTCAGAAAGCGATTTTAATGGATCAGGAAACAGGAAGAATTCTTTATGAAAAAGATGCCCATAGTCAGAGCAGGATTGCAAGCATTACAAAAATTATGACAGCGATCCTAGCAGTAGAGTCTGGAAAAATGGACAAAGAAGTAACGGTTTCCTCGAATGCCGCAGGAACGGAAGGCTCATCCCTATACTTGAAAGCGGGTGAAAAGATCAAGCTTGAAGATTTGGTATATGGACTTATGATGAGGTCCGGCAATGATGCTGCTGTTGCCATCGCAGAATATGTAGGAGGCAGCCTGGACGGATTTGTGTTTATGATGAATGAAAAAGCGAATGAAATCGGAATGGTCAATACTCATTTTTCCAATCCCCACGGCCTCGATGATCATGAGGATCACTATTCTACCGCATACGATATGGCATTACTGACGAGGTATTCAATGGCAGATGAAATGTATAAGAAAATTGCAGGGACTAAGGTTCACACTGCCCCTAATCCAGAAGAAAAATGGGATCGAAAGTGGAAGAATAAAAATAGATTGCTCACTGAGTTATATAAATATAGTACAGGGGGGAAAACAGGATACACAAAACTAGCGAAAAGAACCCTTGTGTCGACTGCTTCAAAGAGTGGAGAGAACCTGATCGCCGTGACCTTAAATGGCCCAGATGACTGGAATGATCATATCGGCATGTTTGAATATGGATTTACGCAATTCGATTATAAAATTGTCCTCGAAAAAGGCATAATTAAGAAAATGGATGACGAAGTATACAAGGATCATGCCTTCCTTAAACGGGAATCTGTTTTATCGCTGACTGAAGATGAAGTAGAGGATGTAAAGGTCGAATACAAGATGCTGAAGCCTAAACAGGAATGGGTAAAAAATCAAAACGCACCTGATGTCGTCGGCAGGGCAGTGGTCTATTTAGGTGACAAGGAAGTGGACACTCTTCCAGTATTCTATAAAACATCCAGCGCAAAGGAAAAAGAAAAGAGCTGGTGGAAATTCTGGGCTTTCTCTTTTGAATCACTTATGGGAGTGCGTCACCATGGTTAATCTCATATGGGTAGGCATGACGATCATAGGGATAGTTTTCGCTATGATGAACGGAAGAATGGAACAAGTGAACGAAGCTATTTTCACTTCAGCCAATGAAGCAGTCACACTCTGTATAGGGTTGGTCAGTGTATTAGTCTTTTGGTTAGGGATCATGAGGATTGCCCAAGAAGCGGGCTTACTTGATAAATTAGCCAAGCTGTTCAGGCCGTTTGTGACTAGATTGTTCCCGGAAGTGCCGGAAGATCACCCTGCTATGGGGTACATCCTTTCGAACATGATGGCGAATATGTTCGGATTAGGGAATGCTGCAACCCCATTAGGCATTAAGGCAATGGAGCAATTGAAGGAGCTCAATGGGGGCAGGGATTTCGCGAGCAGGTCGATGATTACGTTTTTGGCAATTAATACATCAAGCATCACCATCATTCCAACGACCGTCATTGCGATCCGCATGAAATATGACTCCGTGTCACCGACTGAGATTGTAGGACCGACCCTTATTGCTACGATGCTTTCAACTATCGGTGCGATTCTGATAGACCGTTATTTTCATTATAGGCGTACACGTCGAGAGGTGAAGTAGATGTACTGGATAACCACAATTTCACTTTGGCTAATCCCGCTTATGATCGGCTTTATATTAATTTATGGGACGATCAAAAAAGTGCCAACGTATGAAGTGTTTGTCGATGGGGGGAAAGAAGGACTTAAAATTGCAGTGTCGATCATTCCATTTCTGATTGGAATGCTTGTGGCCATTACGATTTTCCGGGAATCAGGTGCACTTGAATTCTTTGTGGGCCTCATCCGTCCCGGTCTGCTTGCGTTGGGAATTCCTCCGGAGATCGTCCCACTGGCGATTATCAGGCCGATTTCCGGAACGGCTGCCCTTGGTATGATGAGTGACATTATCGCAACACATGGTCCTGATTCATTCATTGGTAGGCTGGCTTCTACCTTACAAGGAAGTACAGACACAACCCTTTACGTATTGACGGTCTACTTTGGAGCCGTTGGAATCCGAAAAATGGGCGATGCCCTAAAAGTTGGTCTGCTCGCAGATCTAGTCGGTATTGTTGCAGCCATCTTCATCGTTACGATTATGTTTTAATCCTTGGAATCTTTATTTAGGCTCTATTAAAAGCTGTTTTCGTAAACTTTGGTACTACATTGGTCAATACCTCAATAGAACAGTTTCACCCTAATTTAATTACAATTCTGTAGAAAGTCGGGTTGTCCATACAAATGAATCATGGACCAGAACAGTTGAATAGATTTGGTAGTAATAATGTTTATGTATAAAGTCATAATTAGGTAGAATAGGAAGGCATAAAGGAAAAAGACTGAAATGGTCGATTTTTCTTTATGTCTTTCTATTTTGTCTGGATTATGTAATAATTCATGAAGACAAATGTATTGAAAATTAAATGAGGTGAAAGACCGTGGAACGATTACAAAAGGTAATTGCTCACAGTGGAGTGGCATCCCGTCGTAAAGCAGAGCAATTAATTATAGAAGGCAAAGTTAAGGTCAATGGAAAAGTAGTGAAAGAACTGGGGACGAAGGTGTCTCACTCTGATAGAGTTGAAGTGACAGGTGTTCAAATCGAGAGAGAAAATAAAGTATATTACATGCTTTATAAACCAAGAGGTGTTATCTCTGCTGTGACTGACAATAAAGATCGTCAAGTCGTAACGGATTTCTTCCCTGAAATAGAGGAAAGAATCTATCCGGTAGGAAGACTCGATTATGAGACTTCTGGTATTTTGTTGTTAACTAATGATGGGGATTTTGCCAACGCCCTTATGCACCCGAGTAACGAAATTGAAAAAACATACGTAGCTAGATTAAAAGGGATTCCACCTAAATTCAAGATCCGTGAACTTGAAAAAGGGGTTAAATTAGAGGATGGTATGACCGCACCTGCTAAAGTGAAGGTGTTGAGTATTGATAAGAAGCAAGGTAAATCAATCGTCGAGATCATCATTCATGAAGGCAGAAACCGTCAAGTTCGTAGAATGTTCGAGGCTCTTGGTTATCCGGTTCAAAAGCTAAAGAGGGAAAGATATGCATTCCTTTCCCTTCATGGCTTGAATGCAGGAGAAGGAAGAGAACTGACTCCGCATGAAGTGAAGCAATTGAGAACATTGGCCGAAACGGGCAGTTTACATTAAAGAATGACATAGAAAGTGTCACATATCATTCATATAATTCACCCTGACTTTCAGGTATTAAATGATATAATGAGAAAGGAATTTTACCATGAAATCAGTGGGACATTTCTCTGCTTATTATGAAGATAGGACACATCACATTATGGCAGGGACTGAAGTCATAAGAGAAATCTTATGACTTCAGGCCCTTTGCTACTGTAAAGAGAGATAAACTTCTCCACACTTTGAGAACGTTTTCACTATGGGAGGCACTCGTAAATGAATAAAAAAAAGCGCAGATTACTCATCCGGACAATTATTCTCATTGTGCTGACTTCTGCGGTTGCATATACGCTATATGCAAACTTCACGAAGGATGAAAGAGGGATGTTAAAGGTAGGCGACAAGGCACCTGATTTTGTGCTTATGGATATGGACGGGGCTACTCACCGTTTATCAGACTATAAGGGAAAAGGGGTCTTCTTGAATTTCTGGGGCACATGGTGTAAACCGTGTGAAAGGGAAATGCCTTATATGAATAATCAGTATAAGAAATATCAAGATCAGGGTGTACAAATTTTGGCTGTGAACGTTGGGGAATCTGATTTCCTTATTAACCGGTTTGTATCGAAACATGGGTTGGAGTTCCCGATTTTAGTAGACAAAGAAGAGGAAGTTCAAAACGCATATGGAATCGATCCGTTACCAACTACCTTTCTCATCAACCCAGAAGGGGAGATTGAAAAGATTATAACAGGTACGATGACAGAAGATGACATCATTGAAGATTTAGAAAGCATCAAGCCTTAACTCGGCAGTTTAACTTGATATAAGGAGTTTTAACATGAAAGAGATCAAATGTGTATGCGGTCATGTAAATCCAAATGGTACCGTCCTTTGCGAATCCTGTGGGCGGGCGTTAACGGACGAAGCAATGAACGAGAAGCTTCACGATATGCGCTATGAAGGTAGTGCAAGGCGCTCCCAGACATATAACAAATCCATTATTGATAAGATTTGGAACTTCTTTTCTTCTGTGAAGGTCGGTGTGTGGTTAATCCTCCTTACTCTAATCGCTTCTGCAGTCGGAACGATATTACCACAGGAACAATACATACCTAACGGACAGCCGGCTGACGAGTATTACGAAGATGTCTATGGTTTCTTCGGGGAATTGTACTATACCTTAGGATTTCATGATTTATATAGTTCCTGGTGGTACCTTCTCTTAATCGCATCGATCGGTATATCCCTCGTCATTGCAAGCCTTGACAGGGTCATACCATTATACCGTGCACTCAAGAATCAGCGTGTTTCGAGACATATTGGTTTTTTGAAGCGTCAACGAATCTATGGGAAAACAGAAAGCATCGAAAGCAAAGCTTCCTTACCTGAAATAAAAGAAAAATTAACACAAAAAAAATATAAGATTAGAGAAGAAGATGGGAACATTCTGGCAGAGAAAAATCGTTTCTCAAGATGGGGTCCATATGTGAATCATATTGGTCTTATCATCTTCCTTTTCGGAGGCATGCTTCGCTTTGTACCTGGAATGTATATTGATGAAACTGTTTGGATCCGTGAGGGTGAAACGAGAGCCGTGCCCGGGACGGACCAGGAATATTACTTGGAAAATAAAGGATTTACTCTAGAAACATATGATAAGGATAAAGACAAAGAAGTGTTTGGTGAAGCAATCGATAAAAACGGTACCATTGCAAAGAATTTTCAGTCCGATGTGATATTATATAAAGAGTCGGGTGACCGTTTACCTGGGCAAAAGGCTGAGCGCACGAAAGAGCAGGAGGATTCAATTAAAGTGAACCACCCTCTTAAATTCGGAAGTTTCGCCGTGTATCAAACCAGTTATAAATTAGATGAATTCAAGTCAATGTCCTTTACACTAGATAATAAAGGATCCGGGGAAACGTTTGGTGAATTCACAGTCGATTTGTTTGATCCTCAAGATGTGTACACATTTGAGGGTGGATATAAAGCAGAACTGATGGGGTACTATCCTGATTTCTCAGGTTTTAATGAGCAGGGAGAACCCCAAACGAAATCACCTTTACCAAATAACCCTGCGTTCCTTTTTAAACTGTTCTCACCTGAAACTCCTAAAGGGGAAATCAGTTTTGTAGGAATCAGAAAGAATCTAGAACCACTTGGAGAAAATGAATATAAGTTATCATTTGCCGGAGTGGAAACGAGAGATGTGTCGGCGTTAACCGTACATAAAGATCTCACTTTATGGATCCTGGCTCTTGGTGGAGCCATTTTCATGATTGGAGTCATCCAAGGGGCCTATTGGCATCACAGAAGAATCTGGATCAGGCGGGATGACGGCGAAGTCATCGTAGCCGGTCATACGAATAAAAACTGGCATGGTTTAATGAATGAAATTAACTTTGTGCTGGATGGTACTGGAATAAACGAGCCTGAAGATCAACAACAAAAGGATGAAGTAAGGAGGAATGAGGATGTCAACGACAACAATGGCAGAGTGGAGCAGTAATTTACTTTATATATCCTTTATCATGTATTTGATTGCTACGTTATTTTTTGGCGGAAGTATCCGTCAAAAGAATACAACGGAAACAAATCAGAAGAAATGGGGATTTATCGGTATTTTCTTAACCCTAATCGGATTTGCTTCTCAATTGGGTTATTTCTTTCTAAGATGGGGAGCTTCTGGACATGCTCCAGTAAGTAATTTATTTGAATTTACGACATTCTTCGGAATGATGCTTGTCGGAGCATTCATTATTCTTTATTTTATGTATAAGACCACGATACTTGGCGTGGTTGCACTTCCATTCGCATTATTGGTGATTGCTTACGCTAGCATGTTTCCTAAAGATATCAGTCCCCTGATACCTGCTCTGCAAAGTGATTGGTTGAAAATACATGTGACGACGGTTTCAGCAGGGGAAGCCATATTATCCATCAGTTTCGTAGCTGGCCTCATCTATTTATTGAAATCAGTCCAACACACAAAAGGAAGCAAACAGTCATTCTGGCTGGAGATGGTAATGTATTCTATGGTTGTCGTATTAGGGTTTGTAGCAGCTTCAACTGTTTTTACCCTAGGGAATTACGAAGCAAACTTTCAATATGTGAATCAACAGGGCGAAGATGCGATTTCAGAATACACGCTGCCAGCTCTTGTTGGACCAAATGAGGGCGAATTAATAACCGATGGTGTAATGAAACCACTTGTCGAAATGCCAGCTCTTATAAACGCGAAGAAGTTAAATACGGTTCTTTGGTCCATAATCACCGGTTCAGTTCTGTATCTTATTCTACGCTTGGTCTTCAGAAAGCGGATAGCCGCGAAAATGCAACCATTAGTGAAGAATGTTAATTTGAATCTGATGGACGAAATTGGTTACCGTTCTGTTTTAATTGGTTTTCCGGTCTTTACTCTTGGAGGACTCATCTTTGCTATGATCTGGGCGCAAATTGCGTGGACTCGTTTCTGGGGATGGGATCCAAAAGAAGTATGGGCATTGATTACATTCTTATTCTATGCAGCCTTTCTTCACCTTCGCATGTCAAAAGGCTGGCAAGGTGAGAAATCTGCATGGTTAGCCGTCGTAGGTGTGGCAATCATTCTATTCAACCTGGTGGCGGTTAATCTAATTATTGCAGGGTTACACTCATATGCTTAATCAATCATAACGAATGGGAGGGAGCTGACAAAAGATGAGAATTCAATTCTCTTTGAGTCAGCTTCTTTTTTCATGTAAAATATAGGATAATATGAATTAAATAGACAAAAGGGGGATCATCCCATGGACGAAAACATTCGTATTTTAGTTGTAGATGATGAAGATAGAATCCGTAGATTATTAAAAATGTATTTGGAAAGAGAAAACTATGAAATTGATGAAGCGGAAAATGGAGAACAAGCGTTGGAAATGGCCCTTGAACATAATTATGACTGTATCTTATTGGATATCATGATGCCTGGAATGGATGGGATCGAAGTGTGTAAACATCTTCGTGAAAGTAAGGCAACCCCTGTCATCATGCTGACGGCAAAAGGGGAAGAAGTGAACAGAGTACAAGGGTTTGAGGTTGGAACCGATGACTACATAGTGAAGCCATTTTCTCCACGGGAAGTCGTCCTGAGGGTTAAAGCGTTATTAAGACGCTCAACAAAGTCCGGTTTTATTCAAACGGATGCAAAGGCAAAAGACCTCATCGTATATCCCCACCTTACAATTGATAATGATGCTCACCGTGTCTCGGCAGATGGAATCGATGTCAATTTAACACCTAAAGAATATGAACTACTCTATTTTCTGGCCAAGGCACCTGACAAAGTATTTGATCGGGAACATCTCCTGAAAGAAGTGTGGCATTATGAATTCTTTGGTGATTTACGTACGGTTGATACACATGTTAAACGCCTTAGAGAGAAGTTGAATAAAGTTTCAGAAATGGCTGCGAAAATGATCGTCACCGTTTGGGGAGTTGGCTATAAATTCGAGGTAACAAATGAATGAGACTTTGGCGTAGCGTAGTTGGGAAGCTATGGCTGACGATCCTGCTATTAGTTTCATTTGTGTTATTTATATTGACGATTCTCTTACTGGAATTCTTTCAGAACTACCATGTTGATGTAGTTGAGAAAGAATTGACTCATACGGCCGAAAAAGTAGCAAGGGTCATTGAAAATCATAATGACTTGACCCTTGGGATGGAACTTGGAAAAGAAATCATTGATGAACCTGTGAATATCATCATTTCATTGGATCAAAATGAATCACTTTATTCTCATGACTCTACCGACTTCCAAAAGAAAATCCACGGCTACATCTCAAATGACAAACAATTGCAATCTGTCAAAATGAAGAAAAAAACCGTTAAGAAAGAAATTGAATTATCATCGGAAGTGACAACGAATCGGTACGAGAATGTCATTATTGTCGGAACGCCCCTTCACATTAACGATGAAGATGGGGCTGTTTATCTGTACCAGTCCCTTGGTGTCATTAAGGATACGACTCGACAGACCACGAAGTTAATCTTGCTGGCTGCTGGGATTGCCATCATCTTAACCACCATTTTTGCATTCTTCCTCTCCACTCGAATCACGGCTCCTCTCCGGAAAATGAGAGAGGCAGCCTTTGAAGTAGCGAAAGGTAAGTTCGATACAAAAGTGCCGATCTTGACGAAAGATGAAATTGGTGAGCTTGCAACGGGATTTAATCAGATGGGAAGGCAGTTGAAATTTCATATTAACGCTTTAAGTCAGGAGAAAGAACAACTTTCCTCCATTTTAAGTAGTATGGCCGATGGAGTCATCACCTTTAATAGAGATGGCACCATCCTGATTACCAATCCTCCAGCGGATCGTTTTTTACAGCACTGGTATTATGAACAGAGTGAAGACAGTGAAGATGCGATTCCTACGACGGTGAAAGAGTTATTGCAGAGTGTTGTCGTAACCGAAATGGAACAAACGGATGAACTGAGCCTGCAAGGACGATCGTATGTGGTGATTGTTAGCCCCCTCTACAATAACAATACGATTAGGGGAGCGGTTGCCGTCGTTCGTGATATGACGGAAGAAAGGAGATTGGATAAGCTCCGAAAGGATTTTATTGCAAATGTCTCCCACGAGTTACGTACTCCGATCTCAATGCTACAAGGATATAGTGAAGCGATTGTTGATGATATCGCAGGGTCAGTTGAAGAACAGAAGGAAATTGCCCGCATCATCTATGATGAATCACTACGGATGGGTCGGTTGGTGAATGACCTGCTCGATTTGGCCCGTATGGAAGCAGGACACATCACACTCAATAAAGACGTGATTGGAGTCATGCCATTCACAGAAAGAGTCACGAACAAATTCATCGGTCTTGCCAAGGAGAAAAAGGTCTCCATTTACTTTGAAAGCGACGTGAAAATCAACAGTGAAATCTTAATGGATCCGGATCGTATCGAACAAGTATTAACAAACCTCATTGATAACGCTTTGAGGCATACACCAAAAGGTGGGAAAGTGACCGTCGTGTTGACTGAAGGCAAGGGTGGTTATCTGTTTCATGTGAAAGACACAGGTTCCGGTATACCTGAAGAAGATCTACCATTTGTATTCGAACGTTTTTATAAAGCGGATAAAGCAAGAACAAGAGGGAAGTCAGGTACAGGTCTAGGGTTGGCGATAGCTAAGAACATCATTGAGTCCCATAAAGGTCATCTTCAAGTTCAAAGTAAAGTGAATCAAGGGACAACCTTCACTTTCTTTCTACCTAATTAGCTAAGAATCGATGATATCCATAGAAACTTGACGATTTTTCTTGTTACATGGGAAACATTCTTTATATAGTAAAAACGGTGTTGAAAAAAGAGGCTGGGACAAAAGGGTTTTAGCCAATGGAAAAACCGAACGATTATTCGATATTCTTTCCTGAAAATCGAAAACGTTCGGTTTTTTTATTGTTATTGTAAAAGTATATACAGTGTATTTAACTGGTTCTAGCTGTTGATTGGAGTGCAAGACGAAGACTCCTGCGGGAAAAGCGGAATAGGTGAGACCCCGCAGGAGCGTAGCGACGAGGAGGCTCACCTTCCGCCCGAGGAAAGCGAAGTCTTGCACGGAAATCGGGCAGCGGTGTTACAAGAAATCCTAACATGGTCTTTTATCCTGATTGTTCGTCTTTAGATTATATTGATTTCGTTATGTCCCACCCTCTTTTATATTAGGTATCTTTCGCAAAGAGTGTTGTTTTCCAACGTTTATAGATTGGATAAATCAATATAAGTCTTTCTTTTTCTTCCTGGAAATACTATATTGATAGTGTGTAACTTTTTTACATATATTACGACTAATAAATTGACGGGGAGGGAATCAAATGAACTCCGTTTTTGAAAAATTATACTCTACCTATCATCAGGATGTATTTCAATTCCTCATTTATATGGTACGGAATAAACAATTGGCTGAAGATTTGGTTCAAGAAGTATATATACGAGTACTTAAATCTCATGAGCACTTTGAGGGGAAAAGCTCCGAAAAGACTTGGCTTTTTTCCATTGCAAAAAATGTAGCCATCGATCATTTCAGAAAACAGAAAAATTGGAAGAATCGTATTATGGATAAATTCGATTGGAATCGGAATGACGTAATGGATGTTGAGGCACTACCGGAAGAAATCGCCGTTGCAAACGAAGAAATTCAAGTATTGTATGACTGCCTAAAATATTGTTCTACTGACTTTAGAATGGTGATTATCATGCGTTACTTACAAGAACTTTCAATTATTGAAACCTCTGAGGTGCTCGGCTGGTCTGAAAGTAAAGTGAAAACGACCCAGCATAGGGCGATAAAATGGTTAAGAATTGAAATGAATGGACGGCTCCCAAAGGAGGAGAGAGACATTGAACCAGTCAGAATGGAAAGATCGTGATATCGAAGAACTCGTAAAAAAACTTCCTCAAATAAAAGATGATCGAACTTCCCAATACATCTATGCACGAATAAAGCGAGAGAATAAGAAGAAGAACTTTGTTCTATTTAAACGGTTCTTTCCAGCTGTGGCAGCACTTGCAGCCATTTTTATTATGGTATTGCTTGCGCCAACTATGCTAACTCAATTCACGGATAAGAGCATGGAGCAGTCCGAGTTAAATACTGCTGACACGTCAGGAAGTTCTGAGGAAAACAAAAAGGCTGTAATGAGTACTGAATCGGAGAAATCTGATAAGCTTCCAGAAGCGACTAAAGATCAAAAAACGACCTTAACAGAAAGTGATCGAAGTATGACAGAGGAAAAAATTGTCTCTGGAAATGATTCTTCCGACCGATTATCTCTTTATGCAGACGACCTTCAAGGAAATGATTATTATACGTTTGGACTTGTGTCTCCGGAAGCGGTTCCTATACCTGTATCAGTCATCGATAGTCTTAGTGGAGAAGACTGGTTATCCCGGCATGAAGAAATTGCTGAGAATTTGCCTGAAGCTGACTGGGGACTTGAGGATTACCTTCCTTTAAAAGGAGAATTTACACATGATCAAAACAAAGTGATTTTCACTTTGGATGCTGATCATTCTTATAGTGGCAGTAGCGCAGTGGAATACGCTTTCTACCATTCTCTTCAATATTCATTCCAGCATAAGGGAATTGATGAGGTTGTGCTTCAAGAGCAGGATGGTTCTGTTCCACAATTCAGTTCAACTGGAGAATTCTCGAAGATTGATGTGAGTGATGAAGCTCGCACAGCTTACTATCTATATTCTCCGAATGGAAGGGACCGATATCTGGTCCCTGACAATATAGCCCGAGGAAATGTCAAGGAGTCGATCGCAGCTATGAAGCATGCAGACTCAAGTTTATTTCAAAGTGTCATTCCGAAAGATATCAACATAAGTGTCATGGAAACGGATGAATACGTGACGGTCAGCTTCCTAAATGAATTGAACTTGGAAACATTGGACGGTACAACCGCTCTTGAAATGATTGAGGGGATACTATTAACAAGCAGAAGTTCGGGATATGAAAAGGTTCAATTTGAGAATATTAAACAGGATAGTTGGAACGGATTCGACTTCAATAAGCCGATCGAGACGCCGATTAGCCCGAATAGAAAAAATTTAATGAATTAAGTTAGTACAGACGACCAGAAAATGGAAAATTCCGTTTCTGGTTTTTTTTTTAGTGAATAGATGAGAAAGCTTGATTGAGCTTTCATTGAACAAGAAAGCCACAACTGAAAAAGAGGTATATTTATCTCATACTTAGACAAACTACTGAAAGGAAAATTATCGCAGGATGAAGATCATTTTTAAATGAATCCATCCCGTTATCTGGTTAAGGAGGACAAGCATGATGTTGGATTATCTGAAAAGATTCATCATAGTTCTGGTGGCATTATGGGTAAGCCTCATGTTCATTACTGGACGGACCGTAATAGCAGAGAGTGATGAGGTCTCACAGGAGACCATAACATGGACGTTTCCAGTTGAAGGAGTCATTACAGATTCATTCGGTACAAGGTCTGGCACCCATAAAGGTGTGGATATAGGTGGGGAGATCGGTTCACCGGTGTATTCAGTTGACAAAGGGGTGGTTAGTAAATCGTATCGATCGAAGAGCTATGGTCATGTTGTATTCGTTAAACATCGGAATGGGTATGAAACAGTATATGCACACCTTGAAAGCAGGATAGTGGATGAGAACCAAGAAATTGCACAAGGAGAACAGATTGGGAGTCTGGGAAGTACAGGAAGGTCGACGGGCGCACATCTTCACTTTGAAATACACAGAGGTGATTGGACGATTGATAAAGAAAATGCAATTGATCCTTACCGAGTGTTTGGAAATGGTGAAGTTGGGCAGCTTGTATTTGCAAACGAGAACGATCCTTATCAGACGGTAGGGGTAAGCGGTTCGACTGAAGGTACTGAGGAAATGAATTTGAACGTCAGTCATGTTGTTCATAAAGGGGAAACTCTTTGGGGGATTTCTCGAAAATATAATACTTCAGTTGAGAAGATAATGGAGGCAAATGAGATGAATGATACCCATTTAATCCTCAATCAGAAACTTAGCATTCCAGGTTCTCACGAAGGCAAATATGTTGTGAAGCAGGGGGATTCATTGTATTCGATCTCCGTGACACAAGGTGTAGATGTGAAGGAATTAGTTTCTATGAATGGATTGGATGTTAACGCTCCGATTTATCCTCAGCAGATATTAAAGGTTCAATAAAGTTTAGGAATATGGCTCGCATTTTCAATTGTTTCGAATTCGAACTGTTTTTCTTCACATAATCCCCATCATTATGTATAATGAGAATGTATAAAAAAATAAAGATTCGTCTTCGGGGCAGGGTGAAATTCCCTACCGGCGGTGATGAAACAATTGTTTCTAAGTCCGCGAGCCTTTAGGGGCAGGATTTGGTGAGATTCCAAAGCCGACAGTATAGTCTGGATGGGAGAAGATGAAGGTTTGTGCCAGAACGTTTAGAAAAGGGAAGCTAAACGTTTATTAGGGTATGCCTTTCATTCTCCTAGATTTCGTATCTAGGAGTTTTTTAATGCAACCTTTGGCTTAAGCTATCTTCGATTTGAGATGAATCTCCTAAAGGAGAGAGAATGATGAAAAAAATGAATACACGCACGTTTGTCACAGTTGGTATGTTAAGTGCCGTTTCCTATGTGTTAATGTTGTTCAACTTCCCAATACCACCATTTCCAAAATTTTTAATGGTAGACTTCAGTGATGTACCTGTTTTAATCGCGACAATAACATTAGGTCCACTTGCAGGTGTTTTAGTGGAATTATTTAAAAACGTGATCGACTATGTTATGACAGGAAGCGATACTGGTGTTCCGATAGGTCATGTCGCCAACTTTATGGCAGGAGTGCTTTTAATTCTTCCTACGTATTTTATCTATTCACGTTTTCAATCGAAAAAAGGTTTGTTGATCGGACTGATCACAGGTACTGTAGTGATGAGTATAAGCATGGGGATATTAAATTATTTGGTTTTCCTTCCTGCCTATAAATACTTTATGAATTTCGAGCTTCCGGCAGAAATCATCATTACAGGGATCGTACCATTCAACATCTTAAAAGGAATTCTCGTAACTACCGTTTTTACTTTACTATTTGTTCGCCTTCAAGGCTGGCTATCAAGACAAACAGCCTTCAATAAAGCGGTATAATGATTAAATAAACTAAACCCCTCAAAGTGTTTGAGGGGTTTTTCTAATGGGCTTTAGTAAAGTTTTTCGTATTTATTAAGTGGCTGATGGAGAAAGAGTATAGTGGTTTTTGGAGGGTGGGAACTATTAACAAGTACAAGAACATGAAGAGAATGCGGTCATAATAGCACAGAAAAGGCTAAAGAGAATCTCTCTCCTTAGCCTTCCTTCTTACTATTCAAACTTAAGTGCATCCCCATCGAATGGTTCTTCAGATATTTTAATGGAATCTGTAGGGCAACCTTCGAATGCATCGACCATATCATCTTCTAATACGTCAGGAACTTCAACTGTCCCCTGGTTATCATCTAATGTTACAAATGCAATACCTTCATCATCATAGTCGTAAATATCTGGAGCTGCAGCCCCACATGCTCCACATGCAATGCATGTGTCCTTGTCAACGATCGTATATTTTGGCAAAGAAAAAACCTCCCAATTAAATAATTCTATATAATTCATCATTATACACAGTGTAAGTTTATGAAAAATCACTTAATGTTTATTTTATAGAGGATTGAGTGACTTTTCAATAGTTACGTGCTCTCTTTTTATTTTTATCCTATATAAGAAAAACAAAACATGGTTATAAACCAAATTCATGGTACAATATTTGACAATAACCTACATAGTAAGGAGTAGAGAATTGACCTATCTTAATGATGTGATTTTATATTGCTTGTTGCAAATTAATGGAGAGCGATCGATTTACTCTATATTCCATATCTTAAAAGGGAAAAAGTCTTCCCAATCGATTCAGGATGCACATATTTTTCAGTTGCAGCCCTTTTTTCTTTCATTACCTAAATTAAAGCGTACGTATTTTGACGATAAAATAAAGGAACTGGAAAGTGCTGATCTCGTCACGATTGTGGAAGATGGAAAGGTGATCGTGACGGAAACTGGAAGCAATAAGGTGAAAAGAGATTTTCTCGAGAAAGCTTTCCCTTCTGATATGAATGGTCTCATCTATGGTGACCAGGCACGTCTGTTTTGGATGAGATTGAGTCTACTTGTACAGGTCCTTTCAAATGCCAAAAGGCAGGAAACGCTCTATTTTCCAGTTCAACGAAACAAGGGTATTCAGGAATGGGTTAAGAACTGCTTAAGAGCCCACCCTAATCTCGATCATTTCACTTCTTCTCTTTTTCATGAGCTATATGCCCTTTTGAAAACCCAGAAAGTGGATCCATCCGTTCTCGTCTACCGCCTATCCGGTTTTAAGGATTTTGGTTGGACGGAACTGCAGGTAGCTGATATGTTAAATATGGATGAAGAAGAATGTCGCTTTCGATTCTTAAATTTAGTACACAGTATGTTGTCAGAATTAGCAGAAGAACCATCAACATACCCTTTATTATATTCAATCAGTTCAAATAGTGATCAACATCAAAACCTGACTATTTCTACTAGTAAAACGTACGATTTGTATAAAAGAGGGCACTCCATTGAAGAAATTTCACAGATAAGAAAGTTGAAGATAAATACGATTGAAGATCATATCATTGAATTAGCCTTAACAGAGAAGGGTTTTGATATTTCCCCGTTTATTAACGAACTGGAGTATCAAAACGTACTTAGAGTGATGAATGATATGAAAACCAAAAGGCTAAAACCGATAAAAGAAAATCTTCCTCAATTATCTTATTTTCAAATTCGGGTCGCAATTGCAAAGGCAGGTGAAGAACGTGAATTTGCAACAAGAGCTTAAGGAACGATTTGGCTACTCTTCATTTAGAGAAGGGCAGGAAGAAATCATCCGCTCCGTATTAAATCAACAGGATACGGTAGCTATGCTTCCAACTGGAACTGGAAAGTCATTGTGCTATCAATTGCCAGGATATTTGAGAGAAGGTCATGTGCTGATTGTTTCTCCATTGCTGTCTTTAATGCAGGATCAAGTGGAGCAGATGAAAGTGTTGGGAGAAAAGCGAGTCATCGCCATTAATTCATTTTTGCCCTATGGGGAAAGAAGAACGGCTCTGGAACAGTTGCACCTCTATAAGTTCATTTTCATATCACCGGAAATGCTCATGAATACAGGAGTGATTTCATCCTTGAAACCGTTGGATATTTCATTATATGTCATTGATGAAGCTCATTGTATCTCACAATGGGGTCCAGATTTCAGGCCGGACTATCTAAAGCTTGGAGAACTTAAAGGGAAAATTGGTCATCCAACCACCCTGGCCTTAACGGCAACGGCTACAGAGGAAGTAAGGAAAGATATTTCACGTGTGCTGGAAATGGACCAGGCAGTTGAAATGGTCTATTCAATTGATCGTGGAAATATCGGATTATTTGTCGAAAAGGTTCCAAACCAACATGAAAAGCTGAATACTCTATTGGAACTCGTGTCAGGCTGGGGTGGTCCCGGGATTATTTATTTCTCAAGCAAACGAATGGCAGAAGACGTTGCTCATTGGCTTGGTGAAAATGGAGTGTCACAGGTAGCCTACTATCACGGAGGAATGGAACAAGAGGATCGTATATTGATTCAGCAACAATTTCTATCGGAGAAGTTGAGAGTGATATGTGCGACTTCCGCATTTGGGATGGGCGTGAATAAAGAAAATATTCGTTTTGTCATTCATTTTCATTTTCCTACAAGCATAGAAGCATTTCTTCAAGAAATCGGAAGAGCGGGAAGGGATGGTATGAGTAGTGTTGCAGTCGTGCTATACTCTGAACAGGATTTATCATTGCCATTACAACTCATTCAAAGTGAGTTACCAGAAGACACTCAAATCCATGGATTTATAAATGAAAACACGAAAAACAGTACGAAAGAATTAATTGAGCGTTTACAACTTTCAGAAGTGCAATTTCGTTTTCTTACTTATTATGCATCAGAGTTGTCACAGGGCCCGTCAATCGACCCTGATAGATTGATAGGGAAGATAAAACAAATTCGCGATAATCGTTTGCAATACAAAAAGGACAAGCTTCTCTTCATGATTCATTGGCTTCAAACCGAGTCGTGCAGAAGAGAGAAACTCCTTCATTATTTCGATGAGAACATCCAACAACAAATCAGTTTCTGCTGCGATAAGTGCGGGAATTCCCTCGACGATTTCACGAGTCAGCCTTTCACTTCAGGCACCTCTGATCTCGAAGAGGCTACGTGGGAAAAACGGTTGGAAAAATTATTGTTAGGATAAGTGGTAACGATGCAGAAACAAGGAGAGATCATTCAACAACTTTCTAAGAAGCAATTAACATTTCATTTGTATTTTACTCAAATAGTACTATTAACGATTGCCTTTGGATTAGGTATATTTTTATTTGATAGCTGGACTGATTTTTGGAAGCAATTCCACCTTTCGACATCGATTCTAACCATTGGACTTACTAGCGGCTTGCTTATTGTGGTAATTGATGTCGTATTAATGAAAAAGTTACCGTCCAAATACTATGACGATGGTGGTGTCAACGCCCGGATCTTTACGAATAGGGGTATTGGGGAAATTGCCCTTTTAGCTTTGTTTATCAGTGTCAGTGAAGAGGTTTTATTTAGAGGTGTAGTGCAATTTCATTTTGGATTGATCGTTTCAAGTATTATTTTTGCTCTCATACATTTCAGGTACTGGGCACATTGGTTTTTGATTGTCAATGTTGTACTGCTAAGCTTTTGGATCGGATTCATTTATGAACAAACAGATAATTTAGTCGTAACCATCATCATGCACTTTGTTATCGATTTCTTACTAGGATTACACATGCGTAAGAAAGGAAGACAGGGAAGTAAAG
This sequence comes from uncultured Bacillaceae bacterium, assembly GCA_963787015.1. GTDB lineage: Bacteria > Bacillota > Bacilli > Bacillales > Bacillaceae_B > Rossellomorea. Next base: position 254,764 of record CAWBBM010000019.1, read on the forward strand.
AAGGGATGTCTCATGAGTAAAGACCCATATCGAGATCAAGCCGCGAAATTAAAGAAAAAAATTGAGCGTGTTCAAGAGGAAGAGCCGGTGAGAAAGAGAGAGCCGCTCCCTCCAAGGAGTGAACTGCATAGAGAGAAACATAAGAAGAACAAATGGAAGATGAAACATCCATTAATCAGCATGCTGCTATTATTTTTCATACTGTTGCCTTTGACCGTCTTTAGCATATATTCTTATTTCGATCATCGAAATGGCCCTCTGATTGTTCTTTCAGATGATGTAGATGACATGGAAGAAGTCCGTTACGATCAATCTGAAAGTGAAGATAGTGAAGAAATGACTGATTCCAAAGAGGAAGAAGAGCCTCCTTCCATCACTCAGAAAGAAGAGGAAAAGAAAGAGCCTATTTCCAGCAACAACGGGAAGAATCAGCAGGTCCCCGCTACCCCGCCTGTTAAAGAGGAGGAAGTGGTCAAAGAGGAGCCAAAGCAAGAGAATGTTGAGGAACCGACGTACAAGATTGTTTATCATACGGTCAAACCTCAGGAAACGCTCTATCGAATCGCCATGAACTACTACCATTCCCCTACTGGAGTGGACCGTATTAAAGAATGGAATAAGATTCAAGATAATGAAATTCAAACAGGACAAGTATTGGAAATTCCATTAGATCAATAACGTCTGCCCACCCAAAGTTGTTGTGGTGGGTTTTTTATTGTCAAAGAGTTCAATTGGTATAATCTTTACAATTCCTTTTCAGCATCTTCCTAAATAATTTACATTTATTTATAAGAAGCGTTACAAATTAAAATTATAATGATAGTGAAGTGGTCCTGACAATGAGAGGGGAGATGGTTTGGTGGATAGAATGATGACTCGCTTTCGGAAGGTAGACGATTTGTTGTTTTACAGAATCAATGGAAGTAAGCATCTATACCGTTCATTCTTTGGGTATATTACTCATCTTGGAGGTTCCAGGGTCACGATCGCATCCATTCTGTGTCTGTTTACCATTAGTGAGTATTTCACACAAATCGAACAAACAGTTTTCGTTGCCATGATTTCATTAGTCGTCAGTCATATCTTGATGACGATTATCAAAAAAATGGTCAGAAGAATCCGTCCTTATATCACGTTACCTAACGCTATTCTTCACGGCTATGAATTTAATGATCATTCATTCCCATCAGGTCATTCTACTGCTATTTTTTCAATCACTATTCCATTTATGATTCAGTATCCCACTACTATGTTTATTCTATTTCCGTTGAGTTGGCTCGTTGGGTATTCAAGAGTAGTCCTTGGTGTCCATTATCCTTCAGATGTATTAGCAGGGGCATTTCTTGCTTTTGCTACAGCTTTGATTGTGCTTTTGTTTATGTCATAAACTAGGGAAGGGTCCAGGCTATTTTATAGGGGGAGATGTAAATGAGAGTAGCATTATTTTCTGATACGTACCATCCGCAAGTCAACGGAGTGGCTAGAACCTTAAAAAGGTTAACAGAACATTATGAGAATAGAAGGATTGAGTATAAAGTATTTGTACCAGATTACCAGGATAAAAAAGAATTTTACCCAAATGTACAATCTTTCACAAGTTTTCCTTTTTTTCTTTATCCAGAGTGTCGGACGGCCATTGCCAATCCAAAGACAATCGTCAGGCAGTTAAAAGATTTTTCCCCAACGCTGATCCATGTCACTACACCACTAACCATGGGTTTATTTGGAATCCGTGGAGCGAAGAAAATGAAGCTTCCCTTGGTGGCCTCTTATCACACTCATTTTGATGTGTATTTGAAATATTACAAAATGATGTGGGCATCTCCTCTATTATGGAAATATATGAAATGGTTCTATTCCCAGGCAGATCGCATTTTTGTCCCCTCAGAAGAAACGAAATGCCATTTGGAAAAACAGGGATTTACCGGCTTATCCATATGGAGCAGGGGGATTGATTGTGAGAACTATTCACCATTAAGAAGCAGTCCTTCCTTAAGGAAAACATTTACTATCACTAAGAAATATATCCTCCTGTATGTTGGACGATTAGCACCTGAAAAAGACTTGGAAACCCTTGAAAGAACGATCAAATATCTTCCTAAAGAAGTGAAGAATCAAGTTCAATGGATTATTGTAGGCGACGGTCCGCTGAAGGAAGAGTTGATGGAAAAGACGAAAGAAGAAAATGTGATCTTTACAGGATATTTGACAGGGAATGAACTGGCAGAGGTATATGCATCCTCGGATTTGTTCGTATTTCCTTCTGCGTCAGAGACGTTCGGAAATGTTGTCCTGGAAGCATTTGCATCAGGATTACCAGCGATCGTAGCCAATAAAGGGGGAGTGACGAATATTGTTGAGCATAATCAGACTGGGAGAATAGCTGAAGCTCATCAGCCCCAATCGTTCATTCATCATATTGTTGAAGTGTTGAGTGAAGACCGCCTCCAGTATATGAAACGAAAAGCGCTTCAAATGGCCCGAAACCAATCATGGGACCAGATTTTTGATCAACTCATCGAAGAATTTTGTGAAGTCAGTCATTTTCATGGGCAAAATCAAATGCTTGGATAAGGAGCTCTTTCATCCATTTCAATTGAAGACGTGTAGGTAGGGGATCTGAAGAGATCCTTTTTTTGATTTTTGCTAGTCTATCATGATGGACATGCCCATAGACTATAGGGAGGAAAGGAGAGGGTAGCGATGGAACGGGGGAAACAGGATTTTGGGGAATGGACAGATCATGCGACCGGACAGATGCTACATAACTTGATTGAAAAGAAACGAACATTTGATAAAGCCAAAACCTTGCATCTTTATACTTTATGGGGAACAATGTTTGCTTCCTTCTATTTTCTATATTATCTAACTAAATTTGTACTTGGACCATTTTCTTATTCATTCGCTGCGATGTTTTCTGTCTTCGTGTCGAACACATTCCATTTACTCTTGTCCCTGGTTCTAGTGGGACTTTTCGGGGCGTCAAAAATTTTATATGAAAAGAAGGAGAAAAAGGAAAAGGAATTTCATGCATTAAGATGTGAAATCATTGATAGGAGCAAGGATTTATGGAAAGAAGAAGCGTGGAAAAAGAGGCATCATGTATTCGAACAATTAAAAAAAGAATGGGATATCAATCTATTTCACGGAACAAAATAAGGTAGAAGGGGGCCAGGAACCATTGGGTTATAGACCCACAGCGAACAAGACCCGTAACCCCTTGCGGATCTTGCTGTCAGTGAGCCTATAAGATGATCATATCTATTTAAAAAAACACCTTTTTATCCCTCTCATCCTTAAGTATTTCCACCGCTTCCCGGAAGCGCTGGGAATGAATGATTTCACGCTCCCTTAGAAAGCGCAATCCATCATTCAGGTCTGGATCGTCACTCATATTGATGATCCATTGATATGTTGCTCTCGCTTTCTCTTCAGCGGCGATGTCTTCATACAGATCCGCAATTGGATCCCCTTTAGCGGCAATATAAGATGCAGTAAACGGAACGCCAGCTGCATTCTGATAGAAAATCGCTCCATCATGGTTGACATATTGTGGATCGAGACCGGCATCTTTCATCTGCTGTGGAGTGGCGTCTTTAATTAACTTATAGACCATTGTTGCAATCATTTCCAAGTGAGCGAATTCCTCTGTTCCAATATCTGTTAAAAGTCCGATTACTTTATCAGGAATTGAATATCGTTGATTGAGGTATCTGAGGGCAGCCGCAAGTTCACCATCTGCACCACCATATTGCTCAATTAGAAATTTCGCTAATTTAGGATTGCATGTACTTACTCTCACTGGATATTGAAGCTTCTTTTCGTAAACCCACATATGCATGTACCTCCTTCATCCTTATACTTGCCATGGCCATGGGGCCTCCTTCCAGTCCCAAGGATAATTGGAATAGCTATATCCATATTGAGTTAAAGGTCCAAATTCCTTTTCAAACTTCTTTTTTATTTGTTTGCGTGTTTTAATATACATATTGTATTGAGAGATGGATTCGTAATCTTCCGGGTGGGTATCAAGATATAGTGTGAGATCGACAATAACGAAATCTACGGCTTGCAACTCTTCTAGAACCTCATAATAATGCGGGGGTAGCTGTTTCATAGCAGCTTAATCTCCTTTCATTTTTTCGTAGGGGCTATAATAAGGGTCATAAAACACTTTCCACAATGTACCTTTTTGTAAGGCTTCTTTCGGTGAATATTGTTCAAGGTTTGGAGGCTGGAAACCCAAATAGAGATTTGGGGGCGTGGAGAATACCTTACGTGTAATCGGCTTACAAGGATCGAACGGACTAACATACGGATAATAATCTTTGTAAAATTCATTCAAGGGAATTCCTCCTTTAATAAACGTTCTAAAGCAATGGTGGGGGTGAAAATATCTGAAAGTCTTGTGGCAATCAATCACTCCTTGCTTTACCTTCATAACACCTGTATCATTTAGCACAAACTAAAAACAAAATCCTTCGTAACAACATATGAACAAATGAAATAGAACATGCAAATAAATTAAATTCATAAATATGAAGGAAAACGTTATAGAAATGTTGAATAGATAAGTTAGAGAAATTAATGATGAGGTGGTCAAATGTTTGTAAAAAGTGCCATGATACCGAAACACAAATGCTATGTGGTAGATGAGAACGATTCAATTGAAAAAACGCTGACGGTTCTCGAACATCATAAAATCGATGGAGTGCCAATCCTTTCAAATGGAGAGTTTAAAGGTGTAGCAACCCGTTATAATATTTATCAAAGCTTCTTCCTTTCAGGCATGGAAAAAGAAGCCTTTCTCAAGGAGAAAAAAGCAAGAGATATCATCAAGGACGCAGACAAATACATTACTGATAAGGATGTATTTGAGAACGCGTTGATTGAATTAAAGGATTCACCTATCCTGCCTGTCGTGGGTGAAAATAAAATGTTCCTTGGACTCATTACTCGTTTTGATGTCCTCGATCAATTTAGAAGCGCATTTGGCATGGATCAAAAAGGAGTGCGAATCGCCTTCTCTTCTGTAGAAACGGAAGGACGAATTGCTCGACTGGGTGATATCATCCAACAATATTCAGAATCTGTCATCTCACTTGTTACTTTCGATGAAACAGATAAATTATTAAGACGCATTGTCCTGAAGGTTGAAAAGAAGGACAATATGGAGAAATTCCTCAATAAGTTAGAGAAATCAGGATTCCGTATCCTTGATATTCATGAAGATGAATAATTGAAGAAAACCCTGTATGAAACGAAATCCCTCTCATAAGATTTATGGGAGGGATTTTTTTTGATCAATCATGTTGTTAAGATACTCTTCACCCTGCTACTAGGGTATTTATTCATTACCTGGTTTCCGACAGAGGAACGATTGAATAACCCTGAGTTCATTGTAGAATTAGTGTTAAACCCTGTGCAATTCTTTGCCTCATCCTTTGCCTTTATGATCGGTCTAATGGTTCAAGGGAATGTATTAAAAGTCGAATTCTCATCAATTCTTCACTTATTAAAAGGGAAACTACATAAAGAATTGTTGCTCCTGCCAATTCATGTAGTAGTAATTTGCCTATTGAGCACCTATGGATTATGGCAAACAATGATTTTTTCCTCCTTAGCCATTTTTTATGGTATTATTTCAATAGATTTCCGCCGTCAAGGAGGCCACAATGCTTGAATTCAGTCTTTTATTATTGGTAGGAGGAGTAAGTCTTCTCCTTTTTATGCTTTACGAAGCACGTCGAAACGTTGTTAAAAAGGAAGAAGTGAAACTTCCAGGGTTCCCTGAACATATGTCACCAATCTCCCTCTTTTTTATTTCGGATATACATAAACGGGAAATTTCTGATGATATTATCGAAGAGGTTGAAGGGAAGGTCGATATTGTCATCATCGGTGGAGACCTACTTGAAAGAGGAGTACCGTTTTCAAAAGTCGAAAAGAATCTAGATAAACTCTTGATTATCGGCCCGGTTTATTTCGTTTGGGGCAATAATGATTATGAAGTCGACACGAGTAGACTAAAGCAGATATTTAAGAATAAAGGGATCAAAGAAATCGTCAACTCCTCAATGAAAGTACCTATCCATAATAGTGAGATAAATTTAATAGGAGTAGATGACGCCAGTACTCAGAGGGCAGACTACCAAGCTGCTATAGAGCAAACGGATTCTGTTGAATTTAACCTATTGATCAGTCATGATCCACGGCTTGTTAAGCACATAAAGAAGGAAGATGGAATTGATTTAATGATCAGCGGTCATACCCATGGAGGACAGATTCGTTTACTTGGATGGGGTATGTATAAAAAAGGAAGACTTGAAAAGCTATCTCAGACCACCCTATTAGTAAGCAATGGATACGGGACTACTGCTGTACCATTACGGTTGGGAGCACCTGCTGAAACCCACCTTTTGACTATCAGTAAAAGATAAAATGAACATAAGTTGTTCATTACCTATACAAATTTTACACATGGCGGTTTCTCGATTATAATTTTAGGGACATGAGAAATACTTGGGGGACTATTTATGAGTCATGAAAAGAAATTAGAAGGAAAATATAATATTAAAGCTGTGTCTACAATTTTAGGGATACAACCAGGTACATTGAGGGCGTGGGAGAGAAGGTATCAGATTATTGCGCCTGTAAGGAATGAATCGGGTCACCGTTTGTATACAGAACAGCATTTAAATATATTAAAGTGGCTGGTTGGAAAGGTTGAACAGGGATTCACCATCAGCCAAGCGGTTGCGCTACTGGACAAACAAGAGCTTGAGGACAATGAGGTCACCTCCACTGAACAAAAGGATCGTACTCAAACGATTTCGGATGATTTATTAAAGGCTTTGTTACGTTTTGACGAAACGAAGGCACATGAAATTATTAACCAGTCGTTTACTGTCTATACGATTGACAAAGTGGTGATTGACATTCTGGGAAGCTTGCTCGTGAGAATAGGGGACCTGTGGGAAAATGGTGAGATTACAACGGCACATGAACATTTTGCCACCTCCATCCTCAGATCCCGTATTGGCATCATCATGCATTCGTTCCCCCACAATGGTATCCTGCCTAAAGTAGTGGCGGTTTGCGGACCGGGTGAATGGCATGAATTAGGATTATTGATTTTCACCCTTTATGTCAGGAGAAAAGGCTTCGAAGTCATCTACCTGGGATCCAGCATAAAAGAAAATGATATTGATGTTGTTCTTGATGAAGTTGATCCTAAGTTTCTCTTCTTCTCCTGTACCCTTCTGGAAAATGTGAACAATCTTCTTTCCCTTGTTTCTACATTAAAAAAGGAGCGGGGTGGACTTGAAATAGGCATTGGAGGATTTGCAGTCGATCATCTTACAAAAGAGTTAAAAGAAAAGTTCACAGACCATATCGTTGGACAATCCAAAACAGAGTGGGAACATTGGTTGAAAAGTAAATTATAGATAGAAGATGCACTGTTTCCTGCCCCTTACATAGTATGATGATAAATCGTCACACTCTAGGGGGTACGAAGATGAAGCTCGAAAGAATTTCTGATAATAAAATTAAATTTTCCATAAGTGTGGAAGAGTTAGAGCAAAAAGGTTTATTTGAACAAGACCAATGGAAAGATTCCTACATGTGGCATGATCTTTTTGAAGATATGTTAGATGAAGTCCAAGGAAAGTTTGGAATCGAAACGCAAATGGAAATCACGGTGGAGATAGAATCCTTCGATGACCATGAAATTTGTATGATTCTTACCTTGGAATCAGACGATGATTTTTCTGACTGGGAAGATGGAACCGAAATAATGCCGTCTGTGAATGAGCGTGATGTTCTGGTTTATTTGGATGATTTCGAGGATGTGTTAGACCTCCTCAAACGAATAAATGATATGGATAATGCGCATAACTCCCTCATTCAATTCAGCATTTTTTACTATGAGAAAAATTATTACGTACTTATAGAAAATTTACTTGAAGGTGATAGCTTCATTTTGGAAGCGATTTGTGCGGAGTACGGCCAGCAATCCAAAATCACGAAGTATATCCTGATGGAATATGGTCGTGTTGTGCTATTGAGGGATTCTATTGAAAAAATATTGTTTTATTTTTGATGAGCTGGACTAAAGATTGGTGATGGAAACCTGTATAGAATCTTTATCCCCCTTGAAATAGATGTTTTATTACAGGAATCTGGTAGGCCAATAGGCTTTTTGCACTTTTAGGAATTATCCCTGATGGTGCTTTTTTTATGTCATCGTTAAAGGAGGATACCATTGCCTTCTGAGACTCAGGAATATTTGGAGAGCACCCCCCGGCTAGCCCCTCGAGGTCATAAGTTAATTGGTCCAAGAAGGCAAAGGACGCCTTCATGGCCCATTGATCTTATGCTTGTCGGGGCTGAACAAGCCGCCTCCGCTTTTCGATTTGTCTAGCTCCGGCGGCTAGCCCCTCGAGGTCATAAGTTAAATGGTCCAAGAAGGCAAAGAACGCCTTCATGGCCCATTGATCTTATGCTTGTCGGGGCTGAACAAGCCGCCTCCGCTTTTCGATTTGTCTAGCTCCGGCGGCTAGCCCCTCGAGGTCATAAGTTAAATGGTCCAAGAAGGCAAAGAACGCCTTCATGGCCCATTGATCTTATGCTTGTCGGGGCTGAACAAGCCGCCTCCGCTTTTCGATTTTGATAGCGTTTTCAAATAATTGTTCACTTTTTTATTTTCCTTCTTTGCAAGAAGAAATCAAACGTGTATACTATGTCATGAATGGGACTAGGTTCCGTTAAACAGTGAAGTATACTGGGAGGTTTACATATATGGTAGCCGATAAGGGGAAAGAAAATCATCAAGCATCAGATAAGCATGATGTGCTGAAATCTACACAAACGGTTATTCAACTTGCTCTTGATAAATTGGGGTATTCTGAAGAAGTATTTGAATTATTAAAAGAACCTATACGAATGTTAACAGTTAAAATACCGGTCCGCATGGACGATGGAAAAGTAAGGGTGTTCACGGGTTACCGTGCTCAGCATAATGATGCAGTCGGACCAACAAAGGGCGGGATACGTTTTCACCCTAATGTATCTGAAAAAGAAGTGAAAGCTCTTTCGATTTGGATGAGCTTGAAATGTGGAATTGTCGATCTCCCATATGGTGGAGGAAAAGGGGGGATCATCTGTGATCCCCGTGACATGTCATTTAGGGAATTAGAGCGTTTAAGTCGAGGGTATGTCCGTGCCATCAGTCAAATAGTCGGGCCATCTAAGGATATCCCTGCTCCGGATGTTTTCACAAACTCTCAAATCATGGCGTGGATGATGGATGAGTACAGTAGAATTGATGAATACAATTCTCCTGGGTTCATTACCGGAAAACCATTGGTACTGGGAGGGTCTCATGGACGTGAGACAGCTACAGCCAAAGGAGTGACAATCTGTATTCATGAAGCGGCAAAGAAAAAGGGGATTAATCTGGTAGGAGCTCGTGTTGTCGTTCAGGGCTTCGGGAATGCAGGAAGTTTCCTTGCGAAGTTCATGCATGATGCAGGAGCAAAGGTCATCGGGATTTCAGATGCATATGGCGGACTACATGACGAAGACGGTCTGGATATTGATTACTTATTGGATCGACGGGATAGTTTCGGTACGGTTACGAAATTGTTTACGAATACGATAACAAATGAAGAGTTATTAGAACTCGATTGTGACATTCTTGTGCCTGCCGCTATAGAAAATCAGATTACAGAGAAGAATGCCCATAATATCAGGGCAAGCATCGTAGTTGAAGCTGCTAACGGTCCAACCACATTAGATGCGACGAAGATATTAACAGAACGAGGTATTTTACTGGTCCCTGATGTGTTGGCTTCATCAGGGGGTGTAACGGTTTCTTACTTCGAGTGGGTTCAAAATAATCAAGGATATTACTGGACAGAAGAAGAAGTGGAAGAAAAGCTTGAAAAAATTCTGGTCAGCTCCTTTAATAATGTATATGAAACATCACAGACAAGAAAAGTGGATATGAGGCTTGCCGCCTACATGGTTGGAGTAAGAAAAATGGCCGAAGCATGTCGATTCAGAGGCTGGATTTAAATAGTGTTGTAGAGGATGAGGTGAAGACATCTCATCCTCTTTCTATTTATCTCTTTTCGTAAAGGATGTGGAAATTAACCACCTCCCGCTCATTGAAAAAGTATCAAAGTTTACGAAAGTAGCCTTTCTAATCAAGATTAATTCAGCACTGATAAGCAATAATATTGAAGGAAGGAATCGGAAATCCGAGTGCTTCCTTTTGACCTGGACGCAATCTTATTCCATAATAATTGAGTAGAGAATATTGATAAATCTGAAGCGTATAAACGTAACCACCATTCAGATAGAGGAATTGAAGGAGTGTCTGAATTTGAAGATTGAAGAATGCATCATTGTAGGCGGAGGACCTTGTGGGTTGTCTGCAGCTATTAGTTTAAAAGAAAAAGGAATCGACCCTTTGATTATTGAAAAAGGGAATATTGTGAATGCGATCTATCATTACCCTACCCACCAAACCTTCTTTTCGTCGAGTGAGAAGCTTGAGATAGGTGATGTCCCATTCGTAATTGAAGAACATAAGCCAAGAAGAAATCAAGCGCTTGTTTATTACCGAGAAGTGGCTAAAAGAAAGAGCTTAAGGATCAATCGATTTGAGACCGTTCATTCCGTCGTAAAACAGGATGAAAGCTTTAAGGTGTCTACGTCAAAGGGCGTATACGAAAGTAAATCGATAGTCATTGCAACGGGTTATTATGATCATCCGAACTATATGGAAATACCAGGAGAGAAGTTGGAGAAGGTGTTCCACTATTTTAAAGAGGCGCATCCGTTTTTCGATACCGATGTGGTTGTGATCGGAGGAAAGAACTCAGCAGTCGATGCAGCACTTGAATTGAATAAAGCTGGAGCGAGAGTCACTGTTTTATATCGGGGAAGCGAATACTCCAAGAGTGTTAAACCTTGGATTCTCCCGAATTTTGATGCACTGGTGAGGAATGGGGAAGTAACAATGGAATTCCATGCATGTGTCGATGAAATTACGGAAGACTCTCTCATCTACAATGTAAACGGCGAGGAGAAAGAAATCAAAAATGATTTCGTGTTTGCCATGACTGGCTATCACCCGGATCATAGTTTTCTTACCAAGATGGGAATCGACATTGATGAAGAAACCGGTCGCCCTGCACACCACCCAGAAACAATGGAAACGAATGTAGCCGGTGTCTATATAGCGGGTGTTATTGCAGCTGGAAACAATGCGAATGAAATCTTTATTGAAAATGGCCGTTTGCACGGTGGACTAATCGCAGAGTCCATTACGAAAAAAGATAATGAATGAATAAAGAGGCTCATCTGAGAGCCTCTTTATTTTGGTTTGTTTGTTATTTAAGTTAATTGGGGGGGAATCTAATTTTTGAAGATAGATTCCAATTCTTTAATGTCGCCTGTTTGGGAAAGGGCAACCATTAATTTAATCCTTGCCTTTTGACCATTCAGGCCATTGGAGAAAATAACCCCCTTTTCTTTTAACTGTTTCCCGCCACCGGAATATCCGTAAATATCCTGTACGATACCATTGAAACATCTAGAAACCAACACAACAGGAATATTTGCTTTTAAAAGCCCGTTAATCCCCTGCACAGTGTCTGGAGGGAGATTCCCTTGCCCCAATGCTTCGATGACTACTCCGTCGTATTGCAGGTCTTTTATGACTTTCAATAATCCTGAATCCATTCCTGCGTATGCTTTAATCAACGTCACCCTCTTTGATATGTCACAAACCTGGTAGTATTCAGTAGACGTAGGCTGGTGATGAAACAGTACGCCTCTTTTTGTCACGATCCCAATCGGTCCATATTGTGGGCTTTGAAAGGTAGATACATTGCTGGTATGCGTTTTTGTCACATTCTTAGCTGAATGGATTTCATCATTCAAGACAACTAATACACCTTTGTTCCTTGATTTTTCATCAGCTGCCACCCGCACAGAAGAAATTAGATTATATAATCCGTCCGCACCTATTTCATTGCTTGATCGCATGGCCCCTGTTACGACGACAGAGATCGGGAGAGAGAGGGTCAGGTCCAAGAAATACGCCGTTTCTTCTAAAGTATCCGTACCATGGGTGATGACAACCCCATCAAAGGGTTTTTCCTGATATTTCCTTTCAATAATCTCTTTAAGCTGATGCATATGTTCTGGGGTGATATGGGGCGAAGGCAAATGAAATGCTTCTTCGACTATCAAATTTGCTATGTTTGAGACAATGGATGTTTGTACAGAGAGTGGATTCTCTTTCCCGGGTGTTACTGCTCCTGTTTGCTCATCTTCCATCATTGAAATGGTGCCGCCTGTATGTATGACTAATATATCTTTCTTCATCGAACATTCCTCCAACCAGATAAATTCCTATTTCCAATCCTACACTAACATGATACGATTAAGAAAACCGAAAGAAAAGAGGACTTTTTATGCTGGTGATTTTATCAGCGGGTATAGCACCAGGATTAGCATTGTTAAGTTACTTTTATTTACGTGATCAATACGAGGCGGAGCCCATTACTTTAGTGTTCAAGACATTTATGTATGGGGCTCTTATTACTTTTCCGATTATGTTCTTACAATACGTTCTGGAAGTCGAAGGCATCATTGGTTCAAATTGGTCTACGGCCTTTATTTCCTCCGGTTTCCTAGAAGAATTCTTTAAATGGTTCATTTTAATGTTTGCGATTTTCCAACATGTTGATTTCAACGAACCTTATGATGGAATCATTTATGGTGCGAGTGTTTCACTTGGATTCGCAACTGTTGAAAATATTTTATATTTGGTCGCCAATGGTGTTGAACACGCTTTCGGAAGGGCGCTTCTTCCAGTTTCCAGTCATGCCTTGTTCGGTGTCATTATGGGATATTATTTAGGAAAGGCCAAATTCTCTTCCAAGGAAGAAAGGCGGAAGTGGCTGTTTCTTGCAGTCTCAGTTCCTTTCATGTTACATGGAACCTACAATTATATTTTCTTAGCAGAGAAAAACTGGGTCTATTATATGGTTCCATTTATGCTTTTCCTATGGTGGTTAGGCTTAAAGAAAGTAAAAAGTGCCCACCAGCTTACAGAAAAGAAGTACAATACTGAATTGGAAAATGAAATCATTTAAAGACGTTCCTGATGGGAGCGTCTTTTATTATTGAAAAAACCGCCCACGATCAGGCGGTTTCTTTGAGCATCACTTGTAGGTGGCTGCTAGGTCGGTTTTTGGCGCTTCTTTACGCTTCACTTCATCAATCTTATTCACGAACATTTGAAATACTTTTCTTTTTTCATCCAAATCACGTATGTATTCTTTCAGTTCACTATACTTCTCTTCAAATGGTTTGTGATACATTTGTCTGATATTTTCAATGATCTCCTCATTGACAGTGGACTGAATGACTTGTTTTGTAATTCCGTATTTATAGGAATATACCTTAAGTTCTTTCTTCACCTCTTCATAATCATTATTGATTTGATCCAATACCTCTGAAATGTCCGCTTTCCATTCATCTAAAGATTTTGCTAAATAATCTTCCATTATGAACCTCCCATTTAGTGTGTATTTACATGAAGTTCTCCTTCCCATTGTAACCGTACTTGTTTACATCCCTTTTGCTTACACATTACAGTGTCTTATCAAAGGGATTCCTCGACATTTAAAATAGGATGAATGTGTGAAATACTCGAACAATCATCCAGGCACTTTCAACCAGAGTGTCCTAGATGCGAAAAAAATCGAAATCAATGTATGGTTAAGCAGATGGTCTTTACGGAAGAAGAGTTCTCCTGACATTTTCATATTTTTATGACTCCACTTGTATAAAATGGGAGCCTCTACAAAAACTAGGCTTAATGTTAATTGAAGATATGGAGGTTGAAGCATTATGAATAGTCGTTTCAAATTGGTTTCTTCTTCAGTCGTCATGGTGCTTATGTGTTCTCTCTTTATGATTTCATCTGAAGGGGAGAAAGCAGGCGCATTTACTAACCAAGTGATTCAACATGGCGCAACTGGCGAGGATGTCATAGAACTTCAATCCAGACTTCAATACATCGGCTATTACAACGGTGATATTGATGGGGTATTTGGATGGGGTACATACTGGGCTCTGAGAAACTTTCAATATGAGTTCGGTCTTCCTATTGATGGACTCGCTGGAACCGGAACAAAAGAAAAGCTCGTGAAGGCATCAAAGTATAATAAACAATTTGTGAACGAACAAATTAAAAAAGGCAACAAATTCAGTCATTATGGCGGAACGGAAATCAATAAGCAAAAAGGTACTGAAGGTGATGGGAAAGCTGCTACAGAGAACAAATCGACACCTTCTAAACCAACGGCAGTGAATACACCAGATGGGTATTCTCAAAACGATATACAATTGATGGCGAATGCAGTATATGGAGAATCCCGTGGTGAACCGTATGAAGGCCAAGTGGCAGTGGCGGCCGTTATCATAAATCGCATTGACAGCTCTTCCTTCCCGAATACAGCGGCAGGGGTCATTTTTGAACCAGGTGCCTTTACAGCCGTCGCTGACGGACAAATATGGTTAACACCAAATGACCAGGCGAAAGAAGCGGTACTTGATGCAATAAACGGTTGGGATCCATCATCAAGTGCACTATATTACTTTAACCCTGCAACAGCAACAAGTAAGTGGATATGGTCACGCCCACAAATTAAGAAAATCGGAAAGCACATATTCTGTAATTAAAGAGGTGAATGGAATTGCTACGTGTCATACTAATTACTGTACTCGTTCTTGGTGTTGCGGGAACTGCATTTTGGGGGTACCAGGAGCACCAAGAGAAAAATGCGATATTAATTAATGCTGAGAACAACTATCAGAGGGCATTTCATGAATTAACCTATCAAGTGGATCTGCTACATGATAAGATCGGTGCCACCCTTGCCATGAATTCAAGAAAATCATTATCTCCCGCGCTTGCCGATGTTTGGAGATTGACTTCACAAGCACACAGTGATGTAGGGCAGCTACCGTTAACCCTGCTGCCGTTTAATAAAACAGAAGAATTTCTGAGTAATATTGGAGATTTCAGCTACCGGGTAGCAGTAAGGGATCTGGATAAAAATCCATTATCAGAAAAAGAATATAAGTCACTTGAAAACTTGTATAAACAAAGTGCCGATATTCAAAATCAATTAAGGAAGGTTCAACATCTAGTCATGGAGAATAATTTACGGTGGATGGATGTGGAACTCGCTTTAGCATCAGGGGACGAACAGGCTGATAACACGATTATCGATGGCTTTAAAACCGTTGAAAAGAATGTGACAGGATACGATGAAGCAAGTTTTGGTACAACGACTTCTGTAAATAGCGAGAGAAAAAATCAAAACTTTAAAAAGTTAAAGGGGAAAGAAATCTCTAAAGATGAAGCCGTACGGATTTTGCGAAAATATTCCGGGATACAGAAATCCAAGGATGCGAAAGTATCAAAAAGTGGAAAAGGATCAGATTATAAATTTTATAGTGTCTCGATTGGTAACGGGAATACACAAGCAAGTATGGATGTAACACAAAAAGGTGGATATCCCATCTGGTATATCAATAATCGTAAGATCAAAGAAATAAAAATCAGTCTAAATAAAGCAGCAGGAAAAGCGACTGACTTCTTAAAGGAAAATGAATTTAAAAATCTAGAGCTATTTGAAAGTGCTCAATATGACAATATCGGCATTTTCACATATGTTACAGTATTGGATGGAGTGCGGATCTACCCCGACTCAGTTAAAATCAAGGTAGCATTGGACAATGGTCAAATTGTAGGTTTCGCTGCTGAAGAATACTTAAAGAATAATCACGAAAGAGAAATACCGAAAGCTACGATTACAAAGGCACAGGCTCAAGAAACAACCAATCCCAATTTAAAAATAATGGAAGAGCGTCAATCTGTGATTGTGAATGACTTGAACGAAGAAGTACTATGCTACGAATTCTCAGGTATGCTAGGTAAAGATACCTATCGAATATTCATCAATGCAAACACCGGAGAAGAAGAAAAAGTAGAAAGACTAAAAAAAGCAGAGCCTATTTATGAAAAAGTAGTATAATAATTTTGAGGGACGGACCTCCACAAGTTGGAGGTCCGTCCCTCTTCTCATTAGCAACGGGGGTGAAAGCTAATTCAGAACAGAGTTTATAAAAAAGGTGTGGAAAGGTGAAGTTTGTCATGCCATAATATAGATACATAATATGGGAAGTGGGAGTTTTGGACTATGATAAAAGCAGGCACCGTATTGCAATTGGAACCTATACATAATGATACATTTGATAAATATAGATGCCGGGTCGTTGAATTGGGAGAGGAAGGGATTTACATTGACTACCCCATCCACACAAAAACAGAGAAAACCATTTTTCTTATCGATGGCACACAGCTTAAAGCGAGCTTTATCATAAACGAACAGACTGTCATGATGTTTGAAACAGAAGTCATGGGACGTAAATTATCCAAAATACCTATGATTCACCTTCACTATCCCGGGGAAGAAGGACTAGTCAAAATTCAAAGGAGACAATTTGTTCGGGTAGAAGCCAATACAAATATTTCATTGAAAATAAACGGTGAGTTTCATCCGACTATCACAGAGGACCTCAGTGCAGGTGGCTGCGCTGTCAAGGTGAAGAAAGCTATGGGCCTCCATGGAGGGATGAAATTGTCCACTATCATTGTCCTTCCCATGCAAACAGGCGAGTGTCAGTATGTAGAAATCGAAGGGAAGGTGATACGGGTATTTGAGAAAGATCAGAATGAAGTAGCAAGCATCGAGTTCGTTCACTTAACAGAAAATCAGCGACAGCTTATATTACGATACTGCTTCGAAAGGCAGCTGGACTTAAGAAAAAAAGGCTTACTTGAATAAAATCCCATAATTGACACATACTTTTTCTAAGGATAGAAAAAGGGTGAGATCATTGAAGTCTATTGAACGTATCTTAATTAAACTGGCCATTATTCACTTTATATTATTAATTGCCGTCCAATTTGTGTTTCATGAACTAAATATTCTTCCAGAGCTTCATAAGATCGTATTTTATGAAGGGGTGGAGAAAATGGAATATAGTGAAATCGTAGAAACCATTTCAGGAAGAGCAGGAGATTGATGCCTGCTCTCTTTTTCGTTTGTGGAATTTTTGAAGAATAATGATTAATTAATGGTAGATGTTATTTTGAGAGGCTCTTTTCGTAAGCTTTGTTGCTTTTGAAGGTAGCGAGTGGTGGTTGATTTCCGCTGCAGGTGCTCGCTTTCCGCGGGGCGTGAGCCTTAGCCTCCTCGGGCTTTGCCCTGCGGGGTCTCAACTTTCCCGCAATTCCCGCAGGAGTCGAGCACCTTCCGCTACAATCAACTTTCTAAGTATGGAGGACTAATCTACTACCATACACGGCTAGAAAACATCATTTTTCAACGTTTGCAGTGGTCGATTTGAGCTTGAGTAGTAAGATACTATTTCATTCGTTTTTTTTCACTAGTAAGCTCTGTCACGAAATCTCTTAAAGATGGTGAGGGGAACGGCGTAGACTCCTGCGGGTATCGGGCGTGCCGAGACCCCGGAAGCGTGAGCTGAGGAGGCTTGGCCGTTCGTCCGCCGGAAAGCGAAGCCGTTCCCCTCACCATCTATCGCACTCACTCATAGACAGAGCCTTGGGAGCTCAATGTTAGAAAACGAAAAGAGCCTCTTGAGAAAATCTATCGCTACCCGCTTCTTATTTAAGGCAAAAGTGTCACGGGACAGGAATCTTCCATGTAGTCCTTGAACTTACATGAATAGAAAAGCTGAAAAGAACAGCTTCGAGGAAAGAATCTTTAAACGAGAAGTGAGATTTATGTTAAAATAGGTAAGAAAATTATTAGGAATTTAAGTAGGTGGATGAATTGAAAAAATTAAGAATTGCAATCGATGGTCCTGCGGCTGCAGGGAAAAGCACAGTAGCGAAAATAGTAGCAGAGAAATTATCTTATCTTTATATTGATACCGGGGCAATGTATCGCTCTTTAACGTATAAAGCTTTGAACCACAACGTAGACTTGCATAACGAGGGTGAGTTGACGAATTTATTATCACACACAACGATCGAACTAGAGCCTTCTGAAGAGGGACAGTTGGTTTTCCTGGATGGGGATAATGTAACGGATGAAATTCGCCAATCCGCTGTGACCAACTCGGTATCGCATGTAGCCGTCCATTCCCGGGTCAGGGAAGAAATGGTGCACAGACAGCAACAGTTGGCAAAAGAAGGCGCTGTTGTGATGGATGGAAGAGATATCGGTACCCATGTAATCCCTGATGCGGAAATCAAGGTATTCTTACTTGCCAGTGTTGAGGAGAGAGCTCAACGAAGACATGAAGAGAACATTTTAAAGGGATTTCCGACTGATCTGAATCAATTGAAGGAAGAAATTGCTCTCAGGGACAAGATTGATTCCGAGAGAGAAGTTGCACCTCTGAAAAAAGCTGAAGATGCAACCGAGATAGATACAACTTCTTTATCTATTTCAGAAGTGGTGGATGAAATCATGCTGTTAGTAGAAAGGAAAGGTTAAAGTGAACCTATATACCTTTGCAAGAGGTCTCGTTAAGTCGATTCTATCACCTTTGTACCGGATTGAGGTGAAAGGGCTGGAACATTTCCCAGAAGATGGAGGAGTCTTGCTATGTACCAACCATATTGATAACCTGGATCCCCCTGTTGTAGGTATTTCAGCACCAAGGCCAGTATCTTTCATGGCGAAAGAAGAGCTCTTCAACTTACCTGTGTTAGGGAAATTACTGCCTGATTTACGAGCATTCCCCGTTAAAAGAGGAATGAGCGACAGGGAAGCCCTCCGTAAAGGATTACAAGTTCTTAAACAGGGAGATGTTTTAGGATTGTTCCCAGAGGGTACTAGAAGTAAAACGGGAAAAGTAGGTAAGGGGTTAGCGGGTGCTGGCTTCTTTGCCCTACGCTCCGAAGCTTATGTTGTACCTTGCGCCATTATCGGACCTTACAAGCCATTTAAGAAATTGAAGGTTGTATTTGGCCCGCCGATTCAAATGGATGGCATCCGTGAACAAAAATTAAATGCGGAGAAAACAACTGAAATTATTATGCAGCATATAGAAAATCTGATACATGAGCATGAATAATATAAGGTTTCCCGCTTGACAAAAAGTAGTATTTATTAGAAGTTAGTAGAAAGAATATTTTAAATTGCGAAGTCTCACAATTATCAAAATCTTTGTAGTCATGGATTAAGGAGGAGTACATAATGGAAGACATGAATGGAATTGAAGTGAAAAACCTTGAAATTGGTGAAAAAGTAAAAGGGACAGTCACTAAGGTCGAAGAAAAACAAGTCTTAGTAGACGTTCAAGATAGCAAAGTGGATGGCATCATTCCAATTAGTGAACTCTCAAGCCTTCATATTGAAAAAGCTTCTGATGTAGTCAATGAAGGGGATGTACTTGAGTTAATCGTGACAAAAGTTGAAGAAGAACTTCTGGTTCTTTCAAAGCGTAAAGTGGATGCTGAAAAAGCGTGGGAAGAAATGAAAATCCGCTTTGAAAATGGTGATGTATTTGAAGCGGAAGTAAAAGACGTTGTTAAAGGCGGGCTTGTAGTAGATCTTGGTGTGAGGGGATTTGTTCCTGCCTCATTGGTTGAAGATTATTATGTCGAGGATTTCTCGGACTATAAGGATCAAACCTTAACCTTTAAAATTGTGGAGCTCGATCAAGAGAAAAATCGCCTAATCCTGTCCCACCGGGCTGTAGTAGAGGCAGAAAAGCAGGAGCAAAAGAAACAGCTTCTCACTGATATTGAATCAGGTGCTGTCCTTGAAGGAACTGTACAGCGTATTACTGATTTCGGAGCATTTGTGGATATTGGTGGAGTAGATGGGCTTGTTCACATCTCACAATTATCCCATGAACATGTTGAAAAGCCTTCTGATGTCGTAACAGAAGGACAAAAAGTTCAAGTGAAAGTGTTAAGCGTCGACCGCGACAATGAACGTATTTCTTTATCTATTAAAGAAACACTTCCTGGACCTTGGAGTGATATCTCTGAGAAAGCCCCTAAAGGCACTGTGTTGGACGGGGTTGTAAAACGACTTGTATCATATGGAGCGTTTGTAGAGGTATTACCTGGAGTTGAGGGGCTTGTTCATATTTCCCAAATATCACATAAACATATCGGTACTCCACACGAAGTCCTTCAAGAGAATCAGGATGTTAAGGTAAAGGTACTTGATGTTAACGAAAATGAGCAGCGTTTATCTCTAAGCATCAAGGCTCTTGAAGAAAAAGGCGAAGAAGTAACGGATTATGAAATGCCTGAAGAAAGTACTGGATTCCAATTAGGTGAAATGATTGGAGACAAATTAAAAGATCTTAAGTAATGGTGATGAATTGTGACGAGAGCTCAAAGAAAGCAAGACCATATTAATTACGCTTTATCAACCGGTCAACAACGAAAAACGGGTTTTGATGAAGTGGCTTTTGTCCACCAAAGCTTACCGAATATAGCAGTAGATGAGATTCATCTATCAACTGAAATTGGCGAACTTACTTGGAGTTCGCCAATTTTCATCAATGCTATGACAGGTGGCGGTGGGGAGTCGACTTCGAAAATCAATGAAGAATTATCGATTCTTGCCAGAGAAACTGGACTGGCAATTGCAGTGGGATCTCAGATGTCTGCTCTTAAAGACCCTTCCGAACGGAAAACGTATGAAATTGTTCGTGATCTTAATCCGAATGGTATGATATTTGGAAATTTAGGGAGTGAGGCATCGGTCCAACAAGCAAGAGATGCAGTGGAAATGATTGAAGCCAATGCTTTGCAAATCCACTTGAATGTGATACAGGAATTGACAATGCCTGAAGGGGATCGTGACTTTAGGGGGGCGTTGGAAAGAATCCAGCTTATTGCAGAGAATCTTTCTGTCCCTGTCATTGTGAAAGAAACGGGTTTTGGTATTAGTAAAGAGGTTGCATCTTCTATGGCACACTCAACTATCTCAGCAATTGATGTAGGAGGGTTTGGCGGAACGAACTTCTCCAAGATTGAAAATCAACGTAGGAAACGGATGTTGAATTTCTTCGATGATTGGGGAATTCCTACTGCCGTTTCCATTGCTGAATGCCATACCGCTTCAGCTAAACCGATTCTTGCTTCAGGAGGCATCCAGAATAGCTTGGATATTGTTAAATCCCTTGGTCTTGGAGCATCGGCCGTCGGAATGGCCGGAGTGATCCTTAAGCAACTAGTAGAAACCGGCCTTCAAGATACTATTCAAGAAGTGAATCAAATTCATACGGATATTCAGTTTTTAATGTGTGCCCTTGGCTGCAAAAGGATAGAAGAACTTCACCAAGTACCACTTGTTTTGTCAGGAGATGTGTACCATTGGCTTGACGCTAGAGGGTTGAAACCTGACCGATACAGTAAAAGAACATGAGTTAATAAAAAAGGACGAATTCTCATTTGAGAATTCGTCCTTTTTTGGTTCTATTTATTCGTTTGTTCTGTTCCCTTCAGGCTTGTCGCTCCGTTGTAATGTAAGCCTTGATCTCTATCCGACTCCACTCGTTTACTTTGTTTAAGCTTCTTTTCTTGACGGTCTTTTCCCATTTGAAACACCTCCCTTTCTTATTTTTTCTTTGAAAAGTTGATTCATACATGAATGAGATACATAAAGATTTTCCATAATGTAGATAATAGGAGGGAGAGGTTATCTGTGGATGGGATTTTGTTTTTATGGTTGATTTGGGGGTATTGGATTTATGCGACATTTTTATTGAGGAAGGCACACCCCTATCGCTTCCTTTCTTCTTTTGTGTGTTTACTGCTCATATGTGTGTTTCCATATGGCATAAAGATAGGCTCGTTAGAAGTTAGTGCCACTGTTTTCGTTTTCGCACTTATTTGTATCCTCTACATAAGAAACCTTAGTATAAGGGAAAAGTTGTACATGCTTGTTGTCGTTCTAACGATGGGAATGTTTTATGCAGGCATTGGGTTAGTGGCTATTTATGATCCTGTACTCGTGTTTATTGATCAAAACCTGATTATTTCTTTGTCCTTTGTGATGATGAGCATCCTTTTCTACGGGCACTCTTCCCATTTCATGCTTCGATTACTGTCTATTGCAGGAAGCAGCATAATTGGAGAGTTCTTACTCGGCATTCCATTGAATAAGATTGGATTTATCTATTTCTTAGGTGGTCCTGTTTATCTGGATACCCTGGCAATTTCCTTCAGTGGCCTCATCGTCTTGAAGACGCTTGGAGAGATGAATCAGGTCTTTAACATCAAGGCACTGACAAATAAAGGGGAAATGAAAAATCTATGAATGTGTATGTATATCCTGTAATCTTCGGAGTCGTAGTTGGAACATTAACTAGAATCTTTATGTTACGTACAGACTATCGTCAATATCCTACTTATTTGCATGGGAAGATTATTCATATAGCCCTTGGATTCATTGCAGCGGGTTTGGGAACGATCGCGATACCTGCACTGCTAGAAGAGAACTTTACGGCCATTACCTTTTTGACTGTAGCTGCTTCTCAGTTCCGGGATGTCCGGAATATGGAGAGAAATACTTTGACCCAATTAGATGCATATGAATTAGTGCCAAGAGGGGCTACATACATTGAGGGGATCGCGGTCGCCTTTGAAAGCCGAAATTACTTGGTTATTTTTACATCTCTGCTCGCTACAATCGCGTATATTGTGTTTAATATTTATGTCGCACTGTTGATCAGCGTGATATGTATGATGATTGCTCATAAATTGATGGCTGGGGGCCGGCTGAAGGATATCGTTGACATTGAATATGTGAAGCCTCATTTTGATGGAGCTGGACTTTATGTGGGTAATATTTACATTATGAATATCGGTTTGAAAGTTAGACAGGAAGAAATTTTAAGATATGGGATGGGCTTCATTCTTTCACCGAAATCATTTGACTCAAGATCTACACTAGCCAATCTTGGCCAGCGTCAAGCCATTCTTCATGATATGTCGACCTCACTCGGGATTTTCAAGGATTCAGGTACACCCGCATTGACACCGCTTGCTAAGAGGGATTTGGATGATGGAAGAATCGGTGTATTTGTCCTTCCGCAGCGAAAGGATGTAGAGAAAGCGATTGCCATCCTGGGGCAAGTTCCGACTTTGGAAAATGCAATAAGGATGCCGTCTGAATCGAAAGCAAATCAGGAGGGGAGTAAATTAGAATGAGCACCACTATCCAGAAGTTTATACTAGCCACAGTGACAACCACTCCTGAGAAGGTACCCAGTGGTACCAGCGTATTCTATTGTAAAACAGATGAAGAATTACAAAAAATATGTGCCAATCTCGAAGCCATTCTGGATGGCATTGCCCATGAAATAGATGCGGGTCTATTCATCATTGTAAAACATTGATTGCTAGTTTATTCTTTTATTGATAAAATAGTAAAGTTAGGGGACTGTCCCATAAGGAAACAATACCTTAAGGGTCAGTCCTTCTTATGCATAGTTCTAACTGAATATGATTGAGAGAGTTAAAAAGAGGAAATGTAAGAATAGGACAACTTCTTACAGAAAGGGTGAATAACGTGACAAAACCAGTAGTAGCAATCGTAGGGCGTCCAAACGTTGGGAAGTCCACGATCTTTAATAGAATAGTTGGTGAAAGAATATCCATAGTTGAAGATGTTCCTGGTGTAACAAGAGACCGTATATATAGTTCTGCTGAGTGGCTGACGCATGAATTTAATATCATTGATACAGGTGGAATTGAGCTTGGGAATGAACCATTTCTGGATCAAATCAGGCAGCAGGCTGAAATTGCCATAGATGAAGCCGATGTCATTGTGTTCTTAACAAATGGTCGTGAAGGGGTAACCGCAGCGGATGAAATTGTAGCCAAAATTCTATATCGTTCCAAAAAGCCGGTTGTACTCGGTATCAATAAAATCGATAATCCTGAAATGAGAGAAATGATTTATGACTTCTACTCATTAGGATTTGGGGAGCCATATCCGATTTCAGGCTCACATGGACTTGGGCTTGGAGACCTTCTTGATGACGTCGTCAAGAACTTCAAACAAGAAGAAGAAGAAGATTATGCTGAAGATGTGATCAAATTCTCATTAATTGGTCGTCCTAATGTAGGTAAATCATCCTTAGTGAATGCCCTGTTGGGTGAAGACCGTGTGATTGTAAGCGACGTGGCAGGAACGACAAGAGACGCTATTGATTCGTCCTATTCGTATGATGGTCAGGAATATGTCATTATCGACACTGCAGGTATGAGAAAAAGAGGTAAAGTATATGAAACCACTGAAAAATACAGTGTGTTACGAGCCCTTAGAGCCATTGAGCGTTCGGATGTTGTCCTTTCCGTCATTGACGGTGAAGAAGGGATTATCGAGCAAGATAAGAAAATCGCAGGGTATGCCCATGAAGCAGGCAGAGCAGTCGTACTTGTCGTCAATAAATGGGACGTTGTAGATAAAGATGAGAAAACGATGAACAAATGGGAAAAGAACATCCGTGATCATTTCCAATTCCTTGACTACGCACCTATCGTCTTTCTTTCTGCAAAAACAAAGAAACGCATTCATACTTTACTGCCTATCATTAATACAGCAAGCGAAAACCACTCCATGCGCGTACAATCAAGCGTGCTGAATGAAGTCGTCATGGATGCTGTTGCAATGAATCCTACACCGACGGATAATGGTAAGAGATTAAGAATTTACTACGCGACTCAAGTGGCTGTAAAGCCGCCAACATTCGTTGTATTTGTAAATGATCCTGAATTAATGCACTTCTCTTATGAACGATTCCTGGAAAATAGGATTCGTGATGCATTTGGATTTGAAGGAACTCCTATTCGTATTATTGCCCGTGCAAGAAAATAATAAGGTGGGTGAAAATAATGAAAAATTCAAAAAAAGTAACGGTGATTGGCGCAGGTAGCTGGGGCACGGCGCTTGCGATGGTCCTGGCTGATAATGGATTGGAAGTAAGGCTGTGGGGTCATAAGAAAGAACAAATCGATGAAATAAATACGCAACATACGAATGAGAAGTATTTGAAAGAAATCCAGCTGCCGGAATCCATTCACGGATATCATGATCTTGGACAATCATTAGAAGGTGTAGATACCATCATCTTGGCCGTTCCGACGAAAGCGATTCGCGGGGTGCTTGGGCAAATTCAAGAGGTTCAACATTCCTCGTTGACTGTAGTTCATGTCAGTAAAGGAATTGAACCTGATTCCTTACTGCGGATTTCGGAACTGATTGAGGATGAAATGGCACCAGAAAATCTACATACAGTAGTAGTATTGTCTGGACCGAGTCATGCAGAAGAAGTGAGCTTAAGACATCCAACGACTGTGACTGTATCCTCTAAGGATATGAAGGCTGCTGAAGAGATTCAGGATCTATTCATGAACATGAATTTCCGCGTGTATACGAACCCTGATATGCTCGGGGTGGAGATCGGTGGGGCTTTGAAGAATATCATTGCCCTTGCTGCAGGTATAACAGATGGCTTGGGATACGGTGATAATGCCAAAGCCGCGCTTATTACGAGAGGACTTGCAGAAATCGCCCGTTTAGGAACCAAGATGGGAGCTAACCCGTTGACGTTTTCAGGTTTAACTGGGATTGGTGATTTGATCGTTACTTGTACAAGTGTTCACTCGAGAAACTGGAGAGCCGGAAACATGCTTGGGAAGGGCCATAACCTTGATGAGGTTCTCGAGAACATGGGGATGGTAGTAGAAGGTGTGCGAACCACCAAAGCGGCTCACCAGCTTGCTGAAAAATATGAAGTGAATATGCCTATTACGAATGCCCTTTACGATGTTCTATTTAATAAAGTAGAAGCGAAAGAAGCGGTAGATCATTTAATGGGACGTGTGAAAACAAACGAAATGGAAGACCTTGTGAATATACTCGGGGAACGTTTAACATAGTCACAAAGAGGATAGGGGAGTCTTACCTGACTCATTCTAGGAGAAATGATGAATTAATCTTGGAATAATAGGCATTCGAGGATGCGAACTAAGATCCTCGTGCATACACTGTCATGAATATATACAGCTTTGCCTATGGATGGGTAGGTCTCCCTTATTTAGAGCGCCTCAAAGTGTTTGACATCATCTCCATGATGCTTTAAACACACATGAGGGGCTCTTTTTTTTTCGGGAGAAAGAACTGGACAGCTCTTCGTGATGTTTTTGTAACAGAATCATGAACAACCATTCTTTTCTATTCCTATTTAAAGCTCTTATGATATAATACATTCGATAATAGGAGGGATGTAGTTTGGATTCGATGATGAAGATGTGGATTTCGTTTGCGTCGATGGGATTCATGTTTTTTGCCATATTAGCGATCTATTTTAGCAGATATAAGATCAAGCAAAAATTCTTGCGATTTATTACAGCTTTCATGGCATACATACTGATGATCGCAGGTGGACTTATGATGATTTATATAGTATTCAGCGGACCAGCCAACTAGGAGCCGCCCGATTGAAAGGACGTTTTAGATTGAAGCGCTTATATATAACGGCATTTTCTCTCATATTCACAATGAGTATTCTTTCTGGTTGCATGTATCCTGAGGAAAAGCTGAGTCAAAATCAAATTCCTTATGAAACTCAGGTGAAAGCGGTACAAGACGCTGTGGAAACGTATCAGAAGGATAATAGTGGACTGCTTCCGATTAAGACCAGAGACCAGGATACCCCTATCTATCAGAAGTATCCAATCGACTTTCGAAAACTTTCACCAAGATACTTGCCTGAAATTCCAGGAAATGCTTTTGAAAACGGTGGAGTTTTTCAATATGTTCTCGTGGATGTTGAAGAAGAACCGACTGTCAAAATATTTGATTTAAGGATAGCAGAGCAAATAAGGGAACTGAAAATCAGGATACAAGCTCAGGACTATCCTCCGTTTAAAAAGGAAGTAGCCAACAATGTGTATTCATTAAATTATAAAGAGCTTGGCTATGATGATGAAGTGTATGTGAATAGTCCTTATTCAACTAAAAACCTTCCCCTCGTTATTAATGGGGACGGAGACATTTTTGTCGATTATTCAATGGACGTATTTGAGAAACTTAAATCAGGGGATAAAGAATTTAAAAAAGGGGACGATATCCGGAATCTACTTGTGGAAGACTCATTCTTCGTGCCCGCATATTCCCTCCCTTATACTGTTGATGAAAATAACGAACCCGTCTTTATGACAAAATAGGCATAACCCTTTTCTTACAAAATATATTGTAAGGGAAGGGTTATTATTTTTATATCATCCTTTATAGGGAAATTCATCAAAACCAATGCTCATAAGTGCTAAAGACATAATAAATTTTTCACTTTTAATCATAAGGAGGGAAAAAAAGCATATTAATAGTCATAAGTCATTGGGACAACATCATAAATATAGAATGTGAGACAGAATACACGGATGAAACATCCCTGGAATATAAGATGGGAGGGAATCTCTTGGAAAGAGTCGATCTATTTAAGGACATTGCCGAAAGAACAGGCGGAGATATCTATTTAGGTGTGGTAGGAGCAGTTAGAACAGGAAAATCAACATTTATCAAGAAGTTCATGGAACTGGTTGTCCTTCCTAACATCGCAAGTGAATCAGAACGGGCTAGAGCGCAAGATGAGTTACCCCAAAGTGCGGCTGGCAGGACTATTATGACGACTGAACCGAAGTTTGTTCCAAACCAAGCGATCTCCGTTCACGTGGATGAAGGACTTGATGTGAATGTGAGATTGGTAGATTGTGTAGGGTATACAGTCCCGGGTGCTAAAGGATACGAAGATGAAAATGGACCTAGGATGATCAATACACCTTGGTATGAGGAACCTATACCATTTCATGAAGCTGCTGAGATTGGGACTCGTAAAGTAATCCAGGAGCACTCCACGATTGGAGTGGTTGTGACGACGGATGGCTCTATCGGGGAAATCGGCAGGGGAGATTACATTGAAGCGGAAGAAAGAGTGATCGAGGAGCTGAAAGAGGTAGGTAAACCATTTATCATGGTAATCAACTCTGCAAGACCTCATGCTCCTGAGACAGAAGACCTAAGAGTGAAGCTGCAAGATAAGTATGACATTCCTGTTCTTTCTATGAGCGTCGAGAGTATGAGAGACTCGGATGTTCTCAGTGTGCTTAGAGAAGCGTTATTTGAATTCCCGGTACTAGAAGTGAATGTCAATCTTCCGAGCTGGGTGATGGTTCTCAAGGAAGAGCACTGGTTGAGACAGAACTACCAGGAAGCAGTGAAAGAAACAGTGAAAGATATTAAACGATTGCGTGATGTCGATCGTGTTGTTCATCACTTCAGTGAATTCGATCATATCGAGCGTGCAGGACTTGCCGGGATTGATATGGGTCAAGGAATTGCCGAAATTGACTTGTACGCACCTGATGAACTGTATGATGAAGTTTTGAAGGAAATTGTTGGGGTGGAAATTCGCGGGAAAGATCATCTCCTCGAATTAATGCAGGATTTTGCCCATGCGAAAGCAGAATATGATCAAATTTCCGACGCGTTAAGAATGGTGAAGCAGACTGGATATGGGATTGCTGCCCCTTCCTTAAATGATATGAGTCTTGATGAACCGGAAATCATCAGACAGGGATCCAGATTCGGGGTCAGCTTGAAAGCTGTTGCCCCATCCATACACATGATTAAAGTGGATGTGCAGTCCAAATTCGAACCAATCATCGGTACCGAAAAACAAAGCGAAGAACTAGTGCGCTACTTAATGCAGGATTTCGAAGATGACCCGCTATCGATCTGGAACTCGGATATCTTCGGCAGAAGCTTAAGTTCTATTGTACGGGAGGGAATCCAGGCGAAGTTATCGTTAATGCCGGAAAATGCCCGATATAAATTGAAAGATACGCTGGAAAGAATCATAAATGAAGGATCAGGTGGATTAATCGCCATCATACTATAAGCAACTTTGACCTTCCTAGGAGGGTCTTTTTTTTTGAATGCCGCTAACCTCCAACGGAAATCAACAGATACTAATCATATGATTTATCCAGATATTATTCACGTTTCGATTGAAGAGATTTAGTTATGTCCCAAACTAAATTATTTTTTCAATAAGAAAATTTAATATCGAGAAACAGTTGTTACCACATTGTATATTTATTAATTGAGGCATGAGATTAAGATGCCATAATAAAATAAACAACGGATAAACCCTTTTATATAAAGGGTTTATCCGTTGTTTATTTCTTTCCTAACCATCAGATAGGATATACATTCCGGATGAAACAGCGGGTGTCGATGTTTAAGGGGATACAAGAATGGGAAGTAAAAGAGAGTACCATCGGTGAGGGTATAAGTTGCAGTCATCGATGAGAAGTGATAGGTTGAATAGACGGCAAGGATAAAGGGATTGATGGTGTTTCTATTACATTTGTGTTTCAAATAAGAAAAGATTCCCATTATTTCTTGATTTGTTCTTGCTAAGGTGAATCTATTGTGATAATCTTTTAACAGAATTGTTGTTGAATATTGATTCAGCAACGTTTTCAAGCGTTTTTTCTACACTTTATGTATAGAATTCGCTAAAGTTGTTTACTAATGATATTAAAGTAAATGAATCATGACTGAGACATTTCCTTGGGAGGAGGTGAATGGCATGAACAAGACAGAACTAATCAATGCTGTTGCAGAAGCTGCTGAGCTATCTAAGAAGGACGCTACAAAAGCGGTTGACGCTGTTTTCGATACAATTCAAGATTCACTTGCAAATGGTGATAAAGTACAATTAATCGGATTCGGTAACTTCGAAGTACGTGAGCGCGCAGCCCGTAAAGGTCGCAACCCACAAACAGGTGAAGAGATCGAAATCTCAGCTAGCAAAGTACCTGCTTTCAAACCAGGTAAAGCGCTTAAAGAAGCTGTAAAATAATTACATACTTTGAGCGTAATGATGAAAGGTCGCATATTTATGCGGCCTTTTTTTATTCTATTTTTAGTATGGATGGATTACCATGAAAATATGTGTGGAAATTTATTCTCTTCCAGACGTTTTTATATTATTATAAAACTTCTAAAGCACTAGTCTTTGATGACATTATAGGCTTGTGCTAATATTAACAATGTTACTATTTCTTTAAGTTACTATAGGGGGACAACATTATGGCACAAGTCAATCATGGCCAAATAGAAGAAGCGATTCGATTAATATTAGAAGCAATTGGAGAGAATCCTAATAGAGAAGGATTATTAGATACGCCAAAGCGAGTGGCGAAAATGTATGCAGAAGTATTCTCAGGGCTCGATCATGACCCGAAAGAATATTTTGAAACGATATTTAGTGAAGATCATGAAGAATTGGTACTTGTGAAGGATATTCCTTTCTATTCCATGTGCGAGCATCATCTTGTCCCTTTTTACGGAACAGCACATGTTGCGTACATCCCGAAAGATGGTCGAGTGGCTGGTCTAAGTAAACTGGCAAGAGCGGTTGAATCCGTTGCGAAGCGACCTCAGCTTCAAGAAAGAATCACCTCTACCGTGGCGGATACAATCATGGAGACACTTAAACCACATGGTGTGATGGTTGTCGTTGAAGCAGAGCATATGTGCATGACCATGAGAGGTGTAAAGAAGCCCGGTTCAAGTACAGTGACAACAGCTGTGAGAGGTTCGTTTAAAGAAGACCCTCAAGCACGAAGCGAAGTTCTTTCTTTTATTAAGAATTAGGAGGGGTCAATGATGAACTCAAACGATTATATCGTCATTAAAGCAATTGAAGATGGTGTGAATGTGATCGGGCTTACCAGGGGGACAGACACTCGTTTTCATCATTCAGAGAAGCTTGATAAAGGTGAAGTCATGATTGCACAGTTCACTGATCATACCTCTGCGATTAAAGTAAGAGGGAAAGCAACCATCGTCACTAGTTACGGTGAAGTGGAAAGTGATAACAAGAAATAATACTCTATCCGGCTTTCCCCGTGTAGAGAAGATAAAGGTGGGACGGACTAAGAAGAGTAACGATTCGTAGTCGTCCCCTTTGTTATAGTCAGCTTTATATAGGGTAAGACTGGTTCCCTATTGCTGTGGATTTTATGGTATAATATCTAATGCTGAAATTTTTAGACTGATACATAGTAGAAATGGGGATTAAAGGGTATGAAATTCATTGATTGTAACCATCAAGCGAATATCATTCATCAATACATAGAAGAGCAGTTACATCACTCTTACCTTAAGGAGTACATCGATCAACCGTATATTGATCGTGACCGGATCTATTTCCTGCTCCTGCCTTTTGCATGTGAAGGCCGGACCATGAATGAAGAAGTGGTACAGTGGATTTCGACTGCCATGTTATTACAGATAGCCCTTGATACCCATGAAAAGGTTACAATCTCTGAGCGTGACTCCTTGAAGGAAAGGCAGCTGACGGTTCTGGCTGGAGTGTACTTTAGTAGCCTTTATTACAAAATTCTCGCAAACACAGATGATGTAGACCTGATTGCACATTTAGCGAAAGCCATTAAAGAAGTGAATGAAAGTAAAATTTCCATTTACAAGGATGAACATAAAAACCTCGATGACCTCATTATAAGGGTGAAGAAAAGAGAGTCAGCGATCGTGTCCGAATTTTACCATTTCTTTGATGATGACAAATGGATCGAAATCGTTGGGGAATCGCTGCTTTACAAGAAGCTTCTTCAAGAGAAGGTATGCCTGGAACAATCTAGGGATACAAGTTTTATTAAGGCGCTTTCCACTTTAATGAATAACACAGAAAACGGTGGGACGGATTTGCAGTTAACGAAAGAACAATCCAAACGCCTGATTTCCAAACTGGATGAATTAATTGGGGAGACGAAGAAATCGATTCAAACTCATTTAGACAACATAGAACCTGTCACACCCTATTTTAAAAAGATGATTGTACAACTGTTTCCTTATGCTGAGCCTGAACCAATGACCAAACTATACGCGGAAGAAGGGTAAAACGAAATGCAGCAGTCCAAAGAACAAAGAGTTCATGGAGTATTTGAAAAGATTTATTCGAACTATGATAAGATGAATTCGGTAATTAGCTTCCAACAACATAAAAAGTGGAGAAAAGAAACGATGAAACATATGGACGTCAAGAGAGGGACAGAGGCTCTCGACGTATGCTGTGGAACCGCGGATTGGACTTTGGCAATAGGTGAAGAAGTTGGTGAAACAGGGAAGGTAGTAGGCCTTGATTTCAGCCAGAATATGCTCTCAATCGGTGAAGAAAAAGTGAAGGATTCCCATTTGAATAACATTGAACTCATTCATGGAAATGCAATGGAGCTGCCTTTTGACGATGATTCATTTGATTATGTAACGATTGGGTTCGGTTTGAGGAACGTCCCGGACTATCTCCATGTTCTTAAAGAAATGTATAGGGTCGTTAAGCCTGGAGGTATGGTTGTTTGTCTTGAAACCTCCCAACCTACCATGTTTGGATTCAAACAGCTTTACTTCATGTATTTCCGCTTCGTTATGCCTGTGTTCGGAAAGGTATTTGCAAAGAGCTTTACCGAATATTCATGGCTTCAGGAATCTGCAAGAGATTTCCCTGGGATGAAGGAGCTTGCAACTATGTTTAAAGAAGCAGGCTTTAAAGATATACATGTAAAGCCCTATAGTGGCGGGGTTGCCGCTATGCATTCGGGGAGAAAGTAAGAAATTCGTAAATTAGGTGGAAAAACTATGAAGCTAAACAGGATGTATTCGTTTCTTAAAACGGATATAGATGAAATTGAAAAGGAATTGGAAGTGGCGATAGAGTCCGAGTCCCAGCTTTTACAAGAAGCGTCCCTTCATCTTCTGCAGGCAGGTGGCAAGAGAATCCGTCCTGTTTTTGTCTTATTGTCGGCAAAGTTTGGACAATATGATATCAACATTGTGAAGAATGTGGCCGTAGCACTTGAGTTAATGCACATGGCTTCCCTGGTACATGATGATGTCATTGATGATGCGGAATTAAGAAGGGGAAAGCCGACGGTTAAAGCTCAATGGGATAACCGGATCGCCATGTATACCGGGGACTATATCTTTGCAAGGGCTCTTGAGTACATGACTCAAATCAAGGTACCAGAAGCACACCAAATTCTATCTCACACGCTTGTTGAACTTTGCAAGGGAGAAATCGCACAGATCGAAGATAAATATCACTTTGACCAGAATTTGCGAAATTATCTTTTACGAATTAAAAGGAAAACAGCCCTGCTTATCGCGGTAAGTTGCCAGCTGGGGGCCATTTCATCAGGTGCTCCAGAAGAAATCCATAGACGACTATATCGCTTTGGTTATAATGTGGGAATGAGCTTTCAGATCACAGATGATATTTTGGACCTTACAGCTAGTGAAGAAGAACTTGGGAAGCCTGCTGGAAGTGATTTATGGCAAGGGAATATCACCCTTCCGATTTTATATGCAATGGAGAATCCGGCCCTTAAATCGAAAATTGAAAAAGTATCCGAGTATACTTCCCGTGATGAGATGGAAGAAATTATTGCGTCCATCCGTGGAACAGATGCCATAGAGCGCTCTCATCAGCTGAGTGGAATGTATTTAGACAAGGCACTGAGAGATTTGGAGCACCTTCCGTACAACCGTGTGAAGAAAACCTTGAAAAATATTGCAAACTATATCGGCAAGAGAAAATATTAAGAAAATTTAAAATGGAAACGTTGCCAAAACCCCTAATCAGTGTTACTATTTTCGTGGGATGTCCTTAGGACTTCTATACATACATAATTTAGGAGTGGGGAAGATGGAAAAGACGTTTTTAATGGTAAAGCCTGACGGCGTACAAAGAGGGTTAATCGGTGACATCGTATCACGTTTCGAAAAAAAGGGCTTCCAATTAGTTGGAGCAAAGCTTATGAGCATTTCAGATGACCTGGCAAAAGAGCATTATGGCGAGCACAAGGAAAGACCTTTCTTTGGAGAACTTGTTGACTTCATTACTTCTGGGCCAGTCTTTGCAATGGTTTGGCAAGGTGAAAATGTTATCACAACAGCTCGTGGAATGATGGGAGCAACAAACCCTAAGGATGCTGCTCTTGGCACGATCCGCGGTGATTTCGGACTTACGGTCGGAAAGAATATCATTCACGGTTCTGACTCTGCTGAAAGCGCTGTTAGAGAAATCGGGTTATTCTTTAAAGAAGAAGAGCTAGTGGAATATTCTAAGTTAATGAATGAGTGGGTTTACTAATATACTACTGACTATATTAGGGATAGCACATATCCTTTTTAACAGAGTTTATTGTACAGAAGCAAGTCGTTTTAGGACGACTTGCTTTTTTTCTGTGGATATTGATTTAAGTTTTTCTTGGAATGTTCGATATAGTAAATATAGCCTTATACCTTTAAGGTAGCAAAGAGAGTGTGGATCCTAATGTCAAATGATTATAGTGAATTTATTCTAGGGATAAAACGGAAGACGGGCATCGATTTAGCCCTATACAAAGAAGCCCAAATGAAACGTAGGTTGACCGCACTATACGAAAAGAAGAGATACGGGAGCTTTCAGGAGTTCTTTGGTGTGTTAAACCGGGATGAAAAAGAAATGGAAGAATTTCTTGATAGGATGACGATTAATGTTTCAGAGTTTTTTCGTAATTATAAACGATGGGAAATTCTTGAGACTAAAATCTTACCGAGACTGTTAAATGAGAATAAATCTCTCAAACTCTGGAGTGCAGCATGTTCCACTGGGGAAGAGCCTTATACTCTTTCCATGATGATGTCCAAGTATACCCCTCAAATAAAAGCATCGATAACGGCCACGGACATTGATAAAAATGCCCTTCAACGAGCAATGAATGGTGTCTATCCAGAACGTTCATTGAATGAAGTTCCTCCTGGGATGAAAGAGAAATTTTTCACGCAAGAAGGAACTTTGTATAAATTGAAAGACGAAGTGAAGAAAACTGTAACATTTAAACAGCAAAACTTATTGTCTGATCCCTTTGAAGGGAAGTATGACCTGATTGTTTGCAGAAACGTTTTAATTTATTTTACAGAGGACGCAAAAAATCTTTTATACAAAAAGTTTCATGCCTCATTAAAGCCGGGTGGCGTTCTTTTTGTAGGAAGTACTGAACAAATCTTCAATCCTTCACAATACGGTTTTGAAACAGAAGACACATTTTTCTACAAAAAAATGTAAAAACTACGATGTCAATCTTCATATTTTTGGACGGACTCTTCATTGCCTTAGAGCGTTGAAACAATCTGTGAATTCCAAATATGACAGATTCACATCGTTTTTTCTTTATGAAGGAACTGAATAATAGAAAATTATTTAAACTTTAAGACTAGGAAAGAATATAAATTCTATGTTATATTGGTACATAATTCTTTAACGAGTTGAAGGGGGAAAGCGAAATGAGATACTTAACATCTGGGGAATCACATGGACCACAATTAACGACCATCATTGAAGGTCTTCCGGCAGGCATGCCATTAGTGGCCGAAGATATCAATGATAACTTGGCGAGAAGACAAAAAGGGTACGGTCGTGGTAGAAGAATGCAAATTGAGAAAGACCGTGCCTCTATTGTAGGTGGAGTGAGACATGGAGAGACCCTTGGATCACCGCTCGGGCTGGTAGTGGAGAATAAGGACTGGACCCACTGGACGAAAGTGATGGGGATCGAACCCCTTGAAGAGGGTCAGGAAGAGGAAGTGAAGAGAAAGATTTCACGACCGAGACCTGGTCACGCCGATCTTGTTGGCGGTATGAAATATGGACATAGAGATTTACGGAATGTATTGGAAAGGTCTTCAGCGAGAGAGACGACTGTCAGAGTGGCAGCAGGATCGGTTGCGAAGAAGCTATTGAAGTTATTAGGGATCGACGTAGTCGGTCATGTTCTTGAAATTGGCGGAATCAAATCAGAGAAAGTTGATTATGATTCCATAGATGATTTGAGGGATATTACAGAGGAATCCCCTGTCCGTTGTCTGGATGAAGATGCAGCACAGAAAATGATGAACTTAATCGATGAAGCGAAGCAAAATGGGGATTCCATTGGCGGAGTTGTCGAGGTTATCGTGGAGGGTATGCCGTCTGGAATCGGAAGTTACGTTCATTACGACCGTAAGCTGGATGCGAAAATTGCTATGGCAGTCATGAGTATAAATGCATTCAAAGGTGTCGAATTCGGGTTGGGCTTTGAGATGGCCAGAAAACCGGGAAGTGAAGTCCATGATGAAATTGGGTGGAGTGAAGAACGAGGGTACTACCGTGAAACGAATCGTTTAGGCGGCTTTGAAGGTGGCATGACGACCGGGATGCCAATCCGAGTCAAAGGGGTCATGAAGCCGATTCCTACTCTATATAAACCTTTGCAGAGCGTGGATATCGAAACCAAGGAACCGTTTAAGGCGAGTATCGAAAGATCAGATAGCTGTGCGGTACCCGCTGCAAGCGTAGTCGCAGAAGCAGTAGTCGCCTGGGAGCTTGCTTCAGCCATCGTGGAACAATTCAATAGTGATCAATTTGATAAACTTTCTGAAGAGATCAATAGACAACGTCAAGAATCCAAGGAGTATTAATGAAATGAAACAGGTAACCATTCAAACTGCCTCCAAAACGTATGAGGTGAAAATTGGAGTAGAGATGACGAATGAGATTGTTTCTTTTATTAAGGAGTCTTTCCCGGGTGTTTCTAGGCTTTGGTTGATTGCGGATGAAGCGGTATATGAGATGCATGGTAAGGTATTGACAGGTCTGTTACAGAAATCATTTGACGTAACCACATATAAGGCCCCTCGAGGTGAAAAGGCGAAAAGCTTTGCTGCATATGAAGATGCCATCACCCATGGGCTGAAAAACCATGTTGACCGCGGCTCTCTAGTGGTTGCTTTCGGGGGAGGGGCCATAGGTGACCTTGCCGGATTCGTCGCATCTACGTACATGAGAGGAATCCCTTTCATTAGTATACCGACAACGATACTCGCCCATGACAGTGCCGTGGGTGGGAAAGTAGCAATCAATCACCCGCTTGGAAAAAATATGGTAGGGCAGTTTTATCAGCCGGAAGCTGTATTTTTTGATCTGGATTACTTTACGACTTTACCGAGAATGGAAGTACTATCCGGTTTCTCAGAAGTGATCAAACATGCCTTTTTATCTGATAGCCACTTCTTAAATGAACTGATGCATTCGTTCCGAACGGCAAATCATATTGATAAGAATTTCTTAATGGAGTGCATTATAAAAGGAATTCGAGTTAAAGGAGAAATCGTATCAAAGGATGAAAGGGAGTCCAATATACGGGCATTCTTAAACTTTGGCCATACGTATGGTCACGCTGTTGAGAGTGCGAGCGGCTATGGAAATCGGACTCATGGTGAATCGGTCATGATCGGGATGATTTATGCGTTGTTTCTTAGTGAACAATACTGCAATCTTTCGTTTAACCTGAAGACATTCATTGAATGGATTTCCTCTCTTGGTTATAATCTGACCGTTCCTTCAAGCATCAGCTTTGAAACATTATATGAAGGTATGAAACATGATAAAAAATCACAAAATGGGCATCCTGTCTTTGTATTATTAAAGGGAATTGGGGAACCGACCATGGTGAATGTAGACCATGAAGACTTAAAGCGAGCGGACGAATTTATTCGTCAATTGTAAATCCTTTCTGTAATTCAAGGAAGAAACATGAATAATAGAAAAAGGGAGAGTGGAAGAATGATCAGGGGAATTCGGGGTGCCACTACAGCAGATCGTGATAATGAAAAGGAAATTCTCCTTTCAACTGAAAGTCTCTTAAAGGAAATGATTTTACATAATACAATCAAGGCAGAAAATGTCGCATCTGTATTTATTTCTGCTACAAGCGACATATCAAACGTATTTCCTGCTAAAGCATTGAGGAGCTTTGAAGAATGGAAATATGTCCCTGTAATGTGTATGCAAGAATTGGAAGTACCACACGGATTGCCCCTCTGCATCAGAGTGATGATCCACTATAATACAGCTACACCTCAGAAGGATATCCAACATATCTATATGAAAAATGCAGTCAGCTTGCGTCCTGACTTGAAAAAGGATTAGCTTCTATTTCAGGAAGAGACTGTGATATGAAATTGAGTGAAAGGAAGTTTAAACATGAAGTGGAAATCTCAAATTCAAAATCTTAAAGCATATCAGCCTGGTAAAACGATGGATGATGTGAAAGAGCAATTCAACCTAGAGAAAGTTGTGAAACTTGCTTCAAATGAAAACCCATTTGGCTGTTCTAAAAACGTAGAAGCATTTCTTAAAACGAACGCACTTTCTCACGCGATTTATCCTGACGGTTATGCAAAGGAATTACGCATGAAGGTGGCTGAACATCTATCTGTTGACTCCCGACAATTACTGTTTGGAAATGGGTCAGACGAAGTGATTGAGATTATCGCAAGAGCTTTATTAGATAGAGATAAAAGCACCGTAATGGCAACGCCGACTTTCCCTCAATATAAACACAATGCCATAGTTGAAGGGGCTGAAATAAGAGAAGTGCCTCTTGATCCAGCTGGTAGACATCAATTATCCAAAATGCTCGAAGAAATTGATGATACCACTTCCATCGTTTGGCTTTGCTCCCCTAATAATCCCACTGGGGAATATATCAGGAAGGAGGAGCTTATATCCTTTTTAGATAGTGTTCCTTCACATGTCCTTGTTGTACTCGATGAGGCGTATTATGAATATGCAGTGGCTGAAGATTATTACGATTCCTTGGAATTATTGAAATCATATCCCCAATTATTAATCACTCGTACATTTTCGAAAGCATACGGCCTAGCCGGTTTCCGAGTGGGGTTTGGGATTGGGAATCAAGAAGTGATCGGAAAGTTAGAACCAATCCGTGAACCGTTCAATAATAATACGCTAGCTCAAGGGGCTGCTGCTGCAGCGATTGAGGACCAGGCTTTTATTGAGGAGTGCAGGGATCATAACCGAAGAGGACTCGAACAATATTACCTTTTCTGTAAGGAACGTGGGCTGGACTACTTTCCTTCACAAGCAAACTTTGTGTTAATCGACTTCGGCGTTAGCGGAGATGATGTATTTCAATACCTAATGAGTAAGGGTTTCATTGTAAGGTCCGGAGAAGCATTAGGGTATCCTCATTCCGTCAGAGTAACGGTTGGGTCTCATGAGCAGAATGAAGAGGTCATTGAGAATATGAAAGAATTTTTAGCCCTTCAAAACCGTGTGTGAAAGTAGGGATGTCGGAGAGGGCTTGATCCTTTCCGACTTTTTTCAAATCAAATGAGGTGGACAACTATGAACGGAACGGTGCTGGTCATTGGAATGGGGTTAATTGGAGGATCCCTGGCCCTGGTAATTAAAAATGAACATCCAAATGCTAAAATCATCGGACATGATGTCAATCAAAAAGAACTAAGGCTTGCAAAATCTCTAGGCATTATCGATGAAATGTCAATATCCTTACAGGAGGCTGCGGAACAAGCGGATCTGATTATCATCGCGACTCCTGTTTTTCAAACAGAAAGGATAATAGATCAATTTCTAGGATTTGTTCTTAAAGAGACGGTAATAATCACTGATACTGGAAGCACAAAGGAACAAATCATGAAATCCTCTGAAGTGTTGACGGGAAGAGGACTTCAATTTATTGGTGGACACCCTATGGCAGGGTCACATAAAAGTGGAGTAGCAGCTGCTAAAGAAATTTTATTCGAAAATGCCTTTTACATGCTCACTCCAGGTCCCAATTCCTCTGAAGAAAACGTGAGAAAGCTGAAGGAATGGCTGAGGGGAACTCATGCAAAATTCTTGATTGTAAATCCAAAAGAGCATGATGAATTGACCGGGATGATTAGTCATTTCCCTCATATTGTTGCGGCTTCCCTCGTACATCAGGCGCGAACATCTTCTGAGGGGCATCCGTATTTGCGGAGGTTGGCAGCAGGAGGGTTTCGGGATATTACACGGATTGCTTCATCCAATCCAACTATGTGGAAGGACATCACTCTTCAAAACAGAAGGGTGCTGCTTTCTCTTCTGGAAGATTGGAAGTTAGAGATGGAAGAGGTAATGTCGATCATCGAAACAAGTGATACACAGAAAATTTTCGACTATTTTCATGAAGCGAAAACATTTCGGGATGATCTGCCGATTCTGGAAAAAGGGGCAATTCCTTCATTCTATGATCTTTTTGTTGATGTACCTGATTACCCTGGTGTGATTTCTGAAGTGACCGGTTATCTTGCGCAGGAGGACATCAGTTTGACGAATATCAGGATTATGGAGACGAGAGAAGATATTTATGGAGTCTTAGTGATTAGTTTTCAAACATCTGAAGACCGGACGAGAGCTGTTAATTGTTTAAACGAACATACAAGCTATGAATTATTCTTAGGATGAGGGTGGTAAGGATGGAAGGAAAAAAAAGACTGATAAACCCAAAGAAAGCCTTGAAGGGTGAGCTTCACGTACCTGGAGATAAATCGATTTCACATCGATCTATTATGTTTGGATCCATTGCTGTTGGCAAAACGGTCATACATAATTTCCTTATGGGAGAGGATTGTTTAAGCACCATTTCCTGTTTTCGTAAATTAGGTGTTGAAATTGACGTGTCGGACGAGGAAGTGATCGTGCATGGAAAAGGATGGGATCACCTCAAAGAGCCAAAGGATATTCTGAATGTAGGGAACTCGGGAACCACAACCCGGCTGATCATGGGGATTTTAGCAGGTAGACCTTTCCACACGGTTCTAATAGGTGATGACTCGATTGCGAAACGTCCGATGAAAAGAGTGACAGAACCATTGAAACAATTCGGAACGTTAATAGATGGGCGCGATGAAGGTAATTTCACTCCATTATCCATCAGGGGAGGTAACCTTAAGGGGATTCGCTACTCATTACCTGTAGCGAGTGCACAGGTGAAATCAGCTCTAATATTGGCGGGGCTTCAAGCAGAAGGAACGACAGAAATTGTAGAACCGGAACGAACAAGGAATCATACAGAAAAGATGATTGTCGAGTTTGGTGGTACGGTTGAAAGAGATGGAGAAACGATAAAGGTAAAGGGTGGTCAATCCCTGAGAGGAACAGAAATATATGTTCCAGGAGATATTTCCTCTGCAGCATTCTTTATGGTGGCCGCTGCAATTGTTCCTGGTAGCAGAGTTGTATTAAAGAATGTTGGACTTAATGAAACACGGATAGGTATCGTGGAAGTCATGAAGAAGATGGGAGCGTCTGTAGAAGTGGTCGAACACTCCAAAGAAGGGGAACCGATTGGTGACATTCTTGTGGAATCTTCTGATCTAACAGGTATTGAAATCGGTGGAGATCTCATTCCTTCACTAATTGATGAAATACCTGTTATCGCCCTGTTAGCAACTCAAGCAAGTGGGAAGACAGTCATCAAGGATGCAGAGGAATTAAAAGTGAAGGAAACCAATCGTATAGATGCGGTCGTAAATGAGCTTAGTAAGCTAGGAGCCGATATAAAAGGAACGGAAGACGGGATGATCATCAAAGGGAAAACGGCTTTGCATGGTGGCGAAGTCCATTCCTGGGGTGACCACCGGATCGGCATGACGCTAGCCGTAGCATCTTTACTGACAGATTCTGATGTATACCTTAATGGATCAGAATCTGTGAATATTTCGTATCCAAGTTTCTTTGATCATGTTAATCAACTGTTATTGAATTGATTCAGTGCTACTCTTCTTGAGCGGTGGTGGGGAGCAAGACGGCCCTTTCACCGCTCCTTTTTATTTGAACAACCTGCATGGATTCTTCTTTTCTTTCATAGCTTGTCTATAAAGGGAGGGGATGGCAGATTGAGCACGTATATCATTGATAACGCGAATTGGGTAAAAGATACAAAAATCATTCAAACTTCATTACTGGTAATAGACAATAAAGTGTCAGCGATCAGGGACAGTTTCACTTATTACCGTTATATGAAAATGGATGTTTCACCTTTTATGATGACACCTGGCCATGTGATGTGTGATCTGGAAGTACCCAAGGGGATCGATTTCACGTCAGTAAAGAACTATTACCTGAATGAATTTATTCATAAAGGATGTACGACGATTTTAACGGCCTTTTCGATAACGTATGAATATGAGTTTCTGAAAGAACTCAATGAACGGAAAACCTCATTGTTAAACTGCCCACTTGATTACACAATAGGGTTGAAATCTTCTGCAAAGCTTCTCACTCCATCGATCATACGATTATGCAAGCGGCACAAAGTTCCGGTCATCTGGGTTCCTATTGACCAGATAGAATCGTTTAGGGATGTTCGCTGGGGATGGATCAAAGGATTATTATATGATTATCCTATTACTTTTGTCCCTTTTTTTTCGACAAGTATAGACAACAAAACCAAATTGAAGCATCTTAAAATATGGCAAAATGCGATGGAAACCGAGAAAATACCTCATCTTTCATATGAGATTCCTCATAGAGTCCCCTTGTCCTTAGATATACTGAAGAAAATTGGGATATATCCTTTTAGAGGGAATTTTTTGGTGGGTGGAGAATTAAGTTATAACCTCTATATGAAATCAGATATCGAAAAGGATACAGAGCCCTTATCATTTCTTTATGAACATCATGTGCTAAAATGTACTATGAACAGAGGTAAATATCATTACGTAAATAATAAAGGAAATTTTTATCCTGGAGCGGGTGAAGAACTAATCATCCAGACACCGGGTTACTTTATTTAAATGAATACAAGTTTTTTGTAGAAAGGAATTGACCATGTCATACGCGGAACAAATGTTATCTTCTTTAGAAGAAGGAAAATTAGAAGAAGCGAAGAAACAGTATAAGCAAGTATTGAAATTTGGAAGTCATGAAGAGAAATATAGTCTAGCTGAAGAATTGCATCATTTGGGGTTTTTGGAAGAAGCCAAAGAGCTGTATGAGAATCTCCTTCAGTATTACCCCGGTGAGGGAGAGCTTCTTATAGAGCTTGGAGAAGTAATGGTGGAGATGGACAATGAAGAAGAAGCCATCGACAAACTTGCCGAAATAGATGAGGAAGACCCGTCTTATCCACGAGCTTTGCTTCTATTAGCAGACCTTTACCAAATGCAGGGCTTATTTGAAGTAAGTGAACAAAAGCTATTACATGCGAAGAAACTCTTGCCGGATGAGCCAGTCATTGATTTCGGACTGGGGGAATTATATTCTGAAACAGGAAGATTCCTTGAAGCGATCAGGCATTATCAGATTCTCACTGGGAAAGGGACGACTGAGCTTGGCGGTACAAATGTTCATCAGAGGTTGGCGGAGGCTTTCAGTGTGGGAGGTGCCTTTGAAGAAGCCTTGACTCACTACGAGAAAGCTCTGGATGAACATCTTGAAATCAACACCTTGTTCGGGTATGCATTTACTGCGTACCAAGCCGGTTTCTACGAAAAGGCAATTGAAAAGTTTGAATCGGTTAAGGAACTCGACCCTGAATATCACTCCGTTTATCTATTATTGGCTCAATCGTACGAACGTGAAGAAAGGCTAAAGGAAAGCCTGGAAACCGTACAAGAGGGAGTAAAGCAGGATGAATACAACAAGGAGCTGAATTTATTCGGAGGGAAAATTTCCTTGAAACTTGGAATGGAAAAAGAAGCCGAAAAATTCTTGAGAGAAGCATTGGCGCTTGATCCGGGTTATTTAGAGGCGGCTCTTGTCATCAATAAATATTTCTTTACACAAGACCGGTTTGATGATGTGTTGGAAATCGCCCAGATGGTTACAGTAGAAGGGGAAGAAGAGCCCCAGATTAATTGGGATCTTGCGAAAGCTTATGAAGGGCTTGAACAATATAATCAGGCATTAAAACAATACCGCATTGCATATACTTATTTTAAGAATCATCAAGAGTTTTTACTAGAGTACGGACAATTTTTAGTAGAGGAAGGACTCAGGGGTGAAGCAGTAGAAGTATATAAACACCTGATTGAAATGGATCCTTCAAATGACGAATGGCAGGATTTGATTGAAAGATTGCAAGACTGAACAAGATCTGTGGGGCAAGGGATGCGGATGCTATTGAAACGCACATGATGTGCACCTTAAGTGACGAATGTTTCTGAACTTTAGGCTAAGAAAACGGACCTTATAAAAAAGGATTCTGCAGAGGAGGGAAAACCATGACCACCCCTGTTTCTGTCAACGAGAAGAAAGAATTTATTCGCTGGTTTTTGAACCGATATCAATTAAAAAGAAGAGAATGTGTGTGGATTTTAAATTATCTGATGAGTCATGACCAATTAATGAAAAAGGTTCACTTTGTTGAAGAATCTCAATACTGTCCCAGAGGCTTGGTGATGTCCGCACACTGTGTGGAAGATGTTCCGTTCCGCTTTTACAAAGAAAATATCATGACAACTGATGCAGAAAAGTCATTCCATGATATTCGTTTGAATAAAGATGAAGACATCTATATTCAGCTTAACTTCAGCAAGGCGAATTCAAGTTATCAATTTGCAGCTGTACTGGAAGAAAACCCCTTTATGCCTAAGTATTTATTAAT
Source organism: uncultured Bacillaceae bacterium (assembly GCA_963787015.1). Classification (GTDB taxonomy): domain Bacteria; phylum Bacillota; class Bacilli; order Bacillales; family Bacillaceae_B; genus Rossellomorea. The sequence continues at coordinate 299,435 of CAWBBM010000019.1, forward strand.
CAATGAGAAAGACAGGGTTGTAGCGGAACAATTCCTGAAGGAAAGCCTTCAATCATTCCAACGGGACCGTTTGTTAAAGGAGATCGATCAAGCGTTGGATACTGGGGACAAAACGACCTTCAATAAATTGACTAAAGAATTGAATAGCTTAACCTGAATAGTCGAATGAAGAGAACATCTCTTCATTCGATTATTTTTTATGTTTTTTTTAGATAGGAAGAATAGATTTGGAGCATACTACTAACGCGGCTCCTCCCAAAGCTAAACTCAAGTATCGTTGAAAGCGAACTGCAATCACCAACCACTTGTTGATACAAAAGAAACAAAAATTACGAAAACAACCACTCGAAAAGTGAAATCCCTTTTTAAAAAAGGAAGTAAAGTGATATGATGGGAAGTGAAAAATGAAATAAAAAGTGAGGGTATTACATGATTTGGAATGTTAAAGATATTGAAGTATTTGAAGCGGAAAAAGCATACATAGATACGGCTGTCATCCCGGTTGTTCCTGTGGATTTCGGGAAAGATATAAGGGTCTCTGCCGCTCAATCAGAATTTATCAATCTACTCACCTTACATCTTGAAAGGCAGTTCAAGGGCAGGATGATGATGACTCCGACATTTACATATAGACTGTCTGAGGCGAGAGAGGATGGGATATCCAGGCTGTCTCGGTGGGCAGAAGAATTAAGTGAAAGCGGAGTCAAACATATCTTCTACTTAACATCAGACAGCGGATGGAAACAGGTAGAGGAAATGCTGGGTGATCGCTTGATCTGGGTTCCTTCCATCCCGCTTGAAAATTTGGATGATCAATATAAACATTCGATTATGGAAGATCAGGTGAAACAACTGTTAAATGTGATTGTACAAAAATGGCAAAAAAATTCATAAAAACTTCACATTGTTTCCATCTTTTAGATTAGACGGTTATTGACCTTGTATAGAGTTTAATATATCATAGTTATGTCCTAGTTTTATATTTGTGCGAAATATGTCCGACGGACTTACCTTACGATAGAGGGGGGAAAAGGATGAGCAAACATCGTGTATCTAGACGTCAATTCCTTAACTATACACTTACGGGTGTAGGCGGTTTCATGGCGGCAGGAATGTTAATGCCGATGGTTCGCTTTGCAGTTGATCCGGTGTTGAAAACGGAAGCTGCTGGAGATTTTAGAGCGACGAAGCAAAAGGTATCAGAATTAACGAATGAGCCAGTACGTGTCGATTTCTCTTATGAGCAAAAAGATGCGTGGTACACATCAGAAGTAACACAAACTGCATGGGTTTATAAAAACAAAGAGGGCAAGGTCATTGCACTTTCACCAGTTTGTAAACACCTTGGTTGTACTGTTAACTGGAATGGGAACCCGGATCATAAAGAAATGTTCTATTGCCCATGCCATGGTGGAATGTATCACAAAAACGGTAAAAATGTACCTGGTACACCACCGACAGCACCGTTGGATTCATATCCAACAAAAGAAAAAGACGGGATTTTATATCTTGGACAACCAGAACCAAATAAATTTGTTAAGTAAGGGGGCGTAATCTGTGCTGAACAAAATCTATGATTGGGTTGACGAGCGTTTAGACATTACGCCTATGTGGCGCGATATCGCGGATCACGAAGTACCTGAACATGTAAACCCTGCGCATCACTTTTCCGCGTTTGTTTACTGCTTCGGCGGGCTGACATTCTTCGTAACCGTAATTCAAATTTTATCTGGAATGTTCTTAACAATGTACTATGTTCCAGATATTAAGAACGCTTGGGAATCTGTGTATTATCTGCAAAATGAAGTTGCTTTTGGACAAATTGTCCGCGGAATGCATCACTGGGGAGCTAGCTTGGTTATCGTAATGATGTTTTTACATACTCTGCGCGTATTCTTCCAAGGTGCATACAAAAAACCTCGTGAATTGAACTGGGTTGTTGGAGTTCTTATTTTCTTCGTTATGTTAGGGCTTGGATTCACTGGTTACTTACTGCCGTGGGATATGAAAGCGCTATTCGCAACGAAAGTTGGCCTTGAAATTGCTGGAGCGACTCCATTTATTGGAGATCAAGTGAAAATGCTATTAGCAGGAGATGCTCATATTGTCGGAGCTCAAACTCTTACTCGTTTCTTCGCTATTCACGTATTCTTCTTGCCAGCTGCTCTACTTGGATTAATGGGAGCTCACTTCCTGATGATCCGTAAGCAAGGTATTTCTGGACCACTATAAGAAACAATGTAATTTATTAACCTAATAAAAGGAGGGGGACACTATGCATCGAGGAAAAGGGATGAAGTTTGTAGGGGACTCCCGTGTTCCTGCAGACAGAAAGCCGAATATACCGAAAGACTATTCGGAGTTCCCTGGTAAAACAGAAGCTTTCTGGCCAAACTTCTTATTAAAAGAATGGCTGGTTGGAGCTGTTTTCCTAATCGGTTACCTATGTTTAACGGTTGCTCATCCATCGCCGTTAGAGCGTATTGCCGATCCGACGGATACCGGATATATTCCATTACCTGACTGGTATTTCTTATTCTTATACCAATTACTTAAGTACACTTATGCATCTGGACCTTACAATGTCATTGGAGCGTTTGTTATTCCTGGAATCGCATTTGGGGCACTTTTACTTGCACCATTCATTGATGTGGGACCTGAACGTCGTCCGACAAAACGTCCTTTTGCTGTTGGATTCATGTTATTGGCATTAGCAGCTACTTACTTGTTAACTTGGGAATCAGTTGCCACTCACGATTGGGCAGCCGCTGAAGAACAAGGTAAGATCCGTGCTGAGGTTGATATCGATAAAGAATCTGAAGGGTATAAAATCTTTTCTGATCAAAAAAATGGCTGTATTAACTGTCATGGTGAAAATCTGCAAGGTGGAGCAGGTCCATCCTTAGTCGGAACTGGACTGGCACCTGAAGAAATTGCGAAAATTGCAAAGAATGGTAAACCACCAGGTATGCCTGCAGGTTTATTTAAAGGGACAGATGAAGAGTTGAAAAAACTATCTGAATTTATCTCTGGTTTAGAAGAGTAATTAGAGAAAAGGGCCGGCTTATGTTGGCTCTTTTTTTCTACTTGAAAGAGAGAGGATGAACAAATGCTCTGGATCATGACCATCTTGAGAAATAAAACATTTTTATGGTTGCTTCTTATCATTAATGTACTTGGTACACTGTATGGATACATATGGTATATTCCTCAACTGCGAAATACTCCCTTGCAATTTTTACTATTTGTTCCTGATAGCCCCACTGCGAGTCTGTTTTTTTGTTTCGTACTGGTTGCATTTTTACTCAATCGAAATTGGCCTTTATTTGAAGTCCTGGCCATTATCACTTTATTTAAATATGGTGTTTGGGCAGTGATTATGAATCTTTTAACCTTATGGGTGTCCGGTGATTTGCCATGGGAAGGGTATATGCTGATGGCATCACATGGGGCAATGGCCATTCAAGGCATCCTGTACTCATCTTTTTACAGGGTTAAACTGTGGCATATCGTTGTCGGTGCCGTATGGACCATACATAATGATATCATCGACTATGTGTATATGCAGTTTCCGGTTTACTCCAAATTGTATATGTATATCCAACATATTGGCTATTTCACTTTCTGGCTCAGCATTGTGTCCATCGCCATTGCCTATTACTTTACTCAAAAAACGAACCGTTCTCATATCCACTACAATTTCAACTGATTTCTTGGTCTACTCTTGTCCACCCTTTCATAAACTTTACTAGTAGTTTTAGGGGGGACAAGTATGAAATTTATCCAATTCATTATCACGCTTTTCTTTTTTCTCATTTTATTACCTCACCCATTAAATGCAGTAGAGTCTACGTCTCCGGTGAACGATCTTGATGAAATTGCCGATCAGGCCTTGCAAATGACAAAGGCTGGAAAATATGAAGAAGCGAAACATCTCTTGGCATATTTTTCAGATGAGTTTGTATCTTTAAATGTCCAACGATCATTTTCAATGGATGAGCTTAGGATTCTCACCATCTCACATAATCACGCATTGGAAAGCATCAATCAAACCTCTGCTGACTTAGAGCAGAAGGTGAATGCCGTAACAAAGTTCCGCCTTGTGATGGATGCTCTGAATAGTCAATATCAGCCTTTGTGGGTTGAAATGGAGGATCCGATAATGGATGCCTTTAATGGAGTGAAGACGGCAGCGGAAAATGGGAATGTTGAAGACTATCACACAACGTTGAATGTGTTTTTATCGAAATATAATATTATTCAACCTAGTATTAAATTAGATATTCCGGTTGAACGAGCTCAATCATTAGACGCAAGGATTTCTTACTTGGATCATTATCGACAGGATGTGTTGGAAAGTACGGAAACGATGAGTGAACTTGTGTCATTGGAAACCGACCTTCAAAAATTATTCGAAAACATGACAGAAGATGAAGCGGATCCATCCCTATGGTGGGTCATTATTTCAACTGGCAGTATCATCGTTTCTACATTATCTTATGTAGGCTGGAGAAAATATAAGGGATACGGCGAAGCAAAAAAATCAGAACGCCAAAAAAATTGACAGTGGGCTTTTGTCACTATAAAATTTAGGTATCTAAACATCTGGAGGTTATTGCGATAATGGCAGGATTTTTGATTTACTTTTTACTCATTGCTTTGATTCCAATTGGAGCTCAGATGCGTGTAAAGAGTACCTTTAAGAAGTATTCCAAGGTAGCCACGACTTCCGGGATGACTGGAAGGGAAATGGCTAGAAGGATATTGGATGAAAACGGCTTGTACAACGTGAAAGTAGTGGAAGGCAGAGGATTTCTGAGTGACCATTACAACCCGGTTACTAAAACAGTCGCGTTGTCTCCTGATAACTATCACGGACATTCTGTAGCTGGTGCTGCAGTAGCTGCCCACGAAGTTGGACATGCGATCCAAGATGCTGAAAGCTATGCATTTTTGAGATTCCGTCATGCCTTGGTTCCTGTAGCCAACATCGGTTCTAATATGTCTTGGATTTTCTTGATGATCGGTATGTTTGCTCATTTAACTGGAATGTTCCTGCTTGGTATCATCTTGTTAGCAGCGGGGGTTGTGTTCCAATTAATCACATTGCCAGTTGAGTTTAATGCATCTTCACGTGCTATGAATCAAATCGTATCTCTTGGGTTGATTCGCAACGAAGAAGAACGGCATGCCCGGAAAGTATTGAATGCCGCAGCAATGACATACGTTGCAGCAGCAGCAGTAGCGGTCATCGAATTAGTAAGACTTATATTGATTTTCACCGGAATGAATGGTGACGATTAACTCCATATAGTGAAGCAGCTGGACTCTGAGAATGAGTCCAGCTGCTTTTTTGCCTATCCAATTAGTCTTGTAAAGGGTTTTTATCCGCATCCAATGTAAATCCTTCTCCCAGTACATCGTGTACGACAGTGACGGAAACAAATGCATGAGGATCGACGCTTGTGATGATATTTTTGAGTCTGACGATTTCATTTTTACCTACTACACAATAAAGGACTTCACGTTCTTGTTTCGTAAATGAACCATGTCCCCTCAAAACGGTTACGCCACGGTCCATTTTCTCATTAATGACACTGGCAATCTCTTCATGACTTTCGGAGATGATCATCGCACCTCTGGCTGAATAAGCACCCTCTTGCATGAAGTCGATTACCCTTGCCGCCACAAATACCGCAACCAGTGTGTACATCGCTTCCCGGTACTCTAGGTAAGCGATGAGAGATGCGCCGATGACCACGGCATCAAACATGAACATCGTCTTCCCCATGCTCCATCCTATGTACTTATGGGCGAGTCTTGCGATGATATCTACGCCGCCTGTCGTTCCTCCATATCTGAAAATGATACCAAGTCCAATTCCAATGAAGACCCCGGCAAATAAAGCTGCAAGAAATAAATCACCTTCGAGGTTGATCGTCATTTGGAATCTTTGGAAAATCCAAAGAAAAACGGAAAGAGCAACAGTCCCTATGATCGTATAGTAAAAGGCTTTCTTTCCTAGAAGCTTCCATCCTAAGAAGAATAAAGGTATATTTAAGGCAAGGTTGGAGTAGGACGGGTCGATATCAAATAAGAAATAAAGAATAAGTGTTATTCCAGTAAACCCGCCTTCAGCCAGTTTATTTTGCATATTAAAATGGACAAGACCAAATGCGAATATAGCAGAACCTAATAAAATGAATAGTATATTTTTAAATCGTAATCCTAGCATCAGCGATTCCCTCCTTTATCGTATTATCTCGTTGACAGAGACATTATATAAGAAGAAAATCAAACTGGCAATGAAGAGTTTACAAAGCAAACGTTATATTTGTAAATCGGTCAGGATTTAGCTAACATGATAGGAGATAATGAAGGAGTGAGGCTTCTTAAATGGATCATAATAAGACGATGGATCAATTACAAAAGGAAGTAGACCAATACATAAGTCAATTTAAAGAGGGATATTTCAGTCCATTAGCAATGGTGGCCAGACTTTCTGAAGAACTCGGTGAATTGGCGCGAGAAGTGAATCATCACTATGGAGAAAAACCTAAAAAGACTACAGAAAAGGAAAAAACGATTGAAGAGGAGCTGGGAGATTTACTTTTTGTCGTCATCTGTTTGGCAAACTCCCTGGATATAAGCCTGGAAGAAGCTCACAATCGTGTCATGCATAAATTTAACACAAGAGATAAAGATCGCTGGACAAGAATAGAAGGCAGGGATGAAGATGGAGGAAATTAACGTTACCATAGCAGGACCAAGGGGAAGAATGGGGAGAGAAGCCGTTCAGTTAGTGAAAGATACGGAGCATTTCAAGCTTATTAGTGTAATCGACTACAAAAAGGAGATAGACATAGATGTTCCTGTATATGCTGATATCGAAGCTTGCTTTCAGGAACAAACACCACATGTGTTGATCGACTTAACGACTCCGGAAATAGGGTATCACCATACGAAAACCGCGCTTGAATACGGTGTTAGACCCGTTGTGGGGACAACAGGTTTTTCTTCTGAAGAATTATCAGAACTGAGAGAATTAGCAGAATCAAAGTCGTTAGGTTGTATCATTGCACCGAACTTTGCAATTGGTGCTGTATTGATGATGAAATTCTCTCAAATGGCGGCAAAATATTTTGATGATGTGGAGATCATAGAATTACATCACGATCAGAAATTGGATGCACCATCGGGTACTGCCGTTAAAACGGCTGAAATGATAAGAGAAGTAAGGGAAGCCAAGCAGCAGGGACACCCTGATGAGAAAGAAACGCTTCCGGGTGCCAGGGGGGCGAATGTGGATGGGATGCATATCCATAGCGTTCGACTACCGGGATTAATTGCGCATCAACAGGTGATGTTAGGGGCAGAAGGACAGACATTGACGATTCGCCATGATTCCTTTAACCGCGGAAGTTTCATGTCAGGAGTAAAGGTTTCAGTTGATACGGTCATGAAGCTTAACACATTGGTGTATGGATTGGAAAATATTTTAGACTAAAGGGTGAGTGTTATGAATATTGCACTGATAGCTCATGATAAGAAAAAAGATGATCTGATTCGCTTTGTATTAGCATACAAGTCAATAATAGAGAAGCACTCCCTCTTTGCCACCGGTACAACGGGAAAAAGAATCGGGGAAGAAACGGGTTTATCCGTTCATCGTTTCCGCTCAGGCCCATTAGGTGGGGACCAGGAAATAGGCTCATATATTGCAAATAACAAGATGGATCTTATTTTGTTCTTCAGAGATCCTTTAACCGCACAACCTCATGAACCTGATGTATCTGCTTTGATCAGGCTGTGTGATGTGTACGCTGTCCCGTTAGCAACTAATATGGGCACGGCTGAAGTCCTTGTGAGAGGACTGGAAAGAGGAGATATCGAGTGGAGAAGTGTCATAAAGGATAAGGAGGAGTAGCGTGGAGCAACAAGTAGATATTCTTGCATTCGGGGCTCATTCAGACGATGTGGAAATCGGTATGGGAGGAACCCTTGCGAAATATGCGTCTGAAGGAAAGAGGATTGTGATCTGTGATATTACAGAGGCAGAGCTATCTTCAAATGGAACCGTTCCCCTACGAAAGGAAGAAGCTTTGAAGGCAGCTCAGCTTTTGGGGGCGTATAAGCGTGAAACCCTTGATGTTCCTGATCGGGGAATTTACATATCGGAAGAAAACATTGAGAAAGTGGTAAACGTGATCAGGAAGTATAAACCGAAAGCGATATTCGCTCCTTTTGAACAGGACCGTCACCCAGATCATGGAAATGCCTCGCGATTGATAAAAGAAGCCTTTTTTTCAGCAGGAATTCGAAAATACAAATCAAGCATTCCTGCTCATAAAGCTGGTCATCTTTACTTCTATATGATCAATGGATTTCACAAACCTCAATTTGTAGTTGATATTGAACCATATATGAAAACGAAGATTAGAAGTTTGGAGGCATATAGCAGCCAATTTACCCAAGGCTCGGATGGAGTATCAACTCCGTTAACAGAAGGGTATGTAGAAGCAGTAGAAGCAAGGGAGCGAATGATGGGGAAAGAAGCCGGATTGCGATATGCGGAAGGTTTCTTCTCGTATAATTCCCTTATATTGCATCACGATTTGTTAGGAGAATAACGGTATGAAACTAAAAATAGGAATAACCTGTTACCCGACTGTCGGTGGCTCGGGTGTCGTAGCAACAGAGCTCGGAAAGTTACTAGCAGAAAAAGGGCATGAAATACACTTTATTACGTCCAGCATTCCATTTAGATTGAACAAAATGTATCATAATATTTATTTTCATCAAGTGGAAGTGAGTCAATATTCAGTGTTTCAATATCCCCCTTACGATCTTGCGCTTGCGAATAAAATGGCGGAAGTAACGGAACGTGAGAACTTGGATATCCTCCACGTTCATTATGCAATTCCCCATGCAGTATGTGCGATTCTCGGAAAACAAATGTCTGGGAAAGATGTAAAGATTGTAACTACTTTACATGGAACGGACATTACTGTTCTTGGTTATGACCCATCTTTAACCGGTGCGATCCGTTTCGGAATAGAAAAATCAGACATGGTGACTGCGGTATCATCAGCTCTGGTGAAGCAAACATATGATTTGATTCAGCCTGATAAAGAAATAAAGACGGTTTATAACTTTATTGACGAGAGAGTGTATAAGGCAGTGGATTCCCGGCACTTAAGAACAGAATATGGAATCAAAGAGAATGAAAAGGTCCTCATTCATGTATCAAACTTCCGTGGAGTGAAAAGAGTAACGGATGTTGTCGCTGCCTTTCATCTAATCCAAAGTGAAATTCCGTCGAAACTGCTCCTTGTAGGGGACGGTCCAGAGATGACGGTGATTTGCAAACAGGTAAGAGAACTGGGATTGGAAGATCGCGTATTATTCCTTGGCAAACAGGATAATCTGGAAGAACTCTATTCTATCAGTGATATCAAGCTGCTTCTTTCAGAAAAAGAAAGCTTTGGTCTAGTGGCCCTTGAAGCGATGGCCTGCGGAGTTCCAAGTATTGGAACGAATGTAGGGGGGATTCCTGAAGTGATTGAGGATGGATATAACGGCTTTATTTGTGAGGTTGGAAATATCAATGGAGTCGCCCGTAGGTCCCTTCAATTACTAAAGGATGAAGAACTTCACAAGAAGCTATCGGAGAATGCTCTTCATACAGCTCGCACAAAATTTCACTCCACCAAAATTGTCGAAGAGTATGAGCGGATTTATAAAGAGGTTTTAAAATAATGAAATCGGAGGATAAGGATCCGATTAAAGCAGGTGGTATAATGTTGCCTGAAATCTTTCAACAAGCAGTTCCCATCTTGAAAAAGATTGAGAGAGCAGGCTTCCTTGCCTATTTCGTAGGAGGATCTGTGAGGGATTACATTCTCAAGAGACAGATAAATGACGTAGACATCGCGACATCTGCCTTCCCTCAAGAAATTAAGAAGATTTTCCCGAAAACTGTTGATGTGGGAATTGAACATGGGACGATTCTTGTACTACATGAAGGAAGGGGCTATGAAATTACTACCTTCCGCACTGAATCTGCCTATGCTGATTTCAGGCGTCCTGATAAAGTGGAATTTATCCGTTCACTGGATGGAGACCTGACTCGACGGGATTTCACCATGAATAGCATGGCCATGAACGTGGAGGGGAACGTGTATGATCCCTTTAATGGTCAAGGGGATATCTATAATAAATTGATACGAACGGTTGGATCACCGGATTTAAGATTTACTGAGGATGCCCTGCGAATGATGAGGGGGGTCCGTTTTGTAAGTCAATTAGGATTCAAGCTGGATTCGACTACATGTAGTGCCTTAAAAGAGCACTCGAGCCTCCTTGGCCATATTGCAGTTGAAAGAAAGACGATGGAGTTCGAGAAAATAGTGTCAGGCGATTGGAAACAAGAAGCGTTGAATCTTCTTGTTACGACGAACCTCTATAAGGAACTCCCTTATTTAGATCAGCAAAAAGAAGCTTTGCTGGAAGTGGCAGAACTTCCTCATTTAGGCAAGTTAAATAAGGAACAAACATGGTTGCTTTTATTGGCATATATGGAGACTGTGAATCCACAGCAATTTTTAAAAGGGTGGAGACTTCCTGGTAAAATGATCAAGGAGCGTTGTAAAGAACTTGAGATCCTGCGAGAAAGAAAGAAATTTGGATGGTCAAAGCCTTTACTCTATCGGGCTGGATTAAATTCGGCTTTGAATGTCGAAAAAGTACATGAGTGTGTTGAATCTATTGAAGAATCTTCCGAAGAACATGTGAAGGAAAAGTTTCGTATGTTAGCCATCTCATCAAGAAAAGAGCTTGATGTTACGGGAAACGACTTAATGCACTGGACAGCCCAAAAGGGGGGTCCGTGGGTGAAGGAATTATTGTCTGAGATTGAATTGGCGGTTATCAATGAAAACATCACGAACGAAAAAGATGAGATAAGGAGGTGGCTGGAAAGATGCAATCGACTATAAGAAAGAAAGTGCTTCAAGCGCTATCCGAATCGAATCAAGAATTTCTTTCGGGACAGGCCCTGGCTGACATTTCCGGGTGTTCGAGAACAGCCATTTGGAAGCATATCGAAGAGCTTCGCAAGGAAGGATTTGTGCTTGAAGCCGTAAGGAAAAAAGGGTATCGGATTATTGAAACTCCTGATGGCGTCACTGAAAGTAATATTCGTTTAGGACTGCAGACGAAAACATTGGGTACAGTGATTCATTACGAAGAGTCTGTTAAAACCACCCAAAAGATTGCTCATATGCTGGCAAGTGAAGGGGCTGTTGAAGGTACGTTGGTCATTGCAGATGAACAGACAGCAGGTCGAGGCAGAATGATGAGAGAATGGCACTCATCTAAAGGGACAGGAGTTTGGATGAGTTTGATTTTAAAACCGCTTCTTCCTCCTCAAAAGGCTCCGCAGTTTACACTGATTACAGCCGTAGCGGTCGTGCAAGCGATTGAGGAAGCATCAGACTTGCATCCACAGATCAAATGGCCGAATGATATACTCATCGATGGCAAGAAAGTGACGGGGATCCTGACAGAACTTCAAGCTGAATCGGATAAAATCAATTCGATTATTATCGGGATCGGAATGAACGTCAATCAAACGAAGGAACATTTCCCTGATGAAATTCAAGAGATTGCTACATCACTTTCCATTGAGCAAGGTGAACCCTTATCAAGGTCCTTCGTTGTTCAAAAGGTATTAGAGCGAATTGAAGCACTTTATTCGCTCTATATGAAAGAAGGATTTACTCCGATCAAGCTGTTATGGGAAAGTTATGCCATTAGCATAGGGAAGAAAATCCGGGCAAGAACCATTAATGGAACGATTGAGGGAAGGGCTTTAGGCATCACGGAAGAAGGAGTACTGAAGATAGAAGATACTTCAGGAATAGTTCATCAGATTTATTCCGCGGATATCGAAGTGAATGTATAAGTGAGGACGGGATGGATACGAAACTAGTACTTCCATCTCGTTTTTTTATGGTATAATTTCAGTGGGCAGTATCTTAGGAACTGCACCTTATTTACATTCTAATCACTATTAATACAATTTCTGCCTTGATCCATTTTGGACTGGGACAGAGGGTCGAAACAATGATAATAAACACTTATGATCCTTCTGTCATTTTTTCAGGAGGTTTTTTTCGTTTATATGAAAGTGCTTTCATTTCGTTTCGTCACCTCTGACTGAAAAGAAGGAGGATACTATGAAACAAACAACAGATTTTCTCAAGATGAAAAATGAAAGAAACAAGATTTCCATGCTGACAGCATACGATTTCCCTAGCGCCAAAATAGCCGAGGAAGCGGGAATCGACGTCATCCTGGTCGGTGATAGCCTGGGAATGGTTGTATTAGGTTATGACTCGACGGTACCGGTCACCGTGGACGATATGATTCATCATACGAAAGCGGTAAGAAGAGGGGCCAAAGACACGTTTATCGTGACAGATATGCCGTTTATGTCATACCATCTTTCAAGAGAAGACACCCTTAAAACAGCTGCTGAGATTCTTCAACAGGGAGGAGCTCACGCTGTGAAGGTTGAGGGGGGGGCACACGTCATCGACCGCATACAGTCCCTGACAAGTGCAGGAATACCTGTTATGGCTCATTTGGGGTTAACCCCTCAGTCCGTTGGTGTTCTTGGAGGATATAAAGTTCAGGGGAAAACTGCTGAAACAGCCAAAAAGTTAATTGATGATGCACGAAAATGTGAACAGGCAGGTGCTTTTGCATTGGTGCTCGAATGTGTACCTAAGCAAATTGCCAAAGAAATTTCTGGAGCTCTGACGATTCCGACGATTGGCATTGGGGCAGGTAGAGATACCGATGGTCAAGTACTTGTCTTCCATGATCTTGTAACATATGGTGTGGATCGTGTACCAAAGTTTGTTAAACAGTACTGTAATGTGTCAGAAGCTATCCATAACAGCATAAAGAATTATATAGAAGAAGTAAAAGGGGAGAGCTTTCCGAGTGATGATCAATCCTTTACCATGCGGGACGAAGAACTTGATTCTCTTTATGGCGGGTTGAACAAATGATCGTGATAACGGGAATAGGCGAATTGAAAAAAAATATAGATCATGTTAAAAAAGCGGGGGCATCAATTGGATTTGTTCCGACGATGGGTTACCTGCATGAAGGGCACCTTACCCTTGTGAAAGAAGCTCGAAACAACAATGATATTGTCGTGATGAGTATCTTTGTAAACCCCCTTCAGTTCGGACCGGATGAAGACTTTGACCGCTACCCCCGTGATGTCAAACGAGATACGGCCTTAGCAAATGATGCCGGAGTGGATATTCTCTTTATTCCTGAAGTTGAAGAAATATATAGTGGACAACAGTCAATTACACTGACTGTAAAAGAGCGAGTTGAGGTACTGTGCGGACGGAAGCGGGAAGGTCACTTTGACGGCGTCGTCACTGTTTTGACCAAATTGTTTCACCTCATCCAACCAAACAGAGCTTATTTCGGACTGAAGGATGCACAGCAAGTGGCAGTAGTTGAGGGACTTGTAAGCGATTATTTCTTTCCAGTAGACATCGTGCGGGTTCCCACCGTTCGTGAAGGGGATGGATTGGCGAAAAGTTCAAGAAATGTCTATCTATCTGACAAGGAAAGAAAAGAGGCTCCATTCCTTTACCGGAGTCTTGAAGAAGTGAAGAAAAGGATTGAAGAAGGAGAACGAAACCCTTCTACTATTATTTCTTTGATCACTACGTATATTCAAGAGAATACCTCAGGGAATATTGATTATGTGGAAGTGTATTCCTATCCTGAGCTTTTGGAACTAGACCGGCTGAAAGGCGACATCATCATAGCGCTGGCAGTTCAATTTCAACAAGCTAGATTAATTGATAATAGTATCATCAGTGTAGAAACAGAGGAGGATTCAAATGTTTAGAACGATGATGAGTGGTAAGATTCATAGAGCGACTGTAACAGAAGCGAATCTCGATTATGTGGGCAGCATCACAATCGATCAGGATATATTAGATGAAGTCGGAATGATGGCGAATGAAAAGGTTCAGATTGTTAATAACAACAATGGAGCCCGCCTGGAAACGTACATCATACCTGGGGAACGAGGAAGCGGTGTTATTTGCCTTAACGGAGCAGCAGCAAGACTTGTGCAAAAAGGCGACATCGTCATCATCATATCGTATAAACTAGTTGCGGAAGAAATGGTCCATGACCATATTCCGAAAGTGGCGATAATGGGAGAAAACAACCGTATCATTGATATGATCGGTACAGAACCAGAAGCAACGATCTATTAAAAGAGATAAGCGGGCCCTCCATAATTTATATGGAAGACTCGCTTTTTTTATAGAGAAATGACCAACAAAACCCCCTTGTTTATCTGATTTTGCCTTATGCTAGTCGGAGCTGATCGAGCCGCCTCCGCTTTTGGTGTCATCCAGCTCCGGCGGCTAGCTCCTCGAGGTCATAAGTCAAGAACACCAAAACAGGCAAAAATGCGCCTTTTTTGTTGTTCCCGCCTTATGCTAGTCGGAGCTGATCGAGCCGCCTCCGCTTTTGGTGTCATCCAGCTCTGGCGGCTAGCTCCTCGAGGTCATAAGTCAAGAACACCAAAACAGGCAAAAAGCGCCTTTTTTGGTGTTCCCGCCTTATGCTAGTCGGAGCTGATCGAGCCGCCTCCGCTTTTGGTGTCATCCTTTTTGAATTATGGTACACTTATTTAGAAATCATAAGAGTATGATGCAGGATTCATATAAAGGCAGTGAATAAAATGTACCCATTTAAACTGGTTGTTGTCGATTTAGAGACAACAGGAAACTCTCCTAAAAAAGGAGAGAAAATCATTCAATTATCAGCGGTTATTATAGAAGGTGGAAAGATTATTGATCAATTCACCTCATTTGTATCACCTGGAAAACCCATTCCTGCATTTATTGAGGAGTTAACTGGAATCAATGATGAAATGGTCAAGGATGCTCCACTCTTTCATGAAATCGCACCGAAAATACTTGAATTATTGAATCATGGTGTTTTTGTTGCTCATAACGTTCAATTTGATCTTTCATTTCTTCAAGCAGAATTAGAAGAAGCAGGCTATAACCCTTTTACAGGACCGGCCTTTGATACAGTCGAATTAGCTAAAGTGGTATTGCCATCGGCAGATAGCTTTAAGTTAACTGAACTATCTAATTCATTGGATTTAAGCCATGTCAGACCTCATCAAGCAGATAGCGATGCTTATGTTACTGCTGAAATTCTTCTCTATTTTATCGAAGAATTATCAAAGCTTCCATTGGTCACTCTAGAGAAGCTTTTCAAACTCTCAAACCATCTGAAGAGTGATCTCACTTTGCTGTTTGACAATATTGTGAGTGAGAAACAAAAACATGTTGAGGATCTTTCACACGAGTTAGAGGTGTATCGTGGGCTTGCCCTCAAAAAGAAGACTCACTCATTGAATGACGTTACACCCGTTGATGAACTCATGATTGATGAACCCGAAATAGAAGAACATCTATCACAACATGTGCCTTTCTATGAGAAGAGAGAACAGCAAATGGAGATGATGGAGGAGATCCATCAAGCCTTTCAGGAATCCAAGCATGTCGTCATTGAAGCTGGAACAGGGGTCGGGAAGTCACTTGGCTATCTATGGCCTTCTGTCATGTTTGCCAAGAGTGCCCGTGAAAAAGTGGTCATCAGTACTTACACGATCCAATTACAAGAGCAATTGCTTCATAAAGAAATAAAGGTATTGGAAAAAATCAGCCCTGTCCCGTTCAAAACGGTGCTCTTAAAAGGGAAAAATCATTACATAAATTTGTTTAAGTTTGAACAGTCCCTCAGGGAAAATGAGTCTCAATACGATGTGGTCCTCACAAAAATGCAAATTCTTGTCTGGCTGACACGAACAGAGTCCGGTGATATGGATGAGCTAAACCTCACTTCAGGAGGACAATTGTTCTGGAATCGCCTAAAGCATGATGGATGGCATTTACCCCATACGAAAGATCCCTGGATCGGGAAAGATTTCTACCTTTCTGCAAGGAAAAAGGCCCAGGATGCAGACATCATTATCACAAACCACTCTATGCTGTTAATGGATATTGTGAGAGAAAGCAGCATGCTCCCTTCTTATGACTATTTAGTGATCGATGAGGCTCATCACCTTGAAAAATCAGCAAGGCAGCATCTTGGCGTTGTGATGGATTATTTGTCTATTAAATTTAGTACATCACAGTTAGGAATATTGGATCAAAAACAATTGTTTTATCGACTCCAACAGCTATTGTCCAGTCATTCAGTGGAAATGAAAACTCATTCGTTTGAAATGGATGCTCGAATTGGTCAGTTCTATATGGATTTGGAAGAAGCCATGACCGTACTGACCAGTGTCTTCTATAAAAAGGCTAAAAAGAGAACCGGAATACAAAAAATCCAACTGAGGATTACCGATGAAATGAAAAAGAGCAGCTATTGGCAGCCGGTCATCATGTCAATGGAACGTGTTATTTCCGGCATGAAGTATGTTGAAAATGAATTTCAAAATGTACTTGATACCATCAAGGAAAAGAACATCAAGCTCCTTGATAAAGAAAAGGCATTAGTTGAAGAATTCTACAGCTTTTTAGTAGATTGGTCAGAATTGAGAATGAATTTTCAGACGGTCTTTATTCGAGATAAGAAGAATCATGTTCTATGGCTTGACGGAGATACACGATCATTACCCAATAGTCTTTCTATACAGGCACAGCCCATTACGGTCGACGGCAATCTGAAGGACGAAATCTTCGCAAAGAAAAAAAGTGTGGTACTGACTTCTGCAACTTTGACAGTCAGTGGTTCCTTTAATTATTTCATGAATGAAGTAGGACTTGGCGGAATGGGGGTCAAGCAGCTCAAGCTATCCTCACCCTTCGACTACAATGAAGTTTCCAGGTTGTTTGTACCAACGGATGTACCTGAAATCCAACAGGTTCATAACGAAGAGTATATTGAAGCGATCAGTTCCCATTTAATAGGGGTTGCTCAAGCGACGAAAGGAAGAATGCTCATATTGTTCACTTCTTACGATATGTTAAGAAAAACGTATGAGCTCATGAAGGAAAGTGGCTTATTAGAGGAATATGTTTTAATGGCCCAAGGGATCACCTCTGGAAGTCGTACCCGCTTAACGAAAAACTTTCAGCGATTCGATAAGGCGATTCTTTTTGGTACGAGTAGTTTTTGGGAAGGCGTGGATATTCCGGGAGAAGATTTGTCCTGTCTTGCTATGGTCAGGCTCCCATTTTCCCCACCTGACGAGCCCGTCAACCAAGCGAAATCGGATATCCTCAAGGGTGAAGGGAAGAACCCGTTTTCCGCGCACTCCTTACCTGAAGCAATCATCCGTTTTAAACAAGGAGTGGGCAGGCTGATCAGAAGAAGCAGTGATCGCGGAATCGTAATTGTGTATGATCGGAGAATCATGACAACAAGATACGGGAACGCTTTCTTAAAGTCTATCCCTTCAATGGAAGTAAAAGAAGGAGATTTATTTGACTTGGTTTCCTGGATTGAAGACTGGCTCTAAATCGCTTTTATCTTCAGTGATAAAATCTACTCTTTGACACAACCTAAAGAGTAGATGAAAAAACTGGAGGATTGAAAATGAGAGCCATTCTAACGGTCATGCTGTCTTTTCTCCTGGCCCGTTCAGGTGCATATGGAATGAGGGTACCCCAAGTGGATTTGCACGTCTCCACAGAGGAATATGCGATTAGCTTTCTTCCTGTACTAAAAGGAGAAGTAGCGGTGCTTCATTTGGCATCCGGTGAAAATTATTTAATTAATACAGGACCTAAAGAGGAGCGAAAGCAGCTCTACTACTATTTGAATCAACTTCATATTAACAGCATAAAGGGTATGGTCATCACTGAAAAAAGTGAAGTACATGAGAAAATGATATCTGAACTGATGAAGAAATTTAGTGTGAATGAAATCATTATAGGGAAATCGCTCGCTCCATTTATTTCTAAACAACTTGTCCGACACGCCCATATTGTTCAAGAGGAACAATCTTATACATTTTCGAAAGAATTGGTCATGAACGTTCTGCATGAAGGGAGTGATAAAGGAGAGGGAATGGACTTCTCCATCACCTTCTTCCATCATCGTTTCCTCTGGCTCAGTTCACAATCAATACATGCAGAGGATGCATTATTGACCAAGCCGCTACAAACCGTCAATATCGTTAAAATCCCACTCCATTCCAAGGCAGAAAGTATGTCTCATCAACTGCTTGAACATATTGATCCCCAGACAGCTATCCTGTATCGTTCGAAGGAAAGGCTTCTTAATGGTGAACTGCTTGAAGCCATCAACGAAGCATGGATCGATTTGTATTTAACGGGGCAACATGGTTTGATTGCAGTGAAATTTAATAAGAGAAACTATGAAGTCCTGACATTTGATCATAAGGATGGAGCGTTTAATGAAAGAGGATAAATGACACTCAGGCTGATCATTCGACTGCCTGTGTGATGGTAGATTCCCTTTAGTTTTTATGATAACCTCTACCATATTGGCTGTTAATGTTGTTATAATGTGTGTATAGTTTTTTACTCTTTCTGTGGTGATATAGATTGCCCTTATGAGTATCATAAAAGGAGGAACAGCATGGAAAGCCGAATTGAAATACTTTCCACCGTTCGTATTGAATATACGGATAACTTATATAAAGTGGTTGATACACTGAATAGAACATTGAAAAAAGATGATTATATGTTTGGTTTAGCATTAGATCCGGAAGATCAAAATCAAGCAGTATTAACAATTTATCGTACATAAAGAGTGATTGAAATGAAAAAATGGATATCGATTATCGTGTTAGTGCTCCTCGTCATCGGCACTGCAGCCTCAATCCTACTGTATCAAGCATCCCGAAATCCCCTGGATCTTCAGGCAGAGAAGGCTGTTAGTCGAGTTGAAAATGAAACGGCTATCGTGGAAGTTGAAAACACCAGCTTCTACAATGGTTCAAAGTCCTATGTTGTTGTGACAGGCAAGAATGAGCAAGATGAAAAGATGGTTGCGTGGGTACCGAATGAAAAAGGGAAAATAATTGAGAAAAAATGGGCAGATGGCCTTTCAAAAGATCAGGCACTCAATAAACTAAGAGATGAAAAACAACCGAAAGAAGTGTTATCTGTGCGTTTGGGTTATGAATCTGTAGGTCCTGTCTGGGAAATTACTTACTTAGATAACCAAGATAATTTAAATTATTTCTATCTGTTGTTTTCTACTGGTGAATGGTGGAGAAAAATTGAAAATTTATGATCAGGAGGAATATGTGAATGGAATTTACGTTAGCTGACAGGGTAAGTGCATTAACACCATCAACGACTTTAGCGATTACCGCCAAAGCAAAGGAAATGAAATCACAAGGGATTGATGTCATTGGTTTAGGTGCCGGTGAGCCGGATTTTAATACACCTGAACACATCATTAAAGCGGCTTACGACTCGATGAAGGAAGGTCACACGAAATATACTCCTTCTGGAGGGATGGCCTCATTAAAAGAAGCCATCATTCAGAAATTCAAACATGACCAAAACCTTACCTATGCAGCCTCTGAGGTCATTGTCACAAGTGGAGCAAAGCATGCCCTTTATACATTATTTCAGGTCATCTTAAACGAGGGAGATGAGGTCATCATCCCCACACCATATTGGGTTAGCTATCCAGAGCAGGTGAAGCTTGCCGGTGGTACACCTGTGATCGTGGAAGGAAAAGAAGAAAATGAGTACAAAGTCACACCAAAGCAGTTAGAAGAGACGATTACAACTAAAACGAAAGCAGTCATCCTTAACACACCGAGCAACCCGACCGGTATGCTATACTCACGCCAAGAGTTACAAGCGATCGGGGAAGTTTGCTTAAAGAATGATATATTGATCGTATCAGATGAAATTTATGAAAAGCTTGTATACGATGGAAACACTCATTCATCCATTGCAGAATTGTCTCCTCTTTTGAAGGAGCAAACGATTGTAATCAACGGAGTGTCTAAATCCCATTCCATGACAGGTTGGAGAATTGGATATGCGGCAGGTAATGAGACAATCATTAAGGCGATGACAAATCTTGCCAGTCATTCCACCTCGAATCCAACGACCACTTCTCAATATGGGGCCGTTGCAGCTTACTTGGGGGATCAGCAGCCTGTTGAGGAAATGAGACAGGCGTTTGAAGAGCGCTTATCGATTGTTTTTGATAAATTGAACAACATTCCAGGTTTCCATTGCTTGAAGCCTCAAGGGGCTTTCTATTTATTCCCGAATGTCTCGGAAGCCGCAAAGAACACCGGGTACAATAATGTTGACGAATTTACAAAAGCACTATTGGAAGAGGCGAAGGTAGCCGTTATTCCGGGTTCAGGTTTTGGATCAGTTGACAATATCCGTCTTTCATATGCAACAAGTTTAGATGCACTTGAAGAGGCAATCGAACGCATGCATGAATTCGTTGTGAATAAAAGTAAATAATCATAGGAGGTTTGCAGATCGTGTTTCAAACGGTCTGCTTTTTCCTTAAAGTCATCTCGTTTTGCTCTATCTATTGCGGCGGGATAGTGGTAAATGTATAATAAATAACGATACATAAGCGTCTTAGTTTTTTTGGAGGGAAAAAAATCGTGAAAACTACTATATCTCAAGTAAGTAAGTTCGTTGGGGAAGAAGTAACCATCGGTGCATGGCTTGCCAACAAACGTTCAAGTGGAAAAATTGCTTTTCTTCAGCTTCGTGACGGGACAGGATTCATTCAAGGTGTTGTCGTCAAAAGCGAAGTGGAAGAAGAAATGTTTCAAAAAGCAAAATCATTAACACAAGAAACATCTCTATATGTAACAGGAACAGTTTCAGAAGATTCCCGTTCACCATTTGGATTTGAACTGCAAGTGAAGAGCGTTGAAGTGATTCATGAAGCAGTGGATTATCCGATCACGCCAAAAGAACATGGAACAGAATTCTTGATGGATCATCGTCATCTTTGGCTACGTTCCCGTAAACAGCATGCTGTGATGAAAGTGCGTAACGAAATCATTCGTGCAACATATGAATTCTTTAATCAAGAAGGATTCGTTAAGGTGGATCCCCCGATTCTGACTGGAAGTGCACCTGAAGGAACAACAGAGTTATTTGCCACTAAATATTTTGAAGAAGATGCCTATCTTTCACAAAGCGGTCAGCTGTACATGGAAGCAGCAGCTATGGCATTAGGGAAGGTATTCTCATTCGGTCCGACATTCCGAGCGGAAAAATCAAAAACACGTCGTCATTTAATCGAATTCTGGATGATCGAGCCTGAAATGGCATTCTATGATTTTAAAGATAACCTGGAGGTCCAGGAGCAATATGTCTCGTATATTGTTCAGTCAGTATTGGACAATTGTAAGCTTGAATTAGACAGACTTGGAAGAGATACGTCTAAATTAGAGCAGATCAAAGCTCCATTCCCCCGTATCACATATGATGATGCACTAAAATTATTACACGAAAAAGGCTTTGATGACATCGGGTGGGGAGATGACTTCGGGGCTCCACATGAGACGGCCATTGCAGAAAGCTACGACAAGCCGGTATTCATCACTCATTACCCGACTTCTCTCAAGCCATTCTACATGCAGCCAGACCCTGACCGTGATGATGTTGTATTATGTGCAGACCTCATTGCTCCAGAAGGATATGGAGAAATCATTGGTGGCTCAGAGCGTATCCATGATGCAGAGCTTATGAAACGCCGCATTGAAGAGCATGAGCTGGCAACGGATGCCTACAAGTGGTATCTGGAATTAAGAGAATATGGTTCTGTTCCTCATTCAGGATTCGGTCTTGGACTGGAACGAACAGTCGCATGGATCAGTGGAGTTGAGCACGTAAGGGAAACAATTCCGTTCCCTCGTTTGTTGAATCGATTGTACCCATAAACAACCACATATCAACGAAAGAGCTGGCTGGATTCCTTAAGGGCAATCCAGGCCGGTTCTTTTCTTTTTTTCCAACTTTCTTCTAATTCATAATCATGTCCACATATAGTTAATCATGATATACTAAGGAGTGAGGTGTACCGAATATGGATTATAAACGTTTAATGGTGTCCTGGATTGAAGAGGGGACACTGAACATTCCGCAACTATTACTATCAAATTATCATGCGATGGGTTTAAATGAGTCAGAGTTTGTTTTGCTTCTGCATATTTATGGTCACTTGGAAAAGGGTAACTTTTTTCCGACACCTGAAGAACTCTCAGAACCTATGAGCATTTCTACAGAACTTTGTTCTTCCCTATTACGAAAGTTCATTCAACAGCAATATTTAACCATTGAGGAAGGGTCTTCAGCAGACGGAATCCTTTTTGAGAAATATTCACTTAATCCCCTCTGGGAAAAGATGGCTGAATTCGTGATACAAGATTCAAAGATGAAACAAATGCAGCAATCAATGAAAGAAGAAACGGATATTTATACGACATTCGAACAAGAATTTGGTCGTCCTCTTTCTCCGTTGGAATGTGAGAGCCTGGCCATGTGGCTGGACCAGGATGATCACAATGCCACAATTATCAAGGCAGCCTTGAGAGAAGCTGTTATTTCTGGAAAATTGAATTTCAGATATATAGATCGGATACTATTTGAATGGAAGAAAAATGGAGTGAAGACCATCGAGGATGCACGCAGCCAGAGTCAACGGTTCCGAACTCACCAAAAAACGGCAGCCCCCAATGATTCTGCTCCTTCTCCCAAACGAAAATCAGTACCATTTTATAATTGGCTTGAGCAATAGAACGATAAAAGGGACTGACTCTCAAATAGTGGGCGTCAGTCTCTTTCTTTTCATAAAAATGTTTCCTTTTAGAGTAGATGGAGGTAATGGAAATCATGTTAAATAAAAAACAAATACATATTTGCCTGGATGAAATGAGAGAAATGTTCCCGGACGCACACTGTGAGCTCCGGCATGAGAATCCTTTTGAGCTTGTCATCGCAGTCCTTCTATCTGCACAATGCACGGACGTCCTCGTCAATAAAGTAACAAAGAGCTTATTTGAAAAATATAAGCGCCCGGAGGATTACCTGGCTGTTACATTGGAAGAACTTCAACAAGATATTCGTTCCATCGGCCTATATAGAAACAAAGCAAAAAACATCCGTAATCTATGTGAAATCATTCTGACTGAATATGGGGGAGAAGTACCAGAAAACCATGAAGACTTAGTGAAGCTCCCAGGGGTGGGGAGGAAGACCGCTAATGTAGTAGTTTCCGTGGCTTTTGGAGTCCCAGCGCTTGCTGTCGATACCCATGTGGAGCGGGTAAGTAAAAGATTGGGAATCTGCAGGTGGAAAGATAGTGTTTTAGAAGTAGAGAAGACGTTGATGAGAAAAATCCCACGGGAAGAATGGTCCGAAACTCATCATCGGTTAATTTTTTTTGGCCGATACCATTGCAAAGCCCAATCGCCCCAATGTGATGTTTGCCCATTGGTGGACTTGTGCAGGGAAGGGCAAAAGAGGCTGAAGAAAAAGGAGAATATATGAACGAATCCATTTTGACCATTCCGTTAGAATTAAGCGATCCTTTTTTCTTTCCTATGAGCGATGTGATGGTGGATCAATCTCGATTCGTATCCGATGAACCTATCTTTGCCTATGAATTACTCTATTACAATAAGTGCTGTCCAGAGGTTCTCCCATGGATGGAGCACGAATCATTCATCAGAGGTTTATTAAAGAGCTGGGGAGAAAAAGAGGAGAATCTAAAAAATTTGTTTAAATCTAGAACGAAGGATACATTACAAATAATGAAAAAGGCGATTGCCCAATTTTTTATGTTTATGTATTGGAGTAATGGGCAGCCCGTCCGACTGGAAGGGTGGGAGTCACACATCGCTCATTTATCTATAAAACCTGTGAATGTAGTGGAAAGACTAATATTCATAAGGATGAATGCCACACAGTATCACTCCTATATACAGCTATCTCAACTATTTGAGGAGCAGCATAAACACTATGCAAAGTATCTCGCTTTAAACCTGGGTCGAAAAAAATAAGGCAACGAGAGGATTCTCTCGTTGCCTTTTGTCTTTCTTATTCCGGAGTTCTTCTGGTTTCTGATTGTGTGGAAGGTGTACCATTGGTGGAACCATTCCCGTTACCGGTACCACCAGTGCCGCCACCTGTACCAGCACCGTCACCAGTACCTGAATTGCCAGTACCGCTACCGGTACCACCAGTACCATCGGTTCCTCCATCAGTTCCTCCATCAGTGCCACCGTCCCCGGTGCCGGAACCGTCTCCTTCAGGCGGTGGTGTGGTGCCATCATCGCCACCTGTATTGTCACCGTCATTTCCTGAGTTATCCTCATTACCATTTCCTTGTCCGTTATCATTTCCTTGGTCATTCCCGTTACCATTTCCATTGTTGCCTTCGTTGTCTTCGTCGGTATTTCCTTCATCTTCGTCCTTAGCTTTAACATCGACCGTGACGGATGCAGGGTTACTCCGTTGATCACCTGAAATGGCAACAACTTCAAAGGTGAATGCACCTTCGGATTGAATATTTTCAACATTTAAGCCTTTTTTATCTGTGGTCGTTAAGACTTGCTTCCCTTCGCCATTGATGGAAACGGAAACTTCAAATTTCACGTCTTTTTCTTTACCATAATCCCAGGCAAGGGTAATGCTTTTATCTTTCTTATTGAATTTACCTTTCAGTTTAGAAGGCGCATCAATTTTATCGAATTCTTTTGATACCTTAGAAGGTTCCGTTCCGCGAACGAATAGTTCCGTAATGATTCGATCATCTGGAGTATACTCACTCGGCAATCTTGGAGGGTTACTACCCATTTCTACTTTCGATTCCACGACACTGTTCGGCTTATTGAAATCGGGAGTATCTACACCATCGTGAACGTAGCTCATCAAGTCACTTACGATGAATTGAGCGACATGACGATCAGTAGGTGATAGTGGGATGGATTGGGTTTTGTACCCGGTCCAAACGGCTGCTGTGTAGTTTGTCGTATAGCCTACAAACCAAGAGTCAGGTGCGCCAGTTTTAGCAATCCCGTATTTATCCCTCTCCTTTTGAGAGTAATTCGTCGTACCTGATTTACCTGCCATAGAAAGGCCGGGTACTTTTGCATATTTCCCAGTCCCTTGTGGGTGATCGATAACGCTTTGCAGCATATCAGAGATCATATAGGCAGTGTATTCTTTCATTGCAGGTTCAGGTTTGTTGTCGTTCTTGATTTCTGTTTCACCGTCCCGCAAGACGACTTTCGATACAGTGTGGGGCTTATTATAAATTCCTTCATTACCGAATGCAGCATATGCACCAGCCATTTGTAAGGAATTCACTCCAGGTGTTACCCCGCCAATGGAGGCTGATTCATAATAGTTATCGAACTTTAGTCCAAGTCCGTTAACGAAATCCTCCGCTTTCTCAGGTCCCACTTCCTGGAATGCTTTTAAAGCTGTAATATTTCTTGAGTCCCATAGGCCTTCGCGGATTGTGATAGGGCCTTTAAATTGACCGTCGTAGTTGTTGATCTCCGTTCCGTTTGAGTATTCATACGGTTCATCTTTTAAAATATGATACGTAGACCATTTGAGATGTTCTATGGCAGGAGCGTAATCAAGTAAAGGTTTGATGGTAGACCCTGGCTGACGCTTGGAGTCGATGGCGTAGTTGAATCCACGCTTAACGTCCGGGTCTTGTTCCCGTCCGCCTCCAATCGCCCTTACTTCACCTGTTTTGGTATCAAGAAGTGTGACACCAGCCTGCATCGGCTCTTCAGCAGCATCAGGATAGCTGAAGCTGGTATTTTCACCTGCTAATATTTCTTCCAGTCTCTTTTGAGCATTCGGGTCGACTGTTGTGTACACTTTTAATCCATCTGAAAATAGATTATAGTCGCCCATTTTTTGCACTTCGTCAATGACCGCATCAACAAATGCAGGGAATTTGTCACTGTTTTTCTTTTCAACATCTTCAGCTGATACTAATCCTTCTTTGATAGGGATAGCTTGAGCGTCCTTTTTTTCCTTTTCCGTAATTTTCCCGTGTTGCTCCATTAAAGAAAGAACGATATTACGTCTCTTTTCAGCACTCTCAGGATGCTTAAGAGGATTATAATTATTTGGACTTTGAGGCAATCCGGCAATCAATGCTGCTTCGTGCAGTTTGATATCTTTAATGTCTTTCCCGAAATAATGATCGGCAGCAGTGGCCATGCCGTTAATTCCATCGGACATATATACTTTATTAAAGTACATCTCAAAGATTTCCTCTTTAGTATATTCCTGCTCAAGTTTCAGCGCTAACCATGCCTCTTGCGCTTTTCTCTTTAATGTCTTCTCAGGGCTTAAAAAAGACCCTTTGATCACTTGTTGAGTAATCGTGGAAGCACCTTCCGAGCCGAAACCACCCGTTACATTGGCGATGACCGCACCACCTAAACGGATCAGGTCAATCCCGTTATGTTTGTAGAATCGATTATCCTCCGTTGCAATGACTGCATCCTGCATCACCTGAGGGATATCATCAAAGTTTGCGTACTCCCTTTTTTCTTTTCCTACTGTTGTAATCAAGTCCCCGTTCATATCATAAATTTCTGATGCAATCGGATCCTTGAGTAATTTTTCATCAAGCTTAGGTGCACTTGATGCATAATAGGCAAATAATCCTGCACCCGCGAGCATCCCGATAATACCGATGATAAATAATGATATAATGACGCGCTTAACCATAGAGCCTTTTTTCTTGCTCTTAGTGGATTTAGACTTCTGTTGGGCCAGGCGTTTTTCTTCCCTTGACTTATATTGACCAGCCATATTGTTTCCTCACTTTCAATCTTCTGTGTTTTTAGTATTGTCTAAGAATAAAAATATACTACTCATAATGAGATAAAATATAGATTACCTCATTTTTCTTAAACTAAAAATATAACTGATGGACTATTTTTAAATAATCCACTCGTGGATGGAGCCCGAGTGGAATCCGTATTCCTCTCTCTTCCATTTCGTCGCGCTTGATCGATTTTCTTCCTCCACCTACCATGCGGTCCCAATAAAACCTCAATGCTTCAAACGGGAGCAGGAATACTTCTTCAGTAACGGAAAACCTGACTAACACAAAGGTTATCCCTTGTTGTACATGCACACTTTCCATATGAAGGATTTGGTGTTCGTGAAAGTTTTGAAGGGGAAAAGACGTTTTATTTTTCGTTTCCTTCGCTTCGAAATCAATGTACCTTCCTTTATACACTCCGTTGTAGTCTGTCGTCGATGGTTGCTTAAAGTAGGCTTCCTTTATGACAGCGGCACTTCTTGAAGGATAATGAACATCCACAATCTGGACCGGTGTGGGTTTCTTATGAATAACCGCTTTGTGAAATGTCAAATAATATTGATTCGTTTCATTAATATCTTCTTCAAGTGTCATCCCTCTGTTGCTATACGATAGTTGTTTCGGTTTTGCCTTTGCTTTTTTTGAGGGTGGTGTTGCTTCCACATATTTCTTTCCATTCGGATAATGGAATTTCATGGTAATTCACCTCGCAGACTAATCTATATCATAACAGAAACCACTCCAATTTGTGTGAATAATTGTTTACAAATCTCGTCACTCTATGAGTAATGGAGAAAGGGGGATAAAGAATGAATAAATACAACAATACTTATCGCTTTTTACCCTATATCCCTGAATCTAAACGTGTAAATAAGTGGATTGAAGATGTAACTGCCCTAGTGAATTCATATAATCTAGATAATGTATCACGAACACTTGCGTATCAAAAATTTTTTCTTCTCCACCCAGATATAAAGTGGTCCTTTCTTGCTTCTATGGTTTCGAGAAATGCTGGCTGGAATATGACTGATTTAAAAGGGGATATTTTCCCTCGCCTTTTACGTACTGAAACACGTGACCTTCTGTTTATGACGTTCGAAAGAGCGAATTGGAGCATTTTTCAGGATGCTTTCCCTCAGCTGCTTATCTATCATTATTCGACGATCTATGGGAAGAAAATGTTTCACTTATGTAAAGAATTTCAAATCTCACGTTTTATGGAGAAGGAGTGGGATCGGTATTGGGTAGAGAGGGATGAGGTCAGGTTAGTCCAATCACTCATTATCAACGAACAAAACCTCATACAACAGCCGGTCATTGATCATGATGTGTATAAAGGGAGGGTATTTGGTACGTCCCTTTTCTTCATTGAAGATCATTTGCATTTCAGCTCTGTCTTATTTCCGATGTTGCAAGGTAAACTCCTAGGTGCAAGCGTGCACGGTTTCCGGAAAATTGACAATAGGATCCAATTAGGGAACAGGCTATTTGCACTTTTATTTCACCCTGATTACCATGACATGTTTCTGAGGTTTGCTATGGAAGTGGAACATACCGGTTCCAGAAAGGATTATGAAAAATGTTGCGTAGGGGCGCAGGAAACGAATACACCGGAACTTCGTCAGGTTTATGAGAATGTGTCCCATAATTGGAAGGATCATAAGGACTGGTCGGAAAAGGTTGTCGTCCGCCGTTCCTGGTATAAACAACCGGATCTAGTACAAGATATCGATTTGACCAGATGGTTTTTTAACAAACAGAGGCAGCTTGAGAAAGTCGCTACTATCAAAGAAGCCATTAATAAGATCTGGTTTAAAGATAATAAGAATAGACCAACGCTTTGAGGCACGCGTTGGTCTATTCGGTACTGTTTAACTACTAATGGGTAAGCTTCTTTTTTCCGGTGTTAAGTCGAAGGACGGTTTTCGCCTTCTAATTTAGGGTTGCCTTTTGAGGCTTTGGTTTCGACTGAATTCGTTGCTGTCGTTTGTTTGGTTTGTTTGTTTTTTTGATTTTTCATAAAGAAACACCTCCATTCATAGTATTTTTCGTTTTTCCACCATTTATTCAGGAACTGTCGAAACATAATCGGGGGAATGTCCTATTTACACTTTCTTTGGCGAAACGCTTCTAGTTTTGTCATGGGTGAAGGGAAACAAACACAAAGAGAGAATTACTGTATTAATCCAAAAAAAAGGTGGGAGGATTCACATGCTTCCAAAACAAGATATCATGTTAAAGTTAGCAGAAATCGAAGAAAG
Source organism: uncultured Bacillaceae bacterium (assembly GCA_963787015.1). Taxonomy (GTDB): domain Bacteria; phylum Bacillota; class Bacilli; order Bacillales; family Bacillaceae_B; genus Rossellomorea. Next base: position 328,609 of record CAWBBM010000019.1, read on the forward strand.
TCTTAATCAATTAGAGCAGAGCTTACATGACCGAATCTCAGTTGAAGAGAAAGAAGGATTAAGAACACTAACGTATCAGATACAAGAAATGGACAATCAGTTAAGCTCCTTGGAAAGTAAAACAGATTCATCTAGGGTTCTGATGAATAATAGAGAAAAGTCATTTGTCCTTCAAAAACTTGAATTATCTTATAAGACGTCTTAAACTGATTTTATAAGAAAGTAGCATTGTGCTACTTTTTATTTTGTCTACATTTTTCATGGAGGGCTTTTTTTGAGAGAGTTGAAGCAAGTAACAGAAGAACTCGTCGTACTCGTTGAGAAAATGATGAGCGAATATAAAAGTAGGAGAGAGTCAGGAGAAAAAGGAGACTTTTACACCGAAGTGAAGCCTTTTGCCGATGAAGTGAAAGAAAAAAATGATGCTTGGAAAGAATTGTCCATGAACTGGATTAAAGAATATAAGCCAAAACACATTCACTTACCACAGGTTTTAAATACATTTGACAATATCGAAATGCTTTCTGTTCATTGTTTTTTCCCCGAGTCCAGTTACAATCGGTTTATTAGTCATTACCAATCTGTGTCGTACGTTCTTCTAACCCAGAACGATTTTTTGAATGAAAAATAAGAGGCTGCCACTTGGCAGCCTCTTTCTTATGGAGTAGAAATGGAAGGTTCTTCCACTGTATTAATTTCCCTCGCTAAGTCTCTATAGTGGTGATACGAAATCTCATTCGAAATATAAAGTTTTTTGGCCATGGTAAGAAGTTCTTGTTGATCTGTTGCTTGATAGTGTTTGCTACTTTCATATCGTTTCAGCAGTTCATTCAGGTTCATCTTAATTCCTCCCAATACTCATATTTCATTTGAAACAAATTAGCTTGGATATACATTTATCCTAACATAGAAAACCCTTTCCTTAAGTTGTAAGAATAGTGTAACTTCCGACAATCTTCTTCCGTTTGTCGAAAAATGTTTATGGGTTTATTCACCATTAATCGGTCTGAAACATAAAATAGTGTAACCATTAGGAAGTAGGGGGGCTAAGTATGAATTCTTCACCTTATTCAAGCCAAATGCGTAACCACTATCAACCATATTATCATTCTCAGCAAGCCTTTATGGGGCCGATGATGAACTATCCTGTACAGGGGATGAGGCCTCCTAATTATGGAGCATTTCAACCCAATTATTTACCATCATTCGATGGTCATTATTCTGGTGTTGGGAATCAAGTGAACCCATATCCGCAAATGAATCAACCACAGCAAATGAATCCATATTTTGAAAATCCGCTTCAACAGAAAGAGTACAATCCGTATCAATTAAAGGCAAAGGAACAACAAGCCTATGCTAATCCTTACCCGAAAGCATCGTTTATGTCTAAACCCTCTTCTGGAGGGGTAAGCAACTTCATGAATTCGTTTAAGTCTCAGGATGGATCACTGGATTACAGCAAAATGATGAACACGACCGGACAGATGATGGGAGCAATTAATCAGGTCTCCTCATTAGTGAAAGGGTTAGGCGGAGTATTTAAGTTCTTCTAACTGATTGCCGTATTTCTACTCTATATACTTTTCAGGGAAAATCAACAAATAGATATTAACCTTGAAATGAGGAGCTGCCGAAACGGCAGCTCCTCATTTCATAACGATATTCAGGAAATCATTCTATCGGTATTCGTTTACCGGAATCTTTATTTATCTCTACGGTCAGTAATCCGTCATGATAGGCAGCCTTCACATTCTTCTCTTTTACAGCTCTTGGAAAAGGGATCGTTCTACTGCTTTTTTTCATGGACTGTTTTCTTCTTATCATTTGATGTTGCTCATTTTCCTCAGAGTAAATTTCCTGGTGTGACACTGAAATGGTGATGTATTGTGGGAATACATCAAGCTGAATCTGATCTTTCTTTACACCTGGAAGTTCAGCGGTAACGATATAATAATCATCAGTTTCGGTCAATTCAACAGGAAATGATCCAAAAGGATTAGCGGATGACGTAAAGAACTCATCGATGCTTTGTAACATGCCTTTCATCGGCCTTTCATGAAAGAACTCATTCATGGAATGCATCAGATCACCAAAACCTTTTTTATTTGAAGAATCGTTGGACATGAATATTCTCCTTTCAGGCAATCGTATTCATACTAGTGTATGGTTGAATGAAGAAAATGTGCATTTGTCCTGTGCTTAGTACCTATATGGATAATGATGAAATAAGAAAACCTGCTCTTTTTCTTTAGTTTCGAACATAGATTCGGTAAAATGAATAGAAGAGGTGATAGATATGTTTAAGAAAAACAACCTTCAACAGTTGATTGAACAATTTAAACGAGACGAAGATTTCAATAAGCAAATTATTCACTGGCACACGATAGAAGAAAAACCTGCTCAATTGGTGGATCTGCCAGATGAAATAGATGGAAAAATAAAGAACGCCCTATATAAAAGAGGTATTGAAAAGCTTTATTCTCATCAACGATCCGCATTCCAGATGGCGATGGAGGGGAAAAGCTTCACTGCCGTTACGCCAACCGCATCTGGGAAGACGCTGTGCTATAATCTCCCGGTACTTCAAACAATCATGGATAATCCGGATGCACGAGCACTCTATATCTTTCCTACTAAAGCTTTGGCTCAGGATCAGAAGAGTGAACTGAACGAAATCATTGCAGAGGCAGATGCTGCTATTAATAGTTATACATATGATGGAGACACATCAGCGAATATCAGGCAAAAGGTAAGGAAAGCCGGGCATATAGTCATTACAAATCCCGATATGCTCCATTCAGCGATCCTTCCCCATCATACAAAGTGGGTATCTCTATTTGAGAATCTTAAATATGTCATTATTGATGAACTTCATATTTATAGAGGTGTGTTTGGTTCCCATGTAAGCAATGTCATTAGAAGATTAAAACGTATTTGCGAATTTTACGGGGCTTCCCCGGTCTTCATCTGTACATCTGCAACGATTGCCAATCCGAAAGAGCTTGCTCAGCATTTAACAGGTTCAAAGATGGACTTGATCGATAACAACGGTGCACCTAGTGCCAAAAAACACTTCGTATTCTATAATCCACCGATTGTAAATAAGCCGTTGAATATCCGTAGAAGCGCAACCCTTGAAGTAAGGAGGATTGCTGGCGAGCTATTGAAAAATAAGATACAAACCATTGTATTTGCAAGAAGCAGAGTAAGGGTAGAAATCATTCTTACTTATTTGCAGGAGTTGGTGAAGAATCAATTAGGAGCGAAATCAATCAGGGGATATAGAGGTGGATATCTTCCGACGCAACGGAGGGAGATTGAAAAAGGTTTACGAACAGGTGAAATTTACGGTGTTGTAAGCACGAACGCTCTTGAACTGGGTGTCGATATCGGACAATTACAAGTATGTATCATGACTGGATATCCAGGGACGATCGCCAGTGCCTGGCAGCAGGCAGGGAGAGCGGGACGTCGACACGGGGAATCTCTCGTCATTATGGTAGCGAGCTCCAGTCCTCTCGATCAATTTATTATTGAAAACCCAGACTATTTCTTCAAGCAAACTCCTGAGACGGCAAGGATTAATCCCGATAACTTAATTATTTTAATTGATCATATTAAATGTGCTGCTTATGAGCTACCCTTCCGAGAAGGGGAACAATTTGGGGATCACGGCATTGAAGATATATTGGAATTCCTTGGTGAAGAGCGGGTTGTTCATAAGAATGGAGATAAATGGTACTGGATGAATGATGTATTTCCCGCCCATAACATAAGTCTCCGCTCAGCTTCTCAAGAAAATATCATCATCATTGATCAAACTGATATCTCAGCTGTGAAAGTGATTGGGGAGATGGATCGATTTTCTGCTATGACCTTATTGCATGATGAAGCGATTTATCTACATCAAGGCGTTCAATTTCAAGTAGAAAAACTTGATTGGGAAGAAAAGAAGGCATTTGTTAGGGAGGTAGACGTGGATTACTTTACAGATGCCAATCTTGCCGTGCAGTTAAGAGTTTTGGAAACAGACAAGTCGAGAGAATCAGAAATGTTCGATGTTTCGTTTGGAGACGTAACCGTTCAGGCAATGGCAACCATTTTCAAGAAAATAAAATTCGATACCCATGAAAATATCGGTTCAGGACCGATTCATCTACCTGAAGAAGAACTCCATACGAGTTCCAGCTGGATTTCATTAAAGGATGCCGACTCATTCAGTCAGGAACGTCTGGAAGAAGGTCTGATTGGTGTTGCCCAGAGCCTGAAATCGATTATTCCGTTGTTCGTCATGTGTGATCCCAGTGACATTTTCGTGGTTCCACAAATTAAGGCGGCACATAATGAAAAGCCAACCATCTTTATTTATGATCGCTACCCTGGTGGAATCGGACTAAGTGAAAAGGTGTATGACCAAATTGAAAAAATTCTATTGGAGACGTCTGCTATGATTGACCGGTGCCCATGTCAACAGGGATGTCCTTCCTGCATTGGAACGGAAAATTCTCTAGAAACCGCCAAATTGGATTCATTAAAGCTCCTCCACCTTTTCCTTCACTAAATAATTGGAAGGAGACTCGTCATGTCTATTAAAACGAAATTAACTAGAATGAAAAAGCATATTATTCGCGAAGAGGAAGCGGATCGCACTAGAAACCAGCCTACTGAAGGCACCCAATCTGCGACAGACTTGCCCTACCTTGATCAATGGAAAGAAAAGGGTACTGTCACGTACTTTATTGATGGTGATTTTTGCCTGGTCAGGGAAAGACGTTACCCGATCGATCACCAGCACGGTGATTACACATTTAGGGATTTTATTAGAGCAGTTGGCGCTTGGCAGGAGTTTACGGGAGAGCACCCCTTATCTTCCAAAGGTCTGAGTCATGATGAAATGTTTTTTTTCGATACGGAAACGACTGGATTAGGAGGGGGGGTTGGAAATACCATATTCCTCTTGGGGCATGGACGGGTCACTGACAAGGAAGTAATCGTGACCCAACACTTTTTGCCACAACCGGGAAGTGAGATTCCTTTGTATCATAGCTTTTTAAGCAATGTTGATTACAATACACTTGTCACATACAATGGGAAAGCCTTTGATTGGCCTCAGGTGAAGACAAGGCATACCCTCATTAAAGATCATGTTCCGAAATTACCTTCATTTGGTCATTTCGATCTTTACCACGGCTCTAGAAGGCTCTTCAAGCACAAATTAGAGTCCGTAAAACTGGTCAATGTAGAACGGGAGATTCTTGGATTTCATAGAGTCGATGATGTACCGGGGTATCTTGCCCCGATGATTTATTTCGATTATATTGAGCGTAAAGATCCTGAGGGAATATTCAAGGTGATGACCCATAATGAGTTGGATATCTTGTCACTCATCACCCTCTATACTCACCTGACGCATCAATTACTTAATTTTCATAAACAAGCAACGGGGCACGAACGATTCGAAGTCGGTCGATGGCTTGAATATACAGGAAACATAAACATCGCCAAAGAGCGTTATCAAGAAATCATTAAAGAGGGTGACCACCCTAATTATGAGGCCATGCATCAACTTGCCCTTCAGTATAAAAAAGATAAAGAGGTAAAGAAGGCGATGGACCTCTGGGAAGATATCTGTGAAGAAGCTCCCGTCTTGATTAGAAAGCGGGCATTATTGGAACTTGCGAAACTATATGAACACAAATCAAAGAACTTCCAGCTTGCTTTAGACGTGTGCGAACGAATCTTGTCCCTGGTTACTGAAACAGCAGATAAAAATAATAAGAAACATCAAACTTATTTGGCGGACCTCTATCACCGAATGGAGAGGTTAGAGGGGAAAATGAACAAAAAAACAGATTCTTCATCCTAGATGGAAGAAAGAACGGACATTTTAGTATAAAAGTGGTTCAAAGTCCTTGTTTTTATATTGAGAATTTTCAAAAGTAGTTGTAAAATATTTAATTGTGTTGAAAATATTTAATATCAAGATGGGATGATGTAAATGAACCGCGCAATCTTAATTTTGTTCTTTGTTGTCATTGGTTTAACAGCCTTTGTTTTTACCAATTACTCACAAAGTTTATATAGCTTTATGTAATCTTTATGAAGTTAATTTCAAAAAATAGGTATTTTCATTAGTACATGTACCCTCTCCATTTCATAGGCTATAAATGTAACAACTAAGAGATGGAAGGAGAGCGTTACCATGTTTTGTAGACCAAGACCCAATCAAGTACTCCCTGCAGTCATGCACCCTACGAAATGTTGTGTGAATCACAATATGACTACCTTTGAGGTGCCTCATATCCACCCGACTCATACGACAAATGTAAATAATGTTATGTATCAACACAAACATTATTTCCCACAAACACAATCACAAGTAGACAGTGTTTCACATCAGCAATTTAATTGTGGCGGTGGCCCTGGAGGACCATCAGGACCTGTTGGCCCGGGAGGACCCGGAGGACCAGGGTTTGGACCTCGTCCACGACCACCATTCGGACCCTATGGTATGGGACGATAAAGATTTCTCTTAGAAGTCCGAGAGATGCCACTTAAAAGAACCGTTTGATTTTCGAGTGATACAGTGCATATGCACTGTATCACTTTGCTAATTCGAACAAAGTCTTTTTTGGGTATCTCTTTTATGATAAAACAGTCAATATTCATGATCTTCAGGTCTTGAAAATCACAAAATATGTTACAATAGAGTGTAAAGGATTGGGGTACACTATTCTAGTAAGGAGAATAGTATGTGCCCAAAGTTTACTAAAGGAGTTTTGCATTTGGGTAATGTTGCGTGCATAACTGGATATAAATCCTTTGAGTTAGGGATTTTCAAGCAAGACGACAAAGCGGTTTATTACATAAAGCGGGCTCTCGAGAAAGAAATAGTATCATTAGTCGATGAAGGGTTAGAGTGGGTTCTCATAAGCGGGCAGCTTGGAGTGGAATTGTGGGGAGCAGAAGTTGTATTAGAGCTTCAGGAAGACTACCCAAATCTTAAACTGGCTGTTTTGACTCCTTTTATTTCTCAGGAAGAAAACTGGAACGATCAGAATAAAGAATACTACGAGTTGATCCTGTCTCAAGCTGATTTTGTCGAGACGATTTCGAAAGATCCCTATAAGAATCCACAACAGTTCCGAAACAAAAATCAATTATTTTTACAAAAAAGTCAATCACTTGTGATACTATATGATGAAGAAAAAGAAGGTTCACCTAAATATTTTTATGATGAAGCCAAAAAGAAGAAAGAAACCAATCCTTCCTTTGATATCAGGACAATTAGTTTTCATGATCTTCAATGGATTGTGGAAGAAGAGCAGTGGAAAAAGGACTGACAAAACACTGATTTCTATATGAATCTTGGGGTTTCAAATCACTTGGCTTCGAAATTCGATTGACAAAATGATGGTTATTTGAAAAAATGATAGTGATAAATATAGAGGTGAAAATAATGATCTCAGATAAAGTGAAATTAACGGCTAAAGATATTCTCGAAAAAGAGTTCAAAAGTGGAATGCGAGGATACAAACAGGAAGATGTAGATAAATTTTTAGACTTGATAATTAAAGATTATGAAACCTTTCATCAGGAAATAGAAGATCTTCAGCAAGAAAACCTGCGATTGAAGAAGCAGGCAGAAGGAGCTGCGAAACAACGTTCAGCGGCTCCCGCTCAACAGACAGGTACGACGAATTTCGATATTTTAAAGCGTCTGTCCAATTTAGAGAAACATGTTTTTGGAAATAAATTATACGACTGATTTTTCTAGTTGATTTTCTGGCTGGTTTACAGTATAATTAGGTATTGCTGATCCTTGATGGTGTTTGGGTAATCGCTGCAACTTGTTGTAGAGGAAAGTCCATGCTCGCACGGTGCTGAGATGCACGTAGTGTTCGTGCCTAGCCAATTCATAAGCTAGGGCAGCTCATCCCGAGCTGACGGCAGGGAAAACACCTACGTCTCTTTCGGGAGATATGGTGTGACTACTTTGAAAGTGCCACAGTGACGAAGTCCTGTTAGAAATGGCAGGAGTGGAACGAGGTAAACCCCACGAGCGAGAAACCCAAAATTAGGTAGGGGAATCCTCTCAGAGGAATTGAACGAAGAGAGGGACAAAGGAATCTCCTTTGTAGATAGATGATTACCACCCGAGTACGAGACGAACAGTCGCTTGTAGTACAACGGAACAAAACATGGCTTACAGGACACTATTACGGGATAAGAGCAATATAGACTTTATAATGCAAGTGACTGATACATGCAGGTAATACACTGCTCTTTTGTATCAGTCCTTTTTATTTTATGGAAAACAAGACTATACTATTGAAATAGAGATACTTATTAACGGGGTGACAAATTTGGGTACATACACATTAATTGCAACTGCGGCTATGGGGTTAGAATCAATCGTTGCGAAAGAAGTAAAAGACCTGGGATACGAATGTCAGGTTGAAAACGGTAAGGTTATATTCAAAGGAGACGAAACGGCCATCGCGAGAGCGAATATGTGGTTGAGAACGGCTGACCGGATCAAGATCCTCGTAGGTGACTTCAAAGCATATTCCTTTGATGAACTGTTTGAGAATACAAAGAAACTGCCATGGGAGAATTTCCTTCCCGTCGACGCAGAGTTCCCGGTGCAAGGGAAATCTGTTAAATCAAAGTTGTACAGTGTACCTGATTGCCAGGCTATTGTAAAAAAAGCCATCGTAGAACGATTGCGTACAGCTTATAAACGCACATCGTGGTTGGAAGAGACTGGTCCACTGTTTAAAATTGAAGTAGCCATCCTAAAAGACGTGGCAAGCATCACCTTGGACACGAGTGGACAAGGTCTCCATAAAAGAGGATACAGAATCGGGCAAGGGGAAGCACCATTAAAGGAAACGCTAGCTGCTGCCCTTATTCAATTAACGACATGGAACCCTGATCGACCGTTTGTAGATCCTTTCTGCGGGTCAGGAACGATTCCTATTGAAGCTGCTCTCATCGGTCAAAATATCGCTCCTGGATTTAATCGTGAGTTCTTATCAGAGAGCTGGCCAATGATGGAAGGTGAAGTCTGGAATAAAACCCGAATGGAAGCTGAGGATCTGGCTAATTACGATCAACCTCTTGAGATATTGGGTACTGACATCGATCACAGAATGATTGAAATATCCAGGGAGAATTCAATAGAGGCAGGACTTGGCGACTTGGTGAAATTCAAGCAAATGCAAGTAAGGGATTTCACATCAGAATTAGAATATGGGATCATTGTCGGAAATCCTCCTTATGGAGAACGTATTGGTGAACGTAAAGAGGTAGAGAAGATGTATCAAGAAATGGGAAATGCCTTCGAGAAATTGGATACTTGGTCTAAGTATGTGATGACTTCCCATGAAAACTTTGAACAATGTTACGGGAAACAGGCGACAAAGAAGCGTAAATTGTTCAACGGATTCATCCGAACGGATTACTATCAGTACTTTGGACCCCGTCCTCCGAGAAAAGGATAATTTTCAGCAGTTCGAAGAAATAAACGAAGTTCAGAATATCCCTTTCACTTCCTGCGTATAATAGTTTTATCTTTTTTAGAGGGGTGAAAGTGGATGGACCAATCTTTCATTGATTACCGCAAAATCTATCAGGCATTACAAAGCTCCATTTCATCCATCTCGGGTGAAGAGGGGAAAGCCCTACAACTAGACTTGCATGAAGCAACGAAAAATTTGGATCAGGCTTTTCAATTCGAATTGTTAAGAAAAAAGAGAATATACGACTGAGTGCATTCTCAGAAGATTAGGGACATCCATACAAGTGATAGATTCACCCTTTGTATGGAAAGTCCCTTTTCTTTATTTTAAGACTCTTTTCACAAGGAGTGTTATTTGCAAAAGGTTTAGTGTATTCATTTTAATCTTAAATCAACTACGACTATCTCCTTAAAAACAGCAGCAAACATTTGAAAAGAGCCTAGTATATGAGCTCTTCCATATAAATTATCCTTTATCCCTTTTCAATCGGAAAGAATTCTAGTAAATTAGAAATATTGTGTTACAAGTAGGAGGTCCACATGAGAAGAAAATTACCTTTTGAATTAACTAAGGAGCAATCCTTTTATGAAGCGTTATCCGATTGGGTCGGAGATGTTTTTTATGATGTATTACCTGAGAAAGGGTTTGATTTACGGGATGAACAGGTTTTCATGGCCTTTCAACTGAATCAGGCCTATAAAAATAAACAAGTTATGTTTGCTGAAGCAGGAGTTGGGACTGGGAAAACTCTGGTTTACCTCTTATATGCCTTATCATATGCAAGATATACTGGCAAACCTGCTATCATCGCCTGTGCAGATGAAACGCTCATTGAGCAGATTGTCAAAAAAGAAGGTGACATACAAAAGCTTGAAAGTGCCCTTGATTTAAACATAGATGTTCGCTTGGCAAAATCCAGGGAACAATATCTATGCATCAAGAAATTAGAAGAAAACCTGACCGAAAATGATGTCTTCCATGACATGTGGGAAGAACTGCCTGGCTTCGTCCATGACAACTCTTCTATGAGTAGCTTCAGTCATTACGGAGATCGAAAGGAGTATTCTCAATTGTCGGATGATGAATGGGGACATGTAGGATGGGATTCCCTTCAGGATTGCATGTCTTGCGCCTATCGTCATCGTTGCGGTCTTACACTTCATCGTGAACATTACAGAAATGCAGCCGACTTGATCATTTGTTCCCATGATTTCTACATGGAGCATATCTGGACTAAGGACTCAAGAAAGCGGGAAGGACAGCTTCCACTTCTGCCGGAAGCAAGCTCTGTTGTATTTGACGAAGGCCATCTTTTGGAATTTGCTTCACAAAAAGCTATGACCTACCGAATGAGAATGGAAACACTTGAAGGACTGCTTGAAAAGCTCTCTTCCTCAGATATGAGGGAGGAGACCCTATATACCATAGAAGATATCATGTTAGAAAATGAGAAGTGGTTCGAACTGCTCGAGAAAGAGTCCGTAGCGGAGAAAGGCTCTGAGAGACAATATATTACCCGATCAGAAGCAATCTTGCAGCAGGGCAGAGCGCTGACGGAGAAAATCGAACATCTATTGAATGAACTTGTATTCGAATCGGAAATGTATGTCATGGATGATTATCTATTAAAAGTAGTGGAAGAATACCTTGAGCAGATTCAATATTCATTGAAGCTATTTTTGGATGATGAGAAAGGAATCTACTGGCTGGAGACAACTGAGGAAGAACATACTTTTGTCGTTATGCCAAGATTAGTGGAGGAAATTCTTAGAGATCAAGTATTTTCTCAGAAGATACCATTTATCTTTTCTTCTGCAACTCTCTCATATGATCAAGATTTCTCATATGTGTCTCAATCACTGGGAATCGAAGCATATGAAAAATTTTCAGTAGAGTCTCCTTATGAATATGAGGAAATGATGAAGGCTTATCTTCCTTCATTAGATTCAGGTATAAATTCGAAAAATGACTATGCATTTGAACAAATGAAGAATAACCAGGGGAAGTCATTGATCCTTTTCTCATCGAAGGAGGAAATGAATGACTTCAGGTCCTACCAAATGGAGCAGGGGAACCAAGACTGGAATGTGATATATGAAGGCGACAGAGAAATCAGTGACACGGTCGAGCAGTTCCAGCAGGAAACATCGACGGTCCTGTGTTCTTATCATTTATGGGAAGGACTCGACGTACCCGGAGAATCCCTTTCACAGGTTATCATCTATTCCCTTCCATTCCCACCGAAGGATCCGGTATTCGATGCGAAGAGAAATCACGCCGACGACGCTGTAAAAGAGGTGGATATTCCTTATATGATTCTTCGCCTGAGACAAGGAATCGGTCGACTGATTCGTACGAGTGAAGACAAAGGGAGCATCCATGTCCTTATGGATGGAGTAGAATTACAATATAGAGATTTGATTGAATCCGTATTACCCGTTGGTATAGAAGTATTGAACGCATAACAGAAAGAGATGAAAACCGCCTGATTTGGGCGGTTTTTTTGATAGACGTAAAGGATGGGATCTTTTAAAAAGTTCCTGGAGTCATACGCGGTCGATAATAAATGGTTCGAAGTCGATAATATATTGGAAAAGTAGATAATAAAGGGGGCGAAGTCGATAATAAAACTAGAAAAGTCGACAATAAATAAACCAAAGTCGACAATAAAAGGCCTGGGATTTCTTTACTGTGACGATAATCCCTAAGCTATCAATCTTTCTGAGCCCAAGTTGACAGAAAACTATGATAAAATAGATGAGATGTTAAAAAAAGGGGGCTTTTTAGAATGAAAGAATCAGTAATAGAAACAAAAGAGCGTTTTCTGGATTATGTTAAAAAAATGTCTGCCTACAACGAAGCACTGGGGTTGATGTTCTGGGACCTGCGTACAGGTGCTCCTAAAAACGGTGTGGAGCAACGTTCCGAAGTTATTGGAATGCTCTCATCCGAGCTTTTTGAAATGTCGACATCGAGCGAAATGGCAGCATATTTAGCAAAACTTTCTCCAGAAATGGATCAATTGGACGACATGACACAAAAATTATTAGAAGAGTGTCAAAAAGAATATGACCGAAATAAAAAAATACCAGCTTCTGAATATAGAGAATACGTGGTATTGCAATCGAAAGCTGAAGGAATATGGGAAGACGCGAAAGAAAAGGCGGATTTCACCATGTTCCAGCCTTACCTAGAGAAGCTTGTGGCATACACGAAACGTTTCATTGATTATTGGGGTTATGAAGATAATAAATATAATACGTTACTGGATATGTATGAGCCCGGTGTTACAGTAGAAGTGTTGGACAAAGTATTCGGTGACCTCCGGGATCAAATTGTTCCACTGGTACACAAGATTTCGGAATCGGAAAATAAGCCTGGAACCGACTTCCTTTTTGAACACTTTCCAAAGGCGAAGCAAAAGGGATTCAGCTTAAAAGTCCTTGAGCAAATGGGGTATGATTTTAACTCAGGGAGATTGGATGAAACGGTCCATCCTTTTGCGATTGGTTTAAACCCCGGTGATGTAAGGGTAACAACTAAATATGATGAGAAGGATTGGAGAACTGCTGTCTTCGGAACAATCCATGAAGGCGGTCATGCGTTATATGAGCAGAATATTTCAAAGGACCTGATAGGGACTCCACTTTGTACGGGAACGTCCATGGGAATCCATGAGTCTCAATCTCTATTCTATGAAAATTTTGTTGGAAGGGATTATGCTTTCTGGAAACAAAATTATTCGTTGCTGAAGGATTTCTCGACAGGGCAATTCGATTCGGTGGAACTGGATGATTTCTACAGAGCCATCAATGAATCGAAACCTTCGTTAATCCGCATTGAAGCAGATGAATTAACGTATGCTCTCCACATTATCATCCGGTATGAGATTGAAAAAGGATTATTCAATGATGAAATCGAAGTGAAGGATCTTCCAGAAATATGGAATCGTAAATATGAAGAGTACTTAGGTATCCAGCCTTCTCACAACGGTGAAGGTGTGCTGCAAGATGTTCATTGGGCTGGCGGAAGCTTTGGGTACTTCCCATCATACGCATTGGGATACATGTACGCTGCCCAGTTTAAGCGTGCAATGTTAAAGGATCTTCCACACTATGATGACCTGTTGGAACAAGGAGACCTTGGTCCAATCAGGGAATGGTTAACGACGAACGTTCACCAGTGGGGTAAAATGAAAAAACCATTGGAAATTATCAGGGAAGTGACCGGAGAAGGGCTTAATGCCCAATATTTGGCTGAATATTTAACGGATAAGTACTCAAAGGTATATTCCTTGAATTAAAACGATATTGGAGGCAAAATCATGGAAGTTAATGTAGCATCACTAGAGGATAAACTACTTGTTGGAATCGGCTGGACCGGCCCTTATGGAAGAGGGTCAGATATTCCTTTGCTTTTTACTAAGTTTCAACAAATGATCCCATCCATTCATTATATTAATGGGGATGAATGCATCTATGCACCTTTTCATGACAGAGCTACAGACTTTACGTATTATTGCACCGTAGAAGTTGATCGTGTGGAAAAACTCCCACCAGGGGTAGTCGAACTGTCCCTTCCAGCTGGTGATTATGCACACGCTCTTTATGAAGGTCTTTCAACAGAAGTGGAGCATGCCTATTTCTCAATCTTTAATTGGATTAAGGAAAATGGTTATGAGAAAGATTATTCGAGACTGAGTGTAGAGAAGTATTTATTTCAGGATAGGGAAATCAATGAAACGGAAGATAAGCGGAAGTTAGAGCTGTTTGTTCCAATTAAAGAGAAATAGAAAAGAAGCTGCCTTATCTTAGGCAGCTTCTTTTCTATATATATGTTGCAGTCGGGCCAGACCAAGCCGCCTCCGCTTTTCTTGATGTCCAGCTCCGGCGGCTAGTCCCTCGAGGTCATAAGGCAAGACATACCAAAAAGGCAAAGGGCGCCTTTCCGGTGTTCTTGCCTTATGCTTGTCGGGCCAGACCAAGCCGCCTCCGCTTTTCTTGATGTCCAGCTCCGGCGGCTAGTCCCTCGAGGTCATAAGTCAAGAACACCAAAAAGGCAAAGGGCGCCTTTCCGGTGTTCTTGCCTTATGCTTGTCGGGCCTGACCAAGCCGCCTCCGCTTTTCTTGTCACCACATACGATATCCCTTAGAGGCTGGTGGGGCGTTTTGGATCATATCGATGAATGGGACGGAGTAGGCAACGAGTATGAGAGCGGCTAGGATGGTTAACCAAATTCTCCAGTTTTCAAGGACCATAGGAGTTCTTTCCGCTGCTGCTGCATTTTCTCCGATTGGGAATTCTTCGACTCCCTTAGGTGCGAAGAAGGCCAGATTAACAAAGATATAAAGAATCAGGATGATACCAATAAAGAGTATGGTTCCCCCGATAGCCTGTGCAATTTGATAAGGTATCCAGTCCATGGCCTGAGATGCGTCACCATAAGTTGAAAATGAAGATCGTCGCGGGGCACCAAGTAATCCAACAGCATGCATGGCACCTGACATGATAGTCATTCCCACTGACCAAACGATTGCTTGCACAATCGCCAGTTTGTTCATCGCTTTCGTTAAAACCCGACCTGTTAAATGAGGCACTAGCCAATAAGAGATCCCGAAGAACGTCAAAACGACGGACGTTGCCAAGGTTAAGTGGAAGTGCCCGGTCACCCAAATGGTATTATGAACAACCTGATTCATCTGATTTGAAGCATTGATTAATCCACCAGCTCCTGCCGGAATGAAAGCAACCATCCCGATAAACGGTACCGTAAAGCGTGCATCACCCCAAGGTAATTTCTTGAACCACCCGAATAATCCTGTTGCTCCTTTGGAACGACCGTGCATTTCGAATGTAGCAAACAATGAGAATGCAGTCATTAGAGAAGGTATGACAACCATAAAGGTCAGGACCACCTGAAGGAACTTCCAAGAAGCATCAATTCCTGGCTCGACTAACTGGTGATGAAAGCCGACAGGAATAGAGAATAGAAGGAACAGAATAAACGATAGTCGCGCGAGTGAATCAGAAAAGATCTTCCCGCCAATGATTTTTGGAATGATCACGTACCATGCCATATAAGCAGGCAGGAGCCAAAAATACACGAGTGGATGGCCGAAATACCAAAATAATGTACGACTGACAAGGACATCGACTCGATCCACCAACCCAAGAGACCAAGGAAGGAGCTGAAATAACACAGTTCCCGCGACTCCGATTGTCGCTACGATCCATAAAACCGTATTAATAATAGCCATGAATGTTAGTAGTGGACTCGGTTGACCGGGATTTTCTTTTCGCCAGCCCATATACTTCATGATCATTCCGGACCCGCCAAACCAGCTTCCAACCACTACGAATGTTAAGCCAAGGTAGAAGATCCAGTGTGCTTTCAGAGGAGCATAGAATGTATATAATACCGTTGCTTCATTTAATAGAATCATAATCGCAGCCATGATTGTACCGAGAAGCATAACCCAGAACCCTAACCATCCCATTAAACGGGATTTCCCGGAATATGTGCCAGAAGTCCGGGAAATGGCAGCATGCTGGAATCCAAGGATAAAGAATGTCGTAAGGACTAATCCAAGTAACACCCCGTGGACGGTCAAGACCTGATAGTATCCAATCCCTGCAGGTAGATTGAATCTGCCTGACCTCACCAAAACCTGTAATAAACCTGCCAACCCTCCAAGAGCTAAGGCGATGAATCCAACGTAAATATGTGCCATGGCCAATCTAGCATCTTTTTTATCGACTTTCACAAATGGTTCCATTTAATCCACTACCTTTATCATAGATTTCATCGTATGATGCCCAACCCCGCAATATTCGTTACAGAGAATGAGGAATTCTCCGGTTTTATCAAGAGTGGTTGTGTATTCACTGATAAAACCGGGTTCTAGCATCATATTGATATTCGTGCCTGCGACTTCAAATCCGTGTACAACGTCTTTAGTTGTTGCGATAATTTTCAGAGTGGACCCTTTCGGTATTTCAATCTCCCCTGGAGTGTAAAGAAAAGCAGAAGCGACCACCACGAGTTCATAATCCCATTCCTTTCCCTCGACTTCTTTCAAGCCCGGTTCGTTAAATGGGGCGATATTGTCCACTCGTTCGGGATTGATGTAAGCCTTCGCACTTGGAGGTTGATGACCTTGGTGAAAAGCACTGATACCAAGGATAATTAAAAATAATATAAGAGACCCTGTTCCTAACGTTAACCACCATTTCTCATAACGGTGCATGTGCATATAAATCACTCCCTCAAAATTAAAAACGATTCATAAATAATAAGAATACCCCGAGCCAAGTAAGGACTAAAAAACCGCCTAAAAATAATACGGAAGTAAATGTGCCCTTTAATGAATTGGAATTCTCCACCTTGACGATTGTCTTCTTACGTATTTCCGGTTTACTCATTCTTCTCAGTCCTTCCACCAATTGGATGATTGAATTGCTTCCTTTATCGTAACCGTTTGAACGACTTTGAATCTGTGATAAATGTCACACATGAGGAGGGGATTTGTGAATTAAATGTGAAGTCATGAATAAATAGGACTTTCAGATGGTTCATTCCGAGGGTACATATGCATACATTGTAAGAATGGCCAAAGGAGGAGACTGTCGGGTGGAAAAATATTACTGTAATAATTGCTGCCAAATCTTTTCAGTTAGAATGATTTGTCCCCAATGCGAACTTCCGGTTGAAACGAAAATTCATATTCAGGTACAGCATCAGGATGGAAAAAAAGACCACCGTTGAAGCGTTTACCTTTGGAGAGGAGTGGTGTTGTGTTAATATAAAGAAGATTCGAATAACAAGTGAGGTGGTGTGGATATGTATGTACCTTCATTTTCATTAAATGATAAGTTGGCTGTAGTCACTGGAGCAGGTCGTGGAATCGGACGGGCAATTAGTATAGGATTGGCTGAATCTGGAGCCGATGTTGTCCTGCTATCAAGGACTAAAAGTGATTTAGAGGAGACGGCCAGTGAAATTGAAAAGCTTGGAAGAAAGGCCTATATACTTCCGACTGATGTGACATCACGGGAAGATATTATCCAGGCAATAGCCTACATAGAAGAACAAGAACGCTCCATTGATATTTTAATTAACAATGCAGGAATGAATATTCGATCCGCAGCTCTTGACGTAACGGATGATGAATGGCAAACGATCATGGATACGAATTTGAAATCTGCTTTTATGATGAGTCAGGAAGTCGGTAAGCACATGAAAGAAAGAAACCGGGGGAAGATTATTAACATTGCGTCTGTCGCTGGTCATGTTGCCTTGCGCACGGGGGTTGTATATGCATCCACGAAAGCAGCCATGATTCAAATGACGAAAGTATTAGCGATGGAATGGGGCAAATACAATATTCATGTTAACAGTATTGGACCTTGGTACTTCAAAACACCTTTAACCAAAGAACTGCTGAAGAATGAAAAATACGTAAACGATATATTGGCGGTCACTCCTCTAAAACGGATTGGGGAGCTTGATGAATTAGTAGGACCTGCGGTGTTCCTCTCATCCGATGCCTCTAACTATGTTACTGGCCAAACTCTTTTTGTTGACGGTGGAATGACGATTCATGGTTTTTAACCTGTTCTTCACAAGAAAAGGCTAACCCCTTGAAAGGTTAGCCTTTTTTGTGATTCATGCATATCTACTCAATCATTAATATCACTAAGAAATTCCCTACATTTTCAATTGAAATGGGTAGTTTTAAAGCTTTGTCAAAACCGTACATTTTGGATTGACCTACAATGACGGTCGGTGGGGTGATGTCTAATGAATGTCCAGCTTGTGCCAACAGGGTAGCAAGGTTACCTGCAATCATATTCCCCAGTTCGCCTGCGAATGATTCCAGCATTTCCCCTTCTAACGGCATTCCGAACATAGAGGCTCCGAGGCCTTGAAAGCTCTCTTCTTCTCCATCAATAATCATCCTGCCACGCACATCTCCCGTAAACCCGATGAGAACTCCGATTTTATGCTGACTAAAGGGCTCTGTCAACAACGAAGGTTGCAAACACTCAATGTTCAAGGGAATGACCCCTTTAATGGCTTCTACTGAACTATTTAGTATATCAGTGACACTTTTCGTTAAAATCATGTCGTATCCTCCAGTATTTTGTCACCTCAATCATACCATATTACCCATTAGGAAAGGATGATTATTTGGAATTGTTTTCATACTAAAGAACTATTTATTGAAAAGAAACCATAAAGGTGAATCTTTCATACATGTTTAGAATTTTCATGGTAATACTATCCTTACTTGGAAGCGTAAGGAGTGAGCGGATTTGCCAAAGATACTTTCAGTAGAAACAGAAATCCCACCTGTGAAAATCACCCAAAATGAAGCGGCCGAATTTGCGAGACAGCTGTTTTCATCAAGTTTTAAAGATATTGGGCGGTTGATTAACGTGTTTCAAAATGGAGAAATTGAAAGCCGTTACTTCGTTAATGATCTGGAATGGTTTTCAAAAGATCATTCCTTTGAAGAAAAGAATGACGAATTCATTAATCAGGCAGTTGAGTTGGGCAGCAGAGTGGTTAAGAAGAGCCTTACCAGTCATCAGCTAACAATGGATGACATCGATGCCATTTTTACCATATCAACATCG
Source organism: uncultured Bacillaceae bacterium (assembly GCA_963787015.1). Taxonomy (GTDB): domain Bacteria; phylum Bacillota; class Bacilli; order Bacillales; family Bacillaceae_B; genus Rossellomorea. The sequence continues at coordinate 347,772 of CAWBBM010000019.1, forward strand.
GGGCTATCCACCCCAAGTCTTGAAGCGAGAATCATGAATCGACTCCCATTCTCCCCTCACGTAAAACGGATACCGATCTGGGGATTGGGGTGTGCAGGTGGAGCGAGTGGACTGTCACGTGCATATGAGTACTGTTTAGCTTTCCCTAAAGCAAATGTTCTCGTTCTTTCAATCGAGCTATGCTCTCTCACATTTCAGCACGGAGATCGTTCGAAGAGCAACCTAATCGGTACTTCGCTCTTTGCTGATGGTGTGGCTTGTGCCGTCGTCTGCGGGAATGAAAGCCCGGTCTTGAATGAGATTTCACACCCTTTACCATCCATTTTTGCCACACAGTCCACTTTGCTTGAAGATTCTTTGGATGTCATGGGGTGGGAAGTGAAAGAGAACGGATTGTACGTGGTGTTCTCCAAGGACATCCCGACGCTTGTGAAAAATTGGCTGCGGCCAAATGTGGAAGAATTTCTTCATGGAAATCAGATTAAGCTTGAAGACATTAAGCATTTTGTAGCCCATCCTGGTGGAAAGAAAGTGATCGAAGCTTACAGGGAAGCTTTGGGTATGGAAGAAAGCATGACCGCTGATGCCTTGAAGGTTTTGAAAGAATACGGGAACATGTCTTCCGTAACGATTTTATATGTTCTCAAAGAGTTCATGAGTAAAGGCTGTGAACGTGGAGATATCGGCTTAGCTACCGCTTTGGGTCCAGGTTTTAGTTCAGAACTTCTATTGATGAGGTGGGAATGATGCTATATTTCGCACTCTTTTTCACCGTGCTTTTGATCCAACGACTTGTAGAGTTATATATTGCCAAATCGAATGAAATATGGATGAAAAAGCAGGGAGCAAAGGAATATGGACAGGCTCATTATAAGATGATGGTGACCATTCATATTGCATTTTTCATTTCCTTATTAATTGAAGGAGGGATCCTCGACCCAGGGGTTAACCGGTATTGGCCATTGCTTCTCAGTGGATTTATCATTACGCAACTCGGCAGGATATGGGTGATTGCTTCATTAGGGAAGTATTGGAATACCAAAATCATCGTGCTTCCTAAAGCTGAAATCGTTGCCAAAGGTCCATATAAACATTTGAAGCATCCAAACTACTTGATTGTGACGTTAGAATTTATCTTTGTACCGTTACTTTTTAACGCATATTGGACTCTAATAATTTTTGCACTCCTTAATCAGTTCATTCTCTCGATCCGTATTCCATTAGAAGAGCAGGCATTACGGAATGAAACAGATTATGAACGGGTCCACCCTCATACGAAGGGCTGGATGGCGCTCATAAAAAAAGAAAAATAATATTCTTATTGAAAATGATTATCGTTTTTGATAAGATTCTAATTGAAGATGAAAATTATTCTCAGTTATACTTTAATAAAAGGGTGGGGACACAAATGGTATGGTTTTTGATATTGTTCACTGTAGTAGCGTATGGCTTCATGATGAAGTATGTTTTATCGAATGTAATGAAGGAGCAGGCTCAAGGAAGGAAAATATCTTCATACCAAACGAACTCTAAATCTTTTATTCATTCAAACTTGATTGCAACCGAAACGACACGATAGATAACATGGCCCTCTTCTTCGGAAGGGGGCTTTTTATTTTATCAATTTCCCTTTGAAAATAGAGGCATATACTAATATCGTCCACCAATATCCACTCAAAATAGGAATTCATAGAGAAATTGAGCTAAATACGATAAAATAATAACGTTATCATTTTCTGAATCAAGAAAGGAAAGAATGTAATGAGTCAGATAGATCAAAAAAGCATCCATTTACATAAAAGATTGGAACAACTTTCAGCCTACTACGATCTCTTTTTTCATAGTGGAGACGAAGAGAGGGCTGGCAAGGTAGAGAGGTTGGCTGAGAAATTACACAATCATGAATTAATTTTAGCTTTCTGTGGTCATTTTTCAGCAGGTAAGTCTACGATGATCAATCGCTTAATGGGGGAAGAGATCCTACCATCCAGTCCAATCCCAACAAGTGCGAATTTAGTGAAAGTTCACCATGCACAAGCGGATTTTGCGAAAATACATTATCATGATTCCCAGCCTTTGTACTTTCAAGCACCATACGATTTTTCCACCATTAAAGATTTTTGTAAAAATGGGGAGGACGTATACTCTGTAGAGATTGGACGAAGTAATAGTGAGGTTCCAGAAGGGGTTTCGGTATTGGATACACCTGGTGTCGATAGTACGGACGATGCCCACAGACTGTCGACGGAATCTGCCATCCATCTTGCTGACGCTGTGTTTTATGTAATGGATTATAATCATGTGCAATCTCAGGTAAACTTTGAGTTCACTAAAGAAATGGTTCGTCATGGAGTGAAGCTCTATTTGATAGTGAATCAGATTGATAAGCACCAAGAAGAAGAATTATCTTTCAGTGATTTCAGGGAAAGTGTCAGGAATTCATTTGCTTCCTGGGGAGTTATTCCTGATGCAACGTTTTTTACAAGCTTAAAAGATCCTCAGCATCCACACAATGACCTTGTGAAATTACAGAATCTGATTGAAGAACAGGTTCAAAAGAAGAGTGAGCTGATTGAGGACTCTGCAGAATCGGCTATTTCTCAATTGCGTTCTGAACATGAGAAGTGGTATGAGGAAGAGCTCGATAGAATCGAGGATAAAGGAAGCGCTGTTATTACTGAGGAAGAATGGAAGAATAAAGAGTCCCTTCTCCAGTCGGAAAAGAAATTGATTGATACATTGTCGAAAAAGAATGTCAAAGCGGTAAAAGATCAATTCGAGGAAAAGAGAAAGGAAATCCTTAAGAATGCATACCTTATGCCTTTTGAAACGAGAGAATTGGCAAAAGAATTTCTGGAAAGCAGACAATCAGAATTTAAAGTAGGGTTTCTCTTCTCTAAGCAAAAAACAGAGGAAGAAAAAACAGTGAGGCTAGAAAAGTTTAAAGAGGATATCAACACTCGGGTAGAATCTCAGTTGGAATGGCATTTGAAAACATTAGGCAAGGACCTGGTGAAAGAATACAACGGCATATCAAATCAACGTCTGGATTGGGATCAGTTGACACTTAAAATAGATGATCAATTTCTCATTGGTTTGATAAAACATGGTGCAGGGATTACAAGTGATTATGTTCTACAATATTGTGAGGATCTTTCAGAGGAATTAAAGAAGAAAGCCAGAAATCATACAAATGAATTGATAGAACCCCTTCTTTCTGACATTGAAGGCTCATCGGCAGAAGAAATCTTAAGGTTAGAAAATAAACTTCATGAGTTGCAAGAGAAAACAGGAATCATTTATCAGTGGAACGCGTTGTCTGATGAGATGACCACTCAAATTCAAATGCTGAGGAATGTAAAAATTGATTCAAAGAAGGCAAACTCTATCATTCAACAATGGAAGGTTCAATGGAAGGAAAGAGAAGAAAAATACATTCTTGCCTCTGAAATCGACATAGATCAGAAAGAAGACACGGCTCCAAGCACGGAAAAAAAACCACTACCGCATCGAGAGGAAAATGATTTTTCAATCAGAGAAGTGACTGAACGACTAGAAACAATGACCGGTGTTTTCAGAGAATATAAAGGGTTTACAAAGATCGCGGATTTGTTGGAAGGAAAAAAAGACAGATTGTCCAATCAATCATTCACGATTGCATTATTCGGTGCTTTTAGTGCTGGTAAATCTTCTTTTGCCAATGCTCTATTAGGAAAGAAAGTACTACCTGTCAGTCCAAATCCGACAACGGCATCCATCAATCGAATCAATCCGGTTTCAGAAGAAGGGGAGCATGAAACGGCCCATGTGCAAATTAAGACGTATGCCCAGCTATTTCAGGATATCCTACATTCCCTTTCGTTCTTTAATCAGAGCGCTGATACCCTTGATGAAGCAATGGACGTCATTCCTCAATTAACGAGTGAAGGAAGTGGGAAAGAAAATGTGCACCTTTCATTTCTTCAAGCATTCCAAAGTGGTTATTCTACCTTTAAAGAAAGTCTGGGAAAGACAAGGAAGGTCAATCTCGCTGAGTATCGAGGATTTGTAGCGGATGAAGCAAAGGCTTGTTTTGTTGAATCCATCGACCTCTATTTTGATTGTGCAATCACAAGACAGGGGATTACGCTGGTGGATACACCAGGAGCAGATTCGATTAACGCCCGGCATACGGGAGTGGCCTTCGAATATATTAAGAATGCGGATGCGATTCTCTTTGTAACTTATTATAATCATGCATTTGCGAAGGCAGACCGGGAATTCCTTATTCAATTGGGTCGTGTGAAGGATACGTTCGAACTAGATAAAATGTTCTTTATCGTCAATGCCATCGACCTTGCACACGATGAAGAAGAAAAGCATGAAGTCATTGACTATGTAGAAACTCAATTGATTCAATATGGTATCCGTTTTCCAAGAATTTTTGGTGTTTCTTCCCTCCAGGCTCTTCGGGAGTCTGATTCGCAAAAGTCTGGAATGGACGTCTTCAAGGAGGAATTCCAAGCGTTTATACAGAATGAGTTAGTGAGCATGAGTATTGAATCGGCTCTTCGGGAGTTGGAGAGGGGAATACAGCGATTTCAACAATACATTCATACAGCTTCCAGTGATAAAGAGTATAGATTAGAACGCAAGAAACAGCTTAAGGACGCCAAGAACGTAATCGTGGAACTGATCGATACGCAATCTGTCCTACCACTTGAAGTGGAAATGCAGCAGGAGTCAAAGGAACTCGTCTACTATGTGAAGCAAAGAGTATTCTTCAGGGTATCAGATTTCTATAAAGAAGCTTTCCATTCAGGGTTATTCTTACAATATGCAACTCAATCACAAGCGATTAAAGAGGGTTTGAAAGAATTTCTTTCTAGTATCGGATTTGATCTGGCTCAGGAAATGAGAGCCACCTCCCTTCGGATACAGCAGTATATTCATAAACAACTCAGTGCTCATTGGACGGTACTGGAAGGGAAAATACAGCAGGTGGAAAAGGACATTGTACTCTCTCCGCAGGATCATAAAAATGAAGGCACGATTGAATTTGAGAATGCATTGAATCAAGCGGATCTGGTACCTTTTGAAGAAGCTTTTTCATCATTCAGGAATCCAAAGCAATTCTTTGAAAAAGGTGGGAAAAAAATCGTTCAGGAGAAATTGGAAGCTTTGCTATCTGAACCGGCTGACAGCTATTTAGACCAAGAGCAGGTACGCCTTGAAAATTGGGGACTAACGTATTTGGACCGGGAATTTGACGTCATAAATCAGGAAATCCTTAGTCAAGTGTTGGAGCAAATCAACTCCCATTTAGAGGTTGTGGATACCGTTCAGGATCTGAACAAACTTAAGCAAGATTTAGAGATTCTAGAACATAAACTAGAGTAAAGATGAGAAGGAGGTCAAGAATGGAGAATCCTTATCATTGTTGTGCTACTTGCATTCATATTCGCGGAACCAAATCTGAAAAGAAGACATCCTATTTTTGCTCCAGATTGGGTTATGAAACCAAAACGACATATCAATTCTCTTGCTGGGAACCGAAAGAAGAAGTGCTGGAATTGATGCGGAAGAGAGGGATCAAATCATGAGTGCTATTATTGAGGCAGATTGGCTTAGAAAGCATATCCAAGACGAGAAAGTAAGAATCATTGATTGCCGTTTTTCTTTGGGAAACCCGGAAGAGGGACGGGCGCATTATAAACAAGAACATATTCCAGGAGCTGTCTTTTTTGACCTTGAAAAAGATTTATCCGGATACGCAAAGAAACATGGCGGGCGCCATCCCCTTCCGAATATGAAAAATTTTTTGCGGAAAGTGGAGGACGCAGGAATAGACAACGAGTCGGCTATTGTAATCTACGATGAAAAGGAGGGGGCGTTTGCCGGCAGGTGCTGGTGGCTTTTCCATTACATCGGTCATGAAAACGTATATATCTTAAACGGGGGATATGCCGCATGGAAAAAAGCCGGAGGAGAAATAGAATCGGATGTTCCGGCCTATCCTCCAAAAAGCTATCGACCAAGCTTCAATGAGAGCATCATTGCTTCTTTGGAAGAGATAAGAAGGATCGCAAGGGGGGAAGATGATACCCCTTTGATCGATTCTAGGAGTAGCGAAAGATTCCTGGGCAAGGAAGAACCGATCGACCGTATCCCAGGGCATATCCCGGGAGCCGTCAACCTTCCATGGACAGATGGTGTGAAGAATGGCTATTTCGCTGGAGAACAAGAGCATGATCAATTCGCCGGTTTTCATAAAGATGAACCTATAATCGTTTATTGTGGGTCCGGAGTGACGGCTACTCCTAACTTCATCCGCCTTAAGGTAGCGGGTTATACCAATGTGAAACTATATGTGGGAAGCTACAGCGACTGGGTCTCCTATGATGAACACAGAGTGGAAAAGGAATAAGAGGAAATAGCTAATTGGAAAAGGTTCATCACATTTCCAATTAGCTATTTATTCGTTTATGTTATACTTTATGAAGTGAAATGAACGAAACGAAGCTATGAGGAGTGTATAATTTGAATAATAATAATGAGCATTTACTACTAATAGATGGAATGGCACTATTATTTCGATCATTTTTTGCAACAGCCGTGACTGGTCAATTCATGATGAACTCGAAAGGGCTCCCTACAAATGGTGTCCAGGGATTCATGAAGCATCTGCTGATGGCAGCAGATCATGTAAAGCCGTCGCATATCATCGTTTGTTGGGATATGGGAAGCCAGACATTCCGTAATGAAGTATTCAATGATTATAAATCGAATCGAAATGCACCTCCAGTCGAACTGATTCCACAATTCGACCTGGCTAAAGAGGTGGCAGAAGGATTTAATCTTTCCAATGTGGGAGTTGTAGGCTACGAAGCCGACGATTGTATCGGAACCCTGGCGAAACTTCATCATTCTGAGCGTAAAGTATCGGTGCTTAGCGGAGACCAGGATCTTCTCCAGCTTCTCGACGATAACATTGATATCATGCTCTTGAAAAAAGGCTTTGGGAATTACCAAACCTATACGAAAGATATTTTCGTGGAAGAAAGAGGAATCACTCCTCAACAATTTATTGATGTAAAAGCGTTAATGGGAGATACAAGTGATGGATATCCAGGTGTGAAAGGGATCGGTGAGAAGACAGCCTTAAAGTTGATTCAGCAATATAACGATATATCCGGTATCCTTCTGAACCTGCACGAGCTGACTCCATCTCAACGGAAAAAGATTGAAGAGGACTTGGATATGCTCCATGTTTCAAGAAAGCTTGCTGAAATTCATTGTGATGTGCCATTATCGGTTTCGATTGAGGAAGCGAAATGGAGTAATGTATCACATGACACCCTTTCTTTTGTAGATGATTTAGAATTAAAAGTTCTGAGAAGGTTTTTAATGGGCTCAAATGTTATGGTTGCTTCTAGTTAAGCGTTAAATTGAGTGTCAGGGAATTGGACCCTGACACTTTTTTTGTTTTCTTCGCTGCATTTTCCTTTGTTCAATACAAATATCCCATGAGTAGTGATTTTTAGGACAAACTACTGATAAGGGAGGTGTAAGGGTGAATAAAGGGATTGTAACAGCATTGATCAGTATTGCGCTCGCACAAGGATTGAAAATCCCATTGCATTTTTTGAAGAAGAAAGAATGGAAGCCTGATTTGTTCTTTCAAACAGGGGGAATGCCAAGCTCCCATAGTGCGGGGGTGGCTTCTTTAACGACATTCATTGCCTTGAAAAGAGGAGTGAGGACCATTGACTTTGCTCTTTCTTTCATCTTTGGGTTGATTGTCATGTATGATGCACAAGGGATTCGAAGGCAAACAGGTGAATTGACCCTGAAAGTCAATAGTTTGGATGAACTTGTTCGTAAAGCTCATGAAAATGAAACGGTTGAGTTTGAAGAGAAAAAACCGAAGAGATTGAAGGAAATGCTTGGACATCAGCCTCAGGAAGTCGTGGGAGGTGCTTTGCTTGGCTCTACCTTGGGCTTCATAGCTTTTTTATTTTCTAAAAAGGATGGACTAGGCAAAAGAAAAAATTTTCTGTAAGATAAGAAGAGACAAAGTGGCGATAAGGTGAGGAGAAAAGTGAAAAAGACAACAGAAGAATTTCTCATAGATTTAGAAAACAAAGGCTTTAAATTTCAAGAAGATGCGATTGGCTTCATTTACTTCGGGAAAAAATATACAGACGCAACGGATGAATTGGTCAACAGTGCCATCGAAATCACGCTTAAAGCACAAAAGCAATTTGACAGTAGTTTCTACATGTCCATATTGGAAAGGCTTCATTCCCAACAAATATCTTCCAGAAAAGACGCATTGAAATGGATGGAAAAACAGGGGTTGGCGTAGAGGCAAGCAGCCATTATATAAAGCAAAGACCATCTAAAAACGAATGTCGTTTCAGATGGTCTTTGCTTTATATAAGGTTAGCTGATTCTCTAAACCGTCAGACTTTATCGACCATCTACTGACTGCTTATTGTTCTTGTTTCTCCCAATCCAGGCGAACAGAGGCTATTTCAGAGATAAGCATCCCGATTACGATGAAACAGCAGCCTGCAATGGCCAGAACCCCCAATCGTTCGTCTATTCACAAATAAGAGCAGTCTGCAGCAAAAACAGGTTCCATGGTGAAATTAATGGCCATCCTGGATCAAGAGAAACCGAATTCCATTAAACATGAATGGGGGCAGGTATTCAATGGCTGATTGAACGACTACAAAGGTAGATCCCAAAATAAATGCTACAATGATCAAAGCAAGATCAGCCATGCGGGTCAACCAGAATCCACCTCTAATTTAGATGGATGGCTTTACGGGCCAACTCATCCGCTGCTTTATTTTCCTTACTGGGTATCCACTTTACAAAGAAGAGGTTTAGCTGCTTCGTCATTTTCAAAATATCCTCAAGCAAATGTTTATACTGAGAGTTACGTACAAATCCCTTCTCAATCGCATGAACAACTGCTTGAGAATCACTTCGAAGCCAAACGGTGTCGTGTTTTTTTTCTAAACATAGTTCAAGCGCCTTTTTGCATGCAGTAAATTCCGCTTCATGATTATCCATCATCCCCAAAGGAATGGAGTGCTTCTCCACTTCGCCGTTCCACTTAATAAAAATTCCGGCCCCGCTTGGTCCTGGGTTGCCTGCGCTTGCTCCATCAATATTCACTTCTATCATTTTTAGATCACTCCAAATTACATCGTAAGAACATTAATATAGTAGCATATATAATAGTGAGATGGAGACATATTGGGTTAATCGGATTATATGCTAATTCGCTACAGGGTATTTAACCAGAATGGAATGTCCAGAGCAATTCAACACTCGCCGTATTCATTCTGCTTCATATTCCTATCCCATATTCTTCGGGAAACGTTTTGCAATATAGCCAAATGGGGTATCGATGATGGAAATGAGCCATTTGAGTAAATAGGTCGTAATGAAAATTTCAAACCATACATCCATCGGATATTCTCCAAGAAAAGCAATACTTGTGAAAACAAGTGTGTCCAAAAGCTGACTTATCATTGTACTCCCGTTATTTCGGATCCAAAACTGTGAATCTTTTGGAAATCTCTTCTTTAAGTGAGTGAAAATGAATACATCTGTCAATTGACTAATAAGATAGGCCATTAAGCTACCTAAAGCAATCCGAGGTATGATTCCAAAGATCGTAGCCAAAGATTCTTGTGCAAAATCATCAGGATGAGGTTGAAATTGCAGCACAAGTTGCATAATAATAGTCATAACGATCAATGTGAAAAAGCCCAGCCAAACGGCTTTCTGAGCATCCTTTTTTCCGTACTTTTCGTTCAGGATGTCCGTAACCAAAAAGGCGGTGCCATACATGGCATTTCCTAGCGTAGCGGTTAACCCAAAGATTTCAATCGTTTTGACAACTTGCAGATTAGCGAGTATCGTGGAAATGCCAATCCAAACAAAAAGTCCAGTTCGCCCAAACATTCTATACATGATCAATAAACATGAGAATGTAATGAGTACGAACAGGAGTCCGAACCATATATTAAACATACTAGAGTCCTCCTACTATACTTGCGTAAACAATAGTCCCCATTATACAAATAAAAGTGAATGTAAACAACAAAATGGAGTTAAAGGAGTCTGCTGTGATGGAAATGAAGATCAAATTTAAATATAAAAGTAAATCACCTTCCTGCATTTGGTTTGAATCTGATTACTTTCCAAGAAAAGAAACGATGATTCATGTGGAAGATCTTATGAAAACAGGGAGAGTCCTTGACCTTGAAATTATCGATGAAATGGGGAATTCGTGGTCCAGAAAGGAATTTATTAAACTGAATCAGGAGTTGGATAAGGAACCGGAAAATATTGTTGTGTATTTTGATGGTGGATTTGATAAGGAATCCCACATTGCCGGTGCAGGAATCGCCATCTATTACGATAAAGGTTGTGAATCCTTTAGGATCAGAAAGAATGAACTCCTCGAAGAAATAGACAATAATAATGAAGCGGAATATGCAGCATTACATATTGCCCTCGGATTACTGGAAGAAATAGGCGTCAAAAATACTCCTTGTTCGATAATGGGAGATTCACAACTTGTACTTAAACAGCTGGAAGGGGAATGGCCTTGCTATGAAGAAGGCTTAAGCCGCTGGCTCGATCGAATTGAATCTCAAATTCAAAAGCTCAGATTGAAAACCGATGTAACGCTGCTGAATCGAAAAGATAATAAAGAAGCAGATAAGCTTGCCAATCAAGCATTGCAAGGTACCAAAGTACACAGTAATAAACGAATAGAATAATTTCATCCCCCACAATATACTCTATAAATAACAACGAAACGTACGCGAACAAATTTAGGAGTGATCATATGAATCGAAGAGAAGTGGTGGACAAAGTGGATGAGCTAATAGACACCTACTGCAACGACTGCTTACTTAAAGCACACTTTCGAAAAGAGTATGGTAAAACGTACGCTCACCGCTTTTGTATAGAAAAATGCACCGTTGGAGAACAAATCCGAAATTACGGAGAAAAGTTGAACTAGATAACCGATTTTGACTCCAGAATTGCACCATGAACTCGGGAGGACTGACCCACGAAGCCGGGATTTAACAAAAAGGACATCCGTTCCAAGTATTAACTCGAAACGGATGTCCTTTTGTATTTCATATATTGTTGACCGATTATAATTTAACTACGTTTTCTGCTTGTGGTCCGCGATTTCCTTCAACAACGTCGAAAGAAACTTCTTGACCTTCTTCCAATGATTTGAATCCTTCTCCTTGAATCGCTGAGAAATGAACAAATACATCTTCTCCGCCTTCTACTTCGATAAATCCAAATCCTTTTTCATTGTTGAACCATTTTACTTTACCATTTTGCATTTTCTAATCCTCCTAAATCGTTCAAGCACCTTTGTGCCTCTGGAAAATATTTATCATGAAATGCTTGATTCTCATGGCTTAGAGATAAGCATGGAGCTTACACACTTCGATGATGTCTTAACTATACAATATGAAGATTTTCGAGTCAACATTCCCCCTGAGATTTTGATGGGATATTTACACATTTTGTTTACGTAAGGCACCAATCAAGCATTGAAGGATCCCAATCCTTCATAAGGTGGGGGATATTTGATTTCATTGGAACGCACGATTGAAGATGGCAGAGAAGGGAATCATAGGAATGACCTGCATGACTGGGTTGTATTCGCTCTTTACTTATAGTAAACTTTTAATGATATTTATGGGAATTTGGAGGGTACAGAATGCCTACACCAAGTATGGAAGATTATATAGAACAAATTTATATGTTAATTGAGAATAAAGGTTATGCAAGAGTATCAGATATAGCAGAAGCTTTATCCGTTCACCCCTCCTCCGTTACCAAAATGGTGCAGAAGCTGGATAAGGATGATTATCTCATTTATGAGAAATATCGTGGGCTTGTTCTGACTCCAAAAGGGAGTAAAGTAGGAAAGCGTTTAGTATATAGGCATGAGCTGTTAGAACAATTCCTTCGAGTAATTGGAGTGAAAGAAGAGCAAATATATGAAGACGTTGAAGGAATCGAACATCACTTAAGCTGGGATTCAATCGATCGAATTGGTGATCTTGTCCAATTCTTTGAGGAAGAAAAGAAACGGGTAGAAGAGCTGCGAACCATTCAAAATCGTAGCGAATAGCAGGATTATTCGTTTTCATTCGTCGATATGTTGTGTAAATTAACTACATACTAATTAAAAGGACTTTCATTCTTGACTGAAAGTCCTTTTTAACACTTTGGATGAAACGGTGAAATGGATTCAGAAGATTGTTGGATAATCATGAAAATTCCCATCGCTGAGTGACAGACTGGTTAATTCCGTTTCTCCCCATTCATTTTCATTCAGTGTAACACCTTGAAGTAAGCCTTCAGAAGCTTCTAGAACAGCTTTTCGATAGGAAATAATTCGTCCGGAAGAAGTTTGAAAACTAATGATGTCTCCATGGTAATTCCGTTGAACCTTAGAAATCTCTTCCATACTCCATCACCTTTCTTGATCAGATTATAAGAGTAGTATGGACAAATGGACACCAAAACATAATAACTAATAAATATGGAATTGACATATACATATCAAAAGGACTTTTTTAGAAAGGCTCTTTTCGTAAAGATTGTTGTTTTCTAACATAGGAGCTGACAAGGCTAATCACTGAGTGAGTGCGATAGATGGTGAGGGGAACGGCTTCGCTTTCCAGCGGACGAACGGCCAAGCCTCCTCAGCTTAGCCGAACGGGGTCTTGGCACGCCCGTTTTTCCGCAGGAGTCTACGCCGTTCCCCTCACCATCTAAAAGGGATATCGTGACAGAGCTTACTAGTGAAGCTAAAATTGACCACTGCACACGTTAAAAAATGTTGTTTTCTACTCTTTTAAATAATTTAAGGGAACATACTTAGTTGATTTACGCTGCAGGTGCTCGACTCCTGCGGGAATTGCGGGAAAGTTGAGACCCCGCAGGGCTTTAGCCTGAGGAGGCTCAACTCACGCCCCGCGGAAAGCGAGCACCTGCAGCGTAAATCACCACGCACTATCAAAAAGCAACAAAGTTTACGAAAACAGCCTTTAGAAAAGGAGGGGGTTATTTGCTCCTTTGAAGAAGGGTTTTTTAAGACTTAATGAGAATCTATATTATAATAAAAAAATAGGGAGGTGTTTGCATGAAGCGTGCAGAATGGCATACGAGTGCTAGAACTCGATGGGAAGACAATGCAGACCATTGGCATTCAAAAAGCGTGGAGATGTGGACGAGTGGGAGCAGAAAGGCAATCATCCCGTTCTTTAGTAAGCATATTGCAAAAGGGAAGCCTGTTGCAGACTTAGGCTGCGGTGATGGGTTTGGTTCTTATCTGCTTTATGAAAAAGGATACGATGTTACAGGGATGGACTTCTCTCAGAAAATGGTTGAAATCGCAAAAGAACAAGAAAAGGATAGCTTATCGTTTGTACAAGGTGACTTGAGGTCCTTACCATTTCGAGATGAGCAATTTCATGCTGTCATGGCGATTAACTCCATTGAATGGACAGAAGATCCTTTACATACTTTGAATGAGATCGCACGGGTTGTATCTACAGATGGATATATCTGTATAGGCCTATTAGGACCGACTGCTCATCCGAGGGACAACTCATATCCACGTCTTCAGGGTGAAGAAGTGATTTGCAATACGATGATGCCATGGGAATTGGAGAAATTGGCCAATGATAAAGGGTGGAAGAAAATCGACGAAGATTGGGTGTATAAAAAGGGGGTAACTGTCTCCTTAACAGAGACACTCTCTAATGAATTAAAGCAGGCTTTGACGTTTATGACATTGTTTATGTTTCAAAAATAAAAAACAAGATCGATTCTTTTGGATCGATCTTGTTCTTTCTAAGAGTACAAATAGATTGTAAATGCTGTTTATGGATAAACACGCTATTTTGTGAAAAATTGAATCGATACGGGGTGTATCCCGTTTACACTAAATGTAAAGCTAAGAAGGTGAACATCAGTGAAAACAACGAAGAAAAAAATGAGCTCAGATATTGAAATTGCTCAGCAATCCACTCTATTGCCAATCATAGACATTGCGAAGAAAATCGGACTTGGAGAAGATGATATTGAACTTTACGGCAAATACAAAGGCAAAATATCCTTTGAAGCGATCCATAAATTGAATGACCATTCCCAAGGGAAATTAATCCTGGTAACCTCGATCAATCCAACGCCTGCTGGTGAAGGGAAATCAACGGTTACAGTGGGACTCGGGGATGCCTTGAACCAATTAAATAAAAACACAATCATCGCCATGAGGGAGCCTTCTCTTGGACCTACGATGGGGATCAAGGGAGGAGCAACAGGAGGAGGATTTTCACAAGTGCTTCCTATGGAGGACATCAACCTTCATTTCACAGGAGATATCCACGCCATTTCCACTGCAAACAACGCTTTATCAGCGCTAATCGATAATCATATGCATCAAGGAAATGCTTTGGGTATCGATCAGCGAAGAGTTGTATGGAAACGTGCCATTGATATGAATGATCGTGCTCTTAGACAAATAATTGTGGGATTGGGTGGACCTGTACAAGGTGTTCCACGAGAAGATGGATTTGATATCACTGTAGCTTCTGAGATTATGGCTGTTCTATGTTTATCACAGAGTATAGAGGAATTGAGAAGAAGACTCGGACAGATGGTTGTTGCCTATAACGTATCAAAACAACCGGTAACAGTAGAAGATTTGGGAGTAGCGGGTGCACTGACATTATTGCTGAAGGATGCCCTGAAGCCTAATCTTGTGCAGACGATCGAGCATTCACCTGCTCTTATTCACGGAGGACCATTTGCAAATATAGCCCACGGCTGCAATAGTATCATGGCTACGAAAACGGCATTGAAACTTGCAGATTATGTGGTGACAGAATCCGGATTCGGGGCGGATCTAGGAGCGGAAAAATTCCTTAATATCAAGACAAGGGCTGCAGATATAGCTCCAGATGCCATCGTTCTTGTAGCCACCATTCGAGCCCTTAAGATGCATGGGGGTCAAGGGAAAGACAAACTGCAGACAGAAAATCTTGAGGCTCTCCACAGGGGTTTAGCCAATTTAAAGAAGCATATGGAAACATTGGATCAATTTAATGTTCCATATGTGGTAGCCGTCAATCGATTCGTGACAGACAGTGATCTTGAAATCGACACATTAATGAAATGGTGTGAAAACCAGAGCGTGAAGGTTTCCTTAACAGATGTCTGGGCTAAAGGTGGACAAGGCGGAGTTGATTTAGCTGAAAAGGTATTACGTGAGATCGAAGAGAATAAAAAGGAATTCACTCCCCTTTATGAGCTTTCTGATTCACTTCAATCAAAAATCGATACCATCGCGAAAAAAGTATATGGAGCGGGTGAGGTGGACTACACGGTCAAAGCACGAAAGCAACTGGATCAGTTTGAAGAACAGGGGTGGGGTGTTCTTCCTATTTGCATGGCAAAGACCCAATACTCTTTATCAGATGACCCTTCAAAGCTTGGCCGCCCGGAGGATTTCACCATCACGATAAGGGAACTGAAGCCGAAAATTGGAGCCGGGTTTATCGTAGCATTGACCGGTGAAGTAATGACGATGCCGGGACTGCCAAAAAAACCTGCTGCATTAGGTATGAATGTGGATGAAAAAGGCAGGGCTACCGGATTGTTTTAACGATATAGAAATAGAAAGGAGAGGAGAATATGTTTGATCCAACAGCCTTTGATAACTTAAAGGTCGTATTTGAAGGGGCAGTCTATGATCTTGATCTGACAGGAGAAATTCAAATACTTAATCGTAAGGACTTGTTCGATTTTGCTCACTATGAACGTTGTTATCAGATTCACTATTCATTACCTTATAAGAAGTCAATGTCCATAGAGTTCCATCTGAAGACGGACATGGGACATTTTCTGGCTGAAAGAAAAATGCTCACAGAAAAAAATACAGCCGGTGCTGACATTCTCATCGTTTATAAAGGGGATGAAAAGTTGAATCAAAACCGGATGACACTGGAAGAAACTTGGGGAAAAGATAAGCAGTGGGAATGGAAAGAAGTAACATCATCTATTAACCCGACTGCTTACGAAGGGATCGTAACGTTCAATCGGGTGATTACAGAAGAAATGGTCGACGATGTCTTACAAATGATTTCATTCTCGGTTGAAACGTTACAGCAGCTTGACCGAATCGACTTCTAGTACCAAATAGGGTTCATATACATATAGAAAAAGGAGAATTCACATGAGAATTGCATGGGTGACAGATAGTACTGCGTTTGTTCCAAATAATTCGGTTAGTAAAGAAAATCACATCTATATTGTTCCGATGATCATCTATTTTGGGGAGAACGAGTATCAAGACGGGATAGACCTATCGCCTGAGGACTTGTTTGCAAAATTGAGAGAGAAGAAGGTAGAGGTGAAAACCTCCCAGCCTTCAATCGGTACATTTAAAGAAATATATGAACAATTATCAAAGGACTATGATTATATCTTTTCCATCCATGTTTCTTCTCATTTTAGTGGAACATATTCTTCTGCCACTCAGGCTGCGGCGATTTTGAGTGATACAATACCTAACATCATCTGTATCGATTCAAAGATTATTTCAAATCCATTAACTGAGTTGATCCTATTCGGGCAAAGTTTGGCGAATGAAGGGAAAAACCCCGAACACATTAAACATGCGCTTGAAAACAGAATTTCTTCAAGTGAAACATATGTGATGGTAGGAAGCTTGGAACAGCTTCATAAAAGTGGAAGAATGGGTGGGCTTTCATTCTTCCTAGGAAGTGTTCTGAATATAAAGCCGATGCTTGCCATCGAGGACGGAAAACTTGAAGTGAGAGACAAAGTAAGAAGCATAAAAAAAGGATTGAACAGCATGGAAGAGCGATTAAACCTGGCTCTTGCTGCAAAACAGGTAAGCAAAGTGTCCGTATTGCATGGATTAAATCGGGAGGATGCTTTAGAATGGACCGAGCAACTCCGTCAAAAGTTTCCGGAAATTGAATTTGGTGCTTACCCACTTGGGGCCGTAATTGGTGTCCATGCAGGAGCTAATACGATCGGGATAAGCTGGTTTGAAGAAAAAATTGAATGATTTAATAAAAGGAGTGGTGTGATGAATCCTGTACCCACTCCTTTTTATTCTGATAAAAGGATATTATTTGGTACAATAGAGGAAAAGGTGAAAATATGGAGCGAAAAACGCTGGATGGAATAATCGATTTTCTGAAAATAGAATACTTCGGTGAGTCAACAGGGCATGACTGGTTTCATTTAGATCGGGTACGCAAGCATGCAGTCCGGATTGCCGAGGGAGAAAATCTGCCCTATACATATATCATTGAACTGGCTGCATTGTTACACGATGTACCCGATGAGAAGTTTGTAAAGGAAGAAGAGGGGAAAAAGAAGCTGGACCGCATTCTATCTACCCTCTCTCTTACTGATAAGGAAATGGAATTATTGAAATCGATTATCTATTCCATCTCCTATAAAGGCGGCCATGAAGCCCAACTCACTTCACTGGAAGCGAAAGTTGTGCGGGATGCCGATCGTCTGGACGCCATTGGTGCCATCGGTATCGCCAGAACGTTTGCTTATGGAGGGAAGAAAGGTCGGTCATTGTATAACCCTGATTTTCAAGTGAGGAATGAGATGACCCTGGAGGAGTATCGAAATGGTGACAGTTCGAGTATTCATCATTTTCATGAAAAGCTATTAAAGCTGAAAGACTTAATGTGTACGGAAACAGGCAGAGCATTAGCGGAAGAGCGTCATGCTTTCATGCTTCAGTTTCTAGAGCAATTTACTAAAGAATGGAATGGTCATGAATGAGAATGTTAACAGCAGAGAATCTTTCCAAAACATATGGAGAGAAAACTCTATTTAAAGATATATCGTTTTCGATTACCGAAAAGGAAAGAGTTGGACTTATCGGAGTGAATGGGACGGGAAAATCAAGTTTGTTGAAACTGATTGCCGGAATGGAAGAATATGATAGTGGAGAACTATCAAAGCCCAACGACTATCATATTGCATATCTTCAACAGGAACCTGCATTTGACGGGGATTTAACCGTTCTGCAACAAGTGTTCCGTGGAGAAGCCAAGATCATCCAGGCTATGAGGAATTATGAGCTGGCTCTATTGAATATGGAGAAAAAACCGGACGACCCGAGTGTACAGGATCACTTATTTGAGGCTCAAAAGCAAATGGATATCCACCATGCATGGGATGCCAGTGCAAATGCTAAATCAATTTTAACGAAGCTTGGTATTCAGGACTTCTCGAAGAAAATGAATGAATTATCAGGAGGTCAAAAAAAGAGGGTAGCTCTGGCTGGCGTCTTGATTGAAACACCTGATTTATTAATTTTGGACGAACCTACCAACCATTTGGATTTCCAGTCCATCAAGTGGCTGGAGGACCATTTAGGCAAGTATAACGGTTCAGTGCTACTCGTGACGCATGATCGCTATTTCCTTGATAAGGTCACGAATCGAATCTTTGAATTAGATGGAGGAAACCTTTATTCCTATAAAGGAAATTATGCATCATTCATCGAGGCGAAAGCTTCCAGGGAAGAAGTCGAGCGCCAATTATCTGAAAAACAGCAAAACCTATATCGTCGAGAGCTTGCATGGATGAGAAGAGGGGCAAAAGCCCGGACAACGAAGCAAAAAGCACGGATCCAGAGATTTGATAACCTGGAGGATAACATGTCTGCAGGACCAACTAATGGGCAGGTTGAAATAGCGATTGGTGGAAATCGTTTAGGAAAGCAAGTATTCGAGTTTAAGAACGCATGTAAAATGTTTGAGGACAAATGTATTCTGGAAGACTTTTCGTTTCTTATCAAGCCAAAAGACCGCATCGGAATTGTCGGGAAGAACGGTAGTGGTAAATCCACCTTTCTTAATCTCCTTGCAGGAAACGATGAACTAACTAGTGGTGAATTACTAAAAGGACAAACCGTAAAGGTCGCCTATTATACGCAAGGACACGAAGAGCTTGATGAATCAATGCGTATGATTGAATACCTGCGGGAAGAAGGGGAATTTATCACCACCGACAAGGGAGAACAAATATCCGTTACGTCCATGCTCGAGAGGTTCTTATTTCCAATGAGTACCCATGGGACCCTAATCCGCAAGTTGTCCGGTGGAGAAAAGAGAAGGCTTTTTTTACTGAAGCTTCTAATGTCCAAACCCAATGTGCTGCTCCTTGATGAGCCCACCAACGATTTAGACACAGAAACACTCACAGTTCTTGAAGATTATATTCATGAATTTTCAGGTGTAGTGATTACCGTTTCCCATGATCGATACTTCTTGGACAAAACGGCAGAACAACTGCTGGTTTTCAATGGCGACAGTCAAATCGATTTTTATTTCGGTGAATACACAGAGTATCTAGAAAAGAATGAAGCGAAAACCAAAAAACAGGTTACAGAAAAAAAACCTGAGCCCCCACTCGTGAAGGATGGGAAAGAAAAAGAAAAGAAAAGATTGTCTTATATGGAGAAAAGGGAATGGGATGAAATCGAAGATAAAATGGCGGATATAGAAAAACGAATAACAGAAGCCGATGCAGAGCTGCAGAAGGTCGGCAGCAATTTTGAAAGAGCTCAGGAACTAATGAACGAG
This sequence comes from uncultured Bacillaceae bacterium, assembly GCA_963787015.1. GTDB lineage: Bacteria > Bacillota > Bacilli > Bacillales > Bacillaceae_B > Rossellomorea. Next base: position 367,469 of record CAWBBM010000019.1, read on the forward strand.
AGCGAAAATCTCAATAACCAATTGGAAAAACTTATTGAAAGATGGACGTACCTCTCGGAATTTGCCGAATAAGTCACTTCATTTAAGGCATGAAAGATACTGTGTTAGAATTGAATGCATACGAACTGTTTATAGAAAGGGGTAACACGTTTTGAAAATATTATCGATTGAACCTACTCCTAGTCCAAATACTATGAAAGTTCTTCTTGATCAGGAACTAAAAGCTGGGAAAAGCAATAATTATAAAAAGTCTGAAACGGAAGGTGCGCCATCTGTTATCAAGGAAATCCTTTCCATTGATGGCATCAAAGGCGTGTACCATGTTGCCGATTTCTTGGCCGTGGAACGGAATGCTAAGTTCGATTGGCAGGAGCTCTTGCCACAGGTTAGAAAGGCATTCGGTGAAGATTCAGCGGACCCGGAAGGAAAGTCCCAAATGGAAGAACACTTTGGAGAAGTGAATGTTTCTGTTCAAATGTTCAAAGGGATTCCAATGCAAGTGAAGGTAGCAGATGGGGAACAAGAGAAACGCTTTTCTCTGCCTGCGTCATTTCTTGAAGCTTTAGGAAAGGCACAAGCGGACGGAGATAATGTTGTCCTTCTAAGAAAGTGGAAAGATTATGGCATTCGCTACGGTGATTTAGATGAAATTGGGAATAATGTGACGGAAGAATTGGTGGCAGCATATCCTGCCTCAAGACTTACCACACTTGTAGAGGAATCACAGAGATCACCGGATTCCAAAGCACCACTCAATCAAAAGAAAAAACAGAAGGTAAACTTAGAAGACTTTGATGCGCCAGATTGGCAAACAAGGTATCAGAAATTGGACTCTATGGATGATCCTACTCTAGCCGACTTGCCTCTTCTAGAAAAAGCACTGGAGGATGAGAAAGTATCCATCCGACGATTGGCTGTTGTCTATTTGGGGATGATCGAAGATGAACGTGTACTGCCTCTTCTGTATAAAGGATTACATGATAAATCAGTGACGGTAAGAAGAACGGCTGGAGATTGTCTTTCAGACTTGGGCTTTGAAAAAGCCGCTCCAGAAATGATGCAGGCCTTAAAGGATAAAAGTAAGCTTGTCAGATGGCGTGCAGCCATGTTCCTATATGAAGCAGGAGATGAATCGGCGCTACCTGCCCTTAAAGAAGCGGAAAATGATCCTGAATTCGAAGTGAAACTTCAGGTGAAAATGGCTATTGAACGGATAGAAGATGGCGAAGAAGCAAAAGGTTCTGTTTGGAAACAAATGACCGAAGCTCGCCAGCAATAAATAAAAGAAAGGGTTGAAGCAATATGTCAATGGCATACGAAGAGTATATGAGACAGTTGGTTACACCAATGAGACAAGAACTGACACAAGCAGGGTTCAAAGAGCTTGGATCGGAACAAGAAGTAGTGGACTACATGGAAAACGTAGAAGGAACGACTCTTGTCGTTGTTAACTCTGTATGTGGGTGTGCAGCAGGACTGGCAAGACCTTCTGCAACTCAATCAGTTATGAATAACGAAAAGACCCCTGACCACCTCGTAACGGTATTTGCAGGACAGGACAAAGAAGCAACTTCTAAAATGAGAGAATATTTCGAGGGATATGAACCTTCTTCACCATCAATGGCTCTTCTAAAAGGAGACAAAGTCGTTCATTTCATCCCCAGAGAAGAAATCGAAGATCACGATATTTCGTCGATCATATCGAACTTAGTGACAGCTTTTAACGAGCATTGCTAAAACTCAAACACACCAAACACTATTGAAAAGAAACAACGTTTACAAAAACAGCCTATGAAAAAGAAACGGATGACAGGCTCATCCGTTTCTTTTTCAATGTCAGGATAAATGAAATGAAAGTAAGTCCATGTAGAGTAAATGGATGAACAAAAGGAGAATGAATCAGGTGTTTGTCACAACATGCGGGAAAGCTGATCTGGAAGTCATCGACAAAGCACTTAAAGCTGCAGAGACGCTCGCAATATCTTATATCCCTAGAAAAAAACGATCGATTCGTCATCATATGACGACACATAATCAAGATTGCTTAGTCATCGGCAAAGAACGAGTAGAACTTCATAGGAGAGAAGAAAATAGTGAGCCGTTCTTCTTTCATCCCAACTCTTCCTCATTTCGAATTAAACGGATCATGAGGGGGGAGAAAGATCCCTTAGTAGAAGCTGCAGACCTTATAGAAGGGATGAGCTTTCTTGATTGTACACTCGGTCTTGCTTCGGATAGTATTATCGCAAGTCATATCGTTGGGGAAAAGGGGAAGGTAGTCGGATTTGAAGCGAATAAGCATATCTCTTACATCCTTCAAAATGGACTTCAAGATTGGATTTCTCCACTAGGTGAATTAAATAGTGCCATGAATCGCATAAACGTCATCAATGGAGAATTTCAGGAAGAGCTAAAGAAGATTCCTGATGATGCATTTGATGTGGTCTACATGGATCCTATGTTCGAAGAGGCCATAACCGAATCCCATGGAATCAATCCCATCCGGTACTGGGCAAGCTATACAGGTATCACAAGAGAAGGAATAGAAGAAGCGAAGAGAGTGGCAAAAAAAAGTGTAGTATTAAAAGAACACTACCAATCCCCACTATTCAATGAGATGGGCTTCCACGTGTTGAAAAGGCCTTCAGCCAAATTTCATTTCGGTGTCATTCGATTATAAATTTCCAAATAAAAAAGACAGGCATAAGCCTGTCTAATCATTTCAATTAAGTTTTAATCAGTAAATCCTAGCACAATAAAATAACCCAATAGAAGTATGTATCCGATATTGATCATTATTCCAGTATCCATCTAGTTATCCTCCTTACAAAGTATCGTCATTAATATACTACCACATAAAGATTTTTATATCCTACAAAAAAATGAAACCTTTTTCACTTTTTATTCGTAGGAAATAGTATAATAATAGACGTAATACATAGGAAAGGACGTTATCTATGTCAATCTGGCTCAGAAAATCGTTTTTTGTACTACTCTCCATCCTGACATTTGGACTTGTTTCGCCATCACAAGCCTTTCTAAATGAAGAGAATCATGCCTTTGCCAAGAATAATGGCAAGCCTTCTTCAGCTGTGGAATCGACTTCAGAAGAAGTAAGGGAAGAAGAGTCTACCCTATCACGTGATGTTTTTATAGAAACCATGCTGGCTCAAGCAGAGAAAAATGCATATGAAAAGTTTGGGACAAAGATTAAGCCGGTCATTGAAGACGAATTCAAATCTTTAATCTTACCAAAAATCGAAAAAGCCATTTCGGATACAGCTGTACAGTTCCCAGAAGAAGATTTAACGTCTCTGACCATTTCAGAAGTCCCTCAATACGCCAAAACCGAAAAGATTTTTCATATCTATGACGAACGTTCAGGCGAAGATGTCATTCGATTTCATGTGAGAAAAGATCACCCACCAAAGGATGGCTACTATTTTAATTTTCACTACCACACAGTGCACGATCAATTTCAAACACACCATGATTTAGGGAGCATTTTCTGGGATAAGAATACCCCACCTCAATGGAGGAGCGTTTCCTGATTTAACACATAAAAAGATAAGAAGCGAAACAAGTACATGAACGAACGTACTTGTTTTTTTATCTGTAATTTGAATAATAAAGTACCACTGGCAAGGAAGCTATATTAAATGGAAATAGTCGCGCAAGGTTGACCTTAAGTTGTTTTCGACTGTTGATATTGGAAACAATCTCTCCTAAAATAACGTCTATCATTATGTTAAAATAGTAATTAACGTTACACATCTTTCTCAGAGAGAAAGGAGGGACACAATTTGAGACGTACATTCATCCTTCTTGCCATTGTGGTGACGCTTCTCATAGTATGGACTCACACGGAAGCTGACTACAGCGGTATCCTCTTAAAGCACTCACCCCTTAAAACACACTTAACCCTTCAATCCAGCAATCCATTAGAAAATATGATCCTCTTGCCTGATTCGGCTTTTGATAAGGAAGCGGCTATGGAAATGATTAATCGATTGGACCATATCCCGACTCAGCTCTTGGAGTCGGCAGAAAGGCAGGATATAAAAATAAGACTGTTTCAGCATAAATTAACCGATTTTTCTACCACAAGTCACTTGAAAGGAGTCACCCCAAGAGGGTACACTAATAAAAGCATTACATGGGATGATGTTCCCGGAATTGGCGGCTCGAAGCTTGTATTGGTGAAAATCGGTTATAGTGAGAAAGGGATGGGGCACAATTCTTGTAACTTAGAATTACATGAACTTGCCCACAGCATTGATCGTTATGTGTTGACGGACCTTTCTTATGAACTTGAATTCTTGCCGGTATGGAAGCAAGAAGCTCCTAGAATATTCCCTGCTGAACCTTATTTCCTTCAATACAAAGAAGAATATTTTGCTGAAACATTCGCTATGTTTTATTTGAATCAAGAAACTAGAAATCTACTAAAGAGTAAGGCACCCGCAACATATCGATTTTTCAACAAACTATAAACTAATAAAAGGTGTGGTCAATGTGAAGCAATATTTAGACTTGTGCAAGCATGTTCTGGAAAATGGTACAAAAAAAGACGATCGGACAGGGACAGGTACAATCAGTACGTTCGGTTATCAAATGCGCTTTGACTTACAGGAAGGATTTCCACTCCTTACGACGAAAAAGCTCCATTTGAAATCCATTGTCCACGAACTGCTGTGGTTTCTAAAAGGAGATACGAATATAGACTACCTGCAAGAAAACGGCGTCCGGATTTGGAACGAATGGGCTGATGAAAATGGTGAATTGGGTCCAGTATACGGTCACCAATGGAGATCATGGACTGGAGCGAATGGCGAAACCGTTGACCAGATTACAAACCTTATCAATACAATCAAAAATAATCCCGATTCAAGAAGAATGATTGTCAGTGCTTGGAATGTGACAGATGTTGACCATATGGCGTTGCCTCCTTGTCATTGCTTATTCCAATTCTATGTAGCCGATGGGAAATTATCATGTCAGTTGTACCAGCGTTCTGCCGATGTATTCCTTGGCGTTCCTTTTAATATCGCATCATATGCTTTATTAACCATGATGGTGGCACAAGTGTGTGATTTAGAAGCAGGCGAGTTCGTCCATACATTTGGCGATGTGCATATTTATCAGAATCACCTTGATCAAGTGAATTTACAGCTTTCCAGAGATATTAAAGCTTTACCCAAGGTAATCATCAACCCTGAAGTAAAGGATATTTTCGGATTCAGCTTTGAAGATTTCACTCTTGAAGATTATGAACCCCACCCTCATATTAAAGGTGTGGTGAGTGTATGATTTCTTTTATATGGGCAATGGATCAGAATCAGTTAATCGGTAAAGAAAACGGGCTTCCTTGGAGGCTTCCTGAAGACCTGAAGTATTTTAAGAAAACAACGGATGGTCATGGCATGGTGATGGGAAGAAAGACATTCGAATCGATCGGAAAGCCACTGCCAAATCGGGAAAATGTCATTCTTACTAAAAATACAAGCTTCCAACCAGAAGGATGTCTTGTCCTCCATTCGATAGATGACGTTCTGAAATGGGCCGAAGAAAGAGGGTCAGAAATCTTTATTATGGGTGGAAGAGAGATATACAAGCAATTCATGCCTCATGTAGATAAGCTTTACGTGACTGAAATCCATCATAAATTTGAAGGGGATACGACAATGCCTTCCATCCCGTGGGAGAATTTCACTTGTATCTCTTCAGTGAATGGAAAAAAAGATGAAAAAAATCCGTACGACTATGAATTTAAGATATATGTCCGTAAATAGACGCAAAAAAAGGTAAGGCCGGCAAATGAATTCCGGCCTTACCCTTTTTAACTATGAGTCCTCTATTTCCTAGACATAAAACAAAATACAAAAATACATAAAACTGCTTCCAGCCAATACAAAAAGATGCCAGATCGCATGGTTGTAGGGCAGTTTATTCCAAACATAGAATATAGCACCGATGGAATACATGATCCCTCCTGTTAACAACAGAGCAAAGCCTTCACCTGTGAGACTAGCATACAGCGGCTTAATGGCAATAATCACGAGCCATCCCATCACAAGGTAAAAAAGGGTGGATACAACCTGGTAGCGCTGAACAAAATAGCACTTAAATACGATCCCAACGATGGCGAGTCCCCAGACGATCCCAAACAGTGTCCATCCTAATGCTCCCCTCACACTGACAAGCATAAACGGTGTATAGGTTCCGGCGATCAATACATAAATAGCCGAATGATCCAATATCGCAAAAAGATTTTTCACCTTTGAAGGTTTAAAGCTATGCAGCAGAGTAGAAAATAAGTAGAGTAGAATCATTGATGCACCGAAGATGGAGAAGCTTACAACATGCCAAGCTGATCCTTCATGAACAGCGAAAATGATCAACATCACCAAGGCGGGGATGCTCAATATCAATCCGATTCCATGGGTAATAGCGTTGGCAACTTCTTCCTTCCAATTAGAAAAATCGAAATCATATGTCAAAGAAGTCTCATCCTTTCTCCGACCAACTCAAGTGGTCGCTTAAAGAGTAATTTAGTATATATTCATGATAATCCTCTTCCCATAATTGTGCAATCATTAACATAGTAAAGGGTTAAAGTGTGTGATTTGGATTAGCAAATGACACTCTAATATTGTATATTGCTAAATAAAGAATCCATTATGAGGTGAAAGGTATGTGCGGTAGATTTTCCCTGACCACTCCTTTAGAGGAATTGGTCAAGCAATACTTAATTGATGAGTTTATCGAAGAATGGCAGCCTCGATACAATATTGCCCCCTCTCAGAAAGTACTCTCCCTTATTTCTCATAAAGGGAAGCGGAGGGCGGGAAGCATCACATGGGGTCTTGTTCCCCATTGGGCAGATCGTAGGAAATGGAAACCGTTAATCAATGCCAGAAGTGAGACGCTCCAGGATAAAGCCAGCTTCAACTCTTTGATCCATTCAAAAAGGATGGTGATCTTTGCCGATGGCTTTTATGAGTGGAAGAAAGAGAATGCCGAAAAGGTCCCTGTGCGATTTCAATTAAGAGAAGAGCAGCCATTCGTTTTTGCAGGTTTATGGGATCGAAACGGTGATACCCCGACGTCGACAATCCTCACAACAGAAGCAAATGCACTTGTGGGGCAGGTCCATGAACGAATGCCTGTCATGCTTACAAATCATGAGGATATTGAGAAGTGGCTCAACACGGAAGAGTATTCATTTGATGAGGCCTCATCTGTTTTAAAGCCGCTTCAACAGGAACGCATGAAAGGATATCAAGTGTCTACTATTGTGAATGCTCCCAAGAATGATTCATCGGAATGCATTGTTCCTGTTTCATGAAAAATAATTGAAAAAATATTCTCACATTTATACGTTTTGACATATTATGCAGCACAAAATGGGGTATAATGAGAGTATAAACGGGTGAAAAAGAGGATTGATACTTTGCTGACAAAAACCATCGAGTTCAAATCGAAGTATGGACAGAAGGTCAAAATCTTAGAAGTTCCTGTCATGAAGGAAGATAGTCCGCTCTATATAAGGGTTAATCTTAGGTTGCACCAATTTATTAAGCGAGTCGTCAATCAAAATGGGCCTAAGACCACATTCAGCTTTAGAGAACATTTGAAGAGAACGACGAAATGGTCAGAGTATGAAGAAATTTATCAATCAAAAGAGTTAAAGAATAATGCATAAGTCACATGGGGAGCTGGTCCTTTGCGTAGAGGTTGCGTGGGACCGGTCCTTTTTATATGATTTCGTTTCAAGACTTGAGTTACGATATCCATTTCACTTATTGGACATATGGACAATTGGTTAAATCCTTACTATCTATTTAAATCCTTGGCATTTAACGATATAATACTTATGATATGGGAGATAGGATGTGGCAAAATTGACCAAAATTTATATTGTAACAGACTCGACAGTGGATTTACCTGATGATGTTGTAAAAGAACTTGATATTCATGTAGTACCTTTATCGATCTCGATCGATGGAGAGACGTACTTAGATAGAGTAGATCTTTCACCCTTAAGTTTTATAGAAAAAATGAAAGCTTCTAAGGAGTTACCAAAAAGTTCTCAACCACCAGCAGGGTCTTTTGTTGAACTTTATGATGAGTTAGGAAAAGATGGTTCAAAAGTTTTATCCATACATATGACCGGTAATATGAGTGGCACGGTTCGTTCAGCTGAATCGGCCGCTGAAATGTCATCGGCTGATGTAACGGTTGTCGATTCACGGTTTATTTCAAAAGGTTTGGCTTTTCAAGTGATTGAAGCTGCAAAGCTTGCCAAAGAAGGAAAATCGTTAGAAGACATCCTTTCTGCAATTGAAACAATCCGTTCAAATACTAAATTATTTGTAGTGGTTGATACCCTTGAAAACCTCGTGAAAGGTGGAAGGATCGGAAAGGGCCGCGCGATGATCGGATCTTTATTGAACATTAAACCGATTGCGTCACTTGAAGGTGCGGAATATACACCTGTTGCAAAGGTACGCAGTCATTCACAGGTGGTCAAGTACTTAACTTCACAATTTGTAGAAGATGTGAAGGGAAAAACGATTCGCGGGGTAGGTCTTGTTCATGCAGACGGACTGGTTCTGGCACAAAGCCTTAAAGCAAAGATTATAGAGAAAACAGGATACGACCAAATTGACATTGCTCCTACAACACCGATCATCAGTACACATACAGGCATCGGTGCTATCGGATTTATGTACTACACGGATTAAGCAAATGCAGAAAAGACGAAGAGGATGAAACGTTCCCCTTCGTCTTTTTTGATTCCTTCATGATTTTAGGAGGGCATAGGTGTTGGTGTAGGTTTTGCATACCCTTCTTTATATTGTTCATCAATATAACTTCTAATTTGTTTAATAGATTCCCCATCTTTGTATTTCACGATGGATTCAGCTGCTATTTTTAAACACAGCTGACATCTTGTCCCGTGATCATCCCAAACCACTTTTTCACCTTTTAGTTCGTAAACAAAACAGTTAAGGTTGCTCTCGTGATCAGCAGAATCTCCACAACCGCAATAACAAGGGATATATTGCAATAGCTCAGGATTTTTGGCAGCTGATGAATAAATAAGCTTCATATCATCATCCTTATCATTCAGAAAAGTCGGTAATGACTCCACAGAAGCCGTTTCTTCACGTATATCCCCATTAGCAGCAGTATGATCGTGCTTGCCATCTTCCCCTTGATTATTTGAACATCCGGATATTAAGCCAAGCAATCCTATAATAATAGTGAAATACAATACGATATTTTTCTTCAATCCATTCACCTTTCCTTCTAGTGATATATGTAGTGTATCATCTAAATTGAGACAGGTCATACCCGTTTTTTATTGATTTTATGAATATTCTTGCGACCTCATAACCAGTTCAATCATATCATATTTATATAATAGGTAAGTGAGGCTCGTTCCTTTACTGGGTGAAGAAAAAGCTTCATCTTTTCTTATTATATAGAATTCAGATGGAAGGAAGTGTCCTGACTTGTCTGAGAAGAAGAAAGTATTGGTGATTTCAGATTTTGGTATCGATGATATCGTAGCAGTATTGTATGCTTATTATAGTGAAACAATTGAGATTGTAGGAATCGTCTCAGATTATGGAAATGTATCGAGGGAAAGTGCTCTGAAAAACGTCCTATACCTTCAAAAAATAACCGGTATAACTGATATTCCGGTTATAGGGGGAGCAGTATCTGCATTGACAGGGAATCAGCCTCAATTCTATCCTGAGGTTCATGGTATGGCGGGTCTTGGACCGATTATTCCAGATGAGATTGAAATTGACAGTTCCGAGATCAGTGAGAACTTCTATGAAATCAAAGCACTCATTGAAAAATATGCCGGGGAAATATATATATATTCTGCTGGCCGATTAACGTCCTTGGCAACAGCTTTTGTACTGTATCCTGAAACGATGAAAAAGGTGAAGGAATATTATGTAATGGGAGGAGCCTTCCTCGTTCCTGGAAACGTCACCCCAACCGCAGAAGCGAATTTCTATGGAGATCCCTATGCTGCGAATATCCTGATACAGCTTGCGCCGAAGCAAATCCACATCGTTCCATTAGATGTGACGATGTATGCTATCATAACTCCGGTCATGATAGATCGCTTACATGAATTTTATGTAAAATCAAATGATCAGGTGGGACAGATCATTAAACCGATGGTGGACTACTATTATGAGTTTTACAAGAAAACATACCCGGATATCACAGGAAGCCCCCTTCATGACTTACTGGCTTTGTGGGCACTTGCTGACAATGGAAATATGGTGTTTGAGGAGGTCCCGATAAGGGTCGCGGTCAACACAGGTTGCACCTTTGGCCAAAGCATCGGAGATTTCAGGGAGTCGAAGGAAAAAGCAACATGGCCGGTTCATAAAATAGCGAAACAGTTCAATTATCGACAATTCATCACTGAAGTATTTGCAACTCTGCAGTCAGGACCAAGCCGATTGGAATGATGAGGAACCAACTACCCGATTTGTCTGCTTGAAAGGTTTATTAATGTTTTACCTGTAAGGAACCGTGATATAATAATAGGAAAGAGTAAGCGAGGTGACGTATATGAAGAAACTATCGATTCTCATGCTCGCTTTTGTTTTTTTTCTGACAGGCTGTTCGTTAGAAGATGCTGCTGATCATATCAAAAGGGAAGTATCCAATTGGGATAAAGAGAACCCGAACGAAACGTTTATACCGAAGAATCTCAAGGTTGTATCCATAGGAGATTCATTGACACAGGGAGTTGGAGACAGTACGAAAAAGGGCGGTTATGTCCCTTATCTGGAGAACCAGCTTGAAACGTTAAATGGAGTAAATGATGCCCAATTTCATAACTATGGCGTAAGGGGTAACCGTACGGATCAATTGTTAAAAAAGCTGAAAAAGGACAATGTGAAAGCATCCATCCAGGATTCAGATTTAGTGATGATCACCATTGGCGGAAACGATGTGATGAAAATCTTTCGTGAGAATCTATCACATTTGAAGTTAGATGTGTTTCAGGAAGAGAAGCGACAATATCAACTTCGTTTACAGGAGATCATCGAGACGGTAAGGAGCTATAACCCTGACGCAGGAATTGTACTCCTCGGGCTGTACAATCCATTTAACACTTGGTTTTCTGATATCGAAGAAGTCAATCAGGTGATCCATAATTGGAATGAAGCAAGCCAAGAAATACTTTCCGGTTATGACAAAACGTTATTCGTGAAAATTGAGGATTTATTTATTGATACTGGAGATACCCTGTTATTTGATGATTATTTCCATCCAAACGATGAAGGGTACAAATTGATCGCAGATCGAATGTTTACAGACCTGGCAAACGGGGAAACATTAGCAACATTGACAGATACCACAATACCTGTCGAGGAAGAGGAGCGGCCGTCATGAAGAACAAATGGAAGATCGGATTTTTTGTTCTTTTAGGGATGATCGTTGTTGGCTTAATCATCATTGTTTCAATGGTATTTATGCCAATCAAAGAAGATGCATTGCCTAAAGGCAACAAAAATTCCAATCAAGAAGTAGGATTTAATGTAGAAACCAACAAAAAAGATTTAAATCTTATTATTGAACACTATATTAAAGAAGAAGGAATGCAGGGTCCAGTTGATTATGATGTTCAGCTAAAGGATGATGTTGAGTTGCTGGGATCTGTCCCGGTCTTTACATCAAACCTGGACTTTAAGCTGGATTTTGAACCGAAAGCATTGGAAAATGGGGACATTTTATTGAAACAGAAATCCATTTCAGTGGGTTCACTTAATCTACCGGTTTCATATGTATTAAAAGTACTGCGGGATTCTTATCATTTCCCTGACTGGGTCAAAATTCAACCTAGTGATGAGTTAATATACGTTTCATTACAGGATATGAAATTGAAAAGTGATGTTAAAGTGCGAGCAAAAGAGTTTGATTTGGAGGAAGATAATATTTCTTTCAGGTTGTTAGTGCCTGTTGACCGTGCTCAATAAGAAAAAGGTGGCTTCCAGATGAAGCCGCCTTTTCTGTTTGATCCGATGCTACTATACCACGGCTAGCCTTTTAACAGGATAGCCTCTAATTCCGGGGTACCATTGGCTAATCCTACAGCCACAATCGTATAGGCCTGATCTGGACTTAGCTTTACATTTGGGACGTTCAGGACATTATTTTTACTTCCGGCAACTCGAGCCTCGAGATTCACCGTCATGGGAGTCAACCCTAGATAATCGGTAGATTGTTTAAAGGAAACTTTAGGAAATATTACATCTCCGCCTTTCACTGCAATATCCACCGCAGGTGCATCGGGGGAAAGGTGGAGGAATTTTACCTTAGTCTCTCCGCTCGGCACCGTGGGATCATCAATGTAGGGCAGAAGCTGGAGCTTACTAAGGGTCCCTACGGCAGCAAATGTATAGATCTTTCCTGGATCGATTTTCACTTTCTTACTAATGACCGTTGTCACACTGGTGCCGGCAGGGTATACATCAATATGGTACTTACCAGCAGGCAATGTTAAGTAATCGCTCACATCTTTAAAGCCTACATCCCGTAAAACCCGGTTTCCATTTACATATACATCCACATTCGGAGCATCAGGTACTGCATGCAACAAACGGACATAGGATGGTTGTGTGGAGGTTGTCATATCTGCCCGCTGTGCCTGTAAAGCAAGCCTCATATATTTTAAATGCTTCTGATAGTAATGGATATGCATAGAAGGATCAGTATATTTATAATAACCGGATAACAAGTCATACATCGCCGCTTTATTTAAATAATCATGTTGGCTCATCGGTATCTCTCCCTTAACTGTAATAACACAATAGAGTATGCCGAGGTGAAAAAAATGGTGAAAGAACCTATTTATATAAAAATTCAGAAATATCCCTTGCAATTAAGAAGAAAATAATGGATAATGAAATTATTAATTGAGAAAGTGAGTGATGTCTTATGAACTTATTATTGAATGGTATGAAGATGAACATCAATACCCATCAAAATGATTCTGCACGTCAACTCACTTTAAACGGGATAATGTAATTTTTTTCATTCCTTTTAAACATGGAAAAATCCGTTGACGTGTGGAATCACGCAACGGATTTTTATATTTTTGGGAGGAATTAAGTTGAAGAACAAAAACGTAATGGTTGAAATGATGAACCACCTTGAAGAAGAAGGCTTCATATTGGGAAGAGTTGTGACGGAACAGAGGGGTGCCTTTATGGTCATGACGAAAACGGGAGAGGTATTAAGCAGAATCTCTGGAAAGCTCAGATTCCAGACGGTCCAGCGTGAAGACCTTCCTGCAGTTGGCGACTGGGTTCATTTAAGTGAAAAAGGCACAATCATTGAAAAAGTATTGCCTCGAACAAGTAAATTTTCGAGGAAAAAGGCGGGAAACCAAGCCGAAGAGCAAATCATAGCGGCAAACATAGATACAGTATTTATTCTTTCTTCATTAAATGATGATCTAAACAGCAACCGGATGGAGAGGTATTTACTTCTTTGTTGGGAAAGTGGTGCTAATCCTGTCATCGTCCTGACGAAATCCGATACCTGTATTGATATAGAAGAGAAGAAACGAGAAGTGGAAAACACATTACTTGGGGTGAAAGTCATTGCTATAAGTGCAGTGACTCAAGAAGGCATAGAAGAATTACAACCCTATTTGGATAAAGGAAAAACCGTTGCCCTTGTCGGTTCTTCAGGTGTTGGTAAATCGACGCTGACGAATATGCTCGTAGGGGAGAATGTCCAAAAGACGAAGGAAATAAGGGAATCCGATGATAAAGGCCGTCATACCACTACTCACAGAGAATTGTTTGTTCTAGATAATGGTGCCTCCATCATTGATACACCTGGTATGAGGGAAATTCAATTATGGCAGGGGCAAGAAGGCTTATCTACCCAATACAATGACATAGAGGAATTGTCCAATCAATGCCGCTTCACAGACTGTTCTCATGAGGATGAACCTGGTTGCCAAATTCGTGAAGCAATTCAAGAAGGCTCCCTTTCAGAGGAACGGTACGAGCATTATGTAAAGCTTCAAAGGGAAATCGCTTATATGGAGAGAAGAGGAAATAAGCGATTAGAGTCTTTGGAACGGAAAAAATGGAAGAACATAGGTAAGCAGAGAAAGCTTAAATATTGAAGGCAAGAGTGACTCCTTAAATGGGGTCACTCTTTTTTAATCGATTCACTCTATGCAAGATGAGTAGATTCTGGAAGAGGGTGTATTTACTTTCACGTGCATTCCGCCCTCTGTGTTCAATTCATTGAAGAAGCTTATTATTTTCCTTTGGCTCATGAATGCGTTAAAATCTCTTACAAAGGGAATAGTGAATACAATGATACGGAAAGGAAGATGAGCATGTCAGAGGCTATAAAGTATCATAAGGCCACGTTTGCAGGAGGGTGCTTTTGGTGCATGGTGAAACCGTTTGATGAGCAGCCTGGAATTGGCAGTGTCACATCAGGCTATACAGGTGGACACGTCCCGAACCCAACGTATAAAGAAGTATGCTCAGAAACAACAGGTCATTATGAGGCTGTGCAAATTGAATACGATCCATCCGTGTTCCCATACGAGAAACTAGTAGAAGTGTACTGGCAGCAAATTGATCCCACTGATGCAGGCGGTCAATTTTTTGACCGTGGACAATCCTATACAACGGTTATTTTTTATCATGATGAAGAACAAAAAAAGGTAGCAGAAGAATCTAAGAAGCGACTTGAACAATCTGGGATTTTCAAAAAGCCAATTGCTACAGAAATAAAACCTGTGAAAGAATTTTATCCTGCAGAAGAGTATCATCAGGATTATCACAAAAAGAATCCTGGTCATTATCAAAGGTATAGCAAAGGGTCTGGAAGAGTGGCGTTTATTGAAAATCATTGGGGGGAAAAGAAATGAGTAAAGACGATTTAAAGAAAAAGCTAACTCCTGAACAATATGAGGTAACACAGAATAACGGAACAGAACCAGCTTTTCGAAATGAGTATTGGAATACGTTCGATGAGGGTATCTATGTAGATATCGTTTCTGGCAAACCACTCTTCAGTTCGAAGGACAAGTATGATGCAGGCTGTGGCTGGCCAAGCTTTTCCAAGCCGATAGATGAAATCGAGGTTTCTGAGAAAGAAGATCGAAGTCACTTCATGGTACGAACAGAAGTAAGAAGTAAGGAAGCGGATTCCCACCTTGGCCACGTGTTCAATGACGGTCCTGGTCCCACAAAACTTCGTTATTGTATCAATTCTGCCGCACTGCGCTTTATTCCGGTAGAGAATTTGAAAGAAGAAGGGTATGGAGAATACAAGAAATTGTTTAATTGATGAAGTGATGTGAATGTAAGCTTCTCATGTTTACAATGAGTTACATATGTGTATATAAAAGATGATAGGAAGGTGAAAGATGATGTTGAAAAAGCTTTTTGGTAAAAAGGATGAAGCACCTAAAACGGTACATGCCGTAGCACCTCTAACAGGGACAGTGAAATCACTTGCAGACGTTCCTGATCCTGTGTTCTCGCAAAAGATGATGGGAGATGGAATAGCCATTGATCCGACAGTAGGCAAAGTCGTTTCACCAGTGGACGGTGAAATAATGCAACTCTTCCCGACAAAGCACGCAGTTGGGATCAAAGCGAAAAATGGTGCCGAACTATTGATCCACATCGGGCTTGAAACCGTTTCAATGGATGGTGAAGGTTTTGAAGCCCATGTATCAGAGGGTTCAAAAGTAGGGATCGGAGACCCGTTGATCACGTATGACCTTGAACTTGTTAAAGAAAAAGCGAAAAGCACGATTACCCCAGTCATCTTAACGAACGGTGATGACATGGCAGACCTGATTAAAAAAGAATTAACCTCTGTCACAGCAGGTCAGGATGAGATCTTAGAGATTTCTGCTAAATAATGAAACAGGAAACGACCGGCTTAATGGGCCGGTCGTTTCCTGTTTGACGCATAATGGATTCAAACCTCCGAGAAAAAAATATATTCAAAGTCACATTGCCCTTCTAGTTGACTTGTTCCCGGAATGTCCCTCACAATTTATCACTCTTCGTCGTCATTCCACCTGATAAAATAAATTCCATGGCTTCTTCTGTTTTAATCACAATCTGGACAATGGTTAGGACTCCATTTCATACCGTCAATTCGCCATTCTTTACTAACCCTTATTTTTTATTATATAGAAAGGGCTACTAACAGAAATGGAGGACCTGAAAAAATATATAGGCAAAAGCACAAACCATTTCTAGGTGTATGACATAACGTATAAGGTAAATAAATATTTTATGAGGAGTGATAGGTATGAACTATGGTTATGGTTGTGATCCATGTTATCAAGGTGGGTATGCTTATCCAGCTGCCGGTGGCAATAATTTTGCGTTGATTGTTGTGTTATTCATCCTGTTAATAATTATTGGAGCCGTTTGTTACTGCGGGAAGTAATTCAAGTTGCACACCAAAAAGAGCTGTCAACTCAGACAGCTCTTTTTGCCATTATATTTTAAAGCTTGATATTAGTTCTTTTAGCTTTTCAGCTTGTTGTGAAAGCTCTGAAGCACTTGCTGTGACTTGTTCCATGGCAGCTGATCCTTCTTCTGATGCTGCTGCTGTAGTTTCAGTATTGGAAGCTGTTGCTTCAGCAATTTCATTCACATGAGCGAATGAAGTAGCCACTTCCTGACTTAGATTAAGGGTTTCTTGGATATGATCTACCATTTCATCCACGACAACGGTTGTTTTCGTAGTTTGGTTTAAGATATCTTCAAGGGAAGAATTTGTTTCATTCGTGATTTCGACCCCTGCAATAACCTCTTTCACACCATCAGAGTTTTGTTTAATGATGATATTTACTTCTTCTTGAATACTGTGAACAATTTCGGTTACTCCCTTAGCAGCTTGTCGGGATTGTTCAGCAAGCTTTCTGACTTCATCCGCCACGACAGCAAAACCTCTGCCATGCTCACCGGCACGGGCTGCTTCAATAGCGGCATTAAGTGCAAGCAGGTTCGTTTGTTCTGCAATGTCAGTGATTGTACCAATAATTGTAGTAATCTGTGAGGAACGTTGTCCAAGCGCCTCAACGGTTTCACTCGTATTGGACATGGTCTCTTCAATACTCATCATTTTTTGTGAGGAGGCTTGAACCGTATTCCCACCTTTTTCTGCAACGACTCTCATATCCCGTGCAGTTTGTCTAACAAGTTCCGCTTGATGGAATAAAAAGCGGGCTGCTTCTTCCAGGCTATTCATCTTTTCCAATGAAGAGGACATACGGTGTGTTGTTTGATCACTTCCGGCTGCAATTTCACTGGACGTCTCGGCAATGGAGGTAATCGTCCTAGAAGTTTCTTCTGCAGAAGCCAGAAGTTCTTGGCTGCTTGCCGATACGTTTTCCGCCATTTCAGAAACCTGCTTTACTAGGATGGCGATTCCTGCAATAAGCTGGTTCGTATCGGATGCAAGGTCAGCTAACTCATCCTTGGATTTAACATGGATACGTTTCGTTAAATCTCCGCCTGCATTGGCTATTTCCAGAATAGAGCGACTGATCTTCTTGGTATTTGTTTTAATCGTATGAGATAAAATGATTCCGAAGAAAATCGCTAAAAGAACGGCAAATGCGGATAAACCTATCGTGACGAGTTTAGACATGTACACTTGTTGAGTGAGGGAGTCGATCCGATTGTTCAAATCTTTTTGCTGATCGACTACAATCATCTCTACATAGGAACGGATGCCGTCCAGATACTTCTTTCCAGTGCCTGATTCTACAAGTGTAGCAGCTTGCTCCAGACCTTTATCCTTCCTAGTATCGATCACACGATCTACAAATTGAATCCAAAACCCATATTGTGCTTCAATCTTATCCATTTTATCAAGCTGTTCCTGATCACCCTTTAAGAGCGAATTCAAGTCTTCTAAATGACCTTCCACCTCACCTTTACCATTTTGATAAGGTGCGAGAAAACCTGTGGCCCCTGTAATGACAAAACCTTGCTCTCCTAGTTCGATTTCATTTAAAACCTTTGAAAGGTCCTTGACTTTCGTATCAACCTGCATGTCATAAGTAATCAGTGTGTTGATCTCTTTTTCCAACTTCATCATATTGAAGTAAGAAGTAGAGGCGAGGACCAGTAGTACGATCGTCAATAAGCCGAATGAAAGGACCACTTTTCCTCGTATGGTACGAAAATAAGAGAAGATCCCAAGGGAATTTTTAGAGCCAGTTTTCTTCACTTTCTTTTTTGGTGCTTTTTTTAGTATTTTTTCTCTAGTCTTTTTCACCGTTTCCCCCTCCTGAAGATAAGCAAAAAGTAGCATCATAGGATGAACTTACCATTATTTTATACATATCGACCTAATTTATCTAGTCAATTCGTAAACTTTTTGTCGAATTTTTGAAAATGTTAGTAAATTTCAAACAGTAAGCTATGAGCGATATTTCATGATTTGTCCTTTTTTTTCGAAAAGGAAAGAAAGATTCTGCTTTTTTTACATATGAATAATGGTAGGGAAATCTTTATGAGCAACTAGATGAGCGAATCGAAAGAGAGTACGAATCTGATTCTTTCAGGAGGGGAACTATGCCTCATTCGCATTTAATAAAACCATTAATAGGGGAATATTATCCGACGATTGATTATGGGAAGGGTGTTTATTTATATGACACCGAAGGCAGGGAATATATTGATGCTTGTTCGGGAGCGGTAACAGCAAATTTGGGACATGGTATGGAAGAAATTCTTCAGTCGATTGTCAATCAGGGAAACAAAGTGGCTTTCGTATATCGTTCTCAGTTCAGTAATCAACCTGCAGAAGAATTAGCGACCTTTCTTAATGAGAAAACAGGCTATCCTTGGACTTTCTTCGTCAATAGTGGATCAGAAGCCGTCGAAACGGCCATTAAGATCGCGATTCAGCATTGGCAGGAACAAGGGAAACCGATGAAAAGAAAGATATTATCAAGGTGGCTCAGTTATCATGGAATTACTTTCGGTGCATTATCTGCTTCAGGTCACCCCGCAAGAAGGGAACGTTTTGATTCATTTCTAGGGGATTGGCCAACCATCGAACCTCCCTATTGCCTGCAATGTCCGTTCGGGAAGACCTATCCATCCTGTCATATTGCCTGTGCTTCCCAGCTGGAAATCATGATTAACAGAATAGGAGCAGATAATATCGCAGCGTTTATTGCAGAACCAATTATTGGAGCAGCAGGCGGGGCCATCACGCCTCCGAAGGGATATTATGAAAGGATTAAGTCAATTTGTGAAGCAAATGATGTTTTGTTCATTTCAGACGAAGTGATGACTGGGTGCGGGCGAACAGGAACCTTTTTAGCAATGGACCAGTGGGGGGTAAAAGCAGATATCGTGGCGATTGGCAAAGGGCTAAGTGCAGGATATGCACCGATAGCTGCGACCCTCATCTCAGAGAAGATCATGGACCCGATCATAAAAGGCAGTAAAGTAATTATGAGCGGGCATACATTTAGTGGAAACCCAATGTCAGCAACCGCCGCATTAGCTGTTTTAAAGCTGATTGATTCGGAAAGGATCGTTGACGAAGTCGATAAAAAAGGAACCTATTTGAGAAATTTATTAAGTAAGCTAAAAAATGAATTTCCCTTTATTTATGATATAAGAGGAAAAGGCTTGATGCTTGGTATTGAATTTGCTGAACGTGGCCCTCGGTTTACATCCAGTGTCGTTCAGGCTGGAGTAGACAATGGGATATTATTATATCCTGCAGCAGCCGGGATCGATGGAAGAAAGGGATCAGCGATTATGGTCGCTCCCCCATTGAACAGTTCAAAAAGGGAGCTTGAAGAGATGTACAAGAGACTTAGAAAAACCTTTCAAGTGGTATTTGAAAGTTGGAAGGAGACCTGACTATGTCCAGTCATCACAATAAAATGAGTAGCTATGATAAGATAGTTCATTTTTTTCATGATGAAATGACCATGATGTTTGGTGGGTTTGGAGGAGTAGGGTCGCCTCCAACTATTCTAAACCATTTATTGGAGTGGGGGATAAAGGATCTCACAATCATTGGTAATGATACAGGGTTCCCTCATATAGGTATTGGACAATTAGTAGCCCAAAACAGAGTTAAAAAAGTCATTGCTTCTCATATCGGTTCCAATCCGATCGCAGGCCGGTTAATGAGTGAAGGAAAACTCGAAGTCGAGTTTTCCCCACAGGGCATTTTAGCAGAACGAATTCGGGCCGGTGGGGTCGGGTTGAAAGGAATCGTATCGGAAATCGGAGTCGGTGATCCTTATTTAAATAAAGGGAAAGCCATCTTTGAGTTTGGTGGAGAACGTTATTTATTTGAATCCGCTTTAGTTGCTGAAGTCGGGATTGTGTATGCCAAAGTAGCAGATACCTTTGGGAATCTTCTTTATGATAAGAGTGCAAGGAATACGAATCCCCTTGTAGCGATGGCCTCGGATATCACCATCGTTGAGGCGGAAGAAATTGTTGGATTTGGTGAATTGAATCCTGAAGAAATTGTCACGTCAGGTGTATTTGTAGATCATATCGTGTTGTCTAAAGGAGTCGACTGGAAATGGGCCTGGGAAACGAATTGAAAGATAAGCTTGCAAAACGTGCGGCTTTGGAAGTGAAGGACAATATGATTGTGAATTTAGGAATCGGGATACCATCACTCGTTCCGAACCATCTTCCTTCAGGGTTTCCGGTTGTGTTTCACTCTGAAAATGGGATTATCGGGGTTGGTCCTGAACCCTGTGTTGGTCAGGAAGATGAACATTTATGTAACGCCGGGGGGTTTCCAGTTTCATTAATGAAAGGTGGCTGCTATACGGATAGCTCCACCGCATTCGCCATGATACGAAGGGGAAAGATCGATTTAACGATTCTAGGTTCCTTGCAGGTAAGTGAGAAAGGAGATCTTGCCAATTGGATCATTCCAGGCAAGAAGGTACCAGGAATGGGAGGAGCAACGGAACTTGCTTCAAAAGCCAAGAAAGTCATTGTGCTCATGACCCACTTAGACAAATTAGGGGGAAGTAAAATCGTTCAGGAATGTACGTTGCCAATCACAGCAAGTTCCTGTGTGTCCATGATTATCACAGATCGTGCTGTCTTCACCGTTCTAAATGAGCAATTATTATTGGAAGAAGTCTTTACACCATACACTCTAAAAGACATAGAGGAGACGACAGACGCCAGATACAGCTTGAGCCCTCAGGTAAAATATATTGGGTAAAAGGAGGAATCGAAGTGGAAACTCAGCGTCTCATAAAGGAATTAATCGAACAAAGAAAGAAAAATACTGTAAAGCTCCTGCAGCGGCTCGTTCAAGAGGATAGTGTCAGAGGAAACGAATCAAGGGCGCAAGCAATTATCATAGAAAAATGTAGAAAACTTGGCCTAGAGTTGGATATATGGGAAATTAACGAGAGCGATGTGGACCATCATCCCTTTTACCGGTGTGACCGAAAGAGCTTTAAAGGAAATCCGAATGTAGTGGGTGTACTGAAAGGAACCGGTGGGGGGAAAAGCCTTCTATTGAATGGGCATATTGATGTCGTTCCGGAAGGTGACAGAAATGGTTGGTCCCACGACCCCTATGGTGGTGCTATCGAAAATGGAAAGCTATACGGACGTGGAGCGACTGATATGAAAGGTGGTTCAGTCGCTCTACTTCTCGCCATCGAAATCGTGAAGGAGTTAAAGATCCCGTTAAAAGGTGATATTATCTTTCAAAGTGTAATAGAAGAGGAGAGCGGTGGGACTGGAACCTTAGCCGCTTTACTAAGAGGGTATAGGGCGGATGCTGCCATCATTCCAGAACCTACGAATATGAAGATTTTTCCCAAACAACAAGGATCTATGTGGTTTCGTCTTAGGGTAAAGGGGAAGTCTGCACATGGCGGAACCAGGTATGAAGGGGTGAATGCCATCGATAAAGCATATAAGGTCGTTCAGGCACTGGAGCACTTGGAGAAAGAACGAAACGCTAAGGTAGCAGATCCTTTATATAGAAACATTCCGATTCCACTACCTATTAATATTGGGCGTTTGGAGAGCGGGAAGTGGCCATCATCAGTACCGGATGTGGCTGTCATTGAGGGAAGAGTGGGGGTCGGTCCGTGGGAAACCCTTCAGGAAGTAGAAGAAGAATTTGTCAAGACCATTGAGGCTTTGAAGATAATCGATTCCTGGTTCGGGCGTCACCCTGTGGAGGTGGAGTGGTTCGGTGGCAGGTGGCAACCTGGTAATCTACCTAGTGACCATATTTTAGTAGAGAGCCTCTCACATTATGCCAAAAAGGTCATGCAAACCAGTCCGGTTATCGAAGCCTCTCCATGGGGTACCGATGGAGGGATCCTTTCACAAGGAGGCAATATCCCAGTTGTTGTATTTGGACCGGGGACGACTGAAGTGGCTCATGATGCAAATGAATATATCGAATTGGATAAAATTTATCAAACGGCGGAAATTCTGTCCTTATTTATGATTGATTGGTGTAATGAACAGTCATAATTCTCAAGAAGAATGGGTAAAGGGTAGTAAGGTGCTTTTAATAGCACTTCAACTGAAAAAGAACTTCTGAAATAAACGCTTTCGTCAATGTACGATGCCATATCACCTTTAGAAGGAACAACTCACAAGAACGTCAGGGGGTTGTTCTTTTTTATGGTTGTTTGTTTCATAACTTCCCTTTTCACTTCATATGTTTGTTAAAAAGGGGCTTATAAGAATGCAAACATACGAATATATAAAACAACCAAAAGTAGAAGCTGTCATATATAAAGATGGTTACAATCGTCGATTGCGTGTGGATGAATTTAGGGGGAATGCAGGCCGTCTATTGGAGTATGTAAACAAAGAAGTTGAATCCAATCAATTTGAAAAAGTTATTGTAAAGGCAAGAGCAGGTCAATATTCCTTTTTTGTTGAAAAAGGGTTCACGGTGGAGGGGGGAGTAAACGGTTACTTTAATGGAGATAAAGCTTTTTTTATGAGTAAGTTTTTGACCAATGATAGACGGAATAGTTCTCAATGGCGAGAAGAGGATGACATTCTTCAGCAGGTTCAAGAGCTTAAAAGGCAAGAAATCTCACTCTCTAATTCGATCTCGGTCGCTAATACGTCACAAGCAGAACGATTGGCCGATCTTTATCAGGAAGTATTTAAGCTCTATCCTGTACCTTTGCATAACCCTGACTATGTGAAAGAGTCTATGAAAAGTGGGACAATCTTTGTGTATCTGGAAGAGGGAGATCGCATTATCAGTGCAGCTTCTGCTGAGATATCATCAGTTTACAAGAATGCTGAACTAACTGATTGTGCCACCCGTTCCTCTCATCGAAAAGGAGGGAAAATGAAGCATCTCCTAATGAAACTAGAAAGTGAATTATTGAATCGTGATATCTTTTGTGCCTATACGATTGCAAGAGCCCTTTCGTTTGGTATGAATGCCGCTTTCCATCAGCTTGGGTATCGCTATGGCGGGAGGCTTGCGAACAACTGCATCATCTTTGATAAAATGGAAGATATGAACATTTGGGAAAAAGATTTAAGTGATGTGTAGCAGGGGTGAAACCGATTGGCACTATCATTCATAGGCTGATGTAGAGTTCATTTATTGGTGGAAAGATACTTTTTGAAAGTTGGTGGAGCAGATGAATATGAATCTTTATAAACCAAAAAGGGATTGGAAAGAAATTGAGCTTTGGAAAGATGTTACGGATGAACAATGGAACAATTGGTTGTGGCAGCTTACAAATACGATCAGAACCCTTGATGACTTGAAGAAAGTGGTGAATCTGACCCCAGAAGAAGAAGAGGGTGTGAAGATTTCTACCAAAACCATTCCACTGAATATTACCCCTTACTATGCATGGTTGATGAATGAAGATGATCACCGTTGTCCGATTCGGATGCAATCTGTCCCGATAGGACAGGAAATTAATAAGACGAAATTTGACCTGGAGGACCCCTTACATGAAGATGAAGATTCCCCTGTTCCCGGGTTGACACACAGATATCCGGACAGAGTGCTATTTCTTGTAACCAATCAGTGCTCCATGTACTGCCGTTATTGCACGAGAAGAAGGTTTTCAGGGCAGATTGGTATGGGTGTACCAAAGAAACAGCTAGATGCGGCGATAGAATATATTAAGGAGACACCTACAGTAAGAGACGTATTGCTTTCAGGTGGAGATGGTCTATTGATTAATGATCAGATCCTTGAGTATATCCTAAAGAACTTACGTGCCATTCCCCATGTGGAAATCATTCGGATCGGAACAAGGGCACCCGTCGTATTTCCACAGAGGATTACGGAAAATCTATGTAACATCTTAAAAAAATATCATCCTGTTTGGTTGAATACTCATTTTAATACATCGATTGAAATTACGGAAGAGTCCAAAAAAGCCTGTGAAATGCTTGTGGATGCTGGAGTTCCTGTTGGGAATCAAGCGGTTATCCTCGCAGGTATCAATGACAGTGTCCCAATCATGAAGAAGCTTATGCACGATCTCGTTAAGATCCGCGTTCGTCCCTACTATATTTATCAATGTGATTTATCTGAAGGAATCGGTCATTTCAGGGCTCCGGTTTCAAAAGGGCTGGAAATCATCGAGGGGCTACGGGGGCACACTTCGGGTTACGCGGTTCCGACATTTGTCCTGGATGCACCAGGGGGTGGAGGGAAAATCTCTCTTCAACCCAATTACCTCATTTCTCAAAGTGCTTCAAAAGTGGTTGTGCGTAATTTCGAAGGTGTCATTTCCACCTACCCTGAACCTGAAGACTATGTTGCCGGCAGGGCAGACGATTACTTTAAAGCAGTTTATCACGATGAGGAGATTAACGAACCTACCATTGGAATTGCAGGATTGATGAATCAAACCCATTCTTCTCTTACACCTAGCGGACTTAATCGATTAGAGCGTCGAAAGGAATACCAGGAGAATCCGGAACATAATTCACTTAAAGACTTCAGGGGGAAGAGGGATCAGCTAAAAGAAAAGAAGCATAAAGCAATGCTCCAAAAAATGAATCAGGATAAAAATGATGATAAGGAAGAAATTAACAATGGGTCATAACCAAATGAAAGTGTGTGTTTGGTGTGAAGAAAAGACGGCTTATGATGATACCTCGAGCGTGTACTGGGAGCTTCCGGACGGCACCCGTGCCATTCAGATCGTGCATGTCCCGAGCATGAGCTGCAGTCATTGTGGGATGGAGTACCAGGAGGAAGAAGTCATCAATGAAATCGAAGATCAACTGATGCTGATTGATATAAGATCCATTCATAAAGTGATCGAATATACCGAATTGATGGCTATCCCCCGATTATTAAAAAAGAATTATTTTCGATATTAAAATAAAGCAGGAGAAAATAGCCCTGTATTCATGCTTTCGAATATAATCCCTTTACGAATTCATCTTCTTCAGCTATCCTTTTAGAAAAGTATAACAAGGGTAGGTGGAAAAGATGAGAAAATCCTTTTATCATTACTTAATGAAATACAGACAACCCACTGACAAGGATGATATAACTCAATTCGCAAATTCAGCTTATGATGATCACAGCTTTCCAAAGCAATCACAACAATACCATGAAATCAGTTCCTATTTGGAAATGAACGGGCAATACCTAGAAAGCATGTCCATTTTCGACAAAGCATGGGACGCCTATTTATTAGAAGAAATAAACTAACCTGAATATCATTAGCCACTGGACTGACATTTGTTTTCACTTATGTCGGTCCTTTTTTAGAAAGACTATTTCCTAAACCAATAAACCTCTTTGTTTAAAACATTCTTACCCAAAGAACAGATAGCAGGGATTTCGTGTATACCGTTATGATGGTTTTTGCATATCATATAAAAAAGGCGATTAAGGGTGAGGGGAGAATGAAGAAACGAAAAGATCCCAGGTTCAGAGTAGGAGATACTGTAGTTGTAACCATCTATGGGACAGTGGGGAAAATCACCGATATCAAGAAGCTTGACGGAGAGTTTTTATATGAGGTTAACGAAAGTGAAGGGCTATTCAAGGAGAAGGCATTGGAACTGCTCGATTCTTATGATGGATATATTTTTGAACAAGAACAAATCGATATTGAGTATAAATTTTTGTTCGGGGATCTTGTGATTGTAAAGGGGTATGAAGAGGATCTCTTTAAGGTAGTCGGATTCAGAACAGAAATATGGCGATACAAGGACGACGCCTGGGAAGATGTGATCTATGAGTTAATGAGAATCACAGATGGAGAGTGGCTCGAGGCAGATGAAGATGAAATTACTCTAGTTGCAGATGAAGAGCAGGCAGAAGCATTTATCAAGAAATATGGATTCGTTTTTCCGCAAAAAAAAGAAGGTAAAGTAAAATTTCTGCATTCACCTGCTTTTCCGAAGCCAAGCTGGATTGATCAGCTGCTCGATCATTATAATGACTACAAAACCCTCTATCTCCTGTTTCAGGATAGTAAATACAAGAATAAAATGGACTATGTGTTAGAACAGTTGAAAACTCACACAAGCTCACAATTCACCGTCAAAGAGAAGGAATGAGCCACATAATATATAAAAAAACCGGAACGCTGATAAGCAAGAAAGATAGCAGCACAACACGGAGAATCCACTGCATACCTACAACAATCAGCCCTTCACCATTTTCCAGATCTTTGAACAATGTTTTCGTTTTTTGAGTGAATGTGGTTAACATAGTATCGCTCCTCTATCTTTGATGTTAAAGTCTATGCTTGTCTTTAAAGTCTTATGAAAACTTTTTTTCCTGTGGCATAACTGAAAGAGTCTTGTCATAAATTGAGAATCAAAGGGGGCGATCATATGCGGGAGATAGAAGTCTTTATCGACACCGAAGAAATTGCAGAGTTCTTCATGAAAGAACTGATTCAAAGAGGCTACGTACCATCGGAAGATGAGCTGGAAGAAATAGCGGATATCACATTCGAGTATCTGATTGCCAAATGTATCATTGATGAAGAATGGGAAGAAGATGTATAGAATCTATTCAACCACCTGCATGGAAGTCACATAGCTGGGATCGTCCATTTATATAACGGGGATTAACTCTTAAGTGTCTGTCATGGTTTCCGAATGGAATCATGGAGACACTTTATTTTGAGTTACTCCCTTTTTAGGTTAACAAGGACCGAGGTCATCGCTTTCCATTTTAATGTCATGGAAAAATGATAGGGTTTCTCCAATGTTAAGAGAGATGACATCACTTCAACAGGTTGGTCTGCAAACCAGTCAATTGAAGGATTAACAATTGTGGGGATATCCTCCCAAACTGATCGTAAGGTGGGACTGTATAATCGTGATTTAATATCTTGTTTCGAATAAATGTGTGGCCAATAATCCCCTCTTGACCCTGTATGTGAATGGTGAATTGCAAAGGACAAAGCAGTAGGAAAGACGTTTCGATGAAATAAAATACTATATAATTTCTTGCCTAACAAAATTCTGCGCTGTACCTGTTCAAAGTGAGACACAGAAAGCCCTGCGAGGGAGTAAGGAGATCGCTTTCCATAAGGGAACAGAATGGAAGTGAATTCCAATCGATCCTGTAAGAAAAACTTCCACTTCTCAATTCCGATATCAAGGCTGGAGTGAGTTAAAATTCTCCTTTGAATCATATGCTGTTCATTCATGATGAGTCCTAGTGTTAATAGTTGTTCATTCCCTGTTGTAATATATTCATCCCAAATCGCTCTCATGAAGATGGAAACATGAAATTTTTTCAAGAGATGGAAAGAAGAGCGGCCGGTTACTTTCCATTTTTCATACAGTAATAATTGAGGATAGGCATCGTGGAAGATGGCAGCATTACACCTCTCCAGAAATGAGAAAAAAGCACCTTGTTCTCCTTTGTTTAATAGCTTTGTAAGTAATCTGTTCCGAATATCTGTCATATGATATCCTGCATTTCTGGAAACCATATGTGCAAGAAAGGACCAGTGTATTTCTGAATGTTTCTTGAAAAATTCTAGATAGGAAGAGGTCCTTGTTATGTTATTGACATTTCCCCGTTTTACTTTGTCTACAATTTCTCTATATACTTCCAAATCCTCTGGGAAGTAAATCTCTAATGAAGATTCCTGTTTGATTTCATCATATAGCTGAACAACTGTCTTCATATCCAGAAGCGGTAATGTGAGGTCCTTGTTCTCTTTATTGAACAGGTTTAAAATCGTTGAAAACGGTGAATAGACCAAGTAATCACGCCTCTCTTTATGGAAGTGAACATTTTTCTTTCTGTTTGAAACTAAATCCACTGTCAATCGTATATAGTAATACAAATAAAGATGATACATCCTTAGGATGCTAGTTTAGGTGAAGTGAGGTACAAGTTATGATTCGCCTTCATTTTCGCAGACTCATAAATGCATGATGGAGAAGAGGTAATAGTGAAAAGAATACGCCCTTACAAAAAGTTATTTTCCAATCACGTCCAATATGTCCAAAATGAAATGGAAGCACTGCAAACTTTATCCCATCCCGAGTTTCCTGCATATCGCTCAAAGGGTAAGTATAGAGGGACACCCTATTTAAAATGAGGGGGAAAACGTTAAAGGAATTGATTTTTTAAGAAAGAGAAAGGTATTCAGAAGAAGGAACCTTGCACATTATTGATTTTGGCCTCGCATGTGAAATGGAGACCTTCGCAGGCCCTTGCAAACTGAACAGGAATATCATGAAGGAAAAGAGCTTAAGAAGACATATCAAGCGTAATAAGGAAACTAAATGAACGATAGTCAAGGAGGAAGTATGCATGTCTATTTTTAATAAAGTTTTTGCTTCAATTGGTATCGGAGCAGCGACAGTCGATACGAAACTGGAGAAGTCAAGCTATCAGGCTGGGGAAACGGTGAACGGTGTGGTTGAAATTACGGGAGGTAGTACGGAACAAAGTATCGATGCCATTTATTTAACTCTTTTCACTACATATATAAGGGAATCGGATGACAAGAAATATACCGATTACGCCCCAATACATAAGGTGCAAATATCAAATCCGTTTACCGTTGACGAACATGAAAAGAAGGAGCTCCCATTCACTTTCACGTTACCTTTTGAAACCCCGATTACATATGGGAACACAAGGGTATGGGTAGCGACAGGGGTGGACATTAAAAATGCGGTTGATCCCAAAGACAAGGACTATATTGAAATCATTCCGAATCAACTGACGAGTGCCATACTGACTTCCATTCAAGAACTTGGATTCAGAATTCGGGAAGTAGAGTGCGAGCAAGCTCCCCGTCGGTTCAGAGGGCGTTTCCCTTTTATTCAGGAATTCGAATTTGTACCGGTAAGCGGTTCATATCAACGGAAATTAGATGAGCTTGAAGTGATGTTCTTGAATCAATCAGAAGGGCAAGTGGAAGTGCTTCTCGAAGTGGATCGGAAGGCAAGGGGGTTAGGCGGATTTTTAGCAGAAGCCATGGAAATGGACGAATCCATGCTCAAAATGACCATCAGAACGACAGATCTGCCCGATTTGACATCAAAGCTTCAAAATGAGATTAATAAGTTTACTTAACGATTGATTTCGACAAAGGTTCTTATTTTTCAGTGAAGGATTCGACAAGATCAATGTCTAATAGTATGAGTACAACATATTGACGGAGGGATGCTCATGCCTTTACTTGAAAAAATCATTCGTCCCAGACTTTTGAGATCCACTTATGACATGACCATTTTCCAAACTCCAAACTATGGAGAAGACAAGGGGTACGAAAAGGTATATCGATTCTCGGTTGAAGCTAATAATCATGAAGACGCCCTGTATGAGACATTTAGAACGTTCAACGTACCTGACTTAGTCCCAAAGGATTATCAAGGCAGATATATCGCCACCCGAGACATTGTCTTCATCGACGAAGGTCGTAGGGGCCATTACTATTACCGCTTGCAGCCCAATGGTTGGAAGCGAGTGAATCGAATCGTCATTCATTGAATGAATGATAAATCATAAAAAAGGAAAGAGTCTACCTTTGGGTAAGATTCTTTCCTTTTTTATAGTCGATTTTTTAGTGGTTATGACCTGGACCATTTTTTCTGTTATGGGCTTGATCTTCATTCCCGTGGGCATTGTGCTCAGCTTCTAATGCCTCCTTGGGTATATGGTTATTTTTCTTTGGGGAATTGATCCGATTCCGATGTTTTTTTCCCATCCCACTATTCCTCCTCTTTACGATTTGCGTTTTTCTGTTTTAGAAGAAGTAGGCTGTGCTCCAGAGCGGGTAGAAGGATTTGTTTCATTTGCATGCTGTACAGCTTGCTTCAGTTTTTTACTCATTTTTTCTTTCGTCATGTGAATCCCTCCTTCTGACATTATTTTGACCACGTGCCTGTCATTCTATCCTTCCATTTACTAGCGTTGCATAAGAAATAAAAAAGGATTACAATGGTCTTTCAACAGTCTTATGAGGAGGAATTATAATGAGTATACATATTAATGCGAAAGAAAACGAAATTGCAGAAACGGTCTTATTGCCTGGAGATCCATTAAGAGCGAAATACATAGCAGAAACCTTCCTGGAAAATCCAACATGCTACAACGAAGTCCGTAACATGTTCGGATATACTGGAACATATAAAGGGAAACGAATTTCTGTACAAGGAACAGGGATGGGAGTTCCCTCCATTTCGATTTACATTAACGAATTGATGCAAAGCTATAACGTACAGAACCTCATCCGCGTCGGTACTTGTGGAGCTATTCAAAAAGATGTGAAAGTCCGTGATGTGATTCTGGCGATGACTTCATCAACCGATTCTCAAATGAATAAACTAACATTTAACGGTATCGACTATTCTCCAACTGCGAACTTTGATTTATTGAAACGTGCTTATGATGCAGGTGTGGAAAAGGGTCTTAACCTGAAAGTTGGAAACGTATTCACTGCTGACATGTTCTATAACGATAATGCAGAACATGAAAAATGGGCTCAATACGGTATTCTAGCCATTGAAATGGAAACATCAGCTCTTTACACGTTAGCATCAAAGTACGGACGTAATGCACTTTCCGTATTAACCGTAAGTGATCATATTCTAACAGGTGAAGAAACAACTTCTGAAGAACGTCAAACCACCTTCAATGAAATGATCGAAGTAGCATTAGAGGCGGCTATTCAAGAGTAATGAAAAGGTAAAAGAAACTGCTTACATTCCCGTTTCGGGTTTATAGGCAGTTTTTTTTGTGAAGTTTCTCCTGCTTACTTTCTTCAGAGAACGTGGTAAGATGGAGGCTCGGAACCATTATAGAGAAACTAGGTGAAAGTATGAAAAAGATCATCTTCGTAACTGCTACTTCCTTGGTGATCCTATCAGGATGTTCGCAAGTACAAGATTGGTCAGAACAATTATTTGGCCAAAAACAGCAAGAAACGAAAAAGAAGGAACCAAGTGTAGAAACCCCAGATCCTAAGGGAAATCAAACAACCCAAGAACCGACAGGACAGCCTTCTGAAGAAGCCGTTCCTCCTGAACTGCAATTAGAGTCGCAATACTTTAATGAAGTGAAAGTAGTAGACGGAAAGCAGGTCATTCAAAATCCAGCCAATTTATTGGCGCTGGTTAACAAGGAATACGCTTTAGACGAATACAAACCGACTGATTTAGTTCGTCCGAACGTACCATTCGTATTTGGGAATCAGGAGCTTGAAAAGGCTAATCTACGCAAGGAAGCGGCGGAACATCTGGAAAAAATGTTCTCTGAAGCAAAGGCCCAGGGAGTGTATCTAACAGCTATTTCAGGGTACCGTTCTTATGACTACCAAAAGATGCTCTTGGAAAGAGAAATTGCTCAATTCGGAGAAGAAAAAGCAGTGATGGCCGTTGCACCGCCTGGACAAAGTGAGCACCAATCCGGACTAGCGATGGATATTTCAAGTGCAAACAATAATTTTCAGGTGAATATTGAATTTGCCCAAACAAAAGAGGGAAAGTGGTTGGCTGAACATGCATTTAAATATGGATTCATCCTTCGATACCCTGAAGATAAAGTATCGATTACTCAATATCAATATGAGCCATGGCATTTCAGATATGTAGGAATGGAAGCTGCGAAAGTGATTCATGAAAATGATTGGTCGTTAGAAGAATATTTTAATAACGTAAAGAAAATCTAACGAATGAAGAAGGGTTTGGGGCTTTGGCTCCTGGCCCTTCTTTGTTTTGATGGACCAATACCAGAGCCTGTTCTGTTTTTCAGTATTTTCACATACAACAATAATAGGGCTGTCCTATATATAAAGGGTAGGTGAGGGGTATGCTGAAGGTCGTATTCATCATTGTTACAGGCAGTATTTTCGTCGGAATCGGAATCAACCTTTTTTTCGTCCCCCACCATTTTCTGGATGGAGGCATGATAGGGATCGGTCTGATTTCCCATTATTGGTTTGGGTTTAAACCGGGACTAACAATTATTTTATTTAGCATTCCACTTTATATGCTCGCATTCATTAAAGATCGAATCCTTTTTAATAATAGTATTCATGGTCTTTGGCTCTCCTCATTGATGATTGATATTTTCGATGAGTGGAAAAGCGTTTTTATGTTTTCTCCCCTTGTCAGTGCTTTTTTGGGCGGCGCTTTTGTGGGAATTGGGATCGGTCTCATGCTGAGGGGGAACTCAGCAACTGGTGGATCCGACTTATTAGCACAGCTGATTGGAAAGAACTTCGGCTGGAATGTAGGAAAATTAATCTTTGCCTTTGACAGTATCGTGCTTATTATTGGCTTGCCGATCATTGGACTTGAATCGTTTTTATATTCTTTACTTGCTGTCAGTACAGTTGGGTTTTTTACGACGATTTTGACACATCATAAGGAGGAAGGGTGATTTTCCTTTCGCTAATGTAGAAAAGCTGATAGAATAAAGAAGTTATGAGCTTATGATTGCTCAGCACGACGTTTCATGATATTCTAAACGAAATTCACACAAGATACATAGCAACGAAAGTGGTGGAAGCTTTGGAACAAGATAATACAGAACAGTCACAACAAGAAAGTCAAACAAGTTTTATAAAAATGAAAAAATTTAAATTCGTTATGCTTCTTTTCTTTCTCGTATTTGCGACGGCAGGAATTACAACATTCGCACTGGCTTTCGGGGATGAAAAGGCGGTAAATGTCGGGGTAACAGAACGTTCAGAGTTTCAAAAACTATATGAAGCCTATGATAAGTTAAATCAAAATTATTATAAGGATCTTGATCAGGACGATCTGGTAAACGGAGCAATCAATGGCATGATTGATAGCGTTGGAGATCCCTTTTCCGATTATATGAATGAAGAAGAAGCGAAAAAGTTCGATGAAAGCATCTCATCTTCTTTTGAAGGAATCGGTGCGGAAATTCAGGAGAAGGAAGGATATATTTCCATCGTCTCTCCAATAAAAGGTTCTCCAGCTGAAAAAGCAGGGTTGCAACCGAATGATCTCATCACAAAAGTGGATGACAAAAGCATTCAAGGGATGTCCGTAACAGATGCCGTACTTCTGATTCGTGGTGAAAAAGGAACGAAAGTGACATTGACCATTCAGCGCGCTGGTCAGGACAAGCCGATGGAAGTAACCATCACGAGAGACGAAATTCCGATTGATACGGTATACGCAGAAATGCAAGAAAACGGAGTCGCTAAGATTCAAATTACAAGCTTTTCAAAGAATACGTATAAAGAGTTGACGGAAGCTCTAAATGAGATGAACGATAAAGGCATGAAAAAGCTCGTTCTTGACCTCAGACAAAATCCCGGAGGATTACTGGATCAAGCAGTGAAAATCTCGAACTTGTTTGTGCCGGAGGGCGAAGTCTTATTCCAAGTGAAAGATAGTAACGGTAAAGTGGAAAAGTATGTTTCTGAATCCGGTCAAAAAGTCGATGTTCCTACAGCAGTTCTGGTTGATGAAGGAAGTGCGAGTGCCGCAGAGATTCTATCAGCAGCTGTTAGCGAATCGAACGATATTCCTCTGATTGGAACCAAAACCTTTGGTAAGGGAACAGTCCAAACAGCAGAAACCTTTAAAGACGGATCTAACATGAAGTTTACAACGGCTAAATGGTTAACGCCAGAAGGTAATTGGATTCATGAAAAAGGTATAAACCCTGATATCGAAGTGAAGATGCCTGATTACGCTCAGCTATCTTATATCAATCCTGATAAGGAACTTAAAGAATCAGACTTATCGGATCAGGTAAAAACAGCCGAGCAAATGCTGAATGCACTCGACTTGAATCCAGGAAACGTTGACGGTTACTTCGATGAAGATACAACGAGTGCCGTTAAGAACTTCCAACAAGAAAATGAGTTAAAAGTGACAGGAACGCTAAATGGAGAGACAACTTTGAAGCTTATGACGAAACTTAGAGAGAAGCTTCAGGAAAATGATCCTCAATTGAAAAAAGCAATTGAAGTGTTAAATAAAAAATAATCAACTCAAAAGGATCTCAGGTAAATTCCCTGAGGTCCTTTTTTTTATAGCTTATTCAAACATCGTCAATCGATTTGTTGATTCAGGAAATGTTAATAAAAATAGTATTGATTCCTCTTTCCTCGTATAGAATATTTACTCCATACCGACAATGAAAGTAAATACGAGGTGAACTAATGAAAAAAATCGTTCTATACTTGACGTTATTGTTTGCTACCTTCTTCATGGTGGGGTGTATTCCCTTTTGGGGAGAAGACGCTAGACAAACAAGTGTTAAAGGGAAGTGAAATCCTACAATATGTAAGATTTAGAAGTGATAATGAAAATGATTTTGGGCGGGTGGAAAGACAGCAGGAAATTATGACATTAGCGGAGGAGAGCATGATGGAGAAGATGCAATCCGGTCAAGGTTTGGTTGATGTGGTCGCCATCATGAGGGAAGGTTTCAAAAATGTTGAAACTGAGACTCCCATAAATGAGATCATGAAGTATGGATTTTCTATGATGCTCAATCCCATTGACACAGTGGATACACTCCGAGTTCCGATTGAAGGAAGCTTTACTGATCTATCGACACCAAATGCTGGACTTGTTTTGAATATGGATGTACAAAAAAATCAGGAGGCTATAAGAGAGTTTCTACGTAATTCAGAGTGATTAAAAAGAATGAAGTTCAGAGGAATCCAGGTCCAG
Organism: uncultured Bacillaceae bacterium; assembly: GCA_963787015.1. GTDB lineage: Bacteria > Bacillota > Bacilli > Bacillales > Bacillaceae_B > Rossellomorea. The sequence goes on from CAWBBM010000019.1 coordinate 402,670, forward strand.
AAAATGTTCTATCTTCTGCATTTTCCTTAAAATTAAATTATGCAGGTATTTCTTGAACTTTAAATCTTCTGCCAGGTCATGTTCGTGATGGAGAATTTTTAAATGTTCCAAGTGCTCTTTTAGCGTTCGTTCATCACTGTCTGATCCACCTGATTGAACTTTTCGAAGTATCACATCGACAAGCCTCTCATGAGTGGCTTCAATGGTCTTGGTTCCTTGCCGGGCGTAAATGGCACCATAACGTAATTCGCCTCTTGTAACAATTGAGGTGTATGGTACATACCTCGGATCATAATCGATGATGAGAACCTGGAATCGTTTAAGGCTCATTAGAGGGTGGATCCCTTCAGGGAAAATAAAGTCCTCCGTTCTATAACGTAAATATTTAGGGAGCAGATGTTGGAGTTTATTATCAACATCTGCCTTATCCAAAAATTCTTCATCGGTCAATCCTTTTAAATCCAATGATCCATCGTCAAATTGCATGACTCCCACTATTATGCAGCCGCCCCCGGTATTTCCTATAGCCAGGATGTGTTTCGCCATTTTAGTCAATTCAATCCAATCGGATTTAAAATCAACATAATCTGTTTCCCCCGTATTATGAAGCAATAGATCCTTCAATGTTTCATGAGAAGGATTCTTCAAAAAGTCTCTTAACTTGAGCGGAACAATCTTCTCATAGTACATAAACATTCCCACCTTTTGAATGATTCTTCAAAATCTTATATGAGCAGAACATCCCTTCACAGCAAACGGTGCCAGTTGTCATTTTTATTAAAGCCGTTTTGGTAAACATAGTTGCTGTTCATTTTAGCGTGTGCTGGTTGGTTACAGGGAGTTGCGAACAGAGCTTCTACAAATTCGAAATGACGTTGATGAAAAATCCGATAGATAATCACAATTTTACTAACTGGTTTTTGTCTAAGTTACTGCCTATTTCATTGTATGCCGGAGAGAATAAGAAAACGCATTTCAGCGAATAATTCTTTTGCTTCAGTATGTACACATTTACAATGTTTGATGAAGTCCGTTGTTTTCCTATGTACTTTCTAATAGAATATCTATAGGAATCAATAGAGAGGAAGATTACATGAAGAAGGATGTTTATATATTATCTGGATTTCTTGGCAGTGGAAAAACCACCTTATTAAAACAATTACTGAAGTCCTTAAAGGAACATGATAAAAAACCAGCCGTATTAATGAACGAATTAGGAAGTGTGTCCATCGACAGTGATGAAGTTGAGAAGGATACCACTTTAAGAGAGCTCCTCGATGGGTGTATTTGCTGCACAATATCAGAAAAACTTGAGTCCCAGCTTCAAGAGCTGCTGCTGAACGAAGACTTTGATGTACTTGTGATTGAAACAACAGGAGCCGCACACCCTGTCGAAGTCGTCGATTCCATCCTGTCTCCGTTATTTGCCAATCAATTCGAATTCAGAGGGATTATAACCATTGTTGATGGTCTGCAATGGAAAAACAGGGGAGAATTCAGTCCTGCCGTATTACACTTGTTAAGAGAGCAGATTCGTCATGCCCAATTTATTGTAGCGAATAAAATGGACTTACTTTCAGAGATGGAGCAGGGAACATTCTCTTATGAACTGCAGCAATTAAACCAGAATGCCAAGGTCTATTTAACGAATTATTCTAAGGTATCGATGAATGATATTCTATCATTACACGCTGAACAAGGGACTGGTTTATATGATAAATCTTCCATCGGTGAACATCTAAGCCTCCAAGCAATTGTCTATACATTTAGGGGCAAAGTGAAGGGAGAAGCATTTGAAGAATGGATTAAGCGCCAGTCTGATACCATCTATAGAATGAAGGGATATGTACCGTTGCAGGGACGAAAATATCCAACCTTGTTTCAATACTCATATGGTATGCCTCTATTTATGCCTGGAGATATGAAATACCCGACCAATTTCGTCATAATTGGAGAGGATTTACATAAACCTGAAATTCTGCAAAGCTTACAGGAGATTGATATAACGGAGTAACCTAAGGGAATGTAATTCTAACTATGGTATTTCTTCTGTTTAGTATATTATGTAACACAGGGATGTTTATTTCGCCGCTAATCGTTGATGGATTCATCCAGAAGTGGAATTGGAGGAAAAGTACTAACGGAATGCGTTTGTTGACTGGACTCCTGTGTGGTATTGGTTTGTCGATAGGAATCGCACAGTATTCTAAATGGATGGCTTTGACTGTCATCAAGATAACAGGTTCTTAACCATTGACATTTCAGTATAAAATGTATATTATTTAATAGTTAACTTAGTGAAGTATTTATTGAGTGTAAGAAAGGTCGTTTTTTAGTGGGAAAAGAATTGTTCGAGCTAGAAGGATTATTTAGATCCGTTTTTAGAATGATGAAAGCAGATATTCGAACCATCTTTGGAGAGTTCATTTCTAATGGAGAATTCAGGGTGCTTCAACTCATCAGCGAGAATGGTGCATTGAAGTCCTCCGAAATTTCGAAACGAATGGAAGTTTCCGCAAGTCATATTACATCCATCACAGATACATTAGCTGAAAAAAGCTATATTACTAGACAGCGATCCAAAGAAGATCGTAGAGTCGTTGAGCTTGCTTTAACTCCTGAGGGCATTGAAGTATTGGCTCAGTGTAAAGAGAAGAAGTCTCACTATTTTCAGCAACTATTCCAAACATTCGAGAAAGAAGAGATCAACCACCTAATCGAACTGTTTGAAAAGTTACTGAGTTCATCGACCCGAAAGTGATGTAGATTTCTTTAGGAAGTGACAAAACACTGTAACCAGTGAATTTAATATCGATTCAATTATGGTTTAATTAGGATTATTCATTTAGAGTTATGAAAAATAAAAGGGTTGACCTGAGAGAGGTCATCCCTTCAATTATGCTCATTTACTTAAGTTGGTTAATTATTCATAATATAAATATTAAGGGAGACAGAGAATATGGAGCATTTAGAACATAGAAAAAAAGTAATGATTATGATAGCGATCATGTCAGCCATGCTATTCGCTGCATTAAACCAAACGATCGTAGGAACAGCCTTACCAAGAATCATTTCTGAAATTGGAGGGATGGACTATTATAGCTGGGTATTTACCATCTTCATGCTAACCAGCTCAGTGACAGCCATATTAGTAGGGAAGTTATCAGATATGTATGGAAGGAAGCCTTTCATCTTACTTGGTATTGCTGTCTTCATGGTAGGTTCTTTCTTAAATGGCCTATCCGGTTCAATCTTTCAGTTAATCATATTCAGAGGTATCCAAGGGTTTGGAGCCGGAATGATTATGTCAACAGCCTTTACCGCTGTAGGTGATTTATTTTCCCCAAGAGAACGAGGAAAATGGCAAGGGTTGATGAGTAGCGTTTTTGGTTTAGCAAGTGTTTTCGGACCTACATTAGGTGGATGGATTGTCGATAATGCGGATTGGCACTGGGTATTCTGGGTGTTCCTTCCTGTTGGATTCATCGCCTTTGGAATGATTTATAAAATGTTTCCTTCACAGGAACCAAATAGAGGGCTTAAAGTGGATTATTTAGGATCCATCATGCTAACCCTAACGATCATTCCTTTATTACTTGCCTTTACTTGGGGAGGGAATGACTATGAGTGGGTTTCACTTCCTATCATTGGGCTTTTGACTGCAACGGTTGTTGCCTTTGTACTATTCATTATTACGGAAAAGAGAGCAAGTAACCCGGTTCTTCCACTTCAATTGTTCAAGAATAAGATTTTTACTCTTTCCAATATCATTGGGTTTATCCTCGGAGCTGGTATGTTTGGAGCTATCATGTATATGCCTTTCTTCATTCAAGGTGTAATGGGAACTTCAGCAACCAAATCAGGCCTGGTAATGATGCCTATGACATTGAGCATGGTGATCGCCAGTACCGTAGGGGGGCAGATCATTACTAAGACAGGAAGGTATAAATTCCTTGCTCTCATCGGATTATTCGTCATGAGTACAGGTATGATTCTTTTATCCTTTATGGATACTGGCACAACCAATACAACAGCTCTGATCAATATCATAATTGTCGGAACTGGCCTTGGGCTCAGCTTTCCTGTATTTACTTTGACGGTTCAAAATGCTGTTCAACATAAGTTTCTTGGAGTAGCAACCGCTGCTACCCAATTATTCAGACAAATTGGTGGAACAATCGGTGTGGCCATAATGGGAACCGTGATGAATTCTTCCATGACGTCCAAGATGACGGAGAAAATGTCTGCAGTGAAAGATTCACCATTACTAACAGATCCCAATACGGCAGGTGTGATGAAACAGCTCCAAAATCCCCAAAACATCATGAATGGTGGAAAATTAAAAGAGCTCCAATCAACGTTGCCACCTGAATTTCAAGGGATTTATGCATCCATCTTAGAAGGTGTGAGAGAATCATTAAGCTATGCATTAACGAATGTTTTCTTCATTGGTGCGATCATTCTTATGTTCGGGTTCGTCCTAACCTTCTTTATGAAAGAAATTCCATTGCGTATGTCGAATAAAGATGTAACAGAAGAAGAAAAGGAAACGAAGCTAAAAGACGTTTCTAATCAGTGAGGTCAAACGAAAACAAATAAGGGTAACCGCATCTGCTTTTGATGGCAGGTCCGGTTACCCTTTATTCTTTTTCTTTACATTGTGGTCTCTCCAAATTTCTTAAATGTCATTTCATCCTCAACCAAACCGCAAGCAGCACATTGAACTTTTAAATCAGGACCGTTGTATGCAAGATGAAAGGGCTCAAGTTGACCTTGCTCATAACTCTGAACAACCTCTCCAGAATCAGGGTTCAGTTTCACACTCTGGGATACTTGTTGTATAATGTTAAATCGTGTGCGATTCGTTTTACAGCTAGGGCAGCGATAGGGTGTTGTCATATCCATCACCTTTCTTTGTTTTTTACTAGTATGCTTAATGATTAAACTTTTATGTAAAGGATGTTTGAATATGCCAGATGCATTCAAGGAACTGCTGGAAGCCTACAGGAAAATATGGAATAATCGGTTATTGATGGACGAAGGCGTTTTATCAGAATACGTGTTAAAAGAAGCGATTAAACGGGAACTCCTTGATGGGAATAGTCATCCAAGGGTACGTAAAACAATCGAAGAGAAATATCTATCGGCCACGAAGAGAATTATTGAAGCCGATTTATCCAGTGTAAATAAAGTGGCATTAATTCAGATTCATATTGAAATGGCCACTAACTTAAAAAAAGACATACATAATAAAGGTTAGGTGTGTATACAAATGAATTCAGCATGAGCATTTACCTTTCGTTTATACCTATATAGGTATAAAATGAAAGGTAAGATTAACAAAAAGGATGATGCCAGTATGCCAGTACTAACGTTATTACTAGTCAGTGTACTTTTTTATATGATGTACTATCGATATTTCCCCGTGCGGACAAAGCGATGGATTTCTCATGATGTGAATACAGATCATGTAGTTGTGGATGTCAGGGATTATCAATACTCATCCAAGGGAGATTGCGAAGATGTTGTCGCACTCCCATGCGGCTATATTAAAAGGTACTCAGGGGATATCCCTGATGGACCAATTATAGTCATGGGGAGCAATCATGTAGAATGTAATGTAAGTGTGAGGCAATTAAAACGTCTCGGTTTCAGTGTAGAAGGATATTTGATCATCGAACCTGACAAAAAATGCAATGAATACCTTTCTTTAGGGTAAATCTTCAACTTCTGTGAAACGTTACTGTAATATCCGTTACAAAACCGAGCCTTTTCAAAACCTGTCAAGAATCATATACCGGTAATAATTAGTCACCTGAGATAAATTGTTCTATCACTGGAAATGTAAGTAAATCAAATGTGAATCCGTTCTTCCCTACTAGAATCAATGGTTACTATAGTACTATAGGAAATTGTCTTTCAAAATAGAACAATTGATTGCTAGTTACCAAGTTATCCCGTAAATGTAACAAAAACAGGGTGGTATGATGAATGTGCAGCAAGACAAACACATTCACTAAGGAGGAATTCATTTTTATGAATAAGAAAATGATGGTTTCAACAGCAACAGCATTAACATTATTAGCAGCTCCATTCGCAGCAGGTAAAGCTGATGCTGCAGCACCATGCCCAGTTCAAGATAAGGCAGATCAACAGTTGAATGTCTTTAAATATAATGGTAATCAAGAGGATTTAAATAAATTTGTGCAAGATACTCTAGCAAAATACCAAATCGATGGTAAGAATTTTAACGTGCAAGAGCTATTAAAAGGACAAGCTCAAAAGGCTCAGGCAGCTCCAGCCCCAGCGGAAGAAGCACCAAAAGCAGAAGCTCCAGCGCCAGAACAAAGTGCAGCTCCAGCTCCTGAACAAAAAGCAGCACCAAAAGCAGAAGCTCCTGCACCGGCACCTGCAGCAAATGAACAACAGCAACAACCTGAACAAACAGCAAGTGATCAGTCTGGTCAATTAAGCCAATATGAACAAAAAGTCGTAGAACTAACAAATCAGGAACGTGCCAAACAGGGACTTCCAGCACTGAAAGTAGATGCAGAACTAAGCAAAGTAGCGCGCGAAAAGTCTCGTGACATGCAAGCGAATAATTACTTCTCTCATACAAGCCCAACGTATGGTTCACCTTTCGATATGATGAAGCAGTTCGGGATTCAGTACAGCTCTGCCGGTGAAAACATCGCGATGGGTCAACAGACTCCTGAAGAAGTAGTACAAGCGTGGATGGATAGTGAAGGTCACCGTAAAAACATCTTAAGCTCAAATTACACTCACATCGGTGTAGGTTATGTAGAAAACGGTAACTACTGGACTCAACAATTCATCGGTAAGTAATATCATACACTGTCTTAAACAGTCTCTCTTAGGAGAGGCTGTTTTTTATGTTCATTTCTAAAAAATCTGTGTTTCTATGGTTTTTTTAAAGATCCGAATCTAAAGAAAGCTGATGACACGCTAGGTAAGAGCTTCCTCGCAAAGAAAACGACAACTAATGTCCTATCTTTTGGTTAAATAGTAAGGATCCTTCAAAATCTGATATGTGTAGTTTGGAACAACTGGAGGGAAGTTATTCAAAAGCTTGTTTTCGCAAAAATTGTTTCTTTAACGGTGGTGTAGCTATTGCTCAGTTAATGAATGTGGTAGATAAAGAGTGATTGAAAATGTAGACCTTAATCATGACAAAAGACGAAAGAAACAGTAATTTAGCTATTGAATCTAAATTTGACCGTTGCACACTTTGAAGATTGTTTTCAAACCATTTTAATTATTTAAGGGAAGAATGCTTCGATGATTTCCGCTGCAGGTGCTCAACTCACGCCCCGCGGAAAGCGAGCACCTGCAGCGGAAATCACCACACACTATCAAAAAGCTGCAAAGTTTAAACAGCCATTCAAAAAGGTAAGTTTACAAAATATGAACGGACAATTTAAGAGCTTACATTTGCAATTAAGCAAAATCATTCTTACTATTGAAATATAACGAGTACGTGGAGTGAGCTTGATGAAAGATAAAGTGGTCTTAATTACAGGAGGCTCAAAGGGGATTGGACGACGAACGGTCGAGGAGTTCTCTAAACAAGGATATACTGTGATCCTTAACTATAGACGAAACGATGCATTTGTTGAAGAGTTGGTCTCTGAATTAAAGGTGAAATATCATAATAACTTCATCCCCATCAAGGGGGACATCTCTGTTCCGGAAGAATGCGAGCGCATGGTTGCAGAAATGTGGAGTAAAGTGGAAAGCGTGGATATCCTGGTTCATAACGCAGGACCTTTTGTGAAAGAGCGAAAGTCATTTGCTGACTATTCGCCTGAGGAATGGAATTACATAGTGAACGGAAATTTAAACAGTGTCTTTTACTTATCAAGGTTAATTGTCCCAAAAATGAGGGAGAAGAAATGGGGAAGAATTATCACCTTTGGCTACGATCGAGTCGAGTCTGCTCCTGGATGGATTTACCGTTCCGCCTTTGCTGCAGCAAAGGCAGGACTTGCATCCTTCACGAAAACGATTGCAATTGAAGAGGCGCAAAATGGCATAACTGCTAATATGGTCTGTCCTGGAGATATTGTGGGTGAGTGGAAGGAATCGGATATTACGAGTGTGAAGGGACATTATGATCCACTGACCCCGGTAGGTCGACCTGGAACAGGGGGAGACCTTGCTCGTATCATTTCGTTTTTATGCCAGGAGGAATCTGATTTCATTACAGGTGCCGTTATTCCCGTGACCGGTGGTAAGGATGTTCTCGGAAAGGTATTTCATGAATAAAGAGCCACGGCTGAGACGGCCGTGGCTCTTTATTTAATAGAATCGTCAGTCAGTTTTAAGACCATACTGCTTTCGATACTTTTTCTGAATCAATAAGAGTCGTGCAGATAACGTAATGGCACCTGCCGTTAAACCTGAAGTCAGACCCAACCAGTATCCATATGGTCCGAAGCCTGTAAAGTTTGCAAGTATATAGCCTAAAGGTAATCCGATCACCCAGTAGGATATGAGAGACATCATAAAGGTGATATTTACATCCTTGTAACCCCTAAGGGCTCCCTGGACAGGAGCTTGAATAGCATCGGAAAGCTGAAAAAATACGGCATATAACAGGAAATGTGCCGTCAATTCCAAGACATGATCATCATCTGAATAGAGGTGTGAAATCTCAGACCGAAATACAAGTAATACCACACCATATAGAACAGCCAGGAATAACGCAAAACTGACGCCCATCCAGCTGTAGACCCTTGCATCCCTAAGCCTTTTCGCCCCAACCTCAAACCCGACAATGATGGTTAACGCCATGGATATGCTGAGGGGGATCATATAAAGAAATGACGCGAAATTGATCGCAGCCTGATGACTGGCTATGACGACCGTATCGTAATTGCTCATTAACAGCGTCACAGCGGAAAAAATGCTCACTTCAAAGAAAATAGATAGTCCAATCGGAACCCCGATGATAAAGAGGTCTTTCCATTCAGATAGATCAGGCTTACGGATGTTTCTGAATATAGAGTATAGGCTAAAGGGACGCACTGTATGAACGACCCAAAAAGCAATAAGTGTAATGACCCAATAGGTGATGGCCGATGCATAGCCCGCACCCGCTCCTCCTAATGCCGGGAAACCAAATTTTCCGAAAATGAGCAGGTAATTAAATACTACATTTACCGGAAGGGATATCAGTGTGATGAACATGGTGATTCTAGTCATTCCAAGAGCATCAATGAAAGACCTTAACACATTGTAGACGAATAATGGAATCATCCCAATTGATAATGCGATAAGATAATCCCTCGCTACAGATCGAACCCCAGCTTCTATATTCATTCCATTAAGGATTGGATTTAGAATGAAGCCTCCCGCGATCATCACGATTAGGGATAATGCAATGGCTGCATATACACCTTGAAGGACGGTGTGAGGAACATCCTTTTTCTTTCCTCCCCCGATCAATTGAGCGACGATCGGTGTTACCGCCAGTAGTATTCCACTCAGCCCTGTGAAGATTGGTACCCATAAAGAAGATCCGATGGCAACCCCTGCAAGGTCGATTGGGGAATATTTTCCTGACATGATCGTATCAAAGAAATTCATGGCAAACATACCAAGCTGGGTGACAAGGATGGGGAAAAGGATAATGGATAATTGTTTGATTTTATCTGTTAATGTATGGGTTTCTCTCATGATACGGTCTCCTTTGAATATCTTCCTTTAACGCACGGGCATTTTTTTACTATCATACTGTACCATATTTTCAGGAGAGATAGAGAGTTAATCATACTTGTAAACTGAATGATTCTTATATAATGGTGATAACAAAGAACAAGCATGGGAGGAAGAGAATGACGAAACGGTGGGATGACTGGATTTGGATTGTGTTTTTAATATGGTACGGGGTAGGAATCATCCTTGTTTCTCTTGATTGGCTGCCGCCCGCACTTCAATGGGCAAATGCCGTTTTCTTATATTTAGCCGGTTTTTTGGCTATTCTTTATGCAATGAAGAGGTTAAGGGTTAGGCTTGGGGCGGTGGTAGCGATTTGTATAATGCTCACAACGATCTTTGCCGAGTCATTAGGTGTTCATTATGGACTGATATTTGGAACTTATCACTATGAACAAGACTTTGGAGTCCAGTTATTCGGGGTGCCGATTACAATCGGCTTCGCTTGGGTAATGGTTATTTTCACAAGTATGGCTCATTATGAATTTCTTCTCGAGAGGAAAAAGACTGGAGTCGGGGCTTTGATCTATAGTTCGGTCACGTCTCTATTAGCGGTAACAATGGACTTGATCATCGATCCTGTCGCTTATGTAGGGAGGGAATATTGGATATGGGATGAAGGAGGATTGTATTATCAAATTCCTTCACAAAATTTCTTAGGGTGGTTTTTCGTATCTTTTGTCATTCAGTTCTTTCTCTATTTGATGGTGAAACGAGAAGGGAAATCTTCACGTTGGACTTCCAGGATGAAGCGATTATACTTCCTTGTGATTTTTATGTTTATGGTGACAGCAATGGTGGAAGGGTTGTGGTTAGCGGTCTTCGTTACTCTTGGATTTTATATCCTTTCCCTTTTAATCAAACTGCGATTGGAGAAGGTAAAATGATCGAACCGAACAAAAGTAAGGGATTTCAACGCCTCTTGGCGTACTATCTTACCTATCAGTTGAAAAAACATTTTTACCGTGTGTGGATCGATGACCAGAGAAAGGAGGGTGCACACAACAAAGGACATTTACTGTTAGCCAATCATTCTAGCTGGTGGGACGGATTATTGGTATTCTATGTAAATTATTGTGTTGTGAAAGAAGATAGTTACGCAATGATGAGCCAGAAGGGAATGGAGGACTTTTCCTTTTTTCGGAAAATTGGAGCCTTTTCGGTGAACCCCGATTCCCCTAAAGATCTAGTCACTTCATTAAAGTTTGCTGAAAAATGCTTGCAAGAGAAAAAAACCGTCTGGGTCTTTCCTCAAGGAAAAGAGGAACATCTAGAACAGAGGCCCCTATCGTTTATGAGCGGACCTGCTTTCCTACAAGAGCGGAATCCTGAAATAAGACTGACTTCCGTCAGCTTCTACTACACATTTCGTCATGATCAAAGACCTGAAGTTTTTATCCGGCTCTATGAAGAGCCTTTAGAAGAGCGGGCAGACCAGTCAAGGAAAGAACGCACAGAACGGCTGCGGATTAAGACGGAAAGAAGGCTTGATGCTCTTAAAAAGGATATCATACATGAAGAACTATCGGGCTTTCAATTACTCCTTAAAGGATTTCCAACAAGCAGTGAGTGGCTGAGTTTTTGGAAAAGAAGAAACTAGAGGAGGAGAGACGGTGAATTATTATATACTGATGACACTTCTGTTTGTGCTGGCAACATTTCTCAATTTGCTTTTTTTACCCAAGCTTTCACGTAAGTTATCTTCAAATGAGCTGGTTTCTGTTCTTGTCCCTTTGAGAAATGAGCAAAGAAATGTAGTGGGATTAATGGAAAGTATCAAGAAGATTACCTATTCTAAACTAGAGGTAATCCTCCTGGATGATGGATCGACTGATCGGACAAGGGAATTGTTAACCCAAACGACGAAAGGGGACGATCGATTCAAGATTATCGATGGAAAACCGCTCCCTAAAGGGTGGGTTGGAAAAGTGCATGCCTGCAGAGAACTTAGTCTACATGCCAATGGGGAATATTTGCTTTATCTTGACGCGGATGTCAGGGTATCACCGTCCATTATTGAAAAAGTGTTATACCAAATGGACAAGTTTGATGCTGGTCTTATCACTGGATTTCCCCAATTCCCCATTCCGAACTTACTTAGTAAGATGTTGGTACCCTTTCAGCATTTCCTCGTGTATTTTCATTTACCGATAGCGGTGGCGAATCATTCAACCAGAAAAGCGTTCACAGCTGCTCATGGTGCGTTTATGTTTTTTAAGAAGGAAGCATATGACGATTGTGGAGGACATGAAGCTGTAAAATCATCCCTATTGGAAGATGTCCATATTACGAGGAAAGTGAAAGAAAAGGGATGGAAAGCTGTACTTGTGAATAATACCTCTGATGTGAAATGTCATATGTATGATACGAATATGGAAGTGTGGGAAGGATTCCTTAAGAATATTTACATAGGATTAGGAAGGAATCCGGTCTCGGTAATCCTGCTCTCGATTTTTTATTTTGTCTTCTATATTTTGCCTGTGCCGTTATTCATCTATGGACTCATAGATGGAGAGTGGAGCTATTGCATCCCGTTAGCAGCGATTTGGACGCAAACCCTTCTTGTCGATCTGTCGTCAAATCAATCCCGTTGGCATTTTCTCCTCATGCCGGTCGCTTCCATATGCTTTATCATCATCATGTGGGCATCGATGCTGAAGGGTTTAAAGAAACAAGGCTACACTTGGAAAGGAAGGACTTATTCATGAATAGTGTCATTATTATTGGCGGTGGACTAGGGGGATTGTCTGCGGGCATATCACTTCAAAGCAAAGGCTACCATGTAACGATCCTAGATGAAAATCTCCATCCAGGCGGGAAGATGATGCCTGTTGAAATGAACGGATATTCTTTTGATTTTGGCCCGAATACGATTACGATGCCTGAAGTTTTTCAATCGGTGATCAATGACGCAGGGGGTGACTCCTCTCATTATTTTGAGTTTGAAAGACTTGTTAAACATACGAAGAACATATTTCCGAATGGGAAAATTCTATATCAGTCAGCGGACCCCGATGAGATGATATCAGAACTTGAAGAAATAGATCCATATGGGGCAACTCATTACAAGGAGTACTTAAAGGAAGTTGAAAAGCTTTATACATTAGCAAAACGTGGGTTTTTCTATCGTGTTTTTGGGTCCTGGAGGGATTATCTATCCCCCAAGCTTTCCTACAGCTTTATGAAGGTCCGTCCCTTTGAAAAGATGGACCATTTTCACCGGAGATTTTTTCAGGATGAAGATGTTTTGAAGGTGTTTAATCGATACGCCACATATATTGGATCTTCACCGTACGAGTGTCCTGCCACCTTTTCGTTGATCGGTCATCTTGAGATGAAGGATGGGGTGTATTACACAAAAGGAGGAAATCCAAGCATTGCGAAAGGTTTCTACCATTTTTTCAAAGAGCTTGGGGGAGATGTCCACTTTGGGACACGGGTTAAAGAAGTTGTAGTAAAGGAAAAAAGAGCAGTAGGTGTCGTAACCGATAGAGATGAGACAATGTATGCTCAAGATGTGATCGTAAATGGGGACTTCATTACGGCTACGAAGCATTTGATTAAAGAAGCGGAGAGACCGAGCCACCCGGACAGGAAATTGGACGCGTATGAACCGTCCATTTCTGCTTTTGTGATTCTCGCAGGATTACGAAATTATCAGGATGGCGTTCATCATCACCAGGTGTATTTCACTGAAGATTATCAAAAGGAGTTTTCTGAAATCTTTAACCAGAAATCCCTACCGAGCGACCCAACGATCTATATTAGCCATTCGGCCGCTACAGAACGGGACATTTCGAAAGGCAGTAATCTATTTATACTCGTGAATGCCCCGGCGATTGAGCTAACAGAGGTAGAAGTAGAGTCGTATAAAGAAAAAGTTTATTCTAAATTAGAAGATTTGGGATTACCCATTAGGGAGTACTTAGAAGTCGAGAGAGTGTATACTCCAAACTCGATAAAACGTCAATTTTCCGCTTATAAAGGAGCCCTCTACGGTCTCGCTTCCCACCGAATGACGGAAGCGTTCCTTCGTCCTTCCAACGTCAGTAAAGACATCGACCACCTATTCTATGTGGGAGGGACAACCCATCCAGGGGGAGGATCCCCGATGGTGACGATTAGCGGAAGGAATGTCGCCAATTATATATTGAAAAGAGATAAATTTGTTTCTCAATAACGTCTTTCATTTTCTGGCATTGAAGGAGGGATGGGCTCTTCTTGATGAGTATGAAAGGTCCCCCTATTTCTTTTGTCAAATTTTCGTAGTTCTATCCCCTCTACATTTTTGGTAAAGTGTATAATGGTGAGAGAGAAACACATTAGAAAATGGAGTTAGGAGTTTATACATATGAGTAAACGCATTTTATTTACGGGCGGCGGTTCGGCAGGTCACGTAACAGTTAATACAGCATTGATTCCACACTTTGAAAAAGAGGGTTGGGACATTACGTATATTGGATCGGAAGACGGAATTGAAAAAGAAATCATTACAGAACAATTTCCCCATATTCCTTATGAAAGTATCTCAAGCGGGAAGCTACGAAGATATTTCTCCTGGAAAAACTTTTCAGATCCTTTTCGAGTGATGAAAGGTGTGTTTGATGCCTTATCGGTTATCCGGAAGACAAAGCCCGACATCATCTTCTCTAAAGGAGGATTTGTCTCTGTGCCAGTGGTGATGGCTGCTAAAATCGCAAAAATTCCAGTAGCGATCCACGAATCCGATGTGACTCCGGGACTTGCGAACAAGCTGGCGGTTCCGTTTGCTACCAAAATATTCACTACATTCCCGGAAACGGTACATTCGCTTCCCAGTGAAAAATCATTATGTGCTGGAGCCATTATCCGAGAAGAATTGTTCTCGGGTGACGCGAGCGAAGGAAAGAGATTAGCAGGGTATTATGATGAGAAGCCTGTGTTGATGATTATGGGAGGAAGTCTTGGGGCAAGAAAGATCAATGAAGCAGTTAGAGGGAATCTGGATGAGCTCCTTTCCCGTTTTCAAATCATTCACATTTGCGGTAAGGGAAATATAGATGAAGCTTATACTCAAAAAGGGTATCGTCAATATGAGTTCATAAAAAGTGAACTTCCCCATTACTTGGCCATGACTGATTATGTGATCTCCCGTGCAGGTTCTAATTCAATATTCGAATTTCTTGCATTGAAAAAACCGATGTTATTGATTCCCCTATCGAGGGAAGCGAGTCGCGGAGATCAGATCCTCAATGCAGATAGTTTCGTCAAGCATGGCTACGCGCTAAAATTGGAGGAAGAAAAACTGAACCAAGAGAGTTTCTTGATGAAAGTCAATGAATTGACAGGAAGCAGAGATACCATTATTCACAACATGGAAAAAGGCCAAAAAGCCTACACCATACAAGATATGTATGAAGAACTTTCAACAATGGCAAGGTAACAAGTCATCTGTATCCCCTTTGAGCATATAGTATACAAATGGTTGAAGGGGAGAAGTGCAATGGCTTATCAATTTTCAAAAGGATGGTACCTTCAAGAGCTTAAAAAGATGGGAATCAACCATCATCCTCTTGAAAAAAGGAAATTGGAAAATTACAAGACCTTTGTCGTACGGAACCTGTACTTCGAAAAAACAGAGAAAAAGAAATAAATAAGGAGCTCGTAGTTTGAAGGTGCTTATCTGAAATGATATGCATCCTCTTCCTACAACTCCTTTTTTAATTCTCATTTTATACAATTTTCATTTAATTTTCATCTTAACGTAGTATACTAACCTCATCATCACAAACAGACGAGGGGCAAATAAATTGAACACAAAATCGAAAAGCAGTAAGCATCCTTCCTTTTTATCAACTACGATTCCAAATCCAAAAGAACGAAAAAACGTTCTGTTGTATTCAGCCTTAAGTGCTTGTATCGCCTTGGCAGGACTTATCCTTATTTCTGTATATAATGGGATGCTAATGATGATGGAAGAGGATTTCTATAAGGGGTTCGTCAAACAAGTTGGATCGGTGACAAGGATTGTATATTTTATTGTTCTCAGCATGTATCCAGTTTATCTATTATTGAAATGGAAGGGTTTGAAAGAAATCAAGTGGAGAGATCTTTCGTTAAAGCGCCTGGTCCAATTCTCAGCCAGATTATTGAGAAAATGGCATGTCCCTCTTGCACTGCTAGCAGCAGCAGGGGTTCTATTACATGGGGTGCTTGCATTAATAAGAGATTTTCATTGGGACTTTACGTACATTACAGGTATTCTCTCGACCGTAGTATTGATTTTTCTGATGTTTATGGGGTTTAAACGATTCAAGAGAAAAGATCAAGCATGGCATCTAAAATTGGCTATCGCTTTTACATTTTTATTTATGATTCATGCTTCTTTTTAACCCCTTTAAATCAAAAAGGTTATCACATAAGGATTAGGTCCTTACGGTGATAACCTTTTTATATTAACCAAGTTTAAGCTTCGAGCGCTTGATCGTCTTCTTGAGATGATTGAAGTTGATATAAATACAGAGTGTACAAATCTTTAGGGATTTCATAAAGATCATATACCTCTACCTGAGCATTGATTTGTTCATAAAGAGATTTTCTCGTTTCATTGGCTTTCACCACATATGGGAGCTTTTCTGCAGCCTTTTGTGAACGGGTATTCACCTTCCGGATTCTCATAAATATGGTCTCCATTCCAAGCTCAAAGAACAATTCGGAAAAGAAGGCATCCTTCGCTGGTTGATTATATCCTTTGCCATGAAAAGGCTTACCAAGCCAGGTTCCCAGGAATCCAGCGCTTTCTTGAATGTCGAATAAGTTAATCGTGCCGATCGGGTTTCCCCATTCATCCATAATTGTACGGGAAATGAGTTCTCCCCGTTCTTCTGATTCAATCGTTTGTTTCGTTAAGAATAGAAGTTCCTCATAAGAGTTCGCTTTTTGGCGCACAAAAGGGAAGACATCCGGGTGCACCATCAGGTCATAAAGTTCATGACACTCATGCAGTTCACGTTTTTTGATCATAGTAGACCCTCCTTGAGGGCAGTCTACTTGCGTACGATCCCACCCTCGAAATTTTTAAATGGTAACTAAAAAATTTCGGGGTGGGAATCGAACCCACTAAGACCAGTTAACGAACTGGTGGCGCACCTTTTGCCTTCCCTTGATTACTATCGCTCTATCTAAGAATAGATCGCGTTTTTTAGAACAATGTAACTGGAAATATAATATCCATTTGTATCATATACGAAATTTCTTAAAAAGGAAATAGGTAAAATGCTGATTTTGGAAGAAAATTTTTAACAAATTTCTACACGTTTTGATAAGCGATTTCTCCATTTACAAATGTCACAAGGGGCTTAGACATAAAGTGAAAGGGATGGTGGCTCCATAAGACCAAATCTGCATCTTTCCCTACCTCTATACTACCGATTCGGTCAGATACTCCAAGGTTTCTGGCCGGGAGAATGGTAATCCCTTCCAAAGCTTTTTGTTCATCAAGTCCTTCACGAACGGTAATCGCCGCACACATATTCAAATACTGGATCGGAGTGTAAGGATGATCGGTTGTAATGGAGACCTCGACACCTGATTCTGTTAATTTTTGATACGTGACCCAGCTCTTGTTTTTTAGCTCAACCTTTGACCTTCTTGTAAAGGTTGGTCCTACTGAAACCTTTAAATTCTTCCCGTGAAGTTCATCGGAAATGAGGTGACCCTCTGTACAATGCTCGATGCGAAGGTCAAGGTTGAATTCTTCTGCAAACCTTACGGCAGATAAGATATCGTCTGCACGGTGGGCGTGAATCCGAACTGGAATTTCGCGTTTTAATGCGGAAACCAGTGGTGCGACCCTTAGTTCCTCAGGTTGATCACAATACTTCGCTTTGAAAAAAGCTTCTCTAAGCATTCCCATAATCCCCATCCTCGTAATGGAATCATTGTTTCCATTACTATGAATGCGTTTTGGGTTCTCGCCCAGGGCTATTTTCAGTCCGGATGTTTCTTTAATGAGCATGGATTGTATGTTAAAGCCGTGCGTTTTAATGACCGAGGTCGTGCCGCCGATCACATTTGCACTCCCAGGCATGACGTTCACCGTTGTGACACCATATTTAAGAGCGTCTTTAAAGCCTGGATCTAAAGGGTATACACCGTCAAAGGCCCTGATATGCGGGGTCATCGGTTCTATGGTTTCATTGGCGTCGTTGCCCGCCCAGCCTGTCCCTTCGTCATATAATCCTAAATGGGTATGGGAGTCAATGAAGCCGGGGAGAAGAAACTTTCCTTGGCAATCATAGACGGAAGCGTACTGGTTAGCATCTATACTATGAGGAAAGATCTGTTTGATTTTGCCGTCCTTTATCAATACGGCTCCGTTTGGAATAGGCTTAGAAGTAATGGGATAGATGGTTACGTTGTTAAATAGTATGGAATTCATAGTGTATCCTTTCATGGGGCCTGTTTCCTTCTTATTTTAAACAATTTCAAGAAGAAAAAGAAGTTAATCCTTGCTTTTATTTCTTCGATTGGAATAGTACAGGTAGATCATCGTCGATAATAGGGCTATTAAACTGAGTGGTTTAATATAGCGGATCCCGATTACTTCTATATGCTCCCAATGTGTACCAAGTTCCATTCCAATGACCATAAACAATAACGTCCATGGGAGCATGGCAGCGAATGTATACAAACTGAATGTTGATAGAGGCATCCTGCTGATACCTGCAGGAATACTAATGGCATGCCGAACAATTGGTATAAAACGAGCGGTGAAAATCACGATTGTTCCATGCTTCTCGAACCATTTCTCCGCTGCATGTATATGTTTCGGGTGTATAAACATATACTTTCCGTATTTTTCAAAGAACGGTCTGCCGCCATAATACCCCAGCCAATAAAGAAATAATTGAGCAACGGTTCCACCAATGACACCGCTTAGAAATGCCCCAATAAACGTAAGCTTTCCTGTGCTCACCATAAAACCTGCAAAGCTTAGAACCAGTTCACTTGGAATGACTTCAATCATCAATGCCAGTGCTATTCCGAGATATCCTAAATCGGTTAGAAATGTAAGGATTTGCATAATCCATTCATGGTTCATCGTTTTCCTCCTACATGATTCCTGAATATTGAAGAATAAGGATTAAGATCCCTAGCGCCCATACATAGTAGGAGAAGATTTTCAGAGAGTGCTTCTTCAAGAAATTAACCATGGTGAGAATGGCGAAGTAGCCGAATACCGCAGCACTCACTGTCCCGATGGCCAAACTTGAGAAAGAAATCGCTTCTACACTTCCTCCTACCATTTCTTTTCCTTGAAGAACGATTCCACCTAAAATGGCGGGGGTGGAGAGAAGAAAGGAAAAATAAGCAGCCGTTTCCCGATCCAGTTTCCTGAATAATCCTGCCGCGATGGTCAATCCAGACCTGGATAGTGCCGGGAATATGGCAGCTGCTTGAAAACTTCCGATTACTAAAGCGTCTGTGTAAGAAAGATCATCCAGCTTTTTATAGCCATGTTTCACTCCGTCGGCAAGATACATAATGCACCCTGTTGCAAGAAACTCCCAGCCTATCGTTGATCCTGTTTTCGAAATCGAGTCAAAAAAATCTTCGAACATGAATCCTACAATCACAGCAGGAATGGTACCGATAATAAGTATCCAGGATAATTTACTAAAAGGGTTTTTTATCATAAAAGAAAGTTCCTTTTGATACACAATGAGAACAGCGATCAATGTTCCGATATGAAGCATGGTATCCAAGTAGAGACCAGCTTCTTCCAGACCGAACATCAGCCTGCCGAGATAAAGGTGTCCGGTGCTTGATATCGGAAGGAACTCAGTTAAACCCTGTATGATTCCCAGAATGAAGGCTTCAAATTTACTCACATTCTTCACTTCCTTTCTGCGGGTAAAAGGACAAACTCACTTTTATACTTATATTCCATTCATCCAGGTTTCATGAAGACTGTCCGAAATTGAAATAAGATCGTATGAAATAATTGCATAAATGGGTGAAACTTTATGGCGTCCTGCACGTAAATATAGAAGAGGATATAATTGAATGTTACGATAAAGATGTTGAACAGGAGGGAATAAAATGCCAACAAAAGATGAAAGATTGATGGCTGCTCTTATTTATATATTAAGCTTCTTCACAGTATTCATTGGACCATTGGTCATCTGGCTCATAAAGAAGGATGAATCGGAGTTTGTGGACTTCCATGGAAAGGAATATTTCAACTTCCTTATTTCATATGCTGTCTACGGATTTGTCAGCACAATTCTGATGGTGGTGCTGGTAGGACTTGTGCTGGCCCCGGTCGTTGGTGTGCTTGCATTGATCTTTACCATCCTTGGTGCCATTCGAGCATACGAAGGAGAGTATTACCACATTCCAACGATCTTTCGCTTACTAAAATAATCCAAGGAAGAATTCATGGAGATCCATGGGTTCTTTTTTTATTTGTGCTACGAAAAACTTCCAATAAAAAATGAACGATTTTCATTTTTCTCCGTCTTATCTTTGAAAAACAAAAGGAGGAATTTTAAATGAATGAATTACAACAAGTTGTTCAGTCAATCAATTGGGGACTGATTGCTCCTGTCATCATTATTCAAATCATTTTGATGATCATTGCATTGATGGATGTCATCCGTATACAAGCTACGAATGGACCCAAATGGCTTTGGGTATTGATCATCTTATTCTTGAATATTATCGGACCCGTAGTGTATTTCATTTTTGGACGGAGGCATAAGAGATGAATGTATTGGAAGTTGCATCATTAGAGAAGAGATATAGTGAAAAGCATGCAGTGAAAAACATTTCCTTTCAATTAAAACAGGGGCGGTGCACAGCCTTATTGGGCCCTAATGGTGCGGGGAAAACAACTACCTTAAATATGCTTGCAGGATTGGTCACACCAACTGGGGGTTCGATTACAACGAATGAATCATCTGATGATATCCGCGAAATGATTGGCTACTTGCCTCAATATCCCTCCTTTTTTGAGTGGATGACTGGAAAGGAATTTCTGATTTTCTCAGGAGAAATCGCAGGTATGTCAAAGAGGGATTCGCGGCAGCAAGCAGATGAACTAATATCTTTAGTAGGTTTGCTGGAAGGGACTAATCGCAGGGTTGGGCAGTATTCAGGAGGTATGAGACAGCGTCTGGGAATCGCTCAAGCTCTCATCCATCAACCTAAGCTTTTGATCCTCGATGAACCCGTTTCTGCTTTGGACCCTTTCGGTAGAAGAGAGGTGCTGGAGCTATTAAAGGAGCTAAAAAAAGAAACAACGATCCTTTTCTCCACCCATATATTAAATGACGCAGAACAGGTATGCGATGATGTGCTGTTTTTGCATGATGGGGAGTTAATCGAACAAGGTGCCATACACGATGTGAAGAAGCGGCATCAGACACCGAGGCTGAACCTCTATTTTCGTGAAGAGAGTGATAAGTTTAGTTCTTATTTCCTCAATAAGGATTGGATTCATAATGTTAGATCTGATGGAAATAAATTATCTTTCGAAGTGAGTGAACTTGATCGGGATAGTGGTAGGATCTTCTCGATGATTTCAGAGCATCGATGGGGAGTGACAAAATTTGATAGCAGTGAACATAGTCTGGAAGACCTGTTCATGGAGGTGATGGGAAAATGAAAGTCGGTTGGGTATTATTCAGAAAAGAAATGTTGGAACTGACACGTAATTGTAAGATGATTTGGATGCCAATTGTCTTCATCTTATTTGGCTTAACAGAACCATTAACAGCTTATTACCTGCCGGAGATATTAAATTCAGTAGGAGATCTACCGGAAGGGTCGGTCATTAATATTCCAACTCCTTCATCCGGTGAAGTATTGTTATCAACGATCAGTCAATTCAATACCTTAGGTGTACTTGTCATCATTTTAGGTTTTATGGGAGTCATAGCGGGAGAAAGAAAGAGCGGAAATGCCATATTGGTTCTGGTGAAACCTGTCTCTTACGGGGCGTATGTTTACTCCAAATGGTTAGCTGTACTCATCCTCGTGTGGGTATCTTATTCCCTAGGAATGCTTGCCAGCCTGTATTATATTCATCTATTATTCAGTGGTATCGACTTTAAACTATTTATTCAGGGATTCCTGGTATATGGCCTGTGGTTATCCTTTATCTTAACCATGGTCGTGTTCTTTAGCAGTTTAGTTAAATCCCCAGGTTTGGCAGCATTTTATACGATTGCCCTATCCTTACTCGTCACTTTCATCTCAGGCAACTTGACGGTAACCTGGAAATGGTCGCCGGGACGTCTACCCGGATATGTGAATGAGCTGATCCTCGAACAATACTGGCCGCCACACCTTTGGGGTACTATCCTTCTCACTGTCATCCTATGCATGGTCGTCCTTCCCATCACACCGTTCCTCCTCAAGAGAAAAGAACTTAGCTGACTATCGTCAACTTTTTGTAGGGGAAGGACCTCTTGGATGTAAGGAAAAGGATTTTCTTCATTAATGTCGAATGTTGGTAGTGGAAAGGTGCCTATGAAAGGTCCCCCTATACATATAAGGTCCTCAAAATCATTCATTAGTAGCTGATAAGCTTAATAAGGCATTGTCCTTCAAGCAAAATGGTACACATTCCTATTATTTTGTGGGAAAATATAGTGGTTTATTTAGTTCTGGTAAAGGAGAGGAATACCATACCCCGCACAATCGAGGTACATATACTCCGTGCTGGATAACGATTGGATATTTAACTTGTATAAATGTATTTTCTGTAGAAGTAAAACACTATCTTCTACAAATTATGGCGAGGGGGCAATACGATGATGATAAATGAAACCGGTCTCGTTCTAGAAGGTGGCGGGATGAGAGGGATCTATACGGCTGGAGCACTTGAATATTTCTTGGAAAAAGGGATTGAATTTCCGTATGTGATCGGAGTTTCTGCAGGTGCATGCAATGCAGCATCCTATTTATCCAAGCAAAACGGGCGGAACAAAAAGGTGAATGTTGACTTCATCCAAGACCCTAAATATTTATCTTGGCGTAACTATTGGAAAACGGGAGAGTTATTCGGAATGGATTATGTGTTTGATGAAATCCCTAATAAGCTTGTTCCTTTTGATTACAAAGCCTTTCATTCGAATTCCACTGAATTTGTTGTCGGGACCACAGATTGCCATTCAGGTAACCCAGTCTATTTCTCGAGAAGTGACTATGGGGAAGACCTGTTGACGGTTATTCGGGCATCGAGCTCACTACCGTTCGTCGCCCCGATGGTTGAATTCGGTTCCCGTCACCTACTGGATGGAGGGATAAGTGACCCGGTTCCCATCGAAAAAGCGGAGCAGGACGGATATCGGAAAAATGTTGTCATTCTAACGAGAAACAGAGGATATTACAAAAAGCCATCCAGGTTTTCATTCCTTGTGAAAAGAAAGTATCCACAATTTCCTAAGCTTCATAAAACGATGATGAACCGATACTTGCGTTACAATCAAACAATACAAGAAGTAGAAGAAAAAGAAAAGAATGGGGAAGTCTTGATCATCCAGCCTCAGCATCCTCTAAAGGTTAGCCGGATTGAAAAAAATCCACAAAAGTTGGACGAATTATATTGGCAGGGTTACCGTGACGCAGAATCAAAAATGAAACAGATAGTGGAATGGAACCAGTCAAGTTCACTCGTTCAGAGTTGAATGTAAGCGGGGAATCGAAAGAATGCTCACCTTTAGAAGGGAGCATTCTTTCGATTCCACCGTTTTTTTCTATTCATATGGTCTTTTTCTTGATAAGTGACATACATATGATAGAGATTCCTTGAAAGGACGAGCGTTTCATGAACCTCTATCAAATTTACAAGAATGAACAATTTACACTGCTTTTTCGTAGTGTCATGTATTTTCTAATGGGTGTAGGAATGCTATTGGTGATCCAACAACTTTATTATTTCCCTCTGCTTCTCTTTATCCCGGCATGCTCTAATTTATATCTCAGCTACAGTGTCAAAAAAGAATTAAGAAAAGCAAATCGCTTATTTTATGAAAATATACCTGTTTCCCGTCATGCTCTTGTAGGAGTTCAAACGAAGGAGGGCTTTTATTATTTGAAGACAAATGGTTGGTCAGACTACCATATTCAAAGGACGTCCCTGATCAATAATCCGAAACATTACCAATTCCACCGCAAGAATAAACGTCCACTGTCATTTGCTAAATGGAGCAGGATCTTACAAATTGATATAGAGGATAAGAGAATGGGCTTTCGCTTGAAGTATCAGAGTGCTACCGCTATTGAATGGCGAAGTGACAAAGGTGACACGGTTCTTATCTATAAAGGGAACAAAAGATGGATTTTGAACTACAATGAAAAAAATTACCTAACTTTGCAAAAAGGATTTTTGCCACAAAGTGTACAAAGGCTATTTGATTCCCATCACAGTTACGTTTCATATTATGAAACGTACAGTGAAGACCTGGATTGGCTCTTGATCTTTCTTTGGTATGTAGACAGTGACTACTTCCTCACCTCATAGCTCATCATTTTCACCTAATTGGGCACCATAATGGATAGGTATTGTTAAGTGATAGGATACAAGCATCAATATGAATACATTGACTGACCAAACAGAGAATGCTTCTCGTTATTGGATGCATTCTTTTTCCCATAGTAACGACCATCTAATCACTTCTTTAGTAGGAAAATTCAATCAATCCTACATTTTACAGGCAACAAACACGCTATCCCCGTAAAACTATGATAGAATAATGATAATCGAATAGGTTTCCTTCGGGGCAGGGTGAAATTCCCTACCGGCGGTGATGAGCTATGCTCTTAGTCCGTGACCCGGCTAATGTTTATTAGACGGTGGATTTGGTGAAATTCCAAAGCCGACAGTGAAAGTCTGGATGGGAGAAGGAACGGCAGTATTTTTTTGATACAGAGGTGAGATGTCCAAACGATGCAATATGGATAGCTCCTCCTTTTGAAAATATCGATGGAATACTTTATTTAGTCATGCCAACTTCCCCCAAGTAGAAATAGTACTTGGGGTTTATTTAGTTTAAGAAACGATCTTGAAGCAGGAAAGGAGGTCAATCGTTTGAATCATACCCATTATATGAAGCTTGCACTCTCCATGGCGGAGTCTACTCAAGGTCAAACTTCACCCAATCCTGTTGTAGGAGCGGTAGTAGTGAAAAATGGCGACATCGTCGGAATGGGAGCACATCTCAAGGCTGGCGAAGGTCATGCAGAGGTTCAAGCCATTAAAGCTGCAGGAGAAAAGGCGAAAGGGAGTGATGTATATGTCACACTGGAACCTTGTTCTCATTACGGGAAAACACCTCCCTGTTCCCAGCTGCTGATTTCGAGTGGAGTAAAGCGTGTCCATATTGCGAGTACAGATCCCAATCCACTAGTGGCGGGAAGTGGAATTAAGCAGCTGAGAGAGGCAGGCATTGAGGTGTATGTTGGTGAACTTGAGGGAGAAGCAATCGAGCTGAACAAACATTTCTTCCACTTTATCAAATTCGGTACCCCTTATGTCACCCTGAAGACAGCTGTTACATTAGACGGGAAAACGGCTTCAGCTTCAGGAGATAGTAAATGGATTACTTCAGAAACATCACGAACAGATGTCCACTATGATCGTCATCGGCATGACGCGATATTAGTAGGAGTCAATACCGTCATTCAGGATAACCCACATCTTACCACCCGTTTGCCCCAAGGTGGAAAAAACCCCATTCGAATTATTTTAGATACCTTTTTACGAACACCTCTCCACTCACATGTAGTGGAAGACTTAGAAAGTAACACGATCATCTTCACCGGAAATTCTGTCAATGAAGAACAGAAGCGGCCCTTTTTAGAACGAGGTTGTGAAATCATATCCCTTGAAGGGGAAAAAATCGATATTCGCACCGTATTAAAAGAACTGGGTGACAGGCATTTGGTTTCCCTTTATGTAGAAGGTGGTTCTACCATTCATTCTACCTTTTTAAAGGAAAGAGCCTTTCAGGAATTGATCATGTATATGTCACCTAAACTCGTAGGCGGAAGCTCTGCTTTCACAAGTTTTGGAGGAGAAGGATTTCCAACCATTGCAGAAGGGTTGGAAATGGAAATCGCCACATTTGAACGAGTAGGGAAGGATATCAAAATTGTAGCTTTACCTAAGAGTGAACCTTTGTGAAAGGGGGAGAAGAATGTTTACTGGAATCATTGAAGAAATTGGATCGATCGAACATATAAAGAAATCTTCCTCTTCCATGGAACTTACGATTTCTGCGAGCAGCATCCTTGAAGACGTTCATATCGGGGACAGCATCAGTGTGAACGGGGTTTGTTTAACCGTGACATCATTCAGCACCAGACAATTCCAAGTGGACGTGATGCCTGAAACCTTTGAAGGGACAACATTGCGGACACTTTCCCGTGGTCAGAAAGTGAACCTGGAGAGAGCCATGGCAGCTAATGGTCGTTTTGGCGGGCATTTTGTCAATGGACATGTAGACGGGGTAGGAACCATTATCAGAATAGAGAAAGTCGAAAATGCTTGGTATATGGACATTTCCATTCCGGAAAGCCAGAGTCATCTGTTTATCATGAAGGGCTCTGTCGCCATAGATGGTACTTCCTTAACCGTGTTTGGTGTAAAAAAGAATGAGATAACGATTTCGTTGATCCCTCAAACGAGAGGAGACACGGTACTTGGCGATAAGAAAGTAGGAGATCGTGTCAATATTGAATGTGACGTGATGGCAAAATATTTTCATCGTTTTTATGAGGCAAAGGAGCAGTCCAAAAGCACGTCAAACAGCATCGGTTATGATTTTTTAACTCAAAATGGTTTCGCTGACTAAGAGGAGGGGTTGCCCCATGTTTAATAAGATTGAAGAAGCACTGGAAGATTTACAGGCAGGGAAAGTGGTCATTGTCGTCGATGATGAAAATCGGGAAAATGAAGGAGATTTTATTGCACTTTCCGATAAAGCGACTCCGGAAGTCATTAATTTTATGGCGAAAGAGGGAAGGGGCTTAATATGTGCACCGATAACCGAAGATCTTGCACAAAAGTTAAAGCTTTCCCCAATGACTATGTCAAATACCGACCCCCATGGAACAGCCTTCACCATCTCGGTTGACCATAAATCGGCAACAACCGGGATTAGTGCATATGAAAGATCGGCTACCATTCAGGAGTTATTGAATCCGGCTTCAGCGCCTGAAGACTTCAAACGCCCAGGTCATGTGTTTCCGCTTGTGGCCAAAAAAGGTGGAGTATTAAAGAGGGCAGGCCATACAGAAGCAGCCATCGATTTGGCGCACCTATCAGGCGCAAAGCCTTCAGGCGTCATTTGTGAAATCATGAATGAAGACGGGACGATGGCAAGGGTGCCTGAATTAATGAAGCTTGCCGAGAAGTGGGATCTAAAGATCATCTCTATTGAAGATCTCATCCGTTATAGAAGGAAAAAAGAGAAGCTTGTGACAAGAGAAGTGGAAATCGATCTTCCCACTGAATTTGGAAACTTCAAAGCGGTAGCGTACACTGAAAATCTTACAGGAAAAGAGCATATAGCCCTTGTGAAGGGTGAATGGTCAGAGGCTGAAGACGTGCTTGTTCGCGTGCACTCCGAATGCTTGACAGGAGATGTATTTGGATCCAATCGCTGTGATTGTGGTCCGCAGCTTGCCACTGCCCTCACCCAGATTGAAGAGCAAGGAAAAGGTGTTCTCCTTTATATGAGGCAAGAAGGCCGGGGGATTGGTTTAATCAACAAATTGAAGGCCTATAAACTACAAGAGCAAGGCTATGATACGGTTGAGGCTAATCAAAAACTGGGCTTTGGAGACGATTTAAGGGAATATGGAATCGGAGCACAGATACTGAGGGATTTAGGTATAGTGAAAATGCGTTTACTCACCAACAATCCAAGAAAGATTGCTGGAATCAACGGGTACGGCTTGGAAATCGTGGACCGGGTTCCGATTCAAATGCCGGCGAAATTCGAAAACGAAAAGTATTTAAAAACAAAACACGCAAAATTAGGACATATACTTAAATTTTAGGAGGAACATACAATGAAAACAATTTATGAAGGTAATTTAGTAGGATCAGGATTAAGAGTGGCGATCGTCGTTTCACGCTTCAACGAATTTATCACTTCTAAACTTTTAGGCGGTGCAGAAGATGCCTTGAAAAGACACGGAGTAGAAGAAGGAAGCGTCTCGGTCACTTGGGTGCCAGGAGCATTTGAAATCCCGATGATCGCCAAGAAACTTGCCCGTTCAGGGAAATATGATGCCGTGATTACACTT
The DNA here is from genome assembly GCA_963787015.1 of uncultured Bacillaceae bacterium. Lineage (GTDB taxonomy): Bacteria > Bacillota > Bacilli > Bacillales > Bacillaceae_B > Rossellomorea. The sequence goes on from CAWBBM010000019.1 coordinate 430,711, forward strand.
GGAACGGTCATAAGAGGAGCAACAGCTCATTTTGAATACGTAAGCGGTGAGGTTGCCAAGGGAGTGGCCAATCTCGGATTACAGGAGGATATCCCGGTCATCTTCGGTGTACTGACAACGGATACCATTGAACAGGCAATCGAAAGAGCCGGAACAAAAGCCGGAAACAAAGGTTGGGAAGCAGCCGTATCCGCCATTGAAATGGCTAACCTTATCCGCGAAATCGATAAATAAGAAATCAAAAAGCCTTGCCTCCTATTTTTGGAGACAAGGTTTTTTTGAGGGACGGACCTTAGAAAATGTATAAAGTAAATCTGTCTTATATAGTTACAAGTTTCACTCTTAAAAATACATATTGGCAAACGTCAGACCTTTTGCTAAAATAGTATTTTGTGGCTCCCCTTTATCTAGGGAGGAGCGGGTAGGGAGAGGGCAGTTTTATAGGAAGATTATGTATGAAAGCACGCGGAGGTATTTTTCAATTAAAGAATCACGGTACCACGATGAAGCAGGAAATGATGGCCGGTGCAATTGGTTATTTTACCATTGTCTACATCATTGCTGTAAATGCTTTAATTCTTTCTGAAGCTGGAATTCCATTCGAAGGAGCGGTCATGGCGACCATTCTTGCTTCCTTCGTAGGGTGTTTGGTGATGGCCTTTTGGGCAAATGCGCCAATACTTCTGGTTCCAGGTATGGGGATTAATGCCATGTTTACATTTACACTCGTCAAATCATCCGGCTTAACGTGGCAGGAAGCTTTAGCTGTCGTAGTGATTTCAGGAATACTCTTTATGATCATTGCATTTACAAAGCTTGCAAAAGTATTATCAGAAGCCATTCCCAAAACATTAAAAGAAGCCATTACCGTTGGGTTAGGGATGTTTTTAATGTTTATCGGTCTTGAAAAAGGTGGTCTCATTCAAAGAGGAGACAGTGCCATAATCATGATCGGTGACTTCGGGGAATTAAAAGTGTTGGCTACAGTGCTGACATTCCTGGTGACGATTTTTCTTTTTTTACGCAATGTAAAAGGTCAATTTTTATGGAGTATCGCCTTTGGTACAGTACTTGGGTTCATCTTTGGAATTGAGCCATCGATACAATCAAGCTCATTCCATTTGAGTGAATACAGCCAGGTTTTCGGTCAAATATCCTTTAGTGCCATTATGGAAATCCCTTTTTGGATTGCGGTTTTTTCTGTTACGATGGTACTGGTATTTGAAAATATCGGACTTGTTCATGGACATCTGGATATGATCGATCAACCTCATAAATACCCTAAAGCCTTTCAAGCGAACGCGTTTTCTGCCTTAACTTCTGGATTCTTCGGAACGAGTCCGACAGTCTCTACGGTAGAAAGTGCGGCAGCGATGACAGCGGGTGGTCGTACAGGCTTAACAAGCTTGACTACAGGAGTATTATTTTTAGGTTCAGTATTGTTTATTCCCTATTTAAAGTGGATTCCAGACCATGCAATCGCCCCGATTCTCATTATCATTGGCGGTTTAATGATTCAAAATATACGACATATGGATCTTCGTGATTTAACAGAGGCTTTTCCAGCAATCTTTATCATTGCAATGATTCCGTTTACGTACAGCATCGCAGACGGGATCGCCATCGGATTTATTCTGTATCCAGTTTTGAAACTGGCTACTGGTAAAGCGAGAGAAGTATCCATTCCTCTATATATTATCGCTGCTCTGTTTCTTATGAATTTCTTCGTTCATTCGATTCATTAGAGCTGTAAAGAACTCAAGTGGAGTTGGCTATCATAGCCACACCCTGCTTGAGTTTTTTATTTGAAGTGTTTATTCGACTACTGGTTAAATATATGTAAGGGTTTATACGGTGGGTGCCTGGTTATGAACGACAGTGCAATTCTGCGGAATCAGAAAATTTGCTTCTTATGCAGGTTAAGGAGCACACATACTGTCAAATTCCGTGGACTTTCCACATATTTCTTGTTAGTATATTAGTAATTATGATTCTTTTATACTATATAACTGGTAGTTACTAGTGATAAAGCAGGAGTGGGTTTGATGGAAGTATTTGTAGCCAGGCAGCCAATTTTTGATCGGAATGGTGAAACAACGGCATATGAGCTTCTTTACCGAAATAATGATTTGAATATGTTTCCGAATATTGATGGGGATCAGGCCACTGCGGATGTCATCATTAATAGCTATTTAAATATTGGTCTGGAAAGTTTGTCAGCTGGTAAACCGTGCTTTATTAATTTTACTGAAAATCTTTTGAAGCTTAGAGTTCCAACTTATTTTAATCCAAGGGAAATCGTCGTGGAGATTCTCGAAAGTGTGATTCCGAGTCCGGAAGTGGTGTCCGTATGCAAAGAATTAAAAGAGTTGGGTTATAAGATTGCATTAGACGATTTTGTATTTAATGAAACGAATCCATCCTACAGGGCTTTAATGAAAGTCGCGGATTATGTAAAGGTCGATTTCTTGAATACAAGCGAAGAAGAGCGGGGAGGAATCGAAGTACTCTCCCATATACTAGGGTATAAGCTTCTGGCGGAAAAAGTGGAAACAGATGCCCAATATGAGGAAGCGAAGCAGAAAGGCTACCATTTCTTTCAAGGATATTTCTTCAGCAGACCCAAGATCATCTCGACCCATGATGTCCCAACTTATTTTCATTCATATTATTCCATCATTCAGGGGCTTGAAATGACGGAACCGAGCATTGAGTTAATCAGTCAATTGATTGAACAGGACCTTTCACTATCCTATAAACTGTTGAAATTGATCAATTCACCTGCTTACCGTCCTAAACATAAGATTCACTCCATTCGCCAGGCGATTGTTCTTCTTGGTCTGGTGGAAATTAAACGGTGGATCTATATATTAGCAGTCAGGGAACAAGTGGGGAAAAGAAGACAGCTTAAGAATGAAGTGATCACCTTATGTTTAATGAGGGCTAAGATGTGCGAATTATTGGCTGAGAAGCGAAACCATACATCAATGAAATCAAGCTATTTCCTGACCGGGATGTTTTCATTGATGGATACCATTTTATCCATGCCAATTGATGATATTCTAAAGGATTTACCGTTGAATGATAACATCTGTAGTGCATTAACAGGCTCTCAGAATGAGCTTAACGACATACTGGAGCTTGTGGTCTCAATTGAGAAAGCGGACTGGACCGCGATCGATTCTATAATGGATGAACTGGGGTTACATAAACGGGAGGTCATGGAAAGCTATCAAACCGCATGTAAATGGACAGAAGATCTGCTGACCCAGGAAATAACTGAGGTGAGATAGCACCAATCACCATACAGATTTGTATTCACCTGGAGTCAGATATCTTCTTTGTGGCTTTATGTACCTTTTCAATTCCATAAGAAGGAGACGCTGCAAATGCTTTGAAGAAATTTGTTGCGCTACATCTGCAGGAAAAGGATAAATGCCAATTTGATTAAAGCGCACCCGAAAGAGGCCTTCATAAAGAAGGTCTTTTTTCTCGTTCTGGATTCGTGCCAACACCATGACATCCCTGGATTGATACTCATCACTAGCCTCGTCCACCTTATGGACTTGAAAGCGAAATCGATACTCTTCCTTCATTATCATCACCCATACCATTTTCTCGAAATGTAGGGAATAATTCAAATATAAGATGTTTCGTAACGAAATAAAGGGAATTTCTTTACTATATGAAAGGAATGATGATTGCGTAAAGAGCTTGTTTGTGGCAAGCTAAGACTATTACGAATAGTTTACTAGTAAATTACCGTGGAGGGATTCACGATGAACCTGAATCTAATTAAATGTCATGGCTCTGGAAATGACTTTTTGTTAATTGATGAACTGACGTATGGTTACGAATTTTCAGAGGAAGCAAGGCAGAATCTGGCCCTTGCATTATGTGACCGTAAATCTGGCCTAGGCGCAGATGGAATTCTATTCGTGTTGGCGAGTGAAAGATGTGATGCCCAAATGCGGGTGTTTAACGCAGATGGTTCTGAAGCATCCATGTGTGGGAACGGCCTTCGATGTGTAGGTCGCTATGTATGTGAGCTTCTCGACAAACCAACGATTGTCATCCAGACGATGAAAGCGGATCTCCATGTTTCTGAACAAGAAGCCATTTATGAAAACATACCAACATATAATGTTGAAATTTCTCCTGTTCTATTTAATTTGAATGAATTGCCTATGAATACGGAACGAAAAACACTGCTTGATGAAAGCCTTCCGGAAATTTCGGACCGATTGACCTTTTCTGCGTTGGCCGTACCCAATCCTCATCTGATCAGTGTCGTAAGCACAGAGCATATTCTGTCTAATGAGCAGAAATCGATCTCAGAGACAGTGAATGGACCCAACAATCTTTTTCCTGATGGGGTGAATGTAAGTTTTGTTCATCCATTAGAGAGAGGTGCAATCTATGTCCGAACCTTTGAAAGAGGTGTCGGATTTACAAACGCATGCGGAACGGCAATGTCAGCTTCGAGTCTCGTAACGTGTTTGCTCGGTCAGAATGATTTTGGCAAGGAAATCGATGTATACAACAACGGTGGAAAAGTTCGTGTAGTGGTGAATCAATTAGGTGAAGGGCACTACAATATGGAATTGATCGGGAATGCAACGTATCTGTATCAGTCTCAAATTGAATTGTCTATTACGCATCCTGAAAGCTATCGTGAAGTATCTAGAATTGACTTCACTGAAGAAGGGACGTATGAACTTCTTCAAAACCATGCAAAATCAATTGTTAATAATAAAGTGTTTCTAACTGCATAAAGAAAAGAGAGGTGTCCCATCAGCTATGCTTTTGGGCCACCTTTTTTCTTTGGGTTGGACTGCTCTCTCAAAAAATGGACAACTTTGTCGAATGGTTGAAACTCCTTTACCATTTCGAACTGGCTAAAGGGACAACCGAACTGTTGAAATCGTTGTAACACCACGTCTATTGTAAAATGGCCAGGGTCGAGATCATCATTTACTTCATGCCACCAGAGAGGGGTAGCAACCAGAGCATCTTCATTCCCCCTTAATGAGTAGGGGGCAATAATTGTTTTTCCTTCTCCATGCTGGACATAGTCTACATAAAGTCTTCCTTTTCGGTTCTTCTTTAACCGTTCAATTGTGAAATCGTCGGAGTAATTGGACACTAGGAAATGGGCAATAAATTCTGTGAATAATGAAGTATCATCCCATGTGTATCCAGTAGGTATGGGGATATATACTTGAAGCCCTTTGTTTCCAGAAGTTTTAACAAAGCTATGAAGGTTCAATTGGTCAAATAATCCTTTCATGATGACAGCAGCTTTTACTGCAAGGGGAAATTGATCCCTGCTCGGGGGATCTAAATCAAAAACGATTTCAAATACATAAGCATCGTTGACTTTTTGGAAAGGGATGTGAAATTCCAAAGCTAATTGGTTTCCCAGCCAGAGCAGTGTCTCCAGGTTATGGCATAATGTGAATTCGATGGATTCCTCCTGGTACGTTTCAACAAATGGTGGAGCATAGTCTGGAGTGTTCTTTTGATAAAAGGATTCACCAGACACCCCATGAGGAAAGCGAATACAAGTCAATGGACGTCTCATTAAAAAAGGCAGGATAATCACCGACATTTTTCTTAAATATCGAATATAATCAAGCTTCGTCAAAGACACCTTCGGAAACAATTCCTTTTCAGGATGGGTGATTTCGACCCCACTAGGAATAGAAGCTTCATCCAAGCGGAATTGCTCAAGTGTACATTCACCTGGTGAGGTGGAAAAGAGAAACTGATGAAAATGAGGCTCTCTCAGTTGATCATCATACACATGTAAGTAATAAATCTCTACTGTAATGGAGGGATCTATGTAATAATGTGAATCGTTTTTCATCGAACTATTTTTCTTAATCAAGGTTTTTAATATCTGTTTATCCTCATGTGAAAGCCCAAAATGAAACGATCCGACCGATATAATCTGTTCCTTGTCATAGACGCCTATGTGAAAATAATCGTTATTTTCGTCAAACGATGTAATGAAACACTTACATTTCTTCCAGTTCTTGTACTTAATCCAGTTTGTACTTCGTTTCCCTTCTTCCCATTTACTCTGTTTTCCCTTTGCAACCATTCCTTCCCCTTCTTCCTGTTGGACAAGGTCCCATAACAGTTGGTGGTTCGTGAAATGGGGGACCATCTGGATGACGGCTGGATGAGAGGGGGTCGGCTCTAAAGGGTACCGGATAAGCGAAAAAAGTTCCCTTAATTTCCCTTTCCTTTTATAGTAAGCAATTTGATCATAGGTATTCTTTTCCCATTGAAGTACATCAAATACGAGAAATTTAACAGGTCTTAGTGTAGCTGCACGTTTAATCTTTTCCCTGTTACGCATTCTTCCTCTTGTTTGCAACCCACCGAACTCACTGCTATAGGAGGAACGTAACAATACAATCTCACCATCCAGTACAAAGGGGAGGGGCAGCTCATTTTCACTGAGCAATGTCTTGATCTGTTTCTCCACCTCAGGAAAGAGGGGCAATAACTCTTTTCCATTACGACTTTCAAGACTGATTTCCTCTTGGGAATGAACGGAGAGGATTCCCCGAAAACCATCATATTTGACTTCATAATACCAGTCTCCTTTGGTTGGAAGTACATGTTGTAGGGTAGGAAGCATCGGTCTCATATGTTCACCTTTTTTACGTTTAGTGTGACCACATAAGAGTTGAAATATTTCCAAATGTTAAAGGGGATGAAGAGTGTTGGAGAACAAAATGATAAGGATAAGGGATTAGTTATAGTAAAGGAGGGTATTTAATATGCATACCATTTGGAAGGGTTCCATCAGTTTTGGACTGGTGAACATACCCATAAAGCTTCACGCAGCTACAGAAGATCGAGATATTAAGCTCCGATCACTTCATAAAGAATGCCATACCCCGATTAAATATGAGAAGGTATGTCCTACCTGTGAAAAAGAAATAGATCAACATGAGATTGTGAAGGGCTATGAAGTGACGAAAGGGAAATTTGTCGTTCTGGAAGAAAACGAATTGAAGGAACTGAAGGAAGCGGATGGTGAAAAAGCTGTCGAGATTGTAGACTTTATCAAAATAGAGGAAATCGATCCGATCTTTTTTGATCGAAGCTATTTCGTTTCGCCGAATGATGGAGGGAAGAAGGCATACTCCCTATTACGAAAAGCCCTTCAAGAATCAGGGAAAGTAGGGATTGCAAAAATGACCATGCGTTCAAAAGAGCAACTCTCCATTGTTCGGGTGTATGAGCAGACACTCGTAATGGAAACCATTCATTATCCTGATGAAGTACGAGCAATTGGAGATGTTCCGAATGTCCCTGAGGAAGATGACATTACAACTAAAGAATTGGAAACGGCAACGATGCTCATTGATCAATTAACGACTGAATTTCAGCCTGAAAATTATAAAGATCAGTATCGGGAACGATTGAGGCAGTTGATAGAATCAAAACAAACCGGGGAAACAATCGTAACGGCCAAAGAAAAAGAACCAAAAGAAAATGTGACAGATCTAATGGCGGCCCTTCAAGCATCTATTGATTCATCCAAACCGAAAAAGGCGAAAAAGCAAACAAAAACAAAAAAGAAAACGACTTCCAAGAAAAAAGCTCAATAAATAGGGTAGTTGTAAGTAAGGAGAGAGTGAGAAGTGCTAGAGGAGAAAAAGATTAAACAAGGTGTTTTTGTTACCATTTCCCTATTATGCTTAATTGTATTTACATGGGGATTCGTATCCATCGTAGAAGAATGGAAAGAAAACGAAATCGCCCAATTTGATAATGGTGTATTTGATATCGTTAGAGGTACCATTTCCCCCAAGCTCACGGCAATCATGACATCGATCACGTTCCTGGGTGGCATTCAAGGGATCGCGATCTTCACTGTATGCGTGGTTGCCATACTGCTTATATTAAAAAAGTTCCCACTTGCTCTTTTTGTATCGATTACCATCTTGACAGGAGCTGGCTTTAATTGGCTGCTAAAATGGATTTTCAAACGGGAGCGGCCAGATATCGAAGCGCTGATTGAACAAGGAGGTTACAGCTTTCCTAGTGGACATTCCATGAGTTCATTTATCTTCTACGGTTCACTCGCATTCATTCTATTTCGTGCCCTTGATCATAAACGGTATAAATGGGCCAGTGTAGCGGGAGTCGGCTTACTTGTCCTACTGATTGGGATCAGCCGTGTGTACCTTGGGGTTCATTATCCCAGTGACATAGTTGGCGGCTTTACTGCTGGAGGTGCATGGCTCACACTTTGCATTACGATATATATGTATTTTTACAAGCGTAAGCACTGGAAAGAAGAAGAGAATTAAAGAAAAAAACCTACTTGAGTAAAAAGTAGGTTTTTTCTATGCTTCCCTATAGGTTAGGTACAACAAACCCAAACCGAAACGATTTAGAACAAATTGAAGATATAAGGTCCGATCAATGCAACGTAAAGAAGAATATAGATTCCCATAAAATAGAATGCTCCTCCAAACGTTCCCCAATCTTTATCTCTTCCCAATTTCCATAATAGGGCAGAGAGAGCACTAATAAGAAATAACAATACATACTTACTCCCGGAAAACGTCAAATATTCAGGAGCGGAAAAATAGAAGTAATCTCCCATCGCTTTACTGATGAAGGTAAAAGGCATTGCCAAGAAAAGAATGATTGAAGCATATTCGACCCAAATGATCCCTTCTTTTTCAAAAATATTCGGTTTGAACATATAGAGAAGAATCAGGATGAATAAGGATGGCAACACCCAGTAAAACGAAACCAATATCGTGATCAAGCTGCTGAACAGCATGAGTACACCATCATTAGTCGCTTCTTTTACGCTTCGTTTTGACCACTCCGTACTATTGGAAATGACCTGATCATTTTGAGAAGCTCCGAATAGTTCATAATAATCCCCGCCATAATCCAGCCAAACAACACTTTCATCCGTAATTTGAAGGGGTGAATAGGTGAAATGCTTGGTTGTACCAATCGGAGCAGCCGATAATTGAGTTGAATCGCTGAAAGGGGCTACATAAAGGCTTACAGCATTTTGATCCCCGACCCTGTGGCTTTCAGAAGTAAAAAGAATTGATTCTTTCCCATTAATGGAAGCGAGCTGAACAGATCTAGGACTCTGCAGTTTGAATCCGGACATTTCGTTGGTAAACACGACTTGTACAGGTTTCAAAATGGAATTTCCTATTTCGTCTAACGGTGTTTGCAATTTTAATACCTTATAAGATAGTGTTCCTTGAGCACGCATCTCCTCATTATAAAGGAGGGTTAATTGATTGCTATCGTCTGAAAATGTCAGGCCGTTAATATGCTGGTTCGTGGCCGTATTCACTACCGCAAACGGTTGTTCAATTATGTTTCGTTCAGCATCCATATAGTGAAGGAGTGAGTGTGTGTCATCCTGCTTCACTTGTACGATGGCACTTCCTGTTTTCCCTATGTATACGTCCATGACTTCATTTGAAAAACGGTGAATCTCCTTAAACGATAAATCTTTTGTATTTAGGGAAAACAGATGTTCTTTATTCCAATAATAAACGGTTTTTGATGATGTGCTGATTCCTGTTACTACTTCAGCAATCGTCTTCACATCTCCGCTTTCGGTGGAAGTCAATTGGTCGTCTTTAATCTGTATAACCCTAAAGCCATCTGTCCAAAAGGGTTTGCCTCGTGTAACACTCGTATGAAGCGTACTTACTTTCTTGGCATCGAGGGATTCATTAAAGGAAAATTGAGTCACCGATCCTTTGCTTGAAAGGAAAAGTCCTTCTTCTCCGGAAAAGACGAGCGGTCGTTCATCTGACGTGTAATCGAATGGGATCGATCTGCTCCAATCAGGATGTGGTTGCTCTTTGACTTGTAAAAGTTGTTGGAAGAATAGTGCTCCAACAAACAAAAGAATGAATAGAATTGGTATTCCAAAGGTTTTTAATTTTGCTCTCACTATGATTTCCCCTCTTTCTCTCTATGTTTAGTGTGAGTACAATTTAGAATTTTACCACAATTCGACCAGGAATACACCAGAATTTTCCTATGGATATGGAATCTTTTCGTATTGACATTATGTTTTTAGGGGATTACAATGATATTGAAAATCATTCTCATTGATACAAAAGAGTTCCCCCTCTTTCAATAGATGGAATGGTTCACGATACCCCCCTTTATTTGGTAACGAGAGACGGACCTTGAGCAAATGCTTTAGGTCTGTTTTTTTGTGCACTCTAGGTTGAGCTACAATATGCCTCTAAGGACACTCCCTTTATATTATAGGGGAAAAGAAGGTCATCTTCTTGTGAAAACACCGACGTTTTTGCTTTTGTTTTTATTGCATTTCGTATCCTTCTGTCGTAAATTGTTAAAGGAAGTTTAATTATAGGGAGGGGTAAAAGTAAGTGAATCCAAAAGACGATAAACGGTTTCGGATTGCCAACCACGAAGCATTAATTGGAATAGCACTCGTTCTTATAAATTTCTTATGGTGGTATGGATTTGCCTTTGGATTAGGAGGTCAATCGGTTTCAGATTATGACTGGATCCTTGGAATGCCTGCATGGTTCTTTTATAGCTGCGTCATGGGTTTTGTGCTAATGGTATTTTTAGTGATGGTTGTCGTTAAATACCTCCTTACTGATATTCCTTTTGATGAAGAGGAGGATTATCGTGAATAATATGGCCTTAATTCCCTTATTTGCTTTTTTAATTGTGATTTTTATGGTGGGGATTTATACAGCACGAAATGTAAGTAAATCAGATTCATTTGTTCAGGAATACTTCCTGGGGAGCCGCCAATTGGGAGGCTTTATTTTAGCGATGACGATGATCGCCACCTACGGAAGTGCAAGTAGCTTCATTGGAGGACCAGGGGCTGCCTATACATACGGGTTATCGTGGGTGCTCCTTGCTATGAGTCAGGTGGTGACAGGTTATTTTGTTCTCCTTATACTCGGGAAGAAGTTTGCCATCATGTCACGAAAGTATAAAGCAGTCACATTGATTGATTATTTACAGGGGCGATACGGAAGCAATAAGATTACAATCCTATCTGCTGTTAGTATTATTTTGTTTTTGTTTTCTGCGATGATTGCCCAGTGGGTAGGTGGAGCCCGGCTCATTGAATCCTTGACTGGGTTAAGTTATGAAGCGGCGCTTTTCCTTTTTGCTATATCGGTTCTTGTGTATGTAATAATAGGTGGTTTCCGTGCAGTTGCCATTACAGATGCAATTCAAGGAGTGGTAATGCTTGGTGGGACCATCATTCTGCTTGTCGCCACGATCATTGCCGGAGGCGGCATGGAGAATATCATGATGGAATTGCAAGCTGAAAATCCCAATTTAGTAAGTCCATACGGGCCAAACGGTGAATTGAGCGCAAGGTATATTTCTTCTTTCTGGATCTTAGTGGGAGTGGGTGTTGTCGGACTTCCCCAAGTAGCAGTGAGAGCCATGAGTTATAAAAATTCCCGTTCATTACACAGAGCCTTGATTATCGGTACAATCGTGGTAGGTTCGATCATGCTAGGGATGCATCTGATCGGAGTGCTTGCAAGAGTGGTGGTACCCGGAATTGAAGTAGCAGATAAGGTCATGCCACTACTCGCTTTAGAAGTTCTCCCGCCATGGCTTGCTGGAATTGTGCTGGCTGCACCGATGGCGGCGATCATGTCAACTGTGGATTCCTTACTACTGATTGTTTCTTCTGCGATTGTAAAAGATGTATATATGAATTTCATTAATCACGATGCTAAGGAAAAACAGATAAAGACGATTAGTTTTTGGGTGACAAGTGTTACTGGGATACTGGTTTTTCTAATGGCACTAAGTCCCCCTGAATTAATTATTTGGCTTAATTTATTTTCATTCGGGGGTCTTGAAGCTGTCTTTATATGGCCGATTGTATTGGGGTTATACTGGGAAAAGGGGAATGGACATGGTGCTTTAGCTTCGATGGTGTCTGGACTTATAGCGTATATCTTATTCCACAGCTATGCCCCGAATTATTTAGATATGCATACAGTCGTTTTTCCGATAATCATATCCTTCTTCATGTATGTAGTGGTTTCACTGATTACTCAAACTAAAAATCAGCTTAATGGATGGGCTTAGCCCATCCATTTTTGTTTTAATGTATGGAAAAAGGTACATTGGATGGTAATACAAATAGGTTAGGGTGACGAAACCATGTCAGATTCAGTTGTCGTTATTGGGGGAGGGATTGGAGGGCTAACCTCTGCCGCTCTCCTTTCAAGTGCCGGTTATCGTGTGCAGGTACTTGAAGCTTCTAGAGAGTGGGGGGGATGCGCAGGGAAATTTCAAAGGGGAAAGGCATTATTTCCTGTTGGTGCTACTCTTGGAATGGGGTTTGAAGAAGGTGGCATTCATCATCGGATCTTCCAGTACCTGGATATTGAACCTCCAACCAATCAATTGCTGGATCGGGTCATGGACATCCATATTTCAAACAAAATTATAAGCTTTCACAGGAATCGTGATATTCACGTTGGTGAGTTACAAAAAGCATTTCCTGAAGCCTCAGATCGTATTGGTCTTTTTTATGAAGATGTGTATAAGAGAGCAAAAGAAATACGCCGATTGATGGTTTCCCTACCAGCCCTCCCTCCTAAAACGGTAAGGGAGTGGAGGGAGCTTTCCTTCAGTTTACACCCAGGGTCTCTGACGCTTCTTACTGGATTTCAGAAAACCATGATGGATGTACTGAAAAAGTATGATCTCCACTCTCATTCATCCTTTAAGCACTTTATCGATGGACAACTGATTGATAGCATGCAGGCGACCAGTGATCAATGTTCACTGCTACTAGGATGCCTGGCACTGGATATCTATCATGAAGGAGCCTTTTATCTGGAAGGTGGATTATTCAAGATCGCTCACAGTCTTCTCGATGCATCTGAATCTTTTGGAGTCAAAGCGATGTCAGGGAGAGAAGTGGTTGGAATCGTTCCCGAGGGTCATGAATGGAATATCATAGATCATAAGGGAAATGAATATCGAGCGAATCATGTAGTATGCAATGTACCCGTACAAAAGTTAAAAGGACTTTTTCCTTCGTTCTTCGCATCTCAAATAAACGACTATTTGAGCGGGAAAGAGAAAGATGCTTTATGGGGGACAATGACACTATACATGCTTCTGAAAGAAGAATCATTGCCAGACTCCCTTCCTTTGTTTCAGCAAATTTGTTCCAGTCCTGATGGGAGTATGACGGAAGGAAATCATCTTTTCCTTTCATTGTCCCAATCTAGTGACAGGCAGCGAGCCCCAGAAGGATTTCGAACCATGACGGTCTCCACACATACGGAGCTGAAACGATGGGATACAAAAGATAAATACGATTCTTACAAGCAGTACCTTCAAGAAAAAATCATTCGATGCATTGAAACCGTAATCCCCTCAATTAGAGCAAGTATTGTAGATGTTTATCCCGGGGCCCCTAAAGCATGGGAACGATTTACGGGTCGTCCTTGCGGCATTGTTGGCGGATTTCCCCAGACAAATAATCATGCCCTCTTCAATAGTCTTTCACACAGGACTCCTTTGAATAATGTATGGGTGTGCGGGGATTCGGTCTTTCCAGGTGCAGGTACAATTGGAGTGTCTGTAAGTGCTTACCATGTGTTTCATTCCATCACAGGCAGAAAACTTCCGAAATGAAAGAGGAGTCTTCTGATTCAATGTAGAATTCTGGAATGAGGTGATAATATGTATAAGCTGACGCCATTTACGGACGTGAAAGCCTTTAATGAAAGGGCTCATTCCTTGCTCATGGAAGATGAAGCTGCGAATAATCTGCCATTGGGATTATTGAACACGATGATAACAAGTGACAAATACCAGAATCCAATCCTTCTTTTAGTTGAAAATGAGGCTGGTTCCGTGGTGGGATCATTCATCATGACGCCTCCACATTACTTGGTAAGTACACTGAAGGTGAAGAATGAAGATATCCATGAAATAGTCAAAGGGCTGAAAATAGTATGTGAGAACAGGGGTTTCACCTTTCCCGGCTTTATAGCTGAGAAGGAGCTGGCCTTTCACCTTACCCACTCCTGGTGCCATTTAACAGGAGACAGATACCATGTGAAAATGAATCAACGTGTGTATCAACTGGATAAAGTGAATGATATCCCTTTGAGCGGTGGGAAGATGGTACCTGCAGGAAAAGAACATGTTGAGCTTCTTGCCCGGTGGATCATCGGTTTTGTAGAAGATACCGGCGAATTGCCACTCTCACAGGACGAGGCTTTGTACCGGGCCAGGGACATGATTGATAATGAAAGATATGTGTTCATTTGGGAAGTGGATGGAGAACCGGTTTCTATGGCGAGGGGAGCAAGAAGAACAGAACATGGTATAACCGTCAATTTTGTCTATACTCCCCCTGAGTGGCGGAAAAAAGGATACGCTTCTTCTGTGGTAGCTGAACTGAGCCGCATACTACTGAAAAATCATTCCTTCTGTTCTCTTTATACGGACCTGGATAATCCAACATCTAACAAAATTTATATAGAAATCGGCTATAAACCTGTTTGTGATTCCATGATGATCTCCATTGTGTGAACTTTTTTTACCAATCTGAATATGATTAATGATAAAGAGTTGACATTTAGAATGAAAGCTATTAATATAATAAACAATTAATTAAATGAGCGAATGGCTATGACGAAGAGGAGTACCTTGAATCGACACTGTAGAGAGCTAGTGGTTGGTGAGAACTAGTGTGAGCGATCTAAGGGAATGGACTTCCGAGCTTCCAAACCGAAACCTTAGGGAGTAGGCTTTGGCGAATGTCTTATCGTTACAAAAGACGCGTATTCAAGCTTTTTGCTTCGATACGATTGAGTGGACTGCATGAGCAGTCAACAAAGGTGGCACCACGGGTATCTCGTCCTTTACATGATGTAAATGGATCTGAGATGCCTTTTTTTTATAACTGAATAATGATAAATCGTTGAGTAAGAGGAGTACATTCAAGTAATGCATAACAGGGAGTTAAGGATAGTGAGACCTTAGCATGATAGCTTGTCTGGAATGGACTTATGAGAGATGATCTGAATCAAAGTAGGATTGTACGGAATTCCACCGTTATAGGGATAGAGTATCGGGTTATAGACCCCGTACTTGAATCAAGAGGGGATGCATAAATGTATCCCAACTCAGAGGTGGCACCGCGGTCAGCATCGTCCTCTATGAACAGATCTTTCTGTTCATAGGGGACTTTTTTTATGGATTTTTTATTAGCGAATTGGAGGCATGAAAATGATGAAACAGCAGGAATTGAAATATGTGGTGAAAGAATTGAATGGTGATGTTTACACTCCAATATCACTCTTTCAATCAATGAAGGGTAAGAAGAAATTTTTATTGGAGAGTTCACTGAAGCATGAACAATCTGGTCGATATTCATTTGTAGGAAGCGATCCATTTATGGAATGCAAGGCTTACGGAAGTACCGTACAGATTAAAAAAACGGCTTCTGATCAAATAGAGGAACGAGTGGGGGAACCAATTGAAATCATTCAGAACCTTATTCCCCATCAGCAATTAAAAGACGTGCCATTGCCATTTACAGGGGGTGGGGTTGGATACTTGGGATATGATGTGATCAGACAGTACGAGGAAATCGGAATCATCCCCGATGATGAGCTGGAGATGCCGGACATACACCTTTTGTTCTATGAAAAAGTCATCGTCTTCGATCATCTCGAGCATAAAGTATTCATCGTAGTCATGAATGAGTGGACAGAAGGGGAAAGTGAGAACCTTCAGGATAAAGTAAAGGGAATCGAAGCCGAGCTGACCAATGTATATTTGGACACTCACAAAGAAAAATTGGATCGACTTTCCTTTCATGCCCAGACGTCTAAAGTTGAATTCATGGAGAAGGTGGCAAGGGCAAAGGAATCCATAAAGGAAGGAGAAATCTTTCAAGTGGTGCTTTCTCAAAGACTGCAAGCATCATTCGCCGGTGATCCATTCTCTTTCTATCGAAGCTTGAGAAAATCAAACCCGTCACCTTACATGTTCTTCATTGATTTTGAAGAGTACGTCGTACTGGGGGCATCACCAGAGAGCTTGTTGAAAGTCCAAGGGAATCAGATTACAACGAATCCGATTGCAGGAACAAGACGAAGAGGGAAAACAGCCGATGAAGATATGAAGTTAGAATATGAACTTCTATCAGACGAAAAGGAAATTGCCGAACATCGTATGCTTGTTGATTTAGGAAGAAACGATCTAGGAAGGATTTGTACGATCGGTTCCATCTATTTAACCAAGTACTTAACCATCGAGAGATATAAATATGTCATGCACATCGTTTCAGAGGTGAAGGGAGAATTGAAAGAAGATGTAACCCCACTTAAAGCATTAACAAGCTGTCTACCTGCGGGTACGGTAAGCGGGGCACCGAAGATCAGGGCGATGCAGATCATCAATGAACTTGAAACGACCAAACGGGGAGTGTACTCAGGTGCAGTCGGTTATATCGGGGTCAATGGAAATCTGGACTTTGCTTTGGCGATTCGAACAATGGTGTTGAAAGATGGAGTAGCAAATGTTCAAGCAGGGGCGGGCATTGTGTATGACTCAGACCCTCAAAGTGAATATGAAGAAACACTGAATAAAGCAAAATCATTATTGGAGGTAGCAGGATGATTTTACTCATTGATAATTATGATTCTTTTACGTATAACCTCTATCAATATATAGAAGAACTTGGGGAAGAGGTAGTCGTTAGAAGGAATGATGTGATTACACTGGACGAAATTAAAGCGCTGAATCCTTCAGGGATCATTCTTTCCCCGGGACCAGGGAAACCGGAAAACGCGGGGATTTGCACTTCCATTATCCAGAATCTTCACAAAAGCGTGCCGATTCTCGGAGTTTGTTTAGGGCATCAAGCGATCGGAGCCGTATTTGGAGCAACCATTGAAATCGCCGGGAACGTGATGCATGGCAAAACGTCTCTCATTAAACATAATGGCAGCGGAGTCTTTGAATATCTGCCGCAACCGCTGGAAGTGATGAGATATCACTCATTGGTCATCAAGAAAGGGACATTGCCACCACCATTAGAAACGGTCGCGCTATCCATGGATGATGGAGAGATCATGGCCATAAAGCATATGAAGTTTCCGCTGTTTGGAGTTCAATTTCATCCTGAATCCATCGGGACGAAAACAGGGAAGAAAATCATTCAAAATTTTTTAGCCGAGATGAGAAAGGAGAATAACCGTGAAAACCTATCTACAAGCATTATCTAACGGTCATTCATTAAAGAAAGATGAGATGAGGAGAGCGGTTCAGGAATTGTTCCTGGAAGAAACGACAGAAAGTCAAATTGCATGTTTCCTAACCCTATTGAAAATGAAGGGGGAAACTGTGGATGAAATGACAGCCCTCGTTGAAGTGCTGAGAGAGAAGGCATTGCCGATAACAAGCACCGTAAAAGATGTATTGGATAACTGCGGAACAGGTGGAGATGGATCTCAGAGCTTTAATATCAGTACAACGAGTGCATTCGTATTGGCAGGGGCAGGGGTGAAAGTGGCAAAGCACGGAAATAGAAGTATCTCCAGCAAAACCGGGAGTGCAGACGTTTTGGAGCATCTTGGCGTCTCCTTGGACTTTCAGGCAAATGAAGTGGAAAGCCTGTTGAATGAAACCAATATTGCCTTTCTATATGCACCCCATATCCACTCGGGGTTAAAAAAAATAATGAAGGTTCGGAAGGAATTGAAAATCCCGACCATCTTTAATCTCATTGGTCCATTAACGAATCCTGTAGAATTGGAAACCCAGCTTGTAGGTGTATACAGAAGAGACAAATTAGAAACGATGGCAAACGTTTTACATGAATTAGGCAGAAAACGGGCAATCGTTCTAAATGGTGCAGACTACATGGACGAAGCCTCCCTGGCTGGTGAAAATCACCTCGTTCTATTGGAGGGTGGGGAAATTACTTCATTCACTTTATCCGGTGAGGAAGTTGGCCTTCCTGCTTATTCCCTTGAAGAAATAAGGGGTGGAGATGCAAGGGACAACGCCATCATCTTACAGGACGTTTTACAAGGAAAAGAAGGAGCTTACACTGATACGGTCCTATTCAATGCAGGAATTGCATTGGTCGCACATGGGAAAGCATCTACCTTTGCAGAGGGTGTAAAGCTTGCAAGAGAAAGCATCGATAGTGGTCGTGCAAAGGAGAAACTGACATCCCTAGTGCATTATAGCCAACAACGACGAAAGCAGGTGATTTAATTGTCTACCATTTTAGACACGATCATTGAAAAGAAGAAAGAAGAAGTAAATGAGTTAAAACAGGCAGGATATGAATCCTATCATCAGAAAGGGACACCTGCAAAAACACTGTTCGAATCGCTAAAGGCTGCTTCAGCACTTCAAGTGATCGCCGAAATAAAGCGGGCATCCCCATCAAAAGGAGATATCCGAACAGAAGTGGATCCAGTCTTGCAGGCTGGTATATATGAAGGAGCCGGTGCTTGTGCTATCTCAGTCCTGACCGATACCCCATTCTTCAAAGGAAGAATGGAAGATCTTGCAAACGTGCGAAGAGCCGTATCGGTTCCGATTCTTTGTAAAGATTTTATCATTGATGAAATCCAGATCGATCGTGCCACGGACGCTGGAGCGAATGTTATTCTTTTAATCGTAGCGGCCTTACCATTTCAAAGATTGAAAGAACTATATCTCTATGCAACGAAATCTGGCCTGGAGGTTTTGGTCGAAGTTCATAATGAAAAAGAAATGAAGGAAGCACTGGAACTAGGAGCAACCATCATTGGAGTTAATAATCGTAATCTAAAAACCTTTGAAGTGGATTTAAAGATTACAGAAGCACTTGGCTCCATGGTTCAGGGTCGTGATGTCGTATTTATCAGTGAAAGTGGAATAAGAGATAAAGAGGATTGCCATAGGGCCCTAAATGCAGGTGCGGATGGAGTGCTTGTAGGAGAAACCTTAATGAGAAGCCATGATCCAGAAGCGGCACTCGCTTCTCTGCAAGTGAGAAAAGACGTGATGAAATGACTAAAGTGAAGATTTGTGGAATCACACGGGAGGAAGAAGCTCAATGGGCCGTGGAAGCTGGGGCTGATGCGGTAGGGTTTGTATTCGCTGATAGTAAAAGAAGAATTGATGTAGAAACTGCAGCACAAGTCAGTGCCTTACTTCCTCCCCATGTATTGAAAATAGGTGTGTTTGTGAATGAGTCGAAAGAGAATCTTAAGGAAATCTTTAAAGCGGTAAATCTCGATTATGTACAGCTTCATGGAGATGAATCGGTATCCTTCTGCCAAGATCTCAATCTTCCATTTATCAAGGCCATTTCGATAAAGGAGAAAGAGGATATTAACGGAATCTTACATTACCCTAGTGAGATGATTCTTTTGGATAGTGGGAAGGGACCACACCGTGGAGGAAACGGGACGACATTTAACTGGGATTATGCAGAGGCATTATCCCTACCGCAACAGTTGATTCTTGCAGGAGGGTTAAATCCTGAAAATGTACGGGAAGCGATCACGAAGGTCCGTCCCTATATGGTGGATGTTTCAAGTGGAGTGGAAACGGATGGTAAGAAGGATCAGATGAAGATAGAGTCATTTATCCTGAAAGTGAAATCGGTATAACAAAACAGTAAACCAATGAATGGAGGATTCAAAATGTCATACGTACAACCAGATCAAAAAGGGTTATTTGGACAATTCGGTGGAAGGTTCGTTCCGGAATCGTTAATGAAAGCCGTTCAGGAATTGGAAACGGCTTATGATGAAGCATCTGTTGATGAAGAGTTCCAGGAAAAGCTTCAAAGCTACTTAAAAGATTATGTAGGAAGAGAAAATCCTCTTTACTTTGCTGAAAATCTAAGCAAGCAGGTAGGCGGGGCGAAAATCTATTTAAAACGTGAGGATCTTAATCATACAGGAGCACACAAAATCAACAACACGATTGGTCAGGCATTACTTGCAGAACGTATGGGGAAAAGAAAAATCGTGGCCGAAACAGGTGCAGGTCAGCATGGAGTAGCAACCGCGACCGTATGTGCACTCTTGAATCTCGATTGTGTGATATTTATGGGTGAGGAAGATATTCGCAGACAGAAGCTGAATGTATTTCGAATGGAATTACTTGGGGCGAAGGTCGTGAGTGTCACCCAAGGGAGTGCGACATTGAAAGATGCTGTCAATGAAGCCCTTCGCTACTGGGTAGCCAATGTAGAGGATACTCACTATATAATCGGTTCCGTATTGGGACCACACCCATTTCCGAAAATGGTCAGGGATTTTCAAAGTGTCATTGGGAAAGAGACAAAGAAACAATTTTTCGAGAAAGAAAAAAGCCTTCCCCAGGCAATTGTTGCTTGTGTAGGAGGGGGAAGCAATGCTATCGGTATGTTCCACCCCTTCATTGGAGATAAGGAAGTAGATTTATATGGTGTTGAGGCCGCCGGAAGCGGTGTTGAAACAGATAAACATGCGGCGACTCTAACAAAAGGATCTGTAGGTGTTCTTCATGGAAGCATGATGTATCTGCTTCAAAATGATGAAGGGCAAGTACAGGAAGCCCATTCCATTTCAGCAGGTCTTGACTATCCTGGAGTGGGACCTGAGCATAGTTACTTGAAGGAAATTGAGAGGGTCCGATATACATCCATATCTGATAGTGAAGCCATTGAAGCCTTTCAACAGTTATCCCAGACAGAAGGGATCATTCCGGCACTGGAAAGTTCCCATGCTGTTGCTTATGCGGTTAAGTTAGCTGAGAAAATGCAACAGGATGAGTCTGTCGTGATTTGTTTATCTGGTAGGGGAGATAAAGATGTTGAACAAGTAAAAGAGTTACTGGGAGGTAGTCAACATGGGTAAAAAATTTCTGGAGAACACATTTGAAGTTGAACTTGATAAAGGAAATAAACTGTTCATTCCTTATGTGATGGCAGGAGATGGAGGAATTGATTCGTTCATTTCAACCTTAAAGATGTTGGAGGATAAAGGAGCAACGGCCATAGAAGTCGGCATTCCGTTCTCAGATCCCGTCGCCGATGGACCAACCATCCAAGAAGCAGGAAAGCGCGCGCTGAAAAAGGGAACAACCCTGAAGAAAGTGTTTGAAGTGTTAAAAGAAAGAAGAGAAGAAATCGGCATTCCTTTGGTGTTTATGACGTATATTAATCCAATTTACAAATATGGTGTTGAGCGTTTCTTTCAAGATTGTAAAGATGTAGGTGTAGATGGGGTTATCATTCCGGACCTGCCTCTCGAGCACCATGATCTTGTTCGTGGCCCATCTCAAGAAAATGGGATCGCGATTATTCAGTTAGCCACGCTTACGAGTCCGTTAGAAAGAATTCAGGAACTGGCCTCCGTAACAGAAGGGTTTCTTTATGCCGTAACCATTAATGGTATTACAGGAACAAGGGATGGATTTGCGGATAATATTTCTGACCATTTGACTAAACTTAAGGACAACAGTCCGGTTCCCGTTCTTGCAGGATTTGGAATATCAACTCCCGAACATGTGCGCAATATGAGTAGGAGCTGTGATGGAGTAGTTGTAGGAAGTAAAATCATCGATCTGATTCGAGAAGATGCCTTTGATGAAATCAAGGATTTGATCGACGCTTCGAAGGCCAGTGCGTTAAGTTCGTAAAGGTCATTTATTATTTGTAAATCATTCAAGAAGTAGATTAACTGATTCTAAATGTATGTTAAATAAAGGTAAATAGCCTTCTTTTTCCCTGGAAATTCAGTATGATAGAGATGTAGTTGAACACAGCATCATAACAGGAGGCTATTAAAATGAAAAGTATGAAAAAGTGGTTATTAATGGTAATGACAGCTCTATCAGTAGTAACATTTGCAGCCGGATGCAGTAGCGACACGGAAGATGACACAGATACGGAAGAGAACATGGACGAAGAAAGTAACACAGACGAAAGCAAAACTGAAGAATAAAATGGTCAGTCGGTCCTGATAGGGCCGGCTGTTTTATTTGTTTGATTAGTAAATTTGACGATTTAGGTTGAATGTAACAACTATTTCTATTAATCTGACAATATAAAACATATTAGATAGAGAGGTCAAAAGGATGACGATTCCAACTAGATTACATATCGGAGACACGATTGGCATTTGTTCACCATCTTCTCCTGTAGCCGCCCATTGCCCGAAAAGGTTGAAAAGGGGAATTGAGGAGCTTAAGAGACTGGGTTTTAACGTGAAAGTGGCTCCGAACACACTAAAAATAAATGAATATATGGCCGGTACAGTGGAGGAGAGGGTGGAGGATCTTCATTACCTGTTTGCAGATCAAGAGGTGAAGGCGATCATCACAACCATCGGAGGTACCTGTTCCCACCAGCTTCTTCTGCATCTCGACTACGAGCTGATCAAGAATAACCCGAAAATCCTCCTCGGATACAGTGATATAACGGCGCTCCACTTGGCGATCTACCAAAGAACAGGACTCACAACATATCTCGGCCCAGCCGTGCTTCCTCAGTTTGGTGAGTATGGGGGATTGCTTTCCTATACACAGGAGCATTTCATCCAGACCCTTATTCACGGGGAAAGAATAGAGTACTCTCCTTCTTCTGCTTACGTAATGGAACATTTGTGGTGGGATGAAGAAGACAATCGATCACGGGAGCAACGGGGAAACCAGGGACCCCGTGCAGTCATGGAAGGAGAAGCCGAAGGGAAGATCATCGCAGCCAATATGGGAACCATGCTCCTTCTCGCCGGTACATCCTATTTTCCAGATTTGGATGGTGCCATCCTCTGTATAGAAGATGATCCCGAGGAAACGCCCTCATCCATTGATCGCTACTTAACACAGTTGGGGCACATGGGTATATATTCCAAGATAAATGGTCTGATTGTTGGTCGCTTTCATGATAACGTGGGATTTAAAGAATCGCAATTGGAGGATATCCTTTTACGGGTCACAAAGGGGTACGACCTCCCTGTGGTCACGGATCTGGACTTCGGCCATACAGATCCTATGTTTATTCTGCCAAACGGAATCAAAGCGAAACTTACTGTTCACGGGAAAGAAATCGGTTTTACGTTGATGGGCGACCCCGTTATTTAAGGAGGTATGAGGATGATTCATAGAAAAATGAATACCGTTTTTATTCCAGTTTCCGATTTAAAAGAGTCCGTGGATTGGTACGAAAGAGTGCTTGGGTTCGAGATTGATCCGCTTCAATATCACCAAATTGCCAAACTTCCGGTCTATACATTCCAGATGGGGGAAACGTCCCTCACCTTGGAAGAGGATAGGGGCTTCATTCCTTCCTCTACAAAAGTTCCAATATGTAATTTCCATACCACGGAGATTGAAAAAGCAAAAAGAGAGCTGGAAGAGAACCGAGTGAGGATTGTATCGGAAATCGTCACCTTTCCAGATTTTTCTTACTTTAATTTTAACGATATCAACGGAAATTTATTGATGATTTGTACTGGATAGAGTTGTTGGGGAAACATAGAAAAACCTCCTGAAGAAAGTCCTTTAGGAGGTTTTTTTCGTCTACTTATTTAACGCACTTCACACAGACCGTTCGTGCAGGATTCACATCTTTAAATGAAAGGGTGATATCCTTAAAGCCAGCTTCATGTAGAGCCTCAGAGATTTCTTCACCGTACCGTTCGGCCCTGCTATCCCTTTCTTCGTTCCCCCGTGGCTGGACGGTGATGAGGAGGGTTCCGTCCTTCTTAAGCATGTTGTATAAATGGGTGAGTGCTTTTTTCTGATCATTCCAAAGGGGGTAATTATTGACGGAAAAGATGCGATCGTATTCAATGCTATCCAATTGAAATTCACTAATGTCATGAACGAAAAGACGAATCCTTTCCTTGTTGATGGCTTTTTGGTTTTTATGTTGAGCGGTCTCTTTCATTGTTTCAGAAATATCAACGCCGTCCACCAGCGTTGCAGGATATCGATTTGCAATTCGATGGATGCAGTATCCAGGGCCATAACCGACCTCGAGGACCCGTTCTCCATTTTGAATGGACAATTGTCTGATGGACCAGTTGTTTATTTTTCGATTATCGAATTCCATTACTTTTCCGATAAACCAGCCAAGTACTCCGTTCGGCCTCTTGAATTGCTTCTGTAACGAAAACAACAGGGCATCACCTCTTTTTATGTTATATAGAACTTTATGAAAATGAGTATCATCTTTTCACCTTTCCACAAATTCGTAGAAATAAAACCTTAAAACGAATGTTGCAATTTTTTGTAAAAATGGCATAATATAATAAAATCTAAATTGCGTTGATGAGAAGAGTACATAAAGGATTCCCTTGACAGAGAGCTTCGGAAGCTGAAAAGAAGCAGGGCAACCCGATATGGAAAATGATCTCGGAGCATTCTATTCGAACCGATTGGGTGTAGGGTAGGACGGGAATGGGCATCCGTTATCAATGTCACGGTATAAGGGCGTATTCATGCCCCGTACTTGTTGAGGTAGTCTTGCGTGAGTAAGCTATAAACTAAGGTGGTACCACGAGTTTAACCCCTCGTCCTTAGATGTCGATTGATATCTAAGGACGAGGGGTTTTTTAGTTAATTTTAAGGAGGAGAAAAAGATGTCCATTTTTATAGGAGGCGCCTGGCCGTACGCAAATGGTTCATTGCATGTTGGGCATATCGCTGCATTATTACCAGGGGACATTATTGCCCGCTATTACCGTATGAAAGGTGAGAATGTTCAATACGTCTCAGGCAGTGATTGTAACGGCACACCGATCGGCATTCGGGCAAGGCAAGAAGGGGTCAGCGTGAAGGAAATAGCAGATCGCTACCACCAGGAATTTTTGCATGCTTTTCAAGCATTAGGATTCAGCTTTGATGAGTATACGAGAACCGATCTTATGCATCATCATGAAGTCGTGCAAAGGATTTTTATCGATCTTTATCAACGGGGTGGCTATATGAAAAGGAGTGTGGAGCAAGCCTATTGTGAGCATGACCGTCAATTTTTACCTGATCGATTTGTAGAAGGAATCTGTCCAGTATGTGGTCAAAAGGCAAGAGGAGACCAGTGTGATCATTGCTCAACGGTATTGGATCCTACAGATTTATTGGAGAAGCGTTGTAAACTCTGTGGTAATGAACCGGTTCAGAAAACCACAACCCATCTATATTTTTCCCTTTCTAAATTCCAAGAGCCTCTAGAAACGTTACTGAATGATCATAAAGGAAAATGGAGAGAAAATGCTCTTCAACTCACAAAGCGCTACCTGGAAGAGGGGCTGCATGACCGGCCCGTCACCAGGGATTTAGATAATGGAGTAGAGGTCCCGATTGAAGGTTTTCGAGACAAGAAGATTTATGTGTGGGTAGAAGCGGTGAGTGGATATTTAAGTGCGTCCATGAAATGGGCAGCAGAACATGAGAGAGATTGGAAGGAATATTGGAGAGGGGACACCACGTCCTATTATGTACATGGGAAGGATAATATTCCGTTTCACAGCATTATTTGGCCAGCTGTCCTGATGGGTGTAAACGAAGGGAATCTTCCGGATTATATCATCTCAAATGAATATTTAACCCTTGAGAAACGAAAAATTTCAACAAGTGGCAATTGGGCTGTATGGGTGAAGGACCTGTTAGGCGATTATCACCCCGATTCCCTTCGTTATTTTCTCACCATCAATGCACCAGAAAAAAGAGATGCAGATTTTTCATGGAGAGAATTCATCTACAGTCATAATAGTGAACTTTTGGGAGCCTTAGGGAATCTCGTTCAGCGTACGGTTAAATTTTATGAGAAGGAATTTGGTCAGACCATTTTTATATCAAGCGTCGAAAAGGATGTATCAAAAAAAGTGGAGGAGACATTCAGAAGTATAGGGCGCTCCATTGAAGAAGGAAGTACGAGACAGGGGCTTGAAGAGGTATTCGAGTTCATTCGCTGGTCCAATAAGCGTTTTGACGAGAAGAAACCGTGGAATGTAATCAAAGAGAATAGGGAAGAAGGAAGAGAGGTCCTGGAGGAGTTTATATTTATCATATGTAATCTTAGAAATTTACTACAGCCATTTTTACCATTCACCTCCTCATCTTTGACGGAACAACTGAGCTTGAATGAACAGCCTGGTTGGTGTCAGGTATCTCTGCCATTGAAGCTAAACATTGCAAACACCTCACCATTGTTTAATCGGATTGATTTGGATGTAATTGAGAAAGAACGTATTAAATTGGGTTAAGATTCACCCAATATGCAAAAGGAGACTGATATGAAGATTGTCATTGTATCCGACACACATATGCCTAGAAAAGGGAGGGAACTTCCGGAGGCTTTAATAGAGGACCTTAAATCGAGTGATCTCATCATTCATGGGGGGGATTTTCAAACAATCGAAATGTATAAGGAATTTATGGTTTACGGGGAATTAATTGCGGTAGCCGGTAACGTAGATAGCGAAGAACTTCATACCCTTCTACCGAAGAAAAGGGTCATCGAGAAAATGGGATTGAAGATTGGTGTGATCCATGGGGATGGAACAGGGAAAACGACGGAAAAAAGAGCCCTTGAAGCGTTTGAAGATGATGAGGTTGATGTGATTATTTTTGGGCACTCCCACATTCCTTATTCCCGCTATATGAAGGGGGTGTTTCTGTTCAACCCGGGTTCACCCACTGATAAACGAAAGCTTCCTTATTACTCTCATGGAGTGTTGACGATTGGTGATACATGGAAGTGCGAGCATATCTTTTATCGATAAAGAAAGACAGCGGGTCCAGACCCACTGTCTTTCTTTATCTGTTACAAAGGATACAGGTAATAATCCTGGCTATAGAACGTTTGAAAACCGCTTGATTCATAAAGCTTCAAAGCTTTACGATTCGTTGCCGCCACGTCCAGGTATATATCACTGGTCCATTTCGATTCTTGCATCACGACTTGAGACAAAGCCTTTCGACCGATCCCTTTTCCTTGGTAGGAGGGATGGATGGCAAATCCATAAATGAAACTACGATTGTCCACCCGTTGAATTCTAATTTTCCCTACCGTTTTTTCTTCAAAAACGATCATAAGATTGCCTTCACCGGATTCGTTCAATAATCTTCTGGTATACGATTCGGCATCGGTTCTCTCAACTTGAAAGCATTTTTCATCGAGATCGATGATGGTTTCGATATCCTTTTCACTTGCAACTCGTAGTTGGATCTTCTGGTGCTCCGTAATCAGACTTTTCTTATCCCACTTCATTTCGTATTCCGTAAAATCATAGGCAGCTTTAATTTGTGATAAGAATGCTTTTCCAGAAGACGAGGACCCTGGAGTATTTAATAAAAGCTTAGGTACCGCTCGAGTCCGCAATGACTGAATGGCCTCGTGGAAAAGTCCTTGAAATAGTTGCTGCCTGCGGAATTCCGGGTGTATCATTCCGCATAATTCATACGTATCACCAAAGCCGTATAATCCTAAAAATCCAATCAGTTTATCTTCCACGTAATGTAGGTAGTCATCTGTCATGTTTTGTCGGCTTTCTAGCATATCCCAGTTCAATTTCAAGTTAATTCCATCCTGTGTTTCACACAACGTCTGTAAGTCTTTAATTTCTTGTAACTGTTTAGAAGTAAGCATGGTTCATCCCCAATTAATCAAAATGTAAGGCTGTTTTCGTAAACTTTGTTGCTTTTAAATAGTATGTGGTGAATTTACGCTGCAGGTGCTTACCTTCCGCCCGAGGAAAGCGAAGTCTTGCACGGAAATCGGGCAGCGGTGTCACAAGAAATCCTAACATGGTCTTTTATCCTGATTGTTCGTCTTTCGATTAAATTGATTTCGTTATGTCCCAGCCTCTCGATCTTATTCCTTCTCTTGTATTCGTTGAATCACTTCATGCAACTCGTCTGGCTTTAAAAATTCAAGTGGCGAGAAGCCTTTTTCAAACATGACCGATTCACTCTCAATCATCAATACATATCGACCGTTCACTTTCGCAAGATGAATGTTGTCCCCGAAGTCTGAAAGGAGGGCTTTCACGGAAACATGGTCAAGCTTTACTTTCAGCTCTACTTCAGGAGATTGCTCGACAATTTGAGAAGTGGCTTCTACAACCTGTTCAGTTGTGAATCGTTCCTGCAGTTCCCGTTTTGGACTGATGGCCCATTCCTCAACCGCTTCTTCAAATTCCACTCGCTCGTCGCTCTCTTCAGCATAGGTTTCTGAAATATGTTCCTTCACCATCCCGTACACTTGGGATTTAACGATCTCAGGCATGGATTTTTCATATTCGACCCATTTCAGGAAATCTTCAAAGTACCTGGCATGTGATGCTTGGTGGATTTTGATTTCAGCCGAATCCATCATCCCATCCTCAGGCATATAAGGGTATTGGATGGATTTCATGTTTTTTGTTGTGATGGCCATTTCGACATTGTGTATGAGAGTAGCTTCATCTGTAATAGTGGCGACCTTGGGTTCGAAATCACACTTCATAATAAACACAAATGGGTCATCGAAGAATTTCGTCAGCTTGGCAGTCGCCACAAGGAATGCACCGCCTCGGATAGCGCTCGCTTCTATATACATTTGAACAATTTGGTCACATGCTTCACGAAAGTCTTCTTTATTCTCAGCATGACGTGTACGATCAAATAAATTATAGTTCGGATTGGAAGTTAACTCATGCCCTGGTTCTACAACAAATCGACCAATTTTCGTAGGGGCAGACTCAGATTTAGAATGCCGATCGACCTTTCGCTTCACGATTTTAGTCAACTCTCCGTCTAAGAAGCTTTTAAGAGGACTTTCCTCGTATTCAGTTCCAGTTAACGTTTGGAAATGTTTATGTCGTTTATCTGCTTCTTCGCCTTTTCCTTCAACTTGAATCAAATAAAAGGAAAGATGCTGAATGGTAAAATCCATGGTTTGTTCTCCTGACCTAAATAGATTCGAATTTGGAATGTCTTTATGTACTCATTGTTACAGTATAGAAAAGCTCATAAGGTTCGTCAATTGACTTATGAAAGTTCAACCTTGAGAGATACTACAAGGGAAGAGATAAAACGTAAGGTGGTATGCTCAGTGAGTAATAAATCATTTTTTTCGCTTGTGAAAAAAGGAAATAAGTCTTCTTTTTTTGCCATGGTGGGGAATGGTGTACTGGCCATTGCAAAAGGGATCGCTTTCTTTATGAGCGGAAGTGGGGCTATGTTTGCATCTGCTATGCATTCGTTAGCTGATGCAGTCAATCAAGGCTTTGTGTTTATCGGAAGTGTCCTTTCAGAGAAGCAACCGACAGATAAGTTTCCGACGGGATTTGGCCGTGTCATCAACCTGTTCTGTATGATTGCCGTCATCGTGGTTTCCGTGATGGCATATGAAACGATTCGTGAAGGGATCCATCTACTCAATCATCCGGCTCTCGTCAAAGGAATCTGGCTGAATGTGTCGGTGTTATTGCTGAATATCATGATAGATGGGGCGATTCTCTTTAAAGTAATGAAGGAAATCGGTCAGGAGGCACGTGAGGAAAGCACAGGAGTAGGAATTTTTACAGGGGCATTCAAAAACGTAAAACGGGCAGCGCCGCCGACAAGGCTCGTGTTTTATGAAGATATAGTCGCTGTAACGGGTGCCTTTCTGGCTCTGATTGCCGTATTGGTCTCCTATTTTTCTACGTTTCAACTTCTTGATGGAATTGTGACCATCATGATTGGTTTTCTGATGGTGGGGGTAGCCTTTCGAGTTGGATATGATAATATGGTCGGTCTGATCGGAGTTGCTGCACCAAAGGAAGTGGAAGAACGAATCGCTGCGACCATCTTTGAGCATAAAGCGGTCGTGGATATATTCAAGATGAGAATTATCCAGGAGGGCCGTTATTACCATGTAGAATCGTATCTTGAGTTAAAGAGGGGATTACCGCTTTCTGAAGCAGACGATATCAAGTTTGCCATCCAGGACAAATTGAAGGCTGATCCTGATATTGCAGATGTGACACTGGGAATCATTGAAGATGATGGTATTCAGGAGTGGAAAGGGGCCAAACTGCCGGAACCTGAATGAAATAATGGCAGCTACACCCGGCTGGATGTTCCAGCCGGGTGTAGCTGATTAATTTTGGATGAACTTTTCGAATACAAAGCCGAAATCTTTTAGCGTAAATTCTTTTTTCTTATCTGAAAGCCAGTTAAAGGCATATTGATTCACTTCTTTAAACTGCTCCACTACGTTCACATCATCCGTCTTCACCTGACCTAATGTGGAGGAAGCAAGTTGAAGACTATCGTTGGCAAAGGAAGAATAGATGCTATTGTCAGTGGTGATTTCACCAATTTTTATAAGGGATTTATATAAATCTTTCACTTCTGTTAAATGCTTTTTGTGAACATCGATCGAATATACTTCTGAGCCGATTTTAAATTTGATTTCAACATCCAGATCCACTGTCCCTGCTGTTTCAAGAAGGACATTTGAGAGCTGATGTTTATAAAAGTCCAAGCGGCGGAGCACCCGTTTTTTGCTGGCTGCACTTGTACCGTCCAAATGGATGAGTGCTTTATTTGTGAAACAGTACTCATCGGATTTGGACTTGATTAAGAAATAAATCTTCTCGCCATCTTCATGCATAATATAATCATCAGAATCCGCTTTGTCATAGTCTGCGGGTTTTATGACCGTACCAATATCGCTTAAACCTAAAACATCTGAAGCTACTTTTCCAAACATGCATTCAAATCCTTTCTCGATCTACTCATTGTTCCTCTCAACAAAGGAGAAGACCCTTACAGTATATCATAGATTCAGAGAATGAATGGAAACAAATGGAATTTATTGTGATGGAACGTAATGCTTGGTCCTGAGTTCCGGTTCATACTATAATAAAGAAAATCATAGAATAGATTATCATAAAGGGGGAGAAGAGGATGGATATAAACGAATTATTGAATCGTTTCAAGGACAGGACACCTAAAGTGCTGGGAAGTGAAACGTTTTCTGAATATGCTATTCTACTTCCTTTAATAGAAGTAAACGGGGAAGTTCACGTTCTTTTTGAAGTCCGTTCATTCGATATGCGCAGACAGCCCGGAGAGATATGTTTTCCAGGTGGCCGGATTGATCGAAGTGATTCCGATGAGATGGCAGCGGCACTTCGAGAGACCTCGGAAGAACTGGGGATTGATGTGAACACAATCTCAGAAGTTTATCCTCTCGATTACATGGTGTCTCCTTTTGGGACCATCATTTATCCATATGTGGGGAAATTGAATGGATCATTGGAAGACTTAAAACCTAATTCAGCGGAAGTGGAAGAAATTTTCACAACGCCACTCTCCTTTCTTCGTGAAAGAGAACCTGATTTGTATACTATTAAATTTAAGATGGAGCCGGAAAAGGGCTTTCCATTTAAACAAATACCAGGAGGAGAAAATTATCAATGGCAAGCGAGGAATATGAAAGAGCATTTCTATTATTATGAAGATAAAGTCATCTGGGGACTAACCGCCCGTGTTCTTCACCATTTTGTGAAACTCCTTTCATGACGGGTCAAACCATCTTAAACCGTGCGAACACTAAAAAGATAATAAAGAAATTCTACAAATACCCATACAGATTGACATATGTTTCGAATTTATACTTTTTTCGCTAGGACAACCTGTCGGAGAAAGTATTTTTGTTTGTCAATATGTAGCAAATTGAATGGTTTGCAATGGATTGAAAGGAGGTAAAGAGAAGTAAGTAGAAGATGATGTAATAAAGGAGAGGGGAAAATAATCATGATCATTCGTGCTAAATGTTGGAGAATGTTAAGTGTACAGGAAAAATTGTTCATTCTAAAAGCAGTATGTAACAAACATCTCAAAAAATAGTGGATAAAGAATGATAAATGAGTACGTTAATGACCCGCTGGACCCGTTTTATTACACACTGCGCCGATTGGTGGTAGTATCAAACCTTTATTTGAAGCTTCATGAAATAGAATAGATAACATATAACCCCCATGTAATCCTGATGGAATTACATGGCTGCTGTTGATCCAACCACCTTCCTATTCTTTTGTATAGTAATTCCCCCTTGAGATGATCGAGCAGGTTGCACCACAGACCAGACCCCTCTTGAAAATGCCCACCTTACTAATTTGCTCCAATTTTCACTTCCAAATCCAATAGAAATATGGCCGTTTATATGTATCTGAAACAATTGTTTCTGGCTTTCTTTTATTATCATTTGGTAAGATAAGAAAGCACATACATATAAGGGGGCAAAACGTTGTGAAAGGGTTAAAAGCCGCAATGATTGCTGTTGTTTTGATCGCTATTCTCTTAAGTGGATGCAATCGAAATGCAGCAGATATGATTGAAAAGGGTAGTGTAACAATCAATGATGAAGCCAAAACGATTTCATTTACAGGAGTATTGACAGACGGAGCCTTGGAGCCGAATACTCCGTTTCAAGTCCGTTTTTTCATACAGGGGAAAACGATGAGAGATGCTTTGGGCATCGATTTGATTTACGTCGATGAAAAGTTGAAGAGTCATAAAGAAGGAGTAAAGGCAAAAGAGCATAAGGTAACAAAAACAGTAGATATAAAAAAACCAGAACAGATGAACAAGTTGATTTCTGAGATAAAAAACAAAGATAAAGAAGCGATTACGATTGAAGTTGTGAATGACTCTGGCCGAATCGATGATAGGGTTCTTCATAACGTTACAAAGGAGTAGGGGGATAACCCCTGCTCCATTTTTATATATTCGAGTTCAACGGGAATTAAGAGGCCTTTTTAATGCATACAGATCGTCTTCAAGAAGGAGCATCTTATCCATTAATACATCCTTAGAATCTAACACTCCTTTATTGTAAAGGAATGGACCGATTTCTTTCATAAAGAAATCAAACCAATGTTCAGCCCCAAGATCCCCGATTTCATCCCCGGTTTGTTCATAATAAAAACTCTGAATCCTTCCAATCATTTCATCTTTCTGTTCTTTTGGTATCTTCGTAAACATAGGACGCATCCCTCCAGTTTCATTTCTTCCATCGTAACATAAGAGGAGCGATGATAGGCAAGAAGCAAAGCCACCGCATTGTCCTCACACCATACAACCCGGTGATGATATAAAAGGAAAGCCAGACCAAGACAAAGAAATCCACTGTCATTACACTCACAGGCTTCGAAGTAGTAAATGCCTCCTGCTAGTTCTATTAAAAAGCCTACAAATCAATATGATTTGGAAAATACTTCGAGCGTAATGCCGATTATCCAAAAAAATAAAGGAAATTCCCAATGTTTATCCAATATAGTTAATTGAGAAAGAAAAGGGGGATTCACAATGGAAATGGACTCGTTATATTTAATTAAAGAGAAGAATGGAATGAAGAAGGACTTTTCTTTGCTGGTGTCAATGATGGAATATGCACGATTCACCACCATTCGGGATGTGGAAAATGGTTCGATCGACATGCTTGATTATCGATGTCACGATGATGCTAATTCGATCGGCATGTTGTTAGCTCATTTTGATGCGGTAGAAAAGATTTATCAGGTACTGACATTCCAACGACTTGAAGATGGTGAAATCGAAGAGTATGCCAAGACCCTGGAACCTGCTTTAAGCTTGGGGAGCAAGGCAGCTGAAGTCATAAAGGGCAAAACGGTAGAGTACTATTTAACAAATCTTGAGAGCACCAGGGAAACAACGATTGAACAATTTAAGCAGTTGGAGGAGTCGTGGCTGTATGAAGAAACGGATTGGTGGTATGGACAGAAGGGGAATAATTTCTTCAAATGGTTCCATGTATTCGAGGATGAAATCAGTCATCGAGGACAAATCCGCATGATTAAGAAGCTATACGAAAAAGAAAATCAAACGATAAAAACAGAATAACACCGCTTGGTCATTTTACAAATAGACCCATTCATTTCTTGAGTTTTACATGAAAATCTGTTATAGTAAAGATAGTTATTTTTGTTCGGTTAATATGCATGATTGAAGTACATTCGACTTGAATTTTAATCAGAGCAGGAATATAAATTTTTTATGTGCTACTGCACTAGGAGGTACTTGTTTTATGTTACAAGGTAAAGTTAAATGGTTTAACGCTGAAAAAGGTTTCGGTTTCATCGAAGTTGAAGGTCAAGACGATGTATTTGTTCACTTCTCTGCTATCCAAGGTGAAGGATACAAATCATTAGAAGAGGGTCAAGACGTTACATTTGAAATCGTTGAAGGCGCTCGTGGACCACAAGCAGCTAACGTTCAAAAGTAATCCAATTGTAAAACTCCAAACAGAGTACGTCACTTGACGTACTCTGTTTTTTTTTATGTTTTCATTCGTTTCCACTGCTTTTGTTTAGAAGCGTCTACATGAATCATTTTTCGGTTAGCCCAATGAAGGGATCGCTCCCAGATGGGCAACTGAATGGGTTAATAGGCTAGACAATCAGAAGGAAAGTTTTATAATGATATAGGAGTTATTATTTGTTTTGAAAATATGGAAGGGTGATTGTGGTGGTTGCAAAAGAAAGTAATATGAAGCTGGCTCTTGCTGGTTTATTGTTGGGAATCCTGATGTCAGCCATGGATAATACCATTGTTGCAACAGCTTTGGGCTCAATTGTTTCAGATCTCGGCGGCTTGGATAAGTTTGTTTGGGTCACATCTGCTTATATGGTAGCGGTTATGGCCGGGATGCCGATTTTCGGAAAGCTTTCAGATATGTATGGAAGGAAACGGTTTTACATATTCGGTCTTTCGATTTTTTTAATTGGATCAGCTCTATGTGGGATTGCACAGGATATTGTTCAATTAAGTATATTCCGTGCCATCCAGGGGATAGGCGGGGGAGCTTTACTTCCCATAGCCTTTACGATTGTATTTGATCTATTTCCACCTGAAAAAAGAGGAAAGATGACAGGGCTTTTAGGAGCGGTCTTTGGCTCGGCTTCTGTGTTTGGACCTTTGATAGGAGCATTTTTAACCGATAATTTCAGTTGGCATTGGATTTTTTACGTGAATGTGCCAATCGGACTTCTTTCTCTCTTTTTTATCACAACTTCATATAAAGAATCCACAGAGAGATCAACTCAGCGGATTGATTGGGGAGGTGCCATTACGTTAGTGGTGGCGGTTGTCAGTTTAATGTTCGCCCTTGAATTCGGTGGTAAGGAATTCTCGTGGGACTCTTGGCAAATCATTGGATTATTTGGCTCCTTCCTTTTATTCTTTGTTAGTTTCTTATTGATCGAGCGAAAAGCATCAGAGCCTATCATCTCTTTTTGGATGTTTAAATCACCATTATTTGCCTCAGCACAAGCCTTGGCATTTCTGTATGGTGCTGCTTTCATCATCTTGACCATTCTGATTCCGATCTTTGTGCAGGCTGTTTATGGTGGCTCTGCTACAAACGCAGGTTTAATATTAACCCCATTGATGCTTGGGTCTGTTGCAGGTAGTGCTGTGGCAGGGATTCGAATGACGAAAACAAGCTATCGAAACATTATGTGGGTGTCCATTATTTCCTTTATTATAGGGATGATCTTACTTGCAACGATGGGCAAAGATACGAGTAGGTGGTTGTTAACGCTATATATGATCGTGAGCGGGTTTGGTGTTGGATTTTCATTCTCTTTACTACCGAATGCCACAATCCATAAGTTGGATCCAAGATTTAGAGGGTCGGCAAACTCGACGAATGCGTTTTTCCGGTCGCTCGGGATGACAATTGGAATAACGGTGTATGGAACACTACAAACGAAACTTTTTGCAGCGAAATTGGAGAATGCTTTCAAAGGTCAAGGAGCTGGAGAGAGCTTTACGGGAGATGCGAGAAGTATTTTCGAACCGGAAATGCGTGAGAAAATTCCTGATTTTGTCCTTTCTAAGATTACAAACGCAATGTCTGAATCGATCACAACAACCTTTGCCTACGCTTTGATTCCACTTGGCATTGCACTGGTGTTTGTCTACCTTATGGGGAACAGTCGTCTCGAGGTTAACGTGAAACAATCTTCAAAGGAAATGGATAAGTAGAAAATAGTAAAATCAACGGCCTTGAATGGCAAATTACATGCATTCTTGTTTCATATTGAAGTATTTATTTCGTCTTCTTTTACGACTATGTTATTGTGTAAATAACAATACCTGACATACGGGAGTGCTTTCATCTTGTGGAAAAACGGAAAGAAGTTTTTTGTGTTTATCGGTGTGTTTTTAGCAATTAGTCTTGCACTAAGTATTATAATCGGTCTGTCTCTGACATATTTTTATGAAAGTACGGGATATGTTGGTTCTCCTTTAATCGGAACCTTTATCAGCGTGATCTCTGCGGTTATTGCCATATTTGTAGCGTACAAACCCTTTAAAAAGAATAAGTCATGAATCCATTCAGACCCTAAGTAATAATGTAATGGGGATTGTCATCCTAAAAATCATGCACATTTTCAGGTAGAATGAATATGCTAAGTACTAATCTCTCTGGAGCATTCCGGGGAGGTTTTTTGTGTGCACAATATTTATGTGAGGGACGGACCTCATGGAAAGAGACTAGTCGGTTGACTAGTCTCTTATTTAAGTATTCAGTTTGGTTGCTATGTTTGATTACTTGTTTTGTTGGTTTTGTTGATTTTGTTGTTTAGCAGCTTTTTTAGCTCTTTCAGCAGCGTTTTGCTCTTGAGCAAATTCAGCTTCATTTTTTTGTTGTTGTGGTTTTTTGTTGTTATTGTTTGTCATGATTATCACCTCCGTCTACTATAATTTGCCCGAAAATGAAGAAAAGATACACAAAACATATATATTTTTTTGGATAGCGTTTTCTTTCTTTTCCTGCCAAATGAGTGTAGCTCATTCGGATGAAGGCCCGTCCCTGTTGCTTTCCATTAACTTACCAGTTTAGAGTTTGGAAGATGAGGGTAATAATAATTTCATGTCTTTATTCTCTACATTATTTAGTAATGCATGTTGGAATGACACAATCGTATTAAGGAGGAAGTCAGGTGAAGAATTTTACACCAATGTTTTGGATTTCGATTTCAATCGGAGTAATCTTTGTATTGTGGGGAGTCATTTTCCCTCAGGGAATGATGGATATAATGTCCAGTACACAAGGGTTGCTACTTGATAAGTTTGGCTGGTTTTATCAGTTCTCAGCTACATTCTTTTTTATTATCGCCATCTTTTTTGCTTTTAGTAAATATGGGAAGATTCGATTAGGCAAGGACAGTGATAGGCCCGAATATTCCACTTTGACATGGTTTGCCATGCTCTTTAGTGCAGGAATGGGTATTGGGCTTCTATTCTACGGGGTATCCGAACCAGTTTCCCATTATGCGACACCTCCATTTGGAAAAGGAGACACGATTGAATCTGCTAAAATAGGATTGCGCTATACATATCTCCACTGGGGTTTCCATGCCTGGGCCATTTATGCTGTTGTGGCATTGGCATTAGCCTATTACAAATTCAGAAAGGGCATGCCAGGTCTTATGAGCGCTACCTTATATCCAGTCATCGGAGAAAAGGCCAAAGGTCCGATAGGTTATATCGTGGACATCATTGCTGTATTTGCAACTATTTTCGGTGTAGCCATTTCACTGGGAATCGGTGCTCAACAAATTAATAGCGGACTACATTATCTTATGGATATCCCTATAAATTTCACCGTTCAGCTTATCATCATGGGGATTGCAACTGTACTGTACATAACTTCTGCTTCCACCGGCTTATCGAAGGGAATTAAATATTTGAGTAATGCCAATATGATACTGGCTGTATTGTTATTCACTATTTTCCTCGTAGTTGGACCTTCCCAATTTGTTCTTGAATTGTTTTTGACAACGTTTGGAAGCTATGTTCAGAACCTTCCGAGCATGGGCTTGCGTTTTTCCCCTTTTAATGTAGAAAATAATCAATGGGTGAAGGATTGGACAATATTTTATTGGGCGTGGTGGATCTCCTGGACTCCGTTTGTAGGCACGTTCATTGCCAGGGTATCAAAAGGAAGGACTGTCCGGGAATTTATCATTGCGGTCATCATCGTTCCAACAATCGTTTGCTCTCTCTGGTTTGGGGTATTCGGCGGCACCGGATTGTATTATGACTTTGTCCAAGGTATAGATGTATCAGGACAAAGCTTGGAGACGGCACTATTTTATGTGTATGATCAAATGCCTCTTAGCGGGGTATTGTCGATTATTTCACTATTTTTAATCATTACGTTCTTTGTCACATCGGCTGACTCTGCAACGTTTGTGCTAGGGATGCAAACGTCGAATGGAAGCTTAAATCCTCCGTTTTTCGTTAAATTCAGCTGGGGGATTGTCTTGGCGGCCATCGCAGCCATACTCATGGGAACAGGCGGAATCAGTGGACTGCAGGCAGCCACAATCATTACTGCATTACCGTTAGGCGTTATCCTAATCGTCATGACCTATGGGTTGATACTCTCCTTTCAAGATGAAAGCAGGTTAAAAAACAAGAGAAAATCTGAACCGGAAAACAACTGAATATGCATGACAGCCCTCTATGTTTCATAGGGGGTTTTTTGTAGGTTCCCTAATAATGTATAAAAAAATTCACTCTGCCCAAGGTGAATTTGGTAGGATAAAGATACTTATCGATATATTCTAAAAGAGAGAGAGGAGTCATTAAATGAAACAAATTATTGCAATGGGTGGGGGAGGCTTTTCCATGGAGCCTGAGAACCTGCTGTTGGATCAATATATCTTAGACCAGTCCACGTCATCAAATCCAAAGGTATGCTTTCTGGGAACAGCAAGCGGAGATGCAGAAAATTATATTGAACGTTATTATAGGGCGTTTACATCGCTATCATGCGAGCCCTCCCATTTATCTGTATTCAAACCTACAACCAGGGATTTAGAGGGGTTCCTGCTTGAAAAGGACATTATTTATGTAGGAGGGGGAAACACCTTGTGTATGCTTGCCCTATGGAAAGAATGGGGTATTGACACGATTCTAAGAAAAGCATGGGATTCAGGGATCATCCTTGCAGGATTAAGTGCAGGATCGATTTGCTGGTTTGAAGAAGGAACGACCGATTCTTACGGCGACGGATTGGAAACAATCAATGGATTAGGGTTGCTAAAAGGTAGCCATTCCCCCCATTATGACGGCGAGGAAAACCGGCGCCCTCTTTATCATTCATATATTGAAAAAGGAGTATTGAAGTCTGGTTATGCTGCTGATGATGGGGCAGCCTTGCATTTTATAGACGTAGAACTTCACAATGTAGTGAGTTCAAGAAAACATGCATTGGCATACCGGGTTGAGAAGAAAGATGGTGCGATACAAGAAACGCCAATATCTACAAAGTATTTAGGGAATCCTAGATAATTGTCAATAGTCTGCATACTTTCCTCTTCTGACACATAGGGATAGTGATGAGTCTTTTTTCGAGGGAGGATAATCATCATGAGTGAGGATAAGCGCAACACCCCGGGAGATTTAGTGAAGAATACATCAAAGTCGGCCAGTGAACTGTTGAATAAAACTGCAGACACTGCAAATGGAATCATCAAAAGTGTAAGTGGAAAAGGCGGATTAGTCGGAAAGGTGTCAGATACGTCGACAGACTTCGTGAAAAACGTAAGCAATACAGGAAATAAAGTTGTCGGGAAAACAGTAGATACCGCTAGTAAAGCAGTCAAGGGCGCGTCGAATAAACTGTTTAAAAAGAAATGATCCAATGAGCGAAGCAAATTCCATTGTGGGGATTGCTTCTTTTTTTGATTTGTAAATGAGATATTATGATAAAATTAATGAGTTACATATTTAATGATGGAGGAGTGAGAAGATGGTTCAGGTCCGTTTGATTTCAGCTTCCGAAACCTATCCCATAAGGCAACAGATCTTAAGGCCGACTCAAACAATCAATGAATGCAAGTATGACGGTGACTTCGACCAAAATACCTTTCATATTGGTGCTTTCGAGGGAGAAAAGCTGATCTGTATTGGCTCATTTTATAAAGAAAGACAAGAGAGCTTGGAGGAAGATCACCCATTCCGGTTAAGAGGGATGGCCACGCTCCCGGAATACAGAGGGAAGGGTATCGGAAAGAGCCTTATAGAAGAAAGTGAAGAAATCCTGAAAGAAAGGGGATGCCGACTGTGGTGGTGTAATGCCAGAACTTCCGCAAGTCCTTACTATAAGAAGTTGGGCCTAACTCAGTCGGGAGACGTCTTTGAAATTGAACCTATCGGGCCTCATGTGATTATGTTCAAACGGATGTGAGGAAAGATTTCGCTTAAGCGGGAAGATCGTGCAAGCTCTCCCCCTTCCTTCTGATTTACTTAACCTCGTCATCCACACTGGAACTGTATTAAACCACTACACAAAAAAACAACCGGGTACGCCCGGTTGTCTCCACCTTATTCCTGTATTTTAGATCTTCGCAATTTGATGAACTTCACAAAATTCAATACGATTGTTTTGGTAACTGCGTAAAATGGGACAGCTAGGATCATGCCAAGAATACCAGCAAGGTTTCCTGCTACTAGCAATAAAATGATGATCGTCGCTGGATGAGTATCCAATCGTTTGCCAAGGATAAGAGGGGAAAGCAGATTTCCCTCGATTTGCTGTGCAATCGTGACAACAACGACAACCAGTATCGCCTTGGTTGGTGAGTCGAATAATGCGACAATGATTGCAGGAGCAGCCCCGATAAACGGTCCGATGAAGGGGATGATATTGGTGACAGCCCCTATGAGTGCCATAACCAAAGCATAAGGGAGGCCGATGATTAAATACCCGATAAAGGTAAGCGTCCCCACAAATGAAGCAACCGTCAATTGCCCCTGTATGTATGCTGCAAGTGTTCCACTCGTGTCCTTCAGTGTATTGATTCCTTCTTGACGGTAGGCAGGCGGCAGAAATTTCGAAATCGCCTTAGGGAATTTATGACCATCCTTAAACATGAAGAACAGTAGGAAAGGGACAGTCACAATAAGAATGGTGATACTCGTCAACACACTCAATAACCCTTTCAAAGCAGTGGTGATATTATCAGGTAACGTATTGGCAAAATCGACTAATTGATTTTCAATATCTTTCAATGAAACGTAATCCTGATTCATCATCCATTTAAATTGTTGTGTTTCCGACAGATACTCAATAAAGTTCCTCGTTTGTTGTGCATACTCAGGAAGTGCGTTAAATAACGCTGTGACCTGTCTGGAAATGATAGGAGCAATGTTGCCAATCAGTAATACCATCAAGCCGATGATGGCTGCATAAAGGACGATAATGGCAAGAGTTCTCGGAAGTCTTGCCTTCTCGAGAAGATTGACTAATGGATTTAATAAAAAATACAGAAATCCTGAAATGATAATTGGGAAAAATAATGTTGATGCAAATACGACGATTGGTTCAAATAAAAAAGAAATCTTTGTTGAAACATAAATGATGGTAAGAATAATAAGAATTTGTAAGCTCCATGAATACATCTTTTGCTTGGACAATCTGTTCACCTCTATCTATCGACTAGTTTATCTGATTAAGTATATCAAAAAAAGGAAGGAAAACCCTACTAATATATAGAGTGAAGGAAGAATTGTTTGTGGGAAATCTCACAATTGAAGAACTTAAACGCATTGAAAGAGAAAACGAATAAACATTTTGAATACTGCAGAAGCCGTGAGATAGTCCTGCATAACTCTGCAATTAGTGGACACGATACATGGTAATAAACTTTTATCAGAAGGTGTTTGCATGAGAAGGTCCTTTACGAAGCGGGCTACACGTAAATTAATCAAGCCAATGGATGAAGAATTGGAGGTCAGCGTTACTCACCCTATGAATTTAGGGGAGAAGATAGCGTTTATTCGAGAGGGACTTTTTCTGACAGATGATCTAACCATCAGAGATATGGTCTTTAATGACAGACAAATGAAGCTTATCTTCCTCGATTCCATTGTGGATGTAAAAAACATTCAAACCAACGTCATCAAGCCAATGCAGGAAAACCCATTTGGTCAAATCCAACATGTCATTTTTGGTACAAATATTATCGAGACGGTAGATCTACAGGAGGTATTGGATGCATTGGCGGATGGGAAATGCCTCCTAATGCAAGAAAAGGAAGAATGTATGTTCCTGATTTCAGCCCCTAAAAACCAGTCAGCCCACCGCAATGAACCAATTAATGAAAAAGTCATCAGGGGATCTCATCAAGGGTTTAGTGAAAATATGACAGAAAATGTACAATATATTCGTGAGCGAATCAAGAACAGAAAGGTAACCGTGAAATATTCCCATGTGGGAGACACAACGAAAACGAAATATGCTCTGGTCAGTATTTCGACCCTCACCGATCCAGAGATTGTGAAGACGATAGAAGAGCGCATTACGTATATCCAGGCAGACTCCATACAATCTCCAGGTTACTTTGAAGAATTTTTAGAAGATAATTCGTTTTCACCCTTTCCTCAATTCTTGAACTCGGAACGGCCTGATAGAGTAGTAGCGAATCTGATGGAGGGAAGGATGGTCCTTCTGATGGAAGGTAGTCCAACCGCATTAATATTTCCTGTTACGTTTTTTAGCTTTTTTCAAACGTCGGAGGATTATAATTCTCGTGCATTTATAGCCTCTTTCCTAAGATTGATCAGGTTGATCAGTTTTATAACGACATTATGCCTTCCTGCGTTTTATATTGCTGTGATTTCCTATAACTATGAAGTCATTCCGGTAGAGATTATTTTTTCAATCAAGAGCTCATTGGAGTATTTGCCTTTTCCGCCTTTGATTGAGGCAGGAATTATGCAATTCACCCTTGAATTATTAAGAGAAGCTGCCATACGACTACCTAATCCAGTCGCTCAAACCATCGGGGTAGTAGGTGGACTTGTCATCGGGACAGCAGTGGTCGAAGCTAATTTTGTTTCTAATACAATGGTCATTGTCGTTGCCATCACGGCGATTTCATCATTCGTCATCCCATCGAATGAATTGAGCACATCCATCCGGATATTAGGATTTCCGTTGATGGTTTTAGCCTCATTATTCGGTTTCTTCGGGATCGTCATTGGGCTTATGTTTACCCTTATCCATATGTCTAAACTTAAATCTCTTGGACATTATTACTTATATCCGGTCGCACCATTGGATGCTAAAGCACTTATAGATGCCTTAATAAGGGTTCCGATTTGGCTAATGAAGGAACGTCCGAAAGATTTAAAGGCAATATATAAATGGAAGACGACGAACCCAAGAGGGTGGAAGAAAAATGAACAATCAGACTAAGCTCAATGGGGTGCAGTTAACATTTTTCATCATCCAAACACAAATAGGTGTTGGGATATTGGGCTTACCGTTTAATGTATACTTGAAGTCCAAGCAGGACGCATGGATTGCTGTCCTTTTAGCAGGAATGCTGGTACAGGCTGTTATCATGATACTGTGGCTATTAGGCAGACGTTTTCCTTCTAAGTCACTCTTTGAATACTCAAAAATATTACTGGGGAAAATAACGGGATCTTTTCTAAATTGCGCTTATATTTTATATGCGCTATTGGTAACGGCATTGATTTTGATGTACTCCACCAAGATCATTAAGATGTGGGTGCTGACCTTCACCCCTAAATGGATCATCATGTTGCTGTTGATTGCGACTGCCATGTACTTAGCGAAAGAGGACGTCATAGGGATAAGTAATATTTATGTAGTTGTATCGAGTCTCATCATTTTTCTACTGGTTATTTCAATCATAGTGCTGGTGACCTATCCAGTTGAGTTCAGATATTTATTCCCGATAGGACAATCAGGGGTAGTGAACTGGCTGAAGGGTGCGAATGAAGCGTATTTCTCTATGCTGGGATTTGAACTGTTGCTCATTCTATACCCTCACTTTAAACAAAATGGGGATAAGTCCATTCTCATAAACGTAACGGTTGCAAATATCACTGTGACAATCATTTATGCATTTATGACGATAGTAAGTATAGTGACATTTAGCCCCACAGAAATTGAAATTATTCCACAACCGGTTTTATATTTTGTGAAGTCATTGTATTTGCAAATAGTCGAACGGATCGATCTTGTGTTTGTTTCCTTGTGGGTTGTAAATGTCATCACATCATTGACAAGTTATTTATTCTTTGCAACAGAAGGAACTTCATTCTTCCTCCGTAAAGCAAAAAAAATCAAACGCACATTCCTTCCAATTATATACGGTGTTATGGGACTGATTATTGCTCTAATGGTAAAGTATGATCAAATGGAAGTCTACAATAAGGCAGTCATATATATGTCTTACGTATTCGTGTTCTTCATACCCCTCATGCTACTAGGCATATCATTGGTGTTTAAAAAACACGAAAGGGAGAAGCAGCAATGAAAAGTAG
Source organism: uncultured Bacillaceae bacterium (assembly GCA_963787015.1). Taxonomy (GTDB): domain Bacteria; phylum Bacillota; class Bacilli; order Bacillales; family Bacillaceae_B; genus Rossellomorea. The sequence continues at coordinate 475,105 of CAWBBM010000019.1, forward strand.
AAAAATCCTTATCCTACTAATGGTCATGGTATTATGCTTGACAGGGTGCTGGGATCAAAGATTATTAAAAAATGGAAGACTTGTTTTTTCCTCTGCCTTCGATCTCACACCAGAAGAAAATATTCACGCGACAGCTATCATAAGAGACTTTAAAGAAGGTATCCCGACCAACTCTATGGTTCAAGCAAATGGAAGAACAGTTCGGGAAGTACGAATGCATATGGACCGGAAAGTATCAGGCAGCTTTGAACCATCTAAAAATCGAGTCTTTTTGCTAGGGGAAAGTCTTGCGAAAAAGGATGTCTATGATTTTCTGGACATCTTCTACAGGGATCCAAACAGTTCGATTTCCTCTAAATTAGCTGTAACGGAAGGGGAGGCCGGTGATGTTCTGAAATTGATTTCCCAGAAAAACATTTTAATATCCGAATACATTATTGAAACCATCAGTTCTGCCGAATCATTCACGGGTATCCCGAAAGTGAACCTCCAATCCGTATGTACACTTATGTTCGATGAAGGAAAGGATTTCTTTGTGCCCCTTTTTAAGATTGATCATGAGGAACTTGTTCTAAGTGGAACTGCATTATTCCATGAACGTTCCATGAGTGGCACCCTCTCGATTCCTGAGTCAACTTTATTACTGGTTTTAATGAATCAAAAAGGGAAAATTGTGAGGTTTGTCACCAAAGTGGAGAAAGGGAGAAAGGTGAAGATCGAAAATTATATTACATATAATTTAATAAATCCAAAAACCAAGATGAAAATACTTTCTTCTACACCAGGAAATATACAAGTGGAATTGACATTGAAAACGAAGGCAACGATTGTCGAATTTCCTCAGGATGAACTAGCTGATAAACAAAAGATCAAGGAGCTTGATAAAAAAATCTCAGCACATCTTATGAGTGATGCAGAAAAAACGATCCGGAAAATTCAGGAAGCGAACGCTGACCTATTCGGAATTGGCAGAGAATTCATTGCGTTTCACCCTAAAGAATGGAAGCAAATGGATTGGGAGAAGGAGTACCCCACCATCACCATCAAGCCGAATATCGAACTTGAAATTGTAGGGAATGGTATCATCAACTAGCCAGAAAAGATCTTACACATAACGGGTGCAAGATCTTTTTATTTAAGAAACCAATTTCAATCCAATGATGCTTCCGACAATACAGCAAATAAAGAAGAGCCGTTTGGCATCTTTTCTTTCTTTAAAGAACAGCATCCCCATGATCACTGCCCCGGCAGATCCTATCCCGGTCCATATCCCGTATCCGGTACTCACGGGGATATGGATCAGGGATAGTGACAATAGGTAAAAACTAAGTGTTCCAGCTACAAAACTGATGATAGAAGGGACAAGCTTCTTATAACCTTCTGAAAGCTTCATAAATGTAACCATGACCACTTCTGAGCACCCTGCAAAGAGGAGAAATATCCACGCCATCAATAAGCCCCCCCCGTATCTTTTTCTTCTTTATCACTCATCTTCAATCCAATCACTCCGAATAGGAGCAGAGTGATCAATGCAATTTTCACTAAACTTATCCCTTCACCCAAGAAGAACATTCCGATAACAGCTGTACCTGCTGCGCCAATGCCGGTAAAGACGGCATAAGCCGTTCCAATCGGCAACAGTCTCATTGATTGTGAGAAAAAATAAAAGCTGACTAAAATGAGGAACGCTGTGATTATACTGGGCACAGGTTTAGTGAATCCTTCCGACATGGATAACCCCGTTGCCCATCCAATCTCCAAGAGTCCTCCTACAACCACATAAATCCAACCCATGATGCTACTCTCCTTTTCGACTTGAGATACCCAATTCGTATACCTTCCAAGCCGATTCAATTCGCTGTTGAAAAATTTCTTCGGTGTAATAATGATGTTCTAAAAACACACCGTCCACTAAACATAAGAAAGAGGCAATAAATTCATCCTGATTGATTTCTTGAAACAGATGTTGATTTGCGCCTGCCTCATAAACCGACGCTAAGATAGAGGATGTAACCTGTTCAAAATGATATAAATTGTCTTTGGATAAAGTCTTTAAACAGTTCTGGAGGAAAGAATGTGACTCTTTTCCACAACAGTGCTTCCTTTGTTGTCATTAACCTGTGGCAAAATAAATCAAACAGTATTTTGATATTCTTCAGCGGTTCTTGAGGAATCATTTTTTCCACTGTAAGTTTATAAGCCGTCTCTTCAGCTATGATCAAATCCTCTAACACTTCGATAAATAGATCCTCTTTGCTTTGAAAATGGTTGTAAATGGAGGGCTTCTTAATTCCCACCACTTTGGCAATATCGGCTAACGAAGTATCTTCGTAGCCTTTCTGCCCGAATAAATCCAATGCCACATCTTTTATCAATTGCTTATTATCGCTTTTCATCCTGATCATCCTTTTTAAAAACTAACTAACGGTCGTTAGTTTAATTGTAAATCCCTTTTGATCAAATTTCAAGGAGGAAAATATACGAATGTCTTGGGAAGTGATGGCATATAATTTTTTGTTGTCTAAAAAACAGAATTTCTACTAAACGAGCTACATTCCACCACTCGCTCATTGAAAAGGGACAACGTTTATGAAAACAGCCTTAAAAATAGAAAGGAGATAAACATGGAAGGGTTGCGGATGAAAAGCTTGTTGCTTTGCTTGTTGCTTCTAATCCTGATTGGAGTTTTGATATTGAAACTAGTGGTTAACAGACAGGAAGAATGGGTAAGGATTGAAGAAAAATACTTTCCTGCCAAACAGGGATCGGAAGGAATCAAATCAGGGGAGGTCATTAATCAGCATAACAGTGACCCGTCTTGTGCGATGAAATTTGACAACGGTCACACGTATAAGTTGGATTGTGACGAGTATCTCGATTTTACGATCGGTGAGAAAGTCAAAATCGTCTCAATTGAAAACAAGCGGGTGAGGCTAAGAAGAAAGTAAAACAATCATTTGTGCACATCCTATCCGTGATAGGATAAGAGAAAGGACGCAACGATTTAAATGGGAGGGATGATGGAAAATGAACAAAAAAGATCTCGTACAGTATTTTATTGTAAACAAAGATTTACCCATGTCTAAGGGTAAGACGGCAGCGCAAGTGGCTCATGCAGCTACTCTCAGTACGTTGACGATGATGTCTAAGGATACGCCATTTCAAAATAAGCAGCCTGATTTTATAGAGTGGGTGCAAACAGGGATGAAAAAAATTGTTTTGAAGGGAAAAACAGAGGAACTGGAGAAATTAGAGAAGAATGGATATTTCAGTATTCATGATAGTGGGTTGACTGAAATTAAAGAAGGGTCATTGACGGTCATTGCTCTACCGCCTATGGAGAAGTTTGAAGCAAAAGAAATCGTCGGCCATTTAACCCTAATGAAAAACTAGAAGGAGGAATCGCGATGTTTTCGAAGATTGATACTGTTCATCTGAGGGTGAATGATTTGAAACGCTCTCAGCAGTGGTATGAAGAAGTGCTGGAGTTTGAACGAGTGTTCGATTCTGGAGAATATTTGGTGTATAAAATAGGGGTAGGGGAAACGACCCTTACCATTCAACAAGGGGAGGTCCGTCCCTCAACCGTTAAGCCGATCCTGTTTTCGGATGCGTTAGAGGAGACACGGCTGAAGCTTTTGGAGAAAAGTGTAGAAGTAGGGAAGGTAGGAGAGGATGGGCAAGTGACCTTCTTTGAATTCTTTGATTTGGATGGAAATCGATTTGAGGTGTGTCAATATGTAGCGTTCTGATTTCATTCAGAACTGGGAAAGGGGAGCGGAATCCGTTTGGATACATAGAAGGACAGAGGAGGATCTTTTGGCAACAGCACACTTATGTTAGCAGGTGCTTGAGAAGGGAAGTAGAAGAGAACACATACAAAAAGCGGATCAGCAAAGTCTGATCCGCTTTTCATTATATAGATAAACCATTAGTTTAATGTATCTAGATACGCATAATATGCGGCTAGTTTTTCGTTGATGTTGGCCGCTTTCCCGTTTCCTTTTTGTGACTTACCTATTGCAAAGAATTCTTTATGAACAGGTAGGATATGGACGGTAACAGCAGGCTGTCCTCTATACTTGAAGTCTTTAGGTACATGAAGCATGGAAAATCGTTTCATTGAATGGCCTCCTTAAAGAGAGAGCTATTCTATCCAGTAATGACGAGTAGAGAATAGGCAATCATTTAATTACCATAACATATTTCTTTATTTAATTCAAATTTCTGAACATTCAATACATTTATCGATATAAAAAAATTGATAAATACCCCCCAAAATGCAAAAATTCTTGCGTAATGTGTAATATGAAAGTGGATGAATGATTCATTCACCCTCTGATTTTTTAACAACTTGGGAGGTATTTAAAAGTATGAACATTGATGAAGTACTAGAAGATACCATAGAACTAGGACAAGAGGACATAAAACGCCCAATTTACCGAGTAGACATTGATAAACTTCTAGATCTAACGAGTAATGTGTAAGTGGAAACTTTACTATAAAATCAGAAAAGGCAGGCCAACCTACAGGCTTGCCTTTTCCTATTCACTTCAAAACGTGTATCATCATTCATTTTAGTCATGTCTTTTATGCTTATTTAATAATTCTTTTAAGAGATTGATGATGGTAGCTCTTTCGTTCTTATTAAATGATTGAGTCCAACCTGAAATAAGGGGTTCTTCCTCCGGTGATAGATCCCGTTGCAGACCATCAACAAAAATTTCTTTGATTTCATCCTTTGCATTTGTTGGATTGACAGATTCATGTTTCATCGATATTCCTCCTTTATTCTTCTTCATTATTTTCCCGTTGTAAAATCATTCAAACATTTTAATGCTCTAACGGATCCATTGTTATGTAATGAGCGAATGAAGGAAATAATAGAGAAAAAGGTAAAGGAGAACGCTATGTCACTACCTTTCTTTCTTTCCATCTTCATTATATTGATTTATGTTGCCCTCTTTATGAAAAAGAAACTGTCATTTATCGCTAATTCCATTCAATTTATGGTATTATCCATCCTTTCAACGAACTATAATACGATCATGACGAATAATCTGGAGTGGATGAAGGCTTCTGAGGACGTTACTCAATTCATCAGCCTGCTCATTAACAGGGAGTGTATTATACCGTTAATAGGGGTTGTGACGGTGAACGGATATTTACATTTTGAAGAGAAGACCCATAAATTGATTTTATTTGTATGTCTTTTAATGTTTATCAGCGTATTGGACGTCCTTCATCTCTATTTTCATTCCCTTTCTTATCCTCAATGGAGTTTGTTGAATACGGTCATCGTCAATAGTATGTACTTAGTGCTCTGTATTCTGATAGGGAAGGGGCTTTATTATATACAGAAGAAGGAGGAGACAGGGAATGAACAGAATTTATGAGCGATCCTTCGATATAAATGAATGGTTTATCATCCTAAGTCTGATTGGTCTTCTCTTCCTGATATGGGTCACTCCGAAGCTGTTTTCCTTTCTTGAGGGGTTCAGTTATTTTGTATACGGCATATTGACCGGGATGTTTTATGATCATACGATTGGCATCCCTCCATGGGATTATTACGATGTGAATGACAGTTCTGCCTACCAAGGGATTGATTTCATCAGTTATATTATGTATGGACCGTATAGTTATTTTTTCATCTACATTTATCGGAAATTGGGGATAAGAGGTATAATGAATCTTGCTTATATCTTGAATTGGACGGCTTTCTCCCTATTGATGGAGTGGCTGACGGTGAAGATCGGGCTCTTCCATTTTGATAAAGGATACAAGATGTATTGGTCCATTCCTATCTATATGGCTGTTCAGAGCATTCAACTGATCTTTCATCACAAAGTCAGAAAAAGCAGATGATAAAAAAACCAGAAATCCTTTAAAAAAAGGGTTTCTGGTTTTTTAACTAGACGGGAAGGGCCACTTCATATTGAGTAAATCCGATGTCTTCAAGGGCTTTCTTTAAGCTGGAACTTGTCTTTAATTCTTCGAAAGTGATACCAAGGTTCCCTAGTGCATGAGCAACTTCAGGTCGAATTCCGGTCAGGACGGATTGCACACCCATCATTTTCAATGCCTTGACGATTTGATAGATGTTATGGGAAACCATTGTATCCATGATGGCTACACCGGAAATGTCAATGAATAAATAGTCCAGTTGCAACTCGGAGCTCTTCTTTAAAGCTGTTTCCATAACACTGTTCGCCCTTTGGGTATCAATATCCCCGATTAAAGGAAGAATCGCAATTTTGTCGGTTATCGGTACGACAGGTGCGGAAAGTTCATCCATAGCAGAATGGATGAGGGCTAGCTGGTTCTTTTGCTGTGAGCGAAATACTTCATTTAAAAGGAACGCAACTTCATCCAGTAAAGGATTCATCTCTTTATTGACTTGAAGCATAAGGGAGGCTGAAATTTGCTGATCACTCAATTGTTCAGTGAATATATCCCAAATGGCCATACGGAAGGATGAGAGAGTTTTCAATGACTCATTCAGAGGAAGTCCATTTTCAAGCGCAATCTTCCCCACATCTTCTGTCCATTCCCTGATTTTTTGGAGTGAATCTTTTGTATCTTTATATAAAGATTCACCAAGCAATTCAATTAATTGAATCCGCCAATCCGTGATTTGTTCCATATTGATGCCAGAAAACTTAATCTGGTCAGAATATCGTTGATCCTGATAGTGAATGACCCCTTGAGCGATTTCAGATTTATGGGAAACAATCTCTTGTCCTAAATATACCAATTCATCTCTCATTTTCTTCAGCCAACTCCTTATACTCCATGGTGATTAAAATATTTCGAAATAATCTCGTTTAATGGTAATATAGTATATCATAAAATCTAGTAGATTTATACAGTTCTTATTAAAGGGGAAAGACTTGGCAGGAAAGGTTTCGATACTCTATGGAATCGTGCAAGGAATTCACAAGTAGAGGGGAATAGGATATGACACAAATATGCATGGTACGTCACGGGCAAACAGATTGGAATTTATTTGGGAAATTACAGGGGCAAACCGATATCCCATTAAATGAAACAGGAAAACGTCAAGCACAAGAGTGCAGAGAGTATTTAAAAGATCACGAGTGGGATGTTCTGGTCACCACTTCCCTTATAAGAGCAAGGAAAACGGCTGAAATCATCAATGAGGCTTTGGACTTGAACATCGTTGAAATGGACCATTTCAAGGAACGCTGCTTTGGTGAAGGAGAGGGGATGCTCCGCGAAGACAGGGATAGACAATTTCCTGACTTCATTTTTCCTGAAATGGAGTCTTACGAAGACTTAGTCGCAAGGGTACAAAATGGATTGAATGAAATCAACAAGCAGTTCCGTGATCAAAGGGTTTTGGTCGTCGCCCATGGGGCCGTTATCAATACCATCTTACAGGAATATCATAATGATGCGTTAGGAGAGGGGCGTGTGAAGCTCTGGAACGGGTGCCTGACTGACCTGCATTGGGGGCATGATTCATGGGTCGTACGCTCCTATAATCAAGTGGGGCATCTTTCAGAGCATGCATAACAATTAAATGGAGATGCGCTTCCTGTCATTCTTGTGAACATGTCACTGGGAAGGCATTTCCTTGCATGGTCCTCTGGGAAATCGTTGAATCTTACCTGGATACTGTACAATAGTTAGAGTGAATGAAATCCGTTTATAGAATGGTGTGTGGTGAGCATGGGAATTATATTGTTTGATGGAATATGTAATTTTTGCAATGGGAGCGTACGGTTTATCATCGATAGGGATCCGCTCGGAACATTTCAGTTTGCTTCTTTACAAAGTGAAATTGGTCAGGAATTATTAGAGTCCTATAGCATCCCGAAAACGACGGATAGCATCGTGTTGATCGAGGAGCATAATGCCTACATTGAATCTACTGCTGCACTGAAAGTTTGCTCGCGATTACAGTGGCCCTGGAAAATGCTTAGTCTGTTTCGCATTGTTCCGAAGCCAATAAGGGATAGTTTATACAAATGGATCGCTAAAAATAGATATAAATGGTTCGGGAAACAGGAAACATGTATACTGCCTACAGAAAACATCCAGAATCGATTTATTGAATAACTTCTATAACGGTGAGAAATGGGCCATTATGGAAGAATATGAGGAATCATACAATAGAAATGGACCGAAAAGACTCCATACAGGTTACGAGTCTTCTCGGTCCAAGCTCATTTTTGGGGATTGTCAGATAAAACAATGAAAGGGTGAACCAGTCATTCAGATTTAGTCGGCAGAGATCGTTTTCACCGCAACTCTTCTCCTTGACCGTGGCCCATCAAATTCACAAAGATAAATACCCTGCCAAGTGCCCAATAAGAGCTCGCCACCTGTAACGATAATCGTTTGAGAATGGCCAACTGTACTAGTCTTTAAATGAGCGGCAGTATTGCCTTCTCCGTGAAGGTCTAACGTATGTTCCCACGGATAGATTTCATCAAATCGGCGGAGAAAGTCGGTTTTCACATCGGGATCGGCATTTTCATTTACCGTGATCCCGGCAGTTGTGTGTAAGGATTGTACGACAACATATCCTTCCTTCATTTCTCCCCTCGTGATGATGTCTTGTACATAAGAAGTAATATCAATCATTTCATCACGTTGTTTGGTATCAATCGTCAGTGTTTTAATCATATGAACTCCCCCAATATCTTTAACCTATTGAATTACATTCCACAATCACCGTGGGTTGAAACATCCCTTCGTTCATTCAGATACGCCTTGCCCACGACGATGGAATGGTCATCTTCACTGATTTCTTCCACGACAATTTCTTTTACAGTTGTTTGAAAGCTCTCTTCCCAATCTTTATAGTCGTCTAGAGCATATTGGTAGTCTCTGAAACTCCCTAGTCTTCCTAATGTAATATGTGGAAGATATGGATAATGATCATTGTGGTAAGGGGACAAAATCCCTTTATACAACTCATTATGTAATTGGATAATGTAATCATTCCCTTTTGTTACATTTAAAAATAAATATTCCCCTCCCGAACCGGTTACACCTTTCAGTGGGAGGGTGAATGGAGGGATTTGGTTTGCTACTGATTGTATGTGGCTAAGAATATCATCTAATGGGGTAATGGAATCAAAAGGAAATACGAGGGTGATGTGAGGGGGGATTTTATCTGAAAGAGGATCGTATTTTCTTCTGATTTCCTGGATGACGTCCAATGAATTACATTGAGGGAAGATATGGACGGCTGTTTTCATCTTGATCCTCCTTTTCTATCGACAGGCTGATGCTCGATTTCCAATGAGTGTGTATGAATGCCGCTCGAAAGAAGCACTGAAACATTTTCCGTCAGCTGTTTTATAGAGAGCTTTATAAACTTTTTCTTTGTTTTCCGTCGTATGTGTCTGTATGATTCCGATAATTGTTGAATTCGGGGAAATCGTTTGTAACGATGCATCAATTCCTGTATGGAGAAGGAGGCGTTTGTATCCGTATAGAACGATCACGCACGCAACAAGTAAAATGAACATCCAGCGAAATCCCTTTAATACTAACATCTTGTTCATCATAAAACCCCTATCTTCTTAAGCGGATGAAATGGGTATCTCAATCTCAGCTATTTGGATTAGGTTCAAAATGGTCTTGGATAATATGACAATTCAGGGCTCAAGGGAGCCCTGAATTGTGTTACGTTAACTTTTCATATAGGCGTTTAGCAAGGAGTAAAGCAGCCTCGTTATCTCCATGAAGACAAATGGTATCGGCTTGAATCGATATGACGCTTCCATCGGTTGAAACCACTTCTTGTTGGTTGACCATTCTGAGAACCTGTTCTACCACCTTGGTTTCGTCATGAAGTACCGCATTCGGAAGTGAGCGGGGAGTTAATGAACCATCGGATTGATAGGTCCTGTCTGCAAATACTTCATGAGCAACAAGTAAGCCGATTTCTTCACCCGCTTTTGTTAGTTCGCTTTGAGAGAGTCCGAATAATGTTAAGTCCGGGTCAAGGTCATATACCGCTTCAGCAATAGATTTGGCCAGTTTATCGTCTTTTGCTGCCATATTATACAGTGCCCCATGAGGCTTTACGTGGGCTAACTTGCCTCCCTGGGCCTTTACAAAAGCGAGCAGGGCACCAACCTGATATTGTACAAGAGCATACGCCTCTTCAGGAGAGATATGTATCATTCGTCTTCCAAACCCTTGAAGGTCCGGTAGACCTGGATGAGCACCAATCTTTAAGTTGTGCTTTAAGGCATGTGAAACGGTTTGTTGCATGACCAGGGGATCTCCTGCGTGGAAGCCGCAAGCAATATTGACAGACGATACGTATTTCATCATCTCTTCATCTTTACCAATCGTATATGCGCCAAAACTTTCTCCTAAATCACAGTTTAAATCGATTTTCATTATTTCATCCTTTCGATCAAGCGAATGTATTGAAACATTCTGAATTCTTCTTTATCATATCATAAATTGTCGATAAATGTTTTTTTAACGTTCTACTTCTTTCTTAAATATTGTTTTCTCATCAAAATTTAATCTTGTTTTAATAGAGTTCACTTTTTCAGGGGTTACAATAAGTCTTGCTTATGAATAAGGATTTATCACTCCCTAAACAGAAAGTGAGCGGGGTAGTTTTCTTTCTGTTTAAATCTTTATTATGTAAGACCCATTCTAATTTCTTTCCTTTGAAGACAAAAGTATTGCTGAAGCTTTTGTCTTCTTTTTTGTCTTTTTTTGTATGGCAGTTTTCAGGTAGAATAGAAATAATGGAGGGATTTTATGGATATCGTGTTTAAAAATGACGATGAAGTATTCAATTATAGAGTGGCAGCTGTTTGGGTTGAGAATGAACATATATTATTACATAGACAAGCAAATGACAATTATTGGGCTTTGCCCGGTGGAAGAGTGGTGCTTGGAGAAGCATCAAAGGAAAGCATAAAAAGAGAAATGAGAGAGGAATTGGGAGTGGATGTTCAAGTAGAACAATTATTGATGTTGAACGAAAACTTCTTTCCATATAAAGAGTGGAAGTTTCACGAAATGGGTCTGTATTATAAAGTGACATCCAATGATAAGGCTATATTTCAGCAAGGAGAATTTTACGGAATGGAGGGGGATCGACTGCTATACAAATGGTTCCCAATCACAGAACTTTCAAATGTAGAGCTCTACCCGAAAGAGGTTAAGGACCTACTTGTCAATAGTTCAGATGCGACCCATCATATTGTTTCTATGCATATAGAGGATATATAAGCTTATCATAATGAGGGGGAGTCACGGCCACTCTTCATTTTGGAAACCAATGATTTTATTTTCCCATCATTTCTTTTCATTTTTGGCGGATTCTTAATGACTCTTGATCGTAAATAATAATAGATGACTTCTTCCGCTATGATTAACAGGATAAAAAGAGAAACAATTACAATCATCCACTCCATACCGATTCCTCCTTTGTTATCTTTATCATGTGTATGGATATATCTACCACATTATGAAAAGACATAAACATAAAGAAATACGGAGTAGAATGGATTTGACTAATGATGTAATGGGAACCGATAACAATCCAAACGGCGGATCGTCTTTCTAATTAGCTATTTGTGTTAAAACGAAAAACAAGCCAACACCATTTTTATAGGTTGTTGGCTTTTACGTATGCTTTCTTTAGCACTTTCCCCGAATCGGGATATACTTCACATACAGCGGTAGTTACATTTTATTAACATAAGCGGCTGGTTCTGGGGAGTGTGGAACTCTAATGAAAAGTAAACCGCACAGACTCGATAGCAGGCTTAGGGTGATGAATAGGATAAACATGGTCGACGATTCTATCAAGGCAATAATCGGAGGACCCAATGCCACTCCGGTAAACCTCATGGCACTGTAAAGAGACGTGATAGTACCTCGGTGTTCTTTTTCAATTCCTTCTGTTATGAGGGCATCCAAGCACGGCAATGCAGCGCCCATTCCGATCCCGGCAATGGAAAAAATGCTGATGATGATCCATTTTCCTTCAGTGAACAGGAATGGAATAAAGGCGACTGAGCTTAGAAGGCCACCAAACACAATCACCCACTTCATTTTCACCTTGCTCTTCCCAATCATTTTCCCTGTTATATAGGAGGTCAGACAAAGAAATAGGAGGGGGATCGCTAAATATAATCCCTTTAAAACACCTTTTATGGCATATGCCTGTTCTAAGCGGGTAGAGAGATAATATAAAAATCCAAATAAGGTGAACATGGAAATGATTCCAATGATGAATATACCAAAGATCCATTTCTTTTCTTTCATCACCACGATTTTCACTTCATGAACAAATTCCTTGATGGTTTGTTTATTCTCTTTCCCTTTTTTAGGAGGGACCTTCACAAATACGATGATTAAACCAATCGACAGTGCTGAAAAGATAGGAATGGAGAAGAAGGGAATGTACCAAATCCACGCAGCGAGTAATGCCCCCATAATCGGGCTCAGTACTTTTCCGAATGTATTGGACGTCTCGATCAATCCAAGCCCCTTCGTGATTTGATCATCATCCTCATATAGATCTCCTACTGTAGGTATGACGACAGGAAACGCTCCTGCGGCCCCAATCCCCTGAATGATCCTTCCGACAAGGACAAATACATACGCATTCGCTCCATAAATAGAAGCAAACCCACAAATGAGGCCACCGATTCCTGCAATAAGCAAACTTGGAATTAAGATGTTTTTCCTTCCGTAGCGGTCCGATAAGAAACCAGCTACCGGGATGCAAATGATTGCAATGATCGAATAGACCGTGATGATCAGACTTGATTGAAACCCTGAGATGTGTAGCTCTTCCTCCAACTGAGGCAGCACAGGAATTAACATAGAGTTCCCAAGTGTCATCACTAAAGGGATGGATGATAACGCAAATAAGTCCAACTTTTTCTTGCTTTCCATTTCGTGCACCTCATTCTTATTTCTACCCTGATAATTTTCCTCATCAAGCAGTATTTCATACTATTTTTTTAATTGCTTGTAATTTTATTATGTAAACTTTGATTATCTTACTAAAAACTCACCCTATTCTCATAGTATTTTAATGAAACAGGTGGAAAATGACAGTAATGATAAAAGGGAGGTTAGAACCATGTGGATTCGAATTATTCCTATTTTATTTTTCAGTTTTACCGCGATTACGTTAATGACGTATCAAGGCATTGAAATTTTTCATGCCCTTAATGATTTTATTTTTAACAAAAGTAAATTAAAATAATAAGTATTACGCTTTAGAGCAGGTGATCAAGTGAAGAGAATATTAGTCATAGAAGATGAAAAGAATCTTTCTCGATTCATTGAATTAGAACTTAAATACGAAGGATATGAAGTGGGTTTGGCCTATGATGGTCGAGAGGGACTGGAACACGCTTTGAATGAGGAATGGGACATCATCCTCCTGGACCTAATGCTGCCGGGGCTGAACGGTTTAGAGGTGTGCAGACGAATCCGCCAGCTCAAAACGATCCCGATCCTCATGATTACGGCAAGGGATAGTGTCATGGACCGGGTATCGGGTCTTGATAGTGGAGCGGATGATTACATCATTAAGCCTTTCGCTATTGAAGAGCTATTAGCTCGATTGAGAGCTGTGTTTAGACGTTCCCCTAAAGAGGAATCAGGTGCATCTCAAACCACCTTCCATTATCGCGATATCACTGTCCATAAAGAGTCACGGCAGGTTTTTAAGCTTGATGTAGAAATAGAAGTGACTAAAAGGGAATATGATCTGTTGGTTGCCTTTTTAGAGAACAGGAATATCGTGTTGACCCGTGAAGTCCTCCTGAATAAGGTGTGGGGGTACGAAACAGAAGTTGAAACGAACGTAGTGGATGTGTATGTAAGATACTTACGGAACAAAATTGATTCACCTGACGAAGAGAGCTATATCCAAACTGTCCGTGGAACGGGTTATGTGATGAGGACATGAAAACATTTATCGATCGTTTCAAGCCTTCTTCCCTTAAAGTGAAGTGGGCTTTTGCTGCCGGTTCTGCCATCTTTCTCGCCTTTTTCTTATTTAGTTTCTTTCAATACCATGCCATCAGTAAATGGATGCTTGATGAAGAAGAAAATAATTTTGGGCGTGTGCTGGATGAGATTACCGTTTTTTTTAAGCAAAGAGGACCGGAAATTCAACTCCAGGATATTTATGATAGTCGGGATTTAATGAAGCAAATCGCTGAAAAGGACCAGACGATCAGGATTTTAGATCGTCAAGGAAATCAAGTATTGGAAATCAGGGGAGAAAATGAATCAGCATTCTATGTACCCTTTCAACCGGTCCGTGATAAATCAGTTGCCCTGATTGAGTCTGAAGGAAAACAAATGCTCATTGGCAGGTCCCCAATACGATCAAGTCAGTTCAATGGCTTTGTAGAAATCATTCAACCTTTGAACCGTTATGAAAAGATTATGAAAAATCTCTTCTGGATCATGACTATAACAGGAATCCTTGCGTTGCTGATCAGCGCCTTCGTGGGCTATTTTATGGCGAAAAGCTTTGTGAGGCCATTGAATAAACTGTCAGAAACCATGAGATCGATTGAACGGAAAGGATTTCATGAAAGAGTGGAAATTGTTAAAGCCCATGATGAAATCAGTGATCTGTCGCAAATTTTCAATAAAATGATGAGTCAGATCGAAAAATCGTTCCAACAGCAACAGCAATTCGTAGAAGATGCATCTCATGAATTGAGAACACCCATCCAGGTACTTGAGGGGCATCTGGCATTACTGAACAGATGGGGAAAGAAAGACCCAACCATACTTGAAGAATCCCTGCAAGTGTCGTTAGAGGAGCTTGAAAGAGTGAAGAGGCTTGTTGGTGAATTATTAGAGTTGTCAAGAGCGGACAGGGAGAAATTCGATTTGCAAAACGCCCGGGCAAATGTACAGGTAGTGGTGGATAAGGTGATAAGGGACTTCAAATTCCTTCACAAGAATTATACATTTTCTTGTCTGGATGAATTGGACCATGAAGCAGTCGCTAGTATCTTGCCAAGGCACTTAGAACAAATCATGATCATCCTTTTGGACAATGCTGTGAAATACTCTGATGAGAATTCTACCACGGAAGTGAAATTGATGAATCAGGGGGATGATGTGATGATTGAAGTCAGGGATGAGGGGATTGGGATTCCAGAAGAAGACCTTCCGAAAATATTTGATCGCTTTTACCGGGTGGATAAGGCGAGGAGCCGGGAAAAAGGCGGGTATGGTCTCGGCTTAGCCATCGCATCGAAACTGATTCAAAACTATAACGGTGAAATCACAGCGTTGAAAAATCACCCGGAAGGGACCACCATTCGGATATCCTTAAAGTACGCCCATTAGATTACGATAGAAATAGACGTTTCAGTATTTTTCTGAGACGTCTATTTCTGTGTACTGCAGATCAATGCTTTTAGGAATTTTCAACTCTAAAATGCCATCCTTATACTGTGCCACTGCCCCCTTTTTCTTCACTAAGCATGGGAGTGTGATCACTTGTCTTTCATCACTGTCGGGTATGTTTTCGATGAAGGCCTGATTCGATGTGTGGAAAATCTTTAAAGATTTCATCCATTCATCATCCGGAACATGAAACCGGATATAGACATCTTCAAATGTTTCAAAGATGGTAGTCGGGACAGATGAAGAAGATTTCGAAGCCTCATCCCGTTGGGTTTTCTGTCCTTGATTGCCCATCATCCCCATCGGATTCGGGAAGGATTGGGCTCCGTTCATCATGTCATTTGGATTCATCATACTTTCCCATCCGCCCGGGAACATTTTCTTCATCATGCCTTGAATATATGAATCCATTTCCTTTGGATTCATTTGGTTCATCTGATCTTTCATGTCTTTATTGAAAGGGAATAAGCTCCATGGGAACATGTGAACCACCTCACTTTAAAAAAATAGGCTAATTGCCTTCTGATTGTTTTATCCTATGCATTGGATAGGCGATAAGTTCATGCACGGATCACTTGCAAAATCACTAACTATGACTCTACAAATAGATAATTCCACAAAAAAACCGCTGAAATGACAAAAAATATTTGGTTTTTTTAGGTAACAGTAGTAAGATTGTTTATGAAAAAAGCACTCTCATATAAGGGAAACAAGAAGGTGAAAGAGAAAGCGCTTAATAAAATGTTATTTCAGAATAGTCGATTTAGAAAAAGGTTTTCCATTAAATTATTATGGGAATATAAGTAATATCTATGTAACGTTGGTAGAAAGCAAAATTTTAAGAAATTTGTTATAAAGACTTTATCTTACTACTGCACAGTGATAAAATGTCCTTGTAAGCGTTTTAATGCAGTAAAATTACTATTCTTGCATAATGATTAGCATCGATTTCATTATCAGAATACATGATACCTAAATTATACTAACTGGCAAAATAGTTGGAGGTTTTTCACAATGAAAAAACAATCGGCAAAAGGGGAACCGTGGCAATCGTTTTACGGACCCAATCTAGGCTATGTGATGGAGGTTTATGAACAATTCTTGGAGGATCCTTCCGAAGTTGATCCTGAATTAAAGGAATTATTCGAGCAATGGGGACCTCCTACAGTTGAAGATGTCAAGGTCATCGCGAGCGCTCAACACGGAGATTCATCCTTTACATTACCCGAACAACCCACTGCCCTGAGTAAAATGGTAGCAGCGGTGAAATTAGCAGATAATATTCGTACATATGGTCACCTAGCTGCGGATATTAATCCCTTAAATGACCGAGATAAAGATACTAGGAGGATTGAACTTTCCGAATTCAATCTGACTGAAGAGGATTTAAAGCATATCCCTGTCGATTTTCTATGCCCGAATGCACCTTCTCACATTAAGGATGGTTTGCAGGCAATTCAACATTTAAGACAGGTCTATACAAACAAACTGGCCTTTGAATATGCTCACGTCCATGAGCTTGAAGAGAAGAATTGGTTAAGAGAAAAGATTGAGTCTGAATCTTATTTCACACCACTTTCTAAGGACAAGAAACTTGCGTTATTAAAGCGCCTTGCCCAAGTTGATGGGTTTGAAAAATATGTTCATCGTACGTTCGTAGGTCAAAAGCGATTCTCGATTGAAGGATTGGATACCATGGTTCCTTTACTGGACGAAATGGTTCGTTATTCAGTGGAATCAGGTGCTAAAACGGTCAATATCGGTATGGCGCATCGAGGGCGTTTAAACGTTCTGGCTCATGTTATCGGAAAGCCTTATGAAATGATATTTGCAGAATTCCAACATGCACCAAGCAAGGATTTAATTCCATCTGAAGGCTCGATTGGCATTACGTTTGGATGGACAGGTGACGTGAAGTATCACTTAGGTGCTGACCGTGAAATCTCTCCACAGCAATCTCCTACAGCGAGAGCACGTGTCACACTAGCAAATAACCCGAGTCATTTGGAAGTAGTGAGTCCGATTGTGGCAGGATACACACGTGCTGCACAAGAAGTTCGTGAAGATCGGGGATACCCTGAACAATCACCTGAAGCTTCTTACGCCATCATGATTCACGGGGATGCAGCTTTTCCAGGACAAGGCGTTGTAGCTGAAACGTTAAATATGAGTCAATTACGGGGATATAATACAGGTGGATCTATACACCTTATAGCGAACAATATGATTGGCTTCACCACTGAAAGCCGTGATTCACGCTCCACGAAATATGCATCAGATACTGCTAAAGGGTTTGAAGTCCCGATTGTGCATGTCAATGCAGACGATCCCGAAGCGTGTGTTGCTGCAGCAGACCTTGCCTATGAATATCGTAAAACATTCGGAAAAGACTTTGTGATTGATCTAATCGGCTACCGCCGTTTTGGTCACAATGAAATGGATGAACCGATGGTAACCAACCCATTAATGTATTCTGTCATTCAAAATCATCCGAATGTGAAGAAGCAATACGTTGATAGGTTAGTTTCGGAAGGAATAATCTCTGAAGCGGATGTTGAGAAAATGGATAAAGACATCGAAGAGGAATTGAAAGCGGCTTACGACAAAGTCCCATCCAAAGATGATGATCCTGATACTGTTCTAGCTCCACCTGAATATGTAGCAAACGGTTTGCCTGAAATTAATACAAGCGTAGACATTCATAAGCTTGAAGGGTTAAACAATGAACTGCTTCAATGGCCAGAAGGCTTTAATGTGTTCAAGAAACTAGAACGAATCCTTCAGAGAAGAAGCCAGGTATTTGAAGGTAAAGGGAAAATTGACTGGGCACATGCCGAGACGTTGGCGTTTGCTTCGATCTTGAAAGATGGTACGCCGATTCGCTTGGCAGGTCAGGATTCAGAGCGAGGAACATTTGCTCAGCGCCACCTTGTTCTTCATGATGAGAAATCCGGAGAAGAATATATACCTTTACACAATCTGAATGATAGTCATGCGTCATTTGTAGTCCTTAACAGTCCTCTAACAGAAACTGCTGTGGTTGGATATGAGTATGGATATAATGTCTTCGCACCGGAAACACTGGTTCTCTGGGAAGCCCAATTTGGAGATTTCTCCAATATGGCACAAGTGATGTTTGATCAGTTCATCTCAGCAGGTCGTGCGAAATGGGGACAAAAGACTGGACTGGTTATGCTATTGCCTCACGGATATGAAGGTCAAGGACCGGAACACTCAAGTGCCCGCTTAGAACGATTCCTGCAACTGGGTGGAGAGTATAACTGGACGGTTGCCAATTGTTCTACCGCCGGTCAATACTTCCATGTTTTAAGACGTCAGGCAGCGATTTTACAAAAAGAAGAAGTAAGGCCACTGGTCATCATGACACCGAAAAGCTTGCTTCGAAATCAATTTGCAGCCGTCACAGCTGAGGAACTGGCTCATGGGGAATTCCATTCCGTACTTGAGCAAAAAGGTCTTGGAGAAAATCCAGACTCGGTTGAACGAGTTGTATTATGTAGCGGGAAGATTGCAATTGATTTAGAAGAGAAGCTCCAAGGTATGGACGATAAAGATTGGTTACACATTCTTAGAGTTGAAGAAATCTATCCATTCCCTAAAGGGGACATCACAGCCATCCTGGAAAGGTACAAAAACCTGAAAGAAATGGTCTGGATTCAAGAAGAACCTAAGAATATGGGAGCATGGACGTTTGCCGAGTCGCGCCTGCGTGATATTGCACCAGAGGGTGTCGAGGTACATTACGTAGGTAGACGGAGACGTTCAAGCCCATCAGAAGGTGAACCAACCGTACACAAAAAAGAACAATCAAGAATCATTAATGAAGCGTTAACTCGATAAGAAAGAGGAGGACATCACAGTGGCAGAAATTAAAGTTCCAGAATTAGCAGAATCAATTACAGAAGGTACGATAGCACAGTGGCTGAAACAGCCGGGGGATTATGTGGAAAAAGGCGAATATATCGTCGAGCTTGAAACGGATAAAGTGAATGTTGAAGTCATTTCAGAAGAAGCAGGTACAATCCAGGAACTAAAAGCTGATGAAGGCGATACGGTCGAAGTTGGTCAAGTCATTGCCATCGTTGGAGCAGGTGGAGAAGCACCAGCCACTCCTGAGTCAAAGGAAGAAACAAAAGAAGAAACAGCATCTGCTCCAAAACAAGAAGTGAAAGAAGAAAAGGCGGAGGAAGCACCGGCGAAAGAAGATAAGAAAAATCGTCCAATCGCTTCACCTGCAGCACGTAAGCTAGCCCGTGAAAAAGGAATCGACCTTTCGGATGTGCCAACAGATCCACTGGGCCGTGTACGTAAGCAGGATATTGAAGCTTATGGTAACAAACCAGCTGAAGCTCCTTCAAAACCTTCTTCACAAGAGAAGAAAGCACCTGCTAAGAAAGATAATGGAAAGCCAGTGGTTCGTGAGAAAATGTCCCGCCGTCGTCAAACGATTGCGAAACGCTTAGTCGAGGTTCAACAAACCGCAGCTATGCTAACAACGTTCAATGAAATCGATATGAGTAAAGTAATGGAGCTGCGTAAACGCAAAAAGGATAAATTCTTCGATGACCATGATGTAAGACTTGGTTTCATGAGCTTCTTTACGAAAGCAGTCGTAGCAGCACTTAAGAAATTCCCGTATGTGAATGCAGAAATTGACGGAGATGAAGTTGTTCTTAAGCAGTTCTATGATGTAGGCGTAGCGGTATCGACTGAAGATGGATTGGTTGTACCAGTCGTACGTGATTGCGAACGCAAAAACTTCGCAGAAATTGAAGGGGAAATCATGGAACTTGCCACTAAGGCAAGAAACAACAAATTATCCCTTGGAGATCTGCAAGGAGGCTCATTCACCATTACAAACGGTGGAGTGTTCGGTTCATTATTATCTACACCAATCTTAAACGGACCACAAGTCGGGATCTTAGGAATGCACAAGATTCAACTTCGTCCTGTAGCAATTGATAAAGATACAATGGAAAATCGCCCGATGATGTACATTGCATTATCTTATGATCATCGAATCATTGATGGGAAAGAAGCGGTTGGATTCCTTGCAATGATCAAGGATTTACTTGAAAACCCTGAAGACCTACTACTTGAAGGTTAAGTAGTCCTGATTGAACAGAATAGATGAATGTTTGGCTGATTCATAAATCCACTAGTGGAATATGAATCAGCTTTTTTTTCACGATTTTTTACCATCAGCATAAAATATGGATAACTAAAATAAAGTTTACTTCAGGAAACTTATGGACAGTAGAAGGAAAGAAGGTGTAGAAATGAAATCATTCAAGTCGAAAAAAGTGATTCAGTATTCCTACTTATTTCATAAAATAGGAATACTTGATACTGATCAATACAAGCAAATTGAAGAGTATTATGGATTTAAAGGGAAGAAAAACAGTTAATGCCCGTATTTAAATGTTCCTTTACCAATGTTGTTTTCGTAAACGATGTTGCGTTTCAATTAGCGTATGGTAGTTGATTTCCGCTGCGGATACTCTCTTGCGGTACCACCCGCTTAAAGCAACTGCTGACGAAATACCAACAACACTCAAAGATCAACGGAAAAAAGACAGACTCAAGCATTCGAGTCTGTCAGAAAAAACGTATCTCAGGGGGTGAGATATAAGCCAAAATTCTATTTTGAAGTCATTGTCAAGATTTCCTAAAAGCTTTCAATCCTCGGCTACGAATTTCTTTCTTAAGAAGCAAAATCCAGTCTTGATCATTCCCTTGTTTCTCAGCATCTCGATAAGCTGCCACCAACTGTTCATTACTTAAGATTTTCATAACCTACCTCCCAGGAAATGTGTAAAATATAGAATTTTCTATATTTTCTATTTATTCTACATAGAAAACCATCATTTGAAAAGAGGGTTTTTATAAATTCATTCAAAAGTTGTATTTTTAGTTATTTTGATGAAAATGGTTTGGAAGCCGTGAATTTTGTCTATATAAAGAAGTTATGCTCAAGTGTGCTCTGTTGAAATTTGTCATGAGATTACCAAGAAGGCAGGATGATGGCGATTTCCCATCAGGCATATAAGGAGAATTTTAGTTGAAGACATTTTCGGTTAATTAGTTTGAATATTTTCATTTTTGTGATAATATACACGCATAAGGAACTGTAAAAATCACTTAAAGGATGACATAACAGAGAGGTTCCAGGTTTAAGATGGTTCAGATTAAGGGGGAATTTCATTTGTCAGAGATTTTACACACTACAGTAGGGGAGCTTCTTGAAGAAAAAGCACGAATTCAGCCTCAGGTCGAAGCGGTTGTCTATGCAGACAGAGGGCTAAGATGGTCTTATTATGAGTTTAATCAATTGTGCAGACAAGCTGCAAAAGGATTGATGGAACTTGATATTAAAAAAGGAGATCACATCGCCATATGGGCGTCTAACACACCGGAGTGGTTAGTCAGCCAGTTTTCAACTGGAAAAATGGGAGCAGTACTGGTAACCGTGAATACAAATTATCGAACAGCCGAATTAGAATATTTACTAAAGCAATCTGACAGTCAGACGATTATTCTCATGGAGGAATTTCGGGGAGCTTCTTATATAGACATGCTTTATGAGATTTGCCCGGAATTGAAATCCTGTAAACCAGGGGAATTAAAGAGTTCAAAGCTGCCACGCTTAAAAAATGTCATTGTGCTGGGTGAAAATGCATATCCAGGTACATATAGCTGGAGAAATATCGTGGAGATGGGAAAGAATGTAGAGGATGCAAAGCTTGAAGAAAGACTCTCTAGTCTGTCTCCCCATGATGTGATTAACATGCAATACACGTCCGGGACGACCGGATTCCCAAAGGGCGTCATGCTTACTCACTCAAATATCGTGAATAATGGATACAATATTGCCGGTTGTATGCGACTTACGAGTGAGGATCGTTTATGTATACCCGTTCCGTTCTTTCATTGCTTTGGTTGTGTATTGGGAGTTCTTGCATGTGTCTCTGTTGGGGCGACGATGGTTCCATTGCAGGAATTCGACCCAGTGAAGGTGCTACAAACGGTTCAGGATGAAAAATGCACCGGACTTCATGGAGTACCTACCATGTTCATTTCCGAGTTGAACCTACCTGACTTTGATCAATACGACCTATCCCATTTACGCACTGGGATCATGGCGGGAAGCAATTGTCCGATCGAAGTGATGAAGGGCGTAATGGAAAAAATGGGGGCAGATGAGATTACGATTGCTTATGGCCAGACCGAATCTTCTCCTGTCATCACCCAAACACGTACACATGATCCAATCGAATTAAAGGTAGAAACAGTCGGTAAAGCCTTACCAAATGTGGAAGTGAAGATTGTAGAGCCTGGCTCAGATCGAGAAGTTCCAAACGGCGTTCAAGGAGAATTGTGTACCCGGGGATATCATGTAATGAAAGGTTATTACAAGAATGAAGAAGCTACGAAGCTCTCTATTGACCCTGAAGGATGGCTACATACCGGGGATCTGGCAGTCATGGATGAACACGGCTATTGCCGAATCACAGGTAGGTTAAAAGATATGATTATTAGAGGCGGTGAGAATATTTATCCTAGAGAAATTGAAGAATTTCTGTATTCCCATCCAAAGGTATTAGATGTTCAAGTCATTGGGATCCCGGATGAGGTTTATGGGGAAGAGGTAATGGCGTGGATCATTTTAAAAGAAGGTCAAACCGCTACTTCAGGAGAAATAAGGGAATACTGTACCGGGAAGATCTCCCGCCACAAAATTCCAAGGTATATTGAATTCACCGACTCATATCCCATGACGGCTTCAGGTAAAATACAGAAGTTCCGGTTAAGGGAGCAGGCGAAAGTGACAGCTATTCCAAAAACGAAGTGAAAAATTGAAAGCGTTTCCTCTAAAAAGGACGATCTCATTGGATTGGGAAAGTCCTTTTTGTGTGCAAATAATCGTATAATGGGAAAAGAGTATAACTGAAATTTCAGAGAGCATTTGATAAAATAATAGAGAGTGAATCATTTAATTTAACAGTAATATGATTATGTAAACAACAGGAAGGGGTTATCGTGTGTACGTATTTGTCTATGGCACGTTAAGAAGGAACGAGAATAATCATGATTTATTAAAAGAAGCTCCATTGGTTCGGGAACAAGCTTGGGTAGAGGGAGAACTGTACGATACAGGAAAAGGCTATCCGGCCCTGAAAGAAGGTAATGGGACTATTTATGGAGAAGTGTATAAGATCAACTCCAAGATCCTTTCGACTTTAGACGAGCTTGAAGATTTTCTTGAAGGGCGAGAAGAGAATCAGTATATCCGTAAACTCAAAAAGATAAATACGGATTCAGGAGTCATGGAAGCATTTGTTTATTATTCTGAAACCGAAGACTTCTTTCAAGTGGAAATTCCTTCGGGAGACTGGAAGGTCCATCAGTTTATAGTCGATCCACCGGAGAGAACCCTCTATTTTGCATATGGGTCATGCATGGATGATGATCGCTTTAGAGGAGCTCAGGTAGACCATCATTTCAAGAACTGTCTCGGGGCAGGTGTATTGAGAGGTTATACAATGAGGTATCTCTTTAAAGTCCATGATGGGGGTAGGGGAGATATCATTGAAGATGGCGGGAATATGGAAGGTGTTGTCTATGATATCCCGCAGCAGGCAGTTGAATACTTGTTTACGAGAGAAGGAGTGACGCCTGGTTGGTATAGAGCCTCTTTCATAGACATCTTCATTGGTGATAAGCTTTACCGGGATGTATTAACCTTTATCGTGAAGGAAAAGTTTGAAGAAACCTGCCCGCCTGATCATTATGCAAAGGAAATACTCCGTGGCAGCAAGCCACATGTAAGCAAATTCTATCATGAAAAATTGCAAAAGCAATTAATTGATATTGGTATGACAGAAGATCAGGTTCAGAACCTACTTTCTTAATACAACTTCTAAAGGTTACTGTCACGCGAACGTTGGTTTTCATCCAAATGATTAAGGGTATTTTAGTATGAAATGACATGGAAGGGAACTCAAAGTCCCTTTGTTTGAAATGGGGTGTATGATGGATTTTCTACTGAGTTTGGTCGATCAATTCGGCTATATAGCCATGTTCCTTTTTAGCTGGTTGGTCTTCTTCGGATTGCCGCTGCCAAATGAATTGGCGGCAGCGTTAGCAGGGTATCTTTCTGAATGGAGACACTTTGACACGTATACTTCCTTTTTCTTTATGTACAGTGGATTACTTTCCTATGGGATATTCGCGTTTTTAAATGGACGATATCTAGGCTCAAGGCTTAATTCACGACTGATAAAAGGGGGGAAATCAATCAAACTCATTGAGAATGGAGAAGGATGGATCAATAAATACGGTCCATTGGCGATTTCATTCAGTTACTTTATACCTGGTATTCGATTAATCATGCCGTATATAGCAGGTGCGTCAAAAGGGATTTCTTTCATGAAGTTTCTCCTCTATGCTTCTCCTTCTGCGTTAGTATGGGGGCTTGTCTACTTTCAAATTGGGAGATACTTCCCAAAAAGCTTCCAGAGGGTGGTGGAGGAGATAAGTATGAAAGCAGGAATGGTCTTTCTCCTGTTGTTGATAGGAGTCATCATCTATGGTCTAGTGTTCACCGTAAAAAAGAATAGGTACGGGACCAAATGGAAAAAGGCGAAGGCCCCTAAATAGGAATAGACTGAAGGAAGCGTACAGCTCTCATCAGTCTATCTGTCTTGCTCATCCACTATGATTGTGAAATATTTTCCGAACACCCCAATGGCTTTAACCGTGGTCCGGGTGCCTGCTTCATCCTCGTAGATCTTACCGATCGTGTTGAAAAGCAAATACCCATTCTTAATATTGGAGCCCGTCTCAATTAAGGTCTTGTATGAATGTCCATCCATTTTCCTCGTGCAGGTAATGGTTTCATGACATTCGATATGATATTCATCCATTAACCATGAATAAAACTGATCTTCATTTGGTCTATGTGAACTCATATAAAAGATCAATAAAATTGAGAGCCACATACCTATCCTTCGTAAGCTTTTTTTCACTCGAATCGAACCTTTCACCAATAATCTCCTATAATATACCATATAATTGAGGTGGTGTGACAAGATTCTCATAAAAAGACATTTAATGTGGTGCGAAAATACTAGGCTTTAACCTAAAAACAGGTCCAGAATATTCGAAGCAGACGAACTTTGCTTGTTGTACAATTCACAATAGCCACAATTCTTACAGTAGACAACTGTGAATTGATTGTGCTGAACGTCGAACATCTTTGATAGGCCAGTGCCCGAGGTTGAAATATCCTTTGTTCCTGCTTCTGTTCCCCCGCATTTCATACATCCTTTTTCATGATTCATGATTGATTCCACTCCCTTTCAATATCTACCTATATTTACGACTTGAGATAAAAAAAGTTTCAACTACTCCCAACTTACAATAGTAGTTGAACTAATGGCTCTGTAAGAATATACTAGTAGCATAGTTTTATTCATTAAGGAGGTTATTGAGTTGATCCATCAAAATTGGACTGAAAGCAATACAGGAAAAAAAATAAAGTGTGTACATAAAGATGCCAAGAAATACACAGTGGAAAATGCACTGACAATCGGTAAAGAATACGAAGTGAAGAATGAATCAGAAGAATATTACTTCGTGATTGATGAAAGTGGAAAAATGGGTGGCTTCTACAAAGAATATTTTGAAGAAGTGTAAGCCATAAAACATCCTTCCAGCTGATTTCTTCTCCGAAAGAGAAGAAATCAGCTTTTTTATTCATCACTATTCGCAAGGTATGTTGCTTTTGTATTGAAGAATGGGGGAGAAGTGAATGGAGCATGTGTTCAGTATGCGGACCATTACCTTAGAGGATCGTTCTTCTATGGTTGAACTGTTCAATCATTATGAAACAAAGGTATTTGGTGAGGTACAAACCAGTGAAGAAGAAATACACGAAATGTTAACCTCCCTCTCTGAAGGAGATCGTATTGGTCTATTTCTTGGAGGGGACCTTGTCGCCATTTCTATCCTGACCGAAAAGGATCATCGACTGCCCGCATTGATTCTGGCTGAACCAGCTGAACAAATGGAACGCTATATAACAATGCTTGCAAAGGAGTTAATAGTCGCAGCTAAAAAGAAGAAAGAAAAAATGGGCGATCAGAAAACCATCATCTTATCGGCAAATCTTGATAGAGAGAAGCGGGCATTTGAGAAGTGTGGATTCACACCCACCCGTTTCTGGTATCAAATGAAAAAAGATCTTGAAACCATTTCGGATCTATCACTTCCTTCAACTTATCAGCTTACAAGCTTTCATCCTGAATTTGAAGCAGAAATCCTTCACGATGTATTTGAGGAGGTTTTCGCTGACCACTTTGATTATCAACCATCAAGCATAGAGGAATTCCAGAAACGGTTTCACAAGCCTTCATTTGATCCAAGTCTCTGGTATCTGTTAAGGCAAGAGGACCATGTAGTGGGTTTTGTCTTTTGTTCTGTCAATGATGAAACTAAGTTGGGAGAGATCACTCACTTGGGTATCCGGAGAAACTGGCGGCGTAAAGGCCTTGCTCATTATTTGCTTAACCATGCATGTGCGGTGCTGAAAGAACATGGAATGGATACTGCAGCTCTATCAGTAGACAGTGACAGCCATACGGATGCGGCCATCGTATACCAGAAAGCAGGGATGTATATCTATAGAGGATTTACTCGTTATGATTTGCCATTATAGATAGTGAGAAACACCCGGATAAGGGTGTTTTTTGCTGAAATCATGTATGAATCAGACAGACCCTTTGCAGTGTAAGCGCTATTACATGTAGAATGACTAGTATGTGAAATGGAAAGGATGTCAAAACATGAACATTGAAAGACAATTACCGCAATCGGTAACTCATATTATAAATGAAAGAAAGCAGGAATTCTCTGCTACTCTTCATACTTCTCTTATCGGGGAAGGGGGATATACGGCAAGCGAAGATTACATCATTGAAGATAGCATTATCGCTTTGTCCATCGGGAAAAATCTTCTCCTTAAGGGACCAACAGGTTCTGGGAAAACGAAGCTATCAGATACGTTGTCATCGATCTTTTCCCAACCGATGCATAGCATCAACTGTTCAGTAGACCTGGATGCAGAAGCGTTGTTAGGTTATAAAACGATTAGCGAAAAGGATGGGAAAAGTACGATCGAATTCATCGAAGGACCTGTCATACAGGCGATGAAAAAGGGCCATTTATTATACATTGATGAAATCAACATGGCCAAGCCTGAGACATTACCGATCTTAAACGGTGTATTGGATTACCGGAGAAGCATCACGAACCCGTTTACAGGTGAAGTGGTAAAAGCTGCGCCATCATTTGGTGTTGTAGCTGCCATAAATGAGGGATATGTAGGGACTGTACCCCTCAATGAAGCCTTGAAAAATCGTTTTGTCGTCATTGATGTCCCTTATATAGAGGGCGAGACGTTAATGAGCGTTATTGAAAGTCAGAGTAAGCTTTCTGATTCTAAGCTGATCAGTCAGTTTGTCGCCCTTTCCTCTGATTTGCTCGTCCAAGTGAAAAATGGTCAGATCTCAGAGGAAGCTGCATCCATCCGTGCCCTTCTTGATGCCTGTGATCTAGCGGTTTACCTGCCTGCCAAGCGTGCAATTCAGCGTGGTATTGTCGATAAGCTCGAAGATGAACGTGAAAAAGCAGCTATTCTCAATATAGCAGAAACCTTATTTGAATGAGGGATTTGTAATGCATCGATTTATTCAATTTAATGATGAAACCATAGATTCTTTTTTAGTGATGGAAATGGCCGATTTAACGAAAACACTTTCTAAAAATGGGGACATGAATTTGAAATACGGACCGTTCTCTTATCTTGATTATAAAGAGGAAACGGTCTATGTCAGTCATTTTTGGGATCATCGAAAAAAGGAAGAAGAAGTTCATGGGCTGAAAAGTGATATTTATTTAAGGACAATCGGCAATTATCACGAAACTGCGAATGAAGTGGTACTCGGATATATTGATAAAGTGAAAGCGACCAATGTGCAGAAATTCGCCAAGCAGCTATTTGTCATAGGAGAAGAAACACGTTTGGAGGAAATTTGCAAATCCAGACGACCTGGAACGAAAAAATCATTTGAAACGAGAAGAAAATTATATCGACAGCACTTCGAAGCACAGCTTAAAGTAAACTTAACAAAGAGTGTGTTCACCGACGCCCTCTTCAATTCGATATTCCTTCTGCTTCATGCTCAATCGCCTTTAGATGAACCGGTAAATATTAATGAAGAGATCGATTTAGCCATGCCGTTTATTCATAGACAAATCACACGTCTCTTTGAGACCCGGTCCACTAAGGATGTTGTGGGCATTTGTTTAGAAATCGTTGAGGTGGTAGATGAAATCGTTCGCAAAGATATGCTGAATGAGTACTTCCATTTACCAGAAGACGTTTACGTCACGGAGGAATTGTTCAGTGAAACATTTGATGATCTTAAAAGAAAAGATCCACTTGCCAATCAGGATATCCTTGAAGACGAAAGTACAGGAGAAGAAGAAGTGTTCGATGAAGAATTTCGCACCTGGCATCGGGAAACGAGTGACAAAGGGGAATCCTTTCTACAGTTTGATTTAGATCAAGGGTCACAGTCCGACCTGATGGGAGAAGGAGTCCGTGAAGGGGATGACGGGGACCAAGCTATGGCCATGGTTCAAGGATCTGCAAAGGAAACCGATCAAGAGCAGTACCAAAATGTGAGGGCCGAGGAGCAAGAAAGGGAAGAACTCGGTGGAGGAAATGGGCAGTTTGGCAAGGACAACCGCTTTGCTGTTTCTCACTTTCTCACACCTTCCATCCCTACTTCTGAAGAAAAGAGTTCCTATAACCTGAACAAAGGACTGATTGCCCCCTATCAAAAAAAGCTCCAAAAGATGATTGAGAAAACGTTGGAACATAAGCGAATCCAGCCTCGAAGTGACTTGCATTTCGGTAGGTTGAACAAAAAGCTGCTGCGGTTTATCACTGACGATAATCCGAGACTGTTCTATAAAAAGCAGAATCCTTCCTCAGAAATTGATGCAGTATTTTCTCTATTGGTGGATTGCTCCGGCTCCATGTTTGACAAAATGGATCAAACGAAACTCGGGATTACCTTGTTTCATGAATCGCTCAAATCCGTTCGAGTCCCACATGAAGTCGTCGGTTTTTGGGAAGATACCAATCGTGCGACTAAGACCAGTCAACCTAATTATATGAATCCTGTCCTTGATTTCTACTCTTCCTTGAAACCAAACAGCGGTTCTGAAATCATGCAGTTACAGCCGGAAGAGGATAATCGGGATGGATTTGCCATTCGTTTAATGACAGAAAGGATCCTAAAACGGAATGAAAAACAGAAATTCCTGCTTGTCTTCTCTGACGGTGAACCGGCAGCGATGGAATATGAGCAAAATGGAATTGTCGATACCCATGAAGCAGTATTAGACGCAAGAAAGCAGGGGATCGAAGTCATCAATGTCTTTTTAGCGAACGGCGAGATTGATGAAGGCCAGAGAAAGACGATACAAAACATTTACGGGAACTACAGCATCCTCGTGTCAGATGTAGAAGAACTCCCAGATGTACTGTTTCCATTACTCAGAAAATTACTGTACAAAAGTATTTAGAAGGAACCTGGAAGACGCCTGCATCGTGACGATGCAGGCGTCTTTTTTTTGACCCTTTAAATGATCATTCATTTCTATATAGGTGAATGCATGTCTTTTTGCTTTAAAAATACTTGAAATAGTTCCAGGATGAGAATAAATCAGCCTTAAGATCGAGATGAAATCATTCATCCACCTCATTCAAGGAGTAGAGTACTCGCGTACACTAAACGTAACAAGAAATAAGGGGATGGAGACCTATGACAAATATGTCTGAATTGCTTGTGGAAATACAGGAATTTCACAGAATGAATTCACTAGTAAATCAAGAAGGGTGGAAGCAAATGAGTTCATCTAAAAAACGTTATTTTTCTTCCTGGTTTCAAAAGGCACAATAAATGAAGTTAAGGTTTTGTTCAGAGAGGGAAAAATTGTATACTTAAGAAGGATGACTATTTTGTAGTAAAGTAATAGTCATTCTTTTTTTGTCCCAAGGTATAAGTGAGTCATTTTTATACAAAGGGGAAGATTAGTAAATAGACCATGAGGGAATAGAAACTAGGGTACAAGGGAGGAAACGATACATATGCATGAATTAGATATGCACCATATTTTTGAACTGGGTCTTTTTTTAGTGATGATAGCAGCAGGGATCACCGCGATCGCCAAGAAATTCAAGCAACCATATCCGATCGCTCTCGTCATTGTAGGTGCCCTGATTGGATTATTTAACATACCCGTATTAGAACCACTGAAAGGTTTCATTACAGAAGGGGAGATCTTTAATTTTGTCATTATTACGTTATTTTTACCAGCCCTATTAGGGGAAGCGGCTTTGAAGCTGCCTTATTCCCATCTTCGTGCGAATAAGGAGCCAATCATCGCCTTGGCGTTTGGGGGGACGTTGATTTCTTTCTTAATCATCGGTTTTTCAGCATATTTTTTCTTTGATTTCTCGATTCCAGCGGCGTTTGTTTTCGGAGCACTTATGAGTGCAACAGACCCTGTCAGCGTATTGAGCATATTCAAGAGTGTCGGTGTCAAGAAACGATTGGCTGTTGTCATTGAAGGTGAAAGCTTATTCAACGATGGGCTAGCTGTGGTCCTGTTCAATATTTCAGCGTTTTACCTGGTATCATACATAGATGCTGGATGGGCAGGCATTGGAAGCGGAATATGGGAGTTCATCCGGGTCGTATCATTAGGGGTGATCATTGGTGGTGCTTTAGGCTATGCCTTTTCCATACTAACGAAGTATTACGATGATTATCCACTGGAAATCATCTTCAGTGTCATATTATTTTACGGGTCATTTCTCCTGGCAGAAAGCGTCCATGCTTCAGGGGTGATCGCCGTTGTTATTGCAGCTCTGATTTTCGGGAACTATGGCGGGAAAATCGGTATGAGTCCCACAACGAAATTGAATATCAATAGTTTTTGGGATGTGGCTGCCTTACTTGCTAATTCTCTTGTATTCTTAATGGTAGGTCTAGAAATAACAAGAATTGATCTGCTTGATAAGTGGCCTTATATATTTGCAGCGATTCTTCTCGTATTGGTAGCGAGAAGTATAGCCGTCTATACAAGCTTGTCCCTGATTGGTAATTTCCCTCATTTGTGGAAGCATATCTTAAATTGGGGAGGATTGAAAGGGTCACTGTCGATCGCCCTTGTGCTCAGTCTGCCCCGTGATTTCCCAGGAAGAGAAGATGTGCTCATACTGGGATTTAGCGTAGTGTTATTCAGCCTGGTGGTACAAGGACTGACTATCAAACCATTAATCAAAGTGTTGGGTGTTAATCCAAAAGAGGAAGGACACGAAGAATTCGAGAAATTACTTAGTCAGCTTCACAGGTATGAGACAGCCATATCGGAAATTCATCGTGTGAAACAAAAACTATATATCACAGACCCGGTCTCTAATGAACTCATTGAAACGTATAAGAAACGAATCGACATGCTTAAAGCGCAATTGGATGAATTATTTGAGCGCAATCCTGTACTGAAAGCGGATCAGCTATCTACTTTGAAAAAACATGCCTTATACGCAGAGTATGACGCCATCGCCAAGCTTGAAAAAGAAGAGATCATCAGTAGCTCCATTGCGGAGAAGGAATACGATGCGATTACGAATAGCATCGTTCATAATGAGGACAAATAGGAGTTGAATATTGGCTCTGTTTTTCTCGAAAAAAGAACCCTTACGCTCAAAGGAATTTGAGCTAAGGGTTCTTTTTCAACTTTTTTTTCTGTAATACTTGTGAGGGGAAGAACTATACATTAGGCAGTCATCTGAATAGATGAGCAGTACATGTCTTATTTATTGTCTCTTTTCGCAAAGATTGGTGTATTCTAACATATGAGCTGCCAAAGCTCTGTCCATGAGTATGTGCGATAGATGGTGAGGGGAACGGCTTCGCTTTCCGGCGGACGAACGGCCAAGCCTCCTCAGCTTCGCTTCCGGGGTCTCGGCACGCCCGATACCCGCCGGAGTCTACGCCGTTCCCCTCACCATCTATAAGAGATTTCGTGATAGAGCTATATAGTGAAAAAACGAAAGAAACAGAAATTTACTATTCAAGCTAAAATCGACCATTGCATAGGTTGAAAAAATGATGCTTTCTAAAGCGTGTATGGTATTAGATTCATCCGCATGCTCAGATAGTTGATTGTAGCGGAAGGTGCTCGACTCCTGCGGGAATTGCGGGAAAGTTGAGACCCCACAGGGCAAAAGCCCGAGGAGGCTCAACTCACGCCCCGCGGAAAGCGAGCACCTGCAGCGGAAATCAACCACCACTCGCTCCCTTCAATTGCAACAAAGTTTACGAAAATAGCCTATTTATTGGAGCGTTTCAATATGCTCTTGGAGTGTGAGAATGTGTCAAAGCTTGCTTTGCCGTGATACGCTCCCATGCCGCTATCGCCGACCCCACCGAATGGAAGGTAGTGAGAGGTCATGTGGTTGATCGTATCGTTGATGGCTCCTCCTCCGAATGAAACATTTGTTAGTACGTCTTCCTGAAGGGCTTGGTCGTCAGTGAACAGATAAAGTGCCAACGGCTTAGGACGTTTCACAATTTCATTGATCATTTCAGATGGTTCATCATACTCGATGATGGGAAGGATTGGCCCGAAAATTTCATCCTGCATGATGGGATCCTCCCAGGAAATAGAATCAAGAATCGTCGGTTCTATGACGAGGTTGGTTCTGTCTGAATTCCCACCTGATACCACGTGTCCATTATCGAGGAAGTTGTTCAGACGGTCAAAATGTCTTTCGCTCACAATGTGACCATAGTGAGGATTATGGATAATATCCTCTCCGTAGCTTGCTTTGATGACGTCCTTCATTTTCGTTAGAAGTTCGTCCTTTACATTGCGATGGACGAGTACATAATCGGGAGCAACACAGGTTTGACCAGCATTTGCGAATTTCCCCCGTGCGATGCGTTTAGCCGCTTCATCAAGGTCCGCGTCCGAGTGTACGATGGTCGGACTTTTCCCTCCAAGTTCAAGTGTCACCGGTGTTAAATGCTTGGCAGCTGCTTCAGCCACGATTTTCCCAACACCTGTACTGCCTGTGAAGAAGATATAATCAAAATTTTCTTTAAGGAGTGCAGTGCTTGTCTCGACTTCACCTTCTACTACATGTAAATATTCTTCAGGAAAGTGATCATTGATGAGTCCTGCAAGCAGACTTGAGGTATTCGGAGTCAATTCAGATGGTTTCAGCACAACCGTGTTCCCAGCTGCAATGGCTCCTACAAGAGGGGCTACTGCAAGTTGGAAGGGATAATTCCAAGGTGCGATCACCAGTACGGAACCATAAGGATCCTGATGAATGAAGCTGGTTGCGCCTTCGTGGGTAGCGGGTGTTTTCACCACTGTTGGAGCTGCCCATTCAGCTAGGTTTTCCAGGGTATAGTCGATCTCACCAAGCACAAGTCCGATTTCTGCGCGTTTCGATTCTATTTCCGGCTTATTCAGATCATTCTTTACCGCTTTGATGATATCCTGCTCATGTAATTGAACCAGGTTCTTTAGTTGTGTCAACATTTCGATCCGGAAGGCAATATCTCTTGTTTTGCCGGAACGGAAGAAAGATTGTTGTTTATTTAGAAGGTCTTGATAGTTTTCCATCGTAAAAACTCCTTTATCATTCTGATTGGAAGGTTGTTGTTTTGCTTTTCCCGGGATATAGCGGAAGTACTCATGGTATATATTTCTGCTATTGTCCATTTAATTGTGTGCAATTTATTGAGGTATCAATTATTTGCATGTGAAGACTATAATATACTCAAATTTTATTTGCAAGACATCTGATTATGAGGTTTTCATTCGAGGATATTGGCAAACACTATTAATTCCCGCTAACACTTTTGCTGGTGGGGGAAGGGAATAAAAAAGCTAACGACTCATGAGAGGCCGTTAGCTTCTATTTTTATTTTCTGATTTCGATAAGTTTATGTTTCAAGTCATTTTCCATCGTAACCATTTCTTGTTCGGCCTGTTGTCGCTTTTGTCGGCCTTCAGCTTGTATGGCCAGCGTTTCTTCGATAGTGGAAATGAGGTTTTCCTGTGTTTTCTTCAGCGTATCAATATCGATAATTCCTCGTTCATTTTCTTTTGCCGTTTCGATGCTGTTGGTTTTAAGCATCTCAGAATTCTTAAGCAGAAGTTCATTGGTCGTACGGGAAACTTGTTTCTGAGCAGCTACAGCCTTCTGTTGATTGAGAAGGGTAAGAGCAATGGCGATTTGATTCTTCCAGAGAGGAATCGCTGTCAGGACAGAAGCCTGGATTTTCTCAGCCAGTGCCTGGTTTGTGTTTTGGATCAATCGGATCTGCGGTGCCGATTGAATTGTCATTTGTCTGCTTAACTTTAAATCATGAATCCGCTTATCCAAACGATCGAGGAATTGCATCGTGTCATTAACTTCCTGATAAATCAGTTCATCATCGGTTTCTTCTGCTTTTTTACGTAATGATGGAAGCAAGGTATGTTGAATTTCTTCCCGTTTCACTTCAGCCGCGGCAATGTACATATTAAGGGCTTGGAAATAGTCTTTGTTTTTTTCATAAAGGGTTTCCAGTAGCCGATTATCATCAAGAAGGGTCTTTTGTGAATGCTCCAGTCTGACTGAAATGCGATCGATCTGTGATCCGATCTTCTGATATTTGGACAGGACCTCCTGAAGGGAGGAAGAGACTTTACGGAATATCCTTTTGAAAACACCTTTTTGCTTAGTACTCAACTCATCCGGATTCATTTGCTCAAGTTTTTTCATTAAATCACTTAATACATCTCCAATGGGACCGATATCCCTTTTTTGAACATGATCGAGCATGGAATGGGAGAATGTAGAAAGCTGGGTTTGTGCAGCAGTTCCATATTTTAAAATGGCTTCATAGTCTTTATAGTCGATTTGAGCCGCTAATTGCTTTGCCTTTTCCTGTTGTTCTTTAGGTAATCGGTCGAGTAACAAAGGAGACGTTGTCTGCCCACTGACTGCAGGGGTGTCATCTCCAAACGGGTTCGAAAGCAGCCTATCTAATTCTGATTGTTCATTTCGTTGCTCCATTATAAAACCTCCGAAATCTATTTTAAATCTTTTTTATGCGAAAGGTGTTGATTTGCGAAATTCAGTTCAAATTGCAACGTATCCATATCATCAGCCAAAACCTTGTGCAGATCCTTTTCCAGAGAGTCTGTCAGATCATCAAGGGTCGTGCGGGTTTGCTGAAGAGATAAAAAGGCTTCTTTGTTCTTACCGGGTTGTGAAGCAAGAAACGTATACTTCTCAGTGATTTCAACAACCGAATCCAAATGGTAGTAGAAGAATGATTCAGCTGAAAAAAATCGCTTCGGCTCCTTTTTGACGAGTTGGTAAATCCGTCTGCTTAACCGGTTGATGTCAAGGATTTGTTTAAAGGCACCCAGTGATCTGACCTTCAGCTGTTGTCTTTGTAGTCTTTTTACCTTTTCCTTCGCTTCTCTTAAATTTCTATTTATATATCGAAATTCCTGTGAGGAGAGTCCGTTTTTATTTAGCCACCATCTCTTTTGGATGGATTTAACAATAATGAATATGAGTAGACCAGTGCTTATACCTGATATAAGTGTAAGAGGGAATCCCAGGTCCAGAAGGAGTAAGTAAACGATAAAACTGCTCGTTCCTATGCTGAATGAGATGACCGACCGTAAAAAAAATTGCAGAAATGTATTCATTTCATCTACCCCTTAATAAAGATGCTTACAATACATACGATTCACTATGCAAAAGGTTTCATGCCCATACTTATATTCTAGTGTAAATGAGGGAGAAATGGAAACATTGTCAAACGTAATAGACCAATTATGTTAGAAACTGACATCATTCTTTCAATTTCGTAACAATTGTCAAAAGGATGATTAAGAGAAATGAATTTTTGGTAGAATGGGTTAGTAAGTTGACAATGACAAGACAGGTGTGTGGATAAATGAAAAAAGTACTTATCGTGCTGATCTTATTATGCTTTACGACTTCTATCGTATCAGCTCAAGAAACGTATACACAAAAACCTAAGAATATTTATAGCGATTCGGCTATCATCATAGATTCGAAAACTGGGAGTGTTCTGTACTCTAAAAACGCTGAGGAGCGAATGAACCCTGCGAGCATCACGAAAATTGCAACGGCGATTTATGCGATTGAGCATAGTGACTTGAATGATCAGGTAACAATCAGTGAGAAGGCAAGTAATACAGAGGGATCTACGGTTTATCTGACTGCCGGTGAGACGTTACCTTTAGAGCAACTTCTTCAGGGATTGATGGTGAACTCTGGAAATGACGCTGCGGTGGCCATCGCTGAACATACAGAGGGATCGGTGAAACAGTTTGTCGATAAGCTAAACGTTTTTCTTGAAGAGGAAGTGGGAGTAAAGGATACCCATTTCGAGAATCCCCATGGACTCTATGGGAAAAACCATTATACAACTGCCTATGATATGGGTAAGATTACAAGCTACGCCTTAAAGAATAAACAATTTCAGAAGTTATTCGACATTGAATCAATGGATTGGAAGACGGAAGGATGGGATACAACCCTTTATAATCACCACAAAATGGTGAAAGGGGAAATTCCTTACCCTGAGGTGACCGGTGGCAAGAATGGATTTATAGACGAATCCAGACATACGCTGGTGACTTCCGCTGAAAATGATCAATTATCCCTTGTGGTTGTGACGATGAAAGCTCAATCGAAGCAAGCCATCTATTCTGATACAACCAAACTGCTTGATTTTGGTTTGAACGGCTTTAAACGGAACATGATTCCAAAGGGAACGGTTTTCCAAAAGGATGGCATTTCCTATGAACTTCATGAAGACTTGCCATATACTCAGCCAATTAACGGACAAGTGATAGAGGCTCTTGGTGATGACGGGGTATTAACTTTGTCGAGTGAAGACCAGGAGAAGCTGATTACAACTACCCTTATTCCGGATAAGGTATTTCCTGCAGATCATACAGAAGCGGTCGCTTCTAGTAAGCATTCGCGGTTATTATTTGGGAATGACTTGCATCAGCAAATACTCTATTATCCATTCATTATATACATGGTGCTGTTAGGCATTGCAGGAATGTCGATCTTTCGGAGGGGATCATTCAATAGGTAGTGGGGCAATATGTCACCCATGTAGAAAAGGGAGCCCTGGGGCTCCCTTTTCTTATTGACTTTCCTGTTTGCCCAAAGCGGGCTGCTGCTGATAAAGTGTCTTGCCGATCAAGGTTTGTAGGATGAGGAACGCTCCTCCCACTGTCCAGTAAAGGGGTAAGGCCGCTGGTGCATTTAATGAAAAGATGAAGATCATAACAGGTGAAAGAAGACTCATGATTTTCATCTGCGCCTGCTGTTCTGCAGGCATATTCAGTAATGATACACGGGCTTGAGCCAAATATACGATTCCTGCAATGATCGCCATGATATGGTCAGGCTGTCCAAGGTTGAACCAAAGGAAAGAATGACTGGCGATTTCAGAAGATGATCGAATCGCATAATATAACCCAATCAGGATGGGCGTTTGGATCAGTAATGGCAAACATCCCATGTTTAAAGGGTTCACCCCATGCTTTTGGTACAACATCATCATTTCTTGCTGAAGCTTCTTTTGCTCTTCTTTGTCCTTCGTTTCTTTAATCTTTTTCTGAATGACTGTCATCTCGGGCTTGACTAAAGCCATTTTCCCTTTCATATCCTGCTGATTTTTATACGTTCTCAGCATAAAAGGAAGAAGGATGAGACGGATAAGGAGGGTG
Organism: uncultured Bacillaceae bacterium; assembly: GCA_963787015.1. Lineage (GTDB taxonomy): Bacteria > Bacillota > Bacilli > Bacillales > Bacillaceae_B > Rossellomorea. Next base: position 513,472 of record CAWBBM010000019.1, read on the forward strand.
ATGATGATAATGGCCACACCAAAGTTGCCTCCAAGGAATGTACCTATTTCATGGATCAGAAATGAAAAGGGATTTACCAGATAATCATGAAAGAATGCTCCTTCTGTGGTCGCACTCTGACATCCAGTCATGGTGAACAATAGTAATAAAATTATGAACGAAATTTTTTTCAATGTTATTTCCTCCTCTGTATAAATGCTTCTTTGTTAGAAACGTACAGAAGAGGATTCTTCATCGTTATCCGTATGATAAAATTGGAATTTCATACACGTCTTAAACCAGACCCTGAATGGAGGGATCTCGTTACCTGCGACGCGCTTAACCAAGAGAGTGGTTCCTTCAATTTTCTTATCATAGGATTGTGTATAAAGATGAAATGGGGCAGGAAACTGGTCCCAAATCAATGCCAGTATAAATAATAGGACAATACTGAAATGCAATGGACTTAAGTAAAGGTCCAATAAGTCTTGTACAATCATGAATGACAATGGAGATAACTCCTTTTATAATTCTAGTTGCATCTTTCGAAGATGATTATTCATTTTATCACATTTAAAGTATACTGCTAAATGAAAATAGAATCTATGGTAATTGTTTATACGAATTTGTGAACAAAAGGTTTCAAAAAAATTTCGGGGGGAGTTGTGTGTATTTGGCCCACAAAAAGGCCTCTATGTGGTGAAGTGACCACTTAGAGACCAAATTTTTCTAATCGACAACGATATACGCAATCATAGGCCCATTATTCTCAATGGTTTCATGCATTTCACAGATGAGTCTATAGGTTCCTTCTTTTGGAAATGTTACATTGACAACCGATTCTTTGCCTTTTTTCACGATTCCTTTTACATCTGTCCCTTCAATGTAAAAAGGATGCTCTGTCCCATTCACGCCATAGATACGGAGTTCAACTTCTTTCCCTTTCTCCACCACAATTGTTCCAGGATCCCACCGGTACGCTTCAATTTCTTTCCCAGAAGGTGTTTTCGACTTGAATTCCCCGGTTACAAGCTGGAAAACTTGCTTCTCAGCCGGTTTTTCCGATAAGGAAACAGTAGGATAAGAGTTTTTAGAAGATAAGGACCAAACCGTGCCGACGGTAATGATCAAGACAGCGACCAATATGGCGATGATGGAACCTTTCCTTAAAACAATAAAATTCATGAGTATTCCCTCCCAAATAATAGTGCAAACAGATATCTTTTTTTTAGGCTGTTTTCGTAAACTTTGTTGCTTTTCTATTGGCGAGTGGTAGTTGATTTCAAATATAAATGCCCGCTTGACTAATATCTGATTATTGAGTGATAAAAGTGAGGTTTATGTGGTGAATTGTTTTAGAACGTTTGATTTTTTTGATTACGAAAACAAGCTTTTTACTAAACCTATGCTTGTATCAGTGGGAACTTGTCAATCATTTATAAAGAGGGGAATTTAAATATTTTTCTTTCGTCCGGTTTTTATGTACAATTTGGTCATGGAAGTTAGGAGGGTGAAGCATTGAAACAAACCTGGAGAGTACTAACGACAAAAAGTGATGCAGAGCCATGGTGGTTTTTTGAAGGATGGGAGAGGGATATCGTTGAGGATTGGACATATGAGAGCAGGGAAGCAGCCGTTGAGGCTTTTCTAGTGGAAATGAGACGACTACGTAGTCAATACCCGAAATCGAAGAGTAAGAAATTTCATTCCATTGCTTTTTGGAACCCGGATGATATCATCTTTTGCGAGGCGTGTGATGATGATCTTCAACTCTATTACGGACTGGTGATCTTTGAGAATGACAAGCCGATGGAAATCAGGGATGAAGAGGTCATCCAAGAGATGAAAGAGACTATTGGGCAGATATAAAAGGCTGGGCGGAATGTGTCTTAGTCGAAGAAAAATCCGAATGATCATTCGAAATTCTTTCATTAGAATCGAATTCGTTCGGATATTTTTTATTAACTTTTTAACTTGTTTTCGTTGTGCCCAACCTCTTCATTAATCGATTACTCCAGTACGAATGATGTTATTATTCACTTTAACGTGAAAGGTAGCCTCCTTGTAAAGTTTATCCCATTCTTTTCTGGTCATATTCTGATGACCCCTGATGCTTTTATATTTCATTCCGAACCCGATTGGATCCGTCCCTTCTTCTTGAAGCATAAGGACGATCTCCTTGATGTGTTTTTCAATATATTTGCCTATTTCATTCTGAAGTAAGTGTAACGTTTTTGGCTCAGATAACTTCATTTCTTCCGACATTTCCAGCAATCGTGATTCTATATTCAATTCTATCCAGAATTCTGGTGTTTTCTGTTTTTTCGCAGTGATTTTATGAGATGATTTAATGCTATCGATCATAATATTGACTTTATCATTTTCCTGTCCTTCATAAAGACCTGATAAGTGAGGTTTGAACTTATCTAATGGTAATTCAACCTCAACACTTCCAGCATTGTAATCTTCCATAAGCGATCGAATGAAGAAAATCTTGTCTTTTCTGATTTCTTTAATAAATTTATCCCTTGTAAATAGAGCGAAGCCATCGACTCCAACTTTTCCGTCCGCGGCTTTTAACAATGGGAGAAGCGGGTCTTTCCCGACACTCCCGTAATCGGTGATGAATTCTTGTAAAGTGGGCGAAACCAACATTTCAGATTCTACATTTTGTCGTACTAAATTGTATAAATAGGTCCCCCTGTTCGAAGGTGTCTCAGTCATTTGATACGATAGGACCTCTTCTGCGGTCGTATCAGCTATGCATAAGTACACCATATTCCCTATTGCAGAATCCCTTTCTAGTGTATCCACTAAATGAGCAATCCCTTGCACGGCAAGTTCCCTGCCATAGATCGCTATCCTAAGTTGACCGGATACAAGTTTATGATCAGTTTCTAAATTTTGGGATAATCGTATCCCCTTGCTTGTCTTTGACTCACTGGTCAGAACCTTCTCCACATCTTCCATGGCAGGGTTAAACTGATAAAGCACCATGGTTCCTTTTATTTTTTTTTCTTCAACTTGATCATATCCAACCGCTGTAATAAGTCCGAGTTTTTCCAGATATTTTGTCTCGACGCAGCTGCTCAGGAAAAATACGGATAGACAAACCATAAAGAGCATGGAGATTCGCTTCATAGGTCCACTCCTTTTTTCTTAGAGATCAGGTATTTTACTTTAACAAGGACAAATAAAAAGCAAGGATAAACGAAAGAAAGAATAAAACTAGTCGAACCAACCTTATCCGTAAAGTTGTTCATGGTAAAGCGGTCTTTCACGAATAAGGATAAGGTCCACAGTAAGACGGCGAAGATGTAAATGGCTTTTTTCTGAGAAAACTGAAAAACTCTTTTCATTCCCCGTGTAGCTACCCAGAAATACAAACAAATATTCGGAAGGATGACTAGCATCCAAAAAGAAACGGCAATAAATTCGAACCTCTCCAGATTAGGGATTCTTATAATCTTAAACATGGATAGGACGGGCCAAATCGTCTTTATAAGGGCATCTTCCGAAAAGAAACCTATACACACGACCGTCACCATCGTAAAGAGAGCCGTAGAATAACCTGAACCGATAATAGCGTATTTCAATGCCTTCTTCTTTTCCTTAATGTAAGGGTAGATAAATAACAAGAGCTCAAAGCCTACAATGGTAAAGCTTGATTTATACACACCCATCATGAGTTCTTTCGGTGAGGCGGTCAAGACCGGTAGAAGGTGATTAAAGTTCATAAATTTAATAGGGGTATAGATCATGAATAATAACCAGAATGCCAGAATCAAACCGAGAAATGAGATCCCGACCACTACCCGAATCCCCCCTAATACACAATAGATCATTAAGAACAGGAGCAACCCCATCAGAAGCCAGGTGGGCATCTTCGGGAATATCCACGCTTGAACCATCTCGATGTAGTTCATCAGAATCACGTAGGTAACGCTTAAGTAATAGATGATATAGAGTAGGTTAAAAGCTTTACTGATCCATTTTCCGTAAATATCCATGTGGATCCCATATAAGTCGGCACTCGAGTAGGTTTCAAGCATCTTAATCATGAGCACAAGAACAAACGAAACCAGTACTCCAGATAAGATGACTGAAATCCATGCATCCCGGTTCGCTTCCATGTAAATGATACGGGGAAGTCCAGCAATTCCAACTCCTGTTTGGGATGTGTGTATAATAAACATAATCAAAAAAGCGTTAAACATTAATCGTTCCTGTGGATTCACATTAATATTCATACACTTCACCCTTTACTCATCTACGTCTTTCTTCATTCGTGCTTTCTTCTCTGGAATACGGCCTTGGTCAATGGGATGATTACTCACGGGACGCTTGTCTAAATATTGATACGGTAAGCGGAATATGCTGTATTTCAAATCTGAAGATCGAAATGGATATAAAGGGGACAAATAAGGTCTCCCCAATGTGGTGATTTTCAATAAATGGATCAATAAGAAGCAGAAGCAGAACATGATCCCGACACCACCGTATAATCCTGCCATAATAATGATTGGAAAGCGCAAGATTCGAACGGCTGTCCCCATCGCATAACTGGGAGCTGTGAACGAACCGAGAGCGGAAATGGCAATAATGATGATCAGGATGTTGCTTGTGAACCCTGCTTGAACAGATGCCTGGCCGATCACAATACCACCAACGATCCCCATTGTCTGACCAACCTTGGTGGGTAATCTCGCTCCTGCTTCTCGTAACAGTTCAATGATGAATTCTAATAAAAGTGCCTCGAATACAGGCGGGAATGGAACATTGGATCGGGACTGCCCCAGGGAAACGAGGAGTGCTGATGGAATAACTTCATAATGGTACGTCAACACCGCCACGTAAGCAGGGGTTAACAGAATGGAAAAGAAGATCGCCACAAACCTTACCATCCGTAGAAATGTTCCCATGTTCCATCGCATATAGATATCTTCTGTTGATTCGAAAAAATTCATAAAGGTCGATGGTCCGATGATGGCTGTTGGGCTTCTGTCGACCAATAACGCAATCTTCCCGTGAAGGAGAGAAATAGTGCAACGGTCTGGGAGCTCTGTCGTAATGAATTGCGGGAAGATGGTAAATGAATTATCTTCAATCATTTGGGCCAAGACAGTTGAGTCTACAATGCTATCCACTTCTATTTCTGTGATACGCTGCCTGAACGTATTGACGTTCTCTTCTTCTGCAATATCCTTTATGTAAATCATCTGGACTTTCTTCTTGGTTCTCGATCCGATCGTAAAGGTTTCAACGCAAAGCTTCGGGTCATTGATATTAGAGCGGATTAAATTCAAGTTTTTCGTGATGGATTCAGTGAATGAAATTTTCGGACCAAACACAAGGGATTCCGTTTCTGCCTTTTCCAAGGCACGTGTTCCCTTGTCCGCAACATCTGCAAGTATCCCGTGGGTATCGTTTTCTTTAAAGATATAAGCAGTTCCGTTAACCAAATTATTCACAACATCTGTGATGGAATTCGTTGTCGTCAATTTTGCGATATTGATGGTATTGTTTATGACGATATAGTCTATTTCACCGGTGCATTCTTCAAGTGGCCTTACAACACTATCTTGCATGGACGATGGATTGACCATGTCTTCAAAATAAGCAATCGCCAAGTTTTGTTCCTTGACCGTGATGGTTCGAAACACCAAATCCTCACTATTACTTACGAGAGAAAGGAGTTCTTTATGGAACGTCTCGATGTTAAAGCTGTGAGGGGACTCCTGGTCAACATCTTTTTCTACTTTTCTCCGTTTAAACACAGTATTCAACACCCTAAACCTCAATTTATTGATTAGACTACCCATGAAATCGTTTCTTAATCATAGATGTGTCGATTTTTTTAACCACAAGATGAAAGATTACCTATGTACCCTTACAAGTTTAATGGAAGACTGTATTCGAAATGAGTAGAGGTAGAATTTTATCGTGGAACGGTGAGGGGAGCGGAGTAAACTCCTTCATGAAAAGGGCAGCTCCCTAAAGAAAAACACCCATCTTTATAGAAATAATCCAAAAGAAAAGATACATAAAATCACATAAAATTGGGAAAGGTAGGCATGGAGGTGATTTAGATGAAGAAAAAGAAGAAAGATCCATCAAAGGCTGCGCTGGGTTCTTCAGAGGTGGAAGGACAAGGCACGACCAATCAGGAAGTATCAAGTGGCTTGAAAGTCTCTTCTTCAAGAAATCAAAAGAAAAAATAAAAAACAAATCTTCACGTTACATATTGACCATTACTTTGGTGTTCATATATTAAAATGGAGAAAAGTATGGTATAATGGAAATAATCGAAGCAATTTATCCGATTTTATTAGTGAAATTTTGACCACATATTATCTGCAGCATACATTACCACAACATTATTTTCCTGTTAGAAAGCATAGCAAGGAAATCCTACTTACCTTAAAGGAGGACGTTCAATGGCTTTTGGTCGTAGAAATCAAGTTGAGGAAGAAATTAAAACAGAGGAAACAAAGATTTGGGCTTGTTCCGCTGAAGATTGTAAAGGCTGGATGAGAGACAATTTCAAAAGTGAAGAGGCACCTAAGTGTCCGCTCTGTAAAGAAGAAATGGTGACTTCCACCAAAGTATTACAAGTGGTAGATAACCCGCACCCTACAATGAAATCATCCTAATGGATTGTAAAGAACCAATCATCTGATTGGTTCTTTTTTCATGTCCTTACTTAATCTTTCAAGATATATGGGTGTGTTTTAAAAAAATGATTAAACTCTTTTTTTACAGTTGAATAGTATATAGTGTATGAATGTATTGAAGGAGGGAGCACCATGTCCAACAAGAAAGAGAAAGAAGTAAAAAGTACGACTTCCGATGAAAAAGAAACTGTATGGGATAGCTTTTGGAAGCTGTCAAAGCCCGTTGAAGTGAATAAAGAAGAAAATACAGTAAAATGGTTTTGATGGAATGAGAGGGCTGTGCATGCGTGGATGAATCCGCATGTACGGCTTTTTTTTGTTTACTCCATATTTAAAGAGGTAAATAGGAAATAAAGATCATTCAAGGAGGTAGTGTCTAATGATTTTGTCAAATATACGCTTATATGACGGGATGAAATATGTAGACCCTTCTAAGAAGTATAGTGTAAGGATCGAAGGGGGAAGAATGACAGAGATTTTAGAAGGTGAATCAAAGACAGAAAGGCATGACGTAATCGACGGGATGGAGAGAGTGCTTTCCCCAGCATTTCATGATAGTCATTTGCATTTTTTACGTTATGGTTTAATGAAAAAGGAATTGGACTTGAGGCATGTGAAAAGCTGGAGAGAGATGAAGCAGGAGGTCCGTGATTACTATCCTGAAATGGAAAAGGGGGATTGGGTTGTTGGAAGAGGACTTAATGATAGTGAGTTTCAGGATCGCAGTGAACTATTGACTGGAAAGGACTTGGATGAACTCCACTTGGATACGTATATGTTTTTTCTTCACCAAGACGGACATGAATGTGTTGTGAATCATAACGTACTCCAATTGTTGAAGGATGAGGATGAATTCGATGAGATTCCTGATGACTTTAAAGAAAAAGACGAGAGGGGAGAGTGGACAGGCCGTTTCAAGGACAGCGCGGTTCATTTCATCAAACATCACTTTCGTAGCAGGAGCTCTGAAGATGCAAAGGAAGCCATCCTGCATGGAATTCCTCATATGCTGAAGCATGGAATTACAACCATACACAGTGATGATTTGAATTTCATCGGGTCTTATCATCGTCTTTGGAGAGCCTATACAGAGTTAGAGTATGAAGGGAAATTACCATTAAGGGCCTATTTGCATCACTATATCTTTAAGAAGAAGCATCTGGAAGATTACTTGGAACATCATCCATACCGTACCGGTGAAGGAACGGAGCATGTGAAGGTAGGGGCAGTGAAGATATTTCTGGATGGCACTCAGCGCCTTCATACCTCTGCAATGAGAATTCCTTATCAGGACCGGCCGGATACGTCAGGTACGTTGATTTACACCCAGGATGAACTCAATGAAATCATTAGACTGGCAGCAGAGAATCGGATGCAGGTTGCGATGCATGCGATCGGGGACAAAGCGGTTGAACAAGCAATTACAGCACTCGAGCAGAAGGAAGCAAGAACCGATACATTTCATCATAGAATTATTCATGCCCAAACATTAGGAGAGGATTTACTGTCCCGGTTGGAAAAAGTAAAGCCCACCATTGAAACACAGCCTTCATTCCTCATGGGAGAATGGAATCAGAAGGTAAAGTGGGTAGGAGAAGAACTTGCACCATATTGCGATGCGTTTAAAAGCATTGTCAAACGAGGCATTCCCTACACATTAAGTTCAGATTTACCAATCGGATCCATCGACCCCCTCGTTGGAATGTTCGCTGCCGTAAATCGAACCGACCTAGAGGGAAATCCTGAAGGAGGATGGCAGCCACAGGAAAAGCTTACAGTAAATGAAGCGTTCAGAGGATATACGTCGAAGGCCACGATCATTGAATTAGGGGAGCCCCATAATTCCGGAACTCTAATAGAAGGAGAACGTGCAGATTTTATTCTTTTAGATCGACACCCTTTAGACGTTTCACCTCATGATCTACTGAACATCAATGTGATTGAAACGTGGCATGCCGGGAAGAAAGTGTATGCCAAGGATCATTAAGAGGAAGAATCGGACTCTTCACATGTGTGTGGGGAGTCTTTTCTTTTGGAAAATTGGGCAAGGCTATTGGCACGTTCTTCTTTCTGGAATACAATAAAGGAATACGAATGATTTAAACTGGAGGGAAGATTGTGATTCAAGAAGCGCAACAGGCTTTAAAGCAATACTTCGGGTATGACGAATTCAGAGAAGGACAAGCAAGCATCATTGAATACATACTGGATGGTAAAAACACTGTCGGGATCATGCCGACCGGAGGCGGGAAGTCGATCTGCTACCAAATACCTGCCCTCATGCTGGATGGTGTGACACTCGTCATCTCCCCACTTATCTCTTTGATGAAGGACCAGGTGGATTCATTGATTCATCAGGGGATTAAAGCTACCTATATTAATAGCACTCTATCGAACAGTGAGGTAGAGGCAAGAATGGAAGAGATTTCATTAGGTGAGTACAAGCTCGTTTATATCGCTCCGGAAAGATTAGAGTCATATGGATTCATCCGGTTCCTCAATACTTTGCCCATCCCCCTTGTAGCCGTTGATGAAGCGCACTGTTTATCCCAATGGGGTCATGATTTCAGACCGAGTTATCTAGGGATCTCTAAAGCAGTCGATCAACTGCAATCCCAACCGACCATACTTGCTCTTACAGCAACCGCTACTCCCGAAGTACAAGCGGATATTCTTCATCACTTACATATTCCAGAACAATATAAAGTATTAACTGGTTTTCAACGAACGAATTTATTTTTCCAAGTGGTAAAGGGTGAAGACCGCAAGCGGTGGGTAGCAAAATATGTACAAAAGAATGAGCAGCATTCCGGCATCATTTATTGCGCCACTCGTAAGGAAGTAGAAAATCTGTATGTATATCTCGAGAAAAAGGGATATTCGGTCGGGAAATATCATGGGGGACTGTCTGATACATTAAGGCAAGAGCAACAAGAAGAATTCTTGAATGATTCGATCACAATCATGATTGCCACTAATGCATTTGGTATGGGGATTAATAAATCGAACGTCAGATATGTGATTCATTATCAAATCCCTAAGAATATGGAAGGGTATTATCAAGAAGCAGGAAGAGCAGGTCGTGACGGTGTGGACAGTGAATGTATCTTGTTGTTTTCTCCTCAGGACATCCAAACGCAGCGGTACATCATTGACCAAAATATCGTGAATCAGGAATTGCATGAGAATGAAATGCAAAAGCTCCGGGATATGATTGACTTTGTGCATACAGAAGCCTGTTTACAAAACTATATTTTAGCGTATTTTGGTGAACATGTAGATGCGGCATGTGGCCACTGTAGCAATTGCCTGGATGAGCGGGAATCTGAAGATGTAACGAGAGAAGCACAAATGGTATTATCCTGCATGATGAGGATGAATGAACGATTCGGTACCTCACTCATCAGCGGCGTACTCACCGGTTCCAAAGGGAAAAAAATCCTTGAATGGGGATTTGACCGTCTGACTACTTACGGGTTAATGAAAGACCAGTCCCAAAAAGAAGTTGGTTTGTTCATCGACTACCTGATTTCAGAAGGAATCATACAAGTAGAAGGGGGAAGCTTTCCGATTCTGAAGGTTTCAAGCAAAGGGAAAGAAGTGTTAATGGGTGACCGAACCGTGGCGAGGAAAGTACAGCCGACAGTTTCTGCCATTGTCCCTCAGGAAGATGGCTTGTTCCAGGCTCTTCGTACCCTGCGGAAATCGATCGCAGATTCAGAAGGGGTTCCACCATTTGTTATTTTCTCAGATAAGGCATTGCAGGATATGTGTGTGAAGAGACCGAAAACCTCTCAAGAATTTCTTCATGTAAGCGGAGTGGGGGAAAGCAAGCTGGATCGATACGGAGAGATTTTCATTAAAGAAATCTCAGTTTTTTTAAATGAGTTTCCAGAGCACCAGGTTGAGGTTCAAAAGCCTGCTTCAACCAAGAAAGCGAATCACTCAGACACACCTTCTTATTTGATCAGCTACGCATTATTCAAGGAGCATAGAGGGATCAAAGAGATTTCGAAAGAGCGGGGCATGAGCACAGCTACGATTGAAAATCACATTATCCGTACCTATCAGGAAGGAATCTTGGATGATTGGAGCATGTTATTTACAGAAGAAGAAGAAACGCTGATAGAAGAAGCTGTTTCGAAAGTAGGGCCAGCCCCATTGAAACCGATAAAAGAAGAATTACCGAAAGAAATTAGTTATTTCCAAATAAAAGGGTACTTGGTTAAAAACGGACAAGGGTAACTTACCCTATAGTAAAAAAAGCAGATGCCCAACGTGGCATCTGCTTTTTTACTAGTATTCAATTATGCTTTCATTGCTGCTTTCATTTCCAAGAATTCATCATACGTTGTTTCCTTATCGATTAAACCGTCTTCTGTGAGCTCGATTATACGATTGGAAATGGTGTGAATGAACTGATGGTCATGAGAAGCGAAGATCATCGCACCTTTGAAGTTGATCAATCCATTATTTAATGCCGTGATGGACTCCAAATCCAAGTGATTCGTAGGTTCATCGAGTAGCAGGACATTTGATCCGCTTAGCATCATCTTCGATAACATGCAGCGAACCTTTTCTCCTCCGGAAAGGACACTCGGCTTCTTCAATACTTCTTCTCCGGAGAATAGCATACGACCAAGGAATCCGCGAAGGAATGTTTCGCTTTCATCGGCTGGTGAGTATTGACGTAACCAATCCACAAGGGACGGTTCGTTTCCTTCAAAGTACTTGGAGTTATCATTCGGGAAGTACGCTTGAGTCGTAGTCACTCCCCATCTGACTGAACCGCTGTCAGGCTCCATTTCTCCTGCCAGGATTTTGAATAGAGTCGTTTTCGCAATTTCATTGGCACCGACCAATGCGATTTTATCATCCTTGTTCAGGATGAAACTCACGTCGTTTAGTACTTTGACACCATCGATTGACTTTGTCAGACCTTCTACATGGAGTACATCATTTCCGATTTCCCGTTCAGGTTTAAATTGAACATATGGGTAACGTCGAGAACTAGGCTTGATGTCGTCCAATGAGATTTTCTCAAGAGATTTTTTACGGGAAGTGGCTTGTTTGGATTTAGATGCGTTGGCACTAAATCTGGCAACGAATGCCTGAAGCTCTTTGATTTTTTCTTCCTTTTTCTTGTTTTGGTCCTGAGCCATTTTAAGGGCTAATTGACTGGACTCATACCAGAAATCGTAGTTCCCTACATACACTTGGATTTTACCAAAATCTAGATCAGCAATGTGCGTACATACTTTATTTAAGAAGTAACGGTCATGTGATACGACGATTACGGTATTTTCAAAATTGATTAGGAAATCTTCTAACCATTGGATTGCTTGAATGTCCAAGTGGTTGGTAGGCTCATCCAGTAAAAGGACATCTGGTTTACCGAATAGTGCTTGTGCCAACAAGATCTTCACTTTGTCTCCACCGGTTAGTTCGGACATTTGTTTCGTGTGAAGGTCTTCATTGATGCCTAAGCCTTTTAGTAGGATCGCCGCTTCTGATTCAGCTTCCCAACCGTTTAGCTCAGCGAATTCGCCTTCTAATTCTGCAGCTCTCATGCCGTCTTCATCTGAGAAGTCTTCCTTCATGTAGATGGCGTCTTTTTCCTGCATAACTTCATATAAACGGGTATGCCCCATAATGACCACTTTTAGTGCTTCATATTCTTCATATTCGAAGTGATCCTGCTTTAAGACCGCAAGACGCTCTCCTGAACCCATTGCTACGTGTCCAGTTTGCGCTTCGATTTCTCCAGAGAGAATTTTTAGAAATGTGGATTTACCTGCACCATTTGCTCCGATAAGGCCATAGCAATTCCCTGGATTAAATTTTATATTCACGTCTTCGAATAGTTTTCTATCACCAAAACGTAGACTTACATCTGAAACTTGAATCATGTGTGATATACCTCCTAATACTCAATCTAAAAGATTATAACATGCAAGTACGTGAAAAAGATAGAGTGTTAGCAGGAAGTGTGTGAAATTTACCGGCTTGTTACATTAGCGGATAGCGGAAATCTGGAGGCATGGTGGGGTGCCTTTGAGGGGGAGTTATAACTAATCTAATAGGAAAGGGGAGGGTGGTTCTGGATTGGGTGATTTTCGGCTCATTTCTGCCATGTGTTAAAGAAGCCTGGGGAAATGCATTTTCCCCAGGCTTCTTTAACACATGGCGACCTTTCAGCAAAGCTGAAAGGCGAGGGAAACCTTGGTTTCCCTCGAATGAGCCGAAAATCGATGCTTGGTATTTTGAGATTCTATTATAGGGGTGAAGGCCTTCCTTTTTTTTAGTGTGCTATGATAAATAAATAAAAAAACAGACAGGTGTTGAGTATCGGATGATGAGGTTTGTGAAGCGTGTGAGGTTTGTTTTGAATGTTCGGCGTTCGGTTCCGTTTTTGGTGGATTTTTTCCGTTCCCGTGATGTTGCGGTTTGGAAGAAGGTATTGTCGGTTGGGCTGGTTGGATTTTATTTCTGGCTTCCATTGGATTTGATTCCTGATGTGTTTCTTATATTCGGGATTGTGGATGATCTCGCCGTGTTTGCATTTATGCTTCAGCTTATCGTGAAGATGGCCCCCTTGGAGTTGCAGAATCGATACGAATTAAGGAAGTAAATACAGCACCAACATTTGGCTGAACTTGCCCTGAGTGAGACAGCGAAACAACCCATCCTCGTAATACGCCTGGATGCACCTATAAAGGAAGAAAACCGGAATCAGCCAAAAAATGGGCAGTTGATTCCGGTTTTTTCTTTTGATTTTATCTAAGTATTTCGATACACTATAAATACATAAATTCCAATCAGAAAGGTATGGATTAAAATGAGTGCCATTTCAACCAATTCAATACCGAAACCGTTAGTTCAAGTAAATCAGTGGTTCATTGTCATCAGCGTAGCTATTTCTTGGATGTTTCAAATAGAATTCTTCTTATTGCTTCCATTTATAGCGGGATTGGCTGCTTTGATCTTTAAATTCAATCCTGTTATAAAGATAGGGAAGCGATTCCTAAAGAAAGACCCGTCCCAGTATCCACCTGAAGACGCAGATCAGCAGCAGTTTAATAACATCATAGCTGTAAGCTGTTTAGGGTCAGCAATCATAAGTGCTCTTATTGGATGGAGCACAGGATTCTACCTCTTCTCAGGTATGGTATTGCTAGCGGCTTCCATTGCACTTGCCGGATTCTGTATTGGTTGCTTCATCCGTTTTCAGTGGAAAAGATTACAGTATAAGCGATCCCTGCAGTAGTCTATTGACATGGAATGAGATTCATCGTACACTAATCATGAAATCCAATATTGTATACAAAGGGAGTATGTTTTATGTTAGGTGTCGTTCTTAACTAACCGTGAAATGAATACGGACATTTTGCAGTCAATCGTCTTTTAATAGCCGATTGTATAAGCTTATTTAGTTGTGCTTGCAAAATGTAGTTAAGAACAATGGTCATAGCATACTCATTTCCTTTATCAGGAGAGCTGTGTCTTTGTGCACAGCTCTTTTTTGTGCACAATTCCGCAAATCGCTAAAGCGTGTTCATCCCACTTTGAATGAACGACTGATTTGCGTCACACTTCCTTAATGATGAAGGCTGGATGGTATATGAGTAAAGGAAGACCACAATGGACATTGTTCGTTGTGGTCTATTTTTGTCTAAATGGAGGAGATAACATGAACGAAAAGACGTTTCAAACACTGGAATTTCATTCAGTTAAGGATGAATTGACCCGCTTTGCCCTCACAGAAGAAGGCAAGAAGGAACTGTTGAATTTAATTCCATCAACAAACAAACGGCAAATAGACATGCGCCTTGAAGAGGTGACGGAAGCAGTAAGAATCATTGAGAAAAGTGCCAGTGTCCCGATTCATGCACTAGACGGGGTACAAAGCATGATGGGGAATTTGACGAAAGGCGTCCCCCTGCGCCCAGATCAGCTTACGGGTCTTTATTATTTTCTTGATGCATGTAAGAAACTTAAGAAATTCATGGACGATAAACAATGGGTGGCACCAAGGGTTTCATCGTACGTATATTCAATTGAAGAGATTCCAGATCTAGGAGAGGAAATCAATCGATGCATCCGAAATGGAAGAGTGGATGATTATGCGAGTAAAGAACTGTTACGAATCAGAAAACAAGTTGGCATTCAAGAAGATCGATTAAAGGATAAAATTCAGTCGATCGTAAAATCGGCAAAATATAAATCTTTTCTTCAAGAAGCGATTGTGAGTCAGAGGAATGGCCGGTATGTTCTGCCGATTAAGAAAGAATTCAGAGGGAAAATGAAAGGTGCTGTCCTGGATTCGTCTGCTTCCGGATCGACCTTGTATATCGAACCGGAGGAATTAAGCATTCAGCAAGACCATCTCCTGCTTTGCAAACTGGAGGAAGATCGTGAAGTAGAGAATATTCTTTGGACGCTTACCGGATTGGTTCAGGCATTCGAACCACAATTAAAGCTCGCAATCGAAACGATGGTTCATTATGATGTATTATTCGCCAAAGCGAAATATAGCCGTTCTTATGGTGGAGTGAGCGCGATTGTAAATGAAGATCATCGAATTCATTTAAAAAATGCCGTCCATCCTTTACTTGGAACTCAGGCGGTTCCACTTACCATTCAGATGGGGGAAGAGTTTCATGCATTGGTCATAACTGGTCCGAATACAGGGGGGAAAACCGTTACCATCAAGACTGTTGGACTTCTTACCCTCATGGCCCAATGCGGACTTCATATCCCAGCTGAAGAGGGCAGTGAAATCAGCATTTATCAGCAGATTTTATTAGATATCGGGGATGGTCAAAGTCTTCAACAAAATTTAAGTACTTTCAGCTCCCACATCAAAAATATTATTGATATCTTGAAGGATACGAATGACCGTACTCTTGTCTTATTAGATGAGCTTGGTTCCGGTACAGATCCCATGGAAGGAATGGGCCTCGCCACGGCGATCCTCGATCAATTATTTGAGAAGGGGGCGACAATCCTTGCCACTACACATTATAGTGAAATCAAACATTTCGCAAAAGAGCACGAAGGCTTTACCAATGGCAGTATGGAGTTTAACATCGACACCTTGCAGCCAACGTATAAGCTCATCGTCGGCAAAGGGGGAGAAAGCCAAGCATTTTCCATTGCGTTGAAGCTTGGGATGCACCCTGACATCATCGAAAGAGCACACGAAATTACCTATAAGGAAAAAAGAATTTATAGCCTTGGGGACGTTGAGTATCATATGAAGAAGGAAATGGAGAAGCAGGTTATTGTAAATAAGCACAAGAAAAGAGCGCATGGTAAAACAGCCTCACGACTAGGGAATGAAGTCATTGAATATTACGGGAAAGGGGATAATGTGAAGGTTTCTCCTGAAGGGGAATTTGCCATTGTATATGAAGGTCCAAATGATAAAGGGGACTATACCGTCCAAATCAAAGGGGAAAAGAAAACGGTAAATCATAAACGGTTAAGTCTCTATGTATCTGCCAAGGAATTATATCCAGAAGAGTATGACTTTGATATCATCTTTAACAGTAAAGTTAATCGGAAGAAAGATAAGATTATGGGGAAACGATTTGTAGAAGGACTGACGATCGATCATGAAGAGTAAAAGAACGTACGGGAGCAATAATCTAAAACATTGCTCCCGTACGTTCTTTATTTCATCCCAAAAACTATTGAATGCTGGTGAAAATGAATGACAGGATGATTCCTAAGGAACAAAGGAATCCGACGATGGGTCCTCCGTCCTCAAAGGCCTCGGGCATCATCGTAGACGAAACCATAGCGAGTAATCCGCCTGCTCCGAAAGCTCCGATTAGGTAAGAAGTGCTTTCCGGTGCATTTTCCAATAATACATATCCAAGCAATGAGCTGACGGAAGAAAGTATGACCACACTTCCCCATAAAAACAGGATTTTCCTCGTACTATAGTGATCCATCTTTAACCCGATACTGCTCGATAATGATTCAGGTAAATTACTAATGAAGATCGCGGTAATGAATACCCAGCCCATGGATTCGCTTTCGAGAAAGCTTACCCCGATAATGATGGATTCAGGAATCGCGTCCATGAGTGTCCCTACATAAATCGCTAACCCTGAATGACCTTGAGGATTTTGCTTTGATCGTTTCCGGTCACTTCCGCCTTTTTTAGAAATAAAGAGTTCAAATAATGTAAAGATAAGAGCACCCAGCAGAAACATGGAAATAAGATAGTACAGATTTGCTTTTCCTTCTGCTTCACTTAAGAGATCAAAGGTGGCGGATCCAATGATCAACCCTGTACCTAATGCCATGATATATGCGACTACACGCTTAGGGATATGGAGAAAAATACCCATAAACGCCCCAATCAAGAGAGATAAACTAGCAATCCCTCCCCATAAAGCTGCCTGAAACATTCTTCCACCTCCCGAAATCATTCTACCATTCGAGTTTTCCCTTTTTATGTAATGAATTAAACACGTTTAAAGCTATTGAATAATTTTATTTCTCTCCGGGGATAGTAAGGGTGAATAAAATACAGGAGGTATTCTAATGAAAAAATATCTATTGATTTCAGTTACAGGCTTCATGTTGATGTTCATCGCAGCTGGTTGCGGTACGAACAAAAACATGAATGAAGAAGGACAACAAATGAACAACCGGAATCTCGAAAAGGTGAACTACAAAAATGATCAGGCAAATCGAGATTACGTAAATGACGGTATGATGAAAGAGAATTACTCACTAGCGAAGCAAGAAGCCGATAGAGTAGCTGATCTTAAAGAAGTGAAAAGTGCGTATGTTTTGACGACAGATCAAAATGCATATGTTGCAGCGTCCCTAGAAGGGAACATGAATGGAAAGGTAACGAAGGATCTCGAGAAAAAAATCTCCGATCAGGTGAAAAAACAAAACGGAAGCATCAATCACGTATATGTGTCTACAAATCCTGAGTTCGTAGGCAGTATGAAGGATTACGCCAATAAAGCGGAAAATGGTAAACCGATCGAAGGATTTGGTGAGGAAATAGCAAATATGGTAAAGCGGGTATTCCCAAACAAAGGATGATCTATCCATGAAAAGTCGAACATGTTTCGGCTTTTTTTCTTTAACCCGATCCCAATTTCCTTTTGCACTCCTTTCGTTCTTCATGGTATAGTTAATTTACTAAATATGACAGGAGTGATGGGTGGACAATGAAGAACTAATCTTATTTTCGACGATTGAAATTCCATATTTCAAATCAACCTAAATAGGATTAGTCTGCCCATTTTTATAAAGTGTTTAGCTATTAAGTGTAAATAGCTTTCTTTGTGTACGCTACAGGTCCGGCTAATCCTTCCAGAAAGAATGGGAGGATTTTTTTGTTCTCCCTTTTTAAGAGAGGGGAAAATGTTTTGAGAGAAATAATGAAATTATCAAATGTAAGTTATGAAGTCATGAATGGAATGATAGTTGAACAAATGAATGCCGGTGTGCAGGAAGGGGAAGTTATCGGTATCATCGGAAATAATGGGGCGGGGAAGTCCACGCTCCTGCAATTGATAAGGGGTGACAGAATACCGTCTGAAGGACAGGTCCAATGGATGCTGCAGGATATAACGATCACCATGGTGGAACAGGAAACCGAAACCCATTCCTCCGAAGGAATGACTCCATCTGAAGTAAAGTTACTGAAAAAATGGCACGTTCCAGCCCATGGATTCCAGCAGTTAAGCGGTGGAGAAAAGCTGAAGGCAAGACTCGCAAAAGGGTTCTCAGAAAATGCCGATCTGCTTCTATTGGATGAGCCGACCAATCACCTTGATCAGCATAGCCTCAAGCTTCTCACCAAACATATCAAGGAGTATAGGGGCACAATCCTTCTCGTGTCCCACGATCGATATTTTCTTGATGAGGCCGTGACGAAAATCTGGTCGATAGAAGGGAAGAAGCTGTTCGAGCATAAAGGGAATTATTCAAGCTATATAGAGGCGCGAAAGCAGCGCAGGCTGACTCAGCAACGTGAGTACGAGAAACAGCAGAAGATGGTGGAACGGATCGAAAATCAGATGCGTGAGCTCTCTTCCTGGTCTGAAAAAGCCCATGCCCAGTCCACAAAGCAGGAAGGATATAAAGAGTACTACCGGGTAAAGGCGAAACGCACCGACAGTCAGGTGAAATCCAAGCAGCAGCGTTTGGAAAGAGAGCTTGAAAAAGCAACGGTGGAAGCAGTTGAAGAGGAACATACTGTACGATTTTCCATCCAATCGAACCACAAAAGAGGAAAACGGTTACTGGAAGTGAAGAATCTTAGAAAATCCTTTGAGGGACGGACCTTATTCGCGCATGTCAATTTTACGATTCAGCACGGAGAAAAGGTCTCCATCATTGGACCGAATGGAAGCGGAAAGACGACATTATTAAAGGTCATCATGGGACTTACGAAAGCGGAGGGGGATGTTTGGGTTTCACCTTCCGCCCGTATCGGGTACCTTACACAGGAAGTGTTTGATCTGCCGCTCAACGAAACACCCGAGGATATCTTCCACCAAGAAACATTTGAACAAAGAGGGAAAGTGCAGACGTTAATGAACCATCTGGGTTTCCAGAAGTCCCATTGGCGTGAGCCCATCCGGAATTTGAGCATGGGGGAGCGGGTTAAGTGCAAGTTGATGAAGTATATGTTAGAAGAAAGAGATGTCTTAATCTTGGATGAACCCACGAACCATCTCGACTTAGCCTCGCGGGAACAACTGGAAGAAACGCTATCTGAGTACAATGGAACGCTGATCGTCGTCTCCCACGACCGATATTTTCTGAAAAAGACGACGAAGATCAAGCTCGTGATGGAGAAAAACACCATCCAAAAGCAGTTGGATGGACCTACAGCAGAACGGGATGACAAAAAGGAACTCCTGTTAAAACTGGAAACAGAGAGACAGGAAGTATTGGGGAGGTTGAGTTTTATCTCTCCGCTTGATCCGGAATATGACGATCTCGATCAAATGTTCAGAGAGCTGACCGAGAGAATCAACGAATTGAACAAATGTGAATCATAAAAAGATAAAAGTGTGCAATCACCAGGTTTTCTATCAGGTGATTGCACTTATTACTATCTTCATAATTTGGAAAGGAAAAGGAGGGAAAAAGGTCTTTATTCTTGAATATAAACCGATAGCCAGAGAATATGAATCATTCACATTCTCCTTCACTGAATTATACTCGTATTAAACGTTCGGAACTAACGGTTACTAAAAAGGGGGGCGTGTAATGAAAAAATTATCTGCATGTATGATGATTGGGATACTGTTCATGGCAGGGTGTTCCAATAAAGAAAAGGTAGACCAATACACAATGAAGGAATCAGCTGAAAACGGAGATACATTGGTGAATGAAGAAGGAAAGGTTGAAAATCTCGACAAACTTCTACGTTTTATAAACCAGGTAGAGGAGAAGGAGAAGTCAGATTTGGTCGTTTCTAACTTCTCGAACGATCAAGTTAGTATTAATGAATTGACCTATGATGGCCAGTCGATATTTTATGTATTAAAGAGTGGATCAGGAGAAGAAAAGAGTAAGTCTACATGCGGTACCATAGAAGAAAAAAGTGGGTTTATTTCTTTACAGGCATGTGAAGGCGAAGAGACTGCAATCGGTCTCGTTCAAGTGTCGGAATATGAGATCAATAAAGTCAAGGCTTCCATGAAGAATTAAAAGCACCTGAATAGGGTGCTTTTTATTTTGTCATTTAGAAGGAATTTCTCCAATCTTAAACGAATGATGTTATGTAGTCATAGGTATAGGAGGTACATATGCACGCAAAGGAAGGAAGGATAGGAGAGCAAATCAAGGAACTTAGAAAACACTTCGGGATCTCACAACAGGAGCTCTGCAGGGATATCTGCAGTCAATCATTTATAAGCAGGATTGAAAGTGGTGACCTTTCTCCGTCGGCACACCTTCTGTATCGAATATCCATGAGACTGGGAATCGACATGAATTTCTTTCTTGAAAGCGTCTATGTAACCAGAATGGATTATGTTCAGGAGGTTTTGTTGCAATTGAGTGAGGCCTTAAAGAAGAAAAATTTTATGCAGATTAAAGAATTGGTTGATTACGAGAGGGATAATCCCCTTTTTAAACACGGTCGGCATAAGCAGACTCTGTTGTGGTATGAAGCAATCTATTTATATAAAGTCCAAGAGGATTTTGATCAAGCCCTTATGCACTTGGAAGAGGCTCTCTCTATGAAACAAACCACGTTGAAAAGCTATTCTGAGAGAGACATCGAAATATTCTTGACCAAGGCCAATATTTATACTGAATTAAGAGATTTTGATAACGCCATTCCCTTATTTAAAGATATCTTAACATGTTTAAATCAGTTGCCTGTTATGCGCGACAAAGTGTTATTAATAAAGCTGTATTACAATTATTCCCGTGCGTTGTACTTAAATGGAAATCTTGGGGAATCTTTACACTATGCGAAAAAGGGAATCGAACAATGTAATGAGAATAGAATTCTTTATGGCATGGGTGAGTTGTATTTTCAAATCGGGATGGTGCATCGAGATCGAACAGAACATGATCTTTCACTTAACGCTTATGAAAAGGCAAAGATGGTATCGCAACTGGTGGAGGATGAATCGCTCATCAGGATGACAGCAGCACAGATGGAAACCGTGGAACAAAGCCTTAAAGCCAAATGCTCATATGAATAAGCGTGACACTCTTTACTGTAGTTATTGGGTGATGATCAAGATAATGGAGCAGGGAGTGTTTAAGAAAATGAATGCGATCTATAAAAGGGGCTTGTTCTTTCAAAGTGGTGCTTCCACTCATATTCCGCACCGTCCAGAAAGTATTCAAACCGGTGGATAGAAAAAGGCATTGCACTCAGCAATGCCCTCAAAATCAATTTTTTCATCTTCCACCTGTCCAGAACTTCAATTGATTGGATTGACCTCGACAGTATGCGTCATACCCCTCGCTCTTATAGGTGTCGTAGCAATCCCCCTTGAGAAACCCTTGGGAGAAATACGTCTCTTTAATGTTCCCCACAATGACAACACCAACCATAAACGAGAAGGGAATCAGGACGAATAACCAAACCAATGACAAAACCTCCTTTGTGAAACAAAAGTAGGTGTAGATTCTGACGCAGAAGCTTCTATAACCATTTTACCACCTTTAAATGGAAAAATATACATATATTGTATAATGGGGATTGGTTCCACCGTCCCCTGCATAACCCTGCGAACTCCAGAATATGATAGTAAAGTGTTTTCTTTAAACACTATCCAGTGCTTATCTGGTATATAATGAATCTATTAACCTTTGGAGGTACATATGAAGCAGCAAAACTATGAAAATCACAGTAAGATCGATCCGGCATTTCATGTTGGGATTGCCCTATTATCACTCATCACACTTATTTTGACGATTACGTTCTTTATTAAAAATGTGGGTGAAGAGACGTTAATCAGCTTTTTGGTGCTATTCATTGTGTTAACGATGATTCTGATCGGGGTGAAACTAAGAACGTATGCCCTTCAGGTTCAGGACCGGGTCATCCGGACGGAGGAAAATTTCCGTTATTATCGTTTAACAGGAGGACAGCTGGCTTCTGATTTATCCCTAAAGCAAATCATCGCATTACGATTTGCGCCGGACGAAGAATTTCCTGGACTTGTGGAGCGCGCATTAGCAGAGAACTTAAGTCCCAATGATATTAAGCTCGCTGTGCAAAATTGGCGTGCAGATCATCAACGCGTATAAACATCAAAGGACGGACCGCTCGAAAAATGGGCGGTCACATTTCATTTAAAGGAGGCTCGTTATGCCAAACGAAGTCATGGTGGATGTAAAAGATCTTGTGAAGAAGTATGGTTCCTTTACGGCAGTCAAGGGTGTCCGCTTCCAAGTGGAGAAGGGTGAGATCTTCGGATTGCTTGGCCCGAATGGGGCTGGGAAGACAACGACGATCGAAATGCTTGTCGGTCTCAGAAAGCCCGATGAAGGGACGGCAAGTCTAGCAGGATTTGACGTCCGGAAACAAGTAAATAAGGTAAAAGAAGTAATTGGTGTCCAGCTTCAGTCGACCTCGTTATTCGAACTACTGAAAGTGGAGGAAATTCTCCATTTGTATGCGAGTTTTTATCCGAGTCATGTGAATATTAATCAATTGATCGAGGATATGCTTCTCACGGAGAAGCGAAGGGACCGGGTAAAGGGACTGTCTGGTGGACAAAAGCAGAGATTAGCGATTGCCCTGGCACTAATCCATGATCCGAATATTGTATTTCTCGATGAGCCAACAACGGGTTTGGATCCACAGGCTAGACGAACGCTTTGGGATATTGTCCTGCGCTTGAAGGAGCGGGGGAAGACAGTAATTCTTTCCACCCACTATATGGATGAGGCTCATGTACTCTGTGACCGCATCGGCATCATGGATCAAGGGGAGCTTATCGCACTCGATACGCCGGCGAATCTTGTGAAAACCCTCCAGTCGACGAGCACGATCGAATTTCATCTCACCAATCCTCCAGAACAGGAGTGGTTCATGAGAATGGATGGAGTCGAGGAAGTAGCCATCAAGGATACATTTGTCCAATTGTATACGGACGAGCTTCAGCTGGCTCTTACTTCCTTGATCCAGTTGTCGACGGAGCACAATTTAAAAATCGAGGATTTACAGACCCGTCAAGCAACATTAGAGGATGTGTTCATTCATATGACAGGAAGGAGGCTCCGTGAATCATGAGAGCTTATTGGCAGTTAACACTGGCACAATTACGGATTTTTGGACGGAACAAGCAAGTCCTTTTCTTCACATTACTATTCCCGGTCATTCTTATGGTGGCGCTTGGATCATTTGCCGGAGGGGGGAATTCACTCTCTCTCTCAGTAGGGATGATAGATAGTGATCAAACTGACGCTTCGAAGGAATTAAAGGACTTATTCTTTCAACATGAAGGGATCGATGCCTCGAAATATGTGAACGTCAAAGCTGGAAAAGAAGCTGTTGAAAATGGTGACATTCAGCTTCTGATCGACATTCCTAAAGGGTATGAAGACAATTTGAAGGATGAAAATCAGGCTTTTTCCTTACCTGTATACTATAATGAGAAAAATCTGACCACGTCAGAGCTTGGACTGACGGTCGTGAATGGAATCATCGATCAATACAGTAAAGAACTGGTCGACTACAAGCCCCTTGTGACGGTGGAGAAAATAGGGATCGAAGCACTTAACCTTCGATATGTGGATTTTCTCGTTCCAGGGATTGTGGCCATGATGATCATGAGTAATAACATGAACGGGGTGGCCGGACAAATATCCGCATGGCGTGAACGGGGGATCCTTCGCAGAATGCAGGGGACCAGGCTGAAGGCATCCACCTTTATCGCGGCTCAAATCACGGCGCGCCTAATGCTGAACGGAACTCAGGCATTACTCGTCGTACTGATTGCCAATCTCATTTTTGACATAAACGTAGCCGGTTCTTGGCTTGCGATGATTTTCTTCATTGTCCTAGGGACCTTAGCGTTTATGTCTCTCGGATTTATCATTGCCGGACTTGCGAAGAACCCTGAAAGTGCGGGACCGATTGCGGGATTCGTCACGTTTCCGATGTTGTTTCTCGGAGGAGTATTTTTCCCTATTAACAATATGCCGGACCTCATCCAGCCGATTGTGAAGGTGCTTCCGATCGCCCATTTGAGTTCTGCACTACGGGAAACGATGAATCTCGGAACGCCTTTCTTGGAGTTAGGAACGGAGACGCTTATCTTAAGTGCTTGGCTTGTTGGCGGATTTGCCCTTGCAAGTTACGTGTTTAAGTGGGAATAAAGTGATAAAGTCCAACCGTGATCGACTCGATCCGGTTGGGCTTTTCTTATGCCCTTTTTTCTAAATCCTTTGCTGTTTGACTTGTTTCCACTTCCTTTTCGTCCTTCAGAGTACCGAATAACACATCGATAAAGGGGGTGGACACGCCGTACCAATAATTTTCATTTTTGTAATGGTGTAAGATATGCGTTTTTTTCAGCCATTTCCCGAATCGTGTTTTCGGCTTGAAAGGCCTATGAGCGACATAGTGCTTCCATTCGTAAACAAAGAACATGAAAAGGACTCCAGTAGCAAAGGCAAGGGTGAATGCAATTGAGCCGGTCATAAAATAAAACAGCAGACACAAGACGAACAGGCTTGGAGCGCTATACCAGATCGGAAGAAAAAGCAACTTCAGGTCGTTAGGCTCTTTATGATGGTCGTAGTGTAAGCGCTTAATTAAATTTAGTAAAAAAGGATTCTTTGGTGACTTGATATGAAAGAGGAAGCGGTGGGTGAGGTATTCACTGAACATGTAAGTGACGATGCCAACCGGGAAAAATAAGACGCCGAAAAGCGAAAGCCCCATTGTCATCAAAAAGCCTATTACTACAAGAAAAATGACCATCATAACCAAAAGATCAAAGTGCAAAAAGAAATCCCGATACAATCGATTCTCTTTCATCATTCGTTACCCCCATTCATTTTTTGTTTCCAAAGGCGTAAGCTGGTTTCCATCATGTCTTGGATGGTTTGTTCTGCTTTCTGGATATCCCCGTCTAAAATCCATTTCAGAAGCCTGTCGTAATAGTCACGTGAAGCGGACCGGTGTGCGGGGTCGGTGAAGTATTTCTTCGCCATTCTGATGTATATGTCTTTAAAGCTGTTCAGGATCAAGAGGTAGATTGGATTCTGGGACAGCATGGCAACTTGTTGCTGAATATGCCAGTCGAAGTCTGCATACCAATAAGCATCGTCCATTCCGTCTTCAAACGGGATGAAGAGGGAAATGACCTTAAGTCTGTTGTTCTGAAGGGCATCCTTGAAATAGGTGGGTGTGATCGAGACGCGCAGTTCGAGCATGTAAATGATGAATTCGTCTGGAATCTCATCCTCGTTCTGAAGGATCGTGACGATCGTCATTAAGTTCCCCTGTTTCCAGTACGCATTCACTATAGCGGGCATCCCTTTCCGGCTCGTGATCCAGCCGTCCCGTTCGAGGCGCTGCAGGGCTTCACGAATAGTGGGTCTTCCAACCTTGTAATGGGTTGCCAATTCCCTTTCCGATTGAAGGGATTCTCCACTTTTTAGTTCTCCTCCCAATATAAGACGGGTTATGTGGTGAGAGATGATGTCGGATGAACGCTCTTTCAATATAAAGACACCTCCTAATTGGTAATACCAATTTTATATATGGTAATACCATTATATGATTCTATTAAGTATATTTGTCAATAAATTCTGAAAATACTTACTTTTGTTTTATTAATTACATGTACCAACACCTTTCCCTTGACTCGAATTAGTTGACCCCCTAAACTATAAAATAGAATATATAGTTTAGGGGGTCAACTAGTTGGATAAGCGGTTAATTGAAGCAGTGGAATTATTCGAAGATGTGATGGTGTTCGGGACAGAGCGGGTGTTGAAGAATGTGAAGGCTGATGTGTGGCAAGAATATTCACCTGAACAGATTCAAATGCTGAAGCTTGTCAATAAGAATGGTCCACTTCCAGCCGGAATGATCGCAGAGCTTCAATGCGTCCATAAGAGTGCAATCTCTAGCCGGCTGAAGAAGCTCGAGGAGAAGAGCTTGATTGAGATTGTAAAGTCAGAGGGTGATCAGCGCTCGAAGCTTGTCGTTTTAACTGAGGAAGGGCGAGGGGTCGTGGTGGAATCGGATCAAGCGGTGTATACCTATATCGAAGCGTTATTCGCTGATCAAGTGAATGATGAGGAGCTGGATCAATTTCTGACGATGTTCCGGAAGATTAAATCAATCTTGAAGTTGGAGGGGGAAAGAGAATGAAATCGATTATAAAGTTCAAGTGGCCAATCACGATTGGCTTGCTCATTGTGACGGCCCTATTGTTTGTTATAGCACCGAACCTGACGCAGCAAGCGGAGGAAGCAGGAACGTTCCAGCTGCCGGATAACGCTGCTTCTCAGAAGGCGATGGATATGCTGAACGATGCAGGGGCAGGGGAAGAAACAATATCCTTAGTCTATTCCCTGGATAAGAAAATGACAGATTCGGCGAAGAAAGACATTAAGTCGAATGTGGAAAAATTGATAGATCTTGGAGAACCGGTCAGTTCGGTTCTGGATCCATTCGGAAGCAAGGAACTGGAAGCTCAGCTCGTCTCAAAAGACGGGAAGACCGTCCTCGTTCCCATCACTGTCGATGGTACCCAGGAAGAAGTGGTGGAGCTTGCCGACACCATTAAATCAGATATCCTGGGTGGAGAATCATCGGTGTACCTTACCGGGGAAGCGATCATCAATAATGATGTGAACCTGAGCGCACAGGAAGGATTGAAGCGGACGGAAATCATTACGGTCGTGCTGATCTTTGCCTTGCTGTTGGCTGTGTTCCGTTCCATCGTTACACCGCTGATCCCCCTTGTGGCAGTAGGGATAACGTATTTACTGAGTCAATCCATTGTGGCGTTCTTCATTGATTGGTTCGGGTTTCCTGTATCGAACTACACACAAATCTTCCTTGTTGCCATCCTGTTCGGGATCGGGACGGATTATTGTATCCTATTACTGAGCCGGTTCAAGGAGGAGCTGGGAGCGGGTCA
The DNA here is from genome assembly GCA_963787015.1 of uncultured Bacillaceae bacterium. Classification (GTDB taxonomy): domain Bacteria; phylum Bacillota; class Bacilli; order Bacillales; family Bacillaceae_B; genus Rossellomorea. Next base: position 540,749 of record CAWBBM010000019.1, read on the forward strand.
GTCGATTAATGAAGCGATCATCCGTACGTATAAGACAGCGGGACGCACGCTTTACATAAGCGGACTCGCCGTGTTCATTGGATTCTTCGCCATTGGATTTGCCGATTTCCCTATCTTTAAATCAGCCGTGGCCGTGGCTGTCGGGATAGCCGTCCTGCTGCTTGTCCTGAGCACTGTGATGCCATTCTTCATGGCGACGCTAAAGGAAAAACTATTTTGGCCATCAAAGAAGTCCGTTTCCCATAATGACAGTAAGTTGTGGGCGTGGATGGGCAAGCTTTCCGTCAATCGTCCACTCTTATCCATGGCAGTGGTCGCCATCATTACGGTCCCATTGTTGTTCACATATGATGATGCCCTTTCATTCAACACGGTGGATGAAATCGGGGACAGTTATGATTCTGTAAAAGGGCTGCAAGCCATTGAAGAAGGGTTCGGTCAGGGAGATTCCCTGCCGGTGCAGGTTCTGCTATCAAGTGATGAGTCGCTTGTGACAGAGGATGTTGTACCTTATGTTGAAAAGCTAAGCCGTGAGCTTGCTAAAGTGGAAGGGGTAAAGAGTGTCCGGTCCATCACACGTCCTGCAGGAGATGTAATCGAGGAGTTTAATGCGGACTACCAGCTTGGTAAGATTGCAGAAGGCGTCAATCAAGCGGCTGATGGTCTTGAACAGGCAGTGAAAGGACTAAGTCAGCAAGCTGCCATGGCACCTCAAGCCACTTCACCACAAGCAGGGGCAACGAGCCCACTGGAAGGATTGAATCAAATCACTGGAGGGTTAAACCAAGCAGGTGAACAGCTTCAGGGAATGAGTGATAGTGAAACAATCCGTGATACGGGCTTGTATTTACCGCCAGGGACTTTAGAAAATAAAGACTTCGCCCAAGTGATCGAGCGATATGCCTTTGGGGATGAAACGGGGATGAAGCTAGAAGTTATCTTGTCCGATAATCCGTACTCACCTGAAGCGATCGATACAGTCGATCGAATCAATGAAACGACCGAACGGGTCATTAAGGATACACCACTTGAGGATAGCGAGGTCGCTATAGGAGGGGTCTCAAGCATCAACCGGGACCTGAGTGATATCTCGACGAGTGATTTCACCCAGACTGTGACGATCATGCTGATCAGCTTGTTCGCTGTACTCGCTATTTTATTCAGATCGTTCATCATGCCTCTGTACATGATCGGCTCACTGCTCCTGACATACTTTACATCTGTGGCAGTCGCAGAATGGATCTTTGTAAACGGTTTGGGATATGACGGCATCAGCTGGGCAGTACCGTTCTTCGGGTTTGTCATGCTCGTGGCCCTTGGAGTGGACTACTCGATCTTCCTGATGGACCGCTTCCGTGAAGAGTCGGCAGGAGGCATGACCGTGGTGGACGCCATGAAAGCATCCATGGCCAAGATGGGGACCGTTATCATCACAGCGGCGATCATTCTGGCCGGAACGTTTGGGGCTATGGTTCCATCAGGTGTTCTCAGTCTCGTACAGATCGCCACAATCGTCATAACTGGATTGCTTCTATATGGCTTGATTGTGCTACCATTGTTGATTCCGGCCATGACCGTCTCATTCGGAAATGGAGTCTGGTGGCCGTTCCGTCCGAAGAGGAATAAGTAGAGTAGTAGAAGCCCGCTCTAAAATGATGGAGCGGGCTGTATTTTAGAGTAATGTGATTGCTCTATTGATTTGATAACCTACACTTTTCTACAAAAGGGTCATAAAAGCGGCTCTGGAATAGTGGGACTTCCCATTGACCTCGATAAAGGTCGTGTATAGTCATCATTAAGCTGAAATGGAAATCGCTCATAACACTAAAGGTTCATTCTATTCCTAATTATGACCGTTTTGCAGAAAAATTTTTTCTGCAAAACAAATAAGTAAATCTAGTGAAGTAGTGGGTTTTACGTTGCGATGCCTGATTTTTAGCCTGAAATATATTCTTCAAACCTTTATTTTTAAGTGTTCATGAGTCCATAAGAATACTTTTTACACTTTTGTTTTTTCTTATATTAGTTTATAATAATCAGATAATACTAGATAATTTACACTATAAATCAGTATAATAGAATGTAGTATGGTTTTTATGAACAAATGAAGGTGCTCGAAGTTCGCGCCTGCAAATATAGTGGATGAGGAAGGTTATAATGAGCAGCTTACAGAAGAAAACAGATGTTATTTTAATTGGTGCCGGAGTCATGAGTGCGACGTTAGGGTCGATGCTGAAAGAGTTGGCACCGGAATGGGAAATCAAAGTCTTTGAAAAACTTGCAAATTCAGGCGAAGAGAGCTCGAACGAATGGAATAATGCTGGTACCGGCCATTCTGCACTGTGCGAGCTCAACTATACATCCGAAAAGCCTGATGGATCGATAGACATAGCGAAAGCGATTAAAGTGAATGAGCAATTTCAACTATCAAGACAGTTTTGGTCTTATTTGGTAAACCGCAATCTTATCGGTAATCCACAAGAATTTATCATGCCGATTCCACACATGAGTATGGTGCAAGGGGAAGAAAACGTGGAATTTTTGAAAAAGCGATTGGAAGCGCTGTCAGCGAGTCCTTTGTTTGAAGGCATGGAATTTTCCGATGATCCAGAGAAATTGAAGCAATGGATCCCCTTAATCATGGAAGGCCGTACATCAGACGAACCAATTGCAGCAACGAAAATTGATTCTGGTACGGATGTCAATTTCGGAGCCTTGACCCGCATGCTGTTCGACCATTTAAAGAATGAAAATGTCGAACTAAATTACAAGCATAGTGTGGAAGATATCAAACGGACATCAGACGGCTCATGGGAAGTGAAAGTCCATGATTTAGAAGGCGGTAAAATCGAATACCACACGGCAAAATTCGTCTTTATTGGCGGAGGGGGCGGAAGTCTTCCTTTATTGCAAAAAACCGGAATTCCAGAGTCTAAACAGATTGGCGGGTTCCCAGTAAGTGGGCTATTCCTCGTTTGTAATAATCCTGAAGTGATTGCTCAGCATCACGGAAAGGTATATGGGAAGGCCAAGGTCGGAGCTCCTCCGATGTCTGTTCCGCATCTCGACACACGCTACATCGACAACAAGAAATCATTGCTATTCGGACCATTTGCCGGCTTTTCACCGAAATTCTTAAAAACCGGTTCCAATATGGATTTAATCAGCTCGGTGAAACCAAATAATCTATTTACCATGTTGGCGGCGGGTGTGAAAGAAATGGGATTAACCAAATATTTGATACAGCAAGTGCTGTTGTCAAGTGAAAAGCGCATGGATGAATTACGGGAGTTCATCCCGACCGCTAAAAGCGAGGATTGGGATATTGTCGTGGCCGGCCAGCGCGTGCAGGTCATCAAGGATACAGATTCCGGTAAAGGAACACTTCAATTCGGTACGGAAGTGGTAAGTGCTTCAGACGGTTCCATCGCAGCGTTGCTTGGAGCATCTCCAGGTGCTTCCACAGCCGTTCACGTCATGCTAGAAGTAATGGATAAATGTTTCCCGCAGCATAAAAGTGAGTGGGAGCCAAAGATTAAAGAAATGATTCCGTCTTATGGCGTGGCATTGGCAGAAAATGCGGAGCTCTTCCGAGAGATTCATACATCTACTGCAAAGGCACTTGGATTGAGAGATAAAGAGGTCTCTTATAGCTAAGCCATTCTGATCACATGCCTGACATAAATGAATTCAAAATGCCCTGTGGACTCTCACGGGGTATTTTATTATTATTGAAAGTGCAGAGATTGATTCTCAGGTCATCCATACTATGAAATGAGCGTTGAGAGGATACTCTCCTCTTCGCTTGGTTATGGTTGGAGCGGCTGTTGCTTGTGTTGAAAAACATCAAGGAACAGCCGTTTTTTTGTCGAAAAAAACTCATTGACCATGGGAAAATATAACAGTAAAATAAAGATTGATTAATCAATCAATTTTGAAAACAGAGGGGGAATCAACTTGGTATTGGAAGATAAAAAGAAAAAAAAGCGGGCGGCCATCCTACAAGCTGCTGTCAAAACATACAGTGAGAACGGGTTTGCTGAAACGAAAATCGCTTCGATTGCCAAAGAGGCTGGAGTCAGCTTTGGATCAGTGTTTACGTATTTTTCCACAAAGGAAGTGCTCTATGAGGCAGCGATCCTTGAACCGTTGGAGGAGATTAAGCCACACTTCATTGAAATCGGGGAGAGGTATAGCGGGACGCCGATGGAGGTGGTAAAAGCAATGATCGCTTGCCAGTTGGACGTGTTTTCAAAGAAAAAGGATTTCCTGCGACTGTCCCAGCAAGTGCTGGCGAGACCGGAGCGCTATCCTGTGTTGTTTCGTGAATTGAGTGACTTTGTCGATGTCTTTGTTGAGCGTATTACCCCCATCATCGAGAAGGGTCAGGAGAAGGGGGAGTTCTACGCAGGTTCGCCAGTGTTGATGGCCCAGTCGTATATATCCCTATTGAACGGGTTGAGACTCACCTTTATTGATGATCATACCAATCTGATCTGGGACAATATGAAAATACAGGCCCTGAGATTATTCGGTCCTGTAACGGATGGGTGGGCGTGTTCATGAGAATACGAGATATCCATCCCAACCTTAAGTTACGGCTTTCCATGCAGTTTCTTGGTGGACTTGTATCCATGGCCGTCATCCCATTCATGGCTATCTATTTCGCCCAAAAAATCGGGGCAACCCAAACCGGTATCATTCTGATCTTAATTGTCATCAGCGGCATCATCGGTGGGTTTATCGGAGGGCATGTTTCGGATAAAATCGGGCGCCGCAAGATCATGATTTACGCAGAACTGGGGATGATGGTGACATACTTCTTCATTGCCCTATGCAATTCACCTTGGTTTGACCTACCCTATGTATCGGCGGCGTTCTTTGTGTTAAATATGTTTGCCGGGGGGATGTTTCAACCTGCTGCCCAGGCGATGATCATTGATGTGACCGATACGGATTCAAGGAAGCTCGTTTTCACAATCAGCTATTGGCTGGGGAACCTGGCCACTGCCATCGGGGGCATCATCGGAGCTTTTCTGTTTAAATCCTATTTGTTTGAATTATTTCTAGGGATATCAGGGATCACACTCCTGTCTGTCCTTATAACCTTCTACTTCATCTCAGAAACCTACACACCTGAACCTTCCACCGCCTATAGAAAGTCTTCATCTTCAGAGATGGTTCAACGTTATTCAGCTGTATTGAAAGACAAGTTATTTATGCTATATATCATTGGAGCCGTCTTCATTTTCACCTTGGAACAGTCCTTAACCAACTATGTCGGAATTCGACTTGAGAGGGATATACCAGAGCAAACTGCATCCTTGTTTGGCATCGATTTCATGCTGGATGGGACGAGGATGCTTGGTTTCCTAAGAACGGAAAATACGATTTTGGTCGTGCTGTTATCCGCCGTGGTCTTATTCTTATTCAAAAAGTGGAAAGATCGCTGGACGCTGATCACGGGGATGTGCATCTTTTCTGTTTGTTTCAGTGCCTTTGCCTTTACCAACAATATTCTATTCCTCTTGATACTTGGTTTTGTCGGGACATTCGGGGAGCTGATGTATGTACCGATCAAACAGGCGATGATCGGAGAGCTTGCACCATCAAACGCTCGTAGTACGTACATGGCGTTTTACAGCTTGACCTTTTATGGAGCGATGATCATTGCATCGCTATTGATCATCGTGGGAGAATGGATCAGTCCAGTGGCAATGGGAGGGATCTTGCTGATACTCGGTCTCACAGGGACTGGCCTTTACTATGTGATAACGAAAACATTGGAAGGGAAAGAAAAGATGATAAAGGAAGTGAAGACTTCCATTCCATCATAAATCAGACAACCGATGAAATAAAACGGAAATAGACCGACAGCGATGAGAGATCTGCTGTCGGTCTATTGTTAATTTGTAAGAGACATGTGATTAATGGTGCTGACTGTGGTTTCCGCTATCCTCAGGTGCTTGATCATTCAAGGCTTCGACATCGGCTTTTGACAACTCTCCGACTGCAAAAGGGAGAGTCGGCATGATTGTTGAGCCGTTATTTCCAGCGTGAACCTTAATGTAATAGAGGCCATCTTCTGCCAGTTTTTTGTTGAACGTATAGAATCCATCTCCTGCGTTTGTTGTTTCTTCCATTCCATCATGGAAAGAGCCGTCGCCTTTCCATATTTCTACATGGACAAAATCGGCATCTTCAACAGTCTGTCCATCCTGGGTCAGTGAAATCTTGATTGGTTCACTCCCGGAAAAGTCTTCAGGCATGGTGATATCTGTCTGAAGGGGGGATTCCTTAGGGTAAAGGTTTGCTGCATCCTCTTTCGGTGTACAGGCTCCGAGCATCATGCAGAAGAAGATGATACTAAGGTATTTCCAAACTTTTTTCATGAAGGGTAGTCCTTTCTTATTCCGAACCAAGGAATTTGTTTAGTGCAGGAATCCGTTTGATCACCAACCAGTCAAGAAGCAGCACAGCAATCAAGGAAAGTCCGACCAGTGGGAACAAAATGCTTAAGATGATCATGAGTAGAAGGAAGGATTTCATCTTTAAGATACTTGGTCCTTTCGGTGCACCCATTTGGTGTTTTGGTTTCCGCTTTAACCATAAATAAAAACCGCTCACAACCACCAGGATAATCCCGAGGCAAATGAAGAGACTGATTAATTGGTTTATCAAACCGAATTGCTTTCCTGTATGTAAGGTAATGCCCATGGCGACGACTTTTGCGACAGTACCGTAATTGGCATATCGATAATCAGCGAGTACCGCGCCTGTATATTGATCGAGATGCATAGTGACTTCATCCTGAGCTTTATCAGGGAATGCAGATAAGGTGTATATTCCCTTTTCGTCCTGAGGGATGTAAACCGTATAACCTGGATCGATCCCTTCTGTTTCTGCTATGTTCACCACGTCATTCATGGATAGAGGAGTAAACCCCTCCAAGGCTGATACGGGAACATCCAGATTTTCAGCGGCCCATGGAACTTCGGCAATTTCACTCGTTTTCAGGACCGATTCAGGAGCATCTCCTGACCAGATGGATGGAGGGTATCCTGCACCGGAATTGGTCATGATGTTCTGGAAGTTCGTTCCCCAGAAGCCGGACCATGGTAAGCCTGTCATAACCAGGAAGAGCATACCAGATGTAATCCAGAAAGCTGGTACAGCGTGAAGATCCCTGAGAAGGATGCTCTTTCCTTTTCGTAAACGAGGGAAGAATACCCCGGAAAACTTGTCTTTCTTTCGCGGAAACCAAAGGAATAATCCGGTAACAATGAGGACAATCGCCCAGCAGGCAGCAAGCTCTACAATACGGTCCCCTGTCGTTCCTGCCATCAATTCCCCGTGAATTTCCTCGATTTTATTCATGAATTTATCTTCAGGCTTTAACTCGCCTAATGATTTTCCTGTGTAAGGATCAAGGTAAACCGTGGCAGATCCATCAGCGGTACTGATACCGATTTCACTCGAGCGGTCAGGGTTTTCTCCTTGACGGTATTTGGTGATTTGGGCATCGGGGTGAAGCCGTCTTACTTCTTCGATTTGCATAGACGGGGAGAGTTTTTCCCCTTGTGCCGTTACCTCGTAATAGTCTTTGTAAAGGTTCTGTTCGATCTGGGGTTTGAATAGATAAATGGACCCCGTAACAGCGAGGATGAGCAAGAAGGGGGAAATAATGATACCCGCATAGAAATGCCACCTCCAAATGGTTTGATAGGGAGATACGTTCGATTGTTTTCGCATATATGATTCCTCTTTTCTTAATGTTGGCAGCAGTCTGGCCCCTGCATTTCGTTCGAGATAACCGAGATCGCCTGTTGAAAGGTGTGTAGATGTCCTCCAAACCCGGTTTGGAATTGACGGGCTAGTTTGGTCGATTCGAATGCGATCACTTGAGGGTGACAGCAGTTCAGGTTCAAGTCGGCATCAACCAGATAGGTTGCCGTCTTCCCACTTATGGTCACATCCGTTAAGAAATCGTGACAGAGAATCTGTACCACTTCTTCCTTGATATCCCCATAACGAAGTAATCCACAATGAGGGCAGCAGGCATGTTCAATTGTATGGTCTTTCTTCACCAATTGAACCGACCTTCTGGAAGTAGCCGGTTTCAAGCAATAAATGCAGTCACTAGACGGAATGGCGTGATTCGTGACGGCCGTAATACCATTGGAAGTCTTTTGAATCTTATTTTTATCCATAAGGGGTTTGAGGTCTCGGTATACGGTCATCTCAGATACACCTAGGCGGGTGCTGATGTCAGATACTCGAAGGGTCCCTTCCTTTTCAAGCCATCCTAGAATCTGTTCTTGTCTATCAATGGGAAGCATTGTCAACGTCCTTTCGTAGTTTGATAGTTTAAATAATAGATAAGAATCACTTATGAAACAATAGATTGGATGTGAAAAAAAGTGGGGAAATGATGATATGTAACATGATAGACAAATGAATTTTCCTTTTAGCACACATTTGGATATCTCTGTATGGATAGATGTGTTATTTTTTGGTGAGAATGTGTGACTTTTGTGCAGCTGCTAAGTAAACGTGGATTTTATAAACCTGGATCATCGAATGGTGGATGTTAAGAAAAAAATATTGGGGTAAGTGAATGGCTCTGTTGTGGATTTAGGAAATCGATCATTACGATCAAACCGTTTGTGTTTTTGGATTAAGGTAAAGAAGATTCTATTTTGACAACTAAAAAGCAGGGGGTAGATATCCATTTTCCAAACTCAAAAAAGAGACTCCTTTTTCTATAAGAAGCCTGCTATTTTAGCTAATAAGCCATCTTCTTTTTGACGGACTGTATTAATTGGTTAAGTTGAGTTATATTAGCGGTTCCTGTTTGAGTATCGTAGAGCTTGTATTTCTGCTTTAATTCAATGATTCTTCTAACACTTGAATTCAACCTGTGCTCTGAAATTTCCCCACTCCGGATCGCATTTCTCAGAGAGTCGATCGCTTCTGTGATCATCTCATAGTCATGGGCTATCAAGAGGATATCGCTTCCTGCTTTCACAGATTGAACCGCCGCCTGGCCAATTCCGTAGTTGTTCGTGATGGCTTTCATGGTCAAGTCATCAGTGATGACTGCACCTTTGAAATGCAACTCATTCCTCAGGAGACCGATCACGTTTTTTGACAAAGAAGCAGGGTAGTCTCCATCTAGCTTAGGCAGTAAAATATGGGCAACCATCACAAGGTCAGCTCCACTGTTTATGGCTTGTTTAAATGGTATGAGTTCAAGTTCTTCCAGTTCTTGAACGCTCTTATTTACAACCGGAAGCTCCAAATGGGAATCTACGGCCGTGTCTCCGTGGCCGGGAAAGTGCTTAATAGAGGATATGACGCCCTGAGATTGAATTCCTTTCATTGTTTGAATACCCAGTTCACTAACAATAGGTGCGTTATCTCCGAATGAGCGATCACCGATAACCGGATTCCTTGAATTGCTGTTGATGTCAAGAACAGGGGCGAAGTCGAGATTAAATCCATATTCCTTTAATTCTTTCCCTAGAATGGTTCCAACCTCATACGACAAGTCTGGGTCATTCATAGCTCCGATTTTTTCATTCGTTGGGAAGTTAATGAGCCCGCCAGGCAGTCTAGTCACTTGACCGCCCTCTTGGTCGACACTTAAGAAGAGTGGTAATGGGTTGTTTCTATTGTCTTTTTTCAGGCTATTAAGAAGCTGTACGGTTTGGTGTGGTCCAGCTAAATTATTGGAAAAGAGGATAAATCCACCAACATTGTATTGTTGGATCAATTGCTTTGTCTTTGCATCTTCCTGTGTACCACTCAATCCTGCTATGATTAGTTGACCTATTTTCTCTTCTAAGCTCATGCTGGAAAGGATGGTCGTGATCTTTGTTTCTTCCTGGGGAATATCCCCTGTTGTTTGTCTTTGGCTAAGGGTCGTATTGTCAAGAAAAAAGTTTAAAGTGAAGAGAATGATAACTAGAAATAGAAGGGAATAACCTATCTTTTTTAAACGGATCTTCACGGCTTTAGACATATGATTTCTCTCTCCTGATCATGATCGGTAGTAAGATATTATCCATAACATTCGCTATTTCTAGTTAAATATTCTATATGGCGATAATCTTATAGGAACATTCAACAAAAAAAGACACGTTTATCACATGTCTTTTTCGTTGGGTTTTGAAAATCAGAGGCACTTAGGGAATTATGGATTATAGCAAGAGGTGCTTTTTCCTTTTCTCATCTCTTCAGTACAATATTCTGCTTCTTCAAATCACTGTTCTCATAAGCATTCGCAATACCTGAATCATCGATTTCTCGTTTGGATACCAATTTATATGGCAAGGTCACTTGAAAATCTTCGATAAACGGAAATGAATCGAGAGTGACGTGTTCAGCATCAAGCCAATGAGCCTTAAGTGGATGCTTGCCGGGGTGAAACATCTCAGTATGCTTGAATCCCTTGATAAACCAGGGGTGTTCGTTGTCCATATCTGCTCCCGGTTCATTTAAACACATGTATAATGATAGGTCATCAGAAAATTGAAGCAATCTGAAATGCTGTAAGAGCAGTTGGTCTTCGATCTCGGGCAGCTTCTCTTTAATGTGCAGTTGCCGATCGGCTTCTTCTTTTAAGAATGAAAGGCAATCCTGATTTGTCGATTGGGAAAAGAAGGAGCAGAAATGCAGACTGCAGAGAAGACACGAATAAGGATTCATGTTCTCTATCTCGTCCAGGCCGATTTTGTACAGTGCCATTTTTGGCAGTAGGGGATAGTCTGAAAAGGAGAAAGGTTTCTTTTCACGATCATTCCATATCGGGGTTGCATCCAGTATGATCCAGCTCCGGTCATGTTGATAGGCTGCAAAAATGAGATCATCAAAGAATTGGTCCGATTTCAGAAGAGTAGGTTTTACATGCTTCATGATCTCGCCTGATAAATAGGCGTGGTCATGCTGTTTCATCATAATAAATGAATCCGTTGTTTCGCGAATGATCATGATGGACAGGCTCCTTTCGATCAATTTAAGTCTACATTCATTATAGCAAATTCTTACTGTATGAATCTTGCGGGGAAGGATTCTTAAAAGACTTTTTGTTATTCATTTCATATTCCTTTTGTATATTAGGTGGTAAAATAATTATAAGGAATGACCCAGCCTACTCCTAAATAAATACTAAGTATCGACTGGTGGCTAACAATGTTAAAAATAGCGAGAAGAGTAATCAGCATCATTGTGTTAGTTTTATCTATGTATGGATTATTCAGTGCGGAAAAAGCTGAACTCATGCCATTTATCATGCTCTTGTTGAGTGTACTTTTTGTGGTCATGGGAACGGAAGAGTTGAAGAAAAGTCCGAAGTCGTATAATGGTTACCTATTTTATATCGTCTCCTTTTTTGTGTTCATGGTGTCTATAAAAGGGTTTGTCTATTAATTTTTGTCTCCTTGAACAAGTTCTGCTGAGAGAATATTTGCAAACGAAAAGAAACTGAATGATCAGGAAAATGCTCCTATGTATCCAAAGGAAAGGTCCGTCCCTCAATGCGTTAACGCACTGAGGGACGGACCTTTATTTAGTATGATTTATAAAACGCCATAGTTGTCTTTGCCATATCAAGTACCTTCTGAGGATGGTCATCCGGTTCGGTCATCTTTCCTATCTTAGTCTTCATGATCATGCTCATAAATAAAGATTGAGGTCACGTTTATCTCATCGCTTTTTCCCTGTCATGACCTGAATGAAATCTTCAACAAACATCTGATAGTCGATTTCAAGATAGATATTGATGTTCTTTTCAGGCGGCTTGGAGCTGACCCTGAAGTCTGCGATGGATGTACCCTGTCCGAGTCCTGAGGTCAGGATTTCGACGTCCCTTCTGATGGTCTTCCCCATGTCAGGATTCACCATCAGGGATAGGGTGACGACATCGTGGAGGGGGGCGCCGTTTATACCTGGGACCAGTTTCTTATAGGCATTGATATAGTATGTCATGACATCATCCATGATCTTAACGAGGGGATTATCTGTCATCTCCTGAATGGTTTTGATTTGTTCCAAGCTGATGATTGCTTTGTTGGTGACGTTCAAGGGGACGATGTAGATGTTGTCGAGATTTTTGACTACGAGTTCGGATGCAATGGGGTCCCCGTAGAAATTGGCTTCTGCTGAAGACGTCACATTTCCGGGGACTAAGAAGGCTCCCCCCATGATATAAAATTCCTTCACTTCCTTGGCTATGTTTTCTCCTAACACGTAAAGGGTGGCGAGTGACGTGTTTCTCCCGACATCCACAATCGTGACATCGTCATTCTCCTCGATGATGGTGTAGAGTGTGGAGAAGTTGGTGAGCTCCCCTGAGAAGTTGTCCGGAGGGCGGATCGGTCCCAAGCCGTTCTGTCCGTGGATTTCGGGGTAGTAGATGGGGATATTCCCGGACGAAGGAGTGTTGGAACCGCCGATGATCGGCACATCCGTCCTTCCTGCAAGCTTGAGCAGATAGGCGATGTTATCCGTGGCCTGTTCTTTCCTGACATTTCCATAGCTTGATACGATTCCAAGGACCTTTATGTCCGGATTCAACAGGGCATACATGATGGCAATGGAATCATCTATACCGGGATCAGCAAATAAAATGATGTTTTTCATGGGATTCTCCTCACGATATTCGTATTTCTATAAACTATCGGAAAAAGGAGAGAATTATTCCATTCGACGGTAAAATGAAACGGCTGCCTCTGCCATTTCAAGGAGTTTCTGCTGAAGGTCGTCCGGTTCTCTCACCCTTACCTGATCGGCAAATCCGAGGAGATATCCCTTTGCTTCTTCCTCTGTATCAAACGAAAGGGTCGCGGGTATCCATGAAACCCCATTTCCTTCCCCGACTTCAAGGACCCGGGCAAATCGTCCTGAGAATGTGAGTCTCGATATGATATGCGGAGAGACCTCGACTTTCACTTCAAAAGAGGGCAGGCGTCTAATAAAGGATTGGGTGGAAGATGTCCAATACTGAGCCAGGTCGAACCCAACAGGTCTGGTGAATGTTTCTGCAAGAAGGGTGGCTGAGTGGATCCGGGATACCCTGTAATTTCGGATATCCCCGTTTTCTTTACAGGCAACGAGGTACCAGAGATCACCTTTCGCCACCAATCCGAATGGTTCCACCACGCGGTCGTCCGTTTCTCCGTCAGCACGCTGGTAGGAGATTCCCAGTTTGGATTCCTTCCAGATTGCCTCTTTGATCACTTCAAGGGAGGCGGTTTTTTCTTTCTGCTTCCGCCATGAACTGGTGTCGATGTGGATGCGGTTCCACACGTCCTTTGCCTGTTCCCGGTAACTCGACGGTAGGGAGGCGATAAGTTTGTTCCGGGCTTCTTCTGACGTGCGGGTCAGGCCGAGATCGCCGAGAAGGTGTGTGGATGGGGATATGAATAGTGTGCTGATTTCTGTTTCTTTCAAGCCGGTCAGATCTGTCTGGTAGTCATCGAGTAATGACCAGCCCCCGTTTTGGCCCCGTTCTGCCACTACTGGTATCCCTGCTCCGCTCAACGCGTCCATATCCCGGTAAATGGTCCGTTCAGAAACCTCCAATCTTTCTGCCAGTTCTTTAGCGGTCATCTGGCCACGTGTTTGTAGCAATAATAGAATGGATATCAATCGGTCACCCCTCATTTGCATCACCTTTTTCTAGAGTTTCCTTTTATTTAATGAAATATGACAGTAGATGTCAAGAATGGAAACGTATAATCGGGTTATCTAACATGAAGAAAGGAATGGGATAGATGAATTCATTGATGGGAAAAATTGCACTAGTAACAGGAGGAAGCCGGGGCGCTGGCCGTGCCATTGCGGTTGAATTAGGAAAAGCTGGGGCGACTGTGTATGTGACCGGGCGCAGCACAAAAGGGAATTCAACTCAGGACTTTCCGGGAACGATTGACGACACGGTTACTCAAATTGAAGAAGTCGGTGGAAAAGGAATCGCGATTCGTTGTGACCATACAATCGATGCGGAAACGGAAGCGGTCATCGAACAAATTCGTGAAGAACAGGGAAAGCTGGATATCCTGATCAATAATGTGTGGGGAGCCCATGACATCGGAGTGAATCCGGGTCCATTCTGGGAGATTCCTCTTGCGAACTGGGATACGATGTTCACAGCAGGTGTACGAGCTCAGCTGGCAACGAATCATTTCGCCATTCCACTACTTCGGGAAAATAAAGAAGGGCTGATCGTTCATACGACCTTCTTCGATGATGGAAAGTACACCGGACAGTTCTATTATGATCTAGCGAAGAACGCACTCGTCCGCATGGCGTACGGACTTTCTGAAGAATTAAAAGAGAGCAATATCGCTGTCCTTGCTGTATCACCCGGATTTATGAGGACAGAGCTTGTACTTAAGCATATGGGAGTCGATGAGGAAAACTGGCAGGACTCAGAAGACTTGAAGACATCTGAAACGCCACATTATGTGGGACGTGCCATTACGGCGCTTGCGATGGATTCAAACGTGATGGAGAAAACGGGTCAGGTATTGAAAGCAGGAGACCTTGCAAAAGAATATGAATTTACAGATGTAGATGGGCGATGCATTCCGCCGTTTACGATATAAGATGATGAGTCCTCTGGTATAGAACTGGAGGGCTCATTCAATTTTAATCATTAAGTCTTAACTCTCGTGTAACCCGAATAAACTATTCATGATAACCACTTTTCCATATGAATAGGGGTGGCATGATGTTTTCGGTGACAGAGATGCGTACGTTTGAATTGTTTTCTGTTTCCCATATCACTGTGCTTTTGCTGTTTGTGGCGATATCGTTTTGGTTGGTGTACTTCAGAAATTTCCTGGAGAGATATCAGTCAGTTTTGAAGTGGATACTATTCTGGGTGTTGGTCCTGAGTGAGATGTCGTGGCATATTTGGCTACTTACAACAGGGACGTGGGAAGTGGGGGATTTGCCTCTGCAACTCTGTTCCGCCAGTACATTCATCGCGATTTATCTCTTTCTTAAATCGAATCAGAAGGCATTTTACCTGTTGTTCTTTATCGGGCTGCTTCCCCCGATCTTAAGCATGGTGACACCTGAAATGGCTTATCAATTTCCTCATTTCCGCTTTCTTAAATATTTCCTTCATCACGCAGCCATTGCGTGGTCCGTCCTATATTTCATCGTGTATGAGGGATACCGGGTCCCTAGAAATGCAATCTTGACAGGATTTTTGATGGTCAATGTTCTCGCCCTGCCGATTTTCTTCCTGAACCTTCTTCTAGGCACGAATTTCTTCTACCTTGCGAATCCTACCGAATCCAAAACGATCTTGTCCTTTTTCGGTACGGGAGTTAACTATTATATGAATCTAGAAATCGCAGCACTTATCGTGTTTTTTGTAACATATCTTCCGATGGGGATGCTGACGAAGCGGGAGAAGGAAAAAGGGTAAAGACCTTTCTGTTTTATTCGTCTATTGTACAAAAGGGGTGTGGACCGTGAACAAAATTTTAACAATCATCAATATCATTGCAGTGATCGCGATTGTTATATTCATTATACAACCGTTACGAACAGCGCCGCCGAAACCAAATGTAACAGTAGGAGACGTCGCCATTCCGACAACAGAGGGCTCCTATTGCTGGGGTGGATTCTTTTCAGGTCAGTGTGTGGATAAGGAGTATACAAGTGTAGTGGCCATGGCAGAAGAATATCAACCAAATGTGGTATCCCAGAATGAAAAGATCAAAGTGACATTTGATAAGAAGCCAAAAACGTTGGAAGTGGAGCGATGGATGGGGGAGGAGGTAGAAAGAGTGGAAATAAAGGGTGGTTTCCTGGGGGTTCCAAAAGAGAAGGGGGTATATGTGTATCATATAAGGGCCAATTGGAAGCAGGGAGACGGAAGTTATGTGTTTTCAGTGGAAGTGAAGTAATGGAAGGCATCCCAACCAAGCAGAAGATACCTTGTAGTGTGAAGTGTATTAAAACAATCACTTATATCAAGGTGTCCATTTCCCGTTCACTCTTATATATAAAGGTTGAAATCTTATAAAAGAGTGAATGGGATGCCTGCACAAACGAATGGATGGACGAACCCGCCGAGTGAGTTTTCATCATGTGGCGGACTTTCGGTCTCATGGGCTGCTATCCTGAAGAATTAAAAATGTAAGGTGCGAGACTCTATCAATCTCGCCAATTTTATTTGCAAGTTCACTTCCAGCAAACAAATAAGGTAAGATTAGGTTGGCTGGAATATAATCTGAGACGATCCATACGGATTGAATGCTCGGACAAAGAACATCAACAACTCTAGCTACTAGGACGTGGAAAATCATAAAGGGAGGGGAATTATGGGGCCAGGGAGAATCGTTTTAATGGCAGTAATGGCAGGGGTATACTCTGCAATTTTGGATAATGTGGAAACAGCCTACAATTTAAATCCTATATTGAGTGCAGTTCTCTTAGTGCTTTTCACTTTTACTACGGGATACATGTTGTATAAGGTAGGGCGAAAAGAAAGTAAAGAATGAATTCTTAATCATTCTCTCTCTTCACCGAACTGAAACATTTTTAGGAAAATATGATGAAGTGACAAATCGGTTTTAGAATCAGGTGATTAATAGTGAAGCAGGTCCGTCCCTAAAAAAATGAGGGATGGACCTGCTTTGCTTTAGGTACCCGCTACATATTTATTACTACCAGGCAGCTTCTTTATTTCATTCCACGCTTCAATGGCATCGGTTCTACTTTTGCCCTGATTAGTAGGGTCAGAAAAGAAGTCGCGGATAAATTGATTGTATTCAAATTGGGGTGCGATCTGCTTCATAAACGAGGGATCTTTCTTGCGATTTTCTTCTTCGTACCATGCTCCAACTGCATCCCGATACGTCTTTCCTACGTTGTTTTTGAAATAGTTTTGTATGTAAGTAGAGAAATGAAATGAAGGAATGACGGACTTGAAGAAGGCTCTTACTTCCTGACTGCAGCGATGATGTTCTGTAATGACAGTATCAAGACTTAATGCTATTTGAGCTACTGAATTACCGCTTCCTCTAGTAGATTTTCTGACTGGTTTTTTGATTTCTCCTGTCTGCAGGAAGGTTTCAATCCGTTCTGATAGTTCCATCTTCGAACCTGAAGTACTGATTCCATTGGTACGGCAAAATGTTTGAAGTTCTTCTTTTAACCAGTAATACTCTTTGAACGTTTGAATGGGGGTATTCTCTGTTAATGGAGGTCGCAATTCTACCAGCTCCTTAATTACCATTTACATCCATTATAGGAGATATGTTCATATTCGTATATAAATTAAACACTTAAATTAGATTAAGCTTAATGCTGAAGATCAACAATCGCTTAAGTGTATACATTTCCTAAAGTTGTCTATTATCAATAAAGCTTTTAAAATAGAAGTAACAAGAGATACGTTTATAGATGGAGGGAGAATAATATGAACAAGACAGAAAAACATTACTCAGAAGAAAAGTTCTGGAATAAGTTGAAAAAATACGGGGTGAAGGCGGGACATTCCGTCGTATATACAGCTTTACTTCTTTACTTTGTGTTGCAAAAGCCGGATATCCCTGTGAAAGCCAAGATGGTGATCATCGGTGCCTTGGGCTATTTCATTCTTCCGACTGACTTCATTCCTGACATTGCAGTTGGGATCGGATTTACAGATGACCTGGGAGCATTGGGGCTGGCGTTATTGCAGGTAGCCATGTATATCGATGATGAGGTGAAAGCAAATGCAAAGGCAAAATTGAGGGATTGGTTTGGGGAAGATGTAGATACCTCTGAAGTTGATGATAAATTATAAAGAAACGAATGTATGGCCGTTGTTTGGTTTTATTTTTTTATGAAGACGAACAACGGCTATCCTTTTTCTATATCTATAATATCTATATATACTATTGAATTGACTCGTGATAATGGGTAAGATGAAGAAGCAACAGGTTATTTATCAGAATAATTCGAAATTATAACCTAGGGGGTATATGATGGGAAGAATAGTTCATTTCGAAGTCCATGTTGATGACATGGAGCGGGCAAAGAAGTTTTACGGTGAGGTATTTGAATGGAAGTTCGAGGACTGGAGTGAATTCGCCGGGATGCCTTACTTTGGGGCGGTAACTGGGGAAGAGAATGAGATGGGAATCAATGGCGCGCTAATGCAGCGGCAAGGTCCTCCTCCTGAAGCGAACAAGCCGTTAAATGGGTATGCTTGTACAATGGGAGTGGGGAATTACGACGGGACGGAGCAGAAAATCCTTGAAAATGGCGGAAAAGTCGCTATGCCGAAGTATGCTCTTCCTGGAATGGCATGGCAAGGGTACTACATAGATACGGAAGGGAATCTTTTCGGGATACATCAGCCTGACAAGGATGCGAAGTAATCCCATACATTTGAATAGTAAAAGGACGTCCTATTATATGTGATAGGGCGTTTTTCTATGGGAGAATTTGTGTAATGCTTCATCATTACTACCATTTTTGTGGTAAAATAAGGATATTAAATAGTAGAATGTAGCAAACATGATGGAGGTATACTTGATCAATCTCATTTGATCGTCATTATTTAGCCAAGCATCAGGAGGGGGCATATGAATTCATTGATTGGAATCGCCATTATACTTATCGTGTTTTTTTCATCAAGTATCATTGAGAAAAGATTAAAAAATATTGAAAAGCAGAATGAGGCTGTCATAAAGGTTTTAGAAGAAATCAGAGATAGAAAATAGTAGATAGATAAATCACTGAACGGAGAGAAAAGGGAATATGAAACGATTTATCCGTTTGTTTTTTAAAGAAAACCAAAATAAACGTACTATTAAACCAATTAGAATTACGAATAGTCTATTATTAGTCTTTGGGCTAATCCTGCTGTTTATGGCATTTTTAAAGTATACTTCCATGCATTATATGGGATGGTCCATGATGGTGCTTGGCTTGATTCAGTTTTTAGGTGGCATAGAGAATTATTTACTAAAAGAGAGCACGATTCCGTCTTTCGGACTCGCCATCGTATTGTTTATGTATTCTTACATGTTGTTTTAGTATAGGAACAACTTTTCCAAAACCCCACCAATATTCTCTCATGTTGTGGTAGAGGCCTCTATTTGATTTCTATCCGTATTCCTTTCGTCATACGCGCTTAGTTCCCTCCTTGTGCTTTCACACCCATAAAGATTCAGTAATATAGCCAAAATCAGCATTCTATTCATTTAATTCACCTCAATCGAGCAGTCGTAAAGCAGGCGATTTCCGTTTCACGAAGAATGAATGTTTCGGGAGCGATCTGATAATCGAAAGTAGACTATTCCCTCCTTATGCATGCAAAGTTTGATACAATCAAATTATCAAAATTTTCCAAAAGAATAAAAAGAGGTGTATTTGGGTTGATTTATAATGAGAAAGAAAAAACAATTACAACAGATCGACTACTATTGCGGCTTTTTAATGAGTCGGACGCTAATGAAGTTCGTAGATTATGTAATAATTTCAATTTACATAAGAGCACTTTGAACTTGCCTTACCCATATTCTCTTGAATGTGCTCTATCATGGATTGAGGAACATGAGCAAAACTTTGATTTAGACCGGATGTATGAGTTCGCCATTACTGATAAACATAGTGGTCAATTATTTGGTGCTATTGGGATTTCAAGTAAAGAAATCGATAGAAATGGTGAAATTGCATACTGGGTCGGAGAGGAGTATTGGGGTAAGGGGTATGGAACAGAAGCAGCGAAAGCAGTGATTGAATTTGTTTTTAAAGAGAAGAATTATCATCGAGTATATGCCCGTCACTTCAAATCCAATCCCGCTTCCGGTGAGATCATGAAGAAGTGTGGAATGGTGTATGAAGGAACGTTAAAAGACCATATTTATAAAAACGACGGCTTCGAAGATTTGGTTTTATATGGAATGATAAATGAATAACGCGAGTGCAGCACAATTAATCTATAAATTATACAAATCAAAGGTGTAGAGTGGTATTCAAAATAATAGAATCTTACATATAGGAGGCAATACATATGGATACAACACAACAAAATAGCAGTGCCTGGGACAAAAAGGTCGAAGAGGGATCAAGGTATACGAAGTCGGTCAGTAGTGAGATCATTGAGCGAAGTAGAAATGGTGAATGGGAAATCACGGTCACGACTGAAAGATCTGTACCAAGAAGTTGGTTCCCCCAATCGTTAAAGGGTCTGAAAATACTCTGTTTGGCTTCTGGTGGAGGACAACAAGCTCCGGTTCTTGCCGCTGCAGGAGCTGATGTGACAGTAACAGATCTATCCAAGAAGCAGTTAGAACAAGATGAGATAGTGGCTCAACGTGAGGGTTTACCGTTGAAAACCGTACAAGGAGATATGATAGATCTCAGCGATTTTGAAGATGGAAGTTTTGATATGGTCATCAACCCTGTATCCAATCTATTTGTAAAAGATGTTCATCTAGTATGGAAGGAGGCTTCCCGGGTTTTAAAGGAAAAGGGGATTCTTATTTCCGGTTTTACCAATCCTCTATTGTGGATCTTTGATGATTCGGAAGAAAGAAAAGGGATTCTGGACGTCAAGCACTCTATTCCTTCCTCTACATTGGATCATCTACCCCAGGAAGAGGTTCAGGAATATCTTGATTCAAATCAAACGATTGAATATGCTCACACATTGGAAGACCAAATCCAAGGTCAAATCGATGCCGGTTTGGTCATTACAGGCTTCTATGAAGATGACTTTGGGGGAACAAGGATTTTAGACAAACATATAAAAACATTTATGGCTACGAGGGCGATAAAGACAAGAGTGAAATAATAGAGCTTCTTCGAGGGAGGGAATGATGACGAAATTGCGTAGGGGAGATATCGTCCTTATCCTAGGAATCGTGTTGATGATTGGATCATTCCTAAATTTTGTAGCGTTCGATGTGAGGAATGGCTCATTTCTCCAATTTACCTTTGGCATGTATGAACCCTTTGGTACATTGGCATGTATCCTGTTCTCAATCATCCTGATCGTGATTGGATATCATCTTAAGTGGAATGTTTCATTCATACATTTTGTTCTATACCTAGGATTCATTATTATTATTACGGTCATTCCAATTATTTTCATATTCATACATGTTGGGGAACTCTAAGATTCATTAAATAAGGCTCTTTTCGTAAATTATGTTGCTATTGAAGGTAGCGAGTGGTGGTTGATTTCCGCTGCAGGTGCTCGCTTTCCGCGGGGCGTGAGTTGAGCCTCCTCGGGCTTTGCCCTGCGGGGTCTCAACTTTCCCGCAATTCCCGCAGGAGTCGAGCACCTTCCGCTACAATCAACTAAGTATGATTCCCTTAAACTATTTAAAAAAGTAGAAAACAACATTTTTCAACGTGTGTAGTGGTCTATTTTCCCTTCACTAGTAAGCTCTGTCACGATACCCCCTCACCATCTATCGCACTCACTCAGTGATTAGCCTTAACCGCTTTTATCTTAGAAAACAACAATCTTTGCGAAAAGAACCTTAAATAAAGATCTCCCTAAACAGATGATTTGTAATCAATTACTAACCATGTGAAAATTAATTCATACTATATTAATCGGAATGAGGAGATGATGGAATGAACGTAGCTGTTGTAGGTGCAAATGGACAAATCGGAAAGCATGTGATCGGACTTTTACAAGAAAGCAATGATCATTCACCGAGAGCGATTGTAAGAAAGGAAGAACAGGCAAAATCATTTGAACAGAATGGAGTTCCATCTTCACTGGTTGACTTAGAAGGAACGGTGGATCAGATTGCCAAAGGACTGAAGGGTGCAGATGCTGTTGTCTTTACAGCCGGATCCGGGGGTGGCACAGGTTCAGATAAAACCTTACTCATTGATTTGGACGGAGCAGTGAAAACGATGGAAGCCGCAAAGCAGGCTGGAATTGACCGGTTCGTCATAGTCAGTGCACTTCAGGCTCATAACCGTGAGAACTGGAATGAATCCCTGAAACCTTATTACGTGGCGAAGCATTTTGCTGATAGGGCACTTGAACAGAGTGGCTTAACTTACACGATTGTTCGTCCAGGAGGATTATTGAATGAGCCGGGTACTGGGAAGGTCTCAGCAGGAGAGAATCTATCAAGAAACTCGATTCCCCGTGAAGATGTGGCACGCACCATCGTCGCTTCCCTGTCTGAGGAACATACATTCAACAGGGACTTCGATCTCGTGTCAGGTACTGATGAAATCCACCTGGCGGTTCAAAACGTATAGGAATAGCGAAATAGGAATGATCATCGCATGAGATGGTCATTCTTTTTTTTATATAGAAAATGGCTGGAAAGGGAACAGGGATATGGGATTAGATGGTAAAATGGGTGGGGTGGAAGATCTATTTTATGTGAAGAGGGGGATTGTATTATTTCATATAACATTGTATCCATCGTGATGAATGTCTTTGAGTGGTCTATCATTTGCTTACTCGCTTATAGAAGTTATAAGAGGCTGGTGGTAAAGCCAAAGGTGTGGAAGGTGATATTGGCGATCCTTGTCGGGTTGTTTTCCTTTACGATTAACATGGAATGGTTCAATACACTCGTGAAGATTCCTATTTTACCGCTTGGAGTATGGATTCTATATGGTGTCCTGAATCGAAAGGAAGATAGATGGGACACTTATCGACTGTTTGCCTGGATTGGCTTTTTAGGAAACTTTATATTTTTGGCGGGTACCTTGATTTCCATCCCGGTTTATTCCATGATTTATTCACTAAATGATCCATCGACTTACATAACTGATGATAAAGAAGCTTCGGTCATATCTATACATCCAGAGGGAGAGGATGTAGTCTTAGATAAAAAAAGACTGATGAAACAGCTCCCTTCTATGAAACAGGAAGAAATAGAGGGTGGTCGATGGTATGAGGAGATGTATCTGAAATCTGATAGCAGCACAAATCGCAATGAACTCTTTCCATATCAGCTTGTCGGAACGTCTTCTAAATGGGGAAGCGGTCTTGACCCCGTCATCTACATGGAAAGGGACGGGAAAGGGCTTCTATTCACAACTTCTCGGAACCAATATTATTTCCGCTACCATGATTCAGTGATTGAGGAGGCGGGACGATGACAAGGAAAAAGAAAGGGATCGTGTTCTTGGCGGCTGGATTGCTGCTGGTGGGGAGCCTTGCGATATATTCGTCGTATATCGCTAATATAGATTCTCCTCCGAAAGAAGAGAAAGTCATTTCTGAAATTAACTCTGCTATGGAGGAAGCAGACGCAAGTGAAATCCAGGATTTTCTTTTGGTTGATCAACGTCACGGAGTTGCTCCTTTCCAGTCCAATGAGGGACAGTATGGAATGAGCTATTGGAAATGGAGTATAACCGGGTGGAAAGTTGTAGGTGTCCGCACACAAGGTGAACCCAGGATGTGGAAACTGGATGAGAATGATCCATCGAGCTTTCATATCGTATGGAATATCAATCCCGAAGACCAATTACAAAAACTGGACTACTTCTATATAAGGGATAGAGGCTATTTTGGCAACGAAACGAAGGAACGATACTATCCCAGTATCCTAATGAAGACGGTGGTGTCCCTCAAGGATAAACCATATGGGATCATGAAACTTCCAAAGGAATGGGTGCAAGTGATGAAGGCAGACACATCCGGAAGTCAAAGGCCACTGAATATGTTGATGGACGAATTCAACCCAGGGCTGTATGCCTCATTTGGCTGGATTCCCCTGAACGAAAACGGGAAGGATGCTGAATTCAATCTCCCATTGAATGGTTCAAGCAATTATATTGGAGACATTCATGATGAGTATATGAAGCGGCTTAGTAGGGAAGATCTTGAACAAAGTTTTTCTGATACGTGAAGCTACATACAAATCTAAAGGAAGAAGGAATGATCGAATGCTTGGTCATTCCTTTTTTTAGTTGAAAACATTGTTATATTTTGGAATAATTGATAGGCAGATACAAGCGGAAGGGATTTGAAAATGAACTATTTCTTGAAACTCAATCTCATGAGCATTTTATATGCTCTCATGATTCTGGTACCGATCGAGTTAATGGTGAACGTATACAGATTGAGCAGACGAACAGGCTTGGGTATCGGTACTGTCAATGATGTCAATGGATTCCTTATTCTGACCGAACTCATTTTAGGGACAGTATTATTCTATCTGCTTATTAAAAATTGGTTGGATAACCGGAATGCAAGCTATTGGACTGCTATCCTTTGGTTTCCATACTTTATTCTGTTTGTATACGCCATCGCCAAGTTATTCCCACCGGCATATGGAGGGGACACACCTAATCCGGCAACAGGCTTTGTGGTGATCGGGATGATGATTTCGTATCCATTTTATATTTTGGTGATGAACTTTTTGGGACTAACGAGTGGAGATGGAAAAAAAGCCACAAGGTGTTCATATGAGAAAATGGCAAAACACTCGTAACTTTTTGATAAATCAGACTTGGAAAAAAGTTCAAATTAAGGTAAAATGAGAACATACGTTTCGTTCGAGGCGCTAGATTGGGGGAGAAAATAATGAATCAAACAAAATATAAATCAGTATGGAATCTCGACAGTATCTTCAAGGGAGGAAGCGGATCACCCGAGCTTCATGACCATATGGTTCAGATGGAATTTCAAATCAATGAACTGAATGAAAAAGTGAAAGAGTGGAAGACTCCACGAGAGATAAATGATTCTTATCAAATAGCTGCCATACTTCATGAACTTCGAGAAATAAAATTGGGTATATCCCAAGTGAGATCCTACGTCATTTGCCTTCTCGCACAAGATCCGAAAGATCAGGAAGCCCAATCCTATAGAGGCAAGATCACTGCCCTACTATCACGCTATGAATCAATCAATATCCACTTTAAAAAGAGGTTAGCTAAAACGGAGAAATCTCTTTGGCAGAATTTGCTAGAAACAAGGGAATTGATAGAGTATCGTTTCGTTCTTACTGAATGGAAAGACGAAGCTGACAGGGAACCTTCACAGGAAGTATCTGCCCTCATGGTGGATGGGTACCACTCCTGGGGGGAGTTCTATCAATCGTTCATGAGCAGTATTAAAGTCGAAGTAAAGAACCAGGAGCTATCTGTTGGACAGGCTCTCAATCTTCGTTCTCATTCAGACCCGTCGGTTCGGGAAGAGTCCCATAGGGCACTAGTGGAGAAGTGGACGGAGCATGAGGGAATGTTCGCTCAAATCTTGAATCATCTTGCGGGATTCCGCTTGAATATGTATAAAAGCGTAGGGGTCGAGGACGTGATCTCCGTCCCCCTTGCCCAAAATCGCATGAAGGAAAAAACACTGGATGCCATGTTATCAGTGATTGGGAAGAATAAAGGACCTTTTGCTAATTACTTGAACGCAAAGGCCCAAATGAATGGGGATTCCAAAATGAAGTCCTTTCACTTTGGGTCCCTTATGAATTACGATCATCAAAGCATTGAGTACAGTGAAGCGGTCGCGTTGATCGAGGAGAATTTCCTGGCGTTTGGAACTGAAATGGGACAGTTTGCCGAGAAAGCTTTCGGTGAAGGATGGGTCGAGGCGGAAAACCGTCCCGATAAGTCAGCGGTTGCATTTTGTGCGGGGTTTCCTAAAATCGGTGAGTCCAGGGTATTCCTGACTTTTAATAACACCTTTAAAGGTGTGCTATCACTTGTCCACGAAATGGGACATGCTTTTCATAACCATGCCATGAAATCTGTGGATGGGATCAACAAACAATATCCCATGAGCGTGGCAGAAACAGCTTCAACCTTCGCTGAAATGATCATACTGGAAGCGGCCATGGAGAAAGCGGAGACCGACGAAGATAAACTGTTCATCCTCGATGAGAAACTGAAACGAAGCGTCATGAACTTTATGAACCTTCACGCAAGATTCATCTTTGAAAAGGAATTTCACGAAGAACGGATAAAGGGGTTTGTTTCCGCTGCAAGACTTAACGAACTAATGAAGTCAGCCATAGAGCGATGCTATGATGGGTCCCTTGATGAGATCCCGGTTCACTCATGGGTATGGACGCCTCATTTTTATAAAACAGAATCGCCTTTTTATAACTTTCCATATTCATTTGGGTATTTACTTGCATTGAATTTTTTTGCGAGAGCCAAAGAAACGGGGAAAGGGTTTGAACAGAACTACTTGTCCCTGCTACAGGATTCAGGAAGCATGTCAGTAGAAGATCTCGTCATGAAGCACTTGGGAGAAGACATCACCGAAGAAGCATTCTGGGAAAATGGGATGAGGTTATGCGTAAAGGACAGTGAGGAATTTGTGAGATTGGCAGCATCCTTAGAAAAATGAAGAAGACTTTACATTATACTTCAACAACGGTGAATGATAGTTTGTTCTACCGGAAAAAGAATGAAACGTGATAAGGAGAGAATTCATGGACGAAATTTTACATAACGTGGCTAGTCTACTAAACAAGCAAGATGCAAAAATGATCATCGGCATCTCAGGACACGGTGCTTCAGGAAAGACCACGTTTGCAAAGAAGCTTTTGACGATTCTTGAAGGCAGGGATATTAACTATATCAACACCGATCCTTATATCGTCAGTTCAGACGTCAGAAAGCACACATCCCTCCAATACGAGTACCAAGGGGAAACCCATCAATCCAAAATGACCGCCTGTCATCCTGCTGCCCATCATACATTGGCCCTCGATCGGGATGTGAAAATGGTAAGGGAGGAAATGGATTTTTGTACGATGGACGTCCATTATGAAAGAACTCAGTTAATCTCTTCCCAAAACAACCTGACAATTGTAGAAGGGATGACGGTTGCGTTTAGCAATCCCGATTTATTCGACCTCATGATTTACTTCTATACGGATGGTGAAACGGAATTAATCCGAAGGGGAACCCGTGATGTTTCTGAGAGGGGCATGGACATTGAGTATTTAAGACAAACCCATGATGAACGCAGAATTCAATATGAAGTGTTTATGCATCCATATCATAAGCATTTTGATATCGTTGTGAAAAATTCGAATGAAGGGTATGTTGTGGAAAAGGATATGAAATAGAAGGGATATTCATTTCCGGAAAGCTTATCGGGAAGAGATAGGCTCTCTTTTTTAAGGAAATGAAAGATTGAGTTAACTGGGTAAGCTTGGAATAATGGGTACCTGAGTGAATGATCGACTGCGAGTTTATATTTTTTATTTGTCAGTCTGTCAATATAAAGGATATTTCAGGAATGAACTCATTTTATATATTTAGGGAGGACCTATGAATACGTTTATTTATATGGTGAGGCACGGTGATTCCCCAAAAGATGGGGATGAGATATCAAGGGGATTGACAGATAAAGGAGAACTTGATGCACGATTAGTAACAAGTATACTACGAGAAGAAGAGATCGATGTTGTTATCTCTAGCCCATACAACCGTGCAATCTTAACCGTACAAAAGCTAGCAGAAGGAATCGGAAAAGAAGTATTAATCTTTGAAAACCTTAAAGAAAGAACATTTTCAGCTGGGAAAATGAGAGTTTCAGATGAGGATTTATACTCTATATTAGAAGAATCATTTGCTGATCCCCATTTTAGATTACCTGGAGCAGAATCTAATCAAACTTGTCAGAAACGAGCCGTAAAAGTATTGATAGACTTATTGGATGTCTACAAAGGGCGAAAGCTTGTAATAGGAACTCACGGATTGGTCATGACTTTGATGATGAACTATTTTGACATGCAGTATAATTTAGATTTTCTTATGAATACTTCAAAACCAGATATATACCGAATGGAATTTCATAATCAGGATTTAGTGGAGGTTAAAAGGCTATGGAGGGGGACTCATTCCTTTACATAATCCTACCTCGGTTAACTATTTTTTATCGAATCTAGAAGTGATAATGCTATTGCTCTAAAAGAGAGAGGAAGTTTAGATGTTTAAGAATGTAAAACCGTTTACTATCGTAATTGGTTATGCAGTGTCCATTATCTCCTTTGCACAGGCGTATAATAGTTGGCTTGTGGGAAGGGAGTTGTCTTTTTACATATATTTCTTTGGAGGAGTCATGCTTGTTATTTTACATACTGTAGCTTTGGTCAATTACTCTCGTTGTAAGAGAGAAAGAAGAAATGATCTTATTTCGTGATGGAAGTTCTGTAAGAGGGTTAGAGGTAAGGCTAGGTGATCACATAACAAACATGAAACGAAATAAAGTGCAGAAGAATGGAGGAAAACATGGAATCTAAGCTCATTATACTAAGAGGAAATTCTGGCAGCGGTAAATCGACGATTGCCAAAGCACTTCAGGACCATTTCGGACATGGAACCCTTCTTGTTTCTCAAGATACCGTTCGTCGGGATATGTTGAAAGTACATGATCGAAAGGGAAATCTATCACTTGATTTGATACGTCAGATTACAGAATACGGGAAAGGGAAATGTGAGTTTGTCATTCTCGAAGGGATATTAAGTAATGATCGATACGGGGAAATGATTCACGGTTTAATCCAGTTCTTTGATGGGAGAGCGTATGCCTGTTATTTCGATTTATCCTTTGAGGAAACCGTCAGGCGGCATCATACCCGTTCAAAGGGGAAGGAATTCGGGGAAGAATCTTTACGTGCCTGGTGGATTGAAAAAGATGTTCTGGGGATGGATGGAGAAATGATGTTTGGTAATGAAATGACAGAGGAAGGTGTGGTAAGCATGATTCTTAACCAACTATAAGAGTGATTATATTGAATGTGAAGTGAAAAGGGGTTAGTGTACAATCTCTCAATAATAAGATGTAGGTATAGTTGTGAATTCTATTGAACCGTTTATGATGCCAAGAAGTGAACGAATGGATCGTTTTAGTAAGTTAATTCATGAGTGAGTTCAGCTAAAATAGTCCAGTTCATGGCATTTTAGTCTTTTCTAAGAGTGGAATCATCCCAAAATGGGCAACTTCAATTTATATGATCCGTTTTCTTCATTTATGAGCAGGTATGAAAATATATGGGCAGCTTTCAGTACTTTATGATCCAGAATATTAATTTATAAGCCAATATTTCTTTATATGATCCGTTTGTCGAAAAACCTTTACGGTTACAGTTTGATTCTAGCCATGAAAGGGGGACTTGCTCCATTGAGCAAGTCCCCCTTATTCAGATTTATTTAGTATAGAGTACTCCTTTATTGGATCCAGTCATGGTGAGGTTGAGTGATTGCAGAATAGTGGTCGCCGTTTTACGAGAAGAAAGTAGGAGGAAGTCTCTTAGCTCCTGATTGGTGATGCTTGGTTTAATTAAGAGAAAGTAATCTTCAATGGCCTGTAGGTGAGCGGTTTTTGAGGTGCGGCTGCAGGAAGGGCAATGCCAAAAGCCAGTTCTTCTGTTCATGACTTGTGTACATTTTTCGCAGAAAACTCCATGTATGAGGTCTGTTTTTTGTAATTGATAGGTAGAAAGGATGGAAGAGTGCTGGTCTTGATGTTGTTTCAATAGAAGTCTTTTTGTTTTTTTAAGGTCGATGATTTTATTCTCTCCATGGCTATATTTCGTATTGAGTTTGCTAATTTCACTGACAAGGTTTTGGACATGAATCATTTTGTTATAGGGAGGGATGAGTTTGTGACCAGCTGCCATTTTCAAGATGGTAGAAGGGTTACTGAATACAACTAAGAATTCAACCGGAGGACAAGGAAGTTTGTTGTTATAAAACCATCTTTGGAGGAACAATTTTTGACGATTCGCCTGCGTGATAGGGTCGGGATAGCCGGTTTCCTTCCCTTGATAAAACCTTGAAAACTGATTGAATTCCGGGTCAATCTTCAGAGTGCCGGAAATGTTTTTTACTTCAATCGGAAGTGAGTAATGAGGAGTCACAAGAAGGGTATCGATTTGGAAGTAATCCGGATTCATGGGGAGTTTCAGGTCGTTAAAAATCATGTATTTTTTATCAGTCAGGAAACTGAGGTGATAATCCACTGCTATTTCACCTTTGTAGCCAGCTTTTCTTTTCTTGAGATCCTGTTCAATAAGTGGTCGTTTAGGGTGCGTTAGAGGTTTGAGCCTTCTTAAAATTGCTTCAGTTTGGAGAAGTTTATGAGGGGGTTTTCTTTCTTTCGCAATCAATGTATCACTCCTTAAGTGGGTTATTGATGTTATAGTTCGCTGAATTGAGAGGAAATCCTGCTTTTTTACTGAAATAGTGGTAGGAGAGAAGAAGTGAGATCTAGTCATTAATATATATGAGCCGGTTTTCGTTACTTATGAGCCGGAATGGAAATATATGAGCCGGTATCAGCCCTTTATGATCCAGAAGTTAATTATATGATCCGTTTGTCGAAAAATCTGTGTAGTAAAGGTAGTTTCATCTCAAAATCATATCCTGGAACGATAGCATTAAAAATCCGCAGAGATAAATTGAAATAATCAGAAGCCAGTAACACCGGCTTCTGGTCCTTATTCAACAAACGTAAACCTAATCGGTTCAAATTCCTCCATACTAGCCCGGTACAACGTAATCTCCCCAGAAGGCGGCATGGGATCATTAGAGTGGCTTTGGAAATTTTCATTCAATCCAATCGTCCACTCCGCATTACCATTTTTGATCAGTACGATGGCAATGGTACCGAACTGGACTACGTTGTCCCAGTCATATTGCTTGGTTTCCCCGTTATAGTTGATGGAGATCCCGTCCGTTGTACTACTGATCCGTGCATCATTCCCTTTCCACTCTCCATGGATCGTCGGTCCGACATAGGAATACGAGATGCCCCCATCCCGCGCGCCGTATGTACCTATGTATTGATGGATGCTATTATCAACTGCTTTATAAGTCAAAACAGCAATGTCATCTTCCAGCCATTTCAGTTTGAACTCTCCTTTTGTTTTATAAGGCAGAGTTTCATTGGGACGAGCGAGGATTCCATAATAGGTTCGGTAATAAACCGCCTCGCCCGTTTCCCTATCCTCTTTTAGAACGAATTGATTTTTCAGGTTGGGTGAAAAACGTACAATCTCTTTTGTTTTTAAACTATGAGAAAGGGTCAATCCGCCTTGAAGGAGAATGAGTATAGCGAGCACCACGTACGATGTGATCTTCCACATTTTGGTCATGCCAAAAAGTAGAAAGAAGGAGGCAGCCATGCAGATTACAATCAAACTATTAATCAGATAGAATAGTCGATTGTCTATGAATTCCACTTCATATGCAAAGTGCAGGAATAGATACCCCATCTGTAGGATGAACAGCCCGGAGGATAGAAGAAATAAAATTCGTCCGCTTATTTTCTTATTCGGTTTCATTTAGCTTTACCTCCTCTTTGAAATTCCATGTTCGGCCTAAATCGTTTGAGATGAACTTTCCTTTGATGTTTCCGCCTTTATAATCACCATTGGGACCTTGGTTGATGTAGACGGCCAAGTGGTCATCTTCTTTAAAAGGAGCTTCAGCCATCACGAATATGCGATGATACTGATCTGGAATGTTCACAGTTGCATTATTCCATGAATTTCCTCCATCTTGTGTGACATGGAGGTCAGGTTCTTCAGGGTTTAGGATGCCGAAAGACAGAAAACCTGTGTTCTTATCTACAAATCCGCCATTATAGAGGAGGCGGGTGATGTCAGGTCTTGGGATCTCACGCCAACTTTTCCCGCCATCCTCTGTAAGGAAGACGGTCGTCATTTCTTGTGACATCGTCCGGTCACCTGAAATGATTACATAACCAAACGCCTCATCGATAAAGTCGACTTTTCTGAAGCGGATTGGAGGATAAGACTCAGTCACTACTGCGTCTTCCCATGTTTGACCTTTGTTCTTTGAATAGAGCAATCTGATGCTTTTATCCTTTGAACTGTTGTCGTGAGCATATATGAAGGCAGCACGATCGCTTGTAAGGATATAGCTATCCTCGATCAGCTCTTCTTCATTACCGGAATATTCCCCTTCGAATAAGTTTCCTTTACGTACAGGGACACTAACCCAATCCTCGCCTTTATTATAGGTGATCTGCAGCTGCTCCTGTTGAAGCGAGTATCCAACAGGAGCCGATCCATCAATGGCCATAAGAGGTGGAGGATCAGGCTCCTGATTTTCACTTGCTTGATTCTCTGGAGAATTGATGACAGGAGATTTTTCAACTAAGAAAGGGCCTGCGATGATCCCTATGACCATCAGAAAAGCCGTACTAATCATGATGTATTTCACTTTACCAGACTCCTTTTCAGTGTGTTGGCTATATTTTCTATTCTATCATGGGAATGACGGGAATTCTTTTTTCGAAGGATCCCATTTATTCAAAAAAGAACCCATTGAGTTTATTAGCAGTTTTTGGAATAATGGGTAGTAAGCAACGAATAGTGGAGGGGTTGGATGAACATAAATGGTTATCTCATTCGGTTTTCGTTCACCATTATGGTGATATTTGGTGGGACGTTTACGATTCATTTTGTCAAAACTGGAGATGTATTGATAGGTCAGATGCTAGCGGTTTCTGTTGGTGTGATTCTTCTCGTGGCCTCATGGACTTGGAGGAAATGGAATGAAAATGTGGCAGCAAATGCTGGAGAATGAATATGATCGGATTACTCAATCTTGGTAGCCTTTTGCTAGGACTGCTAGCTTGGATTCTTCCAGTAATTAATCTCATGAGGCATGGGGAAAATGATCATAGGACATGGGTCGCGCATTCTGTAATAAGCATGGGTGCGTGTGCTATATCGCTATGTTTTCAGATGTTTTATCAGTATCATCTCGTGACCATTGAGGATTGGTCAGCTCTCAAGGACATAACGGGAGGAATGGTATCCATCGCGTCAGTGCTTCTCATTGGTACGATTGGACTAAATACAACTACTCTGATCGTATATCATAAACGAGTCACAGAATAATAAGAAAGAGGTATGATCATGACTTCAAAAGAGAACGTAAGATTGTGCGACAACGGACACAAATATGTGAAAAAGAGCGATTGTCCGACCTGTCCCATTTGTGAAGAAGAACGAAAACCGGAAACAGGATTTCTTTCTGTTCTTTCAGCACCAGCCAGAAGAGCATTGGAAAACAATGGGGTGACGTCTTTAGAGGTGTTATCAACATTCAGTGAGAAAGAAATTCTCGCCTTTCACGGTATGGGTCCTTCCTCTATACCGAAACTTAGGAATGTGTTGGAGGAAAATGGATTATCGTTTAAGTATTAGGGAAATGATGTCATAATGCAGTATTTTCAACGGTTTCAATACAAGTAGTAAGAAAAAGGGAACTCCAACAAACAATGGAGTTCCCTTTTTTTGGTCCAATCCGGTATTATCCCCCGGTTAGTATAGATCGTCTTACCTTGCTATGAGGAAGGGAAAACGTCATGTCTATAGTTTAACGATAAGTGAAAATACAATAGGTATGCTATTATGGATGCATATTAAAATCAATTTAGCATCGATAAGAAATAGGTGAGAATATGGACATCAGGCACTTGAAATATTTTATAGAAGTCACGAGATTCAAGAGTTTCACCCGGGCAGCGGATCACTTATTTGTGACTCAGCCCACTATTAGTAAAATGATCAGGAATTTAGAAAAAGAGCTTGGGGTGGAATTGTTTGATCGTTCGAGGAAGCAGCTGGTGCTGACTGATGCGGGACGAGCCATTTTGAAACAGGCACAGACGATCGATAAAGCTTTTGAGAATGTTCAACATGAACTAGATGATCTGATCGGACTTCAAAGGGGACATATTCGCATCGGGCTCCCGCCGATCATGGATGCCGGACATTTCATCAAGGTTTTGGGAGAATTTCACTCGTTGTACCCAGGTATCACGTTTCAGTTGATTGAAAATGGGACCAAGCGAATTGAAGAAGATATCATGGGCGATCAACTTGACGTAGGGATTGCAGTACTGCCTACGACGGAGGATGAGTTTCACCATTTTTCCTTCATGAAAGAAGAACTTCGGGTCGTTGTACAAAAGAACCATCGATTGGTTGCACGGAAGCAGATAAAATTGAATGAATTGGAGAATGAATCGCTTATTCTTTTTAATAAGGACTTTGCATTGAATGACCGGATCAGGGGAGCATGTAAAGAAGCAGGTTTTCTTCCAAAGGTTGTGTCGGAGAGCTCTCAATGGGATTTCATTGGGAAGATGATTGAAGCGGGACTCGGGATTTCAATTCTGCCTACAAGTGTCTATAAGTTGCTGAAAGAGGATCTGATCGCCATCCAAGTGGTGAAGCCGGTGATCGAATGGGATCTTGCGATTATTTGGAGGAAAAATCAATATTTATCATATGCCACAACTGAATGGCTGAAGTTTACACAGGAACGATTGATAGAGAGCATCTCGGATTGAGAGATGCTCTTTTTTTGTAAAAAATTTTACCTAATTTTAGAAATAAGCATATTGATTTCACTGGAATGAAAGCCGTTGCATAGACAATGTCTATGCTGAAGATAATAAACATTCATTTCACTTATCGTACTTACAGGCGTACACTTTGGGTATCAAACGTTTGAGAAACCAATTAGCACAGAAGGGAATGGTTCATCATGTCAAAAACGAAGCATCCAAAAGAGAGTCTGGTCGTGAATACCGATCAGGTTATGATCAATGACTTAAATAACTACAATACATTATTCGGCGGTGTTCTGATGAAGAAGCTGGATAACAATGCTACGTTATCCGCAAGACGCCATGCCAGAGTTAAGGAATGTGTGACAGCGTCCACCGATTCCATCGACTTCCTATATCCGATTCATCAATCCGATTCGGTCTGCGTTGAATCCTTCGTATCATATGTCGGGAATAAGTCGATGGAGATCTTCTGTAAAGTGATTGCCGAAGACATGATCACAGGGGAAAGACGAATCGCAGCAACTGCCTTTCTTACCTTTGTCGCATTGGATGAACATAAAAACTCTATCAAAGTTCCGGAAATTGTGCCGGAGACAGCCGAAGAGAAATTTCTCTTCGAATCAGGGAAAGAACGGGCTGAAAGAAGACGGATCAGACGAAAACACAGTAAAAAACTGATGGAAATCGTAGGATTAGAAAAACCATGGAATATGGGAGGAGAGGCATCATGACAACAATGGTAGCAGGAATGAACGAACTGCACGAAGCCAAAAGAGATGTGGAAGAGTTAAAACAGGAATTTCCTGAATTGAATGAGCAGCTGGTCCATGTCGTAAGCCTTACGAGACAATTACAGCTAAAATACGGGTATATGGGTTCATTATTACGAGATAAAGAGTTGCCGGATTATGAGCCTCAATTTGTGAGAGGTTCGATACTGGACTTGTATCAGCAGGAAGTGCGGAAACTGAAAGAGCATCCGAATATCTCAAAGCTTAAGAACATCATGAAAAAACATCGTCAGGTCACTGATTCGAAGCTTTTCTTGTTGATCCTGGGTGCGAAGCCTGAGTTGCTTCAGGGGTCAACGATTATAAAATGATTCTTTAAAGCAGGGAGATGAAAATCTGCCTGCTTTTCAATTCGTATACATATGAGTGTTGAAAAAAATGATTGCCGATATCGGGATCATTCTTTTTTAGTTAGAAAGGTTGTGAAGGATGATGTAATTTAAAATAATTGGTATGATAGGCTGCTTTTGAAAGGAAAGATAGGCTGTAAGGGGGTGTGTGGCTGAGAATAAGAAAAGACAGAGAATGTCACTTCTATTTGGATGTGTCATTCTTATAAGTATTGTAACCTTACCTATGCTTGTAGCTTGCGGAGAGAAGATTAGAGAGAGGATCAAGGGTGGATTTACCGATGAGGAGCATCTTTCCCAATATCATGTAGAATAAGTCGTAGATGAGCTCGGAAACTTCTTGAACTTGGATGCATTATAGTGAAAGAAATAGGTATATATGAATTTCCTACCTGGATTTTTGACTGAAAATTGAAACTTTTAAAGGGTAATTTCGTAAATGTAAATCAAGGGGGGATTTCATTTGAAAATAATATCAGGAAAATCTTTGGTTTCGGCTATAGTGATTGCATTATGTGTGTGGGTGGCGAGTATGCTGTTTTCATTTTCCTATGGTGAATGGAGTTTCTTCATTGGCCTTGGATTAACGGTTTTTCTCTTCTTTTTCAATAGTAGTGGTGGTGCTTTATCCAAGGGAGCTACTATGCAGGCAAGTGAGGCAGGATGGAAGGTTCAGAAGGATAATGAACTGAAAGCAAATGTAGGGGTCGTTTTTTATGGTTCAGCGTTATTTACACTAATTAGTTTTGTTTTAATGTTAGTCACGTATTTGTAGTGAAACACAGGAGTGCTATATGAGTCCTCAAATTGGATAGATGTGTTCTAAGTTTATGAATATACTAATCTCAGATGAAAAGAGGAAATGCACCAATGACGAATGTAAATATGGTAGAAAAAAATGGTACAAATGGCAAGGCTACAACCGCAATGATTTTAGGGATCGTCTCCATTTTGACTGTGATTATTCCATTTATCGGGATTATCCTGGGTGTAGTTGGTTTAATATTTGGTATCTTAGGACGGAAAGAAATAAAGCGTTTTAATCAAGAGGGGAACAAGATGGCCGTTGCAGGAATCATTTGTAGTGTGATTGGTATACTACTACCTATCGTTTTGATTGTTTTGACTTTAATGGCTTATATGAATCCTGTATCAGTATGACTATCTGAATAATAATATGTTGACGACACAGTAAGGGGATTTAGAATTTATTCCGTAAAAATATACCTCTAGGGAAGGCATTTTTTTGCTAGTCAGTTTTATATGATTATATCATTAAATACACACCAAACGGACCAAAACCTGGTCCGTTTGGTGTGTGCTCAGAAGATTATTTTTTGAAATTCAAAATGCGAAGAATCGACTCATAACACATTGTTCGATAATCCTCATGCAAGCTGTCATCATCCCCCATTAACCATTGAATCAAGCTGCCATCGATCATACAACGGATACTGATGGCCGTTTGTTCGATGTTGTCCACTTTAAACATCTTTTCTTCGATTCCCTGAGTGATGATTTGTTCAGCGATCGACCGGCAGTTTTCGTAGAATCGTTGGTTGATTTCCCCATACCGCTGATCATTTTTTACTTGTGCTAAAAAGTCCAGGTACACACGGTAGAAGCTTTTATTTTCGTCGGGACTGATGAACACCTGATTGATATAGGCTGCAAGCTTTTCAATCGCTGTATCTTTGCCACCAATCGATTCCGCTTCTTTTTCATATATTCTTGTTGTGATCCATTCAAATAGGTGAACGAATACATCCGCTTTATTTTCAAAATAATAGTTGGTTACGCCCTTACTGACATCTGCGTAATCGGCGATATCCTGCAATGTCACAGATTCATAGCCTTTTTCAGATGCTGCTTGAAAGGCGGCCTTTAAAATTTGCTTCCGTCTTTGCTCTGCTTTTTTAGCCATACTTCCATCGAACCTCCAGTTAAAACTTAACATCATTATACAAGAAATAGTGCGCAGGTTCGAGGGTTTTTATACTGACTGGATAAAATAAATTGACCGGTCAGTATAAAATATACTATGATGAAAGAGAAAATAAATGTAAATATTTATTCGAAAGGGGACATATGGACATGTCAAAGCAATTTAATGCTCTAGTTGTGAATAAAACAGAAGAAGATTTTTCAGTGAATGTTCAAGAATTATCGATGGATGACCTGCCTGACGGTGATGTGACGATTGAAGTTCATTATTCAAGCGTCAATTATAAAGACGGTTTAGCTAGTATCCCGAATGGAAACATTGTTAAATCCTATCCTTTTGTACCTGGAATTGACTTAGCAGGAGTCGTTGCTTCATCAAACGATTCTCGCTACAAAGAAGGAGACAAAGTGATTGTAACAAGCTATGAGCTGGGTGTTTCCCATTATGGCGGATATAGTGAATATGCAAGAGTACCTGGTGAATGGGTGGTACCATTGCCAGAGCAATTGACATTGAAAGAAGCGATGACCTTCGGGACGGCAGGATTTACGGCAGCTCTTTCCATTCATCAATTAGAGGAAAATGGATTAACACCTGAAGATGGTCCCGTATTAGTAACCGGTGCCACGGGTGGAGTAGGAAGCATGGCCGTTTCAATGCTTGCCAAACGAAATTACGAAGTCATTGCTAGTACAGGGAAAGAATCAGAATATGATTTCTTAAAGAAATTAGGGGCAAAAGAGGTCATCTCACGTGAAGACGTAACACCTGAGAAAATTCGTCCGATCGGAAAACAGCGATGGGCAGGTGCAATTGATCCGGTAGGCGGAAAGACTTTGGCTTCTGTATTAAGCAATACTCAATACGGTGGAGCCGTTGCGGTAAGTGGATTAACAGGTGGCATAGACGTGCCTACGACGGTTTTCCCTTTCATTCTTAGAGGGGTAAGCCTACTGGGAATTGATTCTGTGTATTGTCCAAAAGAGTTAAGGGTCAAGTTGTGGGAACGAATGGCAACGGACTTAAAGCCTGAAGGACTAAATGATATTGAACAGGAAGTTTCACTAGAAAAACTTCCTCAAACCTTGGCTGACATCCTTGATGGGAAAACAAAAGGAAGAACAGTCGCAAAGATCCGAGGATAGAGGAATCACTTGTACAACTCAATACTATTTATCTTGCAGGGGGCTTATCTTAAATGGGATAAGCCCCTTTTGTGTAAAATACAGGTGAAGACTAAGACGACATTGGCTCTGCTTCAATTTCAAGGAAAAGGACTTTGCATAGCTCCTTCATCTATCGAATCTTTAGACGTAGCACATGCTGAGGTCCTTTAGGTCCTTCATATAGTTCATTTTCATCGATGAATCCGGTTTTAAGATAGAGATTGATAGCCGCTTGATTTCGTTTGTTCACTCCAAGCACCACCATTTTTATATCGGGGAGAGTGTCTTTGATAAAATCCGGCAATAATGTAAGTCCTTTTTTGGCTAGTCCCTTTCCTTGATGTCTGGAATCAATCGAGAAGGAGGTTAATAATCTGGTATGGGGTTGGTCTGTATATTTCAGGAGTTTTTTTCCTTGTTCCAGAGCAAAATATCCTACTGGCACACCTTCATGGATGATCATGACATGGACAGTATCACTGGAAATGCTGGGGTTA
The DNA here is from genome assembly GCA_963787015.1 of uncultured Bacillaceae bacterium. GTDB lineage: Bacteria > Bacillota > Bacilli > Bacillales > Bacillaceae_B > Rossellomorea. The sequence goes on from CAWBBM010000019.1 coordinate 579,816, forward strand.
TGTATTTTTTCTAATGGCAAACTAGTAAACTCGAGTTGTTGTTCGGGTAGATGAAAGTCGGATAGCTGTTTTTGATAATGTTCATTGTATTCAACCAGCTTAATCGTTGAAGATGTAGTATTCTGTTGCATGTTGTATCCCCCTGTGAATGGTATATTAATCCAGTATATTCTAGTTTGAAAATTGACACAAAGAATTATTCTTTTTTAGAGAGCTTATCATTGTTTTTAGATAAGCTCTCTCTTTATAAAAAAGAATTGTTAAAAAATCCATTATTTGAAATAATTGGATGTGTGAGTCTGGAAAAATAAAGGGGGAACTCTCTTGTCATCAAATCAACATTTACAAGATATCTATGCGCCACCAAAACATATCGTATCAGCAGCAACGATCGTCCTGAATGAAAAAAAGGAAATCTTATTGATTAAGAGTCCGAGGAATGGCTGGGAAATGCCAGGTGGACAGGTGGAAGAGGGAGAATCTTTGAAGGACGCTGCAATCCGGGAAACAAAAGAGGAATCAGGTATTGATGTGGAAATAGTGAAATTCTGTGGAATCTTTCAAAACGTAAGTGAATCCATCTGTAATACCTTGTTCTTAGCAAAACCGGTTGGTGGCGAGTTTACCACCTCTTCGGAAAGTGATGAAGTGGGGTATTTTTCTATTGAAGTAGCATTGGAAATGGTGACGTTTATTAATTTCAGGCAAAGGATTGAATGTTGTTTAGACGAGAGTATTCATCCTTTTTGTATAGAGTTTTAAGCGGTGAGAGGCAAGCACCCATTTGTTCAACAGGGGGGATTAATATTGTCTAGTATTGAGATCTGTGAGTTTGACGATCACTGGTCAGAGACATTTCTGTCATTAAGAAAAGTATTTGAAGAAGGTTTAGGAGATCTAATTATTCGTGTAGAGCATGTAGGCAGTACAGCTGTAAAGGGTCTTGGGGCCAAACCGATTTTGGACATCGATGTGGTGGTAGAAAATGATTGTGTGTTGCCTGAAGTTAGTCATGCTCTTGAACAGATTGGATACTTTCATCAAGAAGAATGGAGTTTTGAAGGCAGAGAAGCTTTTGGGAGACAAGATCCTTTTACACCTTGGGGTGAACACAAGACGAATTGGATGGATCATCATTTATACATTTGCACTAAGGATAGTTTGGAATTGGCAAGGCATCTAGCTTTCAGGGATTATCTTAGGAGCAATCCAGAAGCTGTTGCTGAATATGAAAAGACCAAAAGAAGACTAGCGGAAAATTCCAAGGATAGAGCTGAATATACAAAAGGGAAAACGGATTTTATTACAAAGATACTTCATAAATCCATGAGGTGATGGAAAGAGAACAGCTAGATTCATAGAAGATTTAATGAGCCCAAATATAAAAAAACTTTATGATTGAGTTCATTCACAGCAACAACCTTTTAAAAGGAGATGAATGGTTTTTGATTAAGAATGTTAGAAATGTCGACAACCAGTCAATTAAAAGACTATTATCCTATGCAACGTCTAAAGCCGAACAACACTATGAAAGATACCTCCAATCGCCAAAAAGAGAATTATATGTACTTGAACGTGAAGGGGAAATAATAGGGTGCATAGGGGTTGAATTTGTCGGGGTGAATACGTGTGAAATCAAGCATCTTTCGGTATCACCAAGAGTTAGAGGAAGAGGAATTGCCAGTGAAATGATTCAGAATATCATAGACATGCAAAGGGTAACATATGTTTTCGCAGAGACAGATGAAGATGCAGTCTTGTTCTATCAGAAGTACGGGTTTACGATCACTAGGTTGGGAGAGAAGTATCCAGGAGTTGAACGATTTTTGTGTGAGTATGACTTCAAGGATAGCTAGGGTGAACTACTTATCAAAAATTCTAAGGGGGAGTGATGATCTATGTTCAAATCTGAAATGGCGAATAGAGTAATATCATTAACACTATATTGGTTCGTGGTAATCTTCGTCGTTACCCAGAATATCAGCTTGATCCATAAACCCTTTTTCTTCCTAGTAACGTCTATTCTGTCTCTTTCTTTCACAGCATTTCAGTTAATGAGGATAAGAAAGTTGGTTAAATAGATAAATTTATCAAGGTAGGAGGTTCACAGATGAACCAACCCAAACTCAATATTGCCGCTTTTCAGTCCAAGTACGCAGAACAAACCGTGAAGATGTGGAGGGAGAGTAAAGAACAGGCCATTGGCCAGAAAGAGAAACATAGCTTTGAAAATCACCTGTATTTTTTAACGAATATACTACCTGAACAATTTCAAATTGAGGTCGCACTAATCGGTGAAAGCGTAGTTGGAGTAGTGGCTTATAATGAAACGGAAATTAGTCAACTTTACGTCCACGTAGAATATCAAGGAAGAGGGATCGGTCAGATATTATTGGATAGAGTGAAAGACCGGTCAACTGGGAAATTGACATTGTACACATTTGAGGTGAATAAACAGGCCCAACGATTTTATGAAAAGAATGGGTTCAAAATCATAGGAAGAGGACATGAAAATGAAGAGAATCTTCCTGATATTCTGTTTGAATGGAGCATAAATGATTATAAAAGTGGGGAGTGAATGCTATTATCTTCATTTTGTAACGGATGAGGAATGGAGTCAAAGGCATTGTGAAAAAGAGAAAGCGTATCTAGAGATACTGAGTAAGCCTGAGTACGGAAGAATCATCTAGATTCAAGTAAATGAAGCCAGTGGTCTTTTGCTAGTTTAGTAGGCGTAAAACCTTTACCATTTTCATCCATAGACTCAGTCTGAGGTCGGATGAAAATAATTCCAATTGCCGTTACGATTTAGATAGATGAATAGGGAGGGATGATTTTGACACAACTGCAAACGAAGAAATGGAATCTTGAACGTGTATACCCAGGTGATGGAGAGAGCCCGATTCAAGAACAAATCCTCGAAATCCTTTTACATATTGACCAGATACAAGGGGAATTAGAAAGTCAGGTACCAGATGAAATGGACGAAGCGATTGAAGTGACGGGTCGTCTACAAGAGCTTTATACGAAGGTGTTTGATATGGATGAGTACATCTTCTGCATCATAGCGGAAGATGTTCATAATCAGAAGGCGCAATCCCTTGGCGATCAGAGCAATCGGGTAAAGGCGAAGATGGATACACTCCTGCTCGCGTATTCTCAGTATCTTGCTCGTATAGCGGAGGAAGGGTGGCAAGCGTTTCTAGAGCACCCAGCTATAGAAGGAATGGAAAGGTTCGTGACAGAACTGAGGAAAAAAGTGAAAGATCAGTTGGATCCCGAGATGGAAAAGGTGATTCATTCCCTTTCAATTCATGGTTTTGACGGATGGGAAGATCATTATGAGGAGGAATACGCTCGTCTCACTGTGCCAGTAAGGAATGACGAAAGTACCGAGAATCTATCATTTGATATGGCCTATGTACGTGCGATGCTTTCCGATGACCGTAAGGCGAGACAGGAGATCGCTGCATCGCTCTTAAAGGTTTGTCGCGAGAATGAAGACCGTTTCGCATCGATTTTCAACCATTTTGCCGGGTATCGCAATGAACTGTACAGGTTAAGAGGATGGACGAACCCGTTGAAGGAAATGTTTGAGCAAAATCGGATCAGTGAAGCGTCAATCAACAGCATGATGCAAGCACTCCGCAAGAACAAATCTTTGCTGCACCGCTTTTTAAAAAGAAAAGCAGAGCTGACACAAGTCGAGAAGGTGAGCTGGTATGATATTTATGCCCCAACATTCACTTCTCAGACGACCTTGACTTACGAGGAAGCCGCTGATATCGTAATCGGGCAATTCCGCCGCTATAGCGAGAACCTAGGAAGGTTTGCTGAAAATGCCTTCGCAGAAGGATGGATTGATGCGGAGCCTGCTAATTCGAAGCGACACGGAGCATTTTGTGCATCGTTCCCTCAATCAAAGGAGAGTCGTGTGATGCTTTCCTTCACAGGAAATTACCAGGATGTCGTAACCATCGCACATGAGCTCGGCCATGCCTATCACAATTCGCTCCTTTATGACCAACCTGGATTCTCCCATAAAGTCGGCACGGGACTTGCTGAGACTGCCTCAACGTTTGCCGAAAACCTCGTGCTGGATGCTGCCATCGATTCAGCCCGAACACAAGAAGATCGTCTGTCACTGCTCGAAATGAAAATTACCAATGGCCTGAAATATATCACATACATCCCGGCCAAATTCGAATTTGAACAACGTTTTTATCACATGCGAAGCAGTCAGAAGCTCTCAGCTAGTGAGCTTGTTCAGCTAATGGAGAAAACGGAAAGGGACTGGTTCAAGGAATCACTGGAAGACGTCCATGCACATAACTGGATGACCATTCCACATTACTTCAATACAGAAAAAGCGTTCTACAACCTTCCGTATACGATCGGATACTTGTTCAGCAACGGCATGTATTCTCTCTATCAATTGGAGAAAGAAACATTTCCCAAACGATACGAACAGCTTCTTCGGAGTTCTGGAAATCACACCATGGAGCAACTCGGCCACCAGTTCTTACAGCAGGACTTATGCACCACGTCCTTCTGGGAAAAGGCTATTAAACCTTTGGAGGAAGCGATTATTCAGTATCTTGAAGAGACAGAAGAGTATTGTTGAATACGAAGAGCCTGGTGTGTGTACCGGGCTCTTTTTTCATTGAAATGGGAGCGGGGAATTGAAAAAGGTGTACTTGTTGGGGTTGCGATATGTTTGGATTTTATCACTCAACTCTTATGGGTATTCGTTTTCGGATTTATTGGTTGGTTCAGTGATTTAAAGAAGGGTTATTTCATCAAAGGGCAATTTAATTGAATATGAGTGTTGCTCAAAATTATGAGATTTGAAATAATTGGTAATAAGTCTAAAAGCAGAATGGTCAAGAGAAATGGGGAAGCCAATGATTTTTATCCAAATCGGTACAACTCTAATATTACTAATATTTATTACACTTATCGTATTGGAAGCACATAAGAAGCTAAATGCTGAGGATAAAATAAAATTTAAAAGAGAGCTATTATTTGAAACTGGGATTTTATTTGTGGGTCACTCATTATTAGTTATAGCAGTTATTTTTCTATATCAAATTCTTATTAATATAAGTATAATCTTGATTCTTGTTGGCTGGTTTTATCAAGGTATTTTAATGTGGAAGGAAAATAGGAATAGAAGTATTTTTTTATTTATTTTAATTCTAATTTCTGCTTATATATCTTTTATTTTCTTGAACTAAAAGAAGCTTATACACAACAAAAAAAGCTTTTTTGTGAAATAAGACAAGGTGGTTGAAGCAATGGTAAATAAAAAAGGTGTTATACCTTCAATAATCTTTGGATTTATAATTTTGTTGTCTATTTTGGTATTAACTTTCTTCATCTTTAATGGAGAAGTAATTCTTGAGTTTATTAAAAATGGATTTACAGACGATGTGCCAGTATCAGCTCAAGATAAATAACTAAAGGGAGATTTCTATGTCGTTTTATCTTTGATAAAAACTGAAAGGGGTAATTATGGCTAGAAGATATAATTTGTGGTCTTTTTATTTATGCTTATTCGTTATGTGTTCTTTAATGAACCTGATTTTTTCCGAGTGGAAAGTATCGCCTCCGTCTTATTGTCTCTGGGGAGTTTCTATACTCTCATTTGTACTAGGAATAATGGGATTTAAGGATAAAACGAATAGACTATCAAGGTTTCGAAGTTGGTTTACAATTATTCTTTCGCCAGTCCTATCAATAGTTTTTTTTCTTGGTGTTATTCGATATCTATTTATTTCAGAGGAACTAATCAAGATTTCGATTTCTCCAGATGAAAACTATAGAATTGTATTTCACTTAATAAATGGTGGAGCCACTACATCACTTGGTGTGATAGGTAAGTTAGATGGTCCCTTATGGTTTGAAAAAACCATATATAATGAATACCCAATGGACCACGCCACTGTTAAATGGGTTGATGACCACACTGTTTCAGTCAATAATCAAATTTTGAACTTAAAAGATGGCGAAACATATTCTGATTGAGTAATGAGAGTTCTCAACTTTATTCCGCTAAAGGAGGCTTTCTTATCAAATATTTTTTATGTTATAATCGTGGCTTTTCTTCTAGCTGGTTGTTCTAATAATGAAGATACTATTATTTATGAAAAGCTTGAGGTTACCGATTCTGATTCCCCTCCAAAACATACTATTGTAAAAAGAAAAGAGACAGCAAATAAAACCTTCGATACACCGAAATTAAGATTGAAGAGGTTGGTGAAGAAGGAGCCAGATTATCTGTTGCAGATAGTTTTTCAGGATTAAATGACCACTTTTCTTCTGGCATTGTCGATGTTATAGATTCAGAAGAGAATAAATACCCTGCGATTTATATAGGTAATGATAATACCGTAAATTATATAGGTAACAATAACTCAAAAAACGAGTATGAAAAAGAAGTATTAGAACTATATGATGCAATGAAAGAAGCTAACGAAAAGTTGCCTTATATCGAGTTTACCGTAGTGGAGTGATCTTTTTTTCCGCATCAGGGGGTGATAGTTGAAGACTATGTAGTTGGTCTCGAGATTTATCAACCTTCCATTATCAGGAGCTTATCCGTAAAAGAAGTTCTGAAATTAAGTCTAAAATGGACAATTTAATGAAGGTTAACTCTTGCTCAAAATGAAGTGCTTTGTAATAATTGGTAATTGGAATGGTTTATTATTTAAAGTAATCGAAAGGAAAGTGTTATGAATATTTTGAGACAAACAACAATCAACTTTTCTCATATCTTTTTGGGGATATGTGTGTTAGCAGGAGCTTGGATGGTTTCTAGTGCACTGAATAATAGCAACAACCAAAAAGCAGCTGAACCAGTCGATCAAGTTACTGTGATTACCAATCAAGAACATCAATTATTAAGTCATTTAGAATTAAAAGAATATCTGGGCATAAACGACGAGCAATTAGAAAAAATATTGCCCAAAAAAGATGGTGATGTTACAACAAGTGAAATCCCCTACATAAAAATTGGATATGAGACCTACTTTCCTGTAAAGGCAATAGATAAGTGGTTAACCGAAACGGAAGCTGAAACGTTTCAGTAATACTTATTTTTAGTTCAAGTCTTCAATCAACGGTAGCGCTTGCTGAACATCAGCCGCCTCCCTTTAGTCACTTCAGCGGTCATTGGTTCTTCTGCTAACGGCCAATATTATTGAATAAGAGTATCCTTTTATATGGGGGAAGGAAATATATGAAAAATAGATTATTGCTGGTATCAGTATTATTTTTTGTTTTAGGTTCTGCAATGGTTAGTAGTATGAATTCGCTTAGTTACACATTTAAGTCAATTTTTTACGGCATTTCTGTGACCGTTTTAATAGTTATAGGATTAGTAAGTTTATATAAATTCCAGAAGAACTAAACACTAATTCCTTCAGAACTCCTTGAACTATCGGGGCCTATCCAAAACAGGGTAAGCTTTTTTTTGTGAAAAATTGTCTTGAGTAGGTTGTTGCGTTTTGAAATAATTGGTATTAAGTTAAAAGGCCAGGTTAAAGGAAAAAGATGGTCTATTTCGAAACATTAAGTAAGGAACCTTCGTCTAAATAATGTATACATCTGGTCTAAATCTAGAGTCATTTAATTCTAAAGAGAGAGAAAGGGGACAATATGTTTAAAACTTTATCAGGTAAACTTGCTGCTGTAATCTTAATGGTTTTTGTTATCGAGTTTATTGGGTTTATGATATCTGTATTTTCTAATAATGGTTTTGGAGCAATTGTGAATTTTATTCGGTTTGCACCGATAACGGCAATTTTAGGTTTGATATTTGGTTTGTTAGGCACTAAAAGAGAAACTGGCTTAGGCAAAACAATGTCAGTAATTACCTTGATAATTAGTATCATTTTTGTGGTTTTTATATTGTTCTTTTTGTTCGGTTATTCATTTGGAGGATAAGGGAAGCCCCTTCAATTAAAAAGGGCATTAGCTGAAGATCGAGTATCTGATCTCCAGCTTTTTCTTTTTTAAAATGGAGTATACATTGCCAAGCTTTAAAAGTAATTGTAAATTTATGGATCGGGAGGGATTTCATTTTGAGTGAAAAGGAAAAAGGGCTTATCCAGAACAGGATATGTTTCTTTTTTATCTAAAGTTTTTCTTGAGTATGCTGTTTTATTTTGAAATAATTGGTAGTGAATCAAGAAATCAACTTAGCTAAAATTGGAACATTAATTTAGTAAGTGGTGAGAGGGTGAAAATGGATGATTTCAGAACTTAAAAAGTCCGAATTTTATAAGTGTAAAGAATTATTATATGAGGAAGGACACTTAGAACCAAAAGCCATCATCGAAGGGGAGAATTCTGGTCGCATATTTGTCGATGATATTATCTCTCCTACCTCGGGGTTCATTTGGTTGGGAAGTAATAATGGCTTTATCTTTATTGGGAACGAAGAAAATGAGGGATTTAATTTTGAATTAAGCCATTTTATTCATACAGTAATTAAACCAGATGCAGGGAAAGTTGGTTTAACAACTTTTGAAGCGATCGGTAACCATTCGAAATGGAATAAGACGATCAAAAAAGTATTTGGCGAAGATGTGAATGGGTATAATCAAAGGGTTTATGACTTACAAAAGGATCATTATAAAATGCAGAATGAACCTGTATTAGAGCAAGGCTATGAAGTTAGAAAAATCACAAAAAATATACTGGGAAACGAAGGTTATTTACCATTTAAAAACATTGGATTTTTGCATTCGAAGATTTTAGAGTTTTGGACTTCATTTGAAAGATTTTTACATTATGGTATTGGGTATTTAGTTGTTTATGATAATGAAATTGTAAGCGTTTGTTTCTCAGGAGTAGTAGCTGGAAATGTACATGGTATAGACATTGAGACTTTAAAACACCATCAAGGAAAAAAACTTGCACAGAAAGTGGCCCATTCTTTTGTGAAAGACTGTATAGAGAATAATATGACTCCATATTGGGATTGTATGGAGGTAAATATACCTTCTAATTCTGTTGCTGAAAATATAGGATTTAACAATAAATTTAATTATATTTGGTATAGTATCCCTATTTGAAGGGCTAATTGCTGAACAAGCAATCACCAATAGGCTGCTTCATTCAATGGCTTGTCTTTACTAAGGGGGAGATTTCTATGTGGTGGGAGTATTATGGAGATGCAGTAATTGCTGTATCAATATTGACTGCAATATTGATTTTGATTTCTATTCATTTGTTTATAGCGAAAAGTAAAAGAGGGTTCATTATTCCTTTGGCTATATCAATAATAGGTTATATATCCTTTGTAATAGGTATTGTCTTTATCAGGGGATGGAATGGTATGGGGTTTATGGTCTACGGTGTAATCATAATGGGAATAGGTCTCCTTTATTACCTTGGAGTAGGGGTTTATAAGAAAATGAGGTACCAATGATTTTTCTAATGTCTATATTCCACTAGCAATAATGGTCTGCATTTTTACGATTGTGGTTCAAACTAATGAAATAATAGGTATTGACGAATAGGTACTCTGTGAGAAGTAGACAGGTTTGTTATAAAGAAATGAATGACTTTCAAAAGGAGGTAGAAGATATGCTGAGTAAACCTGAAACGAACGAGTATCCTCGATATTATAAGGAATATGTGAACAATGTACCAGAAGGAGATATACACCAGATTCTTGATGTTCAACTAAAGCAAACCATGGACTTGTTTAAAGATTTAAGCGAAGAACAGGCCATGTTTCGTTATGCTCCGGGAAAGTGGACAATCAAGGAAGTCATAGGCCACATGACGGATACGGAGCGGATTATGTGCTACCGCCTTCTTTGTATAGCCCGGGGAGAACAAGAGATGCTGCCAGGATATAATGATGACGAATATGTGAGAAGAGGTAATTTTAATCGGTTTTCCTTACCCGAGCTATTACATTATCAATCTCTTGTCCGCCAGAACACCATTATCCTTCTAAGTAGCATGGATGAAGAAGCCTTGCTCCAGCGTGGAAATGCAAATGGATCTGAAGTGACTGCCCGAGCTATTGCCTACATTATTGTCGGGCATGAGATTCATCATCGAACGTTGATCAAGGATCGGTATTTGAGTTCCGATAATTAATTGGTAACGGAAAAGAGGGAAGTAAATTGGAGATATACATGAGAGAAGCCACCAAGGGTGATTATGAAGCAGTTCACCAATTGCAAAAACAAGTTCACGAAATTCACACAAAGGAAAGGCCAGATCATTATAGGATGGCTGATACCACGTTAGACAAGGAGTATTTCAACAACTTGATAGATGGAGAAAATACAAAGATATTCTTATTAGAAGAATACCGCCCTATCGCTTATACAATCATCACACTAAAAAATACAGAGGAAAGACCGATTTTAATTCCTAAGAAGGTTGTATATATGGACGATTTTGGTGTCGATCGTAAGTACAGAGGAAACGGAGTGGGGAAACTGTTTTTTGGGAAAATAGTGGAGTTCGCAAAGAGTATAGAAGCAGATTCATTGGAATTAGGCGTGTGGGAGTTTAACGAAAATGCGATAAAATTCTATGAATCAATGAATGTAAAGACAAAAATGAGACGGATGGAAATGAATTTATAATGTTCGCCCTATACCTAAGAGGGATTAAAGAATTTCTACTATCGAGGTGTTTTATATTGCAGAAATGCGATACATGTACTACTCCATTTAGTTGGAATGAAATCTATCAATCATTTGTATGGACATACAAACCAATTGAGTGTAATAACTGTGGAACAGAACACAGAATAACCTTCTTTGGGAGAGTATCATTTGCTATTTGCACAATTGTCCCTTCGGTGACCTTTATGAATTTCCTCTCCCCATTTGAAAATATCTTTTTAACTCTTGTAATAGGGATGTTCATACTTTTGGTTGGTACGTTGGTAACACCATTTTTTGTTAAGTATAAGGGGGGATTGTGAGATTTTCGCTTATGCGAAAGTGGGCTAGTGTTTGAAATGATTGAATAAGGAAATTGTTTCCAAATTCAGTGGAGAAAGAGGAAACACAAATGGAAATAAAGGGAAAGAGAATTTTAGTAACGGGAATCACTGGCACTCTTGGAGAGAGAGTAGCTAATAGTTTTCTTACAGAGGCTGAGGAAGTAAGAGGACTTGTTAGAGAAGAAACTTGTTTTGGTAAGTATGAAAAATTAGGAATAACTCCAGTTCAAGGTGAGCTAACAAATAAAGCATCTATACAACAATCATTAATAAATATCGATATTGTTGTCCATTGTGCAGCCTACTTGGGTGATGATAGAGAGCAAGCAACAAAATCAAATGTAATTGGTGTGGAAAAATTAGCAAGTGGTTCATTGGAAATGGGTGTAAAGAAATTTATCCATATTTCTACTTTATCTGTCTATGGTGAACCTAAAGAAGGTCACATTACTGAAGAGTTCCCTATAGTACATAACCACGAGGAACCATACATTCACACCAAAGCAAAATCTGAACACATTCTAAGAAGCTATTGTGATAAAGGTCTTGATGTGGTTGTGTTAAGACCGGGTTCCATTTGTGCAGAAGAAAAATCATATTGGGGTGACAGACAGGTCTTTAGAATGATAAAAGCTGACGTAGTGGATT
>CAWBBM010000020.1:0-18502 GCA_963787015.1 uncultured Bacillaceae bacterium
ATACTCTCACGATCGAGCAAATTAATTTTTGTTTGCACTATATTGTGAAATATCTTCTATATTTTTGACAAGTACTCGCTCTCTTCCCTTTTCCACACTCCCCACCCTTTACACTGAAGGAAAATAGTATGCTAAAAGGATGATTGGATGAATCGTTTTGTCTAAAAACTTGTACCAAACTGTATTTCTTGGAGCTGGTTACCCGTTCGTGAAGAAGATATGCAATAGAAATGTTGTAGGAGAACCCAAAATCCGTATAATACCTGGACAACGCGTTTATGAACCGTATTCTAAAGCTGTAGACTGGTGGGCCCGTGTCAGAATACTCTTCACCCTAATACTTCCTTTCTTGATGTACATGCCACTCAATGAGGAAGGAATGAAAGAGTATAAGCCGGTTGAAGAGCATGGGCAAAAAGGATACCAACCTACTGTCTATACTCAATTAGTAGCAGGTGCCGATACAGAATTATTGATTGCATACAGAAACGAAGTAGAACCATTTGTGGACGAGGAGCAACTGAAAGAAATCGTGAAGCTTCCTTCTTTGACGATTGAGGAATTATTCATGGAGTTGGCAGACATCATCGCTTACTTGGATACTCATGAATATAACCAAGTTTATTATGACCATGGGAAGAGAATCATCAAGGAGTTAGTTAAGAAAGGCGCTATTGGAGAAAGTCCGGAAGTACAGATTGAGGCAAATATCAATAGTTTCAAAGGAATATACACAGTTTATACGACTGGTGAAGTCCGTGAAGCAAGTGTGATCCCTCAATTAGTGAGTCTGTTTAAAGACGAAGAACAAGGAGATTTGTTATTGGAGGAAGTGGCCAATGCACTGGTGAAAATAGGGACGGATCAGGTGGTACGTGAGGTTGAAAAAGTAGCACTCTTTGGTAATACCTATTTCTACACCCTTGACGTACTTGGAAGAATCAAAACGAAAGAAGCAGAAAAAGCGCTATTAACATTATTCGATCAAACCGATGACATAACCGCCAAAACACTGATCGCAGATTATTTATGTCAGCAGTTATCAACAGATGCGATTCCACAAATCGCAGCATTTCTAGAAGAAGGCTATGATGAAGAAATGCTTTGTCTGGAAGAATCCCTATACGTGAACTGCATCATGAACGACATTGATCATCCAAAACTCCCTGAGTGGAAAAGTCTCATCGAAGAAATAGAACTCCAATCTATGGATGAGCAACCACTTCTCGTTTCACAACCGACACAAACCGGAGAAAAAGTAGGACGCAACGATCCGTGCCCATGTGGAAGCGGTAAAAAACATAAAAAATGCTGCCTTTAATAGATGAGGGACGGACCTCCGCATTTTCATGCGGAAGCCCGTCCCTATCATATTCTTCTCTTCCATTCCCACGAACTTTGAGGTCCGTCCCTCAAAGTTCATTTTTATTCTTCAACCAATCGGATGTTGGAGGTCCGTCCCTCTGATTTCTCCCTCTATTTCATCCACTCGGGTTTACCGAATCCTTTGAATTCTTGGTCGATGGTTTTTTCGAATCCGTCTGCTTCGACGACTGCTTTGATGTCTTTGGCGAGCTGTGAGTCAACGTCTTTTGTGTTGACGACGACGCGGTTACGATATTGATCTGGCATGTCCTCCAGTTGCAGGGCATCAAGCAAGTCCATATTGGCAGCGAGTGCATAGTTCCCTGGAACGGCTGATATGTCTACACTATCAACGGCTCTAGGAAGCTGTGCCGCTTCAATCGGTTTGAACTGCAGGTTTTTCACGTTTTCCGCAATGTCTTTTTCTGATACTGTCAATGGATCTGTGTCCGGTTTTAACGTAATCAGTTTCGCGTCTTCTAACATTTGAAATGCCCGTGCCGCGTTGGTCGGATCATTCGGAATCGCGATGGCACTGCCTTCTTTAATGTCTTCAATCGAATCAAACTTCTGCGAATAGATCCCCATTGGCGCAGTCGGAACAACAATCACTTCGGATAAATCCATGTTATGCTGCTTCGCGAAGGTATCCATGTAGATCTTGTGCTGGAACAGGTTCGCATCCAGATCTCCTTGCGCCAACGCGTTATTCGGTTGGATGTAATCGCTGAATTCCTTCACTTCTACCGTGTATCCTTTTTCTTCTAACCCTGGCTTAATCGCTTTCGTCACCATATCACTGTATGGACCGGATGTTGCCCCGATCGTGACTTCTTTTTTATCTTCCGAGCTTGCCTCATCTCCTCCACAAGCTGCCAGTATGCTCATTGTTACCGCTAATGCTATGAATAAAATCCACTTTTTCACTAATGACTCCTCCTAAGATTGTTATCGTTTATCAACTATTCGTGCAAACACATCCCCTGTATATTGGATGAGCTGTACCAAACAAATTAAAATGACGACGGTCGTGATCATGACCGTATTGTCATAGCGGTAATAACCGAAGCGTATCGCCAGGTCCCCGACTCCGCCTCCACCGACGATGCCGGCCATGGCGGAATAAGCAACTAAACTGATCGTTGTAATCGTGATGGCTTGGATGACTGCCGGACGTGCTTCCGGTAACAGCACATCCTTGATGATCATCCATGGACTTGCCCCCACTGAAACCGACGCTTCGATGACCCCTTTGTCGATTTCCCTCAAAGACGTTTCTATCATTCTTGCAAAAAAGGGAATGCCTGCGACAGAAAGAGAAACGGATGCTGCTGTCGGTCCGATCGTGGTCCCGGTTAAAAGTTTTGTCAGTGGTAAGAGTGCTACGAGTAAAATAATGAACGGCACTGAGCGGACCATATTCACCACAAATCCCACCATTTTTTTAATCAAACCGTTTTGTAAAAACAGTCCCTTATCCGTAACAAACAATAGAATCCCCAACGGCAGACCCACTACTATCGCTACTGCAAGGGAAATGCCCACCATATACACCGTTTCGAAAAAGGCTTTATTCAATTCTGGTAGTATCGAAGTCAATGAATCAGGCAGCATCCTCGAGCACCTCCAGGCTTTGCGTCTTCGCAGTGATATAGTGAATCGCTGCTTCGATTTCGTCATGTGAGCCGATCAGTTCCATGATAAAAATCCCCAGTGGTATTTCTTGAATGTATTCAATCTTCCCGTGAAGGATATTCCCTCGAACTTTGTATCTCTGGAATACCTCAGAAACGACGCTTTCTTCCGCGATCGATCCTTTGAATTGGATTTTAATGAGCTTTCCTTTTCTCGATTCCACGAGGTGCGGCGGTAACTCAAACTGAAGGATCGTTTCAATGAATTGCTTCGTTAATGGCTGCTTCGGTTCTGCAAACAAGTCATAAACCGGCCCTTCCTCCACGATCTTTCCGTCCTGCATCACGGCCATCCGGTCACAGATTTCTTTGACCACTTCCATCTCATGGGTGATGAGCACGATTGTTAAACCAAGCTCTTTATTGATTTTTTTCAATAGCTTCAAGATTGATTTTGTTGTATTTGGATCGAGCGCTGACGTAGCTTCATCGCATAATAATACCGATGGGTCGTTCGCAAGGGCCCTTGCAATCCCGACTCTCTGCTTTTGACCACCGCTGAGCTGGGCTGGATACGCGTCTGATTTGTCTGACAGACCTACCATCTCAAGGAGCTCGACGACTCTTGGTTTAATTTCCGCTTTCGGTACACTAGCCGCTTTCAAGGCAAAAGCCAGATTGTCAAACACCGTTTTCGATTTGATCAAGTGGAAATGTTGAAAGATCATGCTCGTTTTCTGACGGGCGAGCCTCAGTTGTTTGGATGTGAGCTTCGTGAAATCCTGTCCATCAATGATGATCTCACCCGATGTCGGGGTTTCAAGTAGATTCAGGCAGCGGATAAGGGAGCTCTTCCCCGCTCCACTGTATCCAACGATTCCGAAGATCTCTCCCTTTTCGATGGTGACGGAAACATTGTCGACACCAACCACCGTTTGCTTCTTTGTTCTGTAGGTTTTTACTAGATTCCGAATCTCGATCAATGTGCACACCCCTTTTTTCATCCAATAAAAAAATGCCTCTTTCAACTGAAAGAAGCATCGCCTGTTTATCTCGACTTATCTTTCAGAATGAACTCATTCTGCAGGAATTAGCACCGTTCCATACTGGAGGTTGCTGGACGTCATAGGGCCTGATCCCTCGGTCACTCTGGATAATTGAAAGTATGTAATTTTCTAAATTTTAATCTTATAGAGGATAATACTGGGTATGAGGCGGGAAGTCAATAGGGGATTTTACTGATCTTTTTATGTAAGCGCTATCTTATTTGTGAGGCGGGGAACAAATATTTTTAGAGAAGAGATGGTTTTGAAAATAAAACGCTGGTTTTTGAAAATAAATAGGTGAAACTTGAAAATAAAATCGGATTTTTAAAAACAAATGGGTCCATTTTGAAAATATACTCATCTTCGAGTAGGTAAAATCCTCTATCAATATCCAAAACCATTCTCAAATTGTAAAAAAGCGCCCTCCCTTTCAAAGGAGGACACTTCATTTCCATTACATCACATCATAATCCGTCACATTACGCTCAACCACACGGGCTCCTTCTACACTTACAAACGCTCCGTTCGAACTTCCGAACACATTGGTGGCAATCAGATTGTCCATTGCCGCCTTCACCGCCACTGTATCAATCGGTTCGATCGGGTCATTGATGGATAGCTTTGCTGATTTCCCTGTTTCTGTTTTGAATTCCAGTTCTAACACTTTTGCCATGTTTCATTCCCTCCTTTCCGGTAAGATCCGTCAATCATGAATTATTCGTTAATGTCAAAACTCTGCAGCTTTTCGACGTTGGATAATCCTTTTGAAGAAAGACTTTCAATTGATAACGCTGCGCTGTTCACTTCATCGGCTGTCGCCAGTGGGTTGATGTAGCTATACGATTTGTACGCAAACTTCGGTTTCCCTTTCTCATCCAATCCGTCATTGTACGCAAGTCGTATTCTCGTCGATTTCAGATCCGCTGTTGCCATGTGCCTCACCTCCTTTCACCCTTTATATAGGGAATAGAGAGCAGGAAGGACACCAGTAAAATAAAAAAACTCGAAGGGAATCACCTCCGAGTTTTTCGTTTATGCTTCTATTTCACGATATTGTTTCTTTCGCAGAATCCGGAATCTGAATGTAAGATAAAGAATCGTTCCTCCAGTTGCGATAAATAAGAACAGGAGAGTGAACAAGACATTATGCCACATGAACGCATAATCCCCTGTGGATATAATCGCTCTGAAAGCAGCTATCGTATAGGTCATTGGCAAAAAGCTAGTGAAGTGCTGCAACGGTTCCGGTACCAATTCGATTGGGTATGTCCCTGCACTGCTTGTCAGTTGCAAGATCAAGATCATAATACCAATGAATCGACCTGGATTGTCAAGAGTGGTCACCAGGAATTGAATGATTGATAAGAATGTCCAGCTTGCCAGTATACTCATCATGATAAAGAGCGGAATGCTCGTTACTTCTAATCCAAGTCCCAGCAGTAAAATGAGATCTGCAAGAAGTGCCTGGAATAGTCCTGCAAACAGGAGGACTCCAAATTTCCCAAAGAACCAGCCAAACCCGCTACTTGGTTTGACTGCAGGTTCACGAAGCGGAAAGATAATAGAGATCACAAGTGCTCCGACGAACAAACTCAACGATAAGAAATAAGGCGTAAACCCTGTTCCATAGTTTGGTACGTCATGGATCGGCTCGTCGGTTAACGTCACCGGTTTTGCAAACATATCGTAAATATCTTCATTGGCGTTTACGTCATTTGCATCTTTTGCACCGTCTGTAAGCTCCGTTTCAAGTTCTGAAGATCCGTCCGTTAGTTTATACAGTCCATCCGTTAAATCGATCGACCCATCCGAAAGTGTCCCAAGGCCAGATGATAGATCAGTAGAGCCATTTTTCAATTGCCCCAATCCACTCATCAGATCCTGGAATTTCGTTGAGAACATGCCTAGCCCTTCAGTTAAATCCTTGGATCCTTTCGAAAGTTCCCCGAGTCCGTCATACAGTTTATCCGAACCTGCATAAAGGCCGCCCAGTCCGTTAACAAGCTTGTCTGAACCTGAAGATAAGCGGCTTGTTCCGTCAGCAAGATCCGAGGAACCGTTGGCAAGCTTTGCTGAACCTTCCTCCAGGGCCGTTGTGCCATCATCCAGCTTACCCAGCCCTGTCGTTAACGCTGAACTTCCATTTTCAAGTTCCTGTAATCCCTTTTTCGCTGTTGAAAGTTTATTTCCAAATGTGGTGAGACCGGAAACAAGTTTATCTTGGCCAGTCAACAGCTGATCCGATCCATTTGCAAGCGTCGCTTGTCCTTTTGTAACCTCATTAAACCCGTCCATCAGGTTTGTCTGACCTTGGCTCACTTTCTGGGCACCTGATGATAAGTCTTGGGATTTCCCCGCTAATACTGATGCATTTTCTGATATCTGCTCCAGTCCTCCACTCACTTCCTGACTACCCCCAGTCAGATCAGTAAGAGAAGCCTTTAATGATTTCAACCTTTCTTTTTGAGCTGGATCCTGTTCTTGTTGGATCAATGCATCGAGATTGGCGGTTGCATCCTTAAGACCGCCACTGACAGAATCAGATCCTTTTTTTGTCTCGTCTGCTCCACTTTGAAAATCGGCTGCTTTTCCAGAAAGCTCTTTAGCCCCAGCCGCTACTTGTTGTGACCCTTCAGTCAATGACGGAAGCTTATCGTTCATTTCCTGTAATCCTGACAATGACTGGTGAAGACCGTTTGAAAGATCTTTCGCACCAGTTTGGGATTTCTCTGCCCCGCCTAGAAGCTCTTGATTTCCTTCCTGCATTTGACTAACGGCTGTGTCAAAGGATTGAAGTCCATTGGCTATCTTCTTCGAGCCTGAGTAGGCAGTATCCACACCTGTAGAGAAAGCGACAGATTTACCTGCTAGTGCCTGTAGTTTTTCGTTTAATTCCTGAGCGCCACTATTCACGCTGCTAATTCCACTGTTCAAGTCTTCCGCACCAGTTTGAGCCTTTGCCATGTTCTCTTTCAGCGCACCTGCTCCATTTTGTGCTGAACTGACTCCATCTTGCAGTTGATTCGCCCCCTGCTGAACAGAACCGACACCATCGCCGAGCTTATTGGCACCAGCTTGGGCATCCTCAAGGCCATTAGTGAGTTCACCTGCTCCTTCATGTGCTGAATCGATCCCGTCATGGAGATCATCAGAGCCATTCGTTGCATCACCAAGCTTATCATTCAGCTTTCCGGCGCCATCACTCGCTTCGTTTAATCCATCAGCGAAGTCCTTGATTTGATCATACATGGATTCGGCGTACGTTTTGGTTACAGCTCCTGACACCTCTTCCTTGATCTTTTCAATAGCAGAATCTCCTATTTTAGAAGATAGATAGTTTGAGCCTTGGTCGGCTGTATAAATCAATTTTAATTTCTCAGGATGAACATCCTTGAGGGTGGTGGCATTCTGAGAGAAGTCTTCCGGAATCTCAATTTTTAAATAGTAGTCTTGATTTTCAAGTCCCCGGTCGGCTTTCTTGTCATCAACGAATCGCCAATCAAAAGTCTCATTTTCTTTCAAATCATCCACGAAGTCCTGACCGATTGTCAGTTCCTCACCATTGAAATCGGCTCCCTTGTCATTGTTGACGACGGCTACAGGAAGCTGATCCACCTGTCCGTAGGGATCCCAGAATGCCCATAGAAACGTACCGCTATAGAGCACCGGAATGAACAAGACCCCTAAGACGGCAATCAATAACGCCTTGTTCGTGAAAATATTGCGGAATTCACCTTTCAGTGAAGTTAGTGCTTTCATCGTATCTACTCCTTAGAATATATGACTATTTCAACCATCTGGTCAAAACGATTCAAAAAAAAGAAAGGACCATCTACTTAGATAATCCATTTAATAAATAATCCTTCATGATCGTTGCGATTTTCTCTGACGATAACGGTTCATGCTTTCGTTCCCAATCAGATAACAGAGCAATATACACCTTCAATAAGATAAATGAAATAATTTCTGGATCACATGGTTTGATCTGTCCATTCTCCATTGCACGGTTAATCTTATTCCTCACATACGCAATTAATTCGTCTTCTATATGATTCAGCATTTCCTGAACAGCCAGTGTGCCGATCTCCTTTTCTTCTTGTATCAGCTTCAGCATCAATTGATGATCGGTCCTGTAGTCCAATAGTGTCACCAATGCCTGATGGACATTATCATAAAAGGAATTCTCAGGCTTTATAACAAGCTCAGCCGAATTCTTCATTTCTCTTACCATCGAATAAACAATCTCCTGAAAGAGTTCATCCTTATTCTTAAAGAATGTATAAATCGTCCCTTTCCCTACATTCGCAACCTTTGCCACTTGATCCATCGTAGTTGCCTTATAACCAAACAGAGAAAAAGATTTCGTCGCCGCTTCAATAATCAACTTCCTGCGATCAATAGCCATCCTATCATCCATACCCCCTGACCAAATGAATATTTCGTTCAATCATACTAACCACCACTATAACATGTCCCACACCCTGTTTCAAAACGAACGAGGGACGGACCTCCATTCCTAGTACCAGCTCCTAGGAATAAAGGTCCGTCCCTCAAAATTAATAAAGTTTTCCCTGTCGATATAGGACCGTCGATAGTTTCATGACGGAGTGGATGTAGCAGTTTTGGCGGAGTGGGAATGGGTCGCCAAAGAATAGGGGCAGGACGGTGTCCATGGTGGTTTTCATCTTGTCATAGAGGAGCTTGAATACTTCTTCCTCTGTGTAGAATTGGGTTTCCCGTCCTTGCAGCCATTCGAAGTAGGAGACGATGACACCACCGGCATTGGCCAGGATATCCGGGATGATGATGACCCCTTTCTCACTTAAGTACGTATCCGCTTGTGTTGTAATCGGTGCGTTGGCCCCTTCTACGATAATGCGCGCTTTCACCTTTTCCACGTTATCCTTGTGCACCTGATCTTCCAAGGCCGCTAACATAAGAACATCTACATCCAGAAATAGTACCTCATCACGATCACGGATCTCCGCCTTTACACCAATTTCATTCAACTGTCCCTCTTCAGTCGGCAGATCTCCTTTATTACTCGTCGTAAACTCGACTAATGAAGGAATATCAAGGCCGTCTGAATTGTACAACGTCACATTCCGGTCACTCACCGCTACCACTTTATTCTGTAAGTGGGTGGACTGATGGGCTTCAAGTGCTGCGACGGAGCCTACATTTCCAAACCCCTGTACAGCAATCGTTAACGGACGGTCTTCATAGTCCAACGCCGTTTTGGCAAAAATATTATCCGTCTTCGTGAGCAGGCTTTTCTGTTCCCTCACGAAATCATGGACCAGGTAGCGGAATGTAAAGAATACTCCTTTACCAGTCGCTTCCCTTCGACCCAGGGAACCTCCATTCACGACACTCTTCCCTGTGAAACTCCCTCGATAAGGCATCCCGGGACGAATGCTCTTGTACTCCGCCATCATCCAGTCCATCTCCCGTTCGCCCGACCCCATGTCCGGTGCCGGAATATCCTTATCCGGTCCAAGGATATCACTGAAGTACTGCACATACTTCCTCGAAATCAGGTGAAGTTCCTTCTCGGAATACTCACGTGGATTAAGGTTAATTCCCCCTTTCCCACCTCCAAATGGAACATCATGCAGGGCATTCTTCAACGTCATTAAAGAAGCCAGATTCACAACCTCTTCCTCACTCACTGTCTCATGAAAACGAATACCACCCTTATAAGGACCAAGGGCATTATTATGCTGAACACGGAACGCAGGAATCCGGACCACCTTCTCATCCCCCAGCGGAATCCTCAAATACGATTTATGTACATGATTCGGCGTCGACAGAATCGACGTCAGGGATGTGAACGCTTTCTTTCTTGTCTCACCTTTCACATCTGGTAAAAATGACTGATCTTCTAATAGTGCATCTAATGATTTTTGGACAATATCTCTCGTTTGGCTGATCAAATTGGGTCCCTCCTATAAATGGTAAGAAAATAGTGGTATATAGTATAGGGTTACCCTTTTGGTCGTGGTTAAAAACGACTATTGGGAAAACAGAGGGAGATCAGAGAAAAAAATCGACAATCTCATAATGCTTGATTGCCGATTTTTTATGATTATTCATTACCAAGAGTGATATCTCAATACTCCTTTGTCTAACTCGAGCAGTACGCCACCCTGACCTTTTTCGATTTTATAAGGCTCCCCCGTTTTGATCACCGTTTCAACAATGTCAGCAAATTCCTCTCTTGAGTATATTGTTCCAACTGAAATTAAATCGATAAATAATTCTTTATATTGAAGTGATGCTCCAGAAACTAATGATTTAGTTGCAATGATCTTTCTATCCTTCACGATGTAAGACATATCTGAACTTGGTGTGTAATAAAATCTCCCGCCGTACTTTTTAGCTATTTCATCATACTGAAGGTACCTTTCAATTCCCTTAAGCTCCCTGCTTAACTTGAAGACAAACCCATTTGAATCTGTCATCGTAAATTCCATAGGATAGGCTTCATCGTCATGACTGGTTTGTTCAGCAATTGCTTTTTCTGCCTCATCAGCTTTTCTCTCTTCTTCTTTTTTAATCTTTTCAAGTCTGATTTCTTCTTTAACGTTATAAAATTGGTCTTGAGCAGATTCAAGTTGAACCAGCATTTGTTTTGTCGTCTGACTATTCCTTAAATCCCCGATCTGCTTTTTCGCATCCGCCACTTCTTTTTCAAAATCTTCTTCATTCAAAGATTGTTCTTTCGCTATTGTATTTAACTCTTCTATTTTGACATGCAGTTGTTGGAATTGCTGGTGGACCTCTTCTATTTCTGTTATTTGTGCAGAGTAGCGGTCTTTAAAGAACGTTTTGAGGGTTTCACTTTCAAGGTGACCAAATCGTTTCGACTTTTCAGCTATTTCATTTTTTAATTCAGTGAATTTCCCCTCCATGCTTTCTTCCAGTGGATCAGAATTTTGAATGGCCTTCACTTCACTGATTTTCTTCTGCAATTCATTTGCTATTGGAACAATTCGCTCGTATTCCTCTAATTCTTTCAATTTAGGAATCAATCTCTGATTTAGTTCCTCTTCTTTTGGCCCGCTAGTGCTGGAGATTGCACCCTCTGCATCATTCATCGCTCCTTGTGCAGACTTCAGCCTTCTTTTATCAATCGTTTTTAACAAACCATCAGAATCAGCTGATTTCAAATGCCCCTCCATCTCTTTATATACAGCGCTTATTTGTTCATCGGCAGCGGCAAATAGCTGATCATCCTTCTCCCTTTCTGATTCTGATAACATATAGACAGTTAACAAAGAGAATATAACCAGCGCGACCACCGCGCTCGCAATACTGATAAACTTACCTTCTTTCCACGATTTCTTTTTTGGGGGTTGTGCTGGTTGTTTTTTTGGCATCCTGGATTGGATTCTATCCTTTTGTGGGGACTCTTTGTATCTATTGTTTTCATCTTGGTTTTCCATAAGTAATTTCTCCTTTTTTCTGTGTTTATACATTAGACGATAAAGAGCCTATATATATATCACATTTTTGGATATTTTTACAAAATGTTTTTAGATGAAAGAATTGAAGTGTGGCAATCATGGAGGAGTTTTAAATCCTGCCTTGATTGCCTTTTTTTGAAGATATAGAAGATGCTGTTGGAGGATCTAGTAACTAAAGTTTACCCGATATTATCAAAAAAATAAGGATCTGAAATAACATTGTTTACGGAACCTCTACTTCATTTCTCTACTCAACCAATAAATTCGACTCTACTGGAATCCCAATCATAAACGTCGTCCACTCATCATCCGACTGACAACGAATTTCCCCTTCATGCTTCTCAATCAATTTTTTACAAATATAAAGACCGATGCCCGTTCCAAGATCCTTTGTCGTATAGAATGGCTCAAAAATGGCTTCAATGGTCTCTTCTTTGATCCGGGGGCCATTGTTCGAAATTTGGAGGTTCGTCTTTCCTTCTTTCGTAACACAAGAAACATTGATATGTCTATCCCCTTCTACACCTTGAAGGGCATCAATGGAGTTCATAATCAAGTTAAGGAAAACTTGTCTTAGCTCATCCCTATTTCCCCGCACTTTGATGTCCGTTTCGCACTTAAAGTCGATTATGACATCCCCATCCACAAGACTCGGGTACAAGAACTCAATGGTTTCTTCCAAATGATCGGCGAGGAGAATATCTTCCTGGGTACTATCAATCAAATCTTTCCTCGATACGTGAAGGAATTGAGAAATGCGGTAATTCAATTGCTCCAGCTCATGTTGCATAATATCAAGATAGGGAAGGTCGGGATAGTCGTTTTGCAAGAGCTTTGTAAAACCAATAATGGAGGTAAGAGGGTTCCTGAATTCATGGACGAAGCTTGAACTCATCTGGCCGAGTATCGTCAGCCGTTCTTTATGAGTTTGATCAATATAAAGCTCTTTTTCGTGGAGCTGTTGTTCTTTGATTTCCGTATATTTTCTAACAGCTAAATAGGAGAAGCGATCAAATAACGCATTGATTTCTTCGATGATAGGCTGTAAATCACGAAGTTCTATCCCAGAGTTATTGACCCATTTAATAATGATGCTCTTCCCTATGTTCACGTTGTATACAAACTCACTAATATTAACCCCGGCATTGACACGTTCCAAAGCTGTCTTGTGGGCCAGGAATGTGATTTCCTCTTCACTTAAAGGTTTCTCTACCGCACGTTTTACCAATTGGAACATGTTCACTCCATTGTTCAACACTTCTTCTTTGTACAAATCTTGATCTGAAAGCACGATATTCTTGCGCCAGTTTTGCAGAAACTCCTCTGAATGATCTTCCAGATATTTTATGAGCATGATAGAAGCACTTGTCATTGAATGGCCGTCCCTTCATTCCAATTATGATTGAATTAATCGTTGATATCATCATAACAGAAAATGATGGAGAGGTTGATAGTCATTTGCAGGATTAACATTTCGTTCCAGTTTAAGAATGTCATCTATTTATTTCTTTGGATTAGTGCTTTCTCGAATTGAAACGAGATCGATTAACTTATCTATAGTACTAAATAATTTCATACGGAATATTCCTCATATATAAATAGAATAGAGTGTATGATGAGTAGTGAATTGGGGATTTGAATGATAAAGGAAAATAGATAGAAGAAGAAGTAGAAAAACAATTGCGTACACGGTAACTGGCAGACATCGTCATGCAGACTGAAGCCCCTATAGCTTTGCGTCACCATTTTTCAATGGGTTTGCCTTTAACGTACGCGTTTAGAAGTATTTATCATATTGGTTTTAGAAAATACGTTTTCTTGGTTTTTGGAAGACTTTCATAAAGATGCTATTTTCTTCTGATCTGAAAATCTTTATTCCTACTATTTTTAACGGTGTCCAGATTTCTTTCATATAATAACCCGGCATTTGAATCCCCCTTATAATCATTAAATTTATCTACTTACAGAAAATACTTATATTTACATTATAGAATAAATATCAGAATAATCTATCTTTTGGGACTAAATACTTATCGACAAATTTCTCAATTAAGGTTGACGTTTTTATTATAACGAACAATCGAGTCTTTCATATAAACAATCTTAATTGTACATTGTTTTGTTATGAATATTAATTTCTGATTTCTCTCCCCACTCTAGTAAGATATGATCCTACTAAGAATGTTATTCAAATAAAAAGGAACTTCAATTACTGAAGTTCCCCCTTCCTACATATGGATATCCATTGACCAGGCTGGAATAATTCTATAAGACCACGGTGTTCTGTACAAATTCTGCCCACAACGTTCACTGCAGGGTTTCGCTCAAGGTTATGTCGTACAATCTGAAGTTCCCCTTTATATCTTCCGTACAGATCATTGTCCTGGGTAATAGTACCTTTTTTTCTCCTAAAGGTATTGGTAGGTGGAACATTGCTATCTGTTCTTGTATCCAACATTCGAAACACATCTCTACCCGAATCCGGTCTGAGTTGATACTCCCCTTCGATTTCAACAGTTCCTTCGTAGGTAAGCTCAATCACCTTTTTTTGATCAAAGCGTACCAGCCTCTGAAGCAACTCCTTACAACAACCTGGATCTCCAACAAAAACACCCGACACACCCCACCTATTCAATTGAACAGCACTGATATAAGGACTCTGATTCCGATGGTCTTCCAAAGTAGGCAGCCCCTGGTATAAAGGTCCCCGCTTGTTTTCTTCCCCTGGTATAAACGCATAAACGGGAATACCCAATTCATCATAGAGAGCTTGCTTCTCCAGAAAGTATTCCTTATCCAATCCCGTTTCGGGCTTTGGATAAAAATTATGCCAGGCAATCATATTCTCTGGTTCCAGTCCCATTCCAATCCAATGCTGAAGTTCTTCTTCTCCAACCGTACTCGCATTGATGGCAATCTGAAAGTCGATGGGACAATTCCAACATATCATCCGTTGTAAATCCATCATCCAGTCTTAAGGAGGTGACGCCCAATTCTATCAAATCTTCAAAATGATTCAGCCCAAGCATGGCAGGTGTACACTTCGATACATCAGCGAACACCTCAAATCCTTCTATTTTAAAAAGAGATAGTAGTTCCCTTACTCCTTCAGGACTCACCCCTGACTCTTCAGGAATATGAAGCGACGTAAACGCAAGCTTGATGCCCGCTAAAGAAGCCTGAAGAATACTTTCTCCCGCTCCTTCATCAGACAAATAAACGGATATCCCGATCATTCAAACTCACTCGCCATTTCATCCTTGAACCCAAACAGATAGGTCAAGGCAAAGCCTGCAGCATACGCAATCAATAGTCCAAGAGTATAATAGAGAATTTCACCTGCGTTCACCAGGAAAATCAGCGGCAATCCGGATACACCGATCGCAAACGTTGCGACATCGAAGTAAGCCTGGAAAGCCCCACCGAATCCGGCACCTAGACAAGCGGTGAGGAATGGTCTTCCTAACGGCAGGGTCACACCGAAGATCAATGGCTCACCGATCCCAAGCATCCCGGCCGGCAGTGCTCCACCGATCGCTCTCTTCAACTTTTTCTTCTTCGTTTTCATAAAGATGGCAAAAGCCGCCCCAACCTGACCTGCTCCACCCATCGCAAGGATAGGAAGAAGCGGATCGTCCCCAAGCGTGTTGATCAGCTCTAAATGAACAGGGGTCAAGCCTTGATGCAAGCCCGTTACCACAAGGGGTAGGAAGGTCGCTCCGAGCACGAATCCGGCAACGATTCCACCCATATCAATCAGTGAAAGAAGACCGTTTGTAATGATATCTGAAATGAATCCTCCCACCGGCATAAACACGGTATACGTTAATAACCCTGTTACCAGTAATGCAATCGTAGGCGTCACAATGATATCGATTGCCTGAGGAATCACCTTGCGTACATTCTTCTCAACAAAGGCAATGAAAATCGCCGCAATCAAGACCCCGATTAATCCACCACGGCCTGGCAGCAGATTTTCTCCAAACAGTGTCACGTCCCCAATCGCCGGGTTGATAATCAAGATACCAGCCAAGCCGCCAAGAGCCGCTGAGCCGCCGAACTCCTTCGCCGCATTCATCCCGACAAGGATACCGAGATAACCGAATAGTCCACTACCGATAATGGAGAGCATCATGACAAGCTGGGATTCCCCGTTTAACCAGCCGGCCTGGACGAAGAACTTCGTGAATCCTGTAATCAATCCTGACGCAATCAAAGCAGGAATTAGTGGGATGAATATATTCGCGACACGTCTTAGAAGCAACTTGAATGGTGTTGCATTCTTTTTCTTCAAACCGGCCTTTTTCTCTGCCGCCCGTGCCTTCAAATCAAGCTCGTCTGATGACACCAGCTTGCCAAATTCCTCGGTCACACGATTGACCTTTCCCGGTCCCAATATCACCTGGTAGGTTTCATCCTCCACAAACCCCAATACTCCCTCAGTCTTCTTTATGTCCACTTTCTGCACAAGCTCTTCGTTGTATACTTTCACTCTCAGTCTCGTCATACAGTTTTCATAGCTTGCGATATTGCCAGCACCGCCAAACATTTCTAAAAGTACTCCAGCCAATTCCTTGTTCGTCAATTTCACCTACCCCTTTCTCACTCTCGATTTATGAAAGATCACAAAATAACTCAACTATTTCTCAATGGCTAAACGAACATATCCGTCCGCATCCTCTAACCGGCTTTTCGCTTCCTCGTACTCACAACCAAGGGTGATCATCACAATCGACGTCTTTACCTCATTATTCGCCTTCTTCAACGTTGCGGCTGCCGTTTCCTTATCTGTCCCGGTAATGCTTTCAATGATTCCGATCGCCCGCTGTTCAAGCTTATAGTTGCTAATATTCACATCGACCATCAGGTTTCCATATGCTTTACCCAGCTTAATCATAGCCGCTGTCGAAATCATATTGAGGACCATTTTCTGTGCTGTTCCTGCCTTTAAGCGGGTGGATCCCGTCAATGCTTCCGGTCCTGCATCCACTTCGATCGCCATCTCCGCTTCAGCAGAGATTTTAGAACCTGTATTACAGGACAGCGCCACTGTCGTCGCCCCTATTTCCTTTGCATAACGTAAGCCCCCGATGACATAGGGAGTACGTCCGCTTGCTGCGATTCCAACCACAGTGTCCCCGCTCGTCAAACCGATTTCCTTCAGATCAGATGCACCCAGCCCTTCGTCATCTTCGGCGCCTTCAACGGCTTTCACGAATGCTTTCTCCCCGCCTGCAATCAAGCCTACGACGACGTCACTGCCCACACTGAAAGTCGGTGGACACTCCACCGCGTCGAGTACCCCGAGCCTTCCACTAGTACCGGCACCCATGTAAATCAATCTCCCACCACTCGAAATGGACTTCACTACTGCATCGACTACTTTCTCCACTTCAGGAATGACATCTTTAACCGCTGATGCTACTTTCTGATCCTCTTTATTCATCATGCGCAGAATCTCGCCACTACTCGCTGTATCGATTTTAAGCGTATTCTGATTCACCTTTTCAGTCGATAATTCAAAAACATTGTCTTTCATCCATCATTCCTCCAAAAATCTGTATGCGTTTTCATTACTTATATACATACCACTTTTAAAATTAAATTTCAATTGTATTTTATAATTTATGAAATATTATTTTAAGATATTCCTTTTCGCAAAGATTGTTGTTTTCTAACATAGGAGCTGCCAAGGCTCTGTCTATGAGTGTGAGAGAGATGGTGAGGGGAACGGCTACGCTTTCCGGCGGACGAACGGTCGAGCCTCCTCAGCTGCGCTTCCGGGGTCTCGGCGCGCCCGTTTTTCCGCAGGAGTCTCCCCCGTTCCCCTCACCATCTAAAGAGATTTTCGTGACAGAGCTAAATAATTTAAAAAATCGAATGAACTAGTATCTTACTATTCAAGCTAAAATCGACCACTGCACAGGTCGAATATTAATATTTTCTAGCCTTGTATGGTAGTAGATTAGCCTCATGCTTAGAAAGTTGATTTACGCTGCAGGTGTAGGGATCCTGAGGGAATTGCGGGAAATTCGAAAAGCTGAGGCGGCTCGTTCGGGGCTGACAAGCATAAGTTAAATGGGCTTAATATGGTGTTTTCTCCTTCTTAAGACCATTTAGCTTATGACCTCGAGGGGCTAGACAGCTGAGACCGCGCAGGGCACCTCCACTCGCTACCTCCAATAGCAACAATGTTGACGAAAAGAGCCTATAAAATAGACCGATGAAGAGAAGTTATAACTTTTTGCAAAAATAGATTCAACGACAAATAGGAGTTGGAACAAGCTTCCTACTCCTGTTTTAGCTATCCTATTTAGAGGTCCGTCCCTCAATGATCGAAGGAAGTATCCTCGCCGAATTCTGTTGAGTCCATGAGTCCGGATTGGAATCCTGGCAGAAAGAGTTCGGTGTCACTTCTGTTGCGTGCTGAAAGGTTCGGGATGGTTGAAAAGTGATTCATGGTGACAGCAGCCCGTTCTCGTTGTTTCGTGAATACTTTCCGAGAGCAATTGATTTCTAACTGCCCCCCATTTTTAAAGTGGACATAGGTTTTTCCTTCTGAAGTTGCGCATGATTCAATATGCTGGCAGAATAACCAGATACAATCATAATCGGTTGGGGCAATAGTGGGTATCGCATAGATGTATTGTTGCGGGCAAACCATAAGAGGTGTTTTTCTAAAGTAGTCGAACGCATGCCGAACGGCTTTAATCCTCCCATCATAGGTGGACCGGTACGTCATGCACGACTCTTCTAAAATATCCATCGGGGCTTTCTTACTGAACATTTTTCTTCCCGATTCGTCATACACGACCGATTGATGAATCCCATCATAAGCAGGCCCGATCGCCATCGTCCTTCGAGTAACCAATAGTTCTAAACCTTTCAATCTAAACACCATCCTTCTCCTCTTTTATTATAAGCCCATATTATCTGAATCTTCTTAAATACGAGACTTAATTACCATTATATACTAATTATGGAAAAT
>CAWBBM010000021.1:0-4843 GCA_963787015.1 uncultured Bacillaceae bacterium
CGATTATTTTCGAAATATTCGTTGATATTACTATAACAGAAAACGAGGTTTATTTTGGGAGAAAAATAGGGTTATGGATGAAAAAATCACGAGGAATGCCTGGGTAATCATGATTATTTTGTGCAGCTATTTAGTTAATTAGAATTATTGTACTTCAATCTCCCTTATCAAACGGATTGAATAGCACTTGATTCTATTAATCGAAAAAGTGGCTGGGACATAACGAAATCAAGATATTCTACAGACGAACAATAAGAATAAAAGACCAAGTTAGGATTTCTTGTTACACCGCTGCCCGATTTCCGTGCAAGACTTCGCTTTCCTCGGGCGGAAGTCTCGTCGCTAACGCTCATGCTTAGGTCTCGCCTATTCCGCTTTTCCCGCAGGAGTCTTCGTCTTGCACTCCAATCAACAGCTAGAACCAATTAAATACACTTTATATGCTTTTACACTAACAATAAAAAATCCGAACGAATTCGATTTCCATGAAAGAATTTCGAATGATCGTTCGGATTTTTCTTTGACTAACACCCTTTTTGTCTTTCCACCATCAATCCTCTTTCACAAATACGTTTTTCTCAAATTCCTCCGCCGTCATTGGGTGACCGATGGCATATCCCTGTACCATATCACAATGATTCTTTTTCAAAAATGCGTATTCACCCTGACTTTCCACCCCTTCTGCGATTACATGTAAATGAAGGTGTTTAGCCATCGAAATCGTACTTCTTACAATGGCTTGGTGATCTTCATTAGACGTAATCCCTTTAATGAAGGAACGATCGATTTTCAACGTATCGAGAGGATATTTCTTTAAATAACTTAAGGATGAATAACCTGTACCAAAGTCATCCATTGATAAACGAACACCTAATTCCTTTAAGCCTTGCAGTTTAGAGACAATAATGTCTTGATCACCCATGGCAATACTTTCAGTCACTTCTAAATCAATTTCCGCCGGGTTTACATGATGTTTCTTCATGCTTTCAGCGACTTTTTGAATAAGCGCCTTGTCAAGAAGCTGTCTCATTGAGAGGTTTACACCAAGTTTCAACGCTGGATATCCGGATTTCTGCCATCGATTTTTCTGTTCCAGCGCAGTATTCAGGACCCACTCTCCAA
Organism: uncultured Bacillaceae bacterium; assembly: GCA_963787015.1. Classification (GTDB taxonomy): domain Bacteria; phylum Bacillota; class Bacilli; order Bacillales; family Bacillaceae_B; genus Rossellomorea. Next base: position 1,123 of record CAWBBM010000021.1, read on the forward strand.
TTGGGATGATCAATCCGGTTTCTTCCGCGATCGAGATGAACTCAGAAGGTGATACACTGCCTAATGCTTTACTTTCCCAACGGATAAGTGCTTCCATTCCGCAAATCGTCTCTGTCTTCACGTCTAAGAATGGCTGGTATACTAGGCGAAACTCTTCTTTTTCGAGAGCAGTGCGCAATTCTTTCTCGATAACCATTTTCCGGTAGAACTGTTGATTCATGTCATCCGTAAACAATTGAAAGCTGTTCTTTTCTCTGTCTTTCACATAATACATTGCCGTATCAGCATTTTTCATCAACGTCTTTGCATCTTCGCCGTCTTCCGGATACATACTGATTCCAATACTCGGAGTGATATAGAACTCCTGTTCACTAATTAGAAACTCATCAGAGAATTGTTCAAGGAGTAACTTGGCTGTCTCAACCGCTTCCCCTCTTAAAAACCCAGGAAACAGCAGAGTGAATTCATCGCCTCCCTGCCGATACACTTTGGCCTGTGAGAGTTTGTGTATTTCAAGGAAATTCTCTAATCGTCTTGACACTTCTATTAATAGGAGATCGCCAAAGTCATGCCCCAACGTATCATTAATGTACTTGAACCGATCTAAATCAATCAGCATGATGGCAGCACTGCTCTGGCGGGAAGAGCGGTCCTTTAAAATTGTGGTTAAATCTTCATTAAACAGCCTTCGGTTAGGCAAGCCAGTCAACACATCATGATTCGCTTGATAAATAAGTTCATCTTCATACCGTTTTCTCTGGGTGATATCCATTGATACCCCAAGCAACATGGCAGAATCCTCATGGACAATCGGTATTTTAGTCGTTTGAAGCCACCGGACATTCCCTTCTTTATCTATAAACTCTTCTTCTGGAATGGACACCCCTTTACCTTTCGATAAGATCATCCTGTCATCATCAAGGGTATTATTTGCGACCGCTTTATCCATTTGAATATCAAGATCCGTTTTCCCGATTATCGTTTCTTTCATTAAGCCATAAAGCTCTGCATACGACCTATTCACTAAAGTATAACGCCCTTCATTATCTTTGGCATAAATGTAATTAGGATTCAGATCAATGACGGTTCTCAGAAAAAGGCGTTGTTGATCTAATTGTCTATTCATGTCTCTAACAATGGCCACATGCATACGATGAGAGAGGATTAAGATCGAAATAGCAAACACCATGACTGAAATGGCGCTGGGCAGCAGCCTTGATTCAGGAAACATATTTAAAATGCCAATTCCATATCCAACAGCTGTAGAAAGAATGAAGTGAAATAAAAAGGATCGTAAAACAACGTTATGTATCTTAACGGAAATAAGGAAAGAAAGCATAATACTCAACCCGAATAAAAACAAATTAGTTTGGAAGACCCAAGAAAGTTCACCATATAAAGGAAAATAAAATCCGTAAACACCACTTGGATTGATAAGCATAAGTCGATCAATTCCATGCTGACTCCAGCCTACGAAATAAACAATAAAGCCCCAAACATAAAAGAAAATCACACTATATTTATTCATTACAAAACGCCATCTGCTTCTACGGCCACTCGGGAACTCTTCTTGATAAATCGTATACGCTACATAAAACAACGTAGGAGATACCAGAATGGAACCTATACGAAACACCCTGAAACACAGGTCGATGATTTCTACAGGTAACAACCCATAAGCAAACAAAAAAGCGACATCAATCTGCCACAATGAAGCTAAAAATAAGAAAAGAAATAACACTTTTGAGAGTTTGCTTTTCTTAAACATTAATAGAACAGTAATTCCAATACTGAATGGAATAAGGGCGACTAGAAGCGAAAAAAGAAAAAACATGATGTTACCCCCTTATTTTGTTACGATCGCACAAGCATTATTCCCACTATTTCCATGTGCGGTGACACTGACAGTTCTTACTGGTTGATAGATGGTTTGGCAGACAATCGGCAAATCTTCAAATCCTTTTTTTCCTGTTTTAATCGTGGGAGGAATAAACCCATATTCAATGGATAATAAGGCCGAAATCATTTGAATGGCACCCATTGCCGCAAACGAGTGACCCACCATGCCTTTTATCGAAGTTAATGGGACATCGTTTGCAAACATTTGTTTATGTATATACCCTTCAATTCGATCATTCGTTTTAAGTCCCAGGGCCTGACTGTTTGTATAGCAAGGAATTGTATCCCCTAACGTATCTTTATATACCGATAGCATTTCCTCTCCAGTTTCATCTGATTTCAACAGCGGTCTGCCTTCATTTCTTGAGACCACGTTTTGAATTTTACCATAAATGGTTTTACCAGACTTTAGAGCTGTGTCTTCTCTTTCCAGTACCATGATTCCCGCTCCTTCAGAAAGCACAAAACCTTGATGGTGGGTTGAAAAGGGCACGCCGGTCTGATGAATCGATACGTCTGACATGATGGCTCTTGTCTTTACAAATCCATTAATACTCCATTGGCCGAGAGGGGCATCCGTTCCTCCAACAATACAGGCATCTACTTGACCTGATTCAAGCATTAGTTTCCCCAACAATACTGCATCCAAACTTGCGGTGCATCCAGTCGTAATGGTGTAGGCAGGTCCTCTGGTACCAATATGTTGTGCCACGGCAGCTGAGAGCGTGTGTGAATCAACAAGGGAAACACCGTGCAAAGGATACTTTTTCAAATCGAGTGCTACAGATGAATAATGTTCGATTTCGAGAATAGCTCCAGCCGACGTTCCGATAATAATCGCAACTCTGTGTGGGTCACACAATAGATTCGACATCTCAACAGCATCAGCCGCCGCGGCTAACGCCATTCGAGTCGATCGAGGATATCTCTTATAATTTCTTTCTCTTATTATTTCAAAGTCATCTTCAATTACTCCAGCAATAATGTTAGTCTGATCCTTTCCTCTTCCTTCAAGAACGGAATGCGTACAAATCCCCTTCTTTAGTACTCTATAAAAATCTTCTTTACTCATGGCTCCTGGAGCTTTCATTCCATAACCTGTTACGACAACGTTGTCCACTGATATCATCCTTATAATTAGTAGAAGAAGGCATTACTATATTGCGCTACATTCATTATTATATATGAGTAAGCTCGACATAATCTATCAATTTTCGACATTACCCTTGTAAAGTAGAAAGAGATTCTACTGAAAACGAAATGGGTATGATCCTGAGAGAGGTAATGATTGAGGTTGTATTCCCTCCTACGTAGTTGAATATGCCAATCCTGCTGTGCGAAAAATCGAGATTTGATTGTGAAGGAAGATTCCTTTTCAATCTTAGGGAACTCGTTTTCTCACCCGAGAGGTACGGTTAAAGTCAATAAAAAAAAGACATGAAGATTTGTTCTTCATGCCTTAGTCCTTCCTTTATTTCCATTCAAGGAAAGGGTTATATCCAATGCTTCACTCACGAAGGTCCGTCCCTCTCCTTAACCGAATCCTTTGCCCCGGCTCTAGCATCTCGATTAACTCAACCTCATCTTCACAAACCCTACCCACCACGTTCACAGCAGGATCGCTCTTCAGGTCGTTTCTGATGAGTTGCATTTCTCCTCGATACCGTCCATACAGGTCATTGTCCCGGGTGATGGAGCCTCTTGGCCTTTCTCCGGTATTGGAAGGTGCCACGCTGTTACTCGCTCTCGTGTTCCCCAACCGAATGGCATCCCTGCCAGGATCAGGTCTCAGACCGTACTCACCTTCTATCTCACCGTTTCC
>CAWBBM010000022.1:0-13056 GCA_963787015.1 uncultured Bacillaceae bacterium
ACAAGACATATAGGAGATTGGCTGGCGATCATTTTATTCTCTGGAATGGCGATTTATATCACGTTGTTTACGATTTGGGCAACGATTAACGCGTATCATCATAGACGATTAAACATTGGGTGGATTTTGGTGTTTGCTTTGTTTAATGTCTTCGGTTATTTGGCTTATTACGTTGTGGGGAGAAAAAGGCATAAAATGAGAGTCAAAGAAGCATAAAGTTTTTAGCTGAATGACCAATAGGAAGTTGAATTTAAAGAAGCTCAGAGCCAATACTCTGAGCTTTTATCATATTTATTCGTATGTTTCTACAAACTAAACTTCTCTTCCTACTTCTATTATACCACGCTAAAAAAATTCATTATAGACTGTTTCTTCCCATGCAGTACTGCTAAAATCAAATAACATTGATGGATAGGGGGAGTTGCAGTATGGATTCATTGGTTCTCAGTTTTGAGGAAATGGAGCAATCCCAGCTTTCGCTCGTAGGTGGAAAAGGGTTGAACCTGGGGCTGTTATCAACGATACAAGGTATACAGGTACCGGACGGATTCAGTGTGACGACGGTTGGATTTCAAAGAGCGGTTGAACAGAATGAGATGTATCACACCTTGCTGGCGAGGTTATCCAAACTCAAACCCGAAGATCGGAATCAAATCGGGGAAGTCAGCAAGGATATTCGGAAAGTCCTCCTGAATGTAACGGTTCCTTCCGATGTAGTGGAAGCTGTTACTTACTATCACTCTCGGTTTGGAGAGGAACATGCCTATGCTGTGCGTTCAAGTGCAACGGCGGAGGATTTGCCCAATGCCTCTTTTGCCGGGCAGCAGGATTCGTACCTTCATATTATCGGCAAGGATTCCATCCTGAAGCATATCCGCAAGTGCTGGGCATCCCTTTTCACTGATCGAGCCGTCATCTACCGTATGCGGAATGGGTTTGATCACAATCAGGTTCACATTTCGGTCATTATACAGAGAATGGTATCCCCACAGGTTTCAGGAATTCTTTTTACGGCTGACCCAATGAGTTCCAATCGGAAAGTTGTATCCATTGACGCAGGATTTGGTCTTGGAGAAGCTTTGGTGTCCGGTTTGGTTTCACCAGATTCCTATAAAGTTCAGGACGGCTGGATCATAGACAAGAAGATTGGAACGAAGAAATCGGCTATCTTTGGGGTGAACGGTGGAGGGACAGAGACGCAGCCTATACCTCCGGATCAGCAAAAGGCAGCGGCCCTTACGGATGAACAGGTTTTAGAGCTCTCACGGATCGGCAGGAAGATTGAAGCGCATTTTTCCTGCCCACAAGATATTGAATGGTGTTTGGAAGATGGCACATTTTACATTGTGCAAAGCAGGCCGATCACCACCTTATTTCCAATACCGGAAGCGGTTGATGGGGAAAATCGAGTGTATTTATCCGTCGGCCATCAGCAAATGATGACGGATGCCATGAAGCCTCTCGGGTTGTCCTTTTTCTTGTTAACGACCCCTGCACCGATGAAAGTCGCCGGTGGAAGATTGTTTGTGGATTGCACACCTCGGTTGGCATCCCCTGCCAGCAGACATTCCTTCATCGATTTAATGGGCAAATCCGAACCACTTATAAAAGACGCTCTCACAACGATTGTAGAGCGGCAGGGGTTCATCAAAACAGTAGAGGATGAAGGAAAGCCAGCACAAAGGAGAGGTGGAGTGGATCCAATCGACCCCGATCCTGCCATCGTTGCTGAATTAATAAAGAAAAGTGAGAACTCGATCGAACAGTTGAAACAAACCATTCATTCAAAAACGGGATCTGAGTTAATCGATTTCATCTTAGTAGATATGAAGGAATTAAAGAGGATTCTATTTGATCCCGAGAGTTCTCAGGTGATCATGGCTGCGATGGATGCTTTATTCTGGATCAATGACCATATGTACGAGTGGTTGGGTGAAAAAAATGTGGCAGATACCCTGTCTCAATCGGTACCGAATAACATCACTTCTGAAATGGGCTTGGCATTGATGGACGTAGCCGATGTGATACGTCCACACCAGGCAGTAATCGATTATTTGCGCAAGGTAAAAAAGGATAATTTCCTGGATGATTTGATGAATGTCGAGGGTGGACAGGAAGCCCGGGAAGCCATCAAAGGCTTTCTTACCAAAAACGGGATGAGATGCAGCGGAGAAATTGATATTTCGAGACTACGCTGGAGTGAAAAGCCAACAACCATTGTTCCGATGATTCTCAGGAACATCCAACAGTTCGAGCCGCACGAAAGCAAACGTAAATTTGAGAAAGGGCGGCTGGAAGCGTTAGAAAAAGAACGAGAATTGCTGGAGAGAATAAGCTCATTATCAGATGGCGAACAAAAGGTAAAAGAGACGAAAAGAAGGATCGACATCATCCGGCATTTCACCGGTTACCGGGAATATCCGAAATACGGCATGATTCACCGCTACTTCGTTTATAAGCAGGCATTATTAAAAGAAGCTGAACGGCTTGTCGAACAAAATATTCTTCAAGAAAAAGAGGACATTTTTTACCTTACATTTGAAGAATTGCAGGACTTAGTGAGAGCTCATGAACCGGAAGACGAACTCATCTGTAAGCGAAAAGAAGAGTACGACTTTTATGAAAAACTAACGCCGCCACGCGTGATCACATCGGACGGGGAAATCATCACCGGTGAATACAAGCCGGAAGATCTTCCCGCAGGTGCCATTCCCGGCCTGGCTGTTTCATCAGGTGTGGTAGAGGGGCGTGCACGTGTGATTGTCAACATGGAAGACGCGGATTTGGAAGAGGGGGATATCCTGGTCACCCCTTATACCGACCCGAGCTGGACACCGTTATTTGTCTCCATCAAAGGATTAGTCACCGAAGTGGGCGGACTGATGACCCATGGGGCTGTGATTGCAAGGGAGTATGGACTTCCGGCTGTCGTCGGCGTTGAACGTGCTACCGAGAGGATACGGGATGGGCAAAGGATCAGGGTGCATGGGACAGAAGGGTATGTTGAAATATTGTAATGATGAGTGAAGATCTAACAGGCGTAATTCCTTAACTGGATTACGCCTTTCATTATTGGAAATGGTAAACTGATTAAGAGTATTATTTTCATAGTTTTAATAGAAGTGAAGATAGGGATGGGAAACGAATGAAAAAAATAAAAAAAGGTTTGAAAGGTACGATCCTGTTTATCCTATTGTTATCGAGTTTTGTTTATCTTAACAATAGTTCTCTGTTTACAAAGGAAAGAGAAGGAGATCCGTTGCTTCTTGCTCATCGGGGATTGGCTCAGACATTTCCAATGGAGGGGATAACAGGGGAAACGTGTACGGCTGAAATCATCAATGAGCCTGAGCATCCATACTTGGAAAACACGATTCCTTCCATGGAAGCCGCATTCAAGGAAGGAGCAGACTTAGTCGAGATTGATATCCAGCCTACGAAAGATGGGGAGTTTGCCATTTTCCATGATTGGACCCTGGAGTGCAGAACAGATGGAACCGGGAAGACAAGAGATCAGACGATGGAAGAGCTTAGAAAGTTAGATATAGGATATGGTTATACAGCTGACAATGGAGAAACGTATCCTTTCCGTGGGAAAGGGGTAGGACAAATGCCTACCTTAAACGAAGTATTAACGCACTTTCCAACGAAAGAATTCCTCATACATATTAAGAGTAATGACCCTGTTGAAGGCAAACAATTAGCTGAGTACCTTTCTAAATACTCAGAGAAACGGATGGATGATTTATCCGTATACGGCGGGGATGAACCAATTCAAAGTGTAAAAAAGGCATTACCCGATCTGCGAGTAATGTCAAAGGAAACACTAAAAAGCTGTCTCCTATCTTACGAAGCATTAAGTTGGACGGGATACATACCCGACGCTTGTAAAAATACGCAACTTCATATACCAGAAAAATACGCTTCGTATCTTTGGGGATTTCCTACTAAGTTCGTAAATAGAATGGAAGACGTCCATACAAGGGTGATTCTTGTTGCCGGAGACGGTAATTGGTCAGAAGGATTTGATGAAGAGTCAGATCTTGAGCGTGTACCAAAGGGGTATAAAGGTTGGATTTGGACAAATAGAATTGATCGGATCGCTCCTATAATAAACAAATAGGATGTTCCTGAAGTTTTAATCATCAACAGAGGTACTTAGATTCCACAATAAGAGGGACGGACCTTGCGTTTCAAGGTCCGTCCCTCTTCTTTTACAACGGTGGAAGGTCAAATTTTCCTTCTTCGAATAGTTGTTTGAGCATGTGTTTAGTGTAGCCAGCGGCCTGGGAGAACTGGATTTTCGCAGGCATTGGTGCTTCGTCGGCGTCGACTACGACGTCGATGATGCATGGTTTCTTTTGTTGGATCGCCTTTTGAAGTGATGGCAGGATGTCCTCGGGGCGTTCGACCCGGTACCCGACTCCACCGCAGGCTTCGGCGTATTTGGCGAAGTCCGGGTTCTGAAGGTTGGTGCCGAATTAAATATTCCCCATCACTTCCTGCTCGAACTTGATCATGGCGATTTTATGATTGTTTAGGATCACAACGATGATGGGTAAGTCATATTTGACTGCCGTGACGAAGTCCGCCATGGTCATGGCGAATCCACCGTCGCCGCAGATGGCGAACACCTGACGATCCGGATAAGCGATTTGACCGGCAATGGCACCAGGCAGACCGCAGCCGAGGGTGGCAAGCCAGCTAGAAATAACGAAAGACTGATTGGTGATCGGGAAATGCCTGGCCATCGACACCGTTACGTTCCCGACGTCAACGGAGAGGATAGCGTCGTCGGACGCAACTTCCTTAAGGGCATGTATCAGTCGCTGTGGTTTGAGAGGGACCGATCCATCCTCTTCTTGCGATTCTAAGTTATCCCACCATTTGACCGTACGCTCCTGATTTTTCTCCAGGAATGTTCGATCTTCTTTCCTGGAAACATGTTCGGTCAGCCACTTAAGGGAAGTCCCTGCATCTCCGGCAAGACCGACATCTACCGGATAGCGCTTCCCGATTTGGGACGGGTCAATGTCAATATGAATCGTCTTGGCACTGTCAGGCAGGAATCCAGTGAACGGGAATGAAGTCCCGATCATCATGAGCATATCGGCATCCTGCATCGCTTCATAGGAAGGCTTTGTCCCGATCAGACCGAGACCTCCTAAACAATACGGATGTTTATCAGGGATGACCCCTTTACCAGGGAGGGTCAACACGATAGGTGCCCCTACTTTTTCAGCGAAAGATAGTAGCGTCTCCCGATGTCCATGAACGCCTTTTCCAGCAAGGATGATCGGTCGTTCAGCACCCTGGATGATATCTTTTGCTCTTTGCAAATCTTCAGGAAGAGGTGCAATGTTTTGCTTCACTGAAAAATGGGACGTCACTCGGGCTTCTTTTCCGACTTCAAAGCGGGGGATATCATCCGGGATGGTCAGGACGGACACCCCTTTTTTCGCATAGGCAGTCCGGATCGCCTGATTGACGACGGCAGGGAGCTGGTCGGCGGACATGATGCGCTGATTATACACGGCAACATCGTCGAACATCCGCTCAAGATTCACTTCTTGGAAGGAGTCCGTCCCTAAAAGGTCCGTCTCCACTTGGCCAGTGATGGCCAACACCGGGGCTTTATCCAACTTGGCATCATACAAACCATTTAGAAGGTGGATCGCCCCTGGACCGGCAATCGCCGTGCACACACCAAGTTTTCCCGTCAATTTCGCATACGCGGCAGCAGCCAGTGCCCCTGCTTCCTCATGCCTGACTTGAATGAACTTGATTTTGTCCTGCCTTTTTCGTAGTGGTTAAATAATGGAATTGATGGAGTCCCCAGGCATCCCGTAAATATGGTCGACTCCCCATTCAATTAACAGGTCAATTAATTTTTCTCCGGCGTTCTGTTTGAACATTACATTGTCTCCTCTCGAAATTGGTTATTCCTATTTTGGTACAATACTTCCTAAATTACTCAATATTTCTATTCCGAGATGCACATACTGAAAAAATAAACGAACTGGAGTGATGAAAATGAAGAAGCTTGTGTTCCTTCGACACGGCGAGAGCCTCTATAATCTTGAAAATAGGTTCACCGGTTGGACGGATGTGGATTTAACCGATGACGGCTATACAGAAGCAAGAAAAGCAGGAGCGGTCCTGAAGAAACACGGGTTCATTTTCGATGTTGCCCATACATCGGTTTTGAAAAGGGCGATCCGGACGCTATGGATCGCTCTGCATGAAATGGACCTGGTCTGGATCCCCGTATATAAATCATGGAGATTAAATGAGCGGCATTATGGGGGTCTGCAGGGACTTGATAAAGATGAAGTGACGGAGCAATTCGGCGAAGAGCAGGTCCATGAATGGAGGCGGTCTGCCGATGTCCGGCCACCGGCGATTTCAGAAGAGGGGCATCACGGCAATCTGTCCGATCCGAAATACGCCACCGTTGGCAAGGAGGATATGCCATTATCAGAAAGTCTCCTCGATACGGAAAAAAGGGCCCTCGTCTATTGGCATGAGGAGATTGTCCCGAGTATCCGGGACAATAAACGTGTCATCATCTCAGCACACGGAAACACACTCCGGGCACTCGTGAAATTCCTTGACCATATCCCGGATGACGGGGTTGTCAGTCTCAATATCCCTAATGGCATCCCCCTCGTGTATGAACTGGATGACGACTTGAAACCCATCAGGCATTATTATTTGGATGATGAGGGAGAGGTGCCGCATGATCGAATTCCACGGCATATGGATATAGAGGATAGGGAGAATTGGGATTGGATGGGGTGAGGGCAAGGGAAAAGGACCACGTTGAATGGTCCTTTTCTAATGATGCTATATCTAAACCAACCTATCCGATTCCAACTTGTCCAGCCAGTTTTGCACGAGAGAATTGAACACATTCTCCTGTTCGATCTGCACATTATGCCCACCCATATCAAGCACGGCGAAGGTTGCCCTTGGATAATCCTCAATCAATCGCCACGCATCCTGATACCCGACTACATGGTCTTGCCGTCCTGTCACAAACAACGTTGGATAGTCGAGTTTCTGTGAGAGCTCGAAGGTGAAGCCATATCCATTTTCCCGGATTCTGTTTACAAACTCCTCATTCGTTTGAGTGGAAGGAAGCAGGATGTCATCACGGTACCTTTCCCATTCCTTTTTTCCTTGAACCACACCCATGGAGGCAAACGCTTCGGCTTCCAGTGAAGAGAGGTGCGATAGTAAATCTGGATCCTTTTTCAATACGATTTGCTGCGGTAGTTCTCTTTTATCAGTATCAGGTATGACCATAGGTGCCAAGAGCATCAAGCCTCGTACTCTATCATGTCGTGCTTCTACGATTCCCCTCGCCATATATCCCCCATACGAATACCCGCAAACTATGAAGGGTTGATCGGGAATCAGCTCGTCCAGCAATTCAAGAACAGCTTCCAGCATGTCGTCGGAATTCCTGATGGACGGCTGTGCATCCGACTTTCCCATTCCCGGTAAGTCTATGTAGATCTTTTTCCAGCCGCTTCTGTCCTTGAAATTCGATTCCATTGCATGCATCATCGCCTGATGATCGAGCGTCCACCCATGGACCATTACGATGGGAAAGCCTTCTCCTATGATTTTATGGTAAATAGCCATGCGTAATCCCCTCCTATTAATCTATTAAAAGTATATGTTATTTTCTGGATTAATCAAAGGATACTTCTCCAATTGTGTTGAAAGCAGTTAAAGGAAGTTTATTTAAAAAATGAAACCAAACAAAGAGTGATTCGTCTTAGAAATATAAGGGAATGAGGTGAGGAACGTGTGAGAAAGGTGAAGAACGACGATCATTCAGATAGCCGCGATGCATGGCTGGAAAGAATCATGGATGAATACGGTGAACGGCTGACGAAATTGGCTTACAACTATGTGAAGGACTGGGGGATGGCTGAAGATATCGTTCAGGATGTCTTCGTCACATGTTTCAGGCATTTTGAAAAAATAGATGAGATTCTTTCATTCAAAGCGTGGATTTATCGACTGGTAATCAATCGATCGAAGGATGTTCTGAAGAGTTCTGCGTTTAAGAGAGTGGTGAAGAATTCAAATCTGTTTTCTCTTTTCACTTCAAAGGAACCGTTGCCTGAAATGAGTCTGGTGAAGCGAAGTGAGGAAGAGATTCTTTCAAGGAGCGTTCTTGATTTGCCCGTAAAATATCGGGAAGTCATCATTCTTTATTATTATGAAGAATGTTCCATTGAGGAGATCAAAGGATTGTTAGGTATGAACGGTAATACGATTAAAACCAGGTTGAATCGAGGCAGGACGAAGCTGAAACATAGAATAGAAAGGTGGGAGCATGATGGAGAATAAGCTTAATGGGTTGAAGAAAGCAATGGATTCTACGACTCACAAAGGCCGGCATTTCACGGAAATTCAAAAAAGCAAGATTCGGCAAGCCGTTCATCATCCAGTGGAAACAAAAAGCCCTGATCCATTCATGATTTTCATCATGACGACTGTAGCCCTTTGTTTAATAGGCTTCTTTGTTTCAACTGAGTTGCTGGTTAATGAGAATGGCTCGATTAACGGCAGTCCGAACACATGGGAAGTCCATCACGATTATAAGGAGAATCATAAGGTTCTATTTAGCATCTTTCCTGATCCCGAGCTGCATGGGGGTAAGGCATATGGATATATCTTCAGTTTCAAAGAACCTTTTGACACATTCAAAGGGAAAGAGCTATCTATCTCGGCAACTCATAAAAAAACAGGAGAACGAATGGAAGTGGTGAGGCCTCAAAACATAACGGAGCCTTCAAAAGGCTACTCAAGCTTGCAGCGCTTAACGGCCAGTTTTCTGGTTCCATACGGGGGATTGTGGAGGTATGAAGTCTATCTTGATGGTGAAATCTATGGTGATGTCGTCGTTAATGTGGAGGAAGAGAGTCCTGTCACGTTGCCAGAAGATATACCTGAGTACGTTCAAGAAAGTGATGTTCATAATATCGACTGGGATCGAAAGGCGACGACCTTTGGAACGAATATGACCGGGAATGAAGGTAAGTCGGGTATCATCGGCGCAGACATGCCAAGTTTGAACGGGCAAAAGTGGATGTGGCATCTATGGGATACGGACGCCTCTGATTTAACGGTGGTTGCTTATCAAAGAGATTCAGGAACCGTGCAGCCTATATTGGATAGCGGTGAAAGCTGGACAATCCCTCTCGGCGGAGAGAACAATGGTGCGGATGTTCATGCACCATCGTCCGTTACCATTCCGGAACGTGGAGAATGGGCGTTTGTGCTTTATGCGGATGGGGAGTTGTTTGATGTGGTGGTGTTGGAGATAGCAAATTGAATGTGATGGAAGAGATATATCTACTTTTAGGTATGGTTTGGATGCCAAACTCCCATTTAAGACCGTAAGCTTGTCTATTTTTATCTGGGAGTGGGGTCCAGGACCTGCATCTAGACCGATTGCTGTGATGATTTCCCTGTTAGGAACCTCCTTCGCTGGAAGTTCATGCGGAATTTGGGATGAATCAAGCGGGATGAAAGATTATTAAGCGTGATCTGTCTTTTTCAAGCGGGTATAGGATTTATCATGCGAGAATACGGATAATCGTGCCGGGATGTCGAATTTCCCTTATATAAAGTTTCAGGAAGAAAAGCAACGACATCCCGGGCATAATATCACTAACCGTTGATCAATCAACCAGGGTAAAATACAATCTCCTCAATATCCCGAACCCACTCCATTGCTTCAGACCCATCCGCATTTCCAATCCACAGATCCCTTTTTGTATCAGTGAGGGATTTCCCCCTTAACCAAGCGAGTTTTTCAATGGACGGAATACATTGAGGAGCATAGTCCCCATACCCTTTTGGAGGGCTCGTTATCTTCATTTGTTTCTTCAAATCGATACTCAAGGTGTAAAGGGCAGGCAGCGGGTGCTTGCTAAAGTCGTTCGTCCATTCCTGTTCCTTGATCCTCGACACGACAAGTGATTTGTCAGTCATCCAATCAAAGTCAAGATCAGCGTAATCGGCAGGTGTATAAGTCCCTGACGCAGGCATTTCTTTTACCTTTAAGTCCTTATTTTTGAAGCCGAACACAATTCTTCCGCCGCCTGCGATATAGGCTAATGTATCGGTTGAAGGTGACCACTTGGGCTGTCCTACCTGCAGAATCATCTCGTCCAGTACCTCGAAATTCTTCCCTAGACTATCAATGACACAGACCATATCGCTGTCCATGGACCAGGAAGCGGTGGGAGATACGACAAACGAAATCCACTTGCCGCTCGGGGAATAGGTCAGCTCTTCTGCATTGACGGCAATCAGTTTGTTTTGTTCATTTGTCCCGATTTCTTTAGGTAGTGTGAAAAACGGCTCCACGCCCCCGAACAAAACAATATCCTCATAATTATCGCCGACTTTTTTAGTAAACAAAGAGGCACTTGACCATCCATCCGGGTTGAGGGTTCCAGATGAAGACAGAAGGAATCCACTTCCGTCCGGGAGCCACGTGAAATCACTGACCCCGGTTGCGATGTTGTAGAAACGGTTGAGGTCAGAGATATCTAAGATTCCCTTATTATTATAGGCAAGATGGTTTTTATGGGGTGCCCACTCCGGTGAGGTGCCATTATATGAAATTCGCTTCTTTTTGCCGGTGTGGAGATTGTAGGTCCATAGTTCAGACTGCCCATCGGTTGATGCTTCCGCTTGATAAGCAATCAGCGTTCCGTCCTTTGACCATTTGGGCTTAGAATGGATGTTACCCGTATTCGTTAGTTGTTTTTCCTTTCCATCTACCAAGGTCCACACATTCCCCTCTCTGATAAAAGCGGCTTTCACTTGATCGAATGGAGCTGCAGATGTGGCAAATGGAAAAAGAAGAAAAAGGACGATGGTCAGGAGGATTGCTTTTTTCATTTTGTGAGGCTCCTTTTTTGTAGATGGTCTTACTATTTTCCTGAATCAGCTATTATATGTAGGAGAGTAATTAGAAGAATAGATTTAGTACGTATACTGGCGCATATCACTAGTTAAGATATGCGTCTTTTCTTTAGGTTTAGAAAACGATTCCCCTTGAAAAATAAAAAATATTTTCAAAAAAGAAGGAGATGTTCTAAAAAAATAGAATAATCTATAATATTAGAATAAGGAGGAGTAATCATGAAAAACGAATCGTCGATATCCATTTCAATGGAGCAACAAAAGTTAATTTCAAATGCTACTCGAATAAAAATCATCCATCTGTTAAAGCATGAGGAACTAACTGCGATGGAAGTTGCGAATAGATTGGAGAAATCTGTAGGGAGTATCCATTATCACATTCAACTTCTCTATAAAGGTGGAATATTGGAACTTGTGAAAGAGAAGAAGAAAGGGGGCATCCTGGAGAAGTATTACAGGTCAAAAGCGACCAGATTTGTTCTAGAAGAAAAAGACTCTGAGGTAGCTTCTTCTCTTTCAACAAACTTAAAATTAAACCCAGAAGAAAAAGAACAATTCCTGCTGGAGCTGGAGCAGCTTTTTGTCAGGTGGGAAAGCCATCTGTCAAAGGATGATCATAAACAGGAATTCAAAGTGTCCTGTTTGTTTGAAGAGGTTAAGAATCAATGAGGGAATCAATAAGAGAGTGGAAAGCACCCGGACTGTTGTTGAGTGCCGTCGGGATTTCTTATATCGGTGACTTCATTTATCTGGTTGCATTGAATTTATTCATATATACCAAAACGGATTCTGTAGCCGCTGTAGCCGGACTTTGGATCATTGGACCGATAGCTGGCATCATCACAGGATTCTGGTCGGGAAGTATGATCGATCGACTTTACAAAAAACATATCATGATCTTAATGGATGTGTTGAGGGGATGCTTTATCGCGGTGATTCCCTTGCTGTCTGAGTTATGGTCCATCTATGCTGTCTTATTTATCATAAGCCTGTGCAGCTCCCTTTTCAGGCCTGCTTCCACTGCTTATACGGTACAACTTGTTCCCAAGGAAAATTTGCTGCGCTATAACTCAATCAGTTCGATTCTCACAACAGGATCTCTAGTACTTGGCCCAGCCATAGCAGGTGCTTTAATTCAATTTAGCTCCTATCAGGTTGCCATTTGGTGTAACGCAGCTTCCTTCCTATTGTCAGGAGTTTTGATTTTCTTTTTACCCAATCTGCACATAAGATCTGACTCAACTGAAGAAAAATCCAAGTACATAAAGATCATATTAGATGATTTACGAATGGTACTGCATTTCTTAAAGAAGCACCGGTATTTCCTGGTCGTCTATCTTCTATTTCAATTCATCATGACCTTAGCGATAGCACTGGATTCCCAGGAAGTTGTCTTTACACAGAAAGTGATTGGATTAACAGAAAGCCAGTTCAGTTTATTAATGAGCATCACAGGTGTCGGCTATTTAACAGGGTCTATACTCATGTCAATGGTTGCGAAAAAGATGACGATCCCATATTTGATTGGATTTGGTACAAGTCTGTTCAGTGCCGGCTATGTGATTTACTCCTTTTCAACGACCTTTGTAGCAGCAAGCGTAGGATTTATCATACTCGGCTTCTTCTCTTCGTTCGCGAATACAGGATTTCAAACGTTTTTCCAAACGAGCATTCCATCCCATCAAATGGGCCGGATCGGTACGACATTGAGTTTATTCCAGAGTTCGATGCTGATCGTCACCATCTTGCTGGCCGGTTTATTGAGTGAGGTTTATGGGGTGAAATATCTAGTCATTGGGACTACGCTCATCATTGCCCTGATCGCCGCTTTGCTCTGTGCTTTAACAACGATTTCTCACATAAAGCAAGGCAGTATACATAGAACCGATTCTGTCAAAGGAGAGATATGAAAGGGTTATAGGTTTTGTAGATACTAAAAGGAGTTATCCAATTTATGATGAAATACTAAGTAGAAGATAAACTTGTAGGAGGAATGTAAAATGAATCGAAGAAACCTACTCTTA
This sequence comes from uncultured Bacillaceae bacterium, assembly GCA_963787015.1. Taxonomy (GTDB): domain Bacteria; phylum Bacillota; class Bacilli; order Bacillales; family Bacillaceae_B; genus Rossellomorea. Next base: position 12,984 of record CAWBBM010000022.1, read on the forward strand.
AGAATACTTGACACAACATTCGACCAGGAAAGTTGGTATGCCCCATTAAAACCAGCCATCGAAGGTCTCTCTG
>CAWBBM010000023.1:0-16691 GCA_963787015.1 uncultured Bacillaceae bacterium
TTGCAAGACTCCTTCGTACAATTCGTGTAACTTCATCATACACCTACGTTGAGAGTACTTCTATTAAAAGGCACTATCCTCCTAAAAGTACAAATTAAATTACAAAAATGTTAAAAACCCCCAAAATCGTTTATCTTTCCGAACACGAGGTATATAACCAATGTACAATCGTACAACACCATTTAACTAAACTTAAGGAGGATTTACTTTATGTCTAACAGTAACAACAGCAACAACAACAGTAACAACAACAACGGGAACAAAATGAGTTACGAAGAAGCCGGTCGCAAAGGCGGCGAAGAAACAGCGAAGAACCATGACAAGGAATTCTACCAAGAGATTGGTGAAAAGGGTGGAGAAGCAACTTCAGATAATCACGATAAGAAATTTTATCAGGAAATCGGAGCGAAAGGCGGAAGCCAGTCGAGCAACTCAAGCAATTCAAGCAACAATAACTCAGGTAACTCAAACAGCAACAATAACTAAAATCCACAGCCTTGATGATTTCGTTTAACACCAACTTTACTAAACTTAAGGAGGATTTTAATTATGTCAAACAACAATAACAATAATAACAATAATGGTAACAATAACAACAAAATGAGCTACGAAGAAGCCGGCCGTAAAGGCGGGGAACATACAGCGAAGAATCATGACAAAGAATTCTACCAAGAGATTGGTGAAAAAGGTGGAGAAGCCACTTCAGATAATCACGATAAGAAATTTTATCAGGAAATCGGAGCGAAGGGCGGAAGTCAGTCCAGTAACTCAAGCAACTCTAGTAATTCCAGCAATTCAAACAACTCCAGCCGCTCAAACAATTCAAACAACAATAACTAGCACCGGATGATTTCCGGAAACGAAAGAAGACCTGTCGATCGATAGCGACGGGTCTTTTTTTGTTTGAAATACATGCCTTTTTAGCGAGAGGGGCTTTTCAAATCATCTAACAATGATTCTAACCTGGCTAAAGCGGACGATAGATACTGATAGGTTTCCACGGAGTCATGTTGTGTGACGATAAACACTTTGGATTCATGGGAATAAGAAACCTTCAAGAGGTCAGTATCATGTTCAGAAAATGAATGGGTAATGTCACATTGGGAATAGGTTTCAAGTGTTTCAAGAATAGTGTACAGTTCATTATTTTCTGACATTATCTACATCTCCTTTCAAAAAAGGGAAGAATATTTGTCTGATTTTGGCTTATTTTAACATAAATATGTGAGGAGGATAAGGGAGAAAAGTTGTGTTTTGCATACAGGTTTATAGCGGAAGGTGAAAAAAATGTATGGTTGAAATGGAAAAGGGAGCATGGCAGCTCCCTTTTCAACTTATTTTAGAAGAAATAAATAAAGAAAAGTCAGCCCCCCGATCAGCAGACCGCTGGATAAAGAAAGCCATTTCCATTTGGTCAGGGGTGCTTCCGTTTTCATCAATACCGTCATTTGCAGGCTGATGGATAAAAAGGCAAGGATTAAGAGCAGGAGGAGAAGGGTTGAACGGTCAAGTTGTTCCTTGCTGTATTCAACGAGTGCGTACCCCCCGATGGCTGAACCGATCACCATGATATAAAGGAAGATGAACGCAGCTTTTTTCACACTTATCCCACCTTTCCAAACAGATAGACGAGGGTGAAGATCAAGACCCATACAAGATCGACGAAGTGCCAGTAAAGGGAGAACACGGAAAGTCTTGATGAGGTTTCCCGGCAAACCCCTTTCACCCCAAAGTGTATGAGCAGGATCCCCATCCAGATGACCCCTGCCAGGACATGCATGCCGTGTATCCCGACCAATAGATAAAAGGAGGACAGGAATGGACTTGTATCCAGTTCAAAACCTTTTTCATAGTAGTGGATGAACTCTATTGATTCCATCATCAAAAAGGCGCCGCCAAGTAAAAGAGTCAAGAGTAATAGAAGGAAAGTCTCCCTGGTTTCTCCCTTTCCGCTCCACCTGACACAGGCATAAATCGTGAAGCTGCTTGAGAGGAGAAGGACCGTCGAGATCATGACACTTTTCAACTCAAGCATCTGTTCGCTGGAAGGACCATCAGATACATGGGATTTAAGCGTGAGAAATACCCCGAAAAGGGAAGCGAAGATGACAACCTCCGCGGCGATAAAGAACCACATGGCGAGCTTCTTGTCCTGCTCTTGTTCGAATTCGAAAGTGTGTTGATTCATTGGGACCCTTTCCTCCTTTCTTCCCGAAGTTCCTCTGGCGTATAAGGTGTCCAGGTGCGTCCCGAAGTGAAGGAGCGCAGCGTCAGCATTCCGATTACACTGGCAAAACCGAACCATTGCAGGGGAGGAAAACCAAAGATGAAGCCAAAGGAAGAGACGAAAAGGGCACCTGCAAGCATCAGCGGTTGTGCTGTAGGATTCGATACGTAAATGACGTTTTCTTCCTCTGCCGTTCGAATGGTTCCATCCCCTTCCTGCTTCTCATACCAAAGCTGATCGATCGTGGTGACGAGGGGTCGCTGGATGAAATTGCCCAGAGGCGGCGGGGACGGGATCGACCATTCAAGGGTCCGTCCCTCCCACGGATCCCCGGTGAGGTCACGCTTTTCATTCCGGTAACTCCAGAAAATGTTCCAAAGAAAGATCATCACGGCGAGCGCCATGAGGAAGGCTCCGATTGTACTGATCAGATTCAATGTCCCTAATCCGTCGCTTTTTAAATAGGTAAAAACACGACGGGGCATCCCGTTCAATCCCATAAGATGCATCGGGAAGAAGGTGACATGAAAGCCGATGGTGAATAACCAGAAATGCCATTTCCCCAATGCCTCATTGAGCAGGAAGCCGAACATTTTCGGCCACCAATAATAGACTCCTGCAAAGATCCCGAGGACAGTCCCTCCGACAATGACATAGTGAAAGTGACCGACGACGAAATAACTGTCGTGATACTGATAATCGGCAGGTGCCGCTGAAAGCATGACACCGGTGGCTCCTCCTATGAGGAAGGTTGGGATGAACGCCAGTGAAAACAACATGGCGGTCTTAAACCTGATGACCCCTCCCCGGAGTGTAAAGAGCCAGTTGAAAATCTTAATGCCCGTCGGAACCGCAATGGACATGGTGGAGATGGCGAAGATGGCGTTGGAAATCGGCCCGATCCCTACGGTGAACATGTGATGAATCCACACCATGAACCCGAGAAACCCAATCAGGACGAGGGCAAAGACCATGGCAGGATAGGCAAACAGATTACGTCTTGAGAAGGTGGTGATCACATCGGAAAAGATGCCGAACGCCGGCAGTATCAAAATGTATACTTCGGGATGACCGAAGATCCAGAATAAATGCTGCCATATGATGGGGTTTCCCTCTGTCCCCGTCAGAAAAGCCGTCCCATACACCCGGTCCATCGTCATGAGTAACAAGGCGACGGTCAAGGCGGGAAAAGCGAATAATATCAAAATGGATGTAACAAAGGCGGACCACGTGAATAACGGCATTCTCATAAAAGTGAGCCCTGTAGCCCGTTTCCGTATGATCGTCACCAGGAAGTTAATGGCGGACATGATCGTCCCGGCACCAGCAATCTGGATTCCGATGGCATAATAATCGAGACCGGGTCCAGGGGTATACACATCAAGACTTAAGGGGGCAAAGCCCGTCCAGCCTGCAGAGGGTGATCCACCGAGCACGAAACTGATATTGACCAATGCCCCTCCTACGAGAAACAGCCAAAAGCTCAGCAAGTTGAGGTGGGGGAACGCCAAGTCCCTTGCCCCGATTTGAAGGGGTACGGCGACATTCATCAGCCCGATCAATAACGGCATTGCCACAAAGAATATCATGGTCGTCCCATGTGTGGTCATCATCTGGTTATATTTTTCACCTTGAAAGACCCAGAACTGATTCTCCGGAAGTGCGAGCTGAACCCTTATGATAAGGGCATCAAGACCACCGCGAAGGAAGAAGGCCCCTCCTGCCGCAAGATATAAAATGCCGACTTTATGATGGTGAGTGGAAGTTGCCCAGTCCAAGGCCCACTTCCACTTTTTATAACGTGTTAATAAAAACAGGGCAGCCACTGCCATCAGGATTATCGAAATGTCTGCCGCGATGATATCAGAGGGGAATACGAATTCCCGTCCGAAAAGGGTGTACTTGATATCCATATTCTCCACCTCCTATTCTAATTTTGAAAGATACGTACTTAATGCTTCTAGGTCTTCTTCTGTCAGATCAGGAAACGGAGGCATATTGATATCCGGTTTGAAAGATGACGGATCCTTGATCCATTTCTTCACATTTTCGTCTGTGTTCGAAAGGACATTGCCTATCCGCTCATTATCTGAAAATCCGGCAAGATTCGGACCCTCGCTTCTTTCTGAAGGCGAAACGGCATGACAGGTTAAACACTTGGAGATAAATAGTTTCTTTCCTTTTTCAGATGCCGTGGTCACCGCATCTGGTGCCTTTTTCTTCTGTTCTTGATCGATCCATTGAGCGAACTCACTTTCCCTGACTGCGTGAACCTGGAATCTCATATAGGAATGGGAAGCCCCGCAGAGCTCTGCACATTGTCCTTTGTAGACGCCTTCCTCTGAGGCATTCAACGTCAGAGTATTCGTCTTCCCTGGTATGAGATCTTTTTTACCACCAAGCCTCGGCATCCAGAAGGAATGGATGACATCGGCGGATCTTAATCGGAACACGACAGGACGATCCACTGGTATGTATGCTTCATTCGTCAGGGTGATGCCCTGATTGGGGTAATGGACCTCCCACCAGTATTGGTGCCCCGTCACCTCGATAGTCAACGGGTTTTCACTGGTTTCATCCGATTCGGCGAGGGAAAAGGTTCCTTTTACGGTAGGGACGGCGAGGATCACCAATAAGAGAATCGGAATGACGGTCCACATGATTTCAAGCTTCCTATTCCCTTTCACATATGAAGGATTGACGTGGCGGCGCTCCGGTGTTTCCCGGTACTTCCATGTGAAGTACACGAACATGGAAAACACAACAAAAAAGACGAACAACATGATTGCAATGGAAATTTGGAATAAGTTCAATTGAAGTTCTGCAACCGTACCTTTCGGGTCGAGTACCTTTAAGGAACTGCAGCCGGTGAGGAACAATACGGTGAGCAAGATACCGCAACAAAGACGCTTCATGGAATCCTCCTTTCATCATTTCACAAGGTCCGTCCCTGAGCATAGGACGGTAAGCCTTTCCATACATACCCTACCTCTAATTCCTGGGGATTAAACGAAAGATTTAGAAAATAGTGGAGATTAGGGATTTAGTATCATGAGGGAGAATAATTTCTCTTGATAGGATAACACTATAATCGAAGGAAATAACCTGTATCCAGAGCCCTCTTAGATCATCTATGAGGGCTTTTTTAAAAGGAGATATTGTATGCATGAACAATATGATCAAATAAGGGAAAAGTCTCTGGAAGTGACACGGGAAAATATCAACTATTGGCTGGATCATTGCTTTCTGACTCCACGCTGGTGGTTTATTCTCATTCTCTTATTCTTGGCCTGGGTGGTGTTTATTCGTGTAACCAGAAACGAAATGAATAAGCCTAAAATTCTATTTCTCGGACTGGTATGGATCATCGTTGCGGCAAATTTGGACGGACTCGGGTTTGACCTCGGATTATGGGGATACCCTGGACAACTAGTCCCGGTTCTTCCGAAAGCATACTTATTTGATTATGCCTTGATACCGGTCACCTACATGCTTCAATATACATACTTTCCAAAAGGAAGGGCGTTCCTTTATTCATCCCTCATTTTAGCGGGTGGAGCATCGTTCATAGCAGAACCGATCTTTCGGTGGCTTGACATTTACAGAATTTATCACTGGGAGGTGTGGTGGTCATTCATCATTTATTTTCTTTTGTCTTATGTGATAAGAGGGATGGTAGAGTTTGTGTTTAGAAAGGAAAGGGAGACATAAATGGGGGCGTGAATTACCATGAAAGTTCAGCGTGATTTTGATGATCGGGTGAATGCGAGCAATATTTGAATGAACGGTGTAGATAAGCTGACAACTGTTGGCTTCTTTTCTGATTTTGAAGATATTGGAAACGAATACCATCATCCTTGCTAACTAGTAAAACAATCTGTATCGTAAGAAGAAAAGGAGTGATAATGTGAATGTTTCGATTGCAGAAGTAGATTATTTAGAAGTTATGGAATATTCACGGGATCCACTCATTATTCACACCGACTATAAGGTCCTTTACATAAACCATGCTGCGGAAGAGTTTTTCAGGAGCACCAAAGAAAGCATGGTCGGTGCGAATCCCCTCGATATTTTCCAGGAAAGCTCAAAGGCCGGTATCAGCCGGAGAATTCAATCTGCGTATGGAAAGCCTGCAGACGTCATTGAAGAAACGGTTTACCGGATGGATGGGACGAGTGTAGAGGCTGAATTGTATTGTCATCCTGTGAATATCGGGAATACCAAGGCCATTCAAACATATGTCTGGGATATCTCTAAACGGAGAGAAGTGGAAAAGAATCAGCATGACATGAATGAGGAAATCAATGAATTATCAGCGACCCTTGTTCCGTTATTGGATGATGTGGCCGTGCTTCCACTGAGAGGGAAAATAGGTCAAGAGAAAGTCATGACCCTCCTGGAATTAATCCCTAGTAAAGTAAAGGAACAAAACATCAATCGCTTAATCATTGATTTCTCCGGTGTTTATACGCTTGATCGCATGGTTATCGATTATCTTTTCAAGATTACCAACGTTTTATCTCTGCTCGGTGTACGTTCCATCATATCAGGAGTAAGACCGGAATTAGCAGTTGAAGCGATCGAGGTGGGAATCGATTTATCCACGATTCCAACAGTGGCTACCGTGAAAGAGGCCTTGGCGCAAATAGGCATGATCTTACAAGAGCAACCTGTGGACCAATACGTTTGATCATGGAAAAAGCCCCCAAGAATACTCTAATGGGGGCTCTGACCTGTGTTCATTAATTGGTTTGATCTGCAAGTTTCACTAACACATGAGCCATATGCTCACGCTCTTCCATATTGGCTACACGCCACATTTCATTCAGCACCTTCTGCTCACGGTTACGTGGTTCCTCATGCTCGGCTAAATAATCGGCCACGCGCTTAGCTCCCTTCGAAAGAGCTTCCTCTCCGAGACCCAGCTTTTCACCCTTCTTAACCTGATTACCTAAATAATCCTTGAACGAATCGAAGTGCTGCAGAATATCTTCCTTTTTGTCTTCATTCATTTTTGCCGCTGCTTGTTTAGGATCATGTGCGATAATGAATTCCTCCTTTGTTGGTTGTAGTAGTGTGTTTCCCTTTTAAAAATTGATTAAACAGGTGAGAGCATATTGAAGTCCTACTCCAAGAAAATATTAGAAAAGTTCATCTTTTAGTGTAAAATTATACTAAACATTAGCGGGAAGTGGGTGAGTCGAATTAAAGAAGGTTCTTTATTCTTTGGTGGGTGCACTGCTTATGTGTATTTGTATATTCAAATTTACTGACATCCTCAGCAATACAATTTCGTGGAAAACCATCCTAATGGCCGGTTTCTTATCCCTAATTGTAAACGGTCTTTTCATTAGGGGCTGGCGCCATGAAGGGGTTTTTTGAAACGCGGACTGTATCCGAGTGTCTTCTATCAGTTCTTCTTTATGGTCGTGGTTGGATGCAAAATCATCTCATTCTCTGACAAACCGTATATAATGGATGCCTTGGATGGAATGTCTCCCTACATGACGCTTTTACTTGTTTCCCTCGTTCATGAATGCTTATTGTTGTTGATGGTGAAGGGGAATAAAAAACTAGTGTAATAGGTATTTTAGAAAAATCATATTGAATAGAGAGGAACGATACTAAAGCCGAGGGCAGAAAAAAAGGAAAATACTACGAAGAGCAGGGGAAGCTTGACTGAATGAGTCGGGCTTCTTTTTTTATGGGGATTGAGTTTACACTGAGTATTTGAAATAATTGGTAGAGATCAAGTTTAGGAGGTTTACTATGGACAATCAACCATTTAGATCAGCTCTCGATGCATTTTTACTAGCATGGGAGAATTCATCACTCACAGAATTAGAGACATTCATTTCCACTGACTATCAAGGGAGGGAAGTCAGGGATGGAGAATTCGAGGCATTCGGTTATGAGGAGTCGGTAGATGGATGGAAGCAGGGATTCGCCTACGTTAAAGAGCAACAGGCAGAATGGGAAATCCGCGAAATGTCGGTCATTCCTCTGAAAGAGGATGAAACGATGGCCATCCTCTATGCCACGATTGTCTTGGACGGAAAGCCAATGGAGACCGGAAACATGTTCTTCAACACCTTTAAGAAACGGGAAGAAGGTTGGAAGTTGGTGAGGAGCTATATTGAGACTGATGTTTCTGTAAGAGGGACGGACCTCAAAATCGGTCTCTGAGAGTTGGGGAATGGGGAGGTTTGAGGTCCGTCCCTCAATGTTTTTTTCTGAGAGAAATGGATAAATGAAAGAATAATCGTTTATAAGGAGTACATAAGATGGGTTCAAATCGCGGTGTTGAAACTGAAAAGAAGGTAGTCTTTACTGTTTTGGGTCTCTTTGCTGTTTGTGTGATTGGATTTGGGATCTATGCAGTCTATTGGGCATTTTATGATATGAACAGGCTGCCGGAAGGAGAGTTTCTGACAGAAGAAGCATCTCCTGATGGGAAATACACGCTGCGGGCATATGTCACGGATGGGGGAGCAACGACTTCCTATGGGGTTAGAGGAGAATTGGTTGATAACGAAAAAGAGAACAAGACGAAAAATATTTATTGGAACTATCGGGAAGAGACGGTCGAGATTTCGTGGACGGATAAGGATACGGTCGTGATAAATGGAGTAACGCTGAATGTTCCTGGTGAGGAATTTGATTTCCGGCACCAATGAAGGAGACCTGGGCCGTTTTTTTTCTGTGAAAAAATGATATTGAAATCATTGATATAACAAGGATTTCCCCATGTCAACGTGGGGTTGCAGGTGGGTGCAACAATCCCGTTCTTTACGTTTAAAAGATGATGGGCAACAATGAAATTATCAACTACGAAAGGTGACTGATGGAATGGTTTTCGGTGAGAAGTTAAAGAGGGAGAGAACCAATAAAGGGTGGTCCCAGGGTGAATTGGCCGAGCAATTGTTTGTCAGCAGACAATCGGTTTCGAAATGGGAAAACGGTCAGAATTATCCGAGTATCGAAATCATTATCCGACTGAGCGACTTGTTCGGCGTGACGATCGATGAATTATTGAGGAGTGATGAAGAGTTGACGGAGAAGGTCATTCAAGACAGTAAGCAACTCGCTTATCCGAGGCTGAAATTTATGTTCGACGTGTTGTTTTTAATAGGCCTCATATTACTTGTCATCAAATTGATGGTCCTGGGGGTGAATCACTTCACCTCGATGGATGCGGCTTTATATGGCGGTTCATTTTTGTGGAATTTCGGTCCACTGATCTTTATGCTGGGCGGGGGATTCGGTTCTGGTGTGGTGAAGGATAAGTATAGGGAGGAGTAGGGGGAATTCATTTGAGAATGGATTCCTTTTTTTGTTTCTGGGAGATGCCGGAATTTTGAAATTCAGTGAAACGTTTTAACCTTTTCATGGGTCTAACGGATAGAAAGCGGGTGGTAGCAATTGATGGAAAAAAAGGTCAAGAAAGCAAGAAAAGGAGATGAAAAGGCCTTTCAAGATTTGATAGATCAGGAAAAGAATAAGCTTTATCGGATGGCGTATGTGTATGTGAAAAATGAGGATGATGCCCTGGATATTGTCCAGGATGCGATTTATAAAGCGTTCATTTCAATCAAAAGCTTGAAATATCCTCAATATTTTTCAACGTGGTTAGCGAGAATACTGATTAATTCCGCCTTGGATTTCATTAGGAAGAATGAGCGGATCATCCCAACCGAAGAGATGGATGGCATACCTGGAGAAAGACATTCCATGATTGAAGACAAGCTGGATCTGGCAGGAGCGATTGAAGAGCTGGATGTTCCCTATAAAACAGTTATTATCTTAAGATATTATAAAGATTTTACGGTAAAGCAAATCGCTGAAATTCTGGATTGCCCTGAAGGAACGATCAAGACTCGATTGCACAGAGCGATCCTGCAATTGAAGTCAGAGTTGAAGGAGGGGTGTATTGGATGAGTAATCAATTGGGAAACGACGTAAAGAAAGAAATGGATAACATCAGGACACCTGAAGACAAATTAAACCACGCAATTGAGATGGCCATGATGAAAGGGAGGAAGAAAAAGAAGGGATGGGTCAAAAAATGGTTCTATGTTAGCAGTGCCGCCGTGCTATTAATCGGTTTGTTGGTCGGTTCGGCTCTGGTGTCACCCGCCATGGCGAATGTTGTAGCGAAAATCCCATACTTGGGCAGTATATTCGACTTCAAGGGGGATGTAGTGAAAGAGATATCAGATGAACTTAGAGAAAAAGGGTATCCTGTGAACGGACTGGGTGTCTCGTATCCAGAGAAGGTGATCCGAATCGGAATTGAGGGTGACGAAGATTACTATAATAACGTTAAAACAGAGGTCAAAAAAGTGGCGATAGATTTACTGAAATCCCGGGATTATAATGCTTACTCAGTTAAGGTGAATAGATATGAAGCACCTAAATTACCGCAAAAAGATAAGGAAACACAGCAAAGAAGTGAAGAATTCCAATTGATTGACAGTGGTGTGAGGGAAGAGCTTGCAAAACGGAACATTGAAGTATTGCGGCTGGGACACTTTGCAAAACCAGAGAGGATACAAATTGATGTCCCAAATACGGAAAATAGAATGGATGAGATCAAACAAGTGGTAAGTGATGTCCTGAGTGCCAATCATATTCCTTCCATCCCAGTAAAAATAAAAAAAATCAATATGGAGAAGGAAGAACAAGACAGAAGGTGGAGAGAGATCCTGCAAATTGTCAGTGATGACTTGTTAGGAAAGAAAGAATACAAAGTGAGGATGGTTGGCTATTCCGTGCATCCGGAGCCAGAGCTTCAAGCATTCATCACTTTATCAAGTAAGGACGGGAATGCAAAAGATTTTGCGAGGGAACTTGAAGGCGTCATTGAAAAATCCCTAAAATCCGATCAAATGAAAGAAAAGATCAAGGGTGATGACTACCATATAACAATTTATAGCCAAGACGATAAGATCATCAACTAAAAGGGGCTTCATAGCCTCTTTTTTTACGCCAAGAAGTTTGAGTTCCACGTCCAGGTTTGGAATAATGAATAGTGAGAAAATTCATTGTGGAAACAGGGAGGCCAACATGAAAACAGTCATAGCATTCAGCGGTGGAAAGGATTCCACTCTGGCATTATATAAAATACAGCAAAATCCTGAGTACGAGGTGGATTCACTACTCGTGACGCTGACGGAAGGCTTCGACCGGGTATCGATTCACGGAGTCCGGTATGAGATGTTGAAGCAGCAGTCGAAATCTCTCGGCATTCCGCTTCGTGAGGTATGGATACCCCAGGATTGCCCGAATGAAGTGTATCAGGACCGGATGGGAAAAGCGGTCTCCGGGATGCTGGAGGACGAGGTCACGCATATGGTCTTCGGGGATATTCACCTGGAGGATGTACGGGCGTATCGGGAGAAGATGCTTGAAGGGACAGGGATTACGCCGATTTTTCCGTTGTGGGGTCGGGGCGTTGGAGAACTGGGTCGTGAATTTATCGATCGTGGATTCAAAACTGTGCTCACCTGTATCGACATGGATCAGCTGGACCGTTCGTTTGCGGGGAGAGTATATGAAGAGGATTTTCTAAATGATTATCCTGAGAACTGCGATATCTGCGGGGAGAATGGGGAATTCCATACGTTTGTATTTGAAGGTCCGAACTTTGGGTTTCCGCTCCGGTACGAGCTTGGGGAGGAAAGAGTGACTGCAGACGCGGTGACGGGTCGGGACCGCTTTTTGTTTCGGGATGTTGTTCCGAAGTGAGTCGGATTTAGGAATCGCTGATATATTCGTAGATTCGCTGATATATTGTAAGTATCGCTGATAAGTGACTCCTGAGGGTCATTTTCTCAGGAGTATATTTCTAGTAAGGACGTGTTCACATGAAACTACACCACATCACTATACAAGGGGACGGACCTCTTAACGAAGATGCATTGATCTTCAATGAGCAACAGTCTCTATTCGGCGTTGCCGACGGGGTATCTTCCCTCGTTCCGTTCACCTCAAATGAGAAGCTGACAGGAGGCTACATCGCTTCCCATACGGTGAAGGATGCCTTGGAATCCATGGATTCGGGGGAACAGTCCCTATATGGAGCATTGACTCGGATCAATGAACATTTACATATGAAAATGACAGAATACCAAATCGACAGTAATCGGAAAGAGGAGCTGTGGGGGACGGCCGTTGCAGCAGTCCGCGTGCAGGATAACGGGATCGAGTTCATCCAAACCGGGGATTGTATGATACTTGCCGTCTATGAGAGCGGCGAGGTCCGTCCCTTGACGAGGATGCAGGTGGAACATCTGGAAGAGACGGCGATTGAAATGTGGAGGGAGTGCATCCGACGGGGGTTCAGGACGAAGGATGAAATTATGCCCCATGTGAAGGAGCAGCTGATTGCGAACAGGCAGCTGAGTAATGCGGAAGGGGGCTATGGAGTCCTGAACGGGGAGGCTGAAGCGATCGGGTATTTCGAATACGGGAAGATCAACAAAGTAGGTCTGACGCATTTGGTTCTCTTGACGGACGGGTTATTCCTTCCGGCTGAATCGATACCAGAGGGGGAGTCGTATTGGGAATACACAGCGTGCAGTATTCTTGAAAAAGGAATAGGGGAATATGCTGCCGACCTGATCGACCTTGAAGAATCAGACCCCGAATGCATCACCTACCCACGATTCAAAAAAAGTGACGACAAAGCTGGCATTGTATTGAGCTTTTGGGAAGAATCTTGAGAGAGGGACGGACCTCCATTCGAGGATATGCCACATGGCTGAGGGAAGTTAGAGGGACGGACCTCGAAACTCGTCCAAAAGAATCCCAAATCAAGACAAAAAGAGGTCCGTCCCTCAAAAAGGGAACGGACCTCTTAATCTCTTTAGTTCCGAATCAGGTAGTCAAATGCGCCGAGTGAGGCGGTGGCTCCTGATCCCATGGAGATGATGATTTGGTTGTAGGCGTTGTCTGTACAGTCTCCTGCGGCGAATACGCCAGGGACGTTGGTTGCACCGTGTTTGTCGACGATGATTTCACCGAATTTCGTACGTTCGACAAGGTCGCCTAGCCAGTCTGTGTTTGGAACAAGACCAATTTGGACGAATACGCCTTGCAGTTCAATGTGTTTCTCTTTATGAGTACTACGGTCGGTGTAGGTAATTCCGTTCACCTTATCGGTACCGGTGATTTCTTGCGTTTGTGCGTTTGTGATCACGGTCACGTTCGGCAGGCTGAAAAGAAGTTTCTGCAGTACGTCGTCGGCTTTCAGTTCAGAGTTGAACTCAAGGACCGTGACATGCTTGACGATTCCTGCGAGGTCGATGGCTGCTTCGATACCGGAGTTTGCTCCGCCGATGACAGCAACATCTTTTCCTTCGAACAGAGGTCCGTCACAGTGAGGGCAGTACGCCACTCCTTTCTTCTTGAACTTCTCTTCCCCAGGAACGTTGATATTGCGCCAGCGTGCACCTGTCGAGATGATCAGACTTTTACTTTTAAGTACTGCTCCGTTTTCAAGCTCAAGCTCCACAAGATCCTTCTTCTCGAGACGGCTTGCGAGCTGAAGGTTCATGACATCGATGCCATAATCCTTCACGTGCTCTTCAAGGCTCGCTACAAGTTTCGGACCTTCCGTCTGCTTCACGCTGATGAAGTTCTCGATGCTCATCGTATCAAGCACCTGACCACCGAAGCGTTCCGCGACGATTCCTGTACGGATTCCTTTACGGGCAGCATAGATCGCGGCACTCGTGCAGGTCTGCCACCGATGACAAGGACGACATATGGATCTTTACCTGAAAGCTCATTCGCACCGGGACCTTCCACAATTTTTGAAAGAATTTCTTCCAGAGTCGTACGTCCACCGTTGAAGAATTCCGCATTCAGGTAAACAGCGGGAACGGCCATGACGTTCTTGCGTTCCACTTCTTCCTTGAAGGCAGCTCCGTCGATCATCGTGTGCGTGATGTTCGGGTTCAGGACACTCATGATGTTCAATGCCTGTACGACATCAGGGCAGTTATGACAGCTTAGGCTGACATACGTTTCGAAGTGGTGTTCGCCTTTGACGCTCTTAATTTGATCAATGACGCTTTGATCCACTTTCGGCGCTCTGCCGCTCACTTGAAGAAGGGCAAGGACCAGTGACGTGAATTGATGCCCAAGAGGGATCCCGGCAATAGTGATACCGGTCTCCTCACCAGGACGATTCACGCTGAAGCTTGGTGTTCTTGTCAGTTCTGCTTTTTCAACTGAGATATGGGATGACATAGAAGAGAGCTCTTCCACAAGAGACAGCATCTCCTTCGACGTGTCATCTTCTCTCTGCACTGACTTTCAGAACGATGTCGCCTTCCATCATCTGCAGATATTGTTCTAGTTGTGCTTTAATATCTGCTTCGAGCATGGTCAGCACTCCTTATAATTTACCAACTAAGTCAAGGCTTGGCTTAAGTGTTTCAGAACCTTCCTGCCATTTAGCCGGGCAAACTTCGCCTGGGTTGTTGCGCACATATTGTGCCGCCTTGATTTTGCTTACTAAGATATCTGCGTCACGGCCGATTCCGCCTGCGTTGATTTCAACTGCCTGGATCACGCCATCTGGATCGATGATGAATGTTCCGCGGTCAGCAAGACCATCTTCTTCATTTAATACATCGAAACCGCGAGTGATGCGTTGAGACGGGTCACCGATCATTGCGTATTTGATTTTACCGATTTTTTCAGAGCTGTCGTGCCAGCCTTTATGTGTAAAGTGCGTGTCCGTAGAAACTGAATATACTTCTACGCCAAGCTCTTTAAGAGTTTCATAGTTATTTTGAAGGTCTTCAAGTTCTGTCGGGCATACAAATGTGAAGTCTGCAGGGTAGAAGCAGAAAATGCTCCATTGACCTTTCAGGCTTTCGTCTGTAACAGTGATGAACTCACCGTCTTTGAATGCTTCTGCTTTAAATGGTACGACTTGTGAACCGATTAATGACATAGTATAAATTCCTCCTAGTAGTGGTATGTGATTGAGAATCATTAACAGATTATAATAATTATAATTAGATATTAATTATTATATAAATACTTTTTTTATCAAGGGAAAGTTTCTGTTTTAGGATAGGGGGATTTTGATGTTCAAAAAAGAAATGATCATAGTATTCCTGCTCGTTTTGATTCCTATGCAGGTGAATGCTGAGACATCGGAGGTCATCACAATAGGAGATGCAGGTGGTTTTTATTATAAAGTCATAAAAGAAAGCAATTCTTTAACCTGGAAAATCGGCGATGAAGAATATAAACAGACGATTAAGGAAAACAGTGAGAATGAAAAGACCCTGGATGATTTCCGGACGGCGTCACGCTATATGCTACGATTACGAATTATATAGATATGCGAGGGGCGCTTCAGGATGCGGGGTATTATTATGGATCTCTGCTAGTGGAATAGATTCCATTACGATTAAAGGAGTAGGATAGATGAATAGAAATCGGCTTTCAGCTCTAATCACAATGATTATCGTCCTGACTGTCCTTGCTGTTCCGACCGTTTTTTTGTACGTGCTGAACAACGGAAACCCATACACGAGATATATTGTGAGCCAGCATGTTCAGAACTATTTAAAGGAAAAAGAAATGACTCAGGATATGATAAAAAAATCGCATTATGTAGAACCGAAATACTTGATTAATCGGGATTTCTATCATGGGCACTATATGGTCATTTTTAAAGATGAACCGGACATCACCTATTATTATGGAGTGACGAAGAAAGGGAAGCAGGTAAGGCCATTTTGTGAAAAAGATAAGGTATCATCTGATGTGGCCAATATTATTGAAGGTAGCACCAAACATACGGAAAAAAAGTGTGTCAATATGTTTAATAATCGGGAGTAATAAGGTGGAGAGAGGCTCATGGTCAACATCAGCCCTCTACCACCATCTTCACTCATACTTCACCCCATGAAACTCACACCAATCCTTCGCTTCCTCCCTGTAGCACTTCTTCCTGAACGCAAACCATTCATTCCTTTTTCCTAACTGATTCACCAGATCCTTATATCTCCTAAATGCTCCCCGTCCTTGAATGGCTGAGATCAGCCGTTCTTTGTCGGGGCCATCCTCTAGGGAAATGCAGAAGTTTTCCATCATTCCATACTCATTGATTTCATCCCGATCGGGCAGGTCAAGATAGCGGGAAGGATGCTTGAGAATATCTACCGCCCTGGCGTATTCAGTCTGCTCCCAGTCCTCAAGCCCGTCCACCGGTTTTTCATCTTCCGCTTGACATAAAATCCCTGTGGACACCGTGACCACCTTCATCATCTCTAAATGGAGAAAATAGTGAAATCCTTCAAATTGTGAGTCCAATTCTTCCGTCAACATATCAAGATTTACTGCGCTAGACATGAGGATACCTCCGTTCATTTGAATGAATAATGAGTAACAATCGTAGGTTAAGTATAACTATTTTTTTATTTTTCTAAAAGTTAGT
>CAWBBM010000024.1:0-11516 GCA_963787015.1 uncultured Bacillaceae bacterium
TATCGGAATTAGACTCGCCGAAACATTTGAAGCAGTGACTGTGGGAAGATTTGAAATCGTCGGGGTGAGGATGCTGAGTATCCTGAACATCCAGAATATGCTTCTTGTTGTCTGTTTCACGTTCATCATCAACCGGTTCACTGACCGGATGAACAAGAAAAATGCTCTATTAATCGGCTTGATCCTTTACGGAATAGGATATATGACCGTCACCTCGGCGAATACATGGTATATGTTAGTTCTGTTCAATCTGATTGCGACTATGGGGGAACTGATTTATTCACCAATCCGAAATGCGGAACAAGCGAACATGATCCCGAGCGACAAACGGGGATCTTACTCCGCCTTTTCAAATTTATCCTTCAGCGGAGCCGATCTTATTGCAAGGTCCACCATCATCATCGGGGCTTTCCTGATTCCGACCATGATGAGCGTCTACATCGGTTCCATCGTGATGCTTGGCTCGTTTTTTATCTATACCGGATTGTTTGTACGAAGCTGGTCTTCGGGGAAGGTATTGGATGGTGGAGTGACGGCAGGAGGAGGAAAGTAAGTAAAAAGGATTCCCGAATGATGGGAATCCTTTTTGTATTGGTCTGTTTTTTGAATATTATGGTAATATGAAAATGGAAAACGTGTAAACGGAACGATTGTTGATTAAAGGGTACAGCTTTGATTGGTATCTATTTTTTGCGAAAGGATCTATCCTGCTTGAAGGATGACGTTAATGTCGCAGAATACTGGATTGAATATGAATGTTTTTTAACGATACAAAATGGAGGATGCTGCATGTACTATTTTTGGATGAAATTAATCCTACTATTACTTGGTTTGAGCCTTATAATCTATCTATTTAATAAAGTAATGAGGAAATGGCTCAAAGTAGAGAAAAAGAAATGGTTTTCCTATAATCATCTGAATGATACCCACATGAAAGTGGATTGGACGATTCGTATTTCGTGCGTGATTGCTTTAATTATCGGTTTTTTCATGAATGTCACCAGGGAACCTTCAGAGAACATATGGTATTTGGAAACCCATTTCCTTGTATTGCCGTTTCTTATTCTATCTGAAATAGTCAGAGCAGTCATGGAAAAGAAACATGCGGAAAATAAGAATGACTACCTTTTTACGATTAGTCAATTAGTCTTTCTGTCCATTGTGTTTCTTTCAATATTTACGACTGATTTTTTTGGGTGGTTCGGGTAACATCTTTATAGAAGTGGAATATTCTTGGAACGTTTATTTGGTGTTTTAATCATTTGACTAACGTTACTTACAAAGGCGATAGTCTCGGTCATGCTGTTTTTTCCATAGGGGTTACATTTTTAATGGGAATCTAAGCATGTTTTTTCTTGAACAACATAAAAGAGTAGAAAGAAATATTGTTCTAAGCGTTCAGTGGTCAAGTTTGAATTGAGTAAAATATACTGTTTCTTTTGTTGTTTTGTCATGATTATGTTCTGTTTTCACACGCATTCTCTGTAGTTTACAATTGATAGACAACGCATTCATCAAACATGTTCGAAAGCAACAATCTTTGCGAAAACAGCCTTTAAGAAAGAAGGATATTCCAACATGGGGAAAATCAATCAAACCGACTACGAGAAGGTGAAGGATCTCATACATTCTGAATCTATCAACCCACCTACGTTTGCCCATTCCGTCCTGGATGGCATGATTGATGGAACTGTTTATGCTGATTCAACT
Source organism: uncultured Bacillaceae bacterium (assembly GCA_963787015.1). Taxonomy (GTDB): domain Bacteria; phylum Bacillota; class Bacilli; order Bacillales; family Bacillaceae_B; genus Rossellomorea. The sequence continues at coordinate 1,711 of CAWBBM010000024.1, forward strand.
GTACCGAAGTCCATCTTAGTCGGTAGCAAAAATGGCATCTATTATGTAGCGGGTAAGACGGACGGGGAGTCTTTTAATCAACATCTGATCCAATTATATCGCGAGAACAAAAGCCAAGGTCTGAGGTTCACTTTATTCAGTCCCAGAGAGGAATGGGATGTCCTGATCAAAGAGCATCTGCAGGATGAAGTGACACAAATGAGAAGATATCGCTTTACTTTTAACGGAGGGACGGACCTTTGCACTGAGGACACACTGCCAGAAAGCTATTCCATTTCCAGGATCAATCCTCCCCACATTGAAAGAAGTAAAGAATTTGACCGCAACTATTATGAAGAATACTGGGGAGAGGTGGACACCTTTGTGCAAAAGGGATTTGGCTTTTGTCTATTACATAATGAAACCATCGTGAGCGAGTGCACGTCGATTTTTGCATCAACCGAATATGCAGAAATCGATATCGCAACCATTCCCGCCTACTAGGGAAAAGGGTTAGCGAAGAAAGTAACAAACAAATTCATCAAACATAGTCTGCACCAAGGTCTCGTACCTTGTTGGGACTGCAGTGTGGAGAATGAATCTTCCATCAGGCTTGCGAAGAAGGCAGGATTTCGTTTTGAAGGTGAGTACAGTATTTTTGTGTAAAAGGAGAGGGATCTGTGATAGCAAAGAAAGCATTACTCATAGTAGATGTTCAGGAAGCTTTCAAGGACATGAAGTGGGGAGAACGGAACAATCCAGAAGCAGAATCCAATATAAAAAGAATCCTTCATCTTTGGCGAGAAAAGGGATATGAAGTCATCTATATTCAGCATGAATCGAATCAACCCACTTCTGTTTTCTATCCTGGGAATAAGAGTTTCGAGATTAATAGTCTCGTAAAACCGAAAGATGATGAGGTCATTTTTACAAAGACGGTGAATAGCAGCTTTATCGGAACGAATTTGGAAGCGCATTTACGAAAGAATAGGATACAGGATGTCATCATAACGGGATTGACCACTCCTCATTGTGTATCAACCACTGCCAGGATGAGTGGGAATTTAGGCTTCACCACGTATCTTATCTCCGATGCAACAGCTGCGTTCGGATTGAAGGACCAAAATGAGGTCTACCACAAACCTCAAGTCATTCATGATATCAGCTTAGCGACATTACATAATGAATTTGCCACAGTACTCACCACCAATGAACTGATGAAGGAGTTTGAACTTGCATGAAAGGGCTATTAGTCAAATCCCCATGGATCGATCTTATTCTTCAAGGAGAAAAGAGTTGGGAAATAAGGGGATCCAATACGAAGATAAGAGGAAGAGTCGGATTAATTAAAAGTGGTTCCGGAATGGTAGTGGGAACGGTCAATATCGTCGATAGCCAAGAACTGACGTTATCAGATTATCAACAAAGTTCAGCACGGCATGGAGTAAAGAATGAAGATAGTCTTCAATTACCTTATAAAAAGACGTACGCCTGGGTACTGGAAGCCCCCGTTCTCTATCAAACTCCTGTTCCGTATAAACATCCGATGGGAGCCGTCATATGGGTGAATCTTTCGAAAGCGATGAGGGGAATCGAAAATGATAAGTAAATGGTTTACTACACTGCCGGTACTGGAAAACGAGAAAATAAGGCTTGAGCCCATGGAACAAAGTCATTCCATTGATTTGTTCAAACAGAATGATCCTGCTATTTGGACGTATATGCTACGGGAAATCGGGACCTTTGAAGAAATGGAAGACTGGGTGGTGGATGCTATAAACCTTCGTGAGAAACAGCTAGCCCTTCCCTTTATCGTCAGGTTGAAAGAAACGAATAAAATAGTAGGAACCACGAGGCTCTATGACATCAACTTTATCCATAAATCATGCGAGCTAGGATCCACATGGTATGGCCGGGAGTATCAACGGACATTTGTGAATTCCACTTGCAAAGCGCTTCTATTGGAATACTGCTTCGAAGAATTAGGAATGATCAGGGTCCAGTTCAAGACAGATGAGCGAAACATCCGCTCTCAAAGAGCGATAGAGCGATTGGGTGCGGTGAAAGAAGGCGTATTGCGGAAGGAAAGGATCCTGGCTAATGGGTATATTCGAAATGCTGTTGTTTACTCGATAACAAGTGAGGAATGGCCGTCGGTTAAGGAGCAGCTTAAGGATAGGGAAATCCGTTACTAAGATCTATTCTCTAAGGTGAAAGCCGACTCTTAAAAGGCTATTCCGTCTTTATTGAATATAGGAGTGAAGAAAATGGAAAAACCTTTAATTATGATACTAGGGACGTTTCACATGCGGTATACCCCTGATTTGTATCGTGAAAATGTAGAAGATCTGATAAGCGAAAACAGGCAGGGAGAAATTGTACAAGTGGTAGAAAGGATGAAGGAATTCAATCCAACAAAACTTGCGTTTGAAGTCGTGAAAGAAAAAGAAGAAGACCTGAATATAGAATACAAAAGATATGTAGAAGATCATACTGATTTGACGATGGATGAGGTTCAACAATATGGTTTCAGACTGGCTTCAGAATTAGGTCACAACCAATTGTACGCGGTTGATTGGATGGAATCGATTGGTAATAGAGGCATAGGGCAGGTTTTCGATTGGGCAAAGCGTGAACAACCCGAATTATATAACCACATAAATGAAAAATATAGATCTGGTAGGGAGTTTAACTTAGCCAACAAAAGCATTCCTGAACTAATGAAGCATTTGAATGAGGAAGAACAAATAAAAAAAGAGCATGAAAAGTATATGGCTATCGCCCGAATTGGGAATGAAGCCGAATATGTTGGTATCGATTGGCTTAGATGGTGGTACCAAAGAAACCTGATCATTTACTATCATTTAGCTCGAATTACTAACTCAACTTCAGACCGGACGATGTTGATTATCGGGGCTGCACATGTCCATTTAGTTTCTCAATTTTTACATGAAAGTGGGGAGTTCAATGTGGTGCCTGCGATTACTTACTTAGAATAACCCAAGGAGGAAATCAGCATGTACCACTATTTCAATGGCTTAGTCATTCGAGAGGGAACGGAGGGCGTACCTGCAGATGGTGTTGAAGACCTATTTACGGATGCAGGGTGGGCAAGGAACACGCCAGCCTGGCAGAAAGAAAAGTTCACCCTCATATTTGAAAACTCAACCTGGGCATTTACCGTGTGGGACAATAACAAAATGGTCGGAATGGTAAGGGTGATCTCAGACAAGATCATGGCGGCTAACATTATGGACTTGGTGGTTCTGTCAGGGTATCGTGGCAAAGGAACCGGAAAGAAACTTGTTGAACTATGTGTTCAAAAGCTGCCTCACGGTGATTGGTTTGTCCACACGTCTGTAGACAATTTCAAATTCTATGAAACATGTGGATTTGAAGTGAAGGACCTGGCTGAAAACGGCACTTGTGCTTATTATGGGTACATTAAAACAAGGAAAGACGGACATAGGTAAAAAGATTTAGCGAGTCAAACAAATAGAAAACGAAAGGACATGCATGATGACACAGTTAGAACAAAGGATGAGAGAGAAAAAGTGGAAGCTAATGCATAAGGCAACGATTCACGGAGCTCATGCAGGTCATATCACTAGAATAGAAGTGGAAGACGGAAATAACAAAAAAGGCAGGTACATCTATAAAGAGTTTGTAGAGGATCGAGAGAAAGAAGTAGACATCTATTTGAAATTAACCAACCAGATGAAGAAGTTCAGTAAGGTCGTGGAGGTGTGGGATAAGACTCCAAAGGCGATTCTTATGTGTGATCTTTCAGCCCCTCTTAAAGACAGCTTTCAGCTACTATCATTAAAAGAAAAAAAGAAAGTACTCCAGTCTATACTGCAAAGGTTATCAGATCTCCACACTTCCGATCTGTATCTGCCGGTTCATAATATCAACACCCACACTATCACCTCTGAATGGCGGCATTGGTGTGTTGATGAAATGAGCAAATTATGTGACTATCATCAATGGGCGCAAGCTGATTGGATACATACAATAAACCATGCATATGAGCAATTGTCCTGCGATCAATATGAAGTGAGGAGCCCTTATGTCTTAACCCATGGAGATCCTCATTTAGAAAATATCTTTCAGCATGAAGGGGAGGTTTGGTTTATCGACTGGGAGTGGGCATCCCTCGGTTCCCCATTGAGGGATATCACCATTTTATTGCAGGACGTTTATGACCTTGAATTAATTCAATTCGTGTTTCATTCCTACCGAGAAATATTGAGGGATAAGAAACTCATTATTGAAAAAGAGGATTATCAAAAAGACTTCAACCTTCTGTATCTCGATCACACAACCATGATGCTGGCTTGGGAAATTCATAAGTATTTTGAGGGTTATACAACGGAAGAAAAAATGAAAAAAATCATTGAATTCAAGGTAGGAGAAATCATGAGAATTACATTTGAAGAGAAAGGTGAAACAAATCTTCTAAAATGAGAAATAGAAAGGATGCGAATAGCACTTTGGAGAAACAATGGAGGGTGCCGATTCTATGACGACAATAGGGTTCATAAGACATGGGATAACTGAGTGGAATGTTCTTGGTAAAGCTCAAGGTGTTTCTGATATTCCACTAAATGAAGAGGGCAGGAAACAAGCTGGCCTAATGGGTAAAAGACTTTTAGAAGAAGCCAAATGGGATATGATCATCTCAAGTGACTTATCAAGAGCGGTTGAAACAGCCCAAATCATAGGAAATGCAATTAATCTACCTATTAGTCACTATGATAAAAGAATGAGAGAAATAAATTGCGGGAAAATTGAAGGCACCACTGAAGAATTCAGACTAAACCAATGGGGCAGAAATTGGCGAGATGTAGACCTTGGAATGGAACGCTTTGAAGACGTAGGCAAAAGAGGAATTGAGTTTATTGAAGGGTTAGTTGAAAGATATAGCCGAAAGCGAATATTAATCGTAAGTCATGGTGCTCTGATTGGCTTGACACTCCAACAGTTACTTCCAACGGAATTTGAAAAGACGTATATAGATAATACCTCTATTACAATCCTAAGTATATCTCAAGGGAAATGGAAGTGTGAATTATACAACTGTACAAAGCATTTGATGTAATCTCTCTTAACCCGACGTTAACAATCAAGAAAAAAAGAAGTGAGGATTTTACAATGAAACTAAAATTAAAAAACGAAGAAATAATCGAAGTGAGAAAATATAGACAGGAAGATTTTAACGATATCAATCAGCTCAATGCAGAAGAACAATGGAATAACCTTGTGAATAAGAAAGAGGATACGAAAGAAGCGTGGGACCATTCGAATATTGCGTATGTAACTATGCATAATGGTCAACTGATCGGTTATATCAGGGGAATGACTGACGAATCCATCACATCATTTATTTGTGAATTATTAATTCACCGGAATTTCCGTGGATTAGGATTAGGAGATGAGTTGCTTCAATATGTCCATGGGCTATATCCAAAGACAAGGATTGAAATGCTCACAAATAGTTCTTCCCATACGTATTATGAACAAAAAGGATACAGAGCGTTTTATGGATTTCGAAAAACATACGAAGAACAATCGGGCGTGGGAACGGAAAAATGAGGGATAGCAGATTTGTAACGAACACTAAAGCATCAGTGACCACAACTATAGGACGAAGCATTCAACGATTCAGGAAATCAGAAAAGCACTCAAGAAACTAGGTCAGATGTGGATACTAGTAGGTTTTGGGACATTTAAGGATGTCGATTGAAGCGACATCCTTTTAGTTTGCCAATCCAAAAGTGGTTTTTCAAAGTGGTCTTTTACATGTTTCTTTAAAAGGAAAACAAGAATGAGAAATAGCACAGTCGCTTGTTTGCTTTCCTGTAGTAATCGTAGTAATCACCCTATTCGTTTTTATATCAATAACTGAGACTGTCCCTGCATTAAAGTTAGTGATATAGGCTTTTTTTCCATCGGGGGTAATGCAAACATCCGTTGGCCCATCTCCAACAGTAATCGTTGTAATAATTGAATCATCACATGCATTCACCACTGTTACATTATCACTACTAATATTCGTAATATAAACTTTCTTTCCATCTGGAGTAACAGCTACACCATTCGGTCTAATCCCTACATTTATCGTATTCGTTACTAGATTTCCCTTAAGATCAATAACAGAAACCGTACTTGGCTCACCTTTCCCACGATTGGCCACATAAAGCTTTTTTCCATTCGGGGTTACCGCAAGGTCTCGAGGGAATTCCCCGTTAGTAATAGGAATCCTATCTATAACAGATTCTTTTTTGGTATCTATTACTGCAACAAAGTTACTTATTGTTACAGCAACATATGCCTTTCTTCCATTTGGACTAAATGCCACATCAAATGGATTATTTCCTACTTCTATATTTTTTACTGTTTGCTTGCAGACATCAATAATTGAGACTGTTGTACCACCAAAATTCGCTACATACACCTTTCTTCCATTAGGAGTCGCAGCTATGCCAATCGGCCCCTCACCAACAGGTATTTCATTGATCATCTTGTTACTAGAAAGATCTATAACTGAAACAGAGTTATTATTTGTATTGGACACATATGCGTATTTTACTAAAGGGGAAATTGTAATCCCGTCTGGTTGATCTTTTACTGGAATAGTATCTTTCAATTTATCATTTTTGGTATCTACCATTGAAATAGTGTCATCACCAAAGTTAGTGAAGTAAGCAAAAAACTTTTTCTTACATCTTAGTACACGCCTTTTATTAGGGTAGTGCTTCTTCCTTTTAATCCTCATTGTATCCCTCCTTAAATATTACCAACACTACTAACTAGCATATGATTAATGGAAATGTCTGTGATTTTAAGAGTGCGGATTATTTTTTTAGAAAGGAGAAGTGTAAAAATCACAACTGAATAAGATGAAATAATAGAATTGTACAGAAGTCGTTTGATGAGATAAAACGGTGGGAGTAATCGTTTAAAAACAATGTCTCCTTATTTTCTTCTTTCCTTTTTTTAATATCTTCTGAATTATAGGTTCGGTCATTGCCTCACCCATGTGGTTCTTCCAAAAATTAAAAAGTCCCTAAAAAAACTCTTTCACCAACTAAACACTGGCCATAATTGCCATAAACAGAAACATCATACACACTCCATCGATACCAAAAAACAAAAGTTGAAAAACTCTAAGTTTGTATTAAAAATATACTTCTATCCCTTTCCATCTTACCCCCTCCTCCCCATAGGGAAAAAGCGTTGCTTCGCCCTATTGCTCCATCTTACTTCCAATGAAGGGAGTTTTTTTACGATAAGCCTCTCTAAATAAACGTGAATCCGATGGCCCGAGGGGGTGAATATTTATGAAAACGTCCGTTCGGGGAGGTTGGTGGCGAAAAGTGGGTGGGGTATATGTTTTAGGGTTTTTTTTCCTTTGATTGACGACGTTTTTTTCTCACCTTCCACTAAAGTATCATTTTTTCAACCTCCGCACCTTCTCATACTCTCTTTAATTGGTTTCTTTTTTCTCTTCTTTTAATCTATAGTGTTCTGAGTGTGTATAGAAGAAGAAGGTTTCTGTTCATTTTTATTTTACTAAAAAAATTGTCAGAAAGTATTATGATATAATTGTCCATTAGCAACTAGTAGACTTCTTGAACTTTAGAAAGGAACCAATCGTGATGAGTAAAAAAATGATAGGGATAATCATTGGAATGATAGCGGTTATATTAATTTGTACGACCATTATTGGGATGACCCAACAGACAGATGAGGAATCAAAAGAAAACGTGCAGAGGCAGGATTGGAGTAAATATCCCGGTCTTGAGCTTGAAACAAAGACTAAGGAAACGGAACTCTATACCTCGTCCATTAGCTATCTTATTACAGAGAATAAACAGATCAACAAAACGATTAAAGACTGGATTTCGTCAGAGAAAGAACAGTTTATGGATCAGGTGGATAAAAATAAGTCCGTCCTGAATAAAGATCACAGGGCAAATCAAACGATAACGGTCGATACCCATCAGATGGAAAAACATCTGTATAGCGTTGAATTTACAAGCTATCAATTTGCCGGGGGAGCAAACGGAAGAGAGACTAAGAAAATCTTCAATATTAATACATCTTCCCAAAAGTTAATCACGATTCATGACATGGTGGAGGATGAGCCGAATCTTGATCGTTTACGAACAAAGGTTAAAGAACAATTGAAAAATGATAAAAATCTCTCACCATACATATTTGACGAGTATCTGGAAAAGGCGTTAGAAGATCCGGATGATTGGAAATGGTCCATTGATTCGAATTACTTCCGCATGTATTTTGATGAATATGAGATTGCAGCAGGTGCAGCGGGGGGGATAGAAGTGAAAATCCCTATGGAGGAAGTGCAATCGCTGCTATCGGTTGATATACATGGAGAGCCGACCGAACATCAGAGTTCAGAAAGTGCGAAGGGAAATGGGGAAATCGAACCATTAGATCCTAATGGCAAATACGTAGCTCTTACCTTCGATGACGGACCCAGTCCTAAGGTGACCCCGGATATACTCATGACGTTGAAAGAACATAAAGCCAAAGCTACCTTTTTTATGCTGGGTAGCCAAGTTGAATTCTACCCGGATCTTGCGAAAAAAGTGGCTGAGGAAGGTCATGAAATCGCCAATCACACTTTACACCATAGAGACTTAACTCAACTTGGGAAAGAACTGATCGAACAGCAAATTGGAGAATCGGAGAAAATCATCGCCAATGCGACAGGTCAAGAGAACTTGTTAATCCGCCCTCCATATGGTTCTTACAACGAAAAGGTGGAAACCGTAGCGGATGAAGAAAATGAACCGCTCATCCTTTGGTCCGTTGACTCCTTGGATTGGCAGAGCTTGAACGCCCAGGATGTGATCACCACCGTAGAGCAAGAAATTGCACCAAATTCCATCGTGCTTCTTCATGACATCCATCCCTCCACGGGGAAAGCATTGCCGGAACTGCTCTCCGCACTGGAAGACCGAGGATATGAGTTTGTGACGGTATCCGAGCTTTTGACCTTAAAGCAATTTGACGTAAGTAAACCGGTTTTCGGTGCAGTGAAATAGATTGAGAAAGAGGGGACAATGAACCTGTCCCAATGTCCACCAACGTCTCGTTTTGACAACGAGGCGTTTTTTTTATATGTGATGGAGTTTGAGAAGGTAATTTGAAATAATTGGATGTAAGGGGGTGAGGTGACATATCCACAGTTATAAACTTGCAGTTTAACCGACATATTTAATTTCCCTTTATGATAAGGATAATTATGAGGAGATTGTATTTTGCATGAAGGTTTTATACAAGTACGACGCTGATTTCTAGTAACATCAGAAATGTATACTTTAAGATCTTACAGAGATAAGGAGGAGGCATTATGACATGGTTTGTGCTTCTCATAGGCGGGACCTTATTATTTGCATTAGGCATGGATGTGAGAAGAAAAAGAAGAGGGGAGGATAGGCATACACCTGGAATTGATTCAGGCGCCAAACCTGGTGAGGACCGAAACTACACAATGTGAGGCGGTCGTGATTCTGGGGGCGGATCCGGGGACTGACATGTGGAAAAGGTCATTGAAGCATCTATAAGTGGATATGTGGTCAATGAAGCTCAGAATGAAGAACTCTGAGCTTTTAATAGTTCTACAATTTCCGTGGCCCCGGATGATACTAAATTCTTCTATATGTGGTTTGGTAGAGTAAAGTGCTGCGTATGCCGTCCCTTTTTGAGAGAGGCTTCCACCGGAAATTAACGATTGAACTCATTTGAATGTTTTGAAATAATTGGTAGCATATGAAAGATTCTGAAATGAATAG
>CAWBBM010000025.1:0-5585 GCA_963787015.1 uncultured Bacillaceae bacterium
TATCTTGTTATCTTACCATATTCTTTATCGGTTCGTTAAAGAAACCTTCCAGGTCTTTTTTAGAGGTGGTTTCATAGGGGAAGATACGCTAAAAATGAAACCATTGGCATGGTCACTCGTATATTTACTATTGACTTCAATAAAATGGAAGGTGATTGAACGATGAAACGACTAGCCCTCATTACCTTAACGATGCTATCCCTGACCCTTGCAGCCTGCTCAGAGGAAGAAGAGACTAAAATCGTACCCGAGGATCTCCCTGCTCAGAAAGATATGGAGTTTTCAGAGGGGGACCAAACTTTCCACATCCGCCCTTTTTACGAAGAACTGTTTGATTATATCGAGGTGGTGGAGAAGAATTCAAATCTGAACACAATCGGAACGTGGAATTACACGGTGATGGACCCCCTGCGGAAGGAACTGAAGAAGCGGAAGCTACTATTGAAACATGAAATCCCACCAATCGTCACTACCACAAGCGATGTTCAAACCCTGAAAGAACATACGGGAGGACTTATCGAGCGTCAGGGTGAAACGAATGAAATCATCAAAGAAGCCCTGTTGAAATCTTCCCGACTACTTAGGGGAGGGGACAAATTCGTTTATGTCCTGCCTGTTAATCCTGATGCCAGAATGAAGAGCATGGCAGGAGTGGCAGCATGGACGCTTGACGATAATGTGATTCTATTGCTGCTTGATCCTTCCTATAGTAAGGAGAGACTTGCTTACACTATGGCCCACGAATATAACCATGCTGTGACGATGGAGCATGTAGGAGGCTACTCTAATTTACTCGACTTTGTCCTATTCGAAGGCAAGGGGGATTCATTTGCCAAGAAGGTATACCCGGGAGTGGAGGTGCCATGGACGAAGGGGGTATCGCAAGAAGAGTTGGAGATGCCCTTATCCCAGTTGAGAGAGTACGGTACTTCATGGAATTTGGAGATGTATAATGAGTGGTTCAATGGAAATCCTTCTTTAAACATCCCTAGACGGGCGAATTACCAAATGGGCTACCTGATGATGCAGAGTTATTTGAAGGATCACAAGGGTATGTCCGTTGAGGAATGGACGTCTTTAGATGCGGACGATATTATTTTGGAAAGTGAATATCGTGGGTTTATGGAGTGAATAATGGACGGGAATTCGGTGCTTGATAAAACTTAAAAATGGGCACAATCCCATTTTTAACATTGATCTGAAAAGAGAGAAGGAAATCAACAAGCCGTTATCGAATGTTATAGGGTGACAGTTTTCAAATAGAAAGGGTGATAAGAGTGGGCAACAACAGAAGTGAGATGTGGGAATGGGCGAAATCATTATGCGTCGGGATTATGCTAATGGTCATCATCCGGACTTTTTTCCTGACTCCCATTGTCGTTGACGGTGCATCGATGAATACAACCTTATTGGACCATGATCGGATGATTGTAAATAAGTTGGATAAACCGGAGCGATTCGATATAGTCGTATTCCATGCTACTGAAGACGAAGATTACATAAAACGGGTCATCGGCCTGCCGGGAGACCGGATTGAATATAAGAATGATACGCTGTATGTGAATGGAAGGGTCTATGATGAGCCCTACTTACAAGATCAAAAACAAAATGTAGACGGGCCATTGACCAAGGACTTTACATTGGAAGATACCGCTGTAAATCAAACAACGGTTCCTGAAGGTGAATTATTCGTAATGGGGGATAACAGGAGATATAGCAAAGACAGCCGTCTGATTGGTTCAATCCCCCTGGAGAAGGTAGTGGGAACGACAAATATTGTTTATTGGCCAGTAAATGAAATGAAAATTATCAAAAAATAGCAGGCAGGGCTAATTTGAAAAGGGATTACCATGAATCTATACGGATAACTAAAGTGGAGGTAACGCTTACGTTACCTCCATTTCTTACGCTCATTCATCATTTCTAGGGTGAATCTTTTCACTTTGGCATTTTATTTCTCTCACTAATTTCTTTTTCAGATTGGGACACGTGCATGTATGGAATTCTTTTAATAATGATCCGAGTTTTTTGATGGATACCAGCATTTCAAATTCTCTCAAATTCTTCACCTTTGACAACAAATTTTTTTCGTTAAAGCCTGGATTTCTATTCACTAGAAAAAATGATTATACCATAACCAACATTTGAAGGAGAGGGAGGGACCTTGTCACTTCAATTTGAGCTCAAAGATTAAGATCTTTATAACATTAAACCATTAATTGTAGCCTCTGTTTCTTAAACAACAATCTATGAAAAAACAAAAAGAAGGAGATGAAACTCACATCTCCTTCTAAGGTAAATCATGATAGCTTATAGCTTTTGACAAGGTCCTTTAAGGAATCTGCCATTGATTTCAGTTCATCATTCCGCTCTTTCAGCATATTGACCGTCGTACTTTGCTGTTGAGATGCTGCAGAGATTTCCTGGATCGTTGCCACACCTTCTTCAGAAATGGCGGCAATTTCATGGATGGATTCCACTGTTTTTTTGGAAGCTCCGCTGATGTCTTCCACATCTGTTACCATCGTATTCACTTGCTCAGTCAAGCTATTAACTGCTTGGAAAATTTGTTGAAACAAATCGCCACTAGTTGAAATAAGTTCAACACCATCACGAATATCTAAATTGATTTCATTATGGGCGTTCACCATTTCTGAAGTTTGTTCATTAATTTCTTTTAATACAGCATTGATGGTTTTTACATTATTGTCGGTCAGACTCGCCAATTTTTGAACTTCTTGTGCGACGATGGAGAAGCCTTTACCAGCTTCCCCGGCTCTTGCTGCTTCAATGGAAGCATTTAAAGAAAGTAAATTGGTTTGATCTGCCACATCCTTAATCAGCTCAATATCCCTGTTGATTTGAGATATTTTCCCTCCTAGTAAGGTCAATTTATTGGAATTTGTTTCGCCATTGTTTTTGATTTTATTCATTTGCTCGGTTATTTGTTGGATCTTGCCTGTTCCTTCTTTGGCAATTTTCCCAGTATTTCTTGTGAATTGATTGATTTCCTTCGTTTGATTATTGACCGTGCTAATTTTCTCAGACATGAGAGTGGTTTTATTCGAAATTTCTTCAATATGCACCGATCGACTTTCACTTGCATTCGCTTCTTCTCCGGTACCAATGGCAATTTGATTCGAAGCATCAGCTAATTCGTCGAAAGCTGTAACAAGGATGGCGCTGGTGTCTGTAATCTGATTGGAATTCTCCTGTACATGATGAATCACTTTTCTTAAGACTGTTCTCATTTCTTCATATCGATTCGCTAATAGACCGATTTCATCTTTTCGTTCAGAGTTGATGCTTTCCGTAAGATCACCATTTGTTACCTTGGTCATGGAAGAAAGGAGTTGTTGGATGTTTTTATTCAACCCTCTGCCGAAAATATATGATAATATGGCGCCAAGTAGGATGGAAACTCCGATGAATATCGATTGGAAGATGGTGATATTCTTCTTTAAATCCGATATGAACTGTGCACTCATATCAATTCCGATAATGGCGTCAGAGTTCTCCATTGGTACAAAATAGGATTTGTGGGTTCCCCATTTGTCCGAATAAATGGGAGAAAGTATGGATTCGTGATTTGTGAATGCCTTTGCTTGATCGTTGGTAAATGGTGATTCAACCATCGTATCAGGACTATCATTCAGACCGACAATGTAGTCTTTCCCACCTTTTTCAGTCAAGACATACACATATTCAATTCTATTTTTCCCCTCTATGAATTGATCTAATTTTGCCGTTAACTCCCCATTGCTTTTATCATCATTCATAATGATTTCATTTACTAAATCACCATCAATGGTATCAGCTAAATTTTCCCCGTTGATCTTTAATAGTTGCTCGAATTGGGGGAGGACATGTTCTTCCAATATGTAACCTGTAAGAAGGCGGATAAAGATAAAGACCAGAGCCCCCAACACAAGAAATGGAATTATAAAATTTAAAAATAATTTCGCTTGAATGGACTTTTTTGGATTAAATGCTTTTTTCATTATACTGTCGTCTCCTGCTTAGTCTTTACCTGTATGTATGCAGATAAATCAAGGTTTAATAAATGCTGTAATTCTTCTAAATCCAACGTTTTAAAGAAAATGACTGCAAACGTCCGATCATTGGACGCGTCTATTTCTCTGTATTCTAATACATGGCTGAATTCATCTCGCAACCTATCATGATCGATGGACAGGATGAGTGGCTTGGTGATATGAGGTGGGATTTCTGCACAGAAGAAACCGTAAAAATGATGATCTTTTTCAAGCAATATCTCTTCCCACTTGGGTTCTTTACTGGCAAAATAGTACTCGGCCCCATTTATACCAAACGCATGTTGACTTACATCAGTCGTCCCGGCGCCGGCAAACCTAAGTGGATTCAACTCAATCGTCCTAATCCCCTTTGAACTTCTTCTTACTTCCAGATGGAAGGGGAAATTCTTCACTTCCATGTTCAGGCTCAATGTATGAATGAATTCTTCGATTTCGTCTTTAATGTCGGAAATGATTTCCTTTGACGTATAGTAAATCCTGTCTGACGTATCTTTATTATTGATAAAGGTCCTTTTCAGGATGTTAAGGATAACCGGTTTTCCAATCTCATTGAAATAGCAGTCGACGGCATATTCTTCTCCGTCAATCCATTCCTCGATGATGATTTCGGCTCCATCAATAACGGCATTTGAATACGTATTAGCAGACAGAAGTATGTCCGCATATAAGCTTTTCACCGCATGTTCCCAGTCATATTCCGTTTCAACAATATATACCCCGATACTGGAATACCCTTTGTTTGGCTTTACTACGACAGGAAAGGGGATGTCAATCTTATCCAGGTTTACCAAATCATCTAGTGAAATAAGTCTGTAGAAATAATCCGGATACATACTTGATAAGAACTGCCTAAACCCGGCTTTGTTCTTTACCAACTTTGCTGCAGTCGTAAATGGATGAGTTGGTTGCTCTTTTTCTAATAGGGATAAGCAACTCTCAGAGTTTGTCAGCACTTTATCCTGTTCCCCGATCGAGAGCCTACGAAGATCCGTATCGAAATAAATCGGTAACTTCATTTCGATTGCTGTCTTCAGTAAAAATGGTGATACTATTTGGTTTTCTAAAATAATAATAATCAAGCACCTCCTGGTTTATACACTAGTTATCGGACCAAGTATTTATTTGTTAACACGCAAATTATTATTCCGAAAATTCATTTTATAATTGTAAGAATTATTTAATATCGATGTTGACAAATCAGAATTCACTCGAAACCGTTTACAATTCAAGCGTTATAGGAATATTCATCATGGTCGTCTCGGGCCCTGCTCACAATAAATGGATGAAGCAAGAAACCTGAATATCATTTTAGATATATTAGGATAACAAAGGAACATTCGTAACTTACATTAGTAGAATTCAACTTGTTAAAAAGGATGAACATAAAATTTAGTTGACAGAAGTATGTTATGTCGTGACGGGTTTCTCCTTAAGTGATTGGAATGATTTTGAAATTATCGGTTTAAAGACAAAGTGATAGAGTAGGAGGGAGGAGACGAATTCCTCACTCAAGACTGATAGTGTTTAGTA
>CAWBBM010000026.1:0-16200 GCA_963787015.1 uncultured Bacillaceae bacterium
GGGGGCATAATTTAGCGATGTCATCAGCATTATCCCAACCAGGGGTTAATGCTTTTTTTATGAGAAATTCACTTCAAGCGTGACCAATACATTTCCATTTGCGTCTAAGTATAGGAGGGAAGGGGGAGCAGTTTTGGACCAACAAGAATTAGATGAATGGTTTACTCAATATGGAGAATCGATCCTCACATACATACTTTTAATGGTACGGGACTATCAACAAGCAGAGGATTTAACGCAGGAGACCTTTCTGAAAGCCTATAGAAATAAACAGCAATTTAAACAGAGATCATCTGTGAAAACATGGCTATTTTCTATTGCTCATAATGTGACGATCGACCATTTTCGAAAGAAGCATCCGCTGAAACACTATCTTGGCCTAACGATGGAGGAGAAAGACGGCAAGCCGCTACCTGAGCAAATTGTCGAGATGAATGAAGAATCGGAAGAATTATACAGAGCCATTCAACAATTAAAACCAACATACCAGCATGTCATCATTCTTAGAAAGTTGAAAGAATTTTCAACATCAGAAACAGCCCATGTGCTGAACTGGTCTGAAAGCAAGGTGAAAATGACGCTAAGAAGAGCGCTGGTTGAACTGGAAAAGATATTGATGAGAGGAGGGGGAATCAATGAAATCAACAGATCGATTTAAAGAATTGGAAGAACAACTAACGTTAACAGACACATCGAAAGAAATGCTTCGAAGTAAAATTATGGAGAGTTCAACTGAAAAGAAGAAGAGTCACTTTAGAAAATATGGCTGGATTGCGGCAGCGTGTATTCTCTTTCTTGTCACATCCCCGTTCTACTCAACGACCATGGCGAGTATTGTAGCGAAAGTGTTACCGATCACTCCCCAGGTTTCAGACGGGGAACCCAACCCCAATTTGACTTCTGACCTCTTTACACTAGTTGAAAAGGAAGGATACAGAGTTAATTCAGTAGGGACAAAACCGTCTCCCTTCACGATTGAAGTGTCACTTCATTTGGGGGATTCCACATTAAAGCAAGCAAAAGAAGATCTTGAATCCAAGATCACCAATTATTTATATGAAAATGGGTATGACGAGTATGAATTAAAGATGATAGAAGCATCTGAAGTTCCTACTCATGCGGGAAGCGATGACTCAAACATTGTATATGATAAAGTACGAGAGATTGTGAAGGAAGTATTCGCTTCCTATGGATATGCCGAAGTGGCTGAGTATGAGTTAGCAGGGATGAAGGGGACTGGCTCTTCAATGATCGTCACCATTGATATGCCGGACCATATTGATGAATCGAAGGAAATTATTGCAGATATTGAAAAAGAAATAGAACGACAGGATTTAAATGTGAAAGAGGTTGAGGTGGATACTTTCAACCTGATGCATCGTCAGCAAGATAATCGTTGGTCCATGATTTCATCTGATATCTATGATGCCATGGCAGGGAAATCGACGTATCAACTGGCAGGATTATCGTACCAAGTGAAGGATGGTCACTCTTATGTTTGGATAAAAACGGATCTGGATAAACCACTTCCCCAAGAGCAGATCGTAGAAATTGAAAAAGCCGTACAAGACTATTTGGCGTTACCAGAAATTCAGGAGAAAATACACAATGATGACTATACAATTGAATTCTTATTGAAGAATGGGAAATCATTTGTGGAAATAGGAAATTAAATAGTTATTTCAAACAATACGAATGGTACATGTTGAAAAGAGGGGAAAACTTTTGTTTACCTATTTTAATAAAAACTGGTTCCAACATCCTTGTTCGGTTGGGAGATCAGGTTAAGTACCAGAGCTGATCAATAGACGGAAAAATTCCGCTTAATTTGGAATTACTATTAAAAAAAGCAGAAATAAAAGGAAATATTCCGCTTATTGACTCAATGGATACAGATGTGGGTAGTTATTCTGGGCATAAGCGGAAAACCTCCGCTTATTTACCCCAACAACAAGTTCCATTCTGAATATAGCCCGAAAATCTCCGCTTATTTTAGTTATACTGGTTCTTCGATAAAGGGTAAGGTAGAAGATTGCGATGAACCGTATCTCCAGTATTTTAATAAGGTTTTGTATTCCTAATAAAGAAACTCGCCCAATTTTTTATACGGCGAGTTTTATTTTATTATATGTGCAAAATTTTAATATGGTAAAATATAACTGTTAAGAGTTTTAAAAAAACATCTGGAGGAAACCCATGAAATATACCATTATCATAGCTGCATTATTCGCCATTTTCATTCTCACCGACATTCAGAAAAAAAGACGGATCAAAAGAACGATAGAAAAAGAATGGCAGGAAAAGG
Organism: uncultured Bacillaceae bacterium; assembly: GCA_963787015.1. Taxonomy (GTDB): domain Bacteria; phylum Bacillota; class Bacilli; order Bacillales; family Bacillaceae_B; genus Rossellomorea. The sequence goes on from CAWBBM010000026.1 coordinate 2,306, forward strand.
TTAGCTTCTCAATCGACGAGCCAACGGAATCTGTCAATACATATTGGGAAAACCATGGGCGTCAGAAGCATCAGGTTGACGACATTACATGGCGAGATCTATCGATGGATGAGGTATTCCAGAGACTCAATTACACCCAAACTTCAGTCGGGTCCGAATATTTGTACCACCAGCTCCATACGGTCCAACTCACGGATCAGGACCGGGATGAATCTTTCTACCAACTGATGAAAGAAAATAAGCCACTACGCACGCGGCTTTTATATGACCTAAAATTATTGGGGAAACGGAATCACACCAACTCTTCGTCTTTCTTTTATAATGAATATCAAAATATCAAACATGTCTGGCTGTATTTTGTGTGCGGGATTTTAGCAATTGCGAGCATCGGGGGTATCTTTTTTTCGCTGAAAGCCGGACTTCTTTCGCTGATTGTATCCATTTGTCTGAATGTGTTGATCTATTATAAAAACCGCCGGCGTCTTGATATCAGCTTGTATGAAATGTCCTATGTGGCGGGTATCATCCGGACCGGTAAGCGGATGACGACAATCCATGATGATTCTTTCAGAACGTATTCAAAGAACATTGGTAAATTAGTTGAACCTATCCGGAAGATTCTCGTTCTTGAGAAAGTCATTTCACTTGGAAAAGGGGCAGGAGATTTAGAGGGATTATTTGAATACATACGGATTATTTTCATGCTGGACTTTATTTCCTACTTCTTTATCATCCGGATGCTGAAGGAAAATAGTGATAAATATGAGGCGCTTTGGAAAGCGATTGGGAAAATAGATGTGGGCATAGCGATCACGTTTTACCGCCGTACGATTGGTGGCAATTGCACACCGAATTTTATAGATAGGGAGGAATTACTCTTTGAAGACATGGTTCATCCGTTGATTGAGGATCCAGTCAAGAATGATGCTCACCTCAATAAATTGTCGCTGATCACCGGCTCGAATGCTTCTGGTAAATCGACCTTCATGAAAGCTGTTGCCATTAACGCTATTCTTGCTCAGACAATCAACACCGTACTTGCAAGCAGCTGGAGGATGAAGCCTGGATACGTGCTGTCATCCATGGCGATTCAAGACAACGTCATTGATGGGGACAGCTATTTCAAAGCGGAAATCAAGTCGTTGAAGCGGATTATGAATACGGTTGATTCCCGTGTTCCCTGTCTTGCTTTCATCGATGAAATTCTTCGGGGGACCAATACCGTTGAGCGCATCGCGGCCTCCGCCTCTATTATGGAGTGGCTCAGAAACCACCAGGGCATGACGATGATTGCATCACATGATATTGAACTGACAACGCTGGTGGGCGGATTCGAAAACTATCATTTCCGTGAAACGGTTCAGGAAGACAGTGTCCATTTCGACTACAAAATCCATGAGGGTCCTTCCACCACGAAAAATGCCATCAAGCTCTTGGAACAGATGAAATATCCAGAAGACGTGACGGAGCTTGCTAACCGATTGGCCGGCGGGTTTGAGAAGAAAGGAGAGTGGAAGATGCCAGCATCTTCCACTGTTCAAACAGGGGTGTAAAGAATGTTTATAGCTCAAGTGATATTCGTTTCAATGGGAGTACTCATTATAATTCTGGGTTTGCTGGTGTGGAAAAAGAGGTACTATAAGTCGCTGGCTGGATATGTGGAAGGGCGTATAAAGAATGAAGATGCTTTTGGTAAGGTGAATGGAATTTTCGTGATGGTTATGGGGATATGGACGATTGTTTTTAGTTTCTTTATAGATGTCTTGAATGTCTGGGTTTTTATTGGTTTGTTGATTGTGATTGTCAGTGCACAGATTGTAATGAATGTAAGGATGGCTAAAAATAATTGTTAGCTTGTAGGATGAAACGAAAAGTATTTTTTGTTTCATTTTGTGGTAAAATATAGACAAAGGAGGGGTTTGTGATGATTATTGAGGAAGGTAAAATGAATTCTGCTGCCTTGATTTTAGATAACATCGATTATGAAAAAGAACCTGCATTTGTGTTTCTCATGTTAGCGCATGCCACTGAAATGAAATATCATCGTTTTGTACGGAAAATAGTACACACTGAAGATACAGTCTTTAAACAGAAAATGAATTATCATGATGAATATAAAAACTTGATTGTGGCACTGTCAGAAGCATTGAGGGATACAGCGATGCATCCTGTGGAGAATCTGGCTGTCACGAAATACTTTCTTGATTCCCTGTTCTTACTTATCTCAGACAAGGGATCTTTGAAATATGATTACCAGCACGACTATCTTTATTCTTCCAATATGATCTGCAAGGGCTTGAAAATTTCTAAAGCAACTCTAAGTCGCTATGTAAATCTTGGTTTAGAGGTAGCTGATACGAATAAGCATAATCGTTATCCTGCTCATGTAACATTTTATTGGAAGGACAGCTTGTGGTCATCACGCATACAAGCCATATTTCAGGCATTCAAGATCCGTAACCGTACCCGGTTGGATATCATTAAAGAACTGGAAGAAGAAAAACGTACGTATGAAAAGAGCAATGGAAATAAATCCTTCTATGAAGTCTACGCCCAAGTTAAGAATCCAGACGAATTAGAAGAACCGGATAAATATTATGACTGGAAAGACATAATGGACGAGTTAGAGGAACTAAAAGATGAATATCAATCAGACTGATCGGATTCAGCATATTCAACGACTCTTTGAATCACATCCGGATGTGTTTGATTTAACTAAACCTGAGGTGCTTGTAATTAGTTCGAAAGGTGCTAAGCGGGTGACGGCTGTTCTTCCCTTATTGCATCACACCGTGTATGGGGAAACAGTTCTTTTTATCAATGAAAAAATAGAAAATGAAGACTTAAAGGAATACAGATATGGATGGGAACTTTCTCAACGTCAAACCAAGATGGGTGTTTCATCACGTTTTCTCACTGCGTTTGACAAGCAGAGTAAACCAAATCCACCATATAATAATATTAATACTGATCCATATCACCATCATTTTGAAATTGGTAAAAAGGTCCCGCGCACTGAAACGTCTGTTCAGTCCTTAGAGGATGTCATTGCTATTTTAAGAGATTATATTAAAAGTGGAGAGCCTTATTGCAGTCATCATAGATTCATATAATCCTCCATTCTTTCCACGAACATCCTCCCCACTAAATACAGCATTGCTATCAAAAAATAATTAGTGTACGATAAAAGAAATTTCAACGAACGAATATTGGTAGAAAGTATAGAAGGGACCCGTACAAAGCGTAACAGGCAGATTCGTTTGGGGAGGGGTCCCTTTTTGTTTAAGGAGGAAGCCGGGCATGTCACATTACATAAATGAATTTACAGACTTCTTCTGGCAGCACGACATCTATTTCCGGATTGTGGTGAGTGCGGTGTTGGGGTTCATCATCGGATGGGACCGGTCATCGAAGAATAAGCCGGCCGGTTTGAAAACCTATACGTATGTTTCGGTGGCATGTACGTTGATTACGATCGTTTCAATCGAAGGCGCCGATATGCTCAGTGAACCGGACAGCGGGAAAATGATGGATCCCCTCCGACTTGCTGCCCAGATCGTATCGGGGCTCGGGTTCTTGGGTGCAGGGGTGATCCTGAAAGATGGACTGCGGGTGAAAGGGCTCACTTCAGCTGCGATGATTTTCTATGTCGGGGGTATCGGAATCGGCATCGGAGCAGGGTTTTATTCGATTGTCATCTTCGCCACACTTGTCACCTTCATCATGACGAGGATTGGTAACTTCTTTGAAGAACGGGAGATCAAGGCGATGAGTCTGCCGAAGCTGAGGAAGAAAAATGAGGAGAAAGAGGAATAAGTGAAGGGTGGAAATGGATCTGTGTTGAAGATCCATTTCCACTTTTTTTGTGAAAAACAAGTAAAAAACAAGAATTTGATTGCCAACTTTTAGTTAATATTGTATTATTATGAATAATCAGACATATATATTAGACAGGTTATCGTCTAAGGGTAGAGATGCGGAGAATCCCTGTGACCAATAAAATGCATGCCACATTTTTGTGCTGCAGTTTATTGTTCATGGGTTTTTTTATGAAAAAAAAGGGGAGGAAATGACATGAAGATCAGGCTTTTATCATTCGTTTTAGTGTTGATGGTTGTGTTTGCTGGATGCAGTACCAGTGATACCGCTGGAGGTGAAACGACTGAAATTGATTTCTGGTTTCCGGTAGCGGTCGGCGGGGATGTAGCGAAGATCGTGGATGGGTTTGTGGCAGATTTCGAGAAAGAGAATCCCGACATCAAGGTGAACGCGAAATACGGAGGCAGTTATGCCGAGACGATGACACAGGTGATGGCATCGGCCCAGGCAGGAAATTCACCAGAGCTTGCCGTATTATTCTCCATTGACCTTTTTACGTTGCTTGAGAATGACTTGATTGAGGAATTGACGCCGATGTTTAAAAAAGATTACTTGAATGATTTCTATGATGGATTCATGGCGAACTCTTCCATCGGTGATAAAGTGTACAGCTTGCCGTTCCAGCGCAGTACGATCGTCCTTTACTACAACAAGGATGCATTCAAAGAAGCCGGACTTGATCCGGAATCTCCACCTGAAAATTGGGATCAGCTAGTGGAATACGGGAAGAAGCTGACGAAGAATGGCGGTAAGGACCAGTGGGGTCTTGAGATTCCGAGTACCGGCTATCAGTACTGGATGTTCCAGGCGTTGGCTCTTCAAACAGAGAAGAATATCATGTCCCAGGATGGGAAAGAAGTGTATTTCAATGCCCCATATGCAAAAGAAGCTATGGATTTCTGGTTATCCCTTGGGAAAGAACATAAAATCATGCCGGAGGGTGTCATTGAATGGGCGACGGTTCCTTCTGACTTCCTGAGTGGAAAAACGGCGATGATGTACCATACGACGGGGAACCTGACGAATGTGAAGAACAATGCAGATTTTGATTTCGGCGTATCATTCCTGCCGGCGAACGAGCAATACGGTTCTCCTACAGGAGGCGGAAATATCTACTTGTTCAAAGACCTGCCAAAAGCAAACAAGGAAGCGGCCGTCAAGTTCATGAAGTTCCTGACCGAACCTGAAAGGGTAGCTCAGTGGTCCATCGATACAGGATATGTAGCCACCACCGAATCAGCTTATGAGACAGACTTGTTGAAGAAGTATGTAGAGGAGTTCCCTCCTGCACTGGTTGCCCGAGAGCAGCTTGAGTATGCAGAAAGTGAACTGGCAACCTATCAAAATGGTGAGGTACAGAAAATCTTCAATGATCATATTCAATCCATCTTAACGGGTCAAAGCCCCGTTGATGAAGGATTGGACAATGCACAGAAGAAAACAGAAGACGTGTTGGAGCCATTTCAGTAAAGGGCAACAGGTGACGCATTGAATGAAGTGGAGCTCAAGTGGACAGTTCGCTGACCTTGAGCTCCTTTCACAAGAAAGGTGGGACTGATAGATGACAACGAAGCATAGAAAATTCAGTTCCGGGGCAAGGAATAATCTTTTCGCCTACGGGCTGCTGTTACCTTCTTTCATCTTTTTAACATTGTTTACGTTTTATCCGACGCTCAAGTCGATTCAGTTAAGCTTCTACAGCGGACCGATGACGAGGCTCCAATTTTCCGGGTTGGAACAGTATAAGGAAGTCTTCGGAGATGAAATATTCAGGAAGGTCATTCTGAATAACATCCTCTTCATGATTGGAACTGTGCCCACGAGTTTGTTCCTAGCGATGTATCTTGCCATCTGGTTGAATAAGAAAATGGCGGGAAGCGCTTTGCTCCGTACATCCTTTTTCTATCCGACGATTGTTCCGCTCATCGCGGTAGCGAATATTTGGCTTTTCATCTACACGCCTCAGTATGGATTGCTCGATAACTTTCTCCATACGTTCGGCCGTGGGGATACGAGCTGGTTGGGGGATCCGGGTACCGTCATGATTGCGATGATTGTCATGATCGTCTGGAAAGATGCGGGTTTCTTTATGATTTTCTATCTGGCAGGACTGCAAAATTTACCAAGTGACGTGTATGAAGCGGCTGAGATGGAAGGGGCAAAACCGTTCCAGATGTTCCGTCATATCACGTTTCCTTTGCTGATGCCGACGACGCTGTTCGTCATGATCGTGGCGATTACGAATTCATTTAAAAACGTCGACCACCTGTACATAATGACCAAAGGTGGACCGGATAATGCCAGTAATCTATTACTCTACCATATTTACGAAGCGGCGTTCACGAACTGGGATCTTGGTAAAGCCGCGGTGCTGACCGTGATTCTGATTGTCATCATGCTCGGTATCACCGCCTTCAACTATCTATACCTTGACCGAAAAATCCATTATTAGGAGGGGAAGCAACGATGAAAAAATTGAACTATGCCATCATTATTGTTCTAGGGATTCTTTCATTCATCCCCCTGCTTTGGGTGGTCGTCACTTCTTTCTCTCCGGGGAATCAAGTGATTAATGGAGGCTTCCCGTTCTGGGTCTCGAATCCGACGTTTGAGAACTACATACAAGCGTGGGAGACGGCACCATTTCTGCAATACTATTTTAATACGTTCGTGATCGTGTTTGGCGTGTTGATCGTCCAGATCGTCACGGTTACCCTTGCAGCCTATGCATTTGCACGGGTGAACTTCACCGGGAAGAATGTGCTGTTCATCCTGTTCCTGCTGCAGCTGATGATTCAGCCTGAAATCCTGCTATTTCCGAACTATCAGGTCATCAGCCAACTGGGACTTGTCAATACAAAGCTTGCCGTCATGATGCCGTATTGGGCTTCGGCGTTCGGTGTATTCCTGATGCGCCAGACGTTCAAACAGGTCCCTTTTGATCTTGATGAAGCGGCAAGAATGGACGGATGTAAATGGTATCAAACCCTGTGGCATGTCTATATACCATCTGCGAAACCGACCTATATAGCCTTTGCCCTGGTCTCGGTCAGCCACCATTGGAGCAACTTCATGTGGCCGTTGATCATCACGGATTCCGTGGAGTCCAGACCATTGACTGTCGGACTTGCCCTCTTTGCACAATCATATGAAACGGGAGCGCAGTGGGGGATGGTTGCTGCAGGGACGGTCATGGTCATCATGCCGCTGGTCATTGCCTTCTTCCTTTTTCAAAAACAATTCGTATCGAGCTTTATGCACTCAGGAATTAAATAGGAGGTGATCTGGTGGACATTCATTTTTTAGGAACCGGGAGTGCGTATCCCGGTTCGGAACGCGACAATACATCCATCTGCCTCTCGAATGATGAGTATCATGTGCTGGTCGATGTCAGCGGCAATCCATGCAGGAAGCTGAAGCAGCTGCAGGTGAATTTGAGGGAACTTGATGCAGTCGTGTTCACTCATTTTCATATTGATCATATTTACGGGTTGCCATCTTTGCTATGGGGGATGTGGCTTGAGGACAGGAGAAAGCCTTTAAGGATTCTATGTGATGACCGGAATGAGAAGAAGCTTCAGGAATGGCTCTCGACGATGGAAGCCGATCAATGGCCGATCGCCTTTGCGATTGAGATCGAGACCTTTGATGGAGATCGGGAAAAGGAACTTTTGTCTGGAGGGGGAATGACGTTTTCCTGCTTTAAGGCATTACATTCTGTTCCTACTGTCGGGCTTGAAGTACGATGTGCCGGACGGGTACTCGTATATTCGAGTGATTCGGAAATCAACGAACGGATCGGACAGTATGACCAGATAGATATGTTAATCCATGAAGCAACGTCTGCCCGTAAAGTGGCAGGCAATCACAGCAGTCTTATTGAAATTGTTGAAAAGTATGACGTGGATAGAATCGGAAAAATGGTTCTTGTCCACTTATCCGACGGGGAACCGTATGAAGAAGTGGTGGAGAAACTCGGGACATCAAAGGTCATCATCGGCGAAGATTTGATGACACAACATATGTAAATGAAGAGGTACAAGGATAAAGATGAGGAGATTCCTTGGGTATGACGAAAAATCCAATTGTTCAATTGGAGAAATCGTCATGCTCAAGGAATTTTTTATTGTAATAAGAGAGATTAACTTGAATTTGAGAATTGGCCAGCTCCAGCGCCTAGCCCCTCGAGACATTTCGGTCCGACCATTGAAGTCAAAGAACGTCTTCACTGATCGACCCTCCAATGCTTGTCGGGGCTAAACAAGGCGCTTGCGCTTTTCTAATTATGGAGGGGGTACAGATGAAGAATTTAAAGGGGTATATTTTTGACTTGGATGGGACCGTGTATCTCGGTAAGCAATTGATAGAGGGAGCAGACACCACCATCAATACCCTTATCAATGAAGGGAAAAAGGTGCTGTTCCTGACCAATAAGACCATTGAATCACGTCACCGCTATGTGGAAAAGTTGCATGGATTCAATATTCGGGCTAACCTTGAAAACATTTTGAATCCGACGGTTACACTGATTGACTATTTACGGGAGCATCATCCCCAAGCGACGTTGTATGTGATTGGTGAACAGCCGATCAAGGATGAGCTGACACTTGCGGGATTTAGGGAAGGAATGACACCAGCTGAGGTTGATATCGTCGTGCTCTCATGGGACCGGGATTTTCATTACGACCACTTGAATTTCGCCTACCAGTCGATCAAGCTTGGAGCGAAAATGATTGCGACTAATCCTGACAGAACCTGTCCACTGGAGATTGGCGATGTACCGGATTGTGCGGCGATGATTGGAGCGGTGGAAGGGGTTGTGGGAAGAAAGATTGATGTCCAGATTGGAAAGCCATCCATCCTGACCATAAAAGCAGCACTGAAGATATTACAACTGAAGCCGGAAGAGTGCGTCATGATCGGTGACCGCCTGGAGACCGATATACGGATGGGGATTGAAGCCGGGATGAGAACGGCCCTTGTGCTGAGCGGGATCACCACGGAGGAGGATTTGAGGGGGACGGTTTGGACGCCGGATTATGTGTTGGGGTCGGTTAAGGATTTGTTGTCGGAAAAGAAGTTATAAGTAGCAAAGCGGGGAGGGTTTTTACTCTACTTTTTGGGGGAATGGTAGAGGCAGAACCGTCCCCGATCTGTCCCCTTAGCCAATACCTCAATTTCCAATGTTGTATTTTTTCACGACACTTACAACAATTCCAATTAATAAAACAATCAGGCTATTAATCAGTATATAGTATCCAACCTGCAGGCCATAAAATACGGCAAAGGCATCTCGAATGATGAGCATGGCCAATATTCCTCCGATGGATGCAAATAAAGCTGCTAGAAGAAGTATAGTAAAGGCAGCAGAATATAGACTCTTCTTTTTCTTATATGAAATAAATCCAAAAACATTTGAAGTTACAATGAAAAATCCCATCAGTATGATGAAGAAATTTGTCATATCATTCTCCCTTTTGATAAATATTTATAATCTGGACTGACATAGACCCTTCGTCCGTGAATCCGTCTTTAATACCCTCAAGGATGGATTCGCCATTATAGATAAAGAAGGCTAATGCCAGAATAGACAACAAAATAATAGAACCGAAGATGATGGAAGGTATCAAGCCTTTTTTCTTTTCCATTTTCAAATCCCCTTATCATATGTTTATTAATTAGACGGAAAACCATTATATAAAGTTTCAAATTATTCCATTAGCCTAGCTCCTCCATTTGTGCTTCCACCATAACTCAACCTACAAATATTTGTGTCCCGAGCACGTTGTTTCCGAGCCACTATTCCCGTTATAATTTTCTTAAGATTTACATTTCTTCGTTTAATCACTCCAGTCTTGAGGTAAGAATCATTATAAGGAGGTGTTGTAATCATGGAAGCAATCAGTAAGCGTTTTTTCTTGTTCCTTTCTCACAATAAGGCGTTGGATAAGATGGCCAAACGGTGGGGGTCAAGATTTGGGGCTAACAAGCTTGTGGGGGGAGAAACCTTTTTACAAGCGATTCCATTGATTACGCAATTGAACGAGGAGGGGTTCCAGGTAACGGTCGATCATCTTGGTGAGTTCGTCGATTCCACAGATGTGGTGCGGGAGAATGTCCAAGGATGTATTCAGAGTATCAATGCCATCGCGTATCATGGGCTGAACACTGAAATTTCTGTTAAACTGACCTCCTTGGGATTGGATATCAGTCAAGATCTTGTCTTGGAAAGCATGGAGTTGATTCTCTCGAAGGCAAATGAAAGCGGAATCACGGTCACTCTCGATATGGAGGATTCCTCGAGGTGCCATGCCATCCTTGACGTTTACAAGAAGCTCCGTCAAAAGTACGACAATGTGGGGACGGTGATCCAATCTTATCTATATGTTTCAGATAAGGATGTGGATGATCTCAATCAGTTCTCCCCTTATTTGAGGCTTGTGAAGGGTGCATATAATGAATCGGGTAAAGTGGCGTTCCAGGAGAAGAAAAAGGTGGATGAGAATCTGAAGCATCTCATCAAGAAGCAACTCTTGAACGGCCATTATACAGCGGTCGCAAGCCATGATGAAGCGATCATCGATTACACGATCGGGTTAGTGAAAGAACACAATATCCCGAATGATCGCTTCGAGTTTCAAATGCTTTACGGAATGCGGAACCAACTGCAAACCGAATTATTGAAAAAAGGATATACCGTCCGCGTTTACCTGCCATATGGCGAGGACTGGTTCGGGTATTTCATGCGACGTCTGGCGGAAAGGCCGGCGAATATCGCATTTGCATTAAAAGGAATCTTTAGCAAGTAACATCCAGACAGAATGTAATCAGAAAGGAATGTGAAGAGAATGAGTAACGGAATTTACAACATCCCAACACCTACAAATGAGCCTGGTAATACATATGCCCCAGGTACGAAAGAAAGAGAAACGTTAAAAGCTGAATTAGAACGCCAAGCTGGTATCGAGGTTGAGATCCCGGTCATCATCAATGGCGAGAAAATCAAGACAGATACAGTGAAGCAAGTGGTGATGCCACATGATCACAAACATGTGTTGGCTACCTATTCACAAGCTGGAGAAAAAGAACTTCGCGATGCAGTAGAAGCGGCAATGGCTGCGAAAGAATCATGGTCCAATATGCCATGGCAACACAGAGCATCCATCTTCCTGAAAGCGGCTGATTTAATCTCCGGACCATACCGTGATGTCATCAATGCGGCTACGATGTTAGGACAATCTAAAACAGCTATTCAAACGGAAATTGATGCTGCACAGGAATTAGCTGATTTCTTACGCTTTGGCGTTGATTATGCGAACCAAATCTATCAAATGCAACCGGACAGCATGAAAAACATTTGGAATCGCCTGGAATACCGTGCATTAGACGGTTTCGTACTAGCGATCTCTCCATTCAACTTCACAGCCATTGGTGGTAACCTGCCGTCAGCTCCTGCGATCATGGGGAACGTAGTTGTGTGGAAACCAGCCACAACGGCTATCCTATCAAACTACTACTTCATGCGCATCCTGGAAGAAGCTGGCCTGCCTAAGGGCGTTATCAACTTCGTCCCATCACGCGGTTCACAAGTATCAGAAGTGGTATTAACAGATCCACGTATGTCAGGATTCCACTTCACAGGATCTACAAGCGTATTCCAAACGATTTGGAAGACAGTCGGGGAAAACATCACAAACTACAAATCGTACCCTCGTTTAGTTGGGGAAACAGGCGGTAAAGACTTTGTCTTCGCTCACGAAACGGCTCAAGCAGACAAAGTAGTCGCTGCCCTTGTTCGTGGCGCATTTGAATACCAGGGTCAAAAATGTTCAGCAGCCTCTCGTGCCTATATCCCTGCAAACATGTGGGAAGAAGTGAAAGCTGGTGTAATGGAAGAAACGGCTAAGCTTAAAGTAGGAGATGTCAGAGACTTTACAAACTTCATGGGTGCGGTCATTGACAAACCTGCCTTTGATTCCATCACAAGCTACATCGACTACGCGGCTGATTCTGAAGAAGCTGAAATCATTGCCGGCGGTACGTACGATGATTCTGTTGGATACTTCATTCAACCGACTGTCATCGTGACAACGAATCCAAACTTTAAAACGATGACCGAAGAAATCTTTGGACCGGTCTTAACGATTTATGTATATGAAAACGATCAATTAGAAGAAACACTGACATCAGTGGACACAGCGTCTATGTATGCATTAACTGGCGCAATCTTTGCACAAGATCGTGAAGCCATTATGCACCTGGAGCGCCGACTTTCAGGTGCAGCCGGTAACTTCTATATTAACGATAAACCAACCGGTGCTGTGATCAATCAACAACCATTCGGCGGTTCCCGTGGTTCCGGTACAAACGATAAAGCAGGGTCTGTATTCAACATGATTCGTTGGACCAGTCCTCGTATTATCAAAGAAAACTTTGCGCCAACGACAGACATTGCCTATCCGTTTATGGATGAGGAATAAATCGAATACGAAAAGCTCTCCCGACACGGGGGAGCTTTTCATTTTTTATTTCTAGATTTAACGCTATAATAGGAATCATTAACACTCGTGGAAAGGTAAGATTCCTATGGAAGCAATTGATGTAATCCTCCAAACAGAAGACATTCATAAGGCAACGGAATTGATCAGCTCAAAACTGGGCAATCCTGTTATCATCGAAAACAAAAATTTCGAACTGATTTCATACAGTTCCTCTTCTAATAAATTTGATCAAACACAGCTAAAGACAATCCTCACGAAAAAATGTCCGGTCTTCATTATTGACCGATTGAAAAAAGAGGGCATCGTCCACCAACTCGAAAAACATACGGATCCGATCCGGGTGCAGGCGATGGAAGAGCTGGGATTTCACCAGCGCGTCGTCATTGCCGCAAAATACCTCGGGAACACGATGGGATACATCTGGGTTCAGGAATCCAACCGTCTCCTCGAAAATGAAGAGCTCGCATTCCTTGAAGAAATCTCTGCACACCTTGGAAACCTGATCAATGATATGTTCGCAAAGGTCAATATCAAAAAGGACAGAAAAGAAGAAGTACTGTGGCATCTCCTCCAGCACGAGTACGGTAGTGAAAGCCAGCTCCGCCATGATGCATCCCTCGTCAAGCTGACCCTGCCGGAACGGTTCACGGTAGCGGTTTATTCGATCGCATCGTCACAATACAAGTCCATGCTGGACCAACTTGAGAAGCTGGTCCAGGAATCCAGCTTCAACACAAATATTTATTCACTACGAACGGAATACCAAGTAATCCTCGTTCTCTACGGAAAGGCAGACACACCGTCATCTTCCCTGGAATTAGCGAGAGACCTTGTTGAAAAAGTAAAAGAACAAACTGGTGAGGAAGAATTCTACAATTTCCTGATTGGGATCGGGAAGGAATACACCACGTTATATCAAATGAGAAAAAGCTTCTTGGAAGCGTCAGAAGTCATTGAGACCGCTAACTTCATCAGTCCGCGTCCTGAATCGATGCCCCGGGAATTTGCTCAATTGGGCATTTACCGGTATTTGCCAACCCTTTATGAGAAGAACACGTCAAAGGATTATTACAGTGATGATCTGTTGGAATTGATCAAGAATGATGTGAAGAAACAGACGGATTTGCTAAAGACACTTGAGGTGTATTTGGCGAATGACGGGAAGGGTAAGCAGACCGCCAATGAATTGTTTATTCATCCGAATACGTTGAATTATCGGATCAAGAAAATCCAGGAACTGACTGCGATTGATTTTAATGATTTTAATATGAAGGTGTATTTGTATACGGAGTTGTTGTTGTTGAATAATGTGGAGGCTTATTATCAGCGGTATAAGGATGCTTTGAAGGGGATTTGATGTCGGTAAAAGTTTGATGCTTCAACATAACTTCTAAAAAGAAAAGGCTAAAGGCGAACATTCAGGATAATAGAGTTAGGAATTTCTGTGACGCCGCTGTTGATTTCCGTGCAAGACTTCGCTTTCCTCGGGCGGAGGCGAGCCTCCTCGTCGCTGCC
>CAWBBM010000027.1:0-22258 GCA_963787015.1 uncultured Bacillaceae bacterium
CCCAATAGTCGTTTTTAACCACGACCAAAAGGGTAACCCTATACTATATACCACTATTTTCTTACCATTTATAGGAGGGACACAATTTGATCAGCCAAACGAGAGATATTGTCCAAAAATCATTAGATGCACTATTAGAAGATCAGTCATTTTTACCAGATGTGAAAGGTGAGACAAGAAAGAAAGCGTTCACATCCCTGACGTCGATTCTGTCGACGCCGAATCATGTACATAAATCGTATTTGAGGATTCCGCTGGGGGATGAGAAGGTGGTCCGGATTCCTGCGTTCCGTGTTCAGCATAATAATGCCCTTGGTCCTTATAAGGGTGGTATTCGTTTTCATGAGACAGTGAGTGAGGAAGAGGTTGTGAATCTGGCTTCTTTAATGACGTTGAAGAATGCCCTGCATGATGTTCCATTTGGAGGTGGGAAAGGGGGAATTAACCTTAATCCACGTGAGTATTCCGAGAAGGAACTTCACCTGATTTCGAGGAAGTATGTGCAGTACTTCAGTGATATCCTTGGACCGGATAAGGATATTCCGGCACCGGACATGGGATCGGGCGAACGGGAGATGGACTGGATGATGGCGGAGTACAAGAGCATTCGTCCCGGGATGCCTTATCGAGGGAGTTTCACAGGGAAGAGTGTCGTGAATGGAGGTTCCCTGGGTCGAAGGGAAGCGACTGGTAAAGGGGTATTCTTTACATTCCGCTACCTGGTCCATGATTTCGTGAGGGAACAGAAAAGCCTGCTCACGAAGACGGATAATATTTTTGCCAAAACGGCGTTGGACTATGAAGACCGTCCGTTAACGATTGCTGTACAGGGGTTTGGAAATGTAGGCTCCGTCGCAGCACTTGAAGCCCATCAGTCCACCCACTTACAGAATAAAGTGGTAGCGGTGAGTGACCGGAATGTGACGTTGTACAATTCAGACGGCCTTGATATTCCTTCATTAGTCGAGTTTACAACGAGTAATAAAGGAGATCTGCCGACTGAAGAGGGACCAGTTGAATGAGATTGATGTAAAGGCGGAGATCCGTGATCGTGATGAGGTACTATTTCTGGATGTAGATGTTCTTATGTTAGCAGCCTTGGAAGATCAGGTGCACAAGGATAACGTGGAAAAGGTGAAAGCGCGCATTATCGTAGAAGGGGCCAACGCACCGATTACAACACAAGCGGATACGTACTTAAGTGAGAAAGGGGTCATCATCATCCCGGATATCCTGGCAAATGCCGGTGGTGTCATCGTCTCCTACTTCGAATGGCTGCAAGGACGGGAAACCCAATTCTACACAGAGGAAGAAGTATTCAAGCTCCTCTATGACAAGATGAAAACCACCATGGACACCGTCCTGCCCCTATTCTTTGGCGACCCATTCCCACTCCGCCAAAACTGCTACATCCACTCCGTCATGAAACTATCGACGGTCCTATATCGACAGGGAAAACTTTATTAATTTTGAGGGACGGACCTTTATTCCTAGGAGCTGGTACTAGGAATGGAGGTCCGTCCCTCGTTGGTTTTGAAAGCTGATGTGGGACATGTTATAGTGGTGGCTAGTATGATTGAACGAAATATTCATTTGGTCAGGGGGTATGGATGATAGGATGGCTATTGATCGCAGGAAGTTGATTATTGAAGCGGCGACGAAATCTTTTTCTCTGTTTGGTTATAAGGCAACTACGATGGATCAAGTGGCAAAGGTTGCGAATGTAGGGAAAGGGACGATTTATACATTCTTTAAGAATAAGGATGAACTCTTTCAGGAGATTGTTTATTCGATGGTAAGAGAAATGAAGAATTCGGCTGAGCTTGTTATAAAGCCTGAGAATTCCTTTTATGATAATGTCCATCAGGCATTGGTGACACTATTGGACTACAGGACCGATCATCAATTGATGCTGAAGCTGATACAAGAAGAAAAGGAGATCGGCACACTGGCTGTTCAGGAAATGCTGAATCATATAGAAGACGAATTAATTGCGTATGTGAGGAATAAGATTAACCGTGCAATGGAGAATGGACAGATCAAACCATGTGATCCAGAAATTATTTCATTTATCTTATTGAAGGTGTATATTGCTCTGTTATCTGATTGGGAACGAAAGCATGAACCGTTATCGTCAGAGAAAATCGCAACGATCATGAAGGATTATTTATTAAATGGATTATCTAAGTAGATGGTCCTTTCTTTTTTTTTGAATCGTTTTGACCAGATGGTTGAAATAGTCATATATTCTAAGGAGTAGATACGATGAAAGCACTAACTTCACTGAAAGGTGAATTCCGCAATATTTTCACGAACAAGGCGTTATTGATTGCCGTCTTAGGGGTCTTGTTCATTCCGGTGCTCTATAGCGGTACATTTCTATGGGCATTCTGGGATCCCTACGGACAGGTGGATCAGCTTCCTGTAGCCGTCGTCAACAATGACAAGGGAGCCGATTTCAATGGTGAGGAACTGACAATCGGTCAGGACTTCGTGGATGATTTGAAAGAAAATAAGACTTTTGATTGGCGATTCGTTGATGACAAGAAAGCCGATCGGGGACTTGAAAATCAAGACTATTATTTAAAAATTGAGATTCCGGAAGACTTCTCTCAGAATGCCACCACCCTCAAGGATGTTCATCCTGAGAAATTAAAATTGATTTATACAGCCGACCAAGGCTCAAACTATCTATCTTCTAAAATAGGAGATTCTGCTATTGAAAAGATCAAGGAAGAGGTCTCAGGAGCTGTAACCAAAACGTACGCCGAATCCATGTATGATCAAATCAAGGACTTCGCTGATGGATTAAACGAAGCGAGTGATGGCGCCGGAAATCTGAATGAAAAGCTTGGTGATGCAACGAATGGCTCTGATGATCTCCATGACGGGATCGATTCAGCACATGAAGGAGCAGGTGAACTCACTAATGGCCTTGAGGATGCCCAAGCTGGTGCCAATAAGCTCGGCGATGGTGTCGGTTCTGTCCAGCAGGGGGCGAATCAACTGCAAGATGGAGTCAGTTCAGCACAAAATGGAGCAGGTGCGCTGAAAGAGAACATGGCAAAGGCTCAAACTGGTGCGGAAGACTTGAACAGTGGAATTAGCAGCGTGAATAGTGGCGCTCAGGAATTAAACGAAAAACTACAGGCACTAGCAGGTAAATCTGTCGCTTTCTCTACAGGTGTGGATACTGCCTACTCAGGCTCGAAGAAGATAGCCAATGGACTTCAATCCTTTGACACAGCCGTTAGTCAAATGCAGGAAGGAAATCAAGAGCTTCTAGGCGGGGCAGAGAAATCCCAAACTGGTGCGAAAGATCTTTCAAACGGTCTTCACCAGTCATTGTCAGGATTACAGGAAATGAACGATAAGCTTCCGTCATTGACTGAAGGGTCACAACAAGTAGCGGCTGGGGCTAAAGAGCTTTCTGGAAAAGCAGCCGATTTTCAAAGTGGAGCAGACGAGACAAAAAAAGGATCTGATTCTGTCAGTGGCGGTCTTAAGGATGCAACCGCCAATCTCGATGCATTGATCCAACAAGAACAGGATCCAGCTCAAAAAGAAAGGTTGAAATCATTAAAGGCTTCTCTTACTGATCTGACTGGGGGTAGTCAGGAAGTGAGTGGAGGACTGGAGCAGATATCAGAAAATGCATCAGTATTAGCGGGGAAATCCCAAGACTTATCATCAGGTGCCCAGAAAGTGAGCCAAGGTCAGACAAACCTGATGGACGGGTTTAATGAGGTTACAAAAGGACAAGAACGACTTGCAAATGGATCGGATCTGCTAGTGGATGGCCAAGATAAACTTGTTTCCGGTCTCACCACATTTGGAAATAAACTTTCAACAGCGAAAAAGGGATTACAGGAACTTGAAAATGGAAGTTCAGCGTTAACGACAGGGCTGGGTAAGCTGGATGATGGCACAACGGCCCTGGAGGAAGGTTCAGCAAAGCTTGCCAACGGTTCCTCGGATCTTGCTGACGGAACAAGCCGCTTATCTTCAGGTTCAGACAAGCTTGTTAACGGACTGGGCGGCCTTTATGCAGGTTCGGATAAACTGTATGACGGACTCGGGGAACTTTCGAAAGGATCCAAGGATTTAACTGAAGGGCTAGGCATGTTCTCAACGAAATTCCAGGATCTGATGAGTGGATTGGGGCAATTGAAAAATGGCTCTACTGATCTATCATCTGGCCTTGGGACACTTTCGGATGGGTCGATCGATTTAACGGATGGACTGTATAAACTAACGGACGGATCTTCAGAACTTGAAACGGAGCTTACAGACGGTGCAAAAGATGCAAATGACGTAAACGCCAATGAAGATATATACGATATGTTTGCAAAACCGGTGACGTTAACCGACGAGCCAATCCATGATGTACCAAACTATGGAACAGGGTTTACGCCTTATTTCTTATCGTTGAGTTTATTCGTCGGAGCACTTGTGATCTCCATTGTCTTCCCTCTACGTGAGCCTGCAGTTAAACCAAGCAGCGGTTTTGGCTGGTTCTTAGGGAAATTTGGAGTCCTTGTGTTTGCAGGAGTGTTCCAAGCCCTACTAGCAGATACGATTTTACTGCTGGGACTTGGGTTGGAAGTAACGAGCATTCCACTCTTTATCATGATGAGTATACTGGCAAGCTGGACATTCTTATCAATCGTTCAATTCCTGGTGACCACTCTTGATAATCCAGGTCGATTCATTGGTATTATGATCCTGATCTTGCAACTGACAAGCAGTGCAGGGACATACCCAATCGAATTGGTACCGGAACCGTTGCAGCACTTCACTAGCTTTTTGCCAATGACCTATACGATAGCTGCTTTCAGAGCGATTATATCCACAGGGGATTATGCGTTCATGTGGCATAATGTCTTGTTCACTCTCCTGTTCTTATTTATCGCAACTGGAGGAACGATTCTTTATCTCACATTCAGATTCAGGATTCTGCGAAAGAAACAATATCGTGAAATAGAAGCATAAACGAAAAACTCGGAGGTGATTCCCTTCGAGTTTTTTTATTTTACTGGTGTCCTTCCTGCTCTCTATTCCCTATATAAAGGGTGAAAGGAGGTGAGGCACATGGCAACAGCGGATCTGAAATCGACGAGAATACGACTTGCGTACAATGACGGATTGGATGAGAAAGGGAAACCGAAGTTTGCGTACAAATCGTATAGCTACATCAACCCACTGGCGACAGCCGATGAAGTGAACAGCGCAGCGTTATCAATTGAAAGTCTTTCTTCAAAAGGATTATCCAACGTCGAAAAGCTGCAGAGCTTTGACATTAACGAATAATTCATGATTGACGGATCTTACCGGAAAGGAGGGAATGAAACATGGCAAAAGTGTTAGAACTGGAATTCAAAACAGAAACAGGGAAATCTGCAAAGCTATCCATCAATGACCCGATCGAACCGATTGACACAGTGGCGGTGAAAGCAGCGATGGACAATCTGATTGCCACCAATGTGTTCGGAAGTTCGAACGGGGCGTTTGTAAGTGTAGAAGGAGCCCGTGTGGTTGAGCGTAATGTGACGGATTATGATGTGATGTAATGGAAATGAAGTGTCCTCCTTTGAAAGGGAGGGCGCTTTTTTACAATTTGAGAATGGTTTTGGATATTGATAGAGGGTTTTACCTACTCGACGATGAGTATATTTTCTAAATGGACCCATTTGTTTTTAAAAATCCGATTTTATTTTCAAGTTTCACCTATTTATTTTCAAAAACCAGCGATCTATTTTCAAAACCATCTCTTCTCTAAAAATATTTGTTCCCCGCCTCACAAATAAGATAGCGCTTACATAAAAAGATCAGTAAAATCCCCTATTGACTTCCCGCCTCATACCCAGTATTATCCTCTATAAGATTAAAATTTAGAAAATTACATACTTTCAATTATCCAGAGTGACCGAGGGATCAGGCCCTATGACGTCCAGCAACCTCCAGTATGGAACGGTGCTAATTCCTGCAGAATGAGTTCATTCTGAAAGATAAGTCGAGATAAACAGGCGATGCTTCTTTCAGTTGAAAGAGGCATTTTTTTATTGGATGAAAAAAGGGGTGTGCACATTGATCGAGATTCGGAATCTAGTAAAAACCTACAGAACAAAGAAGCAAACGGTGGTTGGTGTCGACAATGTTTCCGTCACCATCGAAAAGGGAGAGATCTTCGGAATCGTTGGATACAGTGGAGCGGGGAAGAGCTCCCTTATCCGCTGCCTGAATCTACTTGAAACCCCGACATCGGGTGAGATCATCATTGATGGACAGGATTTCACGAAGCTCACATCTAAACAACTGAGGCTCGCCCGTCAGAAAACGAGCATGATCTTTCAACATTTCCACTTGATCAAATCGAAAACGGTGTTTGACAATCTGGCTTTTGCCTTGAAAGCGGCTAGTGTACCGAAAGCGGAATATCAAGCCAAGAGTCGTGGAGCTCCTTGAGATGGTAGGTCTGTCAGACAAATCAGACGCGTATCCAGCCCAGCTCAGCGGTGGTCAAAAGCAGAGAGTCGGGATTGCAAGGGCTCTTGCGAACGACCCATCGGTATTATTATGCGATGAAGCCACGTCAGCGCTCGATCCAAATACAACCAAATCAATCTTGAAGCTATTGAAAAAAATTAATAAAGAGCTTGGTTTAACAATCGTGCTCATCACCCATGAGATGGAAGTGGTCAAAGAAATCTGTGACCGGATGGCCGTGATGCAGGACGGAAAGATCGTGGAAGAAGGGCCAGTTTATGACTTGTTTGCAGAACCGAAGCAGCCATTAACGAAGCAATTCATTGAAACGATCCTTCAGTTTGAGTTACCGCCGCACCTCGTGGAATCGAGAAAAGGAAAGCTCATTAAAATCCAATTCAAAGGATCGATCGCGGAAGAAAGCGTCGTTTCTGAGGTATTCCAGAGATACAAAGTTCGAGGGAATATCCTTCACGGGAAGATTGAATACATTCAAGAAATACCACTGGGGATTTTTATCATGGAACTGATCGGCTCACATGACGAAATCGAAGCAGCGATTCACTATATCACTGCGAAGACGCAAAGCCTGGAGGTGCTCGAGGATGCTGCCTGATTCATTGACTTCGATACTACCAGAATTGAATAAAGCCTTTTTCGAAACGGTGTATATGGTGGGCATTTCCCTTGCAGTAGCGATAGTAGTGGGTCTGCCGTTGGGGATTCTATTGTTTGTTACGGATAAGGGACTGTTTTTACAAAACGGTTTGATTAAAAAAATGGTGGGATTTGTGGTGAATATGGTCCGCTCAGTGCCGTTCATTATTTTACTCGTGGCACTCTTACCACTGACAAAACTTTTAACCGGGACCACGATCGGACCGACAGCAGCATCCGTTTCTCTTTCTGTCGCAGGCATTCCCTTTTTTGCAAGAATGATTGAAACGTCTTTGAGGGAAATCGACAAAGGGGTCATCGAAGCGTCGGTTTCAGTGGGGGCAAGTCCATGGATGATCATCAAGGATGTGCTGTTACCGGAAGCACGTCCGGCAGTCATCCAAGCCATCACGATTACAACGATCAGTTTAGTTGCTTATTCCGCCATGGCCGGCATCGTCGGTGGAGGCGGAGTCGGGGACCTGGCGATACGCTTCGGTTATTACCGCTATGACAATACGGTCATGATCACGACCGTCGTCATTTTAATTTGTTTGGTACAGCTCATCCAATATACAGGGGATGTGTTTGCACGAATAGTTGATAAACGATAACAATCTTAGGAGGAGTCATTAGTGAAAAAGTGGATTTTATTCATAGCATTAGCGGTAACAATGAGCATACTGGCAGCTTGTGGAGGAGATGAGGCAAGCTCGGAAGATAAAAAAGAAGTCACGATCGGGGCAACATCCGGTCCATACAGTGATATGGTGACGAAAGCGATTAAGCCAGGGTTAGAAGAAAAAGGATACACGGTAGAAGTGAAGGAATTCAGCGATTACATCCAACCGAATAACGCGTTGGCGCAAGGAGATCTGGATGCGAACCTGTTCCAGCACAAGATCTACATGGATACCTTCGCGAAGCAGCATAACATGGATTTATCCGAAGTGATTGTTGTTCCGACTGCGCCAATGGGGATCTATTCGCAGAAGTTTGATTCGATTGAAGACATTAAAGAAGGCAGTGCCATCGCGATTCCGAATGATCCGACCAACGCGGCACGGGCATTTCAAATGTTAGAAGACGCGAAACTGATTACGTTAAAACCGGACACAGATCCATTGACAGTATCAGAAAAAGACATTGCGGAAAACGTGAAAAACCTGCAGTTCAAACCGATTGAAGCGGCACAGCTTCCTAGAGCCGTTGATAGTGTAGACATATCAGCCGTTCCAGGGAACTATGCACTCGCTGCGAATATGGACTTGCTTGATGCCCTGCAACTGGAGGACATGCCAGATCAATATCGTAACCGCGTTGTCGTCAACACAAAAGACGTTGACTCACAGCTCGCCAAAGACATCAAATCAGTCGTCGAAGCAGACGGATTCGAAAAAACCATCGACCAAGAATTCAAAGGATTCGGTAAACCCGAGTGGATGAAATAGAGGGAGAAATCAGAGGGACGGACCTCCAACATCCGATTGGTTGAAGAATAAAAATGAACTTTGAGGGACGGACCTCAAAGTTCGTGGGAATGGAAGAGAAGAATATGATAGGGACGGGCTTCCGCATGAAAATGCGGAGGTCCGTCCCTCATCTATTAAAGGCAGCATTTTTTATGTTTTTTACCGCTTCCACATGGGCACGGATCGTTGCGTCCTACTTTTTCTCCGGTTTGTGTCGGTTGTGAAACGAGAAGTGGTTGCTCATCCATAGATTGGAGTTCTATTTCTTCGATGAGACTTTTCCACTCAGGGAGTTTTGGGTGATCAATGTCGTTCATGATGCAGTTCACGTATAGGGATTCTTCCAGACAAAGCATTCCTTCATCATAGCCTTCTTCTAGAAATGCTGCGATTTGTGGAATCGCATCTGTTGATAACTGCTGACATAAATAATCTGCGATCAGTGTTTTGGCGGTTATGTCATCGGTTTGATCGAATAATGTTAATAGCGCTTTTTCTGCTTCTTTCGTTTTGATTCTTCCAAGAACGTCAAGGGTGTAGAAATAGGTATTACCAAAGAGTGCTACTTTTTCAACCTCACGTACCACCTGATCCGTCCCTATTTTCACCAGTGCATTGGCCACTTCCTCCAATAACAAATCTCCTTGTTCTTCGTCTTTAAACAGACTCACTAATTGAGGGATCACACTTGCTTCACGGGCCTCACCAGTCGTATAAACTGTGTATATTCCTTTGAAACTATTGATATTTTCCTCAATCTGTACTTCCGGACTTTCTCCAATAGCGCCTTTCCTTACTAACTCCTTGATAATTCTCTTCCCATGGTCATAATAAACTTGGTTATATTCATGAGTATCCAAGTAAGCGATGATGTCTGCCAACTCCATGGATAGTTCCTCAATCGTCAAAGAAGGAAGCTTCACGATTTCTTTCAGTTGCTCCTCGTCTACAAATGGTTCTACTTCGTTTCTGTATGCAATCAATAATTCTGTATCGGCACCTGCTACTAATTGAGTATAGAACAGTAGGTTGGTATCCTTTTTGCCCATGCTCTTCAACCGGCTTACTACTTCTTTCATCCCTTCCTCATTCAGTGGCATGTACATCAAGAAAGGAAGTATAGGTGAAGAGTATTCTGACACGGGCCCGCGGTCTACAGCTTTCAAACCGGTCATAAACGTATTCCCATCTACTAAATAGGTATCCTCCAACATTTCTATTGCATATCTCTGCACAAACGGATCCTCACTCAAGAAATACGGTTCGATCCTTTTAACAAAACGATTCATCCAATCATCCTTTAGCATACTATTTTCCTTCAGTGTAAAGGGTGGGAGTGGAAAAGGGAAGAGAGCGGATCTTCAAAAATAGAAGAATATCGCAATCTAGTGCAAACAAAAATTGATCTGCTCGATAGTGAGAGTATGTTTAAAACGATCTGTCGGAAATAAGAAGGTGATCTATAAACACACTCTGTATTGGTAAGAATGATGACCTAGGAGGGATTTCGTTGAATAAAATAGTGATTGTGTTATATATGGGGATTCTGTTTTGTATAACCTGCACAGAAAGTCTGCATGAATTAGTCGGACATCAAGCTTTGACGTTCCAATGGACAGGAGACCCTGACTTTAAACAATTTTACAGATTATCCATTTAGCAACCAATATTATATACAGCAAAAAACAGGTCATGCTTTTTGTTTCTTTTGGTTGGCTTATTCATATAAATTGGTTTTGAGAAATCAATATATTGTATTTTTCTGCTCAGTTTCTTACGCTCTTATAACAGAAATTGCTCAAGTATTTTTTTCAAGAACCGGTTGTATATTAGATGTGTGTTATGACACTGCAGGAATCCTCATATTCATTGTTGCCTATCGTACTTTACACGGGAGAGTAGGTCCCAAATCCACTGTAAAGTCAAATTCGTATTCATTGTAAGTACCGCTCCTTTAAAACTTCTGAGAAGGCCGGCTGAAATGTGAGTTCTGACGCTATTTTTAATAAAACATGAATCTATTGTCTCATTTTTGTAAATCTTTTAATAATTCCTTAATCCCTGACAAAAAAGTGATATATTAAAAGAGTGCTTGGTTTACATGATTCTACAAAATATGAACTAAGTGTAATCGAATAGTGGGGGTGTTTTGAAATAGGTAGATTTTAGTTAAGATGTTTCTTAAATCTGCGTATTTTTGGCACGGATCGAGACTTTCCTGGGGATAGGATTATGTCATAAAGTAAACGCTTACAAAACCTAAGAAAGTATTGGCGCCATAGGAAATGGGACTGGGACAGGTTTCTGAAATAGGCGGATGAATAGATACATAGGCTTATTTCACAGGCCGAACAACATTTTGAGGAGGAATCGGGTTGAAGTTAATGAAAAAACAGTTGTTCATTGTAACAACGATTTTGGCAATGCTTGTAAGTTATATAGTTCCAATGAGTTCAATGGCTTCTGCATCAGAGTATTTAACGGTACAAGAAGCAATTGATAACAATACGGGTACAGGAACAGTTATGGGGTACATTGTAGCTCAAACCAAAAGTACAAACAGTTATGATTTTGAAGCTCCTTTTACAGGAGATACGAATTTGGCCATTGCAGACAATGCAGATGAGACGGATCCTTCTAAGATTCTTCCCGTTCAACTGCCATCTGCTTTCCGACCAGACTTTGGGCTACTAACCAACCCAGACATAATTGGGAAAAAAGTCATTATTACAGGAAGTTTGGAACCATACTTTACCGTTCCAGGATTAAAATCTCCTACAGCCATGTCTTTTGAAGGTGAAGATCCAGATGAGCCAACACCATATGAAGGCATCGAAGGCTTGCGGATCCACGATATTCAAGGTGAAGCACATGCATCACCTTACAATACAGAAAAAGTAAAAGGTGTAGAAGGGATCGTCACCCACGTCGTGGATGCGAGTAATTTCTACATGCAGGATGCCCAACCGGATGACAATGATAAGACATCCGAAGCTATACTTGTCTATAAGCCAGCTCATGGAGTGAACCTTGGTGATAAAGTAACAGTTGATGGCCAGGTGAAAGAATGGGTATTAGATGGATATGACGAGAAACTACAGACTGATCTTGCGATGACCGAACTCAACGCACAGTATGGGAATGTAATTGTTGCTTCTAATAACAATGATCTTCCGGAAGCACAAGTGATGGGAGAAGATGTGAATCCTCCCACAGACATAGTCGATAACGATCAATTTGGTGAATTTGATCCTAAGCAGGATGGAATCGATTTTTACGAAAGCCTGGAAGGTATGAGAGTATCTCTTGAAAATCCTACCGTTACAGGTCCTCAGAAGTATGGGGAAGTACCAGTCATCACTGGACAAGTAGATGGGAAAGCATACACAAAAGAAGGTGCACCACTATTAACACAAGAAAACCAAAACCCTGAAAGAATGTTTCTTCTATTAGATAACCGTGATTTTGTTACAAAAACGGGTGACCAGTTTAATGGAACAGTAACGGGGGTAGTGAGTTACAGCTTTAGTAATTTTAAAATCCTTGTTAATGAAGAGAGTCTTCCGGAATTAACAGAGCGTGAATTCACTCCGGAAGTGACAACGATTGAAAAAGCGGATGATAAATTAACTGTAGCTGGTTACAATATTGAAAACTTCGCAGCATCTGATACGGCAAAACGAGATAAGCTTGCTAAATCCATGGTGGAGAATTTAAAATCTCCTGACATCATCGGGTTAGTAGAAGTATTGGACGAAAGTGGCACCACGGATGATGGAGTTGTGAAGGCCGATGCTAACTACAAAGCATTAAGTGATGCCATTGCTGGTTTCGGTGGACCAACTTATTCATGGACAGAAATTGCTCCTCAGAATAAAGAAGACGGCGGAGTACCTGGAGGGAATATCCGTGTTGGATTCCTATATAATCCAGACCGTGTTTCTTTGGCAGAAGGTACTAAAGGCGACGCGACAACAGCGGTAGCGTATGATAATGGCTCCCTGACATTGAATCCAGGAAGAATCGACCCGATGAATCCAGCATTTGATGACAGTCGCAAGCCTTTAGCAGCACAATTTAATTTTAAAGGCGAAGATGTTATCGTCGTGAATAATCACTTTAACTCTAAAGGAGGAGACCAACCGGTATTCGGGAAAAATCAACCACCTGTATTGGGAAGTGAAGAACAACGTCTACAAATCGCGGAAATTGTGAATTCATTCGTATCTGATATCCATGATCAGAATGAAGATGCCAATGTAGTCGTGATGGGAGACTTAAATGACTTTGAATTCTCAGCTCCTTTACAAAAGCTGAAGGGAGAAGAGTTAACGAATCTTGTTGAAACACTCCCTGCGAGTGAACGATACACGTATACCTACCAAGGGAATGCACAAGTATTGGATCATATGCTGGTTTCCAATCGTCTTGCTGCAGGTGCAGAATATGATATCGTCAACTTTAATTCTCCCTACATGGAAGAACATGGACGAGCGAGCGACCATGATGCCTATATTGGCCAATTTGACTTGTCAGCTAAAAGCAATGATGGGTTTGACCTTTCCATCATGCATACGAACGATACCCATGCCCATGTAGAAGGATATCCACGCCTATTTACAGCTGTGAACGAGGTTCGCGCTGAAAAAGAAAATGCTCTATTATTAGATGCTGGCGACGTATTCTCAGGTACACTATACTTCCGTCAATATCAAGGTTTGGCGGATCTTTGGTTTATGAATGAACTTGGTTTTGACGCTATGACATTGGGTAACCATGAATTTGATAAAGATTCTAAAACATTAGCAAACTTTATTAAAGAAATGAATTTCCCAATGGTGTCATCGAATGTATCGGTTACGGGTGATGCAGATTTAGAGCCGCTAGTAAAAAATGAAATCGGAACTCCTGGTGAAGGTGGAAACATCTATCCTGCCATGATAAAAGATGTGGACGGAGAAAAGGTAGGGATCTTTGGATTAACGACTCCTGATACAGCATTCATTTCAAATCCTGGAGAAAATGTTGAATTTGAGAATCCGGCTTCAAAAGCAACCTCGACGATTGAAATGCTGAAAAATGAGGGAGTTAATAAAATCATAGCTCTTTCTCATCTTGGGTATGCACAAGACTTAGAATTAGCAGAAGAGGTAGATGGTATTGACGTGATCGTCGGTGGTCACTCTCATACCGTACTGGAAGAACCTGTTGTGATTGAAAAAGAAGAGCCGACAGTGATCGTGCAAGCTGGAGAGTATTTAAACTTACTTGGTTTGCTAGATGTCTCATTTAATGGTGAAGGTGTCATTACTAAGCATTCAGGAGAAGTGCTTGACCTTACAGCTTATCAAGAAGATGCTGATGCTCTTGCAAAAGTAGAAGAATTTAAAGCACCTCTTGAAGAGTTGAAGAGTGAAGTGGTCGGCAACTCAGAAGTGGCACTGAACGGTGAGCGTGCCGATGTCAGAAGAAAAGAAACGAACTTAGGTAATTTAATTGCTGATGGAATGGTGGCAAGAGCCAATGAGTCCGTTGAAACGTACATCGGACTTCAAAATGGTGGTGGAATCCGTGCGTCAATCGATGCCGGTGAAATCACTCTTGGAGAAGTGTTAACGACAATGCCATTCGGGAATCAGCTTGTCACGCTTGATTTAACTGGACAGGAAATTGTAGATGCTCTTGAACACAGTGTATCAAGAGTAGAAGGACAAGACGCACCGGGGGAATTTCTACAAGTATCAGGAATCAAGTACAAATACGACGTAAACAAGCCTGCCGGGGAACGAGTATGGTTTGTTGAAGTGAAAACAAGCAATGGATTTGAAAAAATCGATTCGGATAAGATGTACTCTGTTGCCACCAACGCATTTACTGCAAATGGCGGGGACGGCTATACAATGTTTAAAGAAGCAAAAGAAGAAGGACGCCAAACGGAACTGTTTGTAGCTGACTTTGAAGTATTCACTTCTTATCTTGAAAAAAACAATCCAGTTTCTCCGGAAGTGGAAGGACGCATCATCCAAGAAACAGCACCAGAAGAGAATAAAGAGTTCAATTTATCCATTATGCACACGAACGATACTCATGCTCACGTGGAAGGATATCCACGTTTGTTCACAGCGGTAAAGGAAGTACGTAATGAGAAAGACAATACATTATTATTGGACGCGGGGGATGTGTTCTCAGGAAGCCTTTACTTCCGCCAATATTCTGGTCTTGCAGATCTATGGTTCATGAATGAACTTGGTTATGACGCGATGACTCTAGGGAACCATGAATTTGATAAAGACTCGAAAACACTAGCAAACTTTATTAAAGAAATGAACTTCCCTATGGTTTCTTCAAATGTTCAAGTGACAGGTGATACAGACTTGGAACCATTGAAGAAGAATGAAGTGGGAACTCCGGGTGAAGGTGGAAACATTTATCCTGCTATAATTAAAGAAATAGACGGAGAAAAAGTGGGTATCTTCGGATTAACAACGCCGGAAACTGAATTTCTTTCAAGTCCTGGAGAAAACGTTGTATTCGAGGATGCTGCTGGAAAATCAGCGGCAACCATTGAAATGCTTGAGAGTGAAGGGGTAAATAAGATTATCGCTCTTTCTCACTTGGGTTACTCACATGACCTGGAGCTTGCTGAAGCTGTTGATGGAATTGACGTCATTGTGGGCGGACATTCACACACTGTTTTAGAAGAACCGGTAGTCATCGATAAGGCAGAACCGACTCTTATCGTTCAAGCTGGCGAGTATTTAAATCTTCTTGGATTGTTAGATGTTACCTTCGATGCTGAAGGTGTCATCACAAGTCACGAAGGTGAAGTGCTTGACCTACAATCATACGAGGAGGATGCGGATGCACTTGCGAAAGTAAATGAATTCAAGGCACCTCTGGAAGAAATCCAAAATGAAGTAGTAGGTAAAACGAAGGTAGCTTTAAACGGTGAACGTGCAGACGTCCGTACAAAAGAAACAAATTTAGGGAATCTCATTGCAGATGCCATGGTAGAAAAAGCAAATCAATCAGTTGAAACCCATATTGGCCTTCAAAATGGTGGTGGAATCCGTGCATCCATTGATAAAGGGAAAATCACATTGGGAGAAGTTTTAACAACGATGCCGTTTGGAAATAATCTAGTAACCCTTGACTTAACAGGACAAGAACTTATGGACGCTCTTGAGCATAGCGTAAGTGGAATTGAAACCGGAGAGGGTCGTTTCCTGCAGGTATCAGGAATCAAGTATAAATACGACATCAACAAACCGGTTGGTGAAAGAGTATGGTCTGTGGAAGTGAAAACAGACAAAGGATATAAAGATATTAATACTGAGAAGATGTACACTGTAGCAACAAATGCCTTTACAGCTGATGGTGGAGACGGTTATACCATGTTTAAAACAGCTAAAGATGAAGGTCGTATGACAGAGTTGTTCCAGGTGGACTACGAAGTATTCACAGACTACTTAGCTAAACATAAAAATGTTTCTCCGAAAGTAGAAGGCAGAATCATTCAAGAGATACAACAGGATGATTCTGACGATGGTAATTGGCAAGATGACTTCTTTGACTTTATTAAAAAGTTGAAAAATTGGTTATGTACGTTATTTGGGGTATGTGGAAGACCGTAATTGTGAAGTTTTAGAAATACAGAAAGCACCGGCTGAATTCAGCCGGTGCTTTTTTCACTATTTATATCGTCGCTGTTTCCTTCTCACTCTCAATCACTGCCAAACGCTCTGCCACTTCTTCCTCCGTCAAACCATGTTCTTGAATGTAACGGTTCTCAGGGCTCTTGCGGCACTCATCAGAGCAGCTTCTCATATATTTATGCTCGTTTTCTTCAGAGCAAAGGATTTTTCGGTTACAAGGCGGGTGCGCACAGTTTACGTAGCGTTCACAAGGTTCGCCTGTGTAGAAGTCTTTCCCTACAACAACATGTTCTGTCTGGTTGACAGGAACACCGATGCGCTCATCGAATACATATAACTGGCCGTCCCATAGCTGACCTTTCACTTCAGGGTCCTGGCCGTAGGTAACGATTCCACCGTGAAGTTGCGCCACATCCTCAAAGCCTTCTTTCACTAACCAGCCTGAGAATTTTTCACAACGGATACCACCTGTACAATACGTGATGATTTTCTTGCCTTCTAATTTATCTTTATTGTCACGGACCCAATTCGGAAGATCGCGGAAGTTGGTAATATCAGGCTTCACGGCTCCTCTGAAGTGTCCAAGTTCATATTCATAGTCGTTACGTGCATCAAGAAGGATCGTATCTTCCTGTTGGATTTGTTCGAAGAAATCCTTTGGCTCAAGATACTTACCTGTGATTTCATTTGGGTTGACATCATCTTCAAGACGAAGTGTCACAAGCTCTGGACGATGCTTTACTTTCAATTTTTTGAAGGCATGTTCATCTGCTTCATCAATTTTGA
Organism: uncultured Bacillaceae bacterium; assembly: GCA_963787015.1. Classification (GTDB taxonomy): domain Bacteria; phylum Bacillota; class Bacilli; order Bacillales; family Bacillaceae_B; genus Rossellomorea. The sequence continues at coordinate 17,057 of CAWBBM010000027.1, forward strand.
ACACAGTGTCCGCGAAATGAGGGTCTTGTCTCATCGCTTCAATATAAGCATCTGTCTGTTCAATCGTACCGGAGCATGTTCCGTTGATGCCTTCGGATGAAATAAGAATACGTCCCATAAGTCCAAGATCCGAGCACAATTCTTTATGCTGGGCCGTAACTTCCTCAGGATTCTCAATGGCTACATAGTTGTAATACAGTAATACTCGATAATTTTTCATGTTTATTTCCACCTGTCGATATATATTTGCAAGATATAATCTTAGGATTCTGTTCCTTATTACTCTTACGATGTACTATTATAACAAATTTTGATGAAATTGCATTATGTATAGTCGAGAAAAGATGGGGATTGTGAGGAAAAGGTGGTGGATATTGGGTTTGGAGGAGTTTGGGGGCTAGGCGATTGAGGTGATGCAAGAAGGATATGTCCCATATTCAGGATTTATCTGCCGTTTTTTTGAGTTACGTGCCACAATCCATTTTTATCTGCCATATTTTCTATATATCTGCCAAAATCCCAATATATCTGCCATTCGATAAAACGGGACAAATTTCGCCGACTCCCTAAAGGGACATACTCGAATCAAACAAAGAATATAGATACATTAAATTTGTAAATATGGTTACGATTTGAAACAATGATAATAACAAGAAAAATAATCAAGGGGTTGTCACTACATATGATAAAAAAAATCCTTCTGCTCTGTCTCTTTGCTGCGTTCAGTTTATTGGTCGCCGGTTGCCAGGAGAAACCTCAGCCTGATGATCGCCTTCAGGAATACACGGATCTTTGGAATAAAGGAAAGTTTGATAGTATGTTCTCCGACTATGTGAATTCTTCAACCAAAGAAACATTCAAAAAAGAAGATTTCGTCACAAGATACAAAGATATTTATAAAGATTTAGAAGTGAAGGATGTAAAGGTATCCTTTGAAAAGCCTGATAAAGAAGTGGAGTGGGACAAAAAAACAAAAGCAGAATTCCCAATGACCATTTCGTTTAACACCCTGGCTGGTGAGGTCTCGTATAAAAAAGACATCACATTAACCAAAGAGAAAAAGGACGATGACGAAAATTGGTACGTCGATTGGGAGCCTTCCTTTATCCTTCCAGAGATGGAAAAGGGAGATAAGGTAGGCGTAGAGAGTATTTCTGCCAAGCGCGGGGAAATCCTGGACCGGAATCAGCAGCCCCTTGCCATCAATGGGGAAGCATTTGAGCTTGGGATTGTTCCGAAAGAGTTCAATGACGGTGATTTAGACAAGCTATCGAAATTGCTTGATCTGTCATCCGAGTCTATTCAAAGCAAGCTGGATCAGAGCTGGGTGAAGCCGGAATTCTTCGTGCCTATTAAGAAGATTGCCCTATCTGAACGACCTTTAGCTCTAGAGGTGATTGAACTGGGAGGGCTTTACTCGAAACGGGTGGCGGCGAGGGAATACCCGTACGGAGAAGCAACAGCCCATCTGACTGGCTATATCGGAAAGCTGACGGCAGAGAAGTTGGATAAGCTTAAAGATAAAGGCTATACAGCACAGTCCTTAATGGGCTTAAGCGGAGCAGAGGAAGTCTATGAAGATCAACTGCGAGGCAAAGACGGTAAGCAAATCTATCTGAAGAAACAGGATTCAGAAGAGACTGTAACCGTAGTCGAGCAACCAGTGGAGGATGGTAAGACCATTTCACTGACGATCGACGCGGAAATGCAAAAGAAGATATACGAACAAATGAAGAATGAAGCAGGAACGGCTGCAGCCCTTAATCCACAAACAGGGGAAGCACTTGCTCTTGTCAGTACACCTGCTTATGATCCCAATGAGTTTGTATTAGGGATCAGTTCTGAAAAGTATAAAAAACTGGCGGACGATCCGAAGAAGCCATTGCGAAATCGGTTCCCCCTTACCTATTCACCTGGCTCGACGATGAAGGGGATCACAGCTTCAGTCGGGCTGAAGTCCGGGAAGTTAGATCCAAGTAAGATTTATGATATCCAAGGGAAGACGTGGAAAAAGGATGAGTCATGGGGGAATTATAAAGTTGTCCGTGTCTTTGCGAATGAGAGCAAGGTGGATCTGGAAAGTGCCATTAAATTCTCGGATAATATTTATTTTGCCCGTGTAGGGATGGAAATGGGTGCCGACACCTTTATTGCTGGATTGAAGGACTTCGGATTTGGAGAAGAAATACCGTTCTCTTATCCAATCTACAAATCCCAAGTTTCCAACGACGGTAAAATTTCCAAAGAAGTTCAGTTAGCCGATTCAGCCTTTGGTCAGGGTGAGGTTCTGATGAGTATCGTTCACCTGGCGAGTGCCTACGGTGGGATCATCAACGATGGAAACATGATGAAACCTCGCCTTCTGATGGACGAAGAACAGGACGTGTGGAAGAAGGATCTGCTGACGAAAGAACAAGCGGACATGATGAAAACCAATTTGCGCAAAGTTGTCACGGAAGGAATCGCCGGAAAAGCCAGTGTGGAAGGAAAAGCGATTGCCGGAAAGACGGGGACGGCAGAGATCAAGTCAGAGCAGGGAACAACCGGAACGGAAAATGGATTATTTGTTTCCTATGATCAGAATGACCCGTCCATGGTCCTCGCGATGCTCCTTGAAGATGTACAGGATGCTGGCGGGAGTACCCATACGGTTCAAGTGGCGAAGAAGTTTTATGATAGCTGGAAATAATGGAAGGGAGGGGCGGATGCTCCTCTCTTTTTGTTAGGCTCTTTAAGTCAATTCTGTTGTTATTGAAGGTAGAGAGTGGTGACCGATATTAGCTTTAATAGTACGATACTATTTCATCCGTTTATTTTCACTAGTAAGCTCTGTCACGATATCTCTTTTAGATGGTGAGGGGAACGGCGTAAACTCCGGCGGGTATCGGCCGTTCGTCCGCCGGAAAGCGAAGCCGTTCCCCTCACCATCTACCCTATTCACTCATAGACAGAGCCACGGCAGCTCCTATGATAGAAAATAACAATCCTTACGAAAACAGCATTTTGTTATCCTGTTCCAACACGCTTTTACCAACGATTCCGCTTTCAATCTGTGGTATGATAAACGGAATGACCAACGTGGTTGAAATACAACAGGAGTGATCAAATTGAATTTATTTTTAACGGGATCGACAGGCTTTCTTGGAGGAAGGCTCATCAAGAACCTTTTACAATATAAACAGAATGAAGTCTATATTTTAGTGAGAAATGTAGAAAAGGCCGAGAGATTACGAGATTCTTTCCTAGAGGATGAACAAAAGAGAATTCATATTTTTCAAGGGGATATCACCCTTCCGAATGCCGGACTGACGGAGGATGATCAGGAGTGGCTGACGGGTAAGATTGATGCTGTGTATCATCTGGCAGCCCTTGTGAAATTTGATCAAAATTTGCGTGATGAATTATTCACAGCGAATTACGAGGGGACGAAGCATATCCTGAAACTTTCAACCCGTCTTCAAGTGAAAAAGTTTTATTATGTGAGTACGGCTTATACAGTAGGCAAGCTTCCTGACGGGGTAGAAGAACTGTATCCAACAGACGGTGAATTCCATAACCCGTATGAGGAAAGTAAAGTGAAATCGGAACATCTTGTTGCTTCTTATAGAAATCAAATGGATGTGTCCATTTTCCGACCAGCGATCATTGTGGGTGATTCCAAAACCGGTGAAGCCGATTCCCAGTTTACGCTGTATGGATTCATGCGCGCTCTCGGAGTGTTCAAGCGCAAGACCGAGAGACGTGGAGGGGAAGACCGTACCTACAGACTGGTTGCTGCCAAAAACGGTACATCGAATCTCGTTCCGGTAGACTATGTAGCAGACATTCTAAGCCTGGCTCCTGACAAAGCACAACCGGACACAATCTATCACATTACCAATCCGAATCCGCCAGAAAACATCGCACTGCTGAAGATGTTAAAAGAGGCCCTGCAATTTGAAAACTTATCGGTCGTTGAAAACACGGGTGAGTATGAATTAGATGAAGAAGAGGTAAAGCTTAATAGCTTGATTGAGGTGTTCAAAGTGTACCTTGCTGGTGCGTTGACGTTTGATGATCAAAATACACAAGAGTTGATTGAAGGCACTGGGGTAGCTCATTTGGATATGTCTGAAGAGATGATTGAGATGATTATTCTGGCAGGTTGTCAGGATGAAGGGAAAGTGAGAATTTAACCACTGATCAGAGGTGTATTGCCTCTGGTTTTTTAAATGCAGTTTATGTTTTAATGTTCCAATTCATTTCCAAAACGAAAAAGTATATAATAATGGAAAGAGGGAGGTGATAGGGATGGAAGAAATGTTAAGGAAATTGTTTAAAGAAATGACGTCGGAGTTGGTGGTAGAGATAAAATCTGAATTGAACAGAGAATTTGATACGAGATTCAACGAACTAAGTTCTGACATCAAAAAAGTCGATTCAAACGTTAAACAGTTGGATTCAAGATTCAGTGGATTAGATTCAAATGTGAAACAGTTGGATTCAAGATTCAGTGGATTAGATTTAAATGTGAAACGTTTGGATTCAAGATTCAGTGAATTAGATTCAAATGTTAAGCGGTTGGATTTAAGATTCAGTGGATTAGATTCAAATGTTAAGCGGTTGGATTCAAGATTCAGTGGATTAGATTCAAATGTGAAACGTTTGGATTCAAGGTTCAGTGGATTAGATTCAAATGTTAAGCAGTTGAATTCAACATTCAATCAATTAAATTCAACTTTCAAAAAGCTGGATTCCAAATTTGACAAGCTAAATTCAAATGTGGGTCACCTTGACACAAATGTAACTAGTCTGGATAAAAGGTTTGATGTATTAGAATCCAAAGTGACGACGGGCTTTTCTAATGTAAACGAGCGACTCGATCGTATTGAAACATCACAAAACGAGGATGTAGTTGCCTTATTGAAGCAGGTTGATAAAAATACGGGAGATATCGGGAAGGATGTAGAATATTTAAGCGGTAAAGTTGGGAAGCATGAGCTAGAGATCAACAGATTGAAGCATCAATAAACTACCGGTTTTTCAGCCACTATATCCTCATAATGGTATTCCTCAACCTCTTCACGTTCTATTACTCAAAGGAGACACTATTCAATTCGATTTTGAATAGTGTTTTTTACGTTTACAGTGTTGAATAGCAACCAATACTTACTAAGGAAGTTCCCTTTTATTAAAGTGGAAATTCTAGTATTCTAAAACTAT
>CAWBBM010000028.1:0-11281 GCA_963787015.1 uncultured Bacillaceae bacterium
CAACAGGCATTGTCGAAAGACGACTTATGCGTATAATGAAAACCATTATCGATTACACATGGCTCGGGAAAGTCGAAAATGAAGTGAGGTCTTCTCACTACCAGTTAAAAGCGATACATTACCTGGAGACGGTTGAGGTGGACGTGTATGTAGAAGAAGGGTCAAAAGATCAGTTTATAGAATGGATGACTGAGCTTACAAACGGTCAAGGGGAGATTCAAGAAACCGACGTAGAGTATCTAGAAACCGACATATAGAAGAAGCTACAAGAGGGACGGACCTTGGCCTTCAAGGTCCGTCCCTCTTGTAATACAAATTTCATTTTACGGTATCAAGGATATCGTAGTACAATAGAAATTGGAATAATTCGTCGGAATTTGTTATTGGTATCTTTACTCGAAGAAGGAGTTTTATTACATATGTCGATTGAAAAGTCTTATCGTAACAATATGAAAAAAAAGAAACGTAGGAGAAGGTTTGTTTTCTTTCTCATCATTCCACTCCTCATCATCACGTTTTCTGTAGCTGGATATGGAGCTCTACTGTATAAAAAAGCAGAAACGGTATTTAATGACTCTTACAATAGTATTAGTCGGGAGAAGTCAGATCTTCGTGAGGAAAAGGTCGATCCGAATATAGATAATGTATCCATCCTGTTTATAGGGGTTGATGAAAGTGAAACACGTAATTTCGGGTCCGCTACTCGTTCCGATGCCCTTATGCTTGCGACTTTAAATGAAAAAGATAAATCCGTCAAACTCGTCAGCATCCCACGTGACTCCTATGTGTACTTACCCGAAGTAGGATACAAAACCAAAATCAACCACGCCCATGCATATGGCGGTCCAAAAGCCTCCATTGAAGCAGTTGAAACCATGTTCAACATCCCCGTCGATTACTATGTGAAAATGAACTTCAATGCATTTATTGATGTCGTTGACGCACTGAACGGCATAAATGTAGAAGTACCGTACGAACTATTCGAGCAAAACTCCAAAGATAAAGCCAATGCTATCCATTTACTTCCGGGAGAGCAGAATCTTGATGGAGAAGAAGCATTAGCATTAGCAAGAACCCGCAAACAGGATAATGATATCGAACGAGGGAAACGTCAACAGGAAATCCTTAAAGGCATAATGAAGAGAGCTGTATCTGCCAATGCCTTGACCAAGTACGATGATATCATCCAGGCAATCGGTGACAATATGGAAACCAATATGACATTTGATGAGATGAAAGCTTTGTCCAGTTATGGATTAAAGAAAAAATTGGACATGAATACTCTCTCACTTGAAGGTGAGGATACGTACATCGATAACATATACTATTGGTTGCTTGATGATACGAGCCTTGCTAATACCCGTATCGAATTACAGGAGCACCTTGAAATCAACCAGACCGGCGCCGGTGAGAGTGATTACTCTGAACAAGGTGAAGAGAATCCTTCTTCATATGAATGAACAAAAGGCTGAAGAAGCATCTAAGGAGTCGCGTTTTTTGGAATGCACAATCCAAAATACTTATCCTTTATGAACTCTAATCTACAACAACGATAGATAGACAAAAGACTCGTCAATAATTGACGAGTCTTTTGTCTGTCTAAATAAACCCAATATCTCTTTCCTCATCTATCGAGTAAAACGAATCTCACCAACTATTATTATTCAGAAATTTAACTTCACGTCTACTCAAATTGTCTGAATGTTTTTACCTAGATCGAAAGTATCTGATTTCAAAAAAATGCGGTGTTTTGTAAACGAATGAGCACATTTCATATCTTATCAAACATAAATAAATGTAAAATAAAGAAGGAATACCTACAGTATGGAGAAAGAAATATGGAGGTGTACTTATGAGGAAACGACAAATACTTTTGTTAACATTTTTGGTAGCTGGTACAGTATTGTTTACCTGGTACTGGGCAGAGAATCATCAGGAAAACATGCTCAATGATTATACGAATGAAAAATATGGGTTTGAGGTAGAAGTAATCGGTGATAAGGGGAAGCATTCAGACAAGTACACTGTCAAACGAGGGGACAAACCAGAATATGTGTTCACGATTAAGGTTTCAAATAACATGTTCTCATCATATGTTGAAAGTGACAATTATGCAGAATCGGAAATCATCCATGAATTCAATCAACGGCTCAAGGATTCTAATGAAGGGAAGGGATTAGATGAACTTGGATTTCACCATTCCCTTATCACCCGCTACTATGAAGATGGTGATGAAGAGAACAAGAGGATGGTTCATGATCAGAATACGGCACTCTTTTTGTATCAAGATAGGCCGATGAAGGAATCAGATGCCAAACGTTTTCTCGATGCCATTCCGATAATTGAACGCATTAAGGATAAACTTGCGAAGACCGGAAATCACCTAGAAATGGTGGTTGTATTCGAATCCCATTATTACCCTACCTTATACGAGAATGATCCGGAAAAAGGGAGCCCAAAAGGCACAGTGAGGTTTTGGACAAAACAAATCGAATCGGTCACTTCAATAGAAGAAGCAAGGAAATTAATCGAAAAGGGTTCATGAAATTGAAGGGAACAAGAAACAAAAAACCCGAACGAATTCGATTCTACTAAAAGAATTTCGAATAATCGTTCGGACTTCCCTTCAACTAAACCAGTTTCATCCCAGTCTCACTTTTTTTCTTGTTTACTTCCTCGTTGCCCTCGCTTTAACAAATTTAATCAAAGGTTGATAATTAGAATTCACAAGACCTATACTTTCAATGAACCATTCAATTGCGATGAGCAGGACTGCCACTACAATCATGGCTCCCCATACCGTCGACATGGAAAAGATGATGGCTGCCATGCTGAACATCGCTGCGATTGCATAAATGATGATGACGGTTTGTTTATGGGTGAACCCTATCCGTAACAAGCAGTGATGCAAGTGCGATTTATCCGGTGCATGTAGCGGACTCTTATTGACGATTCTTCTGATGATGGCGAAGAAGGTATCTGAAATTGGTACTCCCAAGATGATCAATGGAATGATTAAAGAAATCATCGTAACATTCTTAAAGCCAAGCATGGAGAGCACGGCTATCATGTATCCAAGGAACAAGGCACCGGTATCACCCATGAAAATCTTCGCAGGATGAAAATTAAAATAGAGAAAGCCAATGGTGCTCACAATAAGAATCAAGGCGATGGACATAACGAAAACGTCACCTTTGAGCATGGCCATGAAGCCGATTGTGGCAAGACCGATTGTGGAAACTCCCGCAGCCAGCCCGTCTAATCCATCAATGAGATTTACGGCGTTTGTAATTCCTACAATCCAGATAATGGTGATAGGAATGCTTAAAGAACCAAATTCCAGCTCACCACCGAATGGTAGGTTGATGAAATTAATCTGGACCCCACCGAGCACAACGGTAAAGGCTGCGATCAGCTGGCCAACTAATTTCCAGCGGGCAGATAGTTCAAATATGTCATCGGCCATTCCGGTTAGAAGAATGATGGCACTGCCCAGGATGATCACTCCAGCATAAGGGTCTTCAGGACGTAAAATCAAAAATCCTGCAATAAACCCAATATATATGGCGAGGCCTCCTAGACGAGGCATAATCTTCTGATGCACCTTCCGGACGTTGGGTTGATCGGTGGCCCCCACTTTATAGGCGAGTTTCTTTACTAACGGGGTTATCCCCAAGGTTAACAAAAAACATATGATTAAGGTTAGAATTAACATCATTGTCACACCTCTTGTAGTTAATCTACCCGGTAACTTCACTTGCGAAACAGGTAATTAATACATACTCAATTTACTTTCATAGCTTCAAGTATACATTATAAACGTTATTTGCGAATTGCTCTACCGAAAAATGTCTTTTACTGTATTTTTTTATCTTTTCACCCATAAAAGTGAGTGTTCCCTTGGCTTTTTCTCTCACGGCTGACTCGAGGTTTTTCGTCAGTTCATCGCTATCCTCAATAGGGATGATCCACCCGTAGCTCTGATCGGGAATGAGTTGATTCACCCCGCCGACATCCGTTGTCATGATAGGAATACCGGCCCTTGCCGCTTCGAGCAGAACAAGGGGGAAACTCTCGCTGTATGAGGTCAGGATCGCTACATCCGCAATGGGGTAAATTCTCTCTACATCATTCCGGTGCCCCATGAATTCAACATGTCCGGAAATCCCTTGTTCTTCTGAATACTTTTTCAACGTTTCCTTTTCAGAGCCATCTCCAATCAGTAGGATCTTCATGTTAGTGTGATGATTCTCAATTAAATTCCTCACGGCTTTTAAAGCTACCTTATGACCTTTGACCGCTTCAAGCCTTGCGACCATCATGATGATAAAATCATTTTCATTCATCCCCAGTTCTTCTCTGGAGAATGGCTCTGCAAGTTTTTTGTTGAAATCGATGCCATTTAATATGGTCGTTATTTTTTCCTCATCAATATTGAAATTCAGTAAGATTTGCTTGAACCGCTCTGAGATGGCAAGATGATGGTCCGCTTTTTTCAAAGCCCTCAAATTCAAAGAGGTATAAAGCTTACCTGACCAGCCTCTTCCCATAAAGTCATCTCTGGGATCACTATGTACTGTTACGATCCACTTTATATTGGCAAATCTTCGAATTAACGCCCCGTAGCAATTCGCCCTTGCCCCATGGGTATGTATGATGTCGATGCCTTTTTTTCGGATAAAACGGATGATTTTGCTGAGAATGGATAAATCAAACCTGGATTTCTGCTGAAATAGAACAGTCTGGATGTCGAGGTCATGTGCCCGGTCGTACATTTCACCTTCTTCAAAAACACCCAAATAGAATTCTTCCCGGTTCAACTCATTTAGTAACGATAGGATATGATACATGCCTCCACCACTTTCGTTTCCGGCATTTAGATGTAATATCTTCATGAATCAAATCCTCCTCTTCGTTCCTAAATAAGTTTATCCTTTTGACTTTATTACGTGGAAAATGAATTGTGGAAGAACCGCCATCCTCCTCCACCTTGATGGTTGCTGCAATAGTCGATAGAACCATTCTAAATGAACTCTTTGCCACATGACCGGTGCTCTCTTTACGTGTCCCGCCAATACATCAATACTGCCTCCGACTCCGATGAAAACACCTTTTTGAACATGAACCATATTTTCTTTTATCCATTTTTCCTGTCTTGGAAATCCTAGTGCAACAAGGATCAGATCTGGTTCTGATTGTTTGATTTCCTGAATGATCTCTTCATTTCCATCTTCAAAGTAACCATGGTGATGTCCCGCTAATTGGAGGTTAGGATACTTCCGCTTCACATTGACCACGGCTTTATCCAACACTTCCGGTTTCGCACCGACAATATATACCCGGAGCGATTGCTCATTGGATAATGACAGCAGCTCTTCCATTAGTTCAAACCCGGGCACTCTCTCTATCAGGGGTTGTTTTTTGATTCTCGATGCAATGACTACTCCTATTCCATCCGGAATGATGTAATCTGCCTTACTTAGGGTATAGAGGTAATCTCTATCCCCTCTTGCATGCATGACAATTTCCGGATTGGCTGTGACGATAAATGCTTTTCTTCCCTCTTTCAGATATTGATCATAAAGGTCATTAACGATATCACTCTTGGTTTTGTTCACAAAAGGGATATTTAATATTTGAACTGATTCATTCTTCATAGCCTTCTACCTTTCCTATTTCTCTCATGTTCATTCTATCTTAGGTGTGTGCATTCTGAAATAGTTATTCTGTTAAGAATGATTACAGTAAAATGACAATTACAAATCAATCAAACGAATTAAAGGGATTTCCGTTCCGCATCTATAATAAAATAAAAATGCTCCTTATTTTTCATTGTCATGGAAATATCATCGTTTCTTTATGAATCTTTACAAATAATTAAATAAAACTATAAATTCGTTTATTAAGCTAATACTAGAAGTACCCTTTAATTAGACGTTACTCAGATTGAAAGGTGGAATTGACTTGATATCAAAGAATAAACATCTTTTGCTTCTCTTCTCCATAAGCATTCTACTGCCTTTGATTTTCACCTATACGGCAGTGTCACTTGTGTCAATCGCTTTGACACTGTTACTGGTGATGAAGGATAAGAAGAATGGAATGCTGCTATTATTCATATACTTCCCCATTAGACCGTTTCTAATAGAAATAAATAGTGGTTTTAAACTATTAGGCGATATCCTGATTGTTTTCCTATTTGTACTGGTGGTCATTGAATATATGAAAAATAAAAAATCCCTTTCCCGACTCTCAAAATATGTTGTGACGACCGGGATCTTATTATTCTGTTTGACAGGGACCATTTCAGCATTTTTGACAGGGGTTGAATTAAAGGCGATCATCTTTCAGAACAGAGCCTTTTTGATTACGTTTCTGATGTTATTTATAGTGGGCGAGCTGAAGCTGACCCGAGGAGACATTCGGCGGTTTGTGGGGATCACGGTCATCATGGGTGCCCTACTTTCCCTTCATGGACTGATTGAATTTATCTCTTCAAGAACAGTGTTCGTACCGGAAGCCTGGGAAAATTGGAATTTGTCTTCTGTCAATGAGATGAGGGTATATGGCCTTACAGCAAACCCGAATGTATTGGGTACCTTTTTATGCATATGCCTGTTTGCCACACTGTACGCCTACCAAACATTTCGTAAATATAGATGGCCACTCATTTGTGCTGCCATACTGATGATGGGTGTCCTGTGCCTTACTTATTCGAGGGGATCTATATTAGCGTTTGGAATCGCGTTCATCCTTTATATACTATTAAGTAAGAATTGGAAAATGATGAAGACGTTTGTCGTGACAGTGTTTATCGGTTTATGCATAATCTATTACCCTGCCAATGCCGCCAAGTCTTATGTTACACAGATAAACCCTGACCGTATGAACTCTTCATCACAACACGATGACCAGGATGATGACCAAGAGAAAGAACATAACGAAACCAATAGAAGGCAGTCATCGACCTTTTCAAATCGTTTTAAGGAAATCTTCTCAGATGACATTATTCAAAAAAGTTCCGAATGGGGCAGGTTATATGTCGTATTCAAGGGAATAGACATCTATATGTTGCATCCTGCCATCGGTACTGGATTCGGGACGTTTGGGGATTCGGCCACATTAAGTTATGGATCACCTATATCTGAACGGTACGGATTACCTGACCGGATGTATTCTGATAACCAATACATACAAATCCTTGTTCAAACTGGAACGATTGGGACTTTATTCGTATTAACCTTCATTGTCAGCATGATGATTCAGCTTTGGAAGAGAAGGGGTGAACCCTTATCCCCGACCCTCTTTTCACTCATCGTTGCGGCGCTGTTTATGGCATTATTCTATAACGTATTAGAAGAGAAGATTCTTACTCTTTACTTTTACACGTTAGTAGGGTATTTCCTTTATAAAGACAGACAACACTTGGAGGATGAAACATCAAGATGATAAAAAATGAGGCATTCAATGAAAATTCCCACTTTAATTAAATCAATTGGATTAGTCACGATCATATCCGGTTTAGGGAAAATACTCGGCTTTGCAAGGGAAAGCATTATAGCAGCATACTTCGGTACATCAGAAGTAGCAGACGTCTTCTTTGTCTCAAGCCTTGTCCCTACCCTTTTGTTCACGGCAATCGGGACAGCCATTCAGGCGGGTACGATTCCCCTTTTCATGGAGGAGCGAAGCAAGAACGAAAAGGATGCACGAATGCTGATGAGCTTACTAGGAACATTCTTTCTGGTTCTTTCCCTTCTGTTCATAGGGATAACAATGCTCTTCACTCAGCCCTTGATCAAAATCATGGCTCCAGGGTTTACTCACAATCAAATCGAACTGGCTGTAACCATTACAAGAATCATGATCCCAAGTATGGTGTTTCTCACATTAACATCTATCTCGACAGGGGTTCTCAATGCGAATAAGCAATTTGTGTTGCCGGCATTTTCAGCCACCATCCAAAACGTGGTCATCATCCTTGCCACGATCTTACTCGCACATACATATGGCGTATATGGTTTATCTATCGGGGTATTAATCGGGGCTGCTGGTCAGTTCTTCATTCAATATCCTTCTTTCAAAAAGGCAGAAATCGGGCTTAACTTTGCTTTCAGGGAGCACAAGGAGAGAATCTTCAGAATCATGATTCTGTTCTACCCCATCATCATCGCTGCCATCAGTGTCCAATTAAATAGTTTAGTGGACCGGATGGTGTCAACAGGGCTTGAGACCGGGAGCGTTTCTGCTCTCAACTACGGAAATCGATTATTATGGCTTCCACTCAGCGTCATCCTGACACCATTGATTACGGTGCTGTATCCTTCTTTAGTGGAAGGAGTATTAGAAAGCTACAGAAAATTTTTTGGCATCATTCAAAGAGGTATGTCTCTCATTCTATTTGCTAGTATTCCCTTCACGCTACTCATGATATTAATTGGCGACAATTTAATTGAAATTGCCTTTCAACGGGGAAGTTTTGACAAGGCAGCAACAACTATTACCAACCAGGCATTATTCTACTATGCTCTCGGGTTAATGTTCTTTGCCTTACGTGATTTTCTAATGAATGGATTCTACGCTCTTAAAAGAACGAAAATTGCCATGTACTCCTGTTTGGGAGCAGTTATTGTCAACATAGTTCTTAGCATTACATTATCCAAGTATATGGCGGTAGGTGGTATTGCACTTGCATCCAGCATCTCGATGCTGATGCAGTGCCTTGTGCTCTTCCTGTATTTATTAAAGAATTATGAAGAAAAAGACGCCTACATGAGGCAGTTCAGGAAAGAAGCTGGTAAGCTTGCCCTTGTGACAACGGGAGTCCTGATCATCGTGATTCCCGTGATACACTTTATCCCGGTCAATATCAGCATCATTCTTGAAACAATCGCCATTTCATTGCTGATCTTTGCTGCCTACCTTGCTCTATCCATACTGTTCAAGGTCCAAGCTATTCAACCATTAGCAAATAAGATAAAAGTGAAAAGGAGCTAATAAACATGAAAATCTTACTTTCAACCATCTTTGAATATCCACATGAAGGTGGACTTTCCACTCATGTTTCTACTTTAAAGAGCGGATTAGAATCTAGAGGTCATCATGTGGACGTTCTTTCCTTTACCGAGCTGAACCCCATCATCCGTAGAGCCTATGCACAAGCCCCCGGCTTCATTGCGAGTAAATTCAAGCCCGGTGCCGGTCAGGTAATGAACGATCAAAATCGGATGACCTTAATACAACAACAACTGAAGCGTCTAAAACAGGAATATGATGTGGTCAACACTCAAGACGTATACGCGACCCTTGCCGCTGAGGCTTCCGGTATTGCTGTCGTAGAAACCGTTCATGGTTACTATTCCTTCGAAGCAATCAGCAGAGGAGCGATTAAGGAAGGCAGCAAAGAGGACGAGCTGATCCGAGTGAGGGAACGGAAAGCCTATTCTCTTGCAGCAGAAGTCGTGACAGTGGATCAGCGCATCAAAGAGTATGTGTATAAAATGGCTGGAATAGAGGCGACATCGATTAAAAATTTCATTGATGTAGAAGATTTCGATCCGAAGAAGCTGGATTTGTCCACTATTAAAGATGAATTCCATATTCCGAAAGATAAGAAGATGCTCTTTGTTCCAAGGAGGATGACAGAGAAGAACGGCGTGATTTATCCAACTCTAGCCTTGAAAAAGGTATTAGCGAAACATCCCGATACAGTATTGGTTTACGCAGGGACAGGTGAACAGATGCCTGCCATTAAGAAGGAAGTGGAGAAGCAAGCGCTCCAAGAGAACGTCCTACTCCTCGGTACCGTTCCCCATGACAAAATGAAATATTTGTACGGGGTGTCTGATATCGTGCTCGTGCCAAGCATTCACTCCTATGGTGTAGAAGAGGCAACTTCTATCTCTGCTCTAGAGGCAATGGGGTCCTCCTCTCCTGTCATCGCCGGAGCCGTGGGGGGATTGAAAGAAATCATTCACGATCACCAGGATGGACTATTAGTGGAAGAAAGGGACACCGATGCATTATCCCATGTGATCATTGAAATATTGGACTCACCAGATTTCGGTGAAAGACTTGGCCCAAAACGCGAGAAGGAAAATTGAGCAGGAATATTCCCATCTATTCGCTGCTGAGAAATATGAGCAGATTTACGAACAAGCAATCCAACGAACGACATCAGGAAAATAAACATAAAAACCGTGAATCCAACGATAGGATTCACGGTTTTCTGTTACTCTTCGATTAATTTGTTTTCAAGCAGGCCGACAAGGTCTTCCATTTCATGGGTTTTAGTCCGCTGCATCAACTTATCTACAGCTTCCTTCGCTTGAACCCCGTTAAAGAGAGTATCATATAAAGCATCTGCGATTGGCATGCTTACTTCAAATTTCTCTGCCAGTTGTTTAGCGGCTTTCGTCGTTCTTACTCCTTCAACGACCATACCCATATTATCAAGAACTTCCTCTAATGCCATACCCTTTCCGAGCATATTTCCTGCTCTCCAGTTACGGGAATGAACGCTTGTACATGTCACAATCAGGTCACCGATTCCCGATAACCCTGAAAACGTGAGAGGATTCGCTACCATCTTCGAACCGAGCCTTGAAATCTCAACAAGCCCCCTGGTGACTAAAGCGGCTTTCGCATTATCTCCATATCCCAATCGGTCTGCCTCATCCGGCCGCCAGCGCGATGATATTCTTAAGCGCTCCACCAATTTCAACTCCGACGATATCTGTATTGGTATACACTCTGAAGTAATGATTCGTGAACATGTTTTGCACCATGATGGAAGAATCGGGATTCTTGGAAGCAGCTACCACCGTTGTTGGCTGGCGCAAACTCACCTTCTTCCGCGTGACTCGGTCCTGATAATACAACAACATCCTTTAATTTCTCTGGATCCATCGAATATTCAATGATTTCCGAGATCCTTAACAATGATTCCGGTTCAATTCCTTTACTTACATGAACGATGGTCAATGCTTGTCCCTGTACTTCCTGGACCTGTGAGAGAACCTCCCGCATCGCCTTCGTAGGAACCGCCAGTATAATGGTGTCGGTTTCTTCCAATGCTTCTTTCAAATCAAGATATCCCATGATCTTCTCTGGAAGCTCTACATTCTTTATGTATCTTTCGTTTCTGTGATATTGATTGATTTCATCAATGGTTTCTTTGCTTCTTCCCCACATCTTTACCTCTAAGCCATTGTCAGCCAATACCATGGCAAGGGCCGTTCCCCAGCTTCCTGTACCGATGACTGCGATTGGTTGTTGGTTC
>CAWBBM010000029.1:0-128427 GCA_963787015.1 uncultured Bacillaceae bacterium
CTCCTAGGTGTCGATGAACGTGAAAATGATAAAGGCCGCTCTGACTCTATGATTGTCCTTACCGTCAACCCTGAAGTGAAATCAGTGAAAATGATTAGCATCCCCAGAGATACTCTAACGGAAATCATCGGAAAAGGAACGAAGGATAAGATTAATCACGCCTATGCATTTGGTGGTGTGGAGATGAGCATGGACACGGTCGAAAACCTTTTGGACATTCCAATTGATTACTATGTTCAGATCAATATGGAAGGTTTTGAGGATATCGTAAACGCAGTTGGTGGAGTAACGGTTAATAATGATATTGACTTTTCGTATGATGGCTTTTCCTTTGACGAAGGAAAACTGAACTTAAACGGTAAACAAGCCCTTGCGTTCTCCCGTATGAGATACGAAGATCCACGGGGTGACTTTGGCCGTCAATTGCGTCAACGTGAAGTTATCCAAGCCGTTATTCGGGAAGGGGCCAGTGTATCTAGCTTGTGGAATTTCGATAATATCTTTGATGCCTTGGGTAATAACGTGAAAACTAACCTGAAGTTTGAAGAAATGGTCGATATCCAGAAGAACTATAAATCCGCTTCGAAGGATATCGAGCAGGTTCAGATCAAGGATGGATCGGGAACGAAGATTGATGGGATTTATTATTATATTATTCCTGATGAGGAGCTCGAGCGTATTCAAAGCGTTCTACAAGAGCACTTAGATCTTTAATTCAAAAAAGCACCCGTATTAGCTTAGAGGCCACTGAAAAAGTGTTCACTTTGAATAATTAGCAGGTATTTTTATCAACATACAGTAATAAAAGGAGTTAACTATCTACATATAGTAGGTAATTAACTCCTTTTTTTCTTTAATTGGACTTTTTCAGTGCCCTCATTAGCTTATCCGGGTGCTTTTTTGAATTTACCGCAGTTATCAGAACACTATTATGTAGCCTCACTATGCTCTTGTAAAAGGGCTTTTCGCCTAAACCTAACTCCCCCAAGGAGGGAAACCAGTCTAAGGATAGTCAATGCAAGCAACGATACCGTTCCACTTTTTTGACAACGAAGATCCATGTAGTAGCCACGCTCCTCACTTGCAAGTCCTTTTATCCATTGTATTTCAAGCTTCGATTTCGATTCCAATGGGAAATTAATTTTCGTTATGATTCCATTTTCACTCACACTGTATGTACGGTATTGACCAACACTTGATGAAGCAGACATGTCCATTGCAATGATGAATACTTCATTGCCAGTTTCTTTCTCTACCATCTCTATGTAGTGGATTACCTTGGCAAATGCTTTCATATCCCCACTGCTATAATCAACCTTAAAATTTTTCAGATTCACTTCTGGTTCATCCTTGATTTCAAAGACGATTTTTCCGTTTTTCTTCTCAGAGAGAAATGTGTTAAGTTTCACTCCATGGAACAGTTGAATGGGACTTATTTCTCCTTCTTCCTCTAATGAGATGGACTCGTATTGATTTTCAAAACGGGCTTGGTAAAGTGTTTCTCAGATTTATTGAATCAGGAAATAAGCGACTAGTATGAGCAAGCAGTTACCAAAGATGAAAAGTGATCAACTAACATATATCAGACGTGTATTTTTACTATTCATGGGTATCTCCCTCTAAATTTTCAATTATTCAGTGAAATCCCAATCTAAGATGGGGACTGAAAATAGGACTGATTTTTTAAGCTTGTTCAGTCAATTCTTTTATCTTGGTTTTGATCAATGGCGCGAATTTTTCATCCTGCTGTAGTTCAAATACGACTAGAGCCTTTTCCATGTATTTCTTTGCGGTGTTCTTTTCACCTAACAGCTCGTAATTGTATCCGATTTGGTAATGCAACTGACCCAACAAATAGAATGTGTCTTTTTCTAAACACCATCTTATTGCATCTTGACAATATTTATTCGATTCCACTAATTTGTTTAGCCTTGTAAGGACTCTGGCCATATTATAAAAAAGTCTTGTCTTGATTGTATGATCGACAAGATGTGGGAGCAGCTTGATCTGTTCATTGATGTTTTCGAATATATCCAGGGCATTCTCTAAATCTTCTTTCACATAAATAGCCCCGATTGTCAGTAGGATTTCAAGCTCTCTTTCTGTATAAACCTTACTGATCGAGTGCGTGATGTTGATGGCTTCCTCAAGAACCGAAATCGCTCTGCTAACATCTTTCTTTACTTCAAATATATAAATTCCTTTGTGCCATAATAATAATTGAAGATTCTTTATATTCTGAGCGAACAAAGGGTTCTCTTCTTCCATCTTGACGATGTCCATCATTTCTTCATATTGATGATTTCGCCTTGAGACCTTGAGCTGTCTCGCTACCTCTTGCACATAATCAAGACGTGGTGTCATGCCGATATCAAAGAAATAATTCACGTCCACGCCTAGTTTTTGAGAAATCAGATACAGCGTCGAGGCATAAGGAAAGACAATTCCTTTTTCGATTTTACTGATTTGAGCTTGGGTACAGATTCCTTCAGCAAGCTCTTCTTGGGATAATCCTATATTTTTTCTTAATTCTTTAATTTTTTTTCCTACGGCAGAAAAGTCCATCTGTACAATCTCTCCTAATAATATTCCTATAGTTATAATTATAAACGTAATCTCTCGATTGAATGAAAAACAATCCTGTAAACTAGTCTATAAGACCTTTAACACGACTTTTCCAATTATTAAAATTGTGTTTTAATTAGTATAACAGTATTTTATTCATCATATCGAATGATAGTAAAAAAAAGAAAGGGATGAAAGACCTATGAAAAAACGTTTATTTGCAATTTTAACCGCTTCCATTTTAGTGTTCGGTATTGCCGGAGTATCTTTTAGTCCTAGTGGTTCTACTTTACATCAGGAACTCCCCAATGATTATTAATAAATATACACTCTAATTATAGATGCAGCTCTCCTTTTACGGGAGTGCTTTTTTATTATCAATATCCCATTTATATATTCTTTCAGGAATATGCCCAAAGTTATATTAATGAAGAGAAAGAGAGGAATCACCCTGAATCTAATTCTAATATTCCTCATATTGCTTTCTAATCCAAAATACCTCTTTTCTGTTTATTTGGTAGGATAAAAGTACAATAACAGAAAGGGGGCTTCATGATGAAAAGCATAAGCATGAAAGTTAATCCTCTATACTCGGATATAGACTTGTCGATTCAATTTCATTTTGAATTTTCTAAAGGTGATTGTAAGGTCGGGGAAGCTATGGTTTCTACGTATTCCATGAATAACAGCGTAACGTATCGTAAGTCCCAAGGTATATTCTCAGCTAAACCGGAAAAATGTGCTGTCATTGATCAATTCTACGTTGTCCATGACCTAAGCCAACCATGTATGAAAAAACTAAACCATTTCCTTAACGTGATTGACATGAAAGAAATCCATTCAGGCTATGACTTAAAGCTCGATCAATATAATGAATAAGCTGAAAGAGATCATTCCGGAGAGTGGTCTCTTTCTCTTTTAGGGGTGTACGTCGTCTGGATGCAACATCGAAGCTACCCGTTCCATCACGAATGTAAATTGAGCCCTTGTCGTCTTGTCTCCTGATCTGAATGTACCATCCTTCTTTCTCCTTAGGATTTCATTGGATGCTAACGTTTGAATAAACCCATTTGCCCAATGACTCGGGGGACATTAGAAAATATCATCTCATTGGCATCATTTGCATGCAGTGACAGTGACAGGGCCATAATCTTCGACATCTGAACCCTTGTGAAATATTTATTAGGATTGAAGATTTTTTCCTTATTAAAGATTCCAAGCGCCGTTAAAGCTGCTATCGCCCCAAAAGCAGGATGGGGTTCTGGAACATCTAGAAAACCCGGAAATCGAGCTTCCTTTTCTGTACTAACTAAGATAAGCCCCTCGCTAGGTACATTGCTGCTTCTGCACGTGTGATATAGACTTCAGGTTGAAATTCCCCTTTCTTTCTTGGCACCACTACTTCTAAGCTTGAAAGCCTTATAATCTCTTAGTATGCCCAGTGAGAGCTAACCAAGAGGAAGGAAAATCAGAAAAACATTATTTCTATCATATTTTTGGTTCAGAAGAAATTGAAAACTTAGGTTGTCCACCACTCATTTTATAGAAATAACTTTTATTTCATTATCGGATGAGTTAGTTTAACAAGCCAATATTATAAAAATGGTATTCCTTATTTTGTGGAAATTTATTTTTTATAACTAATATCAACATTAAACTTTAACCGTGCCTTCAAAAAAGGAGAAACGCCGAGAATGGTATCTCGGCGTTTCTCCTTTTTTGAGTTAATTCCTAATTATAGGTAGTGTTCTCCAATTAGTTATACAACGATTCAATAAGAATAAGTGCTGCGATTCTACTGGTCATGTCTCGCGAATCGAGTGTCGGATCGATTTCAACGATGTCCATCGTGGTGACCTTCGGATGCTGCAGGGCTGTCTGGATCGCATCTGTCAAAGTATCCGGATGCATCCCCCCAGGGATGTCCATGGTGTGGACCTTCGGATGCTCTAGAGCCATTTGGATCGCCTCTGTCAGCGTATCCGGATGCATCCCCCCAGGACCGATCGCCGGACAACCAGGAGCGTAAGCCTGATCGAGGACATCCATGTCCACGGAGAGGTAGATGGTGTCGACCTTGTATTCTAATTGGTGTAGTGCAGTGGTTATCAGTTCTTCGATGGAGTTGTGCTGTCTGACGTCCTTCATCGTATAAACCGTCACACCCTGCTCAATGGCATAGTCATGGTACGCTTTCGCATTGGCATAGTTTCTGATGCCGATCTGAATCAGATTCTCTCCCTTGATGTGCCCCTCTTCTAGCAATCTTCTAAAAGGCGTCCCGTTCGTCGGCCCTCCGTCTTCTGTGTTCCTTAGGTCATGATGGGCGTCAAACTGGATGATCCCGACCGTACCCTTCGTTTCCTTGATGGCTTTGACCGTTGAGGTGGTGATGGAATGGTCGCCTCCAAGGATGATCGTGAAGGGAGCTGCGTTGGTGTTCGTTGCTGCTTTGACAGATTCATAGATTCGTTGATGGGACTCTTCGATTGAGGTTGGGTGCATGGTGATGTCGCCGAAGTCGATGATGGATTTGTTGTCTTCGGCGAGGTCCGTCCCTCTTTCGATGTTGTACGTTGTAAACGAGTTCAAGCATCTTCTGATTGCGTCAGGTGCAAAGCTTGCCCCTGAGTGGGAGATGGAGGGTTTGGAGAGGGGAGCGCCGATGATGGCGATGTCCCCTTTCTTTCCCTCTTCCCATGGCGTAAGGAGTTCAGCAGCTTTGGTTGTGTAGCGGTCTTTGAATTGGGCCTTTCCTGCCGGCTTAATGTGCTGAAATGTGCTCATGCAGCTTCTCCTTGCGGTAGATGATCCGGCCGTCTTTCATGACGGTGTGGGTGTGGTTCACTCCGTAATGGTACGGGACATAATGATAGTTTGGTACATCCCATAGGACAATGTCGGCTTTACGTCCTTCGATCAGTTTTCCTGCAGAGTCACCTCTATTGATCGCATAGGCCGCATTGACCGTGACCGCGTTCCAGATTTCTTCCGGTGTCATTTTCAGCTGCAGGGATGCGAGATTCATGATGAACTGCAGATTCTCTGTTGGTGAGCTCCCCGGGTTGAAGTCGGTGGATAGAGCGACAGCCGCTCCCGCTTCGATCATGCCTCTGGCGTTCCCGAACTTGCCTTTGTTCAGGTAGAAGGATGTTCCTGGCAGGAGAACTGCGATGGTGTCTGTTTCTCCTAGTGCCTGGATGCCTTTATCGGATGCCCCCACTAAGTGATCTCCGCTGGTGGCACCGATTTCTGTTGCCATTTCCGTTCCGCCTAAGTGGATCGATTTCGTCGGCGTGGATTTTCACGGAGAAGCCTTTTTCTTTCGCCTTTGATAGGAATTGGCGTGATTGTTCAACAGTGAATACCCCGGTTTCACAGAAGATATCGACGAATTCAGCCAGCTGCCCTTTTTCAATGTCATTCAGCAGATCGAGCATTTCATCTAGAAATTCGTCGGAGCGTCCTTTGAATTCTGGTGGGATGGCATGTGCTCCTAAGGAAGGTGGAGACGATTTCTGCTGGATGGGATTCGTTTAGTTGTTTAGCTACTCTTAGCTGTTTTAGCTCGGTTTGGCGGTCGAGACCGTAGCCACTCTTTGCTTCTACTGTTGTCACTCCGTATGAAATCATCCTGTTCAGATGAAAGCGTGCTTTTGTAAGGAGCTCTTCTTCCGATGCTTCACGGGTGGCACCTACTGTTGATAGGATGCCGCCTCCCCGCTTCAGGATCTCTAAGTAAGGTACTCCTTGCTGCTTGAGGGCCATTTCATGTTCGCGTGACCCTCCGAAGACCAGGTGAGTATGCGGATCAACCAGACCTGGTGTCACGAGCTTTCCTTCTGCATCGATTCTCTCCGTTGCTTTGAAGGTCTGCGCCTCTTCATGAGTCCCAATCCAGGCGACAAATCCTTCATTAATAGCGAGGGACGCACCTTCTAACACCTTTAAATCCCCCATTTTTTCACCCTTTAGAGGTCCGTCCCCATGGTCCATTGTCAGGAGCTGGCCGATGTTGTCGATGATGGTGTCGTATTGTTTTGCGGTCATGTTATTCTCCTCCTTTGTTCATTGGGATGTGGATGTTGTGTTTTTCAGCTGTTTTCTCTGCGATGTCGTAGCCTGCGTCTACGTGGCGTATGACACCCATTCCCGGGTCGGTTGTCAGTACTCTCTCTAAACGTTCCTCGGCAAGGTCCGTCCCGTCTGCGACGACGACCATCCCTGCGTGTAATGAGTAACCCATGCCTACTCCGCCGCCGTGGTGGAAGGAGATCCATGAGCCGCCTGCCGCTGTGTTGATGAGGGCGTTCAGGATGGCCCAGTCTCCCACTGCGTCACTGCCGTCTTTCATGCTTTCGGTTTCCCGGTTTGGTGAAGCAACAGAACCGCAGTCCAGGTGGTCACGTCCGATAACGATTGGGGCTTTCAGTTCACCGTTTCGGACCAGTTCGTTGATGGCAAGCCCCATCTTCACACGTTCACCATAGCCTAACCAGCAAATACGGGAAGGCAGCCCTTGGAACGCCACCTGCTCTTGTGCCATATCAATCCAGCGATTCAGCGCTTCATTTTCAGGGAAAAGCTCTTTGATCAAGCGATCGGTTCTATAAATATCTTCAGGGTCACCAGACAGCGCCGCCCAGCGGAATGGCCCTTTTCCTTCGCAGAATAAAGGACGAATGTAGGCTGGAACGAAGCCAGGGAAATCGAAAGCATTTTCGACTCCTTCATCCTTCGCTACTTGACGGATATTATTTCCGTAGTCAAATACGATGGAACCTCTATGTTGGAATTCAAGCATTGCTTCCACGTGTTTGGCCATGCTTTTTTGAGAAAGGGTTGTGTACGCTTTCGGATCTTGTTTGCGAAGCTCTGCCGCTTCAGTTAATGAATATCCCTCTGGTACGTAGCCGTTCAATGGATCGTGGGCTGACGTTTGATCGGTCACGATATCGATTTTAACATCACGTTTCAGTAGTTCATGATGAACCTCCGCTGCGTTACCAAGTAAGGCAATGGAAAGTGCTTTGCCTTGATCTCGTGCTTCGTAAGCCATCATTAACGCTTCATCAATTGAGTCAGTTTTCACATCACAGTATTTAGTGTCGAGGCGCTTTTGGATTCGTTCCGGATCGACGTCGACTGTAATCACGACTCCACCGTTCATCGTGACGGCGAGTGGCTGCGCTCCACCCATTCCACCGAGGCCGGCTGTTAGCGTGATTGTGCCTTTAAGCGAGTTGTTGAAATGTTTCTTCGCCAGTGCCGCAAATGTTTCGTACGTTCCTTGCAGGATTCCTTGTGTCCCGATGTAGATCCAGCTTCCCGCCGTCATTTGGCCGTACATCATGAGGCCTTTCTGGTCGAGTTCATGGAAGTGCTCCCAGTTTGCCCATTTTGGTACGAGGACTGAATTTGAAAGAAGGACTCTTGGCGCCGCTTTATGGGTTTTGAATACACCAACCGGCTTTCCGGATTGAACGAGCATGGTTTCATCGTTTTCTAAGTTTCGAAGGGTGTGAACGATTGCGTCGAAGGACTCCCAGTTACGGGCCGCTTTCCCGATTCCGCCATATACGACCAGCTCTTCCGGAATTTCCGCTACCTCAGGATCGAGGTTGTTGTAGAGCATGCGAAGAACAGCTTCCTGCTCCCATCCTTTACATTCGAGGTCCGTCCCTGTTTTGATTTGTACGATGCGTTTGTTTGCCTTAACCATTTGTCGTTTCCTCCTTTGTTTTGGTTGGTTTGATGAGTGTGCTTAACGTGATTTGTTGCAGCCACTGGTTGGCTTTTTCGATGTCTTTCGCGAAGATGCGGTCCTTTGTGATCGACGGAATGATTTTTCTTGCTTCTTCATAAAATTTGCGTGTCTTGCTTGCCATGAGGTCCGTCCCTCGATGTTCTGCTGCCTGCAGGTTGCAGATGAGTTCGACTGCAAGGACTCTTCTAGTGTTCTGCAGGATCTGGTAGGCGTGTCTTGAGCCGATTGTTCCCATGCTGACGTGGTCTTCCTGATTGGCTGATGATGGGATGGAGTCGACACTGGCCGGATGGGCGAGTGTTTTATTTTCAGAAACAAGTGACGCTGCACAGTATTGCATGATCATGGCACCGGATTGCAGTCCTGGCTGCGGGCTCAGGAACGGTGGCAGGTCATTCAACTGCGGGTTCACGAGTCGCTCGATACGTCTTTCTGAAATGTTGGCAAGCTCGGCTACGGCAATTTTCATGAAATCCATGGCGAACGCGATGGGCTGCCCGTGGAAGTTCCCGCCTGAGATGACTTTTTCTCCATCGTCGAAAATCAGTGGATTATCCGTTGCCGCATTCATTTCGATTTCGAGCTTTTCTTTTACATAATCAAGGGTCTGCCATGATGCCCCGTGTACCTGGGGGATACATCTAAGTGAGTAAGCGTCCTGCACTCTGAGTTCTCCTTGCTTCGTGGTAAGCTTACTGTCTTCGAGGTAATCCCGGATTCGTTTGGCCGTTGCGACCTGTTGAGGATAGCCCCTTACTATATGAATATCTTCGTCGAAGGCATCCATGATTCCTCTAAGTCCCTCCAAGGTCAGACTTGCGATCATCTCACTTTGGAAGGCAAGTTCCTCTGCTTCCAGATACCCGATAACACCCATTGCCGTCATCGCTTGCGTTCCGTTGATGAGGGCCAACCCTTCTTTCGCCTGAAGCTGGATCGGGAATATGTTTTCTTTTGACAGAACCGGGAGAGTTTGATGAACCTCTCCTTGATAATAGACTTCACCTTCTCCCATTAGTGCGAGTGCCAAGTGGGAAAGGGGTGCTAAGTCACCACTTGCTCCAAGTGAACCTTGCTGAGGGACTACCGGATGAATTCCTTTATTCAAGAATTCAGCTAAACGTTCAACGATGACCGGTCTAACACCTGAATATCCTTTTAAAAGGGCGTTGCATCTCAGTAAAAGCATGGCACGTGAAACAGTCTCAGGAAATGGATCACCCACACCGCACGCATGAGAATGAATCAGGTTCAGCTGAAGCTCCTCCACATCCTCAGCATCAATCAACACATCACTGAACTTCCCGAATCCAGTGTTAATCCCATACACCACACGCTTCTCCTTCACAATCCGCTCAACCGCCTCGCGACTCTTCCGGACACGCTCCATACTCACCGTAGAAAGAACCACATGCTCCTTCCCATAAATGATCCTACCAGCTTCCTCCAAACTCAAACTACAACCCGTCAACTCCACCATACTAATCACCTCTTCAATTTTATATAAATCTCT
Source organism: uncultured Bacillaceae bacterium (assembly GCA_963787015.1). Lineage (GTDB taxonomy): Bacteria > Bacillota > Bacilli > Bacillales > Bacillaceae_B > Rossellomorea. The sequence goes on from CAWBBM010000029.1 coordinate 9,846, forward strand.
ACTTTAGGGACGGACCTCTGAAAACTGCCTTTTCCACTGCTAATTTCCTAATGTTCCTTCCTCAAATCCCGCTATGATTGGGTTTTGATTCTTTAACGCTTTAAACCACTCTGGGACGGACCTCCAAATTTCCCGGCCCCTCGCCCCGCAAAAACAACCAACCCACACAAAAAGGAGGCTCGACCAAAGACAGACTTCTGCCAGTGGTCGAGCCCCCTTTCAACTAATATCTATAGGCTCTCACTATTTAAATATGATTGATTCCAAGTCCGATCGTCTCGTGCTCCAATCCCTTTATGGGTGCACCAATCGTCCCGTATAACGCGACGGCAATCCACTCGCCTTCCTCATCATTCTCGTATGGAGTGCCCCTGACAACCGAAAAGCGCAACCCCACCGTTCGCAGGACCTCACCTAGTTGCGTATGTCCACGGGTGACCCCCGTCAACGCTTCCATGATGGCGTGATACAAGGCATGCATCTCCCGGTACAAATCTTCCCGGACCAGATCACTCCGCTTCGCTGCCGTTTCGATCGCAGCCACGATTTTCTGACTGTCCATGGAACCGATTTTCCCTGTGCAGTAACTCCAATTTAATTCATTGAAATACAGGTTCCACTCTTCTTCCTCTCGATCCATGAGGAGGAGAAGCATGGCATTCTTTCCGATACGAGTATGAACTGTCTTATCCAAATGGCATTCGCACCTTACTTGAAAATTCTAAAAATACTAATAACTATTTATATTGTATGGCCTGATTCCTAAGAGGTCAACGAAAAAAGTGGTGATTTTAGAAACTTAGAGAGGTAGTTTGGTAGCGTGATAAAGGGTTTTTATAGGATTAAAGATGGGATAGAGCGAAGGAAGGTCCGTCCCTCAAAAAAAGACGTACCTATTCGGAGTAGGTTCGCCTCATTCCTCCTTTACTCTTCTTGTTTTTTACCTTTTCCTTTAAACACACGCGGGTCGTTCAACAGGTATGTGACGGATCCTTCATCACATTTCAAACCGAGATAGGACAAAATATCGTGCTTGTCCTCTTGGGAAAGGGGTCCATCCATTGGATACAGTGGGCGGATATTCAATTGCTCTGTACCATCCCGTTTCTCAAGCACCACTTTGCAATCCCTCGGGGCACTATTATCGATCCGGACGAACTTAAATGGGATGGAATGATTCCGATCGATGGGAACAGCAAACAATGTGGTAAAACCAACCGTTTCAAGTATTTTATCGGAGTACATGATGCTTTCAAGGGCGTGGGAAAATCCCGGTGGTCGATTCACTACGACTAACTTATCGTAATAATGCTGACCTTGAAATACGACTAAATGCTTTCTCGATTTTTTGATACTCCTCTTTGAAACGTGAAGATCTTCAAATACCAATATAAACTCTTTTCTCATGTTTCTCCCTCCCAGAAATAGGAATTTTGTACTACACGATATGAATTTCGACATGAATATCTAAATTCCTTTAAAAATTTCCAAATAATTCTATTTTTCTACTATTTATTCCACTTTCTTCTCTCTTCTTTTTTTATTGACCCTTCCCTCCTTCTTTTTCAACAAATTTCTTATAAAGGTTGACCTGTGGCGCAGGAAAATAATTCAGCGTGCGTTCTTTAGAAAGAAGGGGGTTATCAATTGAATGAATGTAAAAGGAATAACTGCTCCAGGGGTAGTCCTCGGGGTGGACGGTGAGTTTGCCTTCCGCAGGATTTTGATGAATATACCTGCTGGCCTTGATAAAGTACGAAGGGGTATCAATGTAAGTTGATCCATATCTTCCTTGGAAAACATGTCCGACATAATCATATTTTTTATTGAAATAAACGGCGTAACGAGTATGAAGGATTCGGATGATTTTTTGAAGTGGGATATCATGGGTTTCGATTAGTAGATGAATGTGGTTGGGCATTAAACAATATGCGTGGATGGTAAAGGGATACTTATCTTTCGTCTCCTGCAAATACAATAAATACTTCTTGCGGTCCTCTCTTTCATGAAAGAGATCCTGCTTTCGGTTTCCTCTCGCTGTCACATGGTAAGTTGATCCCGGAACCCAATTCCGAGGTTTTCGTACCATATCATCACTCCTCTTCTTAGCAAAATGAAATTCCTTACCCTACCTCTATTCGACACAATTACGGAAAATCCTCTTTTTTTGTGAGGGACGGACCTGTTTTCATCTATAAACTTCGGTGGAAATCTACTGGGTAGAGGTCCGTCCCTCCCCTTTAATTGTTATCTATCCTCGCTGGTGAAGCCTTTTTGAGTGTAGTATATGACACGTTCTTTTCGGGAATCGCTGGTGCTGAATACCAAGTTTGAATTTGAGTTCAAACGAATCCACTTGATTTTTGTTGTCGCTTTTCTACTACTAACACTCCCTTTACTCCCCTTGCCCTGTTCTCCCATTCTATCTCCACCTTTACCTCCTATTCGACAAAATTACAATTATCATTTTATTTTAATACGTCTCCCTGTAAATTTGTATACTTTTTCCAAATTATCTTTATTCGTCATCGATATTTGTATTTCAAATCGTGTAATTTCCGAATCCTCCTATATAAAACCTTTATCTTGAAGAAAAAAGGGATAAGTCGGTGAAAACAATGGAGTTACATGTAGAGTTAAAACATTACCGCAATGATATTTTAGAACTTAGTCAGCGAGAAGCCGCCCTTCGCTTGAATATCAACCAGAGCACATTATCAAACTATGAAAATGGCACAAGGGACATCCCCTATAAAATGCTCCGCACATTCAAAGAAGTATATAAAATCCCAACCAATGAACTGAACAGGATTATGTACGGAGAGGAAAGTGCCGGCTCTGCACAAAGCCACCATCCCATGATTCTAAGAGAAAACTTCGAGGACGAAGAAAATAAAGAAATCTTAAAGATCCTTCAGGAGCACCCTAAATTCAAACGAACCCTATCATCCCTCTCCTACTTCACAGAAAAACGCAAAGAAAAATTCATCACCCACGTCAACCACCTCTACCAGACGATGAAGGATTGGTAAGGTCTTTTCTAGGTGCTCTTTTGAGGGACGGACCTTAAAAAGAGAAGGATAAACATGATTAAATCAATGTTTCTTCTCTATTTCACCCTAAAATGTGAGGTCCGTCCCTCAAACCCTCAACAAAAAAAAGCGCCTAGATTCCCATGATTGGGGTCTAGAGCGCTTTTTGGTTTTGATCTATTGTATATTCTGATTGAAGTTCTTGTTTCAGCCAGTGAATCATTTTGTCGGTGTCCATGTTTCCTTGTTGACCTTTGTCGAACGCTTTTTGGATAAGGGTAAGAATGTGCTGATTGTTGTTCATAGTTCCTTTCAAAAAAGACAACCTCCTACAATATAAAACAGTTTATATCACTTTATTACACTATTAGACGAGATTTCAAACATCAATTACTATGATATAATACCAAAAAAACACACTTTTAGATAGAGTAATTTTTAAATTTGAATTTCCAATAAACAAGGATTAATTACCTATTATAAGTTGCGGTAATTAGTGTCGATATAATAGAAGTAAGGTTCTGAATAATGGCAAAATCATCGAAAGGTGATGACGCAAAGCTATAGGGGCTAACCATGCCAGCCAGCTACCAAACCAGGAGGGATTGTAATTGTCGTTTTTAACCCCAGAAGAAATGTACATCAGAAAGAAAACAAAGAAAAAGTGGATGTATACAGGATTATTTGTATTTACTATCAGCCTCGTTGCTGGTACAACAATTTCACGTACAAATGTAAAAAGCGTCCATCGGCGCTTTTTTATTAGTTCAAATATCATTCTACAATTTATGGAAAAGTTTGGGATAAATTCCGATAGAATAGAAGATGGAATCTAATCGGGTTGGGGGACTACCATTTATGCATAAAGAAGTCAGACTTTTCAGAGGGATTAACGAAACCATCCTCTTCTTTTATCAATTAAAGAAATAGAAGGATTTAAAGGATATAAAAAAAAGTTTTTCACCTTTTGTTACTATCCATTTTTGTATTTGGTCTCATTTCCTCTATTGGGATTGGTATGGATCCTTTATCTAAAGAAATGACTAATCTTTCACCAGTCACGTATGAATTGGAAAAATTCTTGTTTTTCTTAGGCAGATTATATCTGGACTGCTTTATGCAGCTATTATTCTCTTTTTCTGTTCACTCATTTTTTGGACCATTTCTGATGAAGGTGAATACAGAAAACTTGTTATGGTACAGGGCTTAGTATTACTGATTTTGTTAATTGAACAGCTTACCTATATACCGTTATCACTCCTTTTCTCACTTGAATGGTACTCTTCCCCACTATCGTTGGGAGTTATAGCCCAATACCTAACTGTCAAATACATATATTATTTATTTCCTGGGAAGCTTCACTCTTTTCAAGATTTGGGTCTTCTTTATTCAGTACAAAGGGATCAAGCGACTTAACCAACAGAAAAATTGGATTATCTGGCTAGTGATCCTCATTGACAAATCTTTTCATATGGGCTTTACATGCATTATTGGCCTATCCTTAAGTATTTCAACTCTACTCTAACTATAAAAAGGCTGTGAACTAACATGCATAAACGAACCATTCTCTATACTACCCTTACTGTGTCGCTCCTTTTTATAGGTGCCAATACATTTCTCATTGAAAAAGCGGACAGTAAAGTCGACCGGGAAGTCCGGGTCTCAGAATGGGAACCCGTCACTAAAGGGGACCTTGCGAAAGAGTTGCCGAAAGCGGGAGTGGTTGCTTCTGAAGAGGAGAGCTACATCTATTTCAACGACGAATTCGGTTCATTTAAAAAGTTCCTCGTTAAAGAAGGTGATCAGATAACTTCCGGGACACCGCTCTATGAATACGAAGTAACCGATCAAACTCAGCAAAAAAGTGTATTAGAATCCGAGGTTGATCAATATGAAGACGAAATTGATAGTATTGAAGACAATATCTCAGATTTGAAACGCCTGGAATCATCCCTTCCATCCAGCTCAACAGACGATAAAGATATTCCCATTGACGCAAGTGCCCTTCAATCGGAATATGAGCTTAAAAAAGAAATTGCCGCTAAAGAGCTGGAAATCGACCGCCTGGAAAGTCAGATTGACAATTTAGAGCGACAAATATCCGATATTGAGTCATACGAAACGACTCTTACCGTGCAAAGCAGTGTGGATGGAACCATCAAAGACCTGTCACATACCATCGATAATCCATTGATCACCATTGCCTCACAGGCTACCATCGTCACGACGGATCTAACGGAAAAAGAAATCGTGACTGTAGATGAAAACATGAACGCGACGGTCCAATCGGATATTGAGAAAAAGACGCAGAAAGGGATTGTCACAAAAGTGGCTACACTCCCTAAAAACAATCCACATATCCAAACCGATAGCATGTACCCTGTAGAAGTGAAGTTACAAAATCCGGACAACAAACTGCTTTCCGGTCACCACGTGTTCTTATCCATCATCACAGAAGAGGTAAAGGGAGCTTTTGTTGTTCCTGTAACGGCCGTAGAAAAAGATGGCGCTCTCAAATATATTTGGATTCTTACTGAAAAAGGCAACGTGGAAAAACGCAAAGTAGAAACGGGACTTGCAGTAAATGGCCAGCAGCAAATCAAGTCCGGAGTGAAAGCAGGAGAATACTATATCGTGTATCCTGATGAAATCCCAGCTTTACAAAAAGGGGCTGCTTTCATCACTGCCCTCGATTGGGATAAAGTAAAATTGAGAGATTTGAAAAAATTCGATCGTCCGACGATAGTGGAGAATTTGTTGTTGGGGATTCTGGAACGAAAATAATATAAATGAATATAAAAAGCGTCCTGTCGATTTAAGTAAAGGGTGCCGTTTTCGGGTGCTTTTTGTATAAACGACATTAAAACTGACCTATGGATTGGCATAGGTCAGTTTCTTATTATATCAAGGTTTATAAAGCATTAATCGTTTAAATGGCAGTCCAAATGACAAGGTTTTTATTCCGGACAATAGCTATTGTCCTCGTAAAAAAAGGTGCCAAAATGAGTGTCAATTATCTCGCTGTTTTGTCTGTCAAAAACAAATCATAAAACCTAACCTGTAGTAAAATAAGGATAGGAAAAGACAATGAATATTCCATTAAAGGGAAGTTTAGTTGAATATTGGAAACTAAATCAATTCGGTTTTCGTCTAATTCTTAAAAAGGTTTTTTAAAATAGAAAAGCAGGAGGTGATAAACTTGAAAAAGAAAAAAAGAGTTTTAATGTTAGGATTGCTGGCATTATTAGTGTTGCTGATATTCCCCCCTGTATTTGCACCCCTGGCGCACGATAATGATTCACCAAGGTCAGCATTAAGAGAAGCAATATTGAAAGACGGACATCCATATCAAAGTTTCATTGCTTTAATAACCAAGGATGCTTATAAAGATAAAGATTACGGACAGCGATACAATGTATATTGGTATAATTACGATAATCCTACTGGAGACACGGCAACTATATGTTATACAAAAAAGAAAGAAAGTGGAAAATATGAAGTCTCGTGTGGTACAGGACCTTGATTTGCTTAAAATCTTTAAATTTCGGACCTTTAACTCTTTGTTCAAGTAAAGTGGGCTTTAATGAAAGATCATTATGCCGGTATCAATTCATATTACAAGACAAAAGACTCGTCAATCGACGAGTCTTTTAACTTTTTATAGCTGCCAATTTGGATGGCAATATGAGTGTCATTAGAACTTATTTTTTGTCTTCGAGCACCTCAAAACGGAACCCTTTACGATTTAAGACAGGGCGCCTTTTTAATATCTCGAATCTCTATTATTTCTTCTTATTCTTTCATCCACAATGAAGAAAATGACCGCCGAGCACATGGCTGCAACCGAGAAACCGGGGAAGATAAAATAAGTGAACGCCCCAAATCCAATATGTATGATTCCAGAAATCCAAAGCCGCATAGACGAAAATCTCATAGAAATATATTCAGCTAACAGTGAGACAGGTAATCCATATAAAAAATTCCCGATCAAACTGGACAAAAGTACCACCAAAATAAATAGAGATAACTCACCATCTGCACTATAAGAATCCCCTTTGAAAATAGACATAGCGAAATAGAAAATAAATAAGCAAATGGTAAAACAGACGGAGGTATAAAAAGCTACTTTAATTTTTCGGTAGCCTTCTCTCCATATACCCTCTCTAATAGCGGGTACCAAAAAGCTCACAATCAGCAGTACCAGTAAGGCTATGACCTTTATTGGTGTATGTGAGACCATTAAAATAAATATGACAACCGCCATTGAAAAAATAAGCATTAAATTCCCTTTCATCATATTTTTCCACAAACCTTTTTTATTTCATTGTACAACACATGAAAAGACGACAAAATGAGCTACTGCTGTATTCTCCTATAAATTATACATACTCCTCACCCATCAACAAATACTAACAATCAAACACTATCCAAAAGGAGCGCTCATCCACCATGAAAACACTCAAACGCCTCTTCATCCTAACCACCCTCCTTACCTTCTCCCTGTCACTGCCCTGCCCATCCGCAGCCGCCGCCACCCACCCCAACAAAAACGTCATCCTCCTCATCATGGACGGCACCAACACAGACATCCTCACCCTATCCCGCTGGTATCGAGGGACGGACCTTCAATTAGATAAGATCCTGGTAGGCGGGGTCCGTACCTATTCCGACCAGTCAGCGATCACAGATTCGGCTGCTGCAGGGTCTGCCATGGCCACCGGTATGAAGACGAAGGCTGATTACATCGGAATGAACCGTGATGGCCGTCCTGTATTAACGGTCCTTGAAGGAGCCAAACTATCAGGCTACAAAACGGGCATCGTTTCCACGTCCCCTGTCCAACACGCGACTCCGGCTGCGTTCACCTCCCACGTCCTGAACCGGGATGAATTTGGCGATATCGGTGAGCAACAAGTGTATCAAGGACTCGATGTGGTATTGGGCGGTGGCGCCGCGTGGCTAAAACCTCAATCAAAAGACCACATCAAAAATGACGACGGCATGCTCAAGACGAAACAAGTCAGTCGTGAGGATGGGGAGAATCTATTAGAAGAGCTGAGTTCATTCAAGTATGACTTTGTTCTGAAGAGGGACGGACTTCTAAACAGAACCGGTTCCGCTAAACTATGGGGCGCATTCGCAGACGAAGATATTTCCTATGAACTGGATCGCACGAAATTAAAGCCAGATGAACCTTCCCTGGCGGAGATGACTCACGTGGCACTTGGCAGACTATCCCAAGGTGATCAAGGATTCTTCCTCATGGTCGAAGGCAGCAAGGTGGACTGGGCCGCTCATAAAAATGATCCCGTCGGAATGATTAGCGAGGTATTGAGCTTTGATGATGCGATCGGTGAAGCTCTCGATTTTGCCCGTAAAGATGGGAATACGATGGTCGTGGCCGTGACGGATCATGGGAATAGTGGTTTGACGATTGGGAATCAAGGGACGAATGAAGATTATAAACGTCAACCTGCCGGGAAGTTTGTAGACCCTTTGAAAAAAGCCGATCTGACCGTAAAAGGTGCCGTTTCTCAACTGAAGAAGGATCATTCCAATTTAAAAGAGGTCCTTTCAAACTATGGGTTGGGGAAATTGAGTGAAAAAGAATTTTTAGCGATGAAAACCGCATCAAACGTTGAAGAACTCGAAGATAAAATGGTCAAGCTAATGGCAAAACGGGCCAAACTAGGTTTCACCACCCACGGACACACCGGCGAAGACGTCTTTTTATATGCATATGGACCGGATAAGCCTGTTGGATTGATCGACAATACCGACATCCCCAAGGTGATTTCGAATTTTATGGGATTTTCGTTAAAGTCGGGGAGGTTTGCTAACTGGTATGTGGATGGGATGACTTATTTCCGTAGCAAGGGGTATAACGTAATGGTAGAGGGACGGACCTCGAAGAATCCGGTGATGATTGCGAAACGGGATGATGAAGTGCTGCGCTTTCCGGAAAATAAGAATTTTTATTGGAGAAATGATGAAAAAGTGCGGTTGGATAGCGTGAATGTGTATGACGGGAAGACTTTTTACGTGCATATGGAGGAATAAGGGTGTGATTGGGGCGTTTTTCATCGGGTGAAGGCGTGGTCCCGAGGGTTTATTATCGACTTTTAGGGTTTTATTATCGAGTTGGGGCGATTTATTATCGGCTTTCTTATTATATTATCGACTTCGCCCCACTTATTATCGACTTTCACATTTTATTATCAACTTCACACCACCGCCTCCCCGTCAGGCTCAAACTCCCACCCTAATGCCCGGCACCCGCACAATTCGACAAATCCCTGTACCCGCTTCCGCCACTTCCCCCTCTCACATATTCCTTTTCCCCCTCCTTTTGCGTTATAATAAAAGAATGCGATTTTATAGATTGGAGAGGTTGGTTGATGTCGATTCGTATTCAGGAGTTGAAGGATAAGTTACTTCCCATGAGTCAGTCGATACAGGGTATGCTTGACCCGAATCAGGATGAGAGCAAGAATGTCGTTTCGAAGGGCCTTCTGTTGTTCCGTCAGAATCTGGTTTCAAACGTGAAGGTGCGGGATGAAGAAGTGACAGCGGATGTGCAGGACGTGACGCCTGTCTCCCTTGAACTGAATTTATCGTTTCCCCTTTTAAGCAAGTGCTCATGTCCTAAAGATAATTGGTGCCGGCATCAAATGGCGACCTTTTTTATGCTATACAACAAGGTTGGACGGGTTAGTGAGTGGATTCAGAATTGGCGGAGTCAGTCTGGGACTTCAAGTCAGGAATCCAATTCGCTGGATGAGTTGTTGAAGAAGCACAGCAGTTCGGGTGCACTGCGTAAGGCAAGTGATCTGCTAAACGAACGGAAAACACGGGGCAACACGCCTGAGGAATGGTGGCAATTCTTTGACTCCCTTCTGAAGCAGGAAGACTTGGAGTTACTTGAAAGACAGCCCTATTTAATGGATGTTCTCGTACAAAATATGACGAAAAGATACATGAAGGAAGCACCTTTCGAACGGGAATGGAAGCCTCTTTATCAGCTGTTTGCAACCTTTTATCTCTCGATTCACATCGATCTTTTTTTACAAAAACGGAATGTGGAGCTGAGTCGCGAGCAGTACAGCATGTATGATTTCTTGTTGGGTGAAATGGAAGATGCCGTCGAGAAGCTATCAATTCATGCCATGCCATTCAGCTTCGATCCGTATATTGCTTTCTTGAAAAAGCAGACGATTGAGATGAGTGATTCCAAAGAGAATAGTACGTTGATGAAAGCTGAAGTGTACCGCTTCTTATGGTACTACTTGTTCAAGCAGAAGTCGTGGCGCCGGGAAGAGGTTGCCCGTTTAGAGGAGAATCATGAACATGATTCTGTCTTTTATAGCGTCGCTCTCCTCCATCAATATTTACTCCTCGAGGATTTGGACAAAGCGGGCGAAGTGGTGGATGAGCTTGGTACGGAGCTTGTCGCGTTCAGTGAGTTCTGGCTTCGTAAATTCTTCGTTGGAAAGCGTTATGAAGTGGGATTCTTCCTGGTACGCAATATCTTATCCAGACTGACGGATCATATCGAGACCCTGGATTACTATGAAGCGACTCGATTCGTCCGCTGGTTTGTGCGGATATTGCCGATGGATTGGCTGATGGAAAAGGACAGTGCACTTGTGAATGAGCTTCTTCTTTCCATGCTTCCGTACAGTTTCTTCTCTTACAATGAGTATCTCATTAGCGCGAAGTCCTACCGGGAATGGGTGGAGCTGCAAAAATATATGAATTACAGCATCGCCGAAATGGAAGGAATGGGTCTCAGGGATGTGACAAAGGAAGCACCTGAGCTCGCGCTTCCTATCTATTACACTGGCGTCATGGATGCGATCGATCAGAAGAATCGTGATAGCTACAAGCTCGCTGTCCGCTATATGAAGAAGATCCGTACGATTTATAAAAAAACGAAAAAAACAGATACATGGGACGTGTATCTCACCTTTATTTTAAATAAATACAAACGATTACGAGCGTTCCAAGAAGAGTGCAGAAAGGGTAAGTTAATCGATGCTTAAACTGTCTTCCGTAAAAATCAATGTCCATACAACTGAATATGAAGACCGTTTCTTCATCACTGCGGAAAACGACGAAGGAGAGCTGCTTCCGACCAAAGATTGGAAGGGTCAGCTGTTTCTTTGGCATGAGGAGAGCTACTACGGGACTCTTCTACAGGATGACGGCAACGGAATCCCTGTGACGAAGTGGCAATTTCTGACCCTGCTTGCAGGCGAACATTTCAGCAGCATGATCCAGTGGGATTGGGATGAAACCGGGCAGGCGTGCATTGCGATTGCCCCTGTCATCTATGAAGCGGTGGAAGCAGGCCGCTGGCTCCCCAGGTTCGAGGAATGGCAGGAAAAAGGATTGCAGTTCCATATCCCTGACGAAGTCTGGTCCAATTTCAACGACGAGTTTTGGGAAGAAGAGCTTCCCGGTGGAGGTCCGTCCCTCAAAAAATTAACAGAAAACTGGTTCCAGGGTGCGTTGAATGAGGCGATGGCTTCCGGTGGGTCGAGTGCGATGAAGCGGATCCAGAAGTTGAAGGAAAGTACGCTTACGTCTGAGGAGCTTGATGCGTATTTCGATGAGAAGCGCTGGAGTGATTGGATTGCAGGTTCTGATGACGAACTCCCATTTTCGATGGGGCTCCGGATTTCTGAACCTCTTGATGAGGATGAGTCCTGGGAGCTTGAAACGATTTTACGTGACCGGAAGAAAACGAGTAAGATTGTGTCCTTAGCAGAAGACACCGTCCCTCCTTCCTGGAAAAAACATTTGCCTGAGGTATCGGAAGAACAAGAACGCTGGATGAAGATGTTGCCGATCCTCCGTGATGTGGATGGCTCCCTCCGTACGGCTCTCGGTGAGCACGATGCCTGGGACTTCTTATCGGTGCTAAGTGAGAAACTGATCGACTTAGACATTGAGATCCTCCTCCCGTCGTGGTGGGAAGCAATGAAGGATGCGCAAGTGATGGTCAAAGCCAAGCTTAAAAACACGGACACAAGCTACCGTAAATCCTTCGTCGGCTTGAATGCCATGCTCGATTTCGACTGGCGTCTATCCATGAACGGGGTCGATCTGAATGAGGATGACTTTAATCAACTCGTCGATAATCAGCGCCGTTTGGTAAAGATCCGTGGTCAGTGGATGAAACTGGACCCTGCCATGATTCGCCGGATTCAGCAGATGATGACGAAAGCCAAGCAGGAAGGAATCTCGATCCAGGATATGCTGGAGCAGGAGCTCGTTCCCCGCGATTCCGATGAATCGGATCTGGAACCGGAAGACGATGAGCATGATCCTTATAAATACGCTCGTATTCAACTTGAACTAAATCGCTCCATGAAAAAGATGATTCATCAGCTGACGAATGTGTCATCGATTCCGTTAACAGAAACGCCTGTTGCTTTCAACGGTGAGCTCCGTCCCTATCAACAGCTTGGGATGAGCTGGATGCTCTTCTTACGAAAGTTCAGCTTTGGCGCCTGTCTTGCTGATGACATGGGACTCGGAAAAACGGTGCAGCTGATCACGTACCTGCAACATGTGAAGGAAACCGAAAAACCGGAGACTCCTTCTCTGATCGTCGCCCCTACTTCCGTTCTTGGAAACTGGCAGCGAGAATTGGAGAAATTCGCACCGGACTTGAAGGTTCATCTTCATTATGGCCCGACCCGGACGAAAGGCGAGGACTTTGCTCGGGAAATCAAAGATATGGATGTTGTGCTCACGTCGTACGGCTTATCCCATATCGATTATGACGAACTATCAGAAGTCGTATGGACTTCGATTTCTCTTGATGAAGCACAAAACATCAAGAATGCCAATACGAAGCAATCCCGTGCAATCCGCAAGCTGAGCGGGAAACATCATATTGCGTTGACCGGTACCCCGATGGAGAACCGTTTATCCGAGCTATGGTCGATCTTTGACTTCCTGAACCACGGCTATCTTGGTGGATTCACCCAATATCAGAAAAACTATATTGCGCCGATTGAAAAAGATGAATCCGAGGAAAAAGTCAAAGAGCTTCAGGCGAAAATCAAACCGTTCTTATTGCGCCGTACGAAGAAAGATCCTGAAGTGGAATTGAATCTCCCGGAAAAACTCGAGCAGAAAGAGTATTGTCACCTGACTGCCGAGCAGGCGGCCCTTTACGAGCAGCTTGTGAAAGATACGCTCGCTAAAATTGAAACACTGAGTGGTTTTGAGCGAAAAGGTTTGATACTGCAAATGCTGAATCAGCTGAAGCAGCTTTGTAATCACCCTGCTCTTTATTTAAAAGAACCAGATCCAAAGTCAATCCTCTCCCGCTCTGAAAAAATGCAGAAGCTGAAGGATATCGTCGAAACCGCTTTGGAGTCCGGGGAAGCATGCCTGATCTTCACCCAGTATATTTCCATGGGTGAAATGATCCAGGAAGTGATGAAGGAAGAGTTCGATGTTAAGGTACCATTCCTGAACGGCAGCATGGCAAAAGGAAAGCGTGATGAACTCGTCGAGAAGTTTCAAAATGGAGAATTCCCAGTGTTCCTGTTGTCATTGAAAGCCGGCGGTACCGGTTTGAATCTGACTGCAGCCAATCACGTCGTCCACTACGACCGCTGGTGGAACCCTGCCGTTGAAAACCAGGCAACGGACCGTGCCTACCGGATCGGCCAGAAGCGATTCGTCCACGTCCATAAATTGGTCTCTTCAGGTACCCTTGAAGAAAAAATCGATGCCATGCTCACGAAAAAGCAGGCATTGAACGATGAAATCATCCGCAGCGATCAGTGGGTGACCGAATTGTCGGATCAGGATTTGGAATCGTTGTTGGTATTGGAATAGATTTGCCGATTTGCCTCTTTCCTTATGTGGGAAAGGGGTTTTTTGTTGGGAAATTGGGGCTATGGTGTGGTGGTTCGGGCATAAATTACAAATATAATTGTAATTTATGCCCTTACTCACCTTGGATTGTTTATTTATTGGGCCACTTTCCTACTTTATTGGGCCACTTTGGGGATTTATCGGGCCACTTCTAACCTTTATTGGGCCACTTTCCACAATATTCGTGCCAACTTGTGAACAACAATAATCATTATTATTTATGCAAATACATAAAAAAACGCCAGCCTCCCCAAAAGGAAACCAGCTCAAAATGAAGACAATAAGGGGAACAAAACACTTACTTTACTCACTGCTACACATAATTATTTCTAATGAGGAAAAACAGGGGTAATGTTGCGGTGACCATTGGATTTTGAGACAGAGCTTATAGGTTGGATGATTCGTATGGAAAGAATTCTAGTTGGGGGCGGTTCAGGATGAGGTTTTTAGAACCGGGTTCGGAAAATCGTATCCTTGTTCAAGGGCTGTCACACGCTGGGATAAGTAGAAATTTTCGACGTTGGCTCTTGCCACTTTTTTGATGAGGTCTTCTGTTATCTTCTCCATTCTGTCGATTCGTTGTTCAAGTTCTTGCAGGGCTGCCACGACACCATCTCCTTTTTGAAAAATATTAAAACGGCAATTCAATTCGTTCTTTCTTACTTGGTTCGGATGTAGAAGACGATGATGGCTTACTGTCCAGAAATCGGACATTTTCAGCGACGACTTCGGTTATATACGTCCGCTTTCCTTGATCATTGTCATAATAACGGGTTTGAATGCGTCCCGTCACACCCACCACAGATCCTTTCCTGCAGTATTTCTCCGTATTATCTGCCGCACGGTTCCATAGCGTGCAAAGGACAAAGTCCGTATCGGTTTGACCTTTCTGATTCTTAAAGGGCCGGTTTACGGCAACCGTCACGCTAAGGACAGATCTTCCTTCTGTGGTTTTTCTTGCTTCGGGATCTTTGGTCAGCCTCCCCACCAGGGTCACTTGGTTTATCAATTGGTTTCGTTCCCTCCCTTCTCCTAATGTGGTTTCATCGTACAACCATCCCCAATTCTTGTAAAATCATCAATTTCCGAAATTCGAGGCAATAATCCTTTGAATTTGCCAAATTCGCCTAGGTGAATTTTCCTCATTTTAATCAAAATCCTGTTCAAAAACACAAAATTGCATCTTTCGACCTTTTTTTCATTGGTGAATTTATTAGGGAAACATTTCCCCCTATGATATAATTTTATAAAACCTTTAAAAGGGAGTTGCTCGTTCATGAAAACCTTTAAAGTGATTTCACTGCAAGTTGTGAAAAATGAAGAACTGCATGACTTTGAGATTGTGGACGGTCTGATTATCAATAAAGAAGATAGGCATAGTACGTGGCTTGTGGAAACGTATTTGTCGAATAAACATATCGAGTTCTTTCAAAAGGCTCAACAAAGCAAAGAAGATTTGGAAATACAAGTCGTGATTTCCCATAAAGCCAATGACCCTGCCGCTTTCATGACATCCATTCGTTGCATTAAAGAAATGGATGGCCATATCAGCATCATGTTCGAAGGGAAATTGAAGAAACAGCGGAATGAATATGCAGAAATACTCCTCGATGATTTAGTACAAAAAGGGTATTCTGGGGATGAATTAGTTCGTGAGTTCAGGGAGAAAATGGTTTCCAAACCACGGATTCCGGTGACGGCAAAACCAAGGGTGTAAGGGTGCGAGATTAAGTAATAACCATTCCAACTATTATGATATAATTGAATATAATATTTTCTTGTGACTTCATAAATTATGAGGTTTTTTAGGTAGGTGTCCCTAGTGATTGGAGAAAGAGTAAAGAAATACAGATTAGAAAAACGAATGTCCATGACAGAGCTCGCTGAAAAAGCTGGTGTGGCAAAGTCATATTTGAGTTCAATAGAACGTAACCTTCAACAGAACCCTTCGATTCAATTTCTTGAAAAAGTGTCAACTGCTTTAAGAATTCCATTGGATGCCCTATTGCATGATCAACCAGAGGATCAAAATATAGATCATGAGTGGCTTAAGATTGCTGAAGAAGCGATGGATTCCGGAATTACAAAAGACCAATTCCGTGAGTTTATTGAATTTAATAAGTGGAAATTAGGCAATAAATAAAGTCTTGCGAAAATGTCGCAAGACTTTATTTATATTAAATCATTTTTTATTCAGCTTTCATTTCCTGGGATTGGCTATGAAGAAATTCCCTGATTTCTTTTTTAGAAATTCCGGCGTCCAGTGCTTGTTTAATTAGTTCCATCCATTCAAGATCAAGTTCACGATTTGTCAATGTTTACCCCTCCCAAAATACATATACGTATTTCAGGCAATCCAGCCATCCTAGTTTTAATACATTTCTAAGCCCTTTAGAAAACGTATCGCTACCGTAGATCTGAGACTTTGCGTCCCCATTTTTCAATAGGTTTGCCTTTATCTGACTTATTAATGTTCCGATGTGTCTATACTCATTATACTAATAGAAATCTATATGAGGTGTTGTTTTTTGTCTTTTCTGACAATAATATTTACCCCTTATTCCTACAAATACACCTATTTTTTTACATTTGAAAGTATAATATATACCATTTTCTCTTAATATATTTAATCATTTCAAAAATAATGTCGAATAAGAAATTATATTACATTTCATATCTTTTATAATTTTCTATCTTTTTCTTTATTGGCATGACTTTTTGGGAAACATTTTGAATCATTGTAGCCTTATAAAATTGAGATTGAGTTAAATCATACCCACAAGAAGGACAAATCCATTCCCCAATCTCAGAGCTACTAAATGATGAGCGTGTACAGCGAGTGCAAATTTTTTTATACATTCTTCCTAACTCCCTTCGTGTACCCTTCGGAATATATATTGTTTCGTTCAGCAGAAAACGCTCGTTCGTTTTATCGAACACCCTTTGTTATTAGTATATACACGCATCTCTTAAGTCTAAAGTCTTGTATTTTCTGAAAATTACGTTTGAAAAGTTGTTTTCCTTTATTTTAAATGAATTTTCTTTCAATTTCTTAGTATTTCGTTATTTATAAAACACAAATTGTTCTATATAATGAATTTATAACTAGGAAAGGACTGTGATTAATGGTAGGTGATAAAATAAAAAAATATAGGGAGAAAAAAAGAATGAGCATTATTGAACTTTCTAATCGTGCGGGCATTTCAAAGTCATATTTAAGTTCAATAGAAAGAGGAATTCAAAAAAATCCCAGTATACAAATCCTTGATAAATTATCTGCCGCACTTGGAGTGTCATTAAATCAAGTGCTTGATTGCCAACCTGATATTGATGAGGAATGGATACAATTAGTGAGGATGGCTATAGAGGAGGGATTAACTAAGCAAGAATTTTTGGAATATATTCAATTTATTCAGTTTAAAAGGGTGAACAATAGTGAAGTTCAACGTTTTAAAAATAATTAGTATTTTCCTATTAGTTAGTGGAAGCTCCATACTACTATATTCCGCTTTTCAATTAATTTCTCATAATAAAAAAGAAAATATTGCATTAGCAGAAGCTCAATCTTTAGTAAAAGAGAGTACAGATAAAATTCGTTTAGAGTCACCTTCTTTCAAATATTCGTTTCATACAGGAGATATTATTGGAATTCTTGAAATCCCCAAATTAAATAAGCAACTTCCGGTTATTGAAGGAACAGACGAATCTGAACTTGAAAAAGGGGTTGGTCACTACTCAACCACCAAACTCCCTGGTCAAAAAGATCGAATATTTCTTGCAGGTCATCGTGATACCGTATTCAAAAAAATGGGCGACCTTCAAATTGGGGATATAATACTCTTTCAGATTGATGGCTTGATTCATAAATATGAGATCTTTGAGACATTAATTATAGATGAATCAAACCTTTCAGTACTTATTCCAACAAACCCAAAGGAAATCCTCACTTTGTCAACATGTTATCCCTTTGAATATCTTTCAAGTACAGAAGAACGTTATATCATCAATGCAAAAAGAATAAATTAAAGCGCAGAAGCTCATTGCCTCTGCGCTTTTTACTTACTCGTCCTTATTATCCTTATCTTTCATATCAATATCATCTTCTATCACATCTTCTTCAGGTGTGTTCTTGTCTTTGGTTGCGTCTTTGTCACCATCGACATTTTTATCTTCTGACTCAGGGTAGTTCTCTTCATTCATGTCCCCGTCGTTCATATCGTTATTTTCATCCATGTTATCATTTTCTTCCATCGGCGCTTCGTCTTCCGGAGGCGGCTCCTGTTTTGCGTTACATCCTACAAGAAGAAACGCAGCAAGGACGGATCCGCCTAGGATTGATAATACCTTTTTATTCATGATGTATTGCTCCTTTCTCATGTGTAAGTACGTTGATGTAAGACCGTTACGTTGGTCTTTTGTTAGCATTCCCTGAAATTGAATTTATTTGCATGGGGATGAAATTTTCCGGGAAAGTTCTATGGGAGGGAAAAGATTTTGATTGAAACGAGATAAAAGGTTCGTGCCTTTGACCAACGACCCGTTTGAAGTTAGAACAGATAAAAAACCGGGTCCAGAGTGAATGAAATCACGCCAAACCCGGTTTAATACAATCTATTCCTGCTTATCCCCAAGAGCAAACATCATCTCTAATTCACAAGCAACTTCACCATCAACCGTCGCAACGCCTTTCCCTTTGCCGATCGGCCCTTTGAAGCGAATCATCTCCACTTCAAGTCTTAACTGATCTCCCGGCTTGACCTGACGCTTGAAGCGACATTTATCAATACCCGTAAAGAATGCTAAACGTCCGCGGTTATCTTCCACCTTCAGCATAGCAACAGCACCAACCTGCGCAAGCGCCTCAACTATTAATACCCCTGGCATCACAGGATAACCTGGGAAGTGACCATTGAAAAATTCTTCATTCGCCGTCACATTCTTGATCCCAATCGCCTTCTTGCCTTCCTCCACCTCTAAAATCCGGTCAACCAGCAAAAACGGATAACGATGGGGAATAATCTCTTTAATCTCATTAATATCAAGCATCACAATTCCTCCTACCAATATGTATGTACACCTTATTGTACAGAAACTGGGCTTTGAATAGCAACCGGAGAGGGAATCCGGGGAGGGAGGGACGGACCTCGAAATAAGGCTAAGTTCGTGATTCAAATCCCTTTACATCAACGTTCTTCTCTCAAAAAGGGAGCAAATTCGAGGTCCGTCCCTCCCGACAGCTCCTAGCAACTTTTTCCACGATTGAAAAGAGGGACGGACCTCGAATACCAAGCTCAATCCGCAGCAAAATCCCGTTGTATCAAGATTCATTGCGCGATAAGCTAAATATTTCGAGGTCCGTCCCTCAAAAAACTCAAGCACATTTATTTTTTGGTTACGATGTCAAAGATGTGCTGCCAGGTTTCTGTTTTGAAGACGTCGGCTGCTTTGCCGTCGCCGATGCCTGCGAAGCCGATGACGGCACCGAGTGCGAGGCTTCCTGCAAGAAGAAGGATGAACAGAAGGATTCTAAGCCAGATGGGAAGCATGCGCACACGGACCCAGCGAGAAGGGTTCGATTCGTCCTTCTGCTTCATCTTTTTTTCTGCTTTTACTGATTCTCTTGTCGATTTTTCTTCTTGTAGCAGCTCTTTTTCACTCATAGCGTTTAACTCCTTTTAGCGTATCCCATTTACAAGGCCCATCATTTGATCTGCAAGGGAGATCGAGCGAGCCTGAAATTGATATGATCGTTGGACATTCAGCATGTCCGTCATTTCTTTACTGATATCAACGTTCGATCCTTCCAATGAACTTTGGACCAAAGAGATCTCAGATCGTGCCCCGCCAGTGACGTTGGTCACTACTTCATCTTCTGTCACACCGAGTTCATCCAGGTTGTCTGCAAACCCTAACAGGTTCCCTCCAAATTGTTGAAGGAATTGTGGTTTTTCAACGTTGACGATGCCCAGATTAAATTGCTCTTCTCCTCCACCTGATCCCGATACGGTTAGAACTCCATTATCCTCTAAAGTAAAGGAAGAGGTGTCTTCAGGGAAGGTAATATAGTTATCATTCTCATCCAGGACCGGCAATCCGCTTCCGTTCACGAGCATCGCTTCACCATTCCCGGTTGGACTTGCGAAGAATGCTCCGTCTCGCGTATAGCGTACGGCGCTCGTGTTTTCATCTTGGGCAAGGACTTTAAAAAACTGTCTATCACTTGTCATGGCAAAGTCTAGCTCGCGTCCAGTTGCTTTCAAAGACCCCTGGTTCAGGATCAGTTGAGATTGAGCAAGCTTAGCACCGTTCCCTTCCCGGACTCCAAGAGGGGTCAGCCTGCCAGATTCAAACTTGTCGACACTCTGATTTTTCACCTGTTGTACGAGTAACTCCGAGAAGGATGCATCCCGGCGCTTATATCCATTCGTATCTGTGTTTGAAAGATTATGACCGATCATGTCCATTTGTTTTTGCAATTGACTTAATGTATTGGTAGCTGTAATCATAGTTCGGTTCATGACACGTTCTCCCCTATTATAAGGTATTCAGTGGCGAAATTCATTTACAATCTTTACTATCCGTTGACACGACCAATTTCGTTGGCTGCCTTTTCCATGCTGCGGTCATACGCTTGGAGAACTTTTTGATTCGCTTCAAACGCTCTGTACGCAGATAGCATGTCCGTCATGGTTCGGGAAGCATCAACGTTAGAACGCTCCAGGAAGCCCTGCTTGGTCGTAAAGGAGACATTGTTCTCTTCATAAGCATCAGGAAGCGGGACATTGCCTTCTGTGGCAAATAGCCCATCTCCCTGCTTGACGAGTCGATTAGGATTATCAGAGTAGCCGACTCCTAACGTAGCCACTACATTATCACCTGCGCGAATCTGTCCCTTTTCCCCTACCGTGAATTGATCACTATCCAATTGAATTCTTTCACCATTTTCATCCAAAACATGAAAACCGCTGTTCGTAGTAAGAAAGCCGTTTCCGTTCACAGTCAGATTCCCGTTACGTGTATAACGTGGAATTCCGTCAGCACCTTCTACGGTCAGAAATACCGATCCACTTGTTCCGGTCTCACCATTAGCAGGCATGGACACGTCGAGTAAGGCAATATCCAAGTTTCTCCCCGTTTCTTGAAGATCCCCTTGTAAGAAAGACGGAATTGTTTCTTGCATATATACGCCCGTATTGAGCGCCCCCACCTTTTTGTTGAAAGGGAGGGTAAGTGTCTTCTCTGTCGGAATGGTTGTTGAATCCATCCGGTCCAGGAGCATTTCAGGGAATGCCCGCATGGAGGCCTGATCTGCTTTAAAGCCTGGAGTGTTGGCATTGGACATATTGTTTGTTAACATTTCGGTCTTGCGTTGTTGAGAAAGCATACCTGATGCAACTGAATAAAATCCGCGAAACATGTTTTCACCTCATCACTTTACTTGCTGTTTTCACATGGAATGGCCGGCGTCATCATTAAATGATACTTCTTCTTGAAATTTTATCGATGTTTTCAAGCATTAACCCTGTACCAATGGCTACGCAATCCATCGGGTTTTCAGCAATCAATACCGGTACTTTCAGTTCTTCAGCAAGTAGGGTGTCCATTCCGTGAAGAAGGGCCCCACCACCTGTTAAAATGACACCGCGGTCAATGATATCCGCTGATAGTTCCGGTGGCGTCTTTTCAAGAACATTTTTCGCAGCCTGTACGATCACGGCCACTGATTCACGGAGGGCACCTTCGATTTCCTTCGCTGTTACCGTAATGGTGCGTGGAAGCCCGGACACCATGTCACGACCTCGGATGCTCATTTCTTTTCTATCTTCATCAAGCGTTTCAGAGAACACCGTTCCGATGTTCACTTTGATATCTTCTGCTGTACGCTCCCCGATTAGAAGCTTGTACTCTTTTTTAATATAATTCAGAATTTCATGGTCAAACTTATCCCCGGCCATTTTGATGGATTGACTCGTCACGATATCACCCATGGAAAGAACCGCTACGTCTGTCGTTCCTCCACCAATATCCACGACCATGTTTCCTGTTGGGTTGAAGATATCCATTCCGGCCCCGATCGCTGCTACTTTAGGCTCTTCTTCAAGATAAATCTTTTTCCCGCCGCTCTTCTCAGCCGCTTCTCTGATCGCTTTTTGTTCAACACTTGTGATGTTTGTTGGGCAACAGATCAGGATTCTTGGCTTAGAGAGAAATCCTTTTACATTCAATTTATTAATGAAATGCTTCAGCATCGCTTCCGTTACGTCGAAGTCGGCAATGACTCCATCCTTTAATGGACGAGTAGCCACAATGTTTCCTGGAGTACGTCCGACCATGCGGCGGGCTTCCTCTCCAACTGCCAATACCTTACCAGTATTCTTATCTAACGCCACAACCGATGGCTCATTCAAGACAATCCCTTTACCTTTAACATGAATTAAAACATTAGCCGTACCAAGGTCAATCCCAATATCTTTCGCAAACATCTTGTGTTTCTCCCTTCTTCATCTACAAATTCATCATCGAATTTCATCTATAGTTTCACTAGTTTGTCATTACGTTAAAATGTTAAGGCAAAACTTTCACCTAATTAATTATTTTACCATAAATATGTCGAAGCGAGATGGTATTTGTCAAAAAAATGTAGCGATTTTGTTATTTTTTTGGAAATATGTAGGGGGTGATGTATCGTTGTAGATGGTTCTTTGTTGGGAGATAGGGATATGTCATGTGGATCGGGGTTTGTCTGTTAAATAGTTGAGAATATTCAACTGTTGAAAATAAGAGGATTTTTGACAGGAACTATTCGTTCGATTTTCAACTGTTAAAAAAGTCGCCAATTTCAACAGGCAAACATAGTAAACAAACCTCCTCCATTACCAAAAAACAAAAACACACCAAGCGTGACCCATCTATCTGGGGCTTGGCGTATTTCGGCTAGCTGTGGAGCTCTTCTTTTTTGTATTTCTGCTTCGTTGCCTCTCCACCCCGTAGATGTCGGATTGATTTATGGTAATCAAGTATGGTTTTGACTTCATTTGCGAGATCTGGATTAATTTCCGGCAGGCGTTCTGTTAGATCTTTATGGACAGTACTTTTGGACACGCCAAACTCCTTCGCAATTACACGAACAGTTTTTTTCGTCTCCACGATATACTTCCCAATCTTGATTGTTCTCTCTTTGATGTAATCGTGCACACCACTCGACCTCCCTAAATTGGATGTGAGAAGTGTGAAATGAGACTCGCTTTCGCATCAATGAAATAGTATAGACCTCTTGCACATGTGCAAGCGGCAGAAAGCCTTATTTAATCGGGGACAGCTTCCTGATGTTAGGGCATATAAACAAATACTCAGCTAATGATCAATGGTATAGCGACGATTCCTCACCTCAAACACTCTCTTTTTTGATAGGTTTGTATCATTTTATTAGCTTGTGCCCACATATATGCACAAAAAACACAATAAGGACAAGGTTTAAGCTGAATTTTCTGATAATACAGGTGAGGGACGGACCTTCTTTTAGGTTTTTAGGAAATGAATCAGCTACTCACCGAATGTTGCAATGATTATTCGACAAGAGTTGTTCCGATTCCCATCTTTCCTACTATTTCCCGAGAAATGAGTCGATGAAGATTGGAAAATGTCTGAAATGTGATGTTTTCCTTTAACCCCATCACTATCCATCTTTTTTCATGTGAAAGCACAGAGACTCACTGTGCCTGTTGGCCGCCCCCTCTTGCCCTTTCCATTACTATATGGATAAATCCCACTCACCGCCTTCTCACTGCCGTCTGGGACGTTTCAAGGTATGCTCTGCTTACTTCTAGAGTGGAATCAACTATTTCGAGTGGATAGACTCTAATTGAAGAGGTGAAACGTTCACTTACACAAAGAAAAAGACTGAACCGTTATGGAGACGGTCAGTCTTCTATTTATATGATTATTCTTCGTCTTTTACGTCAGTGCTGTCATTGCTTTCTTGTTTCGGCTTTTTCTCAGCTTGATCCTGTTTTTCTTCTGCAGCGTCTTTTTCTTCCGTTGCTTTGTCCTCAGTAGCTTTGTTTTCGCTAGCTTGGTCTTCTACGGCATTTTCTTCTGCAGCTTCCGCATCCGGCTGATCACCTGAAACTTTCTTATCCTCAAGTTGTGCTTCTTGTAGAGTGGCTAGAGACTTATTGAAGTATTCCAGTGGATTCACGGCAACATTTGCTTTACGGATTTCAAAGTGTACGTGAACGCCAGCTTCCTCGTTGAATAAGCTCTTTCCAGCTTTCGCAATGGCTTGTCCTTGATCGACTACATCTCCAACCGCAACGTCAAAGTCTTTCACTGATTGATAACGACTCACAATTCCTTTGCTGTGCTCGATTTCAATCGTGTTACCGAGTAGGGAATCTTCTTGGACCT
The DNA here is from genome assembly GCA_963787015.1 of uncultured Bacillaceae bacterium. Classification (GTDB taxonomy): domain Bacteria; phylum Bacillota; class Bacilli; order Bacillales; family Bacillaceae_B; genus Rossellomorea. The sequence goes on from CAWBBM010000029.1 coordinate 34,184, forward strand.
TCGTGACTGTACCACTCATCGCAGCCAGTACATCGAATTCTTTCCCATCTTTCGAGATGTCCACTCCTTGGTTCGGGTAGTACATGTTTCCATAAACGACTAGGGCTGCTTCCTGTTCTTCCGCTGAAGCTTCAGTATCGTAGAATTGTTTTTCGATAACTGTATCTTCTGGACTTGAAACAGGCATTACAAAGTTTTCCAATGACCGATTGACTTCTTCTGCAGGTTGATTGAACTCATTGTCAGTAGGAACTCCATCATAGCTGTAATCCTTGGCTTTTTCGTTTACATCATTTCCTGCTTGGTACCACAGAATCCCCGTGATAATGATTGCTGCACTTGCTAAATAGATTGCTGGGTATGCCCAACGTCTTTTCAAAAAGCTTTGAGAAGGGTGTTTCTTTTCTTCCTCTCTCATTTTCATCACCTCTGCAATCATTCTGAACAGAATTCAGAAAATATATACACATTCGAAAAAAATTTTTAATTTCTTATCTTTCGACAAAGGGATGAGGATTATGTATGGTTTTTGAAATTCAAGTGAATTTTTCGTTTTAAACGCCATAAAGTGCCGATTTAATCATAAGCCCGTGATACAATAATAAAAACAGAAAGGACGAGGAGCATATGAAAAAGTGGCTTACATATGTGCTGACAGCCGCGCCTTTTGCCTATATGATTCTGATCTGGATTATGTCGAGTAATCCGGATGATGCCATTATTCGGTTTCCTGATAATCAGGTGGATCGCTTTGTGAAGGAATCTCTCCATCTAGTGGAATTTGGTATTTTGTATGGATTATTTGTTGTTGCGTTGTTAGCACATGGAAGGCTGAGGTTCAGCTTGAACTTCACCGTTGCGTTGATTGCGATTTTTTACGGGTTTGTTGATGAGATCCATCAATCCTTCGTTCCGTACCGGTCATCGACGCTGATTGATGCCGCCAAGGATTTGATTGGTGTCACCGTACTGTTTTGGATCGTGAACCGCACATACTTTAAACGGCCGGATCATCGATTGACGAAGAAGATGAAGACATTTGAAGCCTATTTAAAAAAGGATTGAGTCTGGTCGCTTGACCATTATGACTCAATCCTTTTTCTATTACCTTTGCGCCGTGACCTTCTGGAGGAGTTTGCTGGACTCAGTGATTTTCACATCTTTATAGTAATGGGTGACGATTTCTTGATAATCCTTACCTGCCTGAGCCATTCCGTTTGCTCCGTATTGACTCATCCCGACCCCATGGCCAAATCCTTTGGTGGAGATGACGATGTGATTGTCTTTTACATACCAGGTGAAATCGGATGATCTCAGATCCAGCTTTTCTCTGATCTCTCGTCCTGAGAATCCTTTTCCATTGATTTCAACGCTTGCCACCCTCTTACCTTCTGTCCTGGATGTGATCGTCCCAACGGATCCATCCTTTGGCAAGTTGACGCCAAGCTTTTGTTCGAATTCTTTAATCGGGATGACCTTTTGATCTTCAAATTTAGGTGATTTCGAGTCCCAAGGGCTTTCGACACTTCGTAAATAGGGATATTCATTCGGCCAGTAGGCCTCAGAGTTTTCAGTATACCCATTACTCGTTGAGAAGAAGGCTGCTGTAATTGGCTTATTATCATACGTCAGCACCTTCCCCATAGTCTCTAGAACCGCTTCTGAGATCTTCTTGATCTTCCAGTCATAGTCAGCGCCCCACAGGCTCGCAAGTTCTTTTTGGTTTTTATAGACCTGATGAGAGATGGTGTCCGTCACATCAGCCCCCTTTGGCACAGTGGCGTCCTCTTGAAGAAGCTGATTCACAATATACGTCCTTGCCGCAAGGGCTTGTGCTTTCAGTGCTTCCTTTTCAAAATCTGCAGGCATTTCACCAGCCACTACTCCTACTACATACTGCTCCAAGGGAAGTTTCTCAATCAGATCTTGGTTGGAGCGATAGACAGCCACCTCCACTGAGTTTGCCAGTTCTTCAACGGATGGCGGGTTCTTCAGTTTTTCGTCTAAGTTTGCCGTATCCTTATCTGATGAAAAGGGGAGCACCAGCAGAGTAGGGACAATAAAAATGATGGTAATAAAGATTGAGAAGACGATCAGTACTGGTTTCAAATGCTTCATGTTCGCGGCCTCCAATGAAAGATTAAATAGGAGAATGTCCTAGAACACTTCTCCACTCTCTTTCATATGTATGGTAGTGGACAAGTATTTATGAGTGTGTTTTGTGAGAGATTTTGATGGGATGGTTCTCATGAAAATGTTTGTGCGCTTCAGGAGGATTGCGTTGACGGATCGTTGTTTTTTAAAAGGCTGTTTTCGTAATCTTTGTTGCTCTTTATGGAGTGTGTGGTGGTTGATTTCCGCTCCAGGTGCTCGCTTTCCGCGGGGCGTGAGTTGAGCCTCCTCGGACTTCGCCCTGTGGGGTCTCAACTTTCCCGCAATTCCCGCAGGAGTCGAGCACCTTCCGCTTCAATCAACAAAGCATGTGTTTCTAAAAGGATATAAAAGAATAGAAAACAGTATTGTTCAAGTTTAACTTAAATAGTAATGAAAGCGCCTTGACATTTACCATGTTTGAAAGAACAATCTTTACGAAAAAAGCCTTTTGAAAATAAAAGCTGAGAATTGAAAACAAATGGGCGGAAATTGAAAATAAAATTGGATTTTTGAAAAGAAGGTGGTCCGATTTGAAAATAAACACGTTTTCTCCTTGGTGATCCCCTTCTATAGAGTCCTTCCACTAGCCACTTTATAAAAGGGATCGACCATATCGAAGAGGAATCCTGTCGTATCCGGTTATCCAGGCCGAAATGAGCAACAAAAAAAGGCAAGCTCTTCTATAAAAGAAAAGCTCACCTTTTAAAATTACTTACGCATCCTTAATCATGTCTTGTTCGGAAACAGCTGTTTCTTCCTCTTCCTTCACACGCTCGATGTCGGCGCCAAGGCCTGCAAGCTTCTGATGGAAGTTCACATATCCACGATCTAAATGCTTCAGTTCTGTCACTCGGGTATAACCTTCTGCTACCAGACCAGCGATCGAAAGAGCTGCCGCTGCACGTAAATCGGTTGCAGCTACTTCTGCTCCTTGAAGAGGTGTTGGTCCGTTCATGATCACAGAACGGCCTTCAATCTTAATGTCTGCTCCCATACGACGGAATTCTTCAGCATGCATGAAACGGTTTTCGAAAACTGTTTCAGTGATGACGCTAGTACCGTCAGCTGCTAAAAGTAATGCCATCATTTGAGATTGCATATCTGTTGGGAAACCAGGATGTGGCATCGTTTTGATATCGACAGATTTCAGTTTCTCCGGTCCGATGACGCGAAGTCCTTCTTCTTCATCGATGATCGTAACACCCATTTCTTCCATCTTCGCAACTAAAGAAGATAAGTGTTCTGGAATCGCTCCTTTTACAAGGACATCACCTTGAGTGATCGCAGCAGCAACCATGAATGTTCCCGCTTCGATACGGTCTGGAATGATGCTGTGCTCGACACCGTATAGACGGTCTACACCTTCGATACGGATCGTTCCAGTACCTGCACCTACGACGCTTCCTCCCATTTTGTTCAGGAAGTTCGCTAAGTCGACAATTTCAGGCTCTTTTGCGACGTTTTCTAAGATGGTTGTTCCTTCTGCAAGAGCAGCTGCCATCATGATGTTTTCTGTCGCCCCTACACTTGGGAAGTCCAGATAAACCTTGGCACCTTTTAGTCTTCCGTCTACTTCTGCTTCGATAAAGCCGTTTCCTACCTTCACTTTTGCTCCCATTGCTTCGAAGCCTTTTAAGTGTTGGTCAATCGGTCTTGATCCAATCGCACAACCACCAGGAAGAGCGACACGCGCTTTACCTGTACGGCCAAGTAATGATCCCATTACAAGGACGGATGCACGCATTTTACGTACATATTCGAACGGTGCTTCTACAAACAACTCTCTTGATGCATCCACGATCACTTCACCATTGTTAAACGCTACATCTGTATTTAAATGACGTAATACTTCATTAATCGTATATACATCGGAGAGTGGTGGCACATTTGTTATGATACTTTTTCCTTCACTTGCTAATAATGTAGCAGCGATGACTGGTAAAACGGCATTCTTTGCTCCTTCAACTTGCACTGTACCGCTTAAACGCTGACCGCCGCGGACGATAATTTTTTCCAAGAGTATTCCCCTCCGCGTCCAATTTCTCTATATTAATATTCAATAATTAGGATGGGTGTGCCAATGACAAAGGTTGTCTTAGCGCCCATTCCGCTTTTCCTTAGACCTAGTTGTATATTCATATCATCATTTTTTGTTGGTATAGTCCGTGACATTTGTTCCGAGTAAGCTGAAATGGAATAAAAGTCTTCTTCTTTAAGTGATTCCAGTTCTTTTGCATCTAATTTCGACATTAAATCGACAGCCTGATTCGACAAAACTTCATCAAGCTTATCATTGAATTCGCCTTTTATACAAGAGAAAATCATAGGTTTAGAAATGAAAATGATTTCCATATTTGGGATGAATTCAGACTTGATATACTGCATCGTCTGAGGTCCCAACGCTTTCTGATTTCCACGCATTTCATACATAGTATACGAAATCGATTGCTTGTTTGTGGGGGTATGCTTTAACTTAATGGTTTCTTCTCCGCGCGCCGTCTGACGTTGTCCCACAACCATTACCATGTCAGCTGACTTTTCAGTCACCCACTCAAAATCAGAAAATGTTTCTTGCATAGTAGTACTATATTTGGCAAATCCTTTATTCGTGAAGCTTTTTTTATTTTCTCTTGCATATAGAGACCATTCAGTTATCTGACCTTGAGAATGAACAATGGCTTGATCGAGCTTTTCAATGTCCAATAAATGATTGGCTTCGATAGTGTTGTTCCCATTAATAACAGGAAGAAAACCTAATCCAACAAATAATATTAAAATAATGTAAAAATACCGACCCATTTCTCATTCCTCCCCTTAAATCTAAGTCTTTCCGAATAAGGGAAGAACATACTTGAAAATTGTCGTCATCTTTTTACAAATACTGAGTTGAAAAGGCTGTCATGTAAAGCGGTTTCACTTTGAAACTTTTTCACAAAGGAACTTAACACAAAATTAATCTTACTTAAAACATGCCCTATTGAAAACATGCAGGAAGACCTATTTTTGTCAAAACCTCTACTTACTCGAAGAAAATGGGTAAGCTTTGAGACCATAGATAGTAATCCAGTAAAAACCGGCTGACGGCTGACCCGATCGCAACCGTTAGTAGGATGTACAATAGTCTCCCTTGTGCGACTCGATGTTTCTTCAGGAGCTTGTCTAACTGAATGGCTTGCAAAGACCAAAACGTGATCCCGAATACAAACAGATGCACGAGCATGCTGATAAGGGCCTGTTGACCAAAGCTTTCTACCACTCTTCTCACTCCCCTTAATCTTTTTCACACACAAAGACTATTTTACCACATAATTCTGTAACTACATATGTATTTCGGAAATTTTTTAGTTGGGGTTCGATATGAAATTTTAGTGGGTTTATGCCCTTCTTTCATCAGTAGATTGATAGTGTTTGAGATATGTTTTCTTCTTCTTTGTAGGAGGGGGATTATGATCTATTACCTTATCTTTCGTTTGAGGTCCGTCCCTCGAAAATACTTAAAATCTCTTTCGTTTCATTTGATAAATGTGATGAATACGGGATTTTCCAAGGCTTCCGCTTCCTGACGGGGAGGTCCGTCCCTCAAACCCAAACCACCCTTTACTGGGGGTAGAGGGTGGTTTGGGTTTTGGTTTGGGGTGGGGTTTATTTTTGAGGTTTTGGTTTGGGTTTTGGTTTGGGCTTTGGTTTTGGTTTAGGCTTTCGCTTTTCGTCTTTTACGCATTGGTAATAGTATGCTTGGCAGTTACAGTTTGCTTTTTGGCCACCTCTGGCATTTTGTTTGTTTTTGTGGTCCATTTTTCTTTGGCCTTTGTTATACCCTCTGCATGTTTGCTTTCCTTTGCCTTGTCCTTTTTTGGCGTTCACGTATTCACCCTCCTTTATTCTTTCCTATAGCTTACGTATAAGTACCGTTCGGCGTATGGGTTGTACGACTATATCCGCGCCTTTTTTTGTCGACTGACATCTTACATCTGCCGGGATCATCTTCCTCCCTTTCACCTTGAACAGATGACCCATGGATTCCCCACCCATTTCGGCATCGATCGGCGACTCGTCCACTAAAAAGGGCCATTGTAACAGTACGTCATCACGGCATGGCACATATACATAAAGTGAAAATGTTTATATATTACTGGAGGGAAGATAAATGAATAAAGAGTTAATGACTTCATTAGTCGGAAAAGTCGTAAAGATAAATCGTGGGGGACCGGAATCACGCATTGGGAAACTTCTGTATGGAGGAGACGATCACTTTGCCCTTTTAACCGAGAAAGATGGTGTGGTGTACTTTAATGCAGCCCATGTAAAGAGCATTTCTCAAAACAGTAAATCAGAAATGCCGTTTAACGGGTCAGAAGAAGAGATTGAATTCATGAAAGAGGATACGCTTGGGGCTTTACTAACCAGCTTGCAATATCAATGGGTCAAAATTAACCGTGGAGGTCCGGAAAAGCTAGAGGGAGTACTGGACCATTCAAATGAAGATTACGTTACAGTGGTGCTGAACGAGGAAGTCATCCGCCTGGCTATGTTCCATGTGAAGAGTATCAGCTACGTTACAAATGAAAATAAAAAAGGTGCTTCCGACAAAAAAGAAGAGTCTAAGGAAGAAAACACTTCCAAGCAAAAAGAAGGGAATAAAGAAGAGTCTACTTCCAAGCAAAAAACGAAAGAACAATCGTCTAAAAAAACTTCTACAAAAAAAGCAAATAAAAAACAGCCATCTTCGTTATATTTGGATGAAATGGAAGGGGCACAATCTGGTTCTGAAAGTAACTAAGCCTCCCTGTAAAACAGGTGGCATGTTAGTAGCAGGAGTAATCTCAGCGTCCTCCATGAGGGGCATATCCCACAGGTAGAAGGTGCTGAGATTATTCTTAGAAGGAATGGATAACGATTTGAAAAGATGTATTCCAAAAAAATGGACAAACAACTATTTCATTTTAACAAGAAGTTAAAGGGGAGTGGGAGTTAGTTGAGGCCGTCATGATCGTTGGATCCATCGTTCCATCGCGAAGGGTTGAATGGTGATGGCTTTTTTTCGCAAAGATTGTTGTCTTCTAACATAGGAGCTACCAAGGCTCTGTCTATGAGTGAGTGCGATAGATGGTGAGGAGAACGGCTTGGTTTTCCGCAGGAGTCTACGCCGTTCCCCTCACCATCTAAAAGGGATATCGTGACAGAGCTTACTAGTGAAGCCATAAAAACCACTGCACACGTTGAAAAATGTTGTTTCCTACTCTTTTAAAAAATTTAAAAGAAACAACCACCACTCGCTACCTTCAATAGCAACAAAGTTTACGAAAACAGCTATGGTAATAAACCAGAAAGGAGCAAAGAAAATGAAAAAAGTATATTCCACATTCATAGGTGAAGCAGTCGTGATTGAAATGACAGGAAGAAAATCCATCAAAGGGTTTTTGGTCGATGTGGGCAGCGAAGTGATGGTTGTTTATAATGGAGATGACTATATCTACCTTTCAAGTTCCCATATTAAAAATTTGTCTGTTGTTACAAAGGAAACGATCGGGATAAGTGAACCTACGGGAAGTCCTCAACTCGAGCAGGAAGATCATTTATCATTGCGTAAGATCCTCACCTCCTCCAAAGGCGTCTTTCTTGAAATCTACACGGTGGGCAACCAAGCGATCCACGGATATATTACAGGGATCATGAATAACTACTTCTCTTTCTATTCCCCGGTCTACAAAACGATGTATATCTCCATGCAGCACTTAAAATGGCTCATCCCTTATTCCACGAATCTCTCACCCTATCGGCTAAACAAAGAAAATCTCCCTGTCAATCCTTCAAGCCCTCTTACACTTGCCAGAAGCTTTGAAGTTCAACTTGAGAAGATGGTCGATCATCTCGTCGTATTAAACCTTGGGATCGAGGAAGAACTAATCGGTAAAATAGAACAAGTGGAAGATAACATCATGGAAATGATTACAGCTAAAGGGGAGTCCATCTATTTGAATACCCAGCATATTCAAACAGTACATTTGCCCTAAACGAAAAGAAACCACCTTTCGACATGGAAAGGTGGTTTCTTATTAATTAGAAATTACGTTCGGAAACGTTAATTCTGTTCATGGCGCGCTTCAGAGAGAGTTCAGCACGACGGAAGTCTACATCATCCTGTTGTGCCTGCATGCGGTCTTCTGCGCGGCCTTTTGCTTCTTTCGCGCGTTGTACATCGATAGCTTCTGCTGATTCAGCAGACTGTGCTAGAATTGTCACTTGTTCAGGACGTACTTCTAAGAATCCGCCACTGACAGCTACAAGCTCAGTGTTGCCACCTTTTTTCAGGCGAACCGCACCGATTTGTAGTGGAGCAACCATCGGAATGTGTCCAGGTAAGATTCCAAGCTCACCGCTTTGAGCCTTTGTGCTCACCATTTCCACTTCTGAATCGTACACTGGGCCATCGGGAGTGACAATATTGACTTTTAATGTCTTCATTTTCTTCCCTCCTGGTCCCTAATTATACCTCTACGCCCATTTCCTTAGCTGCAGCCAATACGTCCTCGATCGGACCTACTAGACGGAATGCATCTTCTGGAATGTGGTCGTATTTACCGGCAAGAATATCAACGAAGCCTTTAACTGTGTCCTTCACTTCAACGTAAGAACCTTTTTGGCCAGTGAACTGTTCTGCAACGTGGAAGTTTTGAGATAAGAAGAATTGTACACGACGTGCGCGGTGTACCGTTAACTTATCTTCATCAGAAAGCTCATCCATACCAAGGATTGCGATGATATCTTGAAGTTCTTTATAGCGCTGTAGCGTTTGTTGAACGTTACGAGCAACCTTGTAGTGTTCTTCTCCAACGATCTCTGGAGAAAGAGCACGGGAAGTTGATGCTAATGGATCAACAGCAGGATAGATACCCATCTCAGATAGCTTACGCTCAAGATTCGTTGTTGCATCAAGGTGAGCGAATGTCGTTGCAGGAGCTGGATCCGTGTAGTCATCGGCAGGTACATAGATCGCTTGGATCGATGTTACAGAACCTACGTTAGTTGACGTGATACGCTCTTGTAATTGACCCATTTCAGTCGCAAGTGTTGGTTGGTAACCAACGGCAGAAGGCATACGGCCTAGTAGGGCAGAAACCTCTGAACCTGCTTGTGTGAAACGGAAGATGTTATCGATGAACAGAAGTACATCTTGACCTTGCTCATCACGGAAGTGTTCAGCCATTGTAAGACCTGTCAGGGCAACACGCATACGTGCACCAGGCGGCTCATTCATTTGTCCGAATACCATCGCTGTTTTCTTGATAACACCAGAATCACTCATCTCGTGGTAAAGGTCATTCCCTTCACGAGTACGCTCTCCAACACCGGCGAATACAGAGATACCACCGTGCTCTTGAGCGATGTTGTTGATAAGCTCCTGGATTAATACGGTTTTACCAACACCGGCACCACCGAATAGACCGATCTTACCACCCTTAATGTATGGTGCAAGTAAGTCTACTACTTTGATACCTGTTTCAAGAATCTCAACTTCTGTAGAAAGCTGATCGAATGTAGGTGCTTGTCTATGAATTGGATCGCGACGGATGCCCGCTTCTAGAGGCTCGTCTAAATCGATTGATTCACCAAGAACGTTGAATACACGACCTAACGTTACATCCCCTACTGGTACAGAGATTGGTGACCCTGTATCAAGTACGTCAGCTCCACGTTGTAAACCATCTGTCGAAGCCATCGCAATTGTACGTACAGAATCATCACCTAGGTGAAGGGCAACCTCTAATGTAAGTTCAGCTCTATCTGCAATTTGGACCTTTAAAGAGTTGTAGATATCAGGAAGTTGGCCACTGGCGAACTTGACATCAACAACTGGACCCATTACTTGAAGAACGTGTCCTTTGTTCATCTCTTTCCCTCCTAACTAGCTTTTAACAAAAACTTTATAAAATTAGACGGTTTCAAAAAAACCGTTCATGTTCTATTCCAGTGCCGCTGCACCGCCGACGATCTCAGTGATTTCCTGAGTGATGGCTGCTTGACGCGCACGGTTGAATTTCAGTGTAAGGTCACTAATGATTTCCTTCGCATTATCTGTTGCATTTCTCATCGCTGTCATACGAGCGGCATGCTCACTTGCTTTACCGTCGAGTAACGCACCGAAAATCAGGCTTTCAGCGTATTGAGGAAGCAACACCTCAAGGATCTCCTCTGCAGAAGGCTCGAATTCATATGAAGCAAGCTTCCCAGATGGAGTCAGATCCGTTAGCGGTAATACTTTTTTCTCCGTAACATCCTGTTGGATCGCACTTACATAGTGGTTGTAGAACATATACAGTTCATCGTATGCCTCTGCTGAGAACATACCCACCGCTTTGTTTGCGATATCTTTAACGTCTGCAAAATTAGGTTGATCCGGAAGACCAACGACCGATTCCAGGACGTTAAAGCCTTTTTTACGGAAGAAATCAGCACCGACACGGCCTAGAGCAATAATGGCAAATTCATCATTCGAGCTGTGATGCTCTTTAATTCGATTGCTAACAGCACGGATTACACTGCTGTTATATGCCCCCGCCAAACCGCGATCTGATGTAATAACCAAATACCCGGTTCTTTTAACGGGGCGGGAGACTAGCATCGGATTCCTCACACCTTGACTACCCGCTGCAACGGATGTCACTACTTCTGAAATCTTGTTCATGTAAGGAACGAATGACTTAGCATTCGTCTCTGCACGATTCAATTTCGAAGCAGATACCATTTCCATTGCTTTGGTGATTTGACTTGTCTTTTTGGTAGAAGTAATACGAGTTTGTATATCGCGTAACGATGCCACTGGTTCTCACCACCCTTTACATATTGTCAGACATAGGAGCCTGGCTAAAGAAAGCACAAGCTCATCTATGGTTAGTTACCGTCAGACGGCAACTATTGGCCCTTATTCAGACTTGATAAATGTCTTCTTGAATTCATTGATCGCAGACGACATTGCATCGTCTTCAGGAAGACCTTTAGTCGTACGAATATGGTCTAACAGTTCAGTATGGTTGTGATCTAACCAGCTTAAGAATTCATTTTCGAAACGACGAATGTCTACTACTGGAATATCATCTAAATGACCTTTTGTTAGTGAATAGAAGACCATTACTTGTTTTTCAACTTTAAGTGGTTTGTTAAGATCCTGCTTCAGTACTTCTACTGTACGCGCTCCACGATTCAGTTTCGCTTGTGTCGCTTTATCAAGATCTGATCCGAACTGAGCGAATGCTTCAAGTTCACGGTAAGCAGCTAAGTCAAGACGTAGCGTACCGGAAACCTTCTTCATTGCTTTAATTTGTGCGGATCCACCAACACGTGATACGGAAAGACCTGCATTGATCGCCGGACGTACACCGGAGAAGAATAGGTCAGATTGTAAGAAAATCTGTCCGTCTGTGATGGAGATAACGTTTGTCGGGATATAAGCGGAGATGTCTCCTGCTTGTGTTTCAACGAATGGTAATGCTGTGATGGAACCTCCACCTTTTGCATCACTCAGTTTCGCCGCACGCTCTAGTAAACGAGAGTGCAAGTAGAATACGTCACCAGGGAATGCTTCACGGCCTGGAGGACGACGTAATAATAATGAAAGCTCACGGTAAGCAGAAGCCTGCTTGGAAAGATCATCATAAACAACAAGAACATGCTTGCCGTTATGCATGAATTCTTCACCCATTGTGATACCACAGTAAGGTGCTAAGAATAACATTGGAGCCGGTGAAGCAGCTGATGCTGTTACAACGATTGTGTAATCAAGGGCACCGTGCTTACGCAATGTTTCTACCGCGTTACGTACAGTTGATTCTTTTTGACCGATGGCAACATAGATACATACCATATCCTGGTCTTTTTGGTTAAGAATAGCATCGATCGCAACAGATGTTTTACCTGTTTGACGGTCTCCGATGATTAATTCACGTTGACCACGACCGATTGGAACTAATGCATCAATCGCTTTGATCCCTGTTTGAAGTGGCTCGTGTACGGATTTACGATCCATAACACCAGGTGCCCCACTTTCAATCGGGCGCGTTTTTGTTGTTGCGATTGGACCTAACCCATCAACAGGTTGTCCAAGTGAGTTTACTACACGACCAACTAGTTCTTGTCCTACTGGTACTTCCATGATACGTCCAGTACGACGAACCTCATCGCCTTCACGAATGTCAGTATATGGTCCGAGAATGATAATACCAACGTTGTTTTCTTCTAAGTTCTGTGCCATACCCATGACACCGTTAGAAAATTCAACAAGCTCTCCAGCCATGACATTGTCGAGGCCATGAGCACGAGCGATACCGTCACCGATTTGGATAACTGTACCTACGTCGCTTACTTTCATCTCAGACTGATAGTTTTCAATTTGCTTTTTTATCAGCGCGCTGATTTCTTCCGCCTTGATGCTCATGAATTTCACCCCTCATTTATACGAAAGTTAACGAATTAGTTCACGCTCAAGACGAGTCAATTTACCTTGCAGGCTTCCATCATAAATGCGGGTTCCGATTTGAACCTTGATGCCGCCCAGTAAATGTTCGTCTGTCACATTGGTAATTCTTAATGATTGTTTTCCGACTTTTTTAGCAAAAGAAGATGATAATGCTGTTTGCTCATCTTCGGTTAAAGGACGTACAGAGTACACGGTCGCATCTGCAATTCCTCGTGCTTCGTTTGTAAGTTCAATAAATGCCTCTACCAATCCTGTGATCTCACCCGTACGGTGACGGTCCGTCATCAGCATCAATGTATTTAAGACATATGGAGAAGCGGATGAAAAAGCTTCCTGAATCAATGACTTTTTCTTATCTAATGTAAGCTTTGGATTTTCAAAGAGAACACCAAATTCCTTGTTTTCTAAGAAAACCGTTCTCACTGTACGTAACTCTTCTTCCAAGCCTTCAAGCTGATTATGTTCCTGGGCAATTTCGAAGAGAGCTAACGCATAGCGCTTTGCAACTGTAGAGTAGCTCATCGCTCTTCCCCTACCTCTTGAATATAATCGTTAATTAACTTCTGTTGATCATCAGCTGAAAGTTCTTTCTCGATGACCTTAGAAGCAATAAGTACTGATAAAGATGCAACCTGTTTCTGAAGTGCAGCAACAGCTTGTTCTTTTTGCGTTTCGATTTCACGTTTCGCAGATTCTTTCAAACGTTCTGCCTCTTGACGAGCAGTAGTGATAATCTCTTCACGTTGTTCAGAACCTTGTTTCTTAGAGTTTTCAATCATAGATTGCGCTTCAAGGCGAGCTTCTTTTAGAAGTTTCTTTTGCTCTTCTAAAATGTTGTTTGCCTCAGTGCGGCTCTTTTCAGCTGCCGTGATTTCACCAGCAATGTGGTTTTCACGGTCCTTCATGATTCCCATTAATGGACCCCAGGCAAATTTCTTAAGAAGCGCCATAAGGACCAGGAACATGATCAGTTGGAAAACGATATCCCCGGTGTTCAGACCGCCATGACCTGCTGCCTCACCGATAACGAATGCGTTAGTTAACATACTCGATTCACTCCCTTCAAGAATCGATTGGATCGTATTTTTTTATGAACCATCTATACTTACCAAAATCTTGTCATTAGTACATAGGAATGGCGAAGATAATCGTCAAGACGAACTTCGCCACTAAAGCATGGTTGTGACCAGTTCTATTAGCTTCCTAGAGCGATGAATGCAATAACTACACCGATGATCGGAAGTGCTTCAACTAATGCGATACCGATAAACATTGTTGTTTGCAGGGTACCTCTTAATTCCGGTTGACGTGCAATTCCTTCTACCGTACGACCTACGATAAGACCGTTACCAATACCTGCTCCAAGTGCTGCTAAACCAACTGCGATTGCTGCTGCGATAAGACTCATTCTAAAGTTCCTCCTTTAATGTATAAGAAAAATATTTTTTACATATATGTTTGTCCACCGTAATGAACAGGTATATATTAATGGTCATGACTGACTTTGTGAGCCATATAAACCATTGTTAACATACAGAAAATGAATGCTTGGATTGACCCGATAAACACGGAGAACCCTTGCCAAGCAAGCATCGGTGCGATAGCTCCTAGAATTCCAGGGATACCACCATTTACGGCCATACCTGCGATTAGTGCCAACAGGATTTCACCGGCATAAATGTTACCGTAAAGACGAAGACCCAATGTAAGAGTGTTTGCAAACTCTTCTATGATTTTCAGCGGGAATAACCACCACATAGGCTTGAAATAATCTTTACCGTATTCGCTGAACCCCTTCAATCTGATTCCATAGAAGTGGGATAATACCACGACCATAACCGCCAGGGTCATTGTGATTGCTGGATCGGCTGTTGGTGATTTCCACCATAACTCGCCATCGTATACAACTGAGAATGGTAACCCCAGCATATTCGATACAAAGATATACATGATAATCGTCAGACCTAAAATGTGAAAACGACCACCCGTTTTCCAGTCCATGTTACTTTTAATGATCCCTTTGACAAAGTCCATAACCCACTCGAAAAAGTTTTGCATTCCAGTCGGTTTAAGGGCTAAGCGCCGTGTAGACAAGAGGGCTATAATAAACACAATGGCAGATGCGACAGTGATCATCATCACGTTTGCCTAGGTTAAACGTTAGGCCCATAAAATCGGCTAAAGGTGCTTCATGATTCAAAATACTTCACCTCTCTTCCCCGCTATTTATTAGTTTTAATGCTGCTGAAAAAATAATCTATCATAATGACAATATAGGTAGTCATTAATCCAATAATAAGACTTAGGAGATGAAATGTTTCTGGAAAACGGGTAGCGATTATGACTCCGAGGGCTGCTGCTGCCATGCGGGAAGTGGTCCCTAGTGATCTCACTTTTTTCCCTTCTACCACGGCGTCCCCGAACTTCTGGATCCGCTTTGTCATGCCCCAGTGCATAAAAAGACTTAAACTTGTTCCTAAAATTAACCCTAAGAATACTGATTTGTGGGTGGTGAATCCCCAGCCCAGGACGTAAATAGAAAGCACGTACATTATGTATTTCCGCTGTCTATTAAACATTTGATGGAGTTCCGGCATATCTTATTATTCTCCTAAGAAGAAATGTCGTACAGTTCGAAGCATCGCATAGATTCCTGCGGCGAGACCGAGGAGTAATCCGATGATTAAAAAGAGTGGTGCTGAATCAACTTGCTGATCAATCCATCTCCCAAGGAAAATCCCTATTAAGATAGACCCTACAAGCTGTGCCAAAATGGCCGAATAGATGGCCATCGCTTTATATGGGCTTTCATTTTTTTGACCCATTTTAACCCATCCTATTCAAAGGAATTTTGGACACGGAGCAAGCGTTGCAGTCATGATGTAAAACCGATTAGATAAGGGTTTTTTCATTGTGAAAACCTTATCATTTTACATCCTTTGTAAGCATACAATAGGGCTTAATCTATGTCAATGCGTTCAAGTTAAAAAGTTCACAACCTATCCACGCGTTTCCAAATTGTTCACATTTTCAACACATTTACAGAAAAGTGTATCCAATTGGCCGGTATCTCCAAGGATCGCGGGGTCATTCATCGTGCACACACCACAAACGAAACGCCAATGAAGAAGTTTTTACGCTCTTTCTTACTATAGTAACAAACTCATAGATTCCTGCCTCACATGCCCCTCCATTATATAGAATAATCCCTTTATGAGTAACCCCCTGAATTTAATGTAAATACTTCCAATTATTCTGAATGGATCCCCTTATCCAACACAAAGGTCCGTCCCTCAACTGTTAGAAAGAGGGACGGACCTTCAGCGAACCATTATTCGTTTGGATCAAAGGATTTCGGACGTTCATCCAAGTGACCGAAGTGATAGCGGATCGCTTGTGTGATTCGGTAGGATGCTTGTCCATCTCCGTAAGGGTTTGTTGCTTTCGACATGCTGCTGTGTGCTTTAGAATCCGTCAGAAGTTCTTTTGCAAGCCTGTAGATGTTTTCTTCTTCGTTACCTGCAAGCTTCAATGTTCCTGCTTCAATCCCTTCAGGTCGCTCCGTTGTGTCTCGAAGGACCAGAACCGGCACGCCCAATGAAGGTGCTTCTTCCTGGACACCGCCTGAATCCGTCAGAATCAGGTGAGCACGTGAGGCGAAGTTATGGAAATCGATCACATCAAGTGGCTCGATCAGATGGATTCGCTTGTCATCTCCAAGTACTTCATCCGCTACTTCACGAACGGCAGGATTCAAGTGAACCGGATAGACAACCTGAATATCTTCGTGCTCTTCCACTAGTCGTTTGATGGCACGGAACATATTCCGCATCGGCTGACCCAGGTTTTCCCGACGGTGAGCCGTTAATAGAACTAAACGATCGTCTCCAAGCTTCTCCAACACTTCATGTTGGTACTCATCTTTAACCGTTGTTTTCAATGCATCAATCGCTGTATTTCCAGTGATGAAAATGCCCTCTTCTTTTTTGTTTTCATTCAGAAGATTTTGAGATGACTTTTCAGTTGGAGCAAAGTGTAGATCTGCCATAACACCCGTCAACTGACGATTCATTTCCTCCGGGAACGGTGAATATTTATTCCATGTTCTAAGTCCCGCTTCTACATGACCAACTGAAATCTGGTTATAGAAAGCTGCCAGGCTTGCAACAAATGTTGTCGTTGTATCTCCATGAACAAGGACAATATCCGGCTTGGCTTCTTTCATGACCTTATCGAGGCCTTCCAGTCCACGGGTTGTCACGTCAATTAACGTTTGACGGTCTTTCATAATGTTCAAATCATAATCAGGCGTGATATCAAATATATTCAACACCTGATCTAACATTTCTCGGTGCTGAGCTGTTACTGTCACAATCGTTTCAAAGCTTTCTGGGTACTTTTTTAACTCCAGTACAAGAGGTGCCATCTTGATGGCTTCCGGTCTTGTTCCGAAAATCGTCATTACCTTGATTGGATTCGTCATTATTCGCCCTGCCTTTCTTATTTCGTTCCGTACAAACGATCTCCCGCGTCCCCTAACCCAGGAACGATGTAGCCTTTTTCATTCAGCTTCTCATCAAGAGCTGCGATAAAGATATCAACATCAGGGTGTGCTTCCTTAATGGCGTCTACGCCTTCAGGACATGCAACGAGGCACATGAACTTGATGCTTACGGCTCCACGCTTCTTCAATGAATTGATGGCTTCAACCGCTGATCCGCCGGTTGCAAGCATTGGATCAACCAGGATGAAGTCACGCTCTTCCACATCACTTGGAAGCTTCACGTAATATTCAATCGGTTTAAGAGTCTCTGGGTCACGATATAACCCAACATGTCCCACTTTTGCAGCCGGGATCAACTTAAGGATTCCATCGACCATTCCAAGTCCAGCCCGTAAGATAGGAACAATTCCTAACTTTTTACCTGCAAGGGTTTTCGCCTTTGCCTTACTCACTGGCGTTTCCACATCGATATCCTCAACTGGCAAATCGCGGGTGATTTCAAATGCCATCAATGTCGCTACTTCGTCCACCAACTCACGAAATTCCTTCGTACCTGTTTCTTTATCACGGATAAACGTCAATTTGTGCTGGATTAATGGATGATCAAATACATATACTTTGCCCATTCGACTCTCTCCTTTAAATTCGATTTTATGTAAAAATGGTTTGTCCACTTCATTTACACCTCAGACTATTGTACATAAAAGACAATTCAAGAGCAACACGAGATGAGAAGTGTAATGGAAACGTTAGAATTGAGATGTGTTGCTTGAAAATAATGGACGTGTAGAGTGGATAAAATCAACAACTAGACGATCCCATTGGTTTTCCATCTTTGTATAGCATCTTCAATCATTTTCGTCCGATTTTCATGTTGCTTTGACTGTTGTAAGTTCGTGAAAATGGTTAACATTGGGTTTTATGCGTCATTTTAGAAATTTATGCGTCGTTTCTAATGGTTTTTGCGTCATATTTTTTTCGTTTATTGCGTCATTAACCAACGTTTATGCGTCTTCTACCAAATAAAGGAATCGAACAAACATAAACACAACCTCAATTCTCCTCTACCACTATTAAAAAAACCCCTCCACAAGAGAGGTCCGTCCCTAGTGAAGAGGTTCTAATCCATTATCTTTCCGGGTATAATTCAAACTTGCTCGTCAGATCGATGACACGTTTGCGTGCTTCTTCCAGTTTCGCTTCATCTTCATGGTTCTTAAGAGTCAACGCCATGATCGAAGCAATCTCATCCATATCTTCGAGTCCGAATCCTCTTGATGTAACGGCTGCCGTTCCGATGCGAACACCACTTGTGACGAATGGACTTTCAGGATCGAATGGAATCGTATTTTTGTTAGCCGTGATTCCGATCTCATCAAGGACTTTCTCAGCCACTTTACCAGTCAACCCTAGTGAACGAGTGTCGATTAGTAATAGGTGGTTATCAGAACCGCCTGATACAAGATCGATTCCTTCCTTCACAAGGCCTTCTCCTAAACGTTTCGCATTATCAATGATGTTCTGCGCGTAATCCTTGAAGGAATCCTGCAGCGCTTCTCCGAAAGCAACAGCTTTAGCAGAGATCACGTGCATAAGCGGTCCACCTTGAATTCCAGGGAAAATAGACTTGTCTATCTTCTTCGCGAACTCTTCTTTACAAAGGATCATTCCACCACGGGGACCACGTAATGTTTTGTGAGTCGTTGTCGTCACGAAGTCTGCATATGGAACCGGGTTCTGGTGAAGACCAGCTGCTACTAGACCCGCGATGTGAGCCATATCCACCATTAAGTATGCTCCCACTTCGTCTGCGATTTCACGGAATTTCGCGAAATCAATCGCTCTTGGGTACGCACTTGCTCCTGCTACGATCAACTTCGGCTTATGCTCTAATGCCTTTTGTCTTACATCTTCATAATTGATCAGGTGCTTTTCTTCATCCACACCGTACTCTACGAAGTTATATTGAACTCCACTGAAGTTTACGGCACTTCCGTGAGTCAGATGTCCACCGTGGGATAGATTCATTCCAAGCACCGTATCTCCTTGCTCTAGGATTGTGAAGTAGACTGCCATATTGGCTTGTGCTCCTGAGTGAGGCTGAACGTTGGCATGTTCTGCTCCAAACAGCTCTTTTGCACGATCGCGAGCGAGATTCTCTGCTACGTCCACATGCTCACAGCCACCATAATAGCGACGACCTGGGTACCCCTCTGCATACTTATTTGTCAAAACCGAACCTTGTGCTTCCATTACGGCTTCACTGACAAAGTTTTCAGATGCAATTAACTCGATTTTCGTTCGTTGACGTTCTAATTCATCTTGAATCGCTGCATAAATTTCCGGATCTTGCTTGGCAATCTTACTCATACATATCCCCCTTTAATTCATAGGCCCAAACTGCTCTAGGTGCCTCAATGATTCATTCACTCTCATTCTAACACGATTCACCAAAAGGCGAAATAAAAACCTCCAAACAAAACGTAACGTTCGTGTTTAGAACTTTTTCGAGGGACGGACCTCGTGTGAAGTCGTTCACAAACAGTCTTCTCTCTCTTCCAACACGTACCTTCGAGTAGCATCTCCACTAGTATTATCGAATAAATAACACCATGTTTTGATAGTTTGTAAACCTTTCTACAAACGCTCAGTTTTCCCCTCATTGCTTTTAAACATAACCTTATTCCCCTTGTGTCCCTTGATAGTTCGGGATTCACGCCTTGGTTCGAAAAAAAACTCAAATAAAGGTCCGTCCCTCAGAATGAGAGAAACGGACCTTCGTCATATTGGTTTTTGTTATTCGTATGCGGCTCGTACTCCGCCGATGAGTTTTGGTCTGGTTTTGGCCAGGGTGACGTGGGCTTGGCCGAGGCTTTTTTGGGAGACCCGGATGGGGACGGCGACGTGCTTTAAGTGCATGCCGATGAAGGTATCCCCGATGTCGATGCCTGCATCCCCTTTGATGTGCTCGACCAGGACGGGATCTTGAAAGGAATGATAGGCTTTCGTTGCCATGGCTCCACCTGCTTTTCGCACAGGGATGACCGTGACCTCATCCAGTCCTTTTCTTTCTGCCACTTCTCTTTCTAACACGATGGCACGGTTTAAGTGCTCACAGCATTGAAAGGCAAGGGACACTTCAATAGAATCCGCCCATTCCTGTAACTCACTAAAAATCATGTCAGCCACTTCAATCGTTCCGGCAGTTCCGATCCGCTCCCCCATCACTTCAGAGGTGGAACATCCTACGACAAATACTTGTCCCTTTTTCAGAGATACCTGATGGCTGAAATCTCGCAAAATCGTTTGCAGTTCTTCCTTTAATTGAGCGATTCCCATGAAATCCACTCCCTACTGTTTGTCTTCGTATGCGGTGATCTTCCCTACACGATTGGCATGGCGGCCGCCTTCAAAATCCGTTCCCAGCCACGTCTTGGCAATTTCTCGTGCAAGGCCGGGACCGATGACCCGTTCACCCATGGCGAGCATATTGCTGTCATTGTGTTCGCGTGTTGCTTTCGCACTGAATACATCATGGACAAGGGCGCAGCGGATTCCCTTTACTTTATTGGCAGAAATGCTCATGCCGATTCCAGTCCCACAAATAAGAATGCCACGGTCGAAGTCTCCACTTGCCACTTTTTCCGCAACCGGTACAGCATAGTCAGGATAATCAACAGACGTTCCACATTCACAACCGAAATCCTCATATTCAAGGTTCAATTCTTCTAGTAATGATTTGATTTCTTCTCTGATCTTTACCCCACCGTGATCGGACGCTATTGCAACTTTCATGTGATCCCACTCCCTATCGCCTTTGATACGTTTTATTTTGCCACACACTCTTCATTATATAAAGCTTTTCGGATTCTTTTTTACACAGGTGCCCGTCCCGTTTCATAGGACCGGGCATCTCTGTCAAAATAAAAAAAGGGCACGGGATCCATCTCCCATGCCAGTCTATTTTATAAATGAAATCGTGTGATCGTGCTCTTTAGTGACTCTGCTTGCTCCTTCAGATTAAGAGCCAGCTTTTCAACATCATTCATGACAACCGCTTGTTCTCTGGTAGAATCAGATACTTCCAATGCTCCTGCAGACGTTTCTTCTGCAATGGCGGCGACTTCCTGAGATTGTTGAGAAGTGAGTTGTATGCTGTCCATTTGCTGATCGACCAGGACGGAAATATTTTGAACGGAATCCGCCACTTCATGGATCGTTTTCGTCATCGTTTCGATCATTTCATTGGTCTGTGTTCCTTTTTTCGCTTCCGAATTAGCGGACTCCACCTGGGTTGTGATTTGTCCAACCACATTGCCAACCTCGTTCTGAATGTTTTGAATGAGGTTAGAGATCCCTTGAACCGCTTTTCCACTTTCGTCAGCAAGCTTCCGGACTTCTTCTGCCACAACAGCAAACCCTTTACCGTGCTCCCCGGCCCGTGCTGCTTCAATGGAAGCATTCAAGGCGAGTAGATTAGTTTGATTCGCAATATCTCCCACCAACTGGATGATCTGCTCCACTTTTTTCGCGTTGTCTTCCAGTCGGCGCACAGCGTCCAACGAATCTTCATTTCCTTTTGCCAGTCGACTAATACCTTCCACTAAGGAATGGATGACTTCTTTACTGCCTTGAAGCTCCGTCACCATATTTTTCGACATATGTTCGGACGATTTGGAATGATGCTGAACTTCTTGGGCAATGCGAATGACATCTTCCACCGATTCAGCTGTCGTTTGAATCGCTGTAGCTGAGCTTTCTGCACCGGCTGAAATTTCCCTGATCGTTTTGGAAATCGAATCTGCTTGTGTTGAAGCGATTTCCGATGATTTCGATAGCTCGATGACATTCGAATTAGTTTTCGTAAAATTCTCGTCGATTGAAGACACCATGTCACGCAAATTATGGAGCATGCGATTAAAAGCTAAAGCGAGCGAACGGATTTCATCATCCGACTTCGGTACTTCCACTTCTATCGCAATGTCCCCTTCAGCTGCTTTCAATGCGACCTGTTCCAACCTCTGCAACGGCTTAACGATGAATCCCGCGGCAAAAAATGCAAGTACTGCCGACCAGAAAACACCCATCCCGAGCGTCATAATCGTAAACATAAGCTCGTTCATATCCGGTGCAAAAGTAGGTTTAATAAAATAAATAAAAAGTGCACTTGTGGAATACGTCACCACAGCAAGAAGCGTGATAAAGAAGACCAATTTCTTTCTAAGACCCGACTTGTACCTTTTCTCTTTCCCCATCTTTTTCTCTCCCTGTCTCAACCAAGCTTTTTAATTAACTCTTCAATCAATGCATCCAGTTCTCTGTATGTATGTCTATAGATGTCCACACTTCCCCCATATGGATCCGACACATCCAAATCAGCTGGATCTTCCAGGACAAACTCCTTTAATGTGAAAATCTTGTCCGCCACATGTGGAAATTGATCCGCAATCGCCCGCTTATGATTCGATGTCATCGTAAAAACATAGGATGCCCAGTCCAAGCTCTCTTTCGTTAACGAACTCGATTGGTGTCTATGTATTATATCGTTCTCTTTCAGCACTTCTTTAGTCTGAAATGACGCATCACTTCCATCCATAGCAAAAACTCCAGCAGACTTCACCTCAAACCTCTCTGCACCTTTATGCCTCAAAACCGCCTCCGCCATGGGACTTCGACACGTATTTCCCGTACAAACAAATAAAACATTCATCTCATCCACCTCCTTAACCCCTATTATAAAATAATTTCCAACCAACCCATAGCCCATACACAAAAGAAAAGCGGAGGCGGCTCGTTGAAAGAGCGCGACAAGCATAAGGCGAACCAACCGGAAAGGCGCTCTTTGCCTTTTTGGTTGGTTTGACTTATGACCTCGAGCCTCTAAGCCCTGGAGCTGGACAGATAGAAAAGCGGAGGCGGCTCGCTCAGGCCCGACAAGCATAAGATGAATATGCCGGAAAGGCGTCCTTTGCCTTTTTGGCATATTTAGCTTATGACCTCGAGGGACTAGCCGCCGGAGCTGGACAATCAGAAAAGCGGAAGGGCTTTGAAAGAGGCGACAAGCATAAGGCGAACCAACCGGAAAGGCGCTCTTTGCCTTTTTGGTTGGTTTGACTTATGACCTCGAGCCTCTAAGCCCTGGAGCTGGACAGATAGAAAAGCGGAGGCGGCCCGCTCAGGCCCGACAAGCACAAAACAAACCAAAAAGCCCACCCCAACAGGGACGGACCTCCATCTCTATCATTTCCAACCAGCCCTCACTATTCACATCGGAAGCAGCAGCTTTACCCCAAACGCAAACAGAATACTACCTCCAAGGGCTTCACTATATTTCCCGAGGACTCCTTGGAATTTCCGTCCTATCAAAAGCCCCGCCCACGTCAGGACAGTCGCCGCGATTCCGAAACAGAAAAGGGCAACCGCTGTTCTCGCACCGAATATCCCCAGTGTCAATCCGACAGAAAAACTGTCCAAACTGACACTTAAAGCGAATAGGATCAACCCGAATCCCACTGGGGAAATGAGTGTCGTTTCCTCTTCTTTGAAGCTTGCCATAAACATTTGAATCCCTAACACAATCAATAGAAGACCACCTGCATAAGCCGCAAAGGCTCCGAACGTTTCAGATAAAAATTTCCCCGTCATCATCCCGAAGAGCGGCATCCATACATGAAAGACCCCGACAACCAATCCTATATAAATGATTTGCTTTAATCTCAGCTGAAACATACCCATTCCAATCCCAATCGAAAAGGCATCCATACCAAGAGCAAATGCCATTAACATTAACGTGATCAGTTCCCCTATAATCGTTGTCATTATTATTTCTTCCCCCTCCGGACATGCCTTCAAGACAAACTTATGCACGTCCTGGGAGAATTAGAATGAGAAAAACGGATCCGCGGACACAAAAGAACCCTATCGTTTTCTAAAAACAATAGGGTCAGATGATTATCCTTTTATCACCCGGTATCCGGCCGCTTTCTGAAGTCTATTCATAATCGCTAACCCGACTCCTTCTTCCGGAAACATTTCGGCAAAAATAATATCCACGTCACTTCTATTAAATGCACGCAGTGTATCATATAAATGCTGGGCGACCGTTTTCAGGTCCTCCCGCCGGCCTACAGAAAGAATGAGATCCGCTTCAAAGTCACTCACAAATTCTTCTGTCGTCAACACACCGACCTTAAGACCCGCTGCTTTTTTTTCATCTACCAATCTCTGCAAGTCTTCTCTTGTCCCGTCTACTAAATAGACAGGGGCATCCGGAGCGTAGTGGGTATATTTCATACCCGGGGATTTCGGTGCTCCCTTGCCTTCTTTTAAGGAAGGGTCCACTTCCACTTTGCCGACTACTTCTTCCAGTTGTTCTTTCGTGACGCCGCCAGGTCGCAAAATCACAGGTACCTCACCTGTACAATCCACTACCGTCGACTCCACGCCGACTCCTGTCTCGCCACCATCGACCACGCCTGCAATCCGGCCATCCAGATCGTCCAACACATGCTGAGCCGTTGTCGGGCTTGGCTTTCCTGACCGATTCGCACTCGGTGCTGCAATGGGTAGCCCCGATGCCTCAATAATGGAAAGAGCCACGGGATGATCAGGCATCCGGATCGCGACTGTTTGCAATCCCGCCGTTACCTTTTCAGAGAATACGTTCTCTTTTTTATGAAAAATGATCGTCAGTGGACCTGGCCAGTAGGCATCGATGAGTTTCGTCGCAACAGTTGGGACGCTTGCTACCAGTCCTTCTAACTGACCTTTATTTGATATGTGGACAATCAGTGGATTATCCGATGGTCTGCCCTTCGCTTTGAAGATTTTCTCCACAGCCGTATCGGATGTAGCATTTGCACCAAGGCCATAAACGGTCTCAGTCGGGAACGCCACCACCTCGTTCTGTTGAAGAATCTTCGCTGCATCCACAATTTGTGGATAACTTTTGTTTTTATCCACATCACTTTCCACAATCCAATGTTTCATCATGTATGTCATCCACCTTTATATAGTAAACCTTTATCTGTTTCATTTATGTGGTATAGATACTGAATAACCAAGTATTTCACCATCCTGCTCTTTTGAAAGTATAAAAGAAACCCCATTAATTCTCAAGTATTATCCACAAACTGAGAATAAAACAATACGAACTGTGGATAAACCTGTGGATGATGTGAATAATTCAGAAAAAAGAGATAGTTATCTCCTTCTTTTTCAGATTTCGGGTTACTGGAGGATTTTGTCGAAGAATCACACCAAAAAAACTGAACCATTTTAAAAACAAAATGATTCAGTCGTTTCTTTTACATTTTTTGTCGAAAAATCTGCATACCCTCTATAAATCCAGCCTCATCGTGATACAGTTATCCACTGTGGATAACTTTTGCGCATGAACGAAAGGCTTTAACTCATCCACAATCGCTTCTTCCTCCTGTTGAAAACCTAATAAATCGAAGAACGTAAGCGAGGCTTTTCGATTCGAGATTAAGTATAGTCGCGTAAGTTCTTTTTCTTTCGCAAGCTTTAAGATTTCCTGGAAGAGAGCAAACAATTCTTCACTCTCAAATGAGGAAGTGACAACGAGCGATCGAAGCAGTCCAATTTTCTCATGAACCTCGATTCCCAGAGTTCCAATTAATCGGTTTTCTGAGTCTTCCACTACCAAAAAACAATCGATGCTATGTTTAATGCCTTCTGTACTCAATCCAGCTTTCATTAAGAAGGCAACTACTTCATGAATGTCCTCATGTGTTGCCTGACGAATCACTTTTAACATTCTTTCGTCCTCCCTTTTTCTATCATCCTCTAGTGTTAATGTATGAAGAGATAAAGAGAATAGAACAAAAAAATACTAGAAAGCTAGAGTTTATCCAAGCGTAAAAAAAGCCTCATCTCAGTCAGATGAAGCTTTCCACATTATTTATTGAATAATCCTTTGAAAAGGTCTACTACGAAGAACCGAACCTCTACTTCTTCCTCTTCTCCTTCTTCAACGAAGACCGGTTCTTCTTGTGGTGATTCCGGTTGAATTTCTTCCTTTGTGCTGTTTTCATTTATCCCTGACTCTTCTTGATTTGTTTCCACTTCTGAGTCGCCACTCACCTTGGCTTCGACTTTCTCCATCTCACCTTCAATCAATTCTGCATTATCTTCAGCATCTACTTCAGTGACCTCATTACCACTCGCCTCAACTGTCGTTTCAAATCCAGGACTTCTCACTGCCGTCCCTGTCGAGAAATCAAGGAAGCATAGAGGTGGATAAAGGACACACCACCAGTTCGCGCCTTCCCCTTTACCTAATGTGATTAACACCGCTTCGTATTCACCTGCCGGGTAAAGGTATTGACCATACAGCTTTGTAGGAAATTCCACTTCCCCAAATTCCACTTTCACCGATTGATCCATACCTTCTGCTTCGACCACCTCTTCTGCAATCGTTTGAAGCTGAGGCAATCCTGCTTGAATCACTGACTTCGCTTCATCCTGAGATGTAAGAGTCGATACCCACTTCGTAATTTCTTTATTGACCTCATCCCGAACCAGTCTTTTCACGTTTTGATCCTGATCCAGATCACTGTTTGCCAAGATCCGCAGGCGAATCGCCTCTTCAGGGATCACCATTGCCTCCTGTGCGGCCATTTCCTGTTTCGGTATATATAAACTTAGAATCGTTCCTAATGATAGAACCAAGATATACAATAATACAGTATGTTTTGTTTTCATTTTCTCTCCCCCTCAGTAAAACAGTTTAGTCAAAAGGGGGGAATCTTAAACTAGTAAAATAACATTTTTTTGATACCGAGAGTGAGGAATGAGTAAAAACAAAAGTTGATAATAAATAGGACGATGTCGATAATATATTCATGATAGTCGATAATAAAAGGGCCAAACTCGATAATATAACCATGATAGTCGATAATATAATAGCCGAACCCGATAATATATCAAGATTGGCACCCTCTGGACCACTTTCTCCATCCGAAACAAGGTCACAATATAACGCTACCTCACCTAAACACCTCATTTATCACAAAAAAAGACCCCCGATCACCACAATCGAGGGCCTACATCCTTACTTTCTTACACAAAACACCATACGATCTTTTCCATTGATATCATAAACGACTTCCGTTTCCGCATCCGGGAAGGTCTGGCGTAATAATTCCGCTACCGTTCCTCCCTGACCGACTCCGACTTCGAACCCAATCAGACACTTCTCCTTCATAACATGAGGCAGCTCTTCCATAAAGCGTTTATACAAATCATAACCATCTTCCCCGCCAAATAAAGCGAGTTCGGGTTCATGATCAATGACAACATCCGATAGAGTTTCGCGATCCGCCAAAGGAATATACGGAGGGTTGGATAAAAGAATATCCAGCTTTACGCCATCTTCGATCAATGGCTGTAACAGATCCCCTTCGAAAAAGCGGACATCCGCGACGAGTTTCGAGCTATTCTCAGCCGCAACCGCCAGTGCTTCACTCGAAATATCGACGGCCATCATTTGGAGAGGAACCCGCTTCGATTCCAGTTTCAAGGTAACCGCAATCGCCCCGCTGCCAGTTCCGACATCTGCCGCCTGTAAAAGGATACCTGGCTCAAACAAATCCTTCATCTTCTCCAGGCCATAATAAATAAGCTCTTCCGTTTCCGGCCTCGGAATCAGCACATGCTCATTCACCACAAATTCACGGCCGTAAAACTCTTCCGACCCGATAATATGCTGAATCGGTACACCATCGACATGCTCACGGATCCCACCTTGGAACTCTTCCCATTTTTCTTGAGGGACGGAGCTCCGCTGTTCCGCCAGCAATTGAGATCGTGATAAACCCATCAGATGCCGCAAGTAGATTTCTCCCACATTTTCATCGCGGCTATTTTCAACTAAAAAAGAAGAAGCCCATTTGAGGGCTTCAAATATCGTCACCATGACTATTCTTCCAGTCTTTCAAGAAGTTTGGATTGATCTTCAATGATTAATGCATCGATAACATCATCCATTTTTCCTTCAAGGATTTGATCAAGCTTTTGGATCGTTAAGCCGATACGGTGATCTGTGACACGGTTTTGTGGGAAATTGTACGTACGGATACGTTCCGAACGGTCACCAGTCCCAACAGCTGATTTACGGTTTGCATCGTATTCAGCTTGAACTTCACGTTGGAATTTATCGTAAACACGAGCACGCAATACTTTCATTGCCTTCTCTTTGTTTTTAATTTGTGATTTTTCATCCTGACATGAAACGACGACCCCTGTTGGAACGTGCGTTAAGCGGACGGCTGACATGGTTGTATTTACACTTTGTCCTCCTGGGCCACTTGAGGCGAAGGTATCGACACGGATGTCTTTATCGTGGATATCCACTTCGACTTCCTCTGCTTCCGGAAGACAGGCAACCGTTGCCGTAGACGTATGAATACGTCCGCCCGATTCTGTTTCAGGTACACGTTGCACACGATGTGCCCCGTTTTCGTATTTCATTTTGGAAAATGCGCCATTTCCATTGATCATGAAGATGATCTCTTTGTATCCACCGACACCAGTGGAGTTCGCTTCCATGACTTCAATCTTCCAGCCTTGTGCTTCAGCGAATCGACTGTACATACGATACAGGTCACCGGCAAACAGGGCTGCTTCATCTCCACCTGCAGCACCACGAACCTCCATGACCACGTTCTTATCATCGTTCGGGTCTTTCGGGATCAATAATATTTTCAGACGGGCTTCCAATGCTTCAATTTGCTCTTCAAGCTCAGAAACTTCTTCTTTCACCATTTCACGCATATCAGCATCAAGCTTATCATCGAGCATCACTTTAGCGTCTTTATACTGACTAGTCATTTCTTTATATTCTCGATATGCTTCTACCGTCGCTTGGATGTCTGATTGTTCTTTTGAATAATCTCTTAGCTTCTTTGGGTCATTCACAATTTCCGGATCACTTAATAGTTCATTTAACTTATCATAGCGATCTTCCACTGCCTGTAAACGATCGAACACAGCTATTCACCTCAATTTTAATCCATAACAGTCTAATTATATTATATGGAGTATGTAAACACAAGGAGGATCAGGTATAGGTACCGGGGGAATTTCGTATGTAAAGGGCAAACAGATCAGCTTTCTGACCTGTTTACACCTACGTTATCTTTCAGTGATTTTTACATTGATATCATAGCGGGGAATAGCTTTTTGCAATTGATCCTTTAACATGGCTTCCTCTTTATCTCTCTCTGTCATCGTCATTTTTTTCTTGGTGTGAGCCGTCACCCACATTTGGCCGCCATTGATCCAAACCTCGTCTGGTTGGAATTTCGTGTTCTCTTTCACCACTTCACGTGCCTTGTCTTGATAATCACCCATTGTAGTGGATGTCGTTCCAGGTGAATTCGTCAGGTTGGGAAAATTGGGGTTTTGATCTGTGATCTCCCTTACGCTTTCATCCTGGCGTTTGTCCATTTCAGCCTTACGGTTATCAATGAAACGGGTGCCGCCACTATCATGATGGATACCATATTCCGACTCCTGATTCACACCGCATGCTGTAATCAACAGGAAGAAAACCGTAAAGGATAACGCTAACGCTAGTTTTTTCATACTTTCACACCTCCTGGTTTTAGGATTTCCTACAGGAGGGTGCTTATGCATTCAAAACGTTTGAGCGTAACGGGAAAATAAAAAAAGCAAAGCCCCATACTCCAGGCTTTGCTTTCTCACTCTTATACTTCCTTTACCATATCAGGTGTCACACTGATTCCAGTGGGCACTTCATGGTGATGGCGACATCTCGGTTCATATGCTTCAGATGCCCCGACAAGGATGACGGGATCATCATAGCATGCCGGTTCGCCATTGATTAATCGTTGTGTTCTGCTTGCGGGAGAGCCGCATACTGCGCAAACGGCTTGAAGCTTTGTCACTTGTTCAGCAATGGACATCAAGTCCGGCATCGGGCCGAATGGTTCTCCCCGGAAGTCCTGGTCAAGACCTGCTATAATGACACGATAGCCACTGTTCGCTAACGTTTGAACAACTTCTACGATGCCTTCATCGAAAAATTGTACCTCATCAATCGCAACGACATCCACCTCAGGATTCAGGTCATCAAGGATGAAATGAGATCCCTCTACTGCTTTGGCAATGACAGAGGTACCATTGTGAGATACAACCGATTCATCGCTATAGCGATTATCTAGTTTTGGCTTATACACAGCAATTTCCTGTTTAGCAAATTGAGTGCGTCGTACCCGGCGGATCAGTTCCTCGGATTTCCCTGAGAACATGCTGCCGCAAATGACTTCTACCCAACCCGAATGTTTCATGACATACACGAATGGCCTCTCCTTCCTTACACATTATTCTATAGAAAAACAGTCTGACTGTTAGTATAAATGGACTATTCTTTAATATAAAGCATTCCTTTATGTACGGGAAAAATGCTTGAATTTCAGTAATTTGGCAGAAAAAAAGAGGCACAGTTCAATTGGAACTGCCTCTATTTCTGCAAAACATTGCTCTTAACGTAATAAAAAACAGGCAAGCATGAAGATCCTTGCCTGTTTTCATAATAGAAGAGAAGGAACATTCTCAAACCCATTGGGCTTTACGCACAAAGGATTAAGACATGACCTTCTGACTCTTCATTATTGTTGTTGGTTTTTAAGACCGTATTTTTTGTTGAAACGGTCAACACGTCCACCTGCATCAGCGAATTTCTGGCGGCCTGTGTAGAATGGATGGCATTCAGAACATACCTCAACGCGCATTTCTTCCGCTACAGAACCAGTTTCAAATTCGTTACCGCAAGCACAGCTAACTTTGATCAAGTTGTACTTAGGATGAATTCCTGATTTCATTACTTTCATCTCCTTCCGCCCTGAATCATCTGAAACAGAGTAATTTATTACGAAGATATATGTGATATGAGCATAAGCATGAGAGTCATTGCCAGCCCCTTACCACATCCATTTTTTAAAAACACATTGACACTATTATAACAAGGACAAGTGATATTTGCAACTAGTAAAATTGGAAGTTGCCGTCATCATTTGTTCCTAAAAAACATTGGAGTATTAGATTAACGCTTCTTCGACTCTTCTGTCAAGACATTGAAAAACTCTTCATTCGTCTTCGATTGCTTTAGCTTGCGCATAAGCTTCTCAGCGAAATCAGGCTGATCGGACATGGCTTTGCGGATCGCCCATAGCTTTTCAAGATGATCTGGTTTGACGAGAAGCTCTTCGCGGCGAGTTCCAGAACGACGAATGTCGATTGCCGGGAAGATCCGTCTTTCTGCAAGCGCACGATCAAGATGAAGCTCTAAGTTCCCTGTTCCTTTGAACTCTTCATAAATCACATCATCCATCCGTGATCCTGTGTCCACCAATGCTGTCGCGAGCACCGTCAAGCTTCCGCCCTCTTCGATGTTACGGGCAGCTCCAAAGAAACGCTTCGGACGGTGGAAAGCTGCAGGATCGATACCACCTGAAAGAGTTCGTCCACTTGGAGGGATGACCAGGTTATACGCACGGGCTAAACGAGTGATGCTATCCATCAGGATAATCACGTCGCGCTTATGCTCCACTAAACGCATGGCACGCTCTAGAACAAGCTCTGCCACTTTAATGTGGTTTTCCGGTACTTCATCGAATGTAGAACTTACTACTTCCGCTTCGACTGAGCGTTCGATATCCGTTACTTCCTCCGGTCGCTCATCGATAAGAAGAATGATTAATTCCGCTTCCGGATGATTCGTTGTGATCGAGTTCGCGATTTCCTTGATCAGCATCGTCTTACCCGCTTTTGGTGGTGCAACGACTAAACCACGCTGCCCAAAACCGACTGGCGCGATAAGGTCCATGATGCGTGTGGAGATTTTGTTTGGCTCTGTTTCAAGCTTCATTTGACGGTCAGGGTATAAAGGCGTTAAACCTGGAAAATGCACGCGCTCTTTCGCAGATTCAGGCTCATCACCGTTAACCATTTCCACATGAAGCAGTCCGAAATAGCGTTCGTTCTCTTTTGGAGGACGTACTTTCCCTGACACTTTATCACCGTTCCGAAGATCGAAGCGACGGATTTGGGACGCAGAAATATAAATATCCTCTGAGCTCGGAGAATAATTGATCGGACGTAAGAAACCAAATCCTTCTGATTGGATGATTTCAAGGACACCTTCCATAAAGAAGAATCCTTCTTGTTCTGCACGAACTTTAAGGATGGCGAAAATCAATTCTTTTTTTGTTAATTTGCTATAATAAGAAACTTTGTATTGTTTGGCTAGCTCATAAAGCTCTTTAAGCTTCATATTTTCTAAGCTAGAGATTGTTAACTCTTCCATTATGACACCACGCTTTATTAATTTGTCCTACCTGAAAATAAAAATTTGTTGTTATTTTTTATAAGAGAGTAGTGGATGATTTCCGCTCCAGGTGCTCGCTTTCCGCGGGGCGTGAGTTGAGCCTCCTCGGGCTATGCCCTGCGGGGTCTCAACTTTCCCGCTTTTCCCGCAGGAGTCGAGCACCTTCCGCTCCAATCAACTTGGATATCAACTCTTTCTCTAATAATTGTCTTTCTTTTAGAAAAGAGCCAAATATGGGTAGATTTTTCTAAATATGAAGAAATAAGTTGAAGCAAATATATAAAGAAAAAATGCTGAAGATAAAAACCTTATCTATTGTAACCATACTTTCGATCAAGAATCAATGACTGGGTAAAAAAAGGAAGGTATTTTTGTAGATAGGCAGCATTTTTTTACCTATGAAGAAAAAAAGTGAGTGATAAGAGTGATGATGGGCAGAGAAGTTCCTTCCTTCTGCCCATCCGTTCCCTCTTATATAAGAAGAGTTGGTTTCTCTCTCGATGTTTCTATTTCTATTATTTCATCACCAGGTTTGGCTTTTTCTGAAGACTGTGGCGACCGTCGATGAATCGAACGGTGCCGGACTTGGCGCGCATAACGACTGAATGAGTCAATCCGTATGCCCCTTTAAGCTGGACACCTCTTAAAAGTTCACCGTCTGTCACACCTGTTGCAGCAAAAATCGCATCGTCTCCGCATACCAGGTCTTCCATTCGAAGGATCTTGTCTACGTCCAGCCCCATGCCGATACAGCGTTGAAGTTCAGCATCGTTTTGAGGTAATAGCTTCCCTTGAATTTCTCCACCAAGGCATTTCAACGCAACTGCTGCCAGTACTCCCTCTGGAGCACCTCCGGATCCGAATAAGATATCGACGCCTGTATGATCAAATGCTGTGTTCATGGCTCCTGCCACGTCCCCATCATTGATCAGCTTGATACGGGCTCCCGCTTCTCTGAGCTGTTGGATGATATGTTCATGACGAGGACGGTTCAAGACTGTTGCTACGACGTCTTCAATGTCCTTGTTCTTCGCTTTTGCCACAGCTTTTAAATTATCGATGACAGAAGCGTTAATATCGATTTTCCCAACTGCTTCAGGTCCAACTGCGATTTTATCCATATACATATCCGGTGCATTCAGTAGGTTTCCATGGTCTGCCACCGCGAGTACCGCCAGTGCATTCCAGCCTCCGGAAGCAACAATGTTTGTTCCTTCCAATGGATCGACGGCCACGTCTACACGTGGGCCATAGCCTGTCCCTAGTTTTTCACCAATATAAAGCATTGGAGCTTCATCCATTTCTCCCTCACCGATGACAACTGTCCCCTTCATCGGTACTGTATCGAATACGTCGCGCATTGCAGAAGTTGCAGCATCATCTGCTTCATCCTTCTTTCCGCGGCCCATCCAACGTGCCGATGCAAGAGCAGCCCCTTCTGTTACTCGAATAAGCTCCATTGATAAACTTCTTTCCATGTATATAGCCTCCCGTGTTCCCTTTTGTTTTACAATAATCTTAAATTGTATAACATATTAACAGATTTATTGTAACACATTAAAGCGATTGCAGAGACTTTTTTTCGAAAAAAGTAGGACATAATGGTTCGATTAAGCAGAAATTTTCTGGTAATACAGGAAATGGTTCTTATAAAATAAGTTGATGTTCAACAGTAGCGAGTGCTGGTTGATTTCCGCTGCAGGTGCTCGCTTTCCGCGGGGCGTGAGTTGAGCACCTTCCGCTCCAATCAACTTAGATATCTAATGTTATATCTAAAAAGTGAAAACAATAATCTCTCGAAAAACTATAAAATTTTCATTGAAGCTACGACTTCATCTGCTCCAATTCTTCTGCAGACATCTTTTCGCGCCAAATTGTGGCGCCGAGGCCTTCAAGTTTTGCTACAAGGTCACTGTACCCGCGATCGATGTGCTCAAGGCCTGTTACTTCTGTG
This sequence comes from uncultured Bacillaceae bacterium, assembly GCA_963787015.1. GTDB lineage: Bacteria > Bacillota > Bacilli > Bacillales > Bacillaceae_B > Rossellomorea. The sequence continues at coordinate 68,643 of CAWBBM010000029.1, forward strand.
ATACCTTCAGCCATTAATCCGGCGATGACAAGGGCGGCTCCGGCACGGAGGTCGCTTGCCTTCACTTTGGCACCCTGTAACTGGACAGGGCCGTTGACGATGGCTGAGCGGCCTTCGACTTTGATCGAGGCATTCATTCTACGCAGTTCATCGATATGCTTGAATCGGGCTGAATAAATAGTGTCTGTTACAACGGCAGAACCTTCTGCCCGATTGAGTAACGATGTAAATGGCTGCTGGAGATCCGTAGGGAAACCTGGGTAAACCAATGTTTTCACATCAACCGATTTGAGCTTGTCCGCCCTTCCGATAAAGATCTGATCATCGTTGGTTTCAACAGGGACGCCCATTTCACGGAGCTTTGCAATGACCGATTCCATATGTAATGGGATGACGTTGTCTACAAGTACGCCTTTACCGGCTGCTGCTGCAAGTATCATAAATGTTCCAGCTTCGATGCGATCAGGAATGATTGTGTGGCGGCAACCGTGAAGCTCGTCCACCCCATCAATACGGATGACGTCCGTGCCTGCCCCTTTGATCTTCGCACCCATATTGCTTAGTAATGTGGCAACATCGATGATTTCAGGTTCTTTTGCCGCATTTTCGATAATCGTCCGTCCTTTTGCACGAACAGCTGCAAGCATGATGTTGATCGTTGCTCCGACACTGACGACATCAAGATAAATACGAGCACCCTTTAATTCATCTGCACGTAAGTAAATGGCACCTTGTTCATTGGTGACTTCTGCACCCAATGCTTCGAAGCCTTTAATATGCTGATCGATCGGACGAGGTCCGAGGTGACATCCACCAGGTAGTCCAATGACCGCTTTTTTGAAACGTCCAAGCATGGCACCCATTAAATAATAAGATGCACGAAGCTTCTTTACCTTCCCGCTCGGTAAAGGCATGGACACCATTTGACTAGGATCGACCCTCATATCTCCATCTTCCAACGAGACGGAACCACCGATCTCCTCTAATAGATCTTTCAGTGTTCTTACATCAGAGATATCCGGTAACCCTTCGATTGTGACTGGAGAATCAGCAAGGATCGTTGCCGGGATTAAGGCTACCGCACTATTTTTGGCCCCACTTACTTTAATGGTTCCTTCAAGTGGATACCCTCCTGCAATTTTTAGCTTTTCCATTTTAAACTCCCTTCCACTGTTCATTGAAGAAGAAACCCCAATGGCTGTCAGGATTCTCAACATCAACAAACAAAAAGGATTATTTTTCCAATAGAAGACGTTCTAAGAAGTATTGTCTACTAGTGTATACATAATTCGTGAAAACATGTATAGGATAATCGAATTTTTTTACTATGGACCGATTGACCTAGATTTAACGATTGTTCCAATCATTCAGGAACGCGTCGATTCCTTTATCCGTAAGGGGATGCTGGAACAATTGCTTCAATACTTTAAGGGGAACCGTTGCAATATGAGCTCCTCGGAGTGCCGCTTCCGTAATATGCTGAGGGTGGCGGGTCGAAGCCGCGATGATTTCTGTTTCCAAGCCGTGAACGGCAAAGATTTCAGCAATCTGGGAAACGAGTTCCAGGCCATCTTGACCGATATCATCTAATCGTCCTAAAAAAGGAGATACGTATGTCGCTCCTGCACGAGCTGCCAGAAGTGCCTGATTCGCACTGAAAATCAGCGTGACATTTGTCTTGATTCCTTCTTTAGCAAAAGTAGATGCAGCCGTCAGACCATCAGGTGTCATTGGAAGCTTCACCGTAATGTTTGGAGCGATTTTCGCCAGTTCCCTTCCTTCTTTGATCATTCCTTCAGCATCGGTCGCGATGACTTCAGCGCTGACAGAACCAGGGACTAAATCCGTGATTTCCTTTAAGCGATCTTCAAATGTAACGTTTTTCTCTTTCGCCACAAGGGATGGATTCGTTGTCACTCCTGAAATAATACCCCAATTAAATGCTTCTTTAATTTCACTCATGTTTGCTGTGTCTATAAAAAACTTCATTTTCCTACCCCATTTTCGACAAAATTTTCAATCTATTTTAATGAACGGAAGGGACTGACCCAAAAGGTATCAACCTTCTCCTGGCGCCAGTCCCATCCTACAGCTTCATTCATTTTTTACCACGTTCGGAAATAATCTAATCAAAATCAGGTCATTTTCCAAACATTACCGGTTCTTTACGCTTGGTTAGAAGAACCGAATTCGCGCATTTTACCGATCACTGTTGCTTTGATTGCTTCACGGGCTGGACCCATGTATTTACGTGGATCATACACTTCACTGTCTTTTGCAAGTACTTCGCGCACAGCTTTAGCAGAAGTGATTTGATTTTCAGTATTTACATTGATTTTAGCAGTTCCGTAAGAAATCGCTTTTTGAATATCTTTTGTAGGAATTCCAGTTCCACCGTGAAGTACTAATGGTACTCCTGCAGCAGCTCCGATTTCTTCCATTTCTTTAAACCCTAGGTTTGGTTCACCTTTGTAAGGACCGTGAACAGAACCAAGAGCAGGTGCAAGTGTATCGATACCAGTACGTTCAACCAGTTCTTGACACTCTTTAGGATCTGCATAGATAACGCCATCTGCGATTACGTCATCTTCCTGTCCACCAACAGTTCCAAGTTCTGCTTCAACAGAAACACCTTTAGAGTGAGCATATTCAACCACTTTAGAAGTGATTTCAATGTTCTCTTCGAAAGGACCGTGAGAAGCATCAATCATAACAGAAGTGAATCCTGCATCGATTGCTTCTTTACATTTGTCATAGCTTGAGCCATGGTCTAAGTGGATCGCAACAGGTACAGTGATGTTTAAGTCTTCCATCAGACCTTCAACCATTTTCACAACTGTTTTGAATCCGCTCATGTAGCGGGCTGCCCCTTCAGAAACACCAAGGATGACAGGTGATTTTTCTTCTTCTGCAGCCTGCAGGATCGCTTGAGTGAACTCAAGGTTATTCAGATTGAATTGACCTACTGCATAGCTCTTGTCTTTTGCTTGAATAAGCATGTCTTTCATGGAAACTAAAGGCATAGTTATTTCCTCCTTCTATTCAGTCAGTGGACCATTATTGTAGTAATGGCAGTGTTATTTGTAACACTAAGTGACATTGTGTGCAATTTCACTTGTATCATACCAAAACAAAAATGATTTTACCAACTAGAGAGGCGAATTGTTAAAAATACTACTATTTTCACTATTCAAACAACTGGAATCACGCCGGAATATATTGCTTGACCGCTTTTCTGATATCATCAATATCGAATGGTTTCGCGAAATGAGTAAGCGCTCCCAAGTCCTTTGCTTCCTGAATCATGTCGAGTTCCCCGTACGCTGTCATAATAATGACACGGATGTCTACATCCTTCTGCTTCATACGCTTCAGGATTTCAATTCCATCCATTCCAGGAATTTTCATATCCAGTAAAACCAAATCAGGGGAATGCTTATCTACGATTTCAAGCGCCTGGATTCCGTTCGCTGCTTGAAATGTTTGGTAGCCTTCCTTTTGTAACACTTCATTTAATAGTATTCTAATACCAAATTGATCGTCTACAATCAGAATTTTCTCATTCATACATCCCAATCCCCTTTACATTTTAGTAAATTATGTATTCTCACCATAAATAAACGAATCATAACAACTGTATATTTATTACTTATTCTCTTTTTACTGTAAAAAATCCTGCTTGGTCACGAGATTTTACTCCATACCTTTTTCCCCTTTATAATAAGCGTTAGAATGGTATTTGTCGAAGTTAAATGTAAAAGGAGATTGAACTTAATGATTAAAATGTTTACAACTCAATTAACGGGACTGTTTAAACGCATTTACGATAAGCAGGAATTTGAAATCGAAGACGGCGCACGCCTGCTGGCACAGGCCGCCATTGGTCAGGGGCATATCTATATAAAAGGATACGGGGAAATGGAATCTGTCACATCAGAAGCACTGTTCGGTGCAGAACCCCTTCCATCCGCCAAACGATTCGATTCATCTATTGAGCTGACCGATGCCGATCGTGTGTTGATCGTAAGTCGTTTCTCAACAGACGAAGAGGCCGTGACACTTGGTAGAAAATTGTCGGATGACGGTGTTCCATTTGTGGCGGTGTCAGGTCTCATAGAAGGAGAAGACAACCTGCCTGCCATAGCCGATGTTCATTTGGATACTAAAGTGATCAAGGGAATGCTTCCAGGCGATGAGATCGGTGAGCGCGTGAGCTTCCCCTCAAGCATGGCCGCTCTCTACCTTTACTTTGCGTTGGGATTTGTCATTCGTGAAATGTTGGAGGAGTATGAAGAATAGTCGTTGGAGCCCGTCCTCGGTGGAGGATGGGCTTTTTTTTATAGAGATCACCGCGAAAATTGTCGATGATGATAGTACGGTCGATATCGTGAAAGTAAGGTTGATAAAATGAAAGAACGATTGATTTATCCGGATAAGGGTCGATAAATCGAAACGACGGTTGATACATTTCCATAAAGGTCGATAAACCCGAATTCATCCCCTAACTCATACACGCAAAAAAGCTCTCCCAAACCGGGAGAGCTTTTTCCATACCAATCTTATTTCTCGCCATACGCAAGTGATGCTTCCACGAAGTCTCTGAATAGAGGCTGCGGGCGTGTTGGGCGTGAGGTGAATTCAGGGTGGAATTGAGACGCCACGAACCACGGGTGGTCGCTTAACTCGATGATTTCCACAAGGCGGCCATCCGGGCTTGTGCCTGAGAAGATGAAGCCTGCTTTTTCCATTTGCTCACGGTAGTGATTATTGAATTCGAAGCGGTGGCGGTGACGCTCGTAAACCACTTCTCCATCATACGCTGCATAGGCTTTTGAACCTTTTGTCAGCTTACATGGGTATAGTCCAAGACGCAGTGTTCCACCAAGGTCTTCGATATCCTTCTGTTCCGGTAATAGATCGATGACCGGGAATGGTGTTTCAGGATTCAGCTCTGCTGAGTGAGCCCCTTCAAGACCAAGAACGTTACGCGCATATTCGACCGATGCGAGTTGCATACCAAGGCAGATGCCAAGGAAAGGAATCTTGTTTTCACGTGCATATTGAGTCGCAGAGATTTTCCCTTCTACCCCGCGGTCACCGAAACCACCAGGTACCAGGATTCCATCTACGCCTGCAAGCTTTTCTGCTACGTTTTCGTTATCGATCATTTCAGAGTTCAACCATCTTACTTCGATGTCACTATCGAATTGATAGCCTGCATGACGAAGGGCTTCCACGACTGAAATATACGCATCTTGTAATTCAACATATTTCCCTACTAGGGCAATTCTTGTTTTACGAGATAGATTTTTCACGCGATCGACGAGTTCATTCCACTCGGTCATATCCGCTTCGTGGCAATCCAGTTTCAAATGTTGGCAAGTGATTTCATCCAGCTTTTGAGCCTGAAGGGCAAGGGGAACAGAGTAAAGTGTATCTGCATCCATTGCTTCGATTACCGCGTTCTTATCAATATCACAGAATAACGCAATCTTGTCCTTCATATCTTGAGTCATCGGCATTTCGTTACGCACGACGATGACATTTGGCTGGATACCAAGACTGCGAAGCTCTTTCACACTATGCTGAGTCGGTTTTGTTTTCATTTCACCGGCTGCTTTAATATAAGGAATCAGCGTACAGTGGATGTACATCACGTTTTCACGACCTACATCGCTCTTGATTTGGCGGATCGCTTCTAAGAATGGAAGCGATTCGATATCCCCTACCGTTCCACCGATTTCTGTGATCACGACATCTGAATTCGTTTCGCGACCGGCACGGTATACGCGCTCTTTGATCTCATTTGTGATGTGTGGAATGACCTGCACTGTTCCACCAAGGTAATCTCCGCGACGTTCTTTTTTCAATACAGTCGAATAGATTTTACCCGTTGTGACCGAGCTGTACTTCGTTAAATTGATATCTACGAAACGTTCGTAGTGACCTAAATCAAGATCCGTTTCCGCACCATCATCTGTTACGAATACTTCACCGTGCTGATAGGGACTCATCGTTCCCGGATCCACGTTGATGTAAGGATCAAACTTCTGGATCGTAACACTTACTCCACGGTTTTTTAATAGTCTTCCAAGGGACGCTGCTGTGATCCCTTTCCCTAGTGACGACACGACGCCACCTGTTACGAAAATATACTTAGTCATGTATATGTCCCCCTTCAAAGTAAGTTTGGTTCAAAAAAAGTAGAGGGTGTCTATTGTCGTTATGTCATGAATTTATCTTGTTCAAAGAAGGACAAGTCCATTCTCTATAAAATAAATTCACTTCCATAAACAGCTAAAAGACAGCCTCTTATTATCAATATACATAAAAATGTAAGGGGTATGAGAATATTGATTCGCTGCACGTATGGTATAACCCTCTTGTGCCAATGCTTTCTACTTATAAAAACAAAAAACGCCCCGCTTACAATCATGTAAGGGGAGCGTAATATACGATATTCGTCCTTTTTTAAGGAGCCCAAATAAAATACTACCTTCCAAATCGGAAGAAGTCAAGCATAGAATCATGAGCTAAATGGAATGAATAGAAAGGATTATTTCTCTTCTTCTTCCTCTTCGTCCTCATCATCGTCTTCATCCAATTCATCGATTTCAAGATCTTCGTCGTCGTCATCGATGTCAATGTCATCATCCGCGTCGTCAACGTCATCAACGTCGTCATCATCTGTCAGATCATCGTCATCGTCTGTATCGTCAAGATCATCAAAATCAAGTTCTTCATCATCAAGATCATCGAAGTCTTCAAGATCAAGATCTTCGTCTTTTTTCTTCGCTTTTTTCTTTTTACTTGATTTCATCGTTGGAACGGTTTCTTCCTCGATTTGGTCAACCGGGTACCATTCTCTTAATCCCCACGTATTGTCACCCATGGCAATGAAGCGTCCATCGATATTCAGGTCAGTGTAGAATTGAAGTAAACGGCTTTTAACCTCTTTATCAGAAAGTTCAAGTATACCTTTAATTTCTTTGGCTACCGCTTCGAATGCCATTGCTTTCTTTTTCCCTGCTAATATTTCATGTGCCAACTCAATAAAAGATGTTTGACGTAATTCCTCTTTGGATAACTTTTTAAGACTCACCTTACGCACTTCCTTTCTCTATTTCACACTCTACTTGGTAGAGTAAAAAAGGGCAAAAATTCTCCATTATCAATTTTAACCATATTTATCATTATAAACAATATAAAAGACTTTATGCTATACATATCTCGTATTTCTCTCATTTTTTTCGAAACTGGAATTAAGAAGGTCTTCCATTCTCCCATTTCTCTTCTTTCTGGCCGTTACGGATCACCCGGTAGGCTTCATAGAATAGATAGAAAGAGAGCAGGAAAAACGGGATGGCGCCTAATTGAATTTGATATAAAAGAACGGAGGTATATATGATGATGATGATTAGTATGTAGCGTAAAATGGTCTTCACAGTCTCACATCCAAACGTCTGTATCGTTCTTCCTTCTCACTTATCTGACAATTCTTATTATATAGGAAATCTTTCCCTATAACTATTAAGTTCGTGTTAAAAATTGGTTGATTTCGTTTAAAGGATAGACGGTTTGGGTGATTTTTAAACTTGGCGGGTTGATTTTATTGTTTTTCAAGAGATATGCGTAGTATATTAATCACCATATAGAATGCTTTTTAGAAAAAGAGACCACTGCACCTCTACAGTAGTCTCATCTTCCTTTTCTCTCTTTTACATATTACGACGGTATTGTCCGCCTACTTCATAGAGGGCACGAGTGATTTGTCCGAGACTTGCCACTCTTACCGTTTCCATCAGTTCTTCAAAGATGTTTCCTCCGCCCACGGCTGCTTGTTTTAAGCGGTTTAAGGCTTCTTCAGTTTGATCTTTGTTCTGTGATTGGAAGTCTTGCAGATTGTGAATTTGTGTTTCTTTTTCTTCCTTCGTTGCACGTGCAAGTTCCATGCTGTCCATTTGTTCCTCTGAAGGTGGATTTGGATTCAAGTACGTGTTCACTCCCACAATCGGAAGCTCCCCGGAATGTTTTTTCATTTCATAGTACATAGATTCTTCTTGGATTTTCCCGCGTTGGTACTGGGTTTCCATCGAACCTAGAACGCCGCCACGATCATTTAAGCGATCAAATTCGGTCAGAACCATTTCCTCCACGAGATCCGTCAGCTCTTCTGCGATGAACGAGCCTTGAAGCGGATTTTCATTTTTCGATAATCCGTGTTCTTTCGTGATGATCATTTGGATCGCCATGGCGCGACGGACCGATTCTTCCGTCGGTGTTGTAATCGCTTCATCATAGGCATTGGTGTGCAGGGAATTACAGTTGTCCTGCAGGGCCATCAATGCTTGAAGTGTTGTACGGATGTCGTTAAAGTCAATTTCTTGGGCGTGCAGTGAACGACCTGATGTTTGGATGTGGTACTTCAGCTTCTGACTGCGTTCGTTGGCACCGTATTTATCCCGCATAACCGTGGACCAAATTCGGCGTGCCACGCGGCCGATCACCGTATACTCCGGATCCAGTCCATTCGAGAAGAAGAATGATAGGTTTGGTGCAAAGTCATTGATATCCATTCCACGGCTTAAATAGTATTCTACATACGTAAATCCATTCGCCAATGTGAAGGCAAGCTGTGAAATCGGATTCGCTCCCGCTTCCGCAATATGATAGCCGGAGATTGAAACAGAGTAATAGTTTCTTACTTTATGATCGATGAAGTACTGCTGGATGTCACCCATCATGCGGAGGGCGAATTCGGTTGAGAAGATACACGTATTTTGTCCTTGATCTTCTTTTAAAATATCAGCCTGCACGGTTCCTCGCACGACTTGCAGCGTTTGTTCCTTCACGTTCACATATTCTTCCACCGTCAGGACACGGCCAAGCTCTTCTTCCTTCATACGGATCTGTTGATCCACCGCTGTATTCATATACATGGCAAGGATGATTGGCGCCGGACCATTGATGGTCATGGATACAGACGTAGAAGGCGCACAGAGATCAAAACCTGCGTAAAGCTTCTTCATGTCTTCAAGGGTACAGATGCTCACTCCGCTCTCCCCGACTTTCCCGTATATGTCAGGACGGTGATCCGGATCTTCACCGTATAATGTTACAGAGTCAAAGGCTGTACTCAGACGTTTCGCATCATCGTCCTTAGATAGATAATGGAAACGGCGGTTCGTTCGTTCAGGTGTTCCTTCCCCGGCGAACTGACGCTTCGGATCTTCGCCTTTCCGTTTAAACGGAAATACTCCTGCTGTGTATGGGAACGATCCTGGAACGTTCTCTTTGTATACCCAGTCCAGAATCTGACCGTAGTCTTTATATTTCGGAAGGGATACTTTCGGAATATCCAGTCCTGATAAGCTCTTGGTCTTTAATTCAGTGACAATCTCTTTATCACGGATCTTTGTGACGAACTGATCCTTGCTGTATGTTTCTTTGAGATCATCCCACTTTTGCAGTATCTGCTTCGATTCAGCTGTTAATTTACCTTCAACTTCTTCTTTTAACGTTTGAAGGGAAGTGACGACACCTTCATTCGTTTCTTTTTCATTGACTGCTTCGATTGCCCCGTCGAGCTGGAACAATCTGCGGGCGATTTTCACTTGCTCTTCGGATTTCTTATGGTAGTTCCGAACGGTTTCCGCAATCTCACGGAGATAATAGCGGCGATTGTTTGGAATGATGACGTTTTGCTTTTCAACATCGACGTCTTTTGAGAAACTCGTTTTCCAATCCAGCTCCATTTTATGATTGACTGTTTCCAAAATGGCTGCAAACAAGGCATTCGTACCTGGATCATTGAACTGACTGGCAATCGTTCCGTATACCGGCATGTCATCCAAGTCTTTATCAAAGAGCATGTGACTGCGCTGGTACTGTTTCTGAACCTGGCGCCTTGCATCCTCTGAGCCTTTGCGCTCAAATTTATTAATGACGATCAGGTCGGCGAAATCAATCATATCGATTTTCTCAAGCTGAGACGGCGCCCCGAATTCACTTGTCATCACGTACATGGACATATCACAGATTTCAGCGATTTCCGCATCTCCCTGTCCGATCCCGCTTGTTTCGACAACGATTAGATCATACCCTGCAGCTTTGACGACATTGATTGCATCCTTGATCGCGAATGAAAGCTCTGTTTTCGACCCACGAGTGGCAAGGCTTCGCATATACACGCGAGGATTGAAGATCGCATTCATCCGAATCCGGTCCCCGAGAAGGGCGCCACCTGTTTTTTGTTTCGTTGGATCAATGGATAGAATAGCGATTTTCTTTTCAGGAAGTTCGTTGATGAACCGACGAATCAGCTCATCCGTCAAGGAACTCTTCCCGGCTCCACCCGTTCCGGTGATCCCAAGTACAGGCGCTTTTTTCGCCAGACTCTTGATTTCCGAGAATACCGTTTGTGCCGTCGCCGCCACTTCTTCATTCGCTCCTACTTGATACTCAGCAAGTGAAATCAGCTTCGAAACCGTATTCACATTTCCAGTAGAAAGCTTTTCAACCTCGTGATCCACGTTTCCTTTAATCGTCGGGAAATCACATTCCTCGATCATCTTGTTGATCATGCCTTGAAGACCCTGCGTTCTCCCGTCTTCAGGTGAGAAGATGCGGGCAATCCCGTATTCGTGCAATTCCTTGATTTCACGTGGGATGATAACACCCCCGCCGCCTCCATAAATCCTGATATGGGAAGCGCCCCGTTCTTTCAAAAGGTCATACATGTATTTGAAGTATTCAACGTGCCCACCCTGGTAGGATGAAATCGCGATTCCCTGTACATCCTCTTGAATCGCGGCATTAACGACTTCTTCAACGGAGCGGTTATGACCCAGATGGATCACCTCTGCTCCACTTGCCTGGATAATCCGACGCATTATGTTGATCGACGCATCATGTCCGTCAAACAGACTCGAAGCCGTGACAAAACGAACATGGTGCTTTGGTTTATAAATCTCAACCGTGCTCATATTATTCCCCCTGTTCTCCCTTGTTTTTCAAATCCGATGATTCCAGAAAATAGAAGATCGATTTGAAGATCGATGTATTCCTCGAGTGTAAACCGTTTCTGCATGGCCCAGCGACGGAATCCCCACATCTGCCCCTGGACAAATACATTCTGAGCGAGCATATGGATCTGATTCTCATCAAGCACAAGCTTCCCGCTGTCCACGCAGCCTTTGATGAGGTCTTCCACCATCCCCACCATTTCAAGTTCCTTGCGAAGTACATATGGAAGGGCGTCCTTTGATAAAGATTTCGCTTCTTGATACATGACAAGGACTTCATCCTGCATCCGGTCCATCACCTGAAAATAATGGGCGATACCGAGCCTTAAGCTCTCAAGCGTCCCTTTGCCTACATCCAGCTTCTCAAGCTCCAATCGAACCTGCTCATAAATGCTGTCACACACTAAATACAGGACATCTTCCTTTGTTCGTATATATTCATATAGCGTTCCGATACTGAATCCGGCGGCCTTTGCGATCTCTCTTGTCGTGGTGCGATGAAACCCCTTTTGTTTAAATAGAGAGACGGCCCCACTAATCATCTGATCACGCCGCTTTTCTACCAAACGCTCATCCTTCACCGAAGCATGGACTTCCCTCTTCTTATTCAAAACAATCGACCGCCTTTTCTATCCATTTCTCCCATTGACCCCTAATCCAAAACCACCCACCTCATCCCCCAACAAAGCAGATGGTTATCTATCTCTCTTAACCTATTTATCCTACATACCGGGTCTGGCACCCTAATGGAGAATGCACCGTACAAACCCCTTTACGCCACGAAACACCACAAAACCAATCGTGTGCCTGACACGCTTCAGAACCTACCACGAAATTCCCGTCAAGAAATCCCTCACAACCAAACCCCTAACTCCGTCATACCGGGTCTGGCACCCTAATCGAGAATGCACCGTACAAACCCCTTTACGCCACGAAACACCACAAAACCAAACGGGTGCCTGACACGCTTCAGAACCTACCACGAGATCCCCGTCAAGAAACCCCTCACAACCAAACCCCTACTTCGTCACCATCCGCGAAATAACCAATCGCTGAATCTCCTGTGTCCCCTCATAAATCTGCGTAATCTTCGCATCACGCATATAACGTTCCACTGGATAATCCTTCGTATAGCCATATCCACCAAAGATTTGAACCGCTTCTGTCGTCACCTTCATCGCCGTATCCCCGGCCATCAGCTTCGACATCGCCGATTCTTTTCCGTATGGAAGGCCTTCTGACTCTAACCAGGCTGCTTGATAAGTTAAGAGGCGGGAAGCTTCGATAGACGTTGCCATATCGGCAATTTTGAATGAGATTCCCTGGTTGGCAGCAATCGGCTTGCCGAACTGCTCACGCTCTTTGGCATAATCGACAGACGCATCAAGTGCTCCTTGTGCAATCCCCACAGCTTGAGCGGCAATTCCGTTACGACCGCCATCAAGAGTCATCATGGCAATCTTGAAGCCGTCTCCTTCGTTTCCAAGCATGTTCTCTTTCGGTACCTTACAATCTTCAAACACGATCTCAGTCGTTGGAGATGAACGAATCCCAAGCTTCTTCTCTTTCTTCCCTACAGAGAATCCTGCAAATTCTTTCTCCACGATGAAAGCACTTGTTCCGCGCTGGCGTTGAGTTGGATCTGTCAAAGCAAACACGATATACGTATCGGCAATTCCACCGTTTGTGATGAAAATTTTCGAACCGTTCAACACGTAGTGATCTCCTTCTAAACGGGCCGTCGTTTTCATCCCGCCTGCATCTGAACCTGAACCTGGCTCAGTCAATCCGTAAGCACCGATTTTTTCTCCTTGCGCCATTGGACGAAGGTACTTCTGCTTTTGCTCCTCTGTACCGAATTTATACACCGGCCAGCCAGCAAGCGACGTATGGGCAGAAAGTGTAACCCCTATAGACGCACACACTCTCGATAGCTCTTCAACCGCGATGCAATATGCTAAAAAGTCACTTCCGATTCCACCGTACTCTTCCGGCCAAGGAATCCCCGTCAAGCCAAGCTCGGCCATCTTCTTAAACAAATCCATATCAAAGCGCTCTTCCTCATCACGCTCAGCAGCAGTAGGCGCCACCTCATTCCGCGCAAAATCACGCACCATCTTACGAATCATCTCATGCTCTTCCGATAACTTAAAATTCATCTCAATTCCCCCATATCTAAATTTGTCCGGGTCTGGCACCCTCAAAAAGCAAGCAATGCTACAAACCCCTTTACGCCACTAAACATCACAATATAGATCGGGTGCCTGACACGCTAAGAATATGTGCATGAACACACCATTCCAAAAGGTCAAGCTCACCCATCCCATTAAACCAGCAAATTCTTCCCAATCACCATCCGCTGAATCTCACTCGTACCCTCATAAATCTCCGTCACTTTCGCATCCCGGAACAATCGCTCAACCGGATACTCCTTCGTATATCCATATCCGCCATAAACCTGGATTGCCTCCGTTGACACTTCAACCGCTGTTTTCGAAGCAAACAGTTTCGCCATGCTCGCTTCTTTTCCACAAGAAATGTTATTTGAACGAAGATTTGCCGCCCGGTAGACTAGAAGCTTCGATCCTTCAACTGCAGTCGCCATATCGGCAAGCTTGAAGCCGATTCCCTGCTGAGCTGCGATTGGTTTGCCGAATTGCACTCGTTCTTTTGCATAAGCTGTTGAATAGTCGAAGGCCGCTTCAGCGATTCCGAGAGCTTGTGCAGCGATCCCGATTCGACCGACATCAAGATTCGCCATGGCAATCTTGAAGCCTTCCCCTTCTTGACCAAGAAGGTTTTCAGCTGGTACCTTCATATCTTCAAATGTCAGTTGAACCGTTCTGGAACCGTGAAGACCCATTTTATGTTCGTCTTTCCCGATCACAAGACCCGGTGTGTCTTTCTCAACGATGAAAGCCGATACCCCGCGGCTGCCCTTCGATGGGTCCGTTGCTGCAAAGACAATATACGTATCCGCTTCTCCGCCATTTGTAATGAAGACTTTCGAGCCGTTTAATACATAGTGATCATCACGTTTCTCCGCCCGGGTTTTTAAACTTTTCGCATCAGACCCTGCACTTGGCTCGGTTAGGCAGAAAGCTCCTAAGTATTCACCTGACGCAAGTTTAGGAAGGTATTTTTGCTTCTGATCTTCGTTTCCGAAATAAAGAATCGGATTCGTTCCCACCGACGTATGAACGGATAAAATAACCCCAATGGTTGCGCTTACTTTCGAAAGCTCGTGAATCGCAATGATATACGAGGTGAAATCCATCTCTGAACCGCCATATTTCTCAGGAGTCGTGATCCCCATCAAGCCAAGCTCAGCCATCTTATTTAAAATTTCTCTGGGAAATTGTCCTTCTTCCATCTTCTCTATAAACGGCTGGATTTCTGTTTCTGCAAAATCCCGAACCATCTTTCTCATCATCTGCTGTTCTTCCGTGAATCGTAACTCCATGCCTGTTTCCTCCCTGATGTTCGTGATTACTCGTATGAATAGAAGCCGCGGCCAGTTTTACGTCCCAACCAGCCTGCTTTCACATATTTTCGCAGAAGCGGACATGGACGATATTTATCATCACCGAAACCTTCATGCAGCGTTTCCATGATGTACAGGCACGTATCCAATCCGATGAAGTCTGCTAACGTAAGAGGTCCCATTGGATGATTCATGCCAAGCTTCATGACTTCATCGATTGCCTCTTTGCTCGCCACTCCTTCATAAAGCGTGTAGATCGCTTCATTGATCATTGGCATCAGAATCCGGTTTGAAACGAATCCAGGAAAATCTTCTACTTCAACCGGTACTTTATTGAGAGCCTTCGTCATGTCTTCAATCACTTGATATACTTCATCGGTTGTGGCCAATCCACGGATGATTTCAACAAGCTTCATCACTGGTACAGGGTTCATGAAGTGCATGCCGATTACCTGTTTGGGACGCTTTGTCGCTGCAGCGATTTCTGTGATTGGCAGTGAAGATGTGTTGGATGCAAGGATCGTGTGCAGAGGAGTGATTTCATCCAATTGAGCAAAGATCTTTGTTTTGATATCCATGTTTTCAACTGCTGCTTCAATGACAAGGTCCACTTGCTTCGCGTCGTGGATATCGGTTGAAGCGGTTAATCGGTTCACTGTCGCCGTCTTATCTTCTTCTGTCATTCTTCCTTTTTCTACAGAGCGGGTCAGGTTCTTTGTGATAGCACCCATTCCCTTTTGGACAAATTCTTCTTTCAAATCGTTCAGGTATACGTTGAATCCCGCTTGTGCACAAACTTGGGCAATACCTGAGCCCATTTGTCCTGCGCCGATGACCATGATGTTTTTAATGTTCATTTTGTTCTCCCCCTCTGTTATGGCTGATTCTTGTAAACTAGTAGATTGTTTTTATTGGAGATCAGCAGCTGAACCTATATAGTCGGTCAGCAAACCTGTACCTGGTTCAAAATCACTCTAATCCCTACTGCTTCGCCACTTCGATCATGATCGCATCCCCTTGACCGCCGCCACTGCAGATGGAAGCTATGCCGATTCCCCCACCGCGACGTTTCAATTCGTATGCAAGTGTCAGGATGATGCGGGCGCCACTTGCTCCAATCGGATGTCCGAGGGCAACGGCTCCACCGTTCACGTTGACTTTTTCATGATCGAGTCCGGCGATTTTCCCGCTTGCTAATGCAACCGCAGCAAACGCTTCGTTTATTTCGAACAGGTCAATCTCTTCAAGTGATTTGCCTGTTTTCTTCAGAAGTTCATTGATCACAAGTCCCGGCGTTTGCGGGAAATCCTTCGCTTCGACTGCAATCGCGGTGTGTCCAAGGATGGTCGCAAGCGGCTGTTTCCCTTCTCTTTCTGCTCTTTCTTCGCTCATAAGGACCATGGCAGCCGCTCCGTCGTTGACTCCTGGTGCGTTTCCTGCTGTAATCGTTCCTTCCGAACCAAACACAGGTCCTAATTTAGCCAATGCCTCGATCGATGATTCTTTTCGTGGTGCTTCATCTTTATCGACCACGACTGGATCACCTTTGCGCTGTGGTACTAGAACGGCGACGATTTCTTCCCCGAGCACGCCTGTTTCCGTCGCTTTCACTGCACGTTCATGGCTTCGTAGTGACCATCTGTCCTGCTCTTCTCTTGATAATTCAAATTCTTTCGCGGTTTCATTTCCGTACGTTCCCATGTGGACATTGTTGAAGCTGCACGTCAATCCGTCGTGGACCATGGAGTCTTTCACTTGTGAATCCCCCATTTTAAAGCCCCAGCGAGCTTTCGGCAGGATGTACGGTGCATTGGACATAGATTCCATTCCGCCTGCCACGATGACTTCACCGTCACCTGCACGGATGATCTGATCTCCCATTGTCACGCTCCGCATTCCTGAAGCGCAGACTTTATTGATGGTTTCCGTTTTGACATTCCACGGAAGTCCTGCGTGACGGGATGCCTGCCGGGAAGGGATTTGTCCCTGGCCCCCTTGTAAAACCGAACCAAGGATGACCTCTTCTACTTCCTCACCATTGACACCTGCACGTTTAAGGGCTTCCTTCACCGCAAAACCGCCAAGCTCTGAAGCTGTAAAACGGCTTAAACTTCCTCCAAATTTACCAAAAGGTGTTCTAGCTCCATCTAAAATGACCGTTTTCCCCATCTCAATCGCTCTCCTTTTTTATGTGAAAGATTTGATTCGACAAAATTGTATACGCTTTCAACTGATTTCAAAAAAATTTGGTTGGCTCTCGACTGAACGCTCGCTCAACCATCATCCACAAAAGAAGGGACAGTTTTTGTCCCTTATAACCTTTATTGTACTTCATATTCGGGTAGAACGTAATGATTTTTTAGAAAGTTTTTATTTTTCGATTAAATTTATTATTGTAGAAAAATAATAGGAGTGAAACCCAATAGAGACTATTTTGTTTCACTCCTATTTTCTCACATACTGATAAGGGTAATCTGCATATCATTCATTATCATAAGGATAATATTCTTTTTTTATGATGCAGCCGGTTGATCTTTTTGATCGCCGCAAACCGCTTTTTCGAGGATTTCTGCTACATCCTGAGTCGAAACCGTTTCTTCTACTTCCTTCGCTTTCGTTCCATCTGATAACATTGTCAGGCAATAAGGACAGCCTGAGCTGATAACCGATGGGCTGACAGCCAGTGCCTGCTCGGTACGGGAAACGTTGACGCGGTGACCAGCGTCTTCTTCCATCCACATGAGTCCCCCGCCTGCTCCACAGCACATGCCTTTTTCACGGTTACGTTCCATTTCAATCAATTTCACGCCGGAGATTGATTTCAGGATTTCACGCGGTGGATCATATACTTCGTTGTAGCGGCCTAAGTAACAGGAATCATGGAAGGTGATCGTTTCATTCACTTCGTATTGCGGCTTCAGACGCCCTTCTTTCACCAGGTCATATAGAAGCTCTGTATGATGATATACTTCTGCTTCCAACCCAAAGTCTGGATACTCATTTTTGAAAATGTTGTATGCATGAGGGTCGATGGTCACAATTTTCTTGATTTCATGTTTCTCAAATTCGGCGATGTTCTGACCGGCAAGCTCCTGGAATAAGAATTCGTTCCCAAGTCGGCGTGGTGTATCACCGGAGTTCTTCTCTTTGTTTCCAAGGATCGCGAACTTCACGCCTGCCTCGTTCATAAGCTTCGCAAACGATAATGCGATCTTTTGGCTTCGGTTATCAAATGAACCCATGGATCCGACCCAGAAAAGGAATTCAAAGTCTTCTCCTGCTTTTTTCATTTCTTTTACCGTCGGAATGGTAACGTCTTCTCTTGCTTCACGCCAGTTCTCACGTTCCTTACGGTTCAGACCCCAAGGATTTCCCTGACGCTCAATGTTTTGCATCGCGCGCTGTGCGTCTGCGTCCATCTTTCCTTCTGTCAGAACCAGGTAACGGCGAAGGTCGATGATTTTATCCACGTGCTCATTCATGACCGGACATTGGTCTTCACAGTTACGGCACGTCGTACATGCCCAAATTTCTTCTTCCGTAATGACGTCTCCGATCAGGCTTGGACTGTATGTTGCACCTGCAGCCGCTTCTTCCGCTGCCTGAGTGGCACTCGCCATCGCCAGCTGATTCCCTTTCGTCCCATTGAATGCAAATGTCGGTACCCAAGGTTTTTTCTGTGTAACGACTGCACCGTGGTTGGTCAGGTTATCACGCAGCTTGACGATTAAGTCCATTGGGGAAAGCATCTTCCCTGTTCCTGTTGCAGGACACATATTCGTACAACGACCACATTCTACACATGCGTAGAAATCAATCATCTGATGTTGCGTAAATTCTTCGATCTTCCCTACACCGAAGCTTTCAGCTGATTCATCTTCAAAGTCGATCGGCTTCAGCTTTCCAGGATTGTCTAAACGATTGAAATAAACATTGGCAGGTCCTGCGATTAAATGCGCATGCTTGGATTGCGGCACATACACAAGGAATCCAAGCAGGAATAGAAGGTGCATCCACCATGCCACATAGAAAATGGCGATGGAAGCTGTTTCCCCAATGCCTCCAAGTGCCAAAGCAATCAATGACGCAACAGGCTCTGTCCACGCTAAATCTTCACCGTGCCAGATGATGCCCATTCCGTTCCCAATAAGGACGGATAGCATGAGTCCACCGATGAATAATAGAACCAATCCTGACTTGAATCCTCTTTTTAAACGGACCAATTTTTCAACATAGCGGCGATGGAATGCCCACACAACCGCTACCAGGATCATCAGTGTGACAAGTTCCTGGAAAAATGTGAATCCAGCGTATAGTGGACCAAGCGGCAGGTGACTACCTGGTGCAAGTCCTTTCCAAATGAAATCGATGGCCCCGAATTGAACGAGGATGAACCCGTAGAAGAACATGACGTGGATGGCTCCACTCTTCTTATCCTTCAGAAGTTTCTTCTGTCCAAAGACATTGACCAGGATTTTCTGGAATCGTTCCTTGAATCGCTTGTCGAACTCGACTTTTTTCCCGAGCTTAATATAGTCAATTCTCGTCTTTACTACATACACAAACAAGCTAAGTGCGTAAACGGTTACAAGAATAAACGCAACCCAATTGAGAATGAGTAACCCATTCATAGACAAACACTCCCCCTACTTTGGCCTGATCTTTGAACATCCCCTTTGTTCAAACTTTTACAAACCAAATTAATATTCTGAATAGTCCTTATATCCATTATATTATGAATGAGCATTCAGTCAATGGTTTTTACGAATAAAAATGAAAACCTTTTCATAAGCGGGTATTCAATCCACAGAAAGATACAGAACTTTTTATGCTTCTCTTAGGTTTCAATAGGACTTATGTAAGGGAAAAGAAGAAAGAATGCAAAGGAACAAAGATTAAGGACATACTAAAGTCAATGCAAATGAGAGAGTGATTCTATGTGGTGGTTGATCCCATTATTCATCATTGTAGCCGTCATCGGATGGTTACTGATCGACTTTAAATTAGGAAGAAGTCAATTTATCCGGACACGGACCAGAAGAGATTATGAAAAACGAAACAGTGACATTCGATTGTTTTCCAGAGGGCCTGAGCTGTTTGATGTCATGTTTAAAGAAATGAAAGAAGCCAGGTCTTCTATCCATGTATTATTTTATATTGTTCAGGATGACCATTTCGCCTTGCGCTTCCTTGAATTATTAAAGGAAAAAGCAGAAGAAGGGGTGGAGGTCCGTCTGCTAATGGATCAAATCGGAAGCCATAATGTCCCTAAGTCAAAAATCAGGGACCTCCGGGCAGCAGGCGTGGAAGTGGATTTCTGTAGGAGGGTTAAACTACCTTATCTGTTCTTTTCCTCCCAACAGCGTAATCATCGAAAGATTACCGTCATCGACGGCAAAATCGGTTATTTGGGGGGCTACAATGTCGGGAAGGAGTATATCGATGAAAATGATATACCCGAACTTTCTCCTTGGAGGGATTATCATCTCCGACTGGAAGGAGAAGGCATACATGATCTGCAAACCGAATTCAGTATCGACTGGTTTAGGGCCACGTCAAAAGACTTAAAAAACGAAGCAAGGTACTTTCCACCGGCTGAAAGAGGAAGATGTCAACATCAGATCTTCCCAACAGAGGGAGTCAATATCGAAGAATTTTTCAAGAAGTTCATAGATGAAGCACGTGAGGAAGTGATCATCGGGACTCCTTACTTTATTCCTACCCCCATATTAATGGAAGCACTGTGTGATGCACTGGATCGTGGCGTTCAAGTACGGATCATCATTCCGAATTATGCGGACCATATGTTAGTTAAAGAAGCCGCCTTCCCCTATTTCAGAACGTTGCTTGCCAAAGGGGCCAAGGTGTACCAATTCATGAACGGCTTTTATCATGCGAAGGTATTGATCGTTGATGACCACTTTTGCGATATCGGGACTGCCAACTTTGACAAAAGAAGCTTCTTTATCAATCTCGAAATCAATAATCTGATATTCGATAAAGAATTCATTCACACGTTGAAAAAGGAAATGGAAAAAGACATGGAAGCATCAGACATGTTAAGCGAAAATGACCTTTCATCCGTCTCCTTGCTTACCCGTATAAAAGAACGGATCGCTTCATCCATTTCAATCTTACTCTAGGGGGAAGTTACATGAGAGTCCGTCTGGGATTTGTTGCGAACTCCCTCTCTTTATGGGACGCAAGCCCTGCCAAAACCATGACATTTAAACGGTATACACAATTGCCAAAAGAAGAACGGATGGATCGCCTGAAGGAAGTGACACGATTAAATCTGGAACATACGAAACGAATCCTCTATCTCTGTGCCGCTCATGAAATCGAACTGTATCGATTATCAAGCTCTCTTGTCCCCCTTGCGACACACCCTGAAGTAGAATGGGATTTCCATTCCCCTTTTCAAGAAGAATGGAAAGAGCTTGGGGAAGTAATCCGGCAGTTCGGAATCCGTGCAAGCTTTCATCCAAACCAGTTCACCTTGTTCACAAGTCCCAAGCAACATGTAACCGACAATGCTGCGAAGGATATGATCTATCATTATCGGATGCTTGAGTATATGGGAATCGAAAAGGATGGCGTCATCAACATTCATATTGGCGGAAGCTACGGGGATAAGGAAGAAACATTGGTACGTTTTCATGATAATTTGAAGGTTCTTCCGCCTGAAGTGAAAGACATCATGACACTTGAAAACGATGACAAAACGTATACGGTGGAAGAAACGCTTGCCGCCTGCCAGAAAGAGAACATCCCCATGGTGCTCGATATCCACCATCACGAGGCCAACTCTAGTGAGAAACCTCTCGAGGATTATCTGGAAGACATCTTTGACACATGGGACAAAAGAGATTTAGTGCCAAAAATACATATCTCCTCCCCTAAATCGGAAAAAGCCTTTCGCTCACACGCTGATCTGGTCGATCCCGGTTTTGTGGAACCTTTCTTTAAAACCCTGAAAACCTTTGATCAGGACGTGGACTTCATGATAGAAGCCAAGCATAAGGATTTGGCCATGCTGAAACTGATTGAAGATCTGTCTTCCATTCGGGGGGTGAAGCGCGTCAGTGGTGGAACGTTGGAGTGGTAGACGGACATTTTGGTGTTCGTCTTTTTTTCTATGTAAAAAAACGGTTTTCATTGTTAATTGAAAGGGGTATGAAGATGTCACATTTTAAACTTAAAGATGAATTTTCAGGGTTTTTGATATCGGTTAAAGGTCAATTCTTTAAATGATACTTCTCCAAACGCATTTATAAGACGGTTTTCACTTTTTATGAGCCAACTTTTAGATTAATGAGCCATTCCGAAAATTTATGAGCCGGAATTTTAATATATGAGCCAAATTCCCACTTAATGATCTATTTGTCGAATTATCGAATTTCCCCTTCCTGTTTTAGCGCAATGTTTATCAACCCATCTCAATTCTATATAATAACCTTCAAGGGGGGATCGAACATGGATAAAATTTGTCTATCATGGAGCGGTGGACGGGACAGCATGATGATGCTTCATGAGCTGTCAACGAAGAAGGAATATGTACAGGGGTTGCTTACGACATTTCTCAAAGAGTCTGAAAAGATGATGATGCATGAAGTACCCGTTTCGCTTGTGAATAAGCAGGCACAGGCATTGGGATTGCCGCTATACCCTGTTTGGTTTGAGGATACGCTCAATAACAAAGACTACGAAAACGTCATGATGAATGCTTTAGGTAAGCTTCGGAAAGAGCAGTTTACTCATATGGGATTCGGTGACTTGTATTTGGAGGATATCCGGAAATACCGGGAAGAACAAATGAAAAAGACAGAACTCGAGCTGCTTTTCCCATTATGGGGAAAGGATACTCGTGCTCTATCAAAAGAATTTATCAAAGAAGGTTACAGAGCCGTCATTGTCTGTGTCGATGAAGAACAGCTTGATCCACGATTTCTAGGTCGTGTTTACAACGAGGAATTCCTGCAAGACCTTCCCGATTCTGTTGACCCTTGCGGTGAGAATGGTGAATTTCACAGTTTTGTGTTTGATGGTCCGTTATTCCGGGAACCGGTGCCTTACACAATCGATGGAAGCTACCGTAAATGGGATCGATTTTCGTATGTAACGTTCATTTGAAGACCGACTCAATCCAGGGCTGAATGGCCATGAACGCCCTAAACCCAAGATAGATTCCCACGATGCCTGCAATACCAGCCAAGGCAGGCGGAGCCGGAATCGGGAGCTTAAACAGGGCAAAAATAAAACCAACTAAAAAACCAGTTACAATCGCTAAAACAACCGTTTTCATAATAGCCTCCTGAACACTTTGTCTTCTTTTATTATACGTTAAATCTGGAAGAATATAAGAAAAAAGGTCCATCCACAAGGGACGGACCTCTTTTCATTATTCATTACATTTTTTCTGGTGCTTCTACTCCAATCAAGGCAAGAGCATTTTGTAACGTTACTCGAACCACTTTCACTAGAGCAAGTCGAGCTGTTGTCAGTTCACGGTTTTCTGCGTCAAGAACCTTGTTGGCATTGTAGAAGCTGTGGAAAGCTGATGCCAGGTCGTTAATGTAGTTCGCTACACGGTGAGGTGTGCGCTTCTCTGCAGAGTCTGCGATCATTTGTGGGAACTCACCTAATTTCTTCAGTAAGTCCACTTCTTTCTCCGTACCGATCAGCTTTAAGTTGATCTTGTCTTCAGAAGCAAGTCCTTGCTCTTCTGCCTGACGAAGGATGCTGCAAATACGCGCGTGGGCATATTGAGCGTAATACACAGGGTTTTCGTTCGACTGGGAAACTGCTAAGTCCAGGTCAAAGTCCATATGTGTATCGGCACTTCTCATGGCGAAGAAATAGCGGACCGCATCAAGGCCGACTTCTTCTACAAGCTCGCGTAACGTAACAGCTTTACCAGTACGCTTACTCATCTTCATCTTCTCACCATTTTTATAAAGGTGGACAAGTTGAATCACTTCAACCTCTAATTTAGCACGGTCAAAGCCCAACGCTTCGATAGCTGCCTTCATACGAGGGATGTAACCGTGATGGTCCGCACCCCAGATATTGATCAGCACATCATGTCCACGTTCGAATTTATCCTGGTGATAGGAAATATCCGGAGTCAGGTATGTGTATGTGCCGTCATTTTTGATAAGAACACGGTTCTTGTCATCGCCAAGCTCTGTTGAACGGAACCATGTCGCGCCGTCCTCTTCGTATACATGACCATTCTCTCTTAATCGTTTAAGGGCTGCATCGATCTTCCCGTTTTCGTACAGGGATGTTTCGGAATACCATACATTGAACGGTACACGGAACATTTCAAGATCCTTTTGAAGCTTGGCCATTTCAATCTTCAGTCCGTACTGACGGAAGAACTTGTAGCGCTCTTCTTCACTCACTTCAGCATATTTGGAACCGAATTCCTCAGCAAGCTTCTTCCCGATTCCGATGATGTCTGCTCCATGATACCCATCCTCAGGCATCGCTTTGTCTTGTCCAAGGGCTTGGAAATAACGTGCCTCGACGGATATCGCCAGGTTATGAATCTGATTTCCAGCATCATTGATATAGTATTCACGGGTTACTTTATAACCTGCTTTTTCAAGGACATTACATAAGGAATCACCGACCGCGGCTCCACGGGCATGTCCAAGGTGAAGGTCTCCAGTAGGGTTGGCGGATACGAACTCCACGTTCACTCTCTCGCCGTTCCCTGCATTCGATTCACCGTATTCCTGATCTTGATCAAGAATCAGCGGAATCAAGTCAGTTAAGTATTCATTGTTCATGTAGAAGTTGATGAAACCAGGCCCGGCGATTTCCATTTTTTCAATAGAAGCCTTGGACTGGTCGAAGTTTGCCACGATGTCATCTGCAATCATACGAGGCGCTTTTTTTGCGACACGTGCAAGTTGCATCGCCATATTCGTCGAATAATCACCGTGTGATTTCTCTTTCGGTATTTCTAAAATGACATCAGGTATCTGATCCTCTGTTGCGAGTCCCGCTTTTATGACCGCGGCTTTGATTTCTGCTTTCAAGTTTTCTTGTACTTTTTCGACGATATTCATGCGTTTATGCTTCCTCCTTATAGTGAATGGACATAACATAATCCCCAACTGGACTGTCTTGCATCTTTAACTCGTAAGAAAGGTTGAAATCCCCTTCTAGTTTCGACTCATCTTGTGTATGTGAAAGTTGTTTTGTTTTGGTTGTAAGCAGGAGTGTGCCGAGCTGGCTTTCGTATGAGCCATTCTGTTCCTCTGACTCGTTAAAGGCCATTCTCATTTTAATGGCACCGCTTCTGAGAATAAGTGCTTGGCTGTCCGTTACTTTAACAATCGTATGAGTGGTTCCTTCCTCTTGAACCTCATCGTACTTTAGAAAAACGGCATCTCCTTTTTCATAGTATCGACCAAATGATACCAGTTCAAAAGAGTCACTTTCCTCTCCTATTGTGATTTTGGTTTTCAAGTGAACCTTGACAGGGGTAAAATCTGTTTTTGCCGTCAAACCACTCACATCCTTTTCTTTTTAGGGTCCGATCAAGTGATAGGTCCGTCCCTCATGTAGACGTCCCTTCCTTCTAACTAATTAAGTATAAGAAGTATTGTGGGAAATTGCAATGGAACAGGGTGAGTTTTCATTTTTTGGAGGTATGTAAGCGGTTTAGTGAAGAATCCCAGGGATAAAGTGTTTGCTGGGGTGATAAGTAATCGCTTTAGTCGGAAGCTGTTCTTGGTGTATTTCTGGGATATCGCTAACGTTAACTGCGGTTGGTTATCCTACATAGCTTGTAAACTCAACACCACTTAAGAAAACTTCATATGAAAAAATCCCCTTCTGGGCAAGAAGGAGATTTCGAGAGTTATTTTACCCAGCCAAGAAGCATTTCGCGAATCAGCTTGCTTGCTGTATTGGCTGTTTGCTCGGATGGGTCATAAATTGGAGCCACTTCGACAAGGTCAGCGCCCACTACATTCACATCAGAATGTGCAATGGCGTGGATCGACGCCAGTAATTCCTTAGAAGTGATTCCGCCGCAGTCCACCGTTCCTGTACCAGGAGCGTGGGCAGGATCCAGCACATCAATGTCGATCGTGACATAAACCGGACGTCCGGCAAGCTGCGGAAGGATTTCCTTCAACGGCTCCAGCACTTCAAATTTCGAAATATGCATGCCGTTTTCTTTCGCCCATTGGAATTCTTCTTTCATTCCAGAACGGATTCCGAAAGAATAGACGTTCTTTGGTCCGATATGCTCAGCGATCTTACGGATTGGAGTCGAGTGGGATAGCGGCTCTCCCTCATACTCTTCACGAAGATCCGTGTGAGCATCCATATGAATGATAGCGAGATCCGGATATTTCTTCGCCACGGCTTTCATAACCGGCCATGAAACCAAGTGCTCTCCACCCATACCGAATGGAATCTTCCCATCACCTAGGAGACCATCGATATAATCTTCAATTATATCAATGCTCCGCTGCGGATTACCGAACGGCAGTGGAATATCACCGGCGTCAAAGTACTTCACTTCTTCAAGCTCCCGGTCCAAGTACGCACTATACTCTTCCAACCCAATCGAC
The DNA here is from genome assembly GCA_963787015.1 of uncultured Bacillaceae bacterium. Taxonomy (GTDB): domain Bacteria; phylum Bacillota; class Bacilli; order Bacillales; family Bacillaceae_B; genus Rossellomorea. The sequence goes on from CAWBBM010000029.1 coordinate 94,748, forward strand.
ACTTCGCGGATACGGGCCGGACCAAAACGGGATCCCGGACGGTAACTCACCGTCCAATCCATCGGCATACCATAAAGAACAACCGAACTCTCCTCATAAGAAGGATGACTCTGAATAAACACATTACCTGAATAAGCCTCATCAAAACGCATATTCTTCAACCTCTCTTTTAGAGGGACGGACCTATGTTTAGGTCCGTCCCTCTTTGAATTTAAACGATTTTTCGCTTGAATTTGAGGTCCGTCCCTCAAATCCCCTTATTTTGTCAGGTCTTTAACGAATTTAGGCAGGGCGAATGCTGCTTTGTGAAGTTCCGGCGTGTAGTATTTGGTTTCGATGTCGTGGAAACGCTCTTCCGGTACTTCGATTGGGTCGTGCTTTTTGGAACCGATTGTGAATGCCCATAATCCACTTGGGTAGGTTGGGATATTGGCTGTGTACAGACGAGTGATCGGGAAGATTTCCTTCACGTCGCTTTGTACCTGGCGGATCAGGTCTGCCTTGAACCAAGGGTTATCACATTGAGCGACAAAGATTCCGTCTTCTTTCAGCGCCTTCGAGATCCCCGCGTAGAATCCTTTTGTAAATAGATTGACAGCTGGCCCCACAGGCTCTGTGGAATCAACCATGATCACGTCATATTCATTTTCACTTTTCGCGATGTGCATGAAGCCATCGCCCACTTGTACGTCAACGCGCTCGTTTTCAAGTTCTCCCGCAATTTCTGGAAGATATTTTTTTGAGTACTCAATGACTTTTCCGTCGATTTCAACTAGAACGGCTTTTTTCACGCTTGGGTGCTTTAACACTTCACGGATAACGCCACCATCTCCGCCACCGACAACTAATACTGTCTCAGGATTAGGGTGCGTAAATAACGGAACATGCGCAACCATTTCATGATAAACGAACTCATCTTTTTGGCTTGTCATCACCATTCCATCAAGGAATAGCATGTTCCCCCATTCTTCTGTTTCAGCCATTTCAAGATATTGAAAATCCGTTTGCTCTGTATGTAAAGTCTTCTTGATTTTCATTGTGATTCCGAAGTTTTCTGTTTGTTTCTCTGTGTACCAAAGTTCACTCATTGTTTCAACTTCCCTTCTTGTTTTCTTTTTTTTATCGATTTTTTTGCTATTGTCGTTCTCCGCTTTAAAAATCATATACCACTAGTTTGAGTTTTTACACGTTCATCTCAGGACAAAATAGATCAATCAGTTAAGTGAAAACTTGATATAACTGGATTTACTTCTATTTATAAGGTTGTTTTTATAAACTTTGTTGCTTTTTCTATTAGCTAGTGCTGGTTGATTTCCACTCCAGGTGCTCGCTTTCCGCGGGGCGTGAGTTGAGCCTCCTCGGACTTTGCCCTGCGGGGTCTCAACTTTCCCGCATTTCCCGCAGGAGTCGAGCACCTTCCGCTACAATCAACTTTCTAAGCATTAATTTCTAACTATTATTAAACAACAATCTTTTCTAAAAAACCTTTTATAAAAACGTCCGCAACAGACGTCATTTTTATCCTTCCCTATCATGATAAATACAAACATGAGAAAAAGTATAGTGGAATCTAGCAAAATTTCAAGTGAAATTTTTTCTAAATCTTTGACGTTTAAAATCTCGTAAATCTTTTCATACTAATACTACACACTAAACATAATATACGATGTTCATTCATGTCCAATCGAAATAAATACAAGGTCCGTCCCTAAAGAGGATGCGGACCTCCATAAAGAAAGTAGGGAGCGGTATGGAACTGATGGTCCGAATGGAGAAAACAAAAAAATATGCCAGAGTGGCAGTGGTGGGAGTGTTGTTACTTACGGTCCTTTCTTTGGTAGGATTGATCGGGATTTTGACATATGCAAAGATTCAGGGTCCACCACCACTTGCCGTGCCTCAATCTACTCTGATTTACAATGATGAAGGATCTGTGATAGGAGAAACGAATACAGGTGAGAAGCGTTACTGGGTCGGACTGAATGAAATTTCCCCGGCACTGATTGAAGCGACGATTTCCATTGAGGACAAAAGCTTCTACCAGCACTACGGCTTTGACCTGAAACGGATGGCCGGAGCCGCCCTTGCCGACGTAAAAGCGATGTCCAAGGTGCAGGGAGCCAGTACGATTTCCCAGCAATACGCTCGTAATCTATTTTTATCTCATGATAAGACGTGGAAAAGGAAGATTTCTGAAGCCCTCTATACACTCCGGATCGAAATGAACTATTCGAAAAAGGATATTCTAGAAGGCTATTTAAATACCATCTATTACGGGCACGGGGCTTACGGGGTTCAGGCAGCCAGTCAATATTATTTCGGTAAAGATGCCAACCAGCTGACCGTTGCCGAAGCTTCCATACTTGCAGGGATACCAAAAGCACCGTCCTACTATTCACCCGTCTCCCATTTCGAACATGCCAAGAAGCGCCAGGAACTGATTCTTCAATCCATGACCGAGGACGGCCTCATTTCAAAAGAACAGCTAATCGTTTCAAAAGCGGCACCGATCCATATTACCGGGGAGCACGCTCACCAGAAGGTTGAAACCGCTCCTTACTTTCAAGATGTGGTGAAAAGCATCCTCCACTCTGACTTAGGAATCGAAGAGCGTACCATTGAAATGGGAGGGTTAAAGGTTTACACCACCCTCAATCCCGAGCATCAAAAAGCAGCTGAGAAAGTCGTGAATGAGCAGATTTCCGACGAGTCCGATATCCAGTTGGGCTTTGTAGCCATGAACCCGAAGAATGGGTATGTAACCGCTCTCGTTGGCGGAAGAAATTACGAAGAAAGTCCATTTAATCGTGCCGTGCAGGCAATCCGTCAGCCTGGATCTACGATTAAGCCGCTTCTCTATTATTCTGCCCTTCAGCAAGGGTTCACCCCCTCAACGACGATGAAGAGTGAACTGACATCCTTCACATTCGATGACGGGAAATCAAGCTACACTCCTCATAATTACAATAATAAATACGCAGGTGGGGACATCACCCTGGCACAGGCCATTGCTCTATCGGATAACGTGTATGCGGTGAAGACACATCTCTTCATCGGGCAGGACACCTTACCGAAAACAGCCAAGGAGAAATTCGGATTAACGACAAAGGTCAAGAAATATCCATCCTCTGCACTCGGTACATCCGGTGCAAGAGTCATCGATATGGTCAATGCCTACAGCATCTTTGCCAATGGCGGCTACAAAGTGAAGCCCGTTTTCATCACACGGGTGGAAGACTGGTCCGGTCACGTCATCTATGAAAATAAATCGAAAAAAGAACAAGTCCTTGATCCAGATGTCACCTATGTCATGACTCATATGCTGAGCGGAATATTCGATCCCAAGCTCAATGACTACTCAACGGTGACCGGCATCCAGATCCGCAAAGACGCCACCCGTCCCTATGCAGGCAAATCAGGAACCACCAACACAGATAACTGGATGATCGGCTACTCCCCCCAGCTAACAGCGGGAGTCTGGACCGGATACGACAAAGAAAAAGAAATCTCCCTCGTGGATGATAAATACCTTGCCAAGAAAATGTGGGTCCACTTTATGGAAGAAGCCTTAAAGGATGAACCCGTCAAAAACTTCAAACCAACCAAGGGCGTCGTCGGCGTAGCCGTGAATCCCCATAACGGATTACTCGCCACAAAAGACTGTCCCGTCCAGCGCTTCACCTATTTCGTCAAAGGAACCGAACCAACAGAATACTGCCACGAACACTTAGGTGATAAGGAAACGCCAAAAGAAAAACAACCAACGAAAAAAGAGGAAAAACCGTGGTACGAAAAAGTGAAAGATTGGATTTTTTAACAGAAAAGCGGAAGCGGCTTTGCCCAGAGGCCCGACAAGCATAAGACGAACCTGCCGGAAAGGCGCCCTTTGCCTTTTTGGCAGGTTTGACTTATGACCTCGAGCCTCTAAGCCCTGGAGCTGGACACCAGAAAAGCGGAGGCGGCTTGGTCAGGCCCGACAAGCATAAGATGAATGGACCGGAAAGGCGCTCTTTGCCTTTTTGGTCCATTTATCTTATGACCTCGAGGGACTAGCCGCCGGAGCTGGACACATTGAAAAGCGGAAGGGCTTTGCCCAGAGGCGACAAGCATAAGACGAACCTGCCGGAAAGGCGCCCTTTGCCTTTTTGGCAGGTTTGACTTATGACCTCGAGCCTCTAAGCCCTGGAGCTGGACACACAGAAAAGCGGAGGCAGCTTGATCAAGAAATCATCGATGTTCACAATTTGCCGCAACAAAGTCCAGAAGTTACGCAACAAATCACCATCATGCCCCCAATCAGCGAAACATTTATAAAAAACAAAACGAAAAACCTCGGGTTTGTGCGAACCCGAGGTTTTTCATGTCCTAGTTTATGTGCAAACTGTGATTTAAGTGTACTTTTTTTCTCACCTAAGGGCAAGATGTGAACGTCACATTCAAAAAAATGTCATAGTTTGTTCACAAATGAAAAATATTCTTTTTTATTATACTTTTAAGGCTTCCTTTAGTTCATCCTTTGAGCGTTCCCACATACCCTCATCATGAGTCTTTAAAAAGTGGGTGAGAATGCCTTTTGACTTGTCGTCCAGATGCTCGAGGACGATTTGTCGCTTAATGGATTTATCCATGTTATTCACGTGCACCGGCATGGACTTGTAGCCTCTCCGTTTCTCACGGTTCACAACCATCTCACAAGCCGTGACGCCTGCATAGTACGGACCGTCTTCCATACGGTCGATAGTCACCCAGATCAGCCAGTACGGCTTACCGCCTGCTGAGTCCTCACGGTTATTCGTGAATTTAATTCCCTTTTCAATCGGGCTTCTCGCATGCATGGCACCGACCTCAATCGTCGCTTCCCCTTCTTCGACATCAATCATCACGGGCGAAACATTATCAAGACTTAAACTTCCTACCCCGTAACCGCCGTGACCGTCTGTGGGATCATTTTTGATGATATTGAATCCAATGTTCTTTTTCTTTTCCATTTTAGTCTACACTCCTTCTATTCGCATTCTAGCTAAAGATTGAAAATATCGTTGTGAAAATCGCACTGAATGCTTGATTCGTCGCGGTCATCCCGCCTTGTAATAATGGCCAGATTGTATATTCATCAAGAGGTGTGATCACGATAATCAGAAACAAAAGAACCCCGTACTGCTCATACTGAGACAGTTTTGCCCTGACGTGAGGCGGTGACAGATCCTCTATGATCCGGTACCCATCCAGTGGAGGAAACGGTAATAGATTGAAGACAAATAACAACACATTCAGATACACAATCATCTGCAAGAGATCAATGACAAAGGGAGGAACTCCGACTCCACCGGTCACTCCTACAAAGAAATAGAAAAATCCAAAGGCAATGAAAGCAAGTAAGAAATTACTTAAGGGCCCTGCCACTGAAACCAGCACTCCCGCCAAGCGGGGGTTCTTGAACCTTGATCTCATGACCGGCACGGGACGCGCCCAGCCAAACCCTGCAATTAATATTAAAATGGTCCCGAGGGGGTCCAAATGTTGAATCGGATTTAATGTGAGTCTTCCTTGATCTCTCGCTGTCGTATCCCCGAATTTGTAGGCAACGAATGCATGGGCAAACTCATGAACCGTAAAGGCCATGACGAGGGCAATCACCACAAACGGAAGCTCTTCCAACCGGAAGACGGAAATCGACTCAAAAAGCTGGCTAAATAGTTCCAAAGTATGTACTCCTTTAAAAAATGTTTTACTACCTTATTCCATAGTATACAGAAAAATTCCTGCATTCATGACCACTCTCAAAAACAATTCCTAACTCCATCATACCAAACTTGCTCTCTCATCCCCTACCCATTACATTTAAAGGGTAGGCAGAATCGTACAAGCCTACCACAGATTGTATCAAATCCATCAGCAAGGAGCGAACCATTATGCCTTATATCACAGTAAAAATGCTCGAAGGCCGTTCAGAAGAACAAAAACGCGCCCTCGTCGAAAAAGTGACCGAAGCCGTAAGCGAAACAACCGGAGCACCTGAAGAGAAAATCGTTGTCTTCATCGAAGAGATGACAAAAGGTCACTATGCAGTTGGTGGAAAGAGACTCAGCGATCAGTAATATTCGAAAGATGACACGTATAAAACAAGTCGGTTGAAAAGGCGCTTTTTGCCTTTTTAATGGACTTGTTTTATGCTCTCGTGCCGCTTCATTATTTCAACTCATTTTTGTTAACGGGAAAAAAGGGGTAACTTCAGCCTTTGAAGAATACTATATACCATACTCTCATTATTTAGCCTTAAGAAAGGACGGAGGGAAATGGACGTTAATATTGGCGATATCATCTTCCAATTGTTCATGATGGCTTTCCTTTTAGCCATTGTGGTTGGCGCCTTCTTGATTGCCAGAAGCATTCGAAATCGAAAGATCCAACAGCGCAGGCATGATCAAAAAATTGAAGAAAAGCTTGATCAAATCATCGAGAAGATGGATCAAACGAAATAAAGCCACTGAAAATCGTTGCGCTCACCGTGACGATTTTTTATGTAAAAGGGAATCACCGGTTTCGAGTGATTCCCCTGTCATTCATATGAGAACGTCCTCTACTGGACGATTTTTTTCGTTTTTAATCCTTCGATGTACGTGAAGGCTTCGTCGATTTCTTCTGCTGTGTATTTCTGCTTACTCTTGAGCGTGAATACTTTCTCCACTACTTCTTCTTTAGGCAGGTTATCAAAATATAAGACTGTCGAAACAAGTTCAAGAAAGCGCGCTGATTGAACGTTCATATCCGTCAGGCAATCTTCTAAGCAGGGCATTTCTTTTTCATAAATTCGCAGGAAGTCTTCTCCTTCTTTGGTGACGGTGTACCGGTACTGGAAATACCCGCCCTTTTTCTCCCTTACCTCGGAGATGAATCCCATATTGCAGAGCTCCTCCACCCGGAGTGTCAGTTCCTCTGAATAAGGTCCATAAAAATGAAATTGAAATTTTTCCTGAAACGGGAATTCAAGCTTCTTGGCGATGAATATCATCTTCTGAAGCTTCTTTCTCCCCACCACTTCACCTGAGGCTAAGAAGGCACTCATTAGTTTTGCATGATCTTTCAACAATGTACGTCATCTCCTACTCCTAGTATTGCGTTTGTCAGATCCTCATTGGCTGTAGTGTCGTCTAAGTTAGTTCTAGAATCGTACGTATTTGTCTCTTGATGTTTTTCTTCGTTGATTCGTCATATAGTAAATCCACAGGATAATATAATTTATGATCGGTTCGCCTTTTTCCGGAGATCGAATCCACGATATCCGACTGCCTCGATAATTCCCGCAGCTCCTCATTCCTCATTAACAGATGAATCGGAAGACGCTCCTCTTCCTCACCAGGCCGATAGAAGTCGTATGGAAGGTCTGAAGATGAGTCCACCACTAAGTAGTAGTCAGGATCGATACCCGCTTTCTTAAACAGAGCTTCAAGCTCACTATGCTTCTTATATTCCTTCGCCGGATCAAATTCCACGTACTTAAATAAGTTCCGATTCATGAATCGCTCGCATAAGTCTCGCAAAATCGGATCCTCTTCATCTTGCCAGATCTGAAAATAATACATCACGACTGCTTCATCGAGCTTTAAATAATCCTCCAGGGACACATTCTCTTCAAATAGGGAATAAAAATGGATCGGCCTTTGCTTAAAGGAATAAGCTTCCTCATAAAGCTCTTTCGCCCTATGTAGAATTTTCGTTAAAATCACTTCTGCACTTCGGGTGACCGGATGGAAATAAACCTGCCAATACATTTGATAGCGGCTCATGATGTAATCCTCCACTGCATGCATGCCACTCTGCTTGATGACGACCTGATCCTCACGTGGCCTCATGACGCGAAGAATCCGTTCCATGTCGAAATGTCCATAGCTGACACCTGTGAAATAGGCATCACGCTGCAAATAATCCATACGGTCCGCATCGATCTGGCTCGAGATCAGGCTGACGACCAGCTTGTTCTTGTACGTCTTCCCAATCACTTCTGCCACATGCTTCGCAAAGTCCGGACCTACTTTACCGAGAACCTCATTCACCTCGGTATCCCCTAAAATGATTGCCTGGGTGAAATGCTCGTGATCCAGGTGAAACACCTTCTCAAAGGAATGGGAAAACGGACCGTGGCCGAGATCATGCAACAACGCAGCGCACAGGGATAAAAGCCGCTCATCCTGGTTCCACTCCGGCCTGCCTGCGAAAACATCATCCACGATTCGGCGGACGATCTCATATACACCAAGTGAATGATTGAACCTGCTATGCTCCGCCCCATGAAAGGTCAAGTAGGTGGTACCCAGCTGCCTGATCCTGCGAAGTCGTTGAAGCTCTTTCGTTCCAATCAAATCCCAAATCACCTGATCCCTTACATGAACATACCGATGAACAGGGTCTTTAAATACTTTTTCTTCATGTAATTTCTGCTTGGCATACTCCATCTTCAACCCTCTTCCTAAACTAGCATATTTCTATTATAGCGACTTTTTTCCTGGTATTCATCTCGAATCCTGTCGAAAAAAATAGTATTTTGCTTCTGAATGACGAGCAGCAGGCGCTCAGGTTCCTCCAAAAAAAATTGAGGCGCAAGTGGCGCTTGACAAGAACGTATGTTTGCTTTAGGCGAATCAATCGCTGCTCCATTCGCATTAAAATCTCTTCTACTTATTTCTCTACCCTATAATTCGTTTCCTTTTCAAAAGAAGCACAAACCTTTATTTATTTTTCAGTAGAAAAGAAAAAACTCCCTTAGTGGAAGTTTCCTTTTATTACTTTATTTTCTTGATCACTTTTTCCATCAGTTCTTCTTCTGTCAAAGCCGCTACAGGACGATTATTCACAAACGCGAATGTCTTCTTCCGTCCTGGACCACAATAGGATTGACACGCTATGTCGATCGGTGCATCCGGGTCTATTTCTTTCAATTTCGGGATTAAGGATTTCAAGTTAACGGCCTGACAATCATCGCAAACACGAAATTCATTTGCCATCTGCCAACAACCCTTTCTATCTATTGAAATGGATTTCTTTCGTCATAAACATCGCTTTATAGAATACAGTTTTCCGCCATCATTTGCAAGAGAACATCGTTTCCAGTCCCTAAAAAACACCACGTATACAACGAAACTAGCAGACAGAAAATAAATTTAACATATTCGTATAAAAACCTTCAAAACTGACCATCCTTTAATCAACGAATCATTTAAGAAAACTTTGGGAGTTGAGATGAAATGACGATGAAAACAAGACAGGATGCCTGGACGGAAGAAAATGATCTTTTATTAGCCGAAACGGTCTTGCGTCATGTACGGGAAGGCAGCACACAATTAAATGCCTTTGAAGAAGTCGGAGACAAACTGAACCGCACATCCGCCGCATGTGGATTCCGCTGGAACGCAGTGGTGCGTCACCAATACGAGAAAGCTCTTCAACTAGCAAAAAAACAACGCAAACAGCGACACCGGATCCTCGGAAAAGATCAAGGCGGCAAGAAAAAGCTTCTCTATCAGCCACCTACACCTTCATTCGAAGATTTAGATGCTATGTCTCTATCAATGTCTGAAGCGGAATCGGAAGAGGAAATGGAATTCGCCGAATACGAGAACTTTGTACCGGAAACGGAACAGCTGGGGAAAGATGCGATCGATACGCCGAACAACTTTGAAGTGGAAGCAGGCGAAGAACAGATCTACATTCCACAGCAAGCCCCTGCAGCCGGCCACGTGCTGAAGCCTTCAGGACTAAAAGGTGAAGTGACACTCGAAAAAGTCATTGCCTTCCTGCAGAACCTGGCTCAAACCAATCTGAATTCCGACTACACGAAAATCGAGAATCAGAGATTAAAGCAAGAGATTGCTCACCTGCGGAAAGAAAATGCCGAGCTTGATAAGAAAGTCTCTGCACTCGAAAACAATTCCGTCACGATGCAGGAAGATTACGAAACTCTGATGCAAATCATGAACCGGGCGAGAAAGCTTGTCCTGTTTGATGAAGACGATGCAAAGGCACCACGTTTTAAAATGGATCGTAACGGAAACTTGGAAAAAGTAGCGGAATAATGGGATTTTGAACCAGCATGCCTTTGGGTGTGCTGGTTTTTTGGTTGGGGGTTGGGGGTTGGGGGTTGTGGGTTGGGGGTTGTGAATGATTGAACAAACTTTCTTTCAAAATGAAAAGTATGGAATTCAGTTCATCCTTTGTCCATTTAGAGTTGAAAATAGTTACTTTAAGACCTTTTAGCTGGAAATATGACTCATTACATGATGATATGCTCTCTCGGTAGGGGCTTTGTTGCAGAGATGCGATCCGTTTGCGTCGTTTTGAAATTTATTGCGTCGGAATCGGGGGTTATTGCGTCATTTTTTTCTTTTATGCGTCAAAATCACTCATTATTGCGTCACTTTTTCATTTTATGCGTCTCTCACACTTTTCAACCACTCCAACACCTTCCGTCAACATAGAAAAACCAGACCCCATCCAAACCGGAGTCCAGCTTTCCTCAACATCTATCCTAATACCTTCTCATTCCGATCGACGACCCGCTGATAATACATCTCATACATCCCGTACTCTTCCCCTTGAAGAGCACTGCTGTAAAATTCACCGCTGAACCCTTTCAGCGACTGCAGGAACCGGAGCATCACATCTTGAATCGATAATTCGACTCCGAGTAACTCCGATAATGACGCCATCACTTCAGGGTCAATCGTCGGAAACGTGAACTTCGTCGTCCCATCCTTCAACCCCGTCTCATAGAAACGCTGAATCAGCCTCGCCCGTCCAGAACCGCTTCCATTTACGCAGAGGTATACCTGAACGGCAACTCCATTCCTGATTCTCCGCTGAGAAATCCCTGCGAACTTCTGATCATTGATACTGAGATCATAGCTGCCAGGACAGTAAGACTGTGTGATTTCCTTCGCCTCGATCTTCACATCGAAATCCTTGAACATATCCTCAACGAGTAACCACATCGCATCATAGCCACGGTTAATATCGATCCCTTTTTCAGAATCGGGGAAAACCAATGAAAGATTCAACACTCCTTCATCCAATACGACGGCTAACCCCCCGGAGTTTCTTACAATATATTGATAGCCTTCCTCTTCCAATACCTTTAACGCATCAGAAAGAAACGGCAACTTTGTATCTTGAATACCGAGTACAACCGTTTGATGATGAACCCATGAGCGCGCCGTCGGGTCAGACTGAGCTGCTCCTATAGCCGTGCACAACGTATCATCCATGGCAAACGACTGCAAGGCCCCGAACATCGGCCCCAAACTTGATTGATCAATCACTCTCCACCGGTCTTGACGGAGCAGTGCATACGCTTTTTCCTTATCCATAACGCTTCTCCTTCACTCACAACATGCGAGCTCATTATATCATAAAATGGTGGGTTGCTAAAAAAGGGGTTTGGCATTCTATGGGGTGGCGAGTGTGGGGTTGTCTGTTAAAATACATGGGTTTTTTGACTGTTGAATATTGATCTTAATTTGTCTGTTAAAATACACGGTTTTTTTGACTGTTGAATATCGCTCTTAATTTGCCTGTTAAAATATACGGTTTTTTTACCTGCTGAATTCTCCCCCCTTAATTTTCCTGTCAAAATAAACGTTTTTTTTAACAGCTGAATTCTCCCTTTAATTTACCTGTCAAAATACACGGTTATTTTAACAGTTGAATTCTCCCCTTATTTTACCTGTCAAAAACAGACTACTATTTAACAGCCAAACATCACCATAAGCTTCAATCCAATCATCCAACTAAATAAAGCTGGACCCTCTACAGGATCCAGCTTCCTTCACAACCTTTATAAAATCACAGCGCTTGAGCAGCCGTAATCAATGCAAGCTTATACACATCTTCTTCGTTACACCCACGGGAAAGGTCGTTTACAGGGGCGTTCAGTCCTTGAAGGACCGGTCCGACTGCTTCGAAGTTTCCTAGTCGTTGGGCGATTTTGTAGCCGATGTTTCCTGCTTCAAGGCTTGGGAATACGAATACGTTCGCATTTCCTTGGATGTCGGCACCCGGTGCTTTTTTCTCTGCTACAGATGGTACGAAGGCAGCGTCGAATTGGAATTCTCCATCGATGGTCATTTCCGGTGCTTTTTCTTTTGCTAAAGAAACTGCTTCCACGACTTTTTCCGTTTCAGGTGACTTTGCCGAACCTTTTGTTGAGAAGCTTAGCATCGCAACACGTGGGTCGATGTCGAACATTTCTGCTGTTTTCGCACTTTCGATCGCGATTTCAGCAAGGTCCTGGCTGTCTGGTGTAATGTTGATCGCACAGTCAGCGAAACAATACTTCTCTTCGCCGCGTACCATGATGAACACGCCGGACGTTTTGCGGACGCCTTCTTTTGTCTTGATGATTTGAAGTGCTGGGCGAACCGTATCAGCTGTTGAATGGGCGGCTCCGCTTACAAGTCCGTGAGCCTGGCCAGTGTACACAAGCATTGTTCCGAAATAGTTGCCGTCTAAGAGGATTTTCTTCGCATCTTCTTCAGATGCTTTTCCTTTACGACGCTCTACGAATGCTTTCACAAGCTCGTCCATTCCAGGGAATGATGCCGGGTCGACAACGTCGCAACCGTCAAGCTTCACACCTAGTTGGTCTGCTTTCGCATTTACCTCTTCCACGTTTCCGACGACGACCGGAGTTAAGATACCATCGCTTGCTAAACGGGATGCTGCCGTTAGAATTCGCTCGTCTGTCCCTTCAGGAAAGACAATCTTCAATTCTTTCCCTTTCACTTTATCTGTTAGTGTTGTAAATAAATTGCTCAATAGAGGAACCTCCTTGATTTATATATCCAATCTTAGAATACTCTTCTCATGTAGGAATTCAAGAAAAAGGAGAAATGGTATCGGTTTCACCGCAAAAGTCTTTGTTTTCTAACAATTCCTATCCTCCTTATACTTAACGCGTACGCCTATGTATTGCACTGTTTAGTGTGTTCTAGAAATCACCGGGTTATCCGGCATTTGTGCCATTTTAACGACATTGGGTTTTGTATTCTTACTCTTCGGTCAAACTATGATATAGTAAAGTTGGAAAAAGTACTTAAAGGAGTGATTACGTTGGCAGAACCGGCACAAACGTTAGATGGTTGGTATTCCCTTCATGATTTTCGCGCGATGGACTGGACTTCATGGAAGATGCTTCCGAGCGAAGAAAGAGCCTCGGCTATTTCGGAATTCCACCGTTTCTTAGATCGAATGAATAGCACTCAGGATGCGAAAGAAGGAAGTCATGCTCTTTACACCATCGTTGGTCAAAAAGCGGACTTCATGCTCATGATTCTTCGCCCGACAATGGAAGAACTGAATGAGCTTGAAAATGAATTCAATAAGCTGAAACTTGCTGAATTTACGATTCCGACCTATTCATATGTATCAGTCGTAGAACTTGGTAACTACATGCCTTCTGAAGGCGATCCTTATGATAATCCATATGTACAGGAACGCATCTACCCGACCCTTCCGAAAGCGAACCATATCTGCTTCTATCCAATGGACAAGCGTCGCCAGGGGAATGATAACTGGTATATGCTGCCGATGGAAGAGCGTCGTGACATGATGAGAAGTCATGGAATGATTGGTCGCCAATATGCAGGAAAAGTGAAACAGATCATTACAGGTTCAGTTGGATTCGATGATTATGAATGGGGTGTCACTCTATTCGCCGATGATGTCCTTCAATTCAAAAAGCTTGTGTACGAAATGCGTTTTGATGAAGTAAGTGCACGCTACGGCGAGTTCGGTACCTTCTATGTAGGGAATCTACTAAAAGAAGAATCAATTTCGAAATTCCTTCATGTGAACTAAATACACCCTAAACGACAAGCTCCTTGCAGCTTGTCGTTTTTTTATGAACTTCTTCCCTAAAAACAATCGAATATATCCTCCCCCTCAAACATAGACATGAAATAGTGAAACAGAAAACATCTTCTAAAGTGAGGTGAGAAGATGGCTGTTATTCCTTATAACGAGAAGGAAGTAAAACTCCTCGCTCGATTGATGAGGGCTGAAGCCGAGGGTGAAGGGCAGCTTGGCATGTTGATGGTAGGGAATGTCGGTGTGAATCGCGTCCGGTCCGATTGCCTTGACTTCAAAAAAATTGCTTCGCTTCAAGATATGGTATTTCAAAGTCCTGGTGGATTCGAGGCCACTCAAAAAGGCTACTTTTATCAACGGGCCAGGCAAAAGGAAATAGATTTAGCAAGAAAGAGCATTAAAGGCGGCAGGTATCACCCGGCCCAATTTTCTCTATGGTACTTCAGGCCGGCAGGGGACTGTCCCGATAAATGGTATAACCAACCTAAATCAGGGCGATTCAAGTCCCACTGCTTCTATCAACCTACAGAAGGCGATTGTCCGAAAGTGTATTAACTTTAATTAAAGGAGGTATTCGGTTTGGCGAACCAACAATCAAACCCGTATATGCAAGGGTATAATCAATCTGCATATAATCCATATGGTCAGTATTACGGAGGTGGGCAAGGTCAGGGTCAGTACTATCCGCAACAGCAGGGGGGGCTCCAAGTGCCTCAGGCGATGAACGCCCAGGCCCCTTCTCAAAATGTGCAAGGGATGCTTCCCATCGAAGAATCGTATATCGAGAATATTCTTCGTCTGAATAAAGGGAAGGTAGCCACGGTTTATGCCACATTCGAAAACAATAAGGAATGGAATGCGAAGGTTTTTAAAGGCCTTATTGAAGCGGCAGGTCGCGATCATCTCATCCTAAGTGATCCTCAAACCGGGACCAGGTACCTCATTCCGATGATTTATTTAGACTACATTACATTCGATGAAGAAATTGAATATGAATATCCATATGGGTCAGGAAGCTCCATGCAAGGCTATTCACAACGATAAAAAAATACCCGGCAAGGAGACGATCCTCCTTGCCGGGTATGTTCATTTTTATAACGTTTTCGCTGCGAATACGATCAGAAGCACCCATGCTGCGAGGAAGCTTACTCCTCCAAGGGGCGTGATTGCTCCAAGCACTTTGACCCCCGACAAACTCAGGACATAAAGGCTTCCTGAGAACAAAATCGTTCCGATCAGCATCAGCCATCCTGACCAGGAGAGCAAGGATGTTGGGGTGACATTCCCCATCAGGACTCCTACGATGATGATGCCGATTGCGTGGAACATCTGATAGAGGACACCAGTATTCCAAATATCAATGTATTTTTGTGTGATCTTCCCTTCCAATGCGTGTGCACCGAAAGCTCCTAAAGCGACGGACAAAAAAGCATTGATCGCTCCGATAATAATAAACGTTTTCATGATGAACCTCCTATTCGTTGTTAAAAGTCAAATAAAGAATTACCATTGGCTCCATCATCCGTTTCAAGTGGCTCTTCTTTTTGAATGGAAACGGGCTTCTGACTTACCTGCGGTTCTTGAAAATATGGCATGGTTTGCTGGGATTGGTAGGATGATGGTGCAGTAGCTGCTCCGCCGTTTTCTTCCAGCAATACTTCGCATAACGCTTTTATTGAATACACATGTTCACGGATGTGTTGGGACTTCTCTGCTGACTTCGCTTTTCCGAGTTCATGTTCCATTTTTTTTATTAATGATTG
Organism: uncultured Bacillaceae bacterium; assembly: GCA_963787015.1. Lineage (GTDB taxonomy): Bacteria > Bacillota > Bacilli > Bacillales > Bacillaceae_B > Rossellomorea. The sequence goes on from CAWBBM010000029.1 coordinate 110,368, forward strand.
ATGAGGAATGTTCACAATCGATGACTCCTTCCACAAGATCTTCCAGTAATCTTCACATACAGTATGGTCGATTTCTCGTTTACCTACTTCATTATCCTAATTCTTATTGAAAGATTTCGCAAATGTCATCTTTGTTTAGGCTTGAATTTCATACAGGGACTCCCTGAGGATCTGAAAACCACCAGTGAAGGCATCGCTTTCGATTTAAACCCGTACCCTTTACATCCCCTCGGATGGGCTTGTTCCCACGTTGTATAAAAATAGTGACATTGAAAGCAGTTGATTCGCTCTTCCTTTTTCACGTACCGTCCTCCTTCTATAAAGTGAGTCCCTTCACTAGTGAGGGTCATTCCATTGTTTCACGTGAAACATCAGGTGTTTACGCTCTACACCAATCGATCTCTTCCATTCCTTGTTCACGCAAAAAACCGTTCGTCTTAGAGTATGGTTTGCTTCCAAAGAAGCCCCTGTGTGCAGATAATGGACTAGGATGTGGCGCAGTCACGATGCAATGCTTGGAGGAATCAATCAAAGACTGCTTCGCCTGAGCATTTTTCCCCCACAAAATAAACACCACCGGCTTCTCCCGATTATTTACTAAGGATATAACATGATCCGTGAATGTTTCCCAGCCTTTTCCCTTATGGGAGTTGGCATTCCCATCCTCAACGGTTAAAACTGTATTTAATAGCAGGACACCCTGCTCTGCCCATTTGACAAGTGAGCCATGTGAAGGTATCTCGCATCCGATATCATCGTGAAGCTCTTTATACATATTCCGAAGGGACGGAGGGATTTTCACGCCTTTTCTAACAGAAAAACTCAACCCTTCTGCCTGATTGGGTCCATGGTAAGGATCTTGTCCCAGTAATACTACCTTTACATCCTCATACGCTGTGTAGTGAAAAGCATTGAAAATGTCGTGCATAGGTGGATAGGTTGTTCTGGTCTCATACTCCCCTTTAAGCCATTCTCTTAAATGCTGATAGTATTCTTTCTGAAGTTCGTCATCCAGAACGTGCGCCCAATCGTTTTGAAAAATCTTTGTCACTCCTTAGACACCCTTTCTAGTCTTGAAATTGGATTGTCGTGCTATAGCCTAATTGCTCAAAGAAGCCCTTCAAAGACTTTTCAGCGTTCTTCTCTGCCGCTTGAAGGATTCCCTGCTGGGTCGCTTCCTGACTGATTTGATCCTTTGCTACTTCTGCCAGGGCAAACCCTTCATTCCAGTCCACGTCGTTTCTGAAAATGCCTTCTACAGAAAATGTCTTGATATGATCCGTATCAATCGAAGGTTCCTGAAGAATCTTTGCACGGGGAAGGGTCAACAGGATCTCTTTCTTCACTTCATCAACTTCTATATCGTCTCGACCTATTTGTTGTAAATCCACCCCGGCAAGAACGGTCCCGGGCACTATCATGAGAAGCTTCCGTTTCGTACCGGGAAGATCCGTATTGATTTCTTTCCCGAATAATTGATTATCCTCCTGCTCGATCACGGCCTTTACAAAGCCTTGAGCGGTAGCCAACGAGCTCATCTCTTGAATCCGCTCTACAAACGAACCCTTCTCTTCTGTAAAGGTCGATCCGGATAGCCAGGTGTAGACCGCTATTGATGCCCCGCCCACTACTAACACCAACACCAAAAGGATGAGCAACACTCTACTTTTCCATATGGACATAAGTGATGTAGCCACTCTCAATGCGGGAACCTGTCTACTCCTTCTATTTTCAATCGCCATCGAGGCGCTTGTTTCTCTCTCCGATGCTTTCAACTCTTCCAGGATGGCTTCAATTTCTTGAATTTTCTTCGACTGATTCGTCAAATTTCTTCACCTCTCTTCTATTATAGGAAATAATGTAGAATCTTGGAAACAATTATTCTCTCAAAATAATTTCTATATTATGGAAAGTTTTAAATTGATCAAACCGGGAAAAGAATCAATAAGATACACATTTCAAATTGGAGGTATTCATGATGTATAAAGTTCAAACAGTTGAAAATGTAGTAGAAGCGAAAAAAGAAATCGACACCTTTACAAGTGAAGGCTACACAAAGGACGAAATCTACGTTTTTGCCCATGACAAACATCGATCTGAGCACATTACGGAAGCCACCGATACTGAAGCCACCGGCCTTAAAGAACAAGGGATCATTGAATCGATGGGAAATCTATTCAACAGCCGCGGAGATGAATTACGAACCAAGATGAAGGCTGTAGGGATGAACCAGTCAGAAGCAGATACCTATGAAGAAGAGCTGGACAAAGGAAAGCTTGTCATCGTCGCTTCTAAAGAGGCAACGGATAATGATGCAAAACCATTCTAAATTTGGCAAATGAGAGTGAAATCCACAAAGACGTCGAAGCGAACCATTTCGACGTCTTTTCCTATTAAGCGACATAATCGATAGAATTTGTATTTCCACCTTGGTTATTATATTCTTTAGTCAGACTTTTACGATGCTAACGAGCCATTTTCATAGGAGGAATGTAACCATGACATTGAAAAAAACACTGACGATCGCTGGATCCGATACGAGCGGAGGAGCTGGAATCCAAGCGGATCTTAAAACGTTCCAAGAACATGGCGTATATGGCATGACCGCCCTTACCACTGTCGTAACAATGGATCCGAACAATCATTGGCACCACAATGTTCATCCATTATCCATCGATACGTTGGAAGCACAGATAGAAACGGTCCTTTCTATCGGCATTGACGCCATGAAAACAGGAATGCTCGGTACAGTCGAAATCATCGAGCTTGCCGCGAAGAAAATCGATGCATTCGGTTTAGATAAAGTCGTCATCGATCCCGTAATGGTATGCAAAGGGGAAGATGAAGTCCTAAACCCGGAAACGACGGTCGCCATGAGAGAACATCTGCTAAAGCGTGCCACTGTTGTCACGCCTAACCTATTCGAGGCAGGCCAGCTTGCAGAAACAGGTCCGATCAAGACCATCGATGAAATGAAAGAAGCAGCTAAGAAGATTCACGATCTTGGCGCCAAAAACGTCGTTATCAAAGGTGGAAAACAACTACAGCACGACAAAGCACTGGATCTATTCTATGACGGGAACGAATTCATCCTGCTAGAAGAAGAAAAAGTGAAAACCAGCTATAATCACGGAGCAGGCTGTACATTTGCAGCAGCCATCACGTCTAACCTCGCAAACGGGCAAGAGGTGAAAGAAGCCGTTCAAAACGCCAAAACCTTTGTTACAGCAGCCATCAAGCACGGATTCAAACTGAACGAATACGTAGGACCCGTCATGCACGGAGCTTACAATCGTTTCGAAAAATAAACACCAACCAGTGCCAGGCACCAATTTCGCTATTCGTGCCTGGCACTTGTTTTGATTTTCAGGGACGGACCTCTGGATGATTCCACTTGAAACACCCTTCACGAATTCCATCAGCCGTCTCCATGACAAACGCCTCCCCCCCCAACAGACGTCACTACCCCAATCATACTTTTCGCATTCACTCATGAATTTTAGTAAGATAGTACATAATGGTTAAGAGTCTTTTCTGTATCTAAGGAGGAAAATGAATGGAACCGATCAAGATTGCTGAAGTGCAAGAGATCATTACTCAACTTGCACAACAGGACGTTTATATACATTTAGAAACAACGAACGGAGCCTATGCTTCTCACTTCAATGAAGGCTTCTTTTCTGCAGGGGCCTATATACGCAATGCGAAAGTCAATTATGAGCACGGAAAAATCATCGGGGACGGACCTTACCGGGTCGGCCTGAAGATTGAAATCGGCTGGATTTATGCAGAAGGACTGACTCATTATGAATTCGATGAACATGGACGCCTGCTGCTTGCAGGACATGGCGGGGACGGGAAACTGGCCGTTGCCCTTGAGATCAGCCCAACACCTTTTAACTAAACACACAACCACTTGAACGAATATAAAAGGAGAGGTCAAAATGGAAAAAGAAAGACAAGTACTCGTCATCTTTCCTCACCCGGATGATGAAGCATTTGGTGTATCAGGAACCATTTCCACACACGTTAAAAATGGATCACCCGTTACCTATGCCTGCCTCACACTAGGGGAAATGGGAAGGAACCTCGGGAACCCACCCTTTGCAACTAGAGAATCACTTCCCTTAACCCGCAAGAAGGAGCTGCAAAAAGCCGCCGATGTAATGGGTATAAAGGATCTGCGCATGATGGGGTACCGGGATAAGACGCTTGAATTTGAAAATGATGAAAAGCTTTCAAACATGGTGACGGAGTTGATCGACGAATTAGACCCGTCCCTCATTATCACGTTCTATCCGGACTACTCTGTCCACCCGGATCACGAGGCTACAGCAAGGGCAGTCGTTCGCGCTGTTCGACGTCTTCCGAAAGAATCAAGACCGAAGCTTCATTGTCTTGCGTTCTCGAAGAACTGCGAAGAAGCGTTAGGAAAGCCTGATGTCCTGATCGATATCACACCGGTCAAAGATCAAAAAATCGGTGCTATGAAGGCCCACATCTCTCAAACCGCGTGGATGCTGAAGGATCTTGAAAAAGGCATACAGCAAAAGGATCCAGAAGCGTTAAAATGGGTGACCGTCGAGCGATTCTGGAGCTATCAATGGGAAAATGACACCGTACAATAATGTGTTGAAAAGAGTTTGGGCTATGCTCAAGCTCTTTTTTTGTCCTCTTCTAAACGTAAAGGGAAAGCATAAATTAAATAATGAGTGATTACTCACTTTACAAACCTCCCTGTATCCTTTATATTAAAAGTGAGTAATCACTCATTAATCTTTGAAAGGTGTGATTCAATTGAATTCCATCATCCAATTAAGGGAGCTTTCAAAATCATTCGGCTCTCAGAACGTATTAAAAAATGTCTCTCTCGACATCCCGAAAGGCCATATTTATGGGTTATTAGGTCCTTCCGGCTCCGGAAAAACAACGATCATCAAGCTCATGATCGGACTTGAAATGCCATCTTCAGGAAGCATAACTTTCAAAGGGAACAAGCTAAAAGCAAACGAACTGTACCCATCTATCGGCTATATGGCTCAATCAGATGCTCTTTATGATGAGCTGACCGCAAAAGAAAACCTATCCTTCATGGCTTCCCTTTATGGCTTGAAGAAGGCCGCACGGAAAGCACAAATTGAAAAAGTGATGAACACTGTTGACCTTCTGGAACACTTGGATAAGCCTGTTCATCAATATTCTGGAGGGATGAAGAGGAGATTATCTCTTGCCATCGCCCTCCTCCACGATCCAGAAGTTCTATTTCTAGATGAGCCAACCGTTGGAATCGATCCTGTCTTGCGGAAAGAAATCTGGGATAGCTTTCATCGTCTGAAGAATGAAGGAAGAACCCTCATCATTACAACCCATGTAATGGATGAAGCGGAAAGATGCGACCGCCTGGGCCTCCTGCAGCATGGGGAAATCATTTCAAGCGATACACCAGCTGCGATTAAAGAAGCGTACGGAGTATCTTCGATTGAAGATGTATTCCTGAAAAATGGAGGTGTCACAGTTTGAGAATTAGAGGTTTTGTCATCCGGATCCTTCAACAGTTACTCAGAGATAAACGGACACTGGCATTGATGTTTTTAGCACCATTGTTGATTCTCAGTATGCTGGCTCTCGTCTTTAACACAGATGATTATGAAGCAAAGGTAGCGATCGTGGACCTGCCACAGCAGCTGGAAGCAAAATTTGATACAAGCGACTTTGAAACATCCTCCAGTCCTGATAAGGCATTGAAGGCTATTAAGAATGGTGAACTGGATGGCTATATTTCATTCGAGGATCCCACTTCCCCTTCCATCGTCATTGAAGGCAGTGAACCCACTGTCAATGGGGCGGTCATGAAAAAGGTTCAATCACTGTTCCCTTCCAATTCACAAAACCTGGCCGATAATGTTGAGTATGTGTACGGAAGCAAGGACATGGAAATGTTCGATTCCTTTGGACCAGTGCTTCTAGGATTTTTTGTTTTCTTCTTTGTGTTCTTAATCAGCGGGGTATCCTTTCTAAGAGAAAGGACGACGGGAACGCTCGAGCGACTGCTTGCCTCTCCTATTAAAATTTGGGAAATGGTCGTCAGTTATGTCATCGGCTTCGGCATCGTTACCCTCCTGCAAGCGTCCTTGATCAGCTGGTATTCAATTTATGTCTTGGATATGATGATGAAAGGCAGTTTCTTCAATGTATTGATCATCATTGTCTCCTTATCGTTCACCGCTCTTACTTTAGGAATATTGCTATCGGCTTTTGCCAAGAATGAATTACAGATGATGCAGTTCATCCCAATCGTGGTCATCCCGCAGATCTTCTTTTCCGGGCTGTTCAATTTGGACACCATCTCCGAATGGCTTAGCTGGATCGGCAAGATCACTCCACTGTATTACGCTGCCGATGCACTAAGAGATGTGATGATACGAGGATTTGCATTCGAGGATTTACTCTTTAATTTATCTGTGCTGATTGGATTCTCTATACTCTTTATCATCCTGAATGTTGCAGCCCTGAGAAAATACCGTAAAATATAGGGTAAGTAATTCTCTATTAGGAGAACGACAAGTTAGGGGTTTAAGCATGTTAGAAGACAATAATCTATTCAAGCACCTTTTTGAGCAGGAAGAAAAGTTAACGGATAAACAACAGAAAATAGTAGAAGCAGCCATTGAGATGTTCGCTGAAAAAGGCTACGCCTCTACCTCTACCAGTCAAATCGCCAAAAAAGCCGGCGTCGCAGAAGGAACCATCTTCAGGCATTACAAAACGAAGAAGGACCTGCTTCTATCCATCGTATCGCCTACGATGGCCAAGCTGATTGCTCCATTTGTGATCCGGGATCTCAATAAAGTGCTCGATGCGAAATATGATCGGTACGAAGACTTCCTGAAAGCGATGATCCTGAACCGCCAGGAATTTCTGAAAGAAAACATGACTGCTTTTAAAATTTTAATACAAGAAATACCTTTCCATCCTGAACTCAAGGAACAATTCAAGGAGCATATCGCTGAAAAAGTGGTCGAGAAATTCATACGACTCGTCGATCTTTACAAGGAGAAAGGTCAGATCATTGACCTACCTTCTCCTGCCATCGTACGATTTTCAGCCACCAGTATCTTCGGATTACTCCTAGTCCGGTACCTCTTCCTTCCTGAAGCCGAATGGGACGATGAGAAAGAAATCGACATGACGGTGCAGATGATTGTGAATGGGATCGGGAAGGGATAAACGTGAAAGAAGGACTCCAAATGAGGATTTGGGGTTCTTTTTTCATCTGAAAATAAACGTTTACTCCTTCCATAAAGAGTATATTTTCAATTCCATCCTTCTTATTTTCAACTTCCTCAGTTTATTTTCAATTCTCCATCATTTATTTTCAAAAACTATGATTTTATTTTCAAAACCACCTCCTGTTTCCCTCCTCCCCCAAACGGGTAAAAACTACTAACCATCACGAGGAGGTAGAAAAATGAGTTTCCTTTTTCATGAGAACACACTGAAAGATCAGCACATCCTTATCACCGGAGCAACTGGCGGCATCGGATATGAAACGGCGAAGGTAGCCGTGAAAGCAGGTGCCAAGGTCACAATCACAGGCAGAAATGAAGAAAAACTGAAAGAACTGAAAATCGAATGCGGGAATCCCGATAACGTCTTCCTATTTACAGCGGATCTCACCAGCGCGGAAGATCGCAAGCAGCTGCTATTAGCAGCAGAAGCGCAGCACGGCACCATCACTGGTCTCGTGAATTCAGCCGGGATAGGCGGCGGTGACATGGTCGAGCATCTTTCTGAAGATGATCTCAGAAACATCATGGAGCTAAACTATTTCTCACTCGTCAAGCTCTCTCAGGATGTCTATAACCAGATGAAGGGTAAGAACAGAGGAGCGATTGTCAACATTTCCTCCCTTTCCGGTTTGAGGGGGACTTACGGAAACAGTGCATACAGTGCGTCCAAGTTTGCAGTTACCGGTTTCACTCAAGCATTTGCTCATGAAGCAATTGAGCACAACATCAGGGTGAACGCCATCTGTCCCGGGTATGTCGATACAGAAATGGGGAGAAACGCGATCAAATCCAAAGGAGAGCGTGAAGGCAGAAAGTATGAGGAACAATTGGAGATCGCAAAGGATAGCATCCCTTCAGGACGATTAACTTCCCCTGTTGAAGTGGCGAACACCATTGTGTACCTGTTAAGTGACGCGGCCGAAAATATTGTCGGGGAATCAATGAAAATCTCAGGTGGCAGCGTCATGCGTTAATTCACAGGAAAGGGCAAGGATTTACTCATCCTTGCCCCATTTTCATTCCTCTTCCACAGGGGTACCCTCTTGAATTTTCTTTTTAATTTCATCAATGTATTTCTTCTTTTCTTTTTCATTGGTTAGTTGATGACTATTTTTATCCTGAAGATATTTTTGTAGCGCTTTTTCAATTTCCTGTTGAGAAGCATCTTCGGATATCACACCGGTCTTCTTTAGCATCTCTATGATCTTCTCGTCGTTTGCTATGACGTCTAAATTGGTTTCTGTCGCAGGTGCTTCCGAATCGACTTCAGATGAATCCTGCTCATCCTTGACCGGACCTTCGTCTGCTGCACATCCATTCAATATAAACGGAACAAGAAACAACGGGTACATCCATTTACCATTCATGTCATCACTACCTTTCATAGAGACTAATAGCCCTGTATTCTATATTATATAAACCACCACCCAATCCCTTTAATCAATATGAATTTAGTTAATAAGTGGGGGAAAAGGGAAAATTAGTGCATTCATCACTTACTTCATTCTGTAAATTATGGTTTAATAGATAGTACTATGGAACGATATTAAAGAAGAAGGTTGTGGAATGGGGGCCTTCTGCTTCTTTATAAAGTAAAAGCTGAGAGAGTTTTCTCCTCTTTTTTTTACTTCAAAATCGAACATACGTTCTATTGGTGGTGAATAAATGGATTCGTTGATTAGTAAATTTTATCGTCATTATCCTCATCTCAAACAGAATAAAGCCGTTGATTCCTTTATCAGCCATAGGGAAAATCAGAGATTGATAGAAGATTTTTTACAGCAGCCGAATGCCCAAAAGGAAGATCATTTAAACGAAGCCTTTAAGGCCCATTACTTTGATATTCGATTTACCTCATATGTCAGTTCATCACTCTATTTTCACAGTGTGAACTTCGACAAACATGCAAGGAAATATAGTGAACGTCATCCTTTAACGCTGGATCACACAGTCGAGCAAGAGGGGGGATCGCTTATCGATCTCGTACCCGACCCTTCTTCTGACATAGCCCCTTTTACCAATTTCTCGACCTTAACAGAGTGTCTGGAAAATGAGGAGCTATTGCAGGCCTTTGAAGCGTTGACAGACAAGCAAAAGCATATTCTCGACTTAGCTTATGTGCAAGATTACAGTGATACGGACATAGCCAGGGTTCTCGGCGTATCCCAACAAGCCGTCTCGAAAACCCATCGTAAAGCGTTGAACACATTAAAATCCATATTAGAAAAAGGAGAATCTTAACTCATGGGAATACTATATGATCTAGTTAAAGAAGCTCAATGCAACTCTGAATACGAAACGAACGTCATCCAAACATTCGAGCCGAAAATCAAGAAATCCTTGTACTTAACCAGGTTGGAAAACAGGGAAGACCTGGAACAAGAATTGAAAATGAAAGTGATCCGCTATGTCAGGGATTATTCGTTAGAAAATGTGCCGGGGTTGTTTGATTTAAACAGAAAATAAAAGAGGGACAAGTGCTCACACTACCTGTGGGTCCTTGTCCTTTTTTTGTGAAGCCGTCCGTTCTCTTCACCGTCTATTGCACACACTCATTGACAGAGCATTGGCAACTTTCATGACAGAAAACAACAATCCTTACGAGTATAGCCTTTTATAAAAACTTTCATCTCCAGGTTGTCATTTTCCCCTCCCATTCTTCTTTATACAGTGTAAGGCAAACAAAACAGAGTGAGAGAGATTGGGATGGTCTTTTTCACTCTTCATCCCCTTTGCCTAAAACGATTAAAGGGAGCGATGATGAATGAATTGGACACGAACGTTACGACAAGGAGATTCAGGAAGCGATGTAAAGGAACTTCAGATCCGGGTGGCAGGATGGGCGGCAAGTTCTCCATCGAAAACCCATGTATCTGTGGATGGTGCATTCGGACCGGGCACGGAAGCGGCGGTGAAACGATTCCAAAGTGGATATGGACTTTCAGCTGACGGAATCGCAGGACCGGGAACCCACAGCCAATTGAATGCTCTTGAAGACAGCGATGGTTCGACGGTTCACTTTACTTTCAGTGAATTCTATTCGAAAGACGGTAGCGGCTTCAATGGTGGAAACGTCGGCTCGTCTCAAGTAAAAGAAAATGTGCGCCGACTCATGTACAAGCTGGAAGCCCTTCGCAAAAAATTAGGGAATCCACCTGTTGTCATCAACTCCGGATTCAGAAGCATCACCCATAACAAAAATGTCGGAGGCGCTTCGAACAGTATGCACACATACGGCATCGCAGCCGATGTCGACCCTTCAGGAAAGACGCCTTCTCAAGTGGTGGAAGTCGCTAAAACATGCGGATTCAGCGGAATCATCAAGTATACGACCTTCGTTCATAACGATAGCCGAATCGAATATCCATATGGTGCCGGGTCGTATTACTGGGCTTAATAATAAAAGGGGGAATGAACATTATGCCAATCATTATACTCGATCCAGGTCACGGTGGAACCGATCCAGGCGCTACCGGTAATGGACTGCAGGAAAAAAACCTTACCTTAACAATCGGATTGAAAGTGAAGCAGAGGCTGGAAGCGAACTATATCGTGGATGTCAGGTTGACCAGGGAATCAGATAACTATGTCGGTCTCTCGGAGCGTGCTGATTATGCGAATGGAATGGGAGCCGCTTACTTTGTCTCCCTTCACCATAATGCCGGTGGCGGTACTGGATTCGAAAGTTATATTTATCCTGGTACAAGTTCCTCTGAAACAGGAAGAAGGCAGGATGTCCTCCACGGGGAAGTCATGAAATTCCTCTCGGGATACGGATTACGGGACCGTGGTCAAAAGGAAGAGAACTTCGCCGTATTAAGAGAAACGGCCATGCCTGCCATTTTACTTGAAAATCTCTTTATCGACACGGTGAATGATGCGAATCTCTTAAAAAATCCGACCTTCATAACCGGATTGGCGAGCGCCATTGCGACAGGGATCGGGAAAGCGCTGAATCTCTGACTGTCACCAAACTTAAGGCGGGCTTTCGCCTGCCTGAACTAAGGAGGAACTTCAATGGACTATTCCGTATTTGTTCAATTACTGGGAAATTTCGGATTCCCCATTGCCGTCACACTCTTTCTATTAGTAAAGCTTGAAAAGAAATTGGAACAGCTGGAACTCGCCATTCATGCTCTATCAAAATCGTTAAACGAAAAAGAAAAATAGCCGGAGGAAATGCGAAGGGATCATAATCATTTTGGGATTAATCGCCATTTAACGAATCACCATGGGGATTGATGAAAATGTATTTCTGACAAATGTATTAGACGTATTAACCCGCGAAGAAGATTAAAGAAAAGAACATGAAACCGTGAGTTACAGCGGTTTCATGTTTTTCTTTTTGAAGCGTATAGGACAATCCCGGATCCGGAAAGCCTTAGAGTAAGGAGGCGATGTATATGAATACATTCGAAGTGTTATCTCTGATGCTCAGCTTTGGGATGTTTGTGATTGCGATGTTGAAATATAAAGACAATGACGAAAATAAGAATTCATAAACACGCTCTGTAGCGTGTTTTTTTGATAAGGCTCTGTTAAGGGTAAATGTAGATATTAGAAACCTCCCTGAAATCTTAGTATAATTAACAACTGTATCGAAGGTAGCTTGTATGGGTCGGATTGTTAAAACTAAGGTAGATGAATTGCTTGGTGCGCCTATAAAAACTATACAAAAGAATAAGGGTTAGAACATTACAGAATTAAATCTAACGATAGTAAACACATTATTAAATGTTTGTATCACATCCAGAATGTGAATGGTCCCCTTTCTCTTATGAAACAATGGATAAACCGTTTTAAGGTGTTGCTACAACATATCTCGACAACTACCTCCCATGGTTTTTGTTTGTAGATAGTCATAGTAACGAAAGCACAAAACGCAATATGAAAGAATTTCTATTATCATGATTTGTAAATGAAATAACCGAGACATTTGATAGCCTGAGATTCGCAAAATTCAATATTTAGTGTTTCTTTAAACTATGTATGTACTGAATATGGAGGTGAACAAAATAATATCAAGAAAAATTATTTCGGCATCTGCTTCTGGTTCTTTGTTTGCTGTTTTGTTAGGTCTAATCGTGCCAAATCCATTTGGTGAAACGATTACATCAATACCAAATTACTTATTTGCTGTTGTTTTAGCCATACCTGTTTATTTGATGTATAGTTTCCCAGCTATTTTAATTTATGGAGTCTTAACCTCTATAATTAGTGATAAAGTCAGTCGAATTATTTCTACAAAGACAGGAAATGAAAAATCCGAAATCATTTTCTCTTGCATTTTCCATGTTATTTTTGGTCTTATATTACTATTGTATAGTTTAAGTGCTTCTATGTTGTTCTTTATTACCGATAGACTTCTGCAAAAGAAAAACAAAGAATATAAACTGTTACAAGCAATTAAAAGTTTGGCAATTCCGTTAGCGGTATGGCTAATTTTTATGGGAATTGTATATTTAGAACACATTGTAAAAGGCGGTTAAACAGTGCTTGGGAAACCTTAATCAAAGGTTTCCCCCATTTTCATCTATTTTTCAACAATAAAGTTTAACAGAGCTTTTGAAAAAAAAACTCCACATCGAGTCCAAGAAGGTTTTCACCTATTATTCTTCCATAGTCAGTGACTTCAAATCCACCTTATACAACGCATCATCATTCTCACGTGGTATGCCTCGACCATCGGTGTTATTCGTGACAAAGTAAAGGGTATCCCCCTCCACCAGCACATCCCGGATCCTGCCAAAACCGGTCAGTACATCAGATACTTTCTTGGTTTCTGTGTCAAATCGCTTCACGCTTTGACCAGCGAGAGAAGCAAAGAATAAATTCCCATTCCAGATATCTACTCCTGACGGGGCCCATGAAGGTTCTCCTGAATGGGCAAGTGGGGAAATCAATGACTCTCCCTTTTCATTTCCTGTAATCTTCGGCCAGCCATAATTGTTACCGGCCTTAATCAGATTGACTTCATCATAGCCATTCGGTCCGTGTTCTGTTTCATACAGGTCCCCGTCCTGATTCCAAACGAGTCCTTGGGGATTACGATGCCCGTAGCTGTAAACGAATGAATCCTTAAATGGATTATCCTTTGGAATCCCACCATCCAGGTTCATCCGAAGAATTTTCCCACCAAGGTAAGAGAGGTCTTGAGCCTTGTCCTGCTTGGTGGCATCACCCGCTGTAATGTAAAGCTTATCGTCGGGACCCACTTCAAGCCTGCCACCGTGATGGTATTGACCACTCGGAATTTGGTCCAACAGTACTTTTTCCTCTGTCCATTGATTTGCCGTTCGTTTCAGTAAGACTACCCTGTTATATGGGTCACCCTCGTCATCATACGTATAATAAGCAAAGGCCTGCTGATTGGAGTTGAAGTCCGGGTGAAGCACAAATCCAAGCAGCCCCGCTTCAGGTCGATCAGATAAAGGCTTTGAAAGACTGGTTTTTATAACAGATTTTTTTCCATCCTTTATTTCAACGATGCCACCAGTTCTCTGTGTAATATAGAAAACATCATGACGTTTTTGGATCGACCAGGGAATGGAAAGATTCTGGGCAATCACTGTACTTTCGACACTCGGCTTGGTGACGGATTCACTTTCTTCTTGTTGCACATCTGGTTGAACGGTTGAGCACGCACTAAGCAGCAAGCTAAGACTGACGATGAAGAACCCAATTGGATTTTTACGTTTTCTCATTTCTTTAGCTCCCCTATACACTTTTTTAACCAGTATGGACAACAAAAGACAAACTCATTACGTTGCCGGCTGTTGAAGGGCTTCCAGTATCGCTTTAGCGACACCATTTTCCTTGTTCGTTGCTGTGATGAACGGGCAGAATTCTTTTACCTGATCAAGAGCATTCCCCATGGCCACCGGTCTTCCGACTACTTTCATCATGGATAGATCATTGAGATTGTCCCCCATTGCCATGGCATCCTCGGCTGAGAGTCCTTTGCCATGTAGAAGCTTCTCTAGAGCGACTCCTTTTTGAGCATCCACGCTATTTACTTCTATGTTTTCTTTACCCGATGAACTGATTGCTATGCCTGAAAGTTCATTTAATTTCTTGTTAGCCTCTGCTAATTGCTTCTGATCAAATGAGAAGACAAGGAATTTATAGACAAGCTTGGTAGAATCCTCTAATAGCGCGGCATAATCTTCTATTAACTTGATATGCCCCTTCTCGAATCGTTCCTTGGCTACTTGTCTCACCTGCTCCTCGGATACATTCGGATTGGCTGTTGTAAAGATATCGACAATCAGTTCGATACCCATCTCATAGTTTTCAGTATACGTTCCTTGATCTGTGTAAATTTCGAAGTATATTCCGGTTTCGTTTAAGACAGCTGTAATTTCTTTCGCACGTTCTGTCTCGATTTCGGCCTGATAGACAAGTTCACCTTGTTTATTTCGAACCTCGGCGCCATTGGCACAAATGATATCGCAGGAGATTCCTGCGTCCTGTATGACGAACCTTGCTTCTTCATATGATCTGCCCGTGGCAACAATGACTTCTATCCCCTGTTGTTGCGCATTTAATATGGCTTGTTTGTTGGCTTCACTGATTTCCTGGTGTTCATTTAATAACGTACCGTCCATATCGGTTGTAATGCTTGTAATCATGCGTAGTCACCTTTCTGTTGTTGAATATTCTTAATTTAGCCATTGTATCACGAAACATTTCTCCGTTTGTACTGAATGACCTCCTATTGATGAATACCCTGGGAGAAATAGGGTATGAGAATAAAGAGTACATTTGTCGTCTACTATGTCAGGAGGGTTTATTCATGGGTAATCGTACATATTTGAACAAAGTGTTTTGGATTTCTGCTATTATTGTGTCCATTTTAGTTGTGTTTGGTGCTAGTTTCCCTTCACTTTTTGCTAAAGGGGCAAATGCAGCCTTTGGTTTTACGACCTATTCCTTTGGGTGGTTTTATCTCACTGCGGTGTTTTTCTTCGTTTTATTCCTTTTCTTCCTTATGGGAAGTAAATACGGAAAAATCCGTTTAGGAAAGGATGATGAGCGTCCGCAATATCCTTTCTTCACTTGGATTGGCATGTTATTCTCTGCCGGGTTCGGGATTGGCCTTGTGTTTTGGGGAATTGCCGAACCAATGAGTCATTTCTTTGAGACTCCGATTCCTGGTGTGGAACCACAAACCGAAGAGGCTGCTCGCCTTGCGATGGGGTATTCCTTCTTCCACTGGGGCATCAGTCAATGGTCTGTCTTTACGATTGTCGGATTGATCATTGCTTACTTTCAATTTAGAAAAGGAGAAAATGGATTGGTTTCCACCTCCCTATCTCCTATGATCGGTACAGGCAAACGAACGCAAGGAATTAAGAATACCATCGACATCTTAGCTGTGATTGCAACCGTCATGGGGGTAGCTACTTCACTGGGGTTAGGGATTCTCCAGATAAACGGGGGCTTGAATTCCGTTTTTGGAATCAGTAACGGAACGCTAACTCAACTTGGGATTGTGTTCATTTTACTTATCCTTTATTTAGCATCCTCCACTACTGGCCTCGATAAAGGGATTAAGTGGCTCAGTAATTTGAATTTATCCTTAGCCCTTCTATTAATGCTGTTTGTATTCATCGTCGGTCCAACGGTCTTTATTTTGAACACGTTCACCCTTGGAGTGGGTGACTATATCTCTAACTTTATCCGTTACAGTTTGCGGCTGACCCCTTACCAGGGAGGCACATGGGTACAGGATTGGACCATCTTCTATTGGGCATGGGTCATCGCCTGGTCTCCATTTGTAGGGGCATTCATTGCCCGGGTATCAAGGGGGAGAACAATAAGGGAATTTATCATCGGGGTCCTGGTCGTTCCACCGCTGATCGCCCTTATGTGGATTGCTGTCTTTGGTGGAACAGCACTTCACCTTGATTTATTTAACGGCACATCGATTGCTGAAGGGGTAAACAAAGATGTCACAAGCGCCTTGTTTACAACCTATGGGGAACTTCCATTCACAATGGCTTTGTCGGTCATCTCCATCTTATTGATCTTTACCTTTTTAATTACATCAGCAGATTCCGCTACGTTTATATTAAGCAGTATGACAACGGGGGGAAGCTTGAATCCTCCAATGGTAGTGAAAATCGTCTGGGGAGTGCTCATTGCCGCGATTGCAGCTGTGTTGCTCCTGTCCAGTGGACTCGAAGGATTACAGACCGCATCCCTCGTCTCCGCCTTGCCATTCACCATTATTCTCATCATGATGTGTGTGACCTTATTCAGGCTGCTCCGAAGCGAACTGAAAGGGAAGTCCCGTCCAACAAAGAAATGACCTTAAGCGCTTGTTCTCTTGTAAAAGAGGCAGGCGCTTTTTCGTTACTGCCAATATTCCTATTTAAATAAAAATGAAAGGGTTTTCACTTGTAGTTATAGAAGAATAGAAAAGATGGAGATTTTTTCATAAGGGGGATAAAGATGAAAGCAGTTATTTCATTATCAAACAGAATCATGCAGCGTTATTTGCCTGATCCATTTTTATTCGTTGTCATTTTAACGCTGGCCGTATTTGGGTTTGGACTTATTTTCACCGAGAGCACAAGCCTTGAGATGGTTCAGTATTGGGGGAATGGCTTCTGGAGCCTTCTTGCCTTTTCCATGCAGATGGTTCTCGTCCTGGTAACAGGGTATGTACTGGCGAGCAGTCCGTTATTTAAACGATTCCTTGGCTTTCTCGCTTCTTTTGCCAAGTCACCTGGTTCGGCGATTGTGATCGTGACCGTTGTGTCCATGATTGCAAGCTGGATCAACTGGGGCTTTGGCCTTGTGATCGGCGCTTTATTTGCTAAAGAATTGGCAAAGCGGGTGAAAGGTGTCGATTATCGCTTGTTGATTGCAAGTGCTTATTCTGGATTTGTGGTCTGGCATGCGGGATTTTCCGGATCTATCCCATTGTCGGTTGCGACGGAGGGTCACCCATTCCAGGATCTGATCGGGGTCATTTCGACGAATGAGACGATCTTTGCCACATCGACACTCATCATAGTATTCGCATTATTCATCATCCTGCCAATCACCAACAGGATGTTAATGCCTTCTAAAGAAGAGACAGTTACCGTGGATCCCTCTATCTTTCATGAGACGGCTGCCACTCTTGAGAAAGAAGCATTGACACCTGCTGACCGTCTTGAAAACAGTAGGATCTTATCGATTATTGTCGGAGTGCTGGGGATTGTTTTTTTATTCTCCTACTTTGTACAAAATGGGTTCGCTATTAATTTGGATATCGTGAACTTTTTATTTCTATTCCTCGGGATTCTTTTCCATGGTACTCCCAAACGCTTCCTCGCTAGTGTACAAGAGGCGATTAAAGGGGCAAGCGGGATTGTCATTCAATTCCCTTTCTATGCAGGGATCATGGGGATGATGACAGCATCAGGCCTTGCTGTTGTCATGAGTGAAGCCTTTGTATCGATCTCAAATGATGTGACCTTTTATTTCTTTGCCTTCCTTAGTGCAGGGATTGTCAACTTCTTTGTCCCTTCTGGAGGCGGACAGTGGGCCGTCCAGGCTCCCATTATGCTTGATGCCGCCCAAACCCTTGATGCTTCTGTAGCCAAAACCGCTATGGCTGTCGCATGGGGAGATGCCTGGACCAACTTGATTCAGCCGTTCTGGGCCTTGCCGGCGTTAGCCATTGCCGGATTAAAGGCAAAGGATATCATGGGCTATTGTGTGATTATCCTGGTCATCAGTGGAGTGGTCATTTCATTGGGGTTATTGTTCTTATAAT